>CAWGCC010000012.1:0-15426 GCA_963820965.1 uncultured beta proteobacterium | reverse complement strand
CCCGGGTGTGCGAGCTCATCGCGTTCCTCGCCATATCCGCAGTGGCGGCGGCCCGAGGCAGGGCGACAGCCGAAGGCGGCCCGTTCATCTGCCAGGTCGCCTGGCTACCAGGTCTCGCCGTACGGGCGCAGCTCGACGTTGAACGACCAGGCGCAGCGGTCCTGGTGTGCCACGTGCCAGATCTCTTCGGCGATCGCCGCGGGCTGGATGAAGAAGTCGTCCGGCTTGTCCTTGTAGCGCTCGCGCGCCCAGGGGACGTCGATCACCGCATCGATTACCAGGTAGGCGACGTGCACGCCCTTGGGTCCCAGGTCGCGCGCCATGGCCTCGGCGAGAATGCGTTGCGCCGCCTTCGTCGGCGCGAAGCCGGCAAAGCCGGCACGGCCGCGTAGTGCGGAGGTGTTGCCCGTCACCATGATGGCGCCCTCGCCGGCTTTGATCATGGCCGGTGCGAGGCGCCGGGCCAGATACAGCAGACCCATGGTGTTGACCTGAAAGTTGCGGTTCAGCACCTGCGGATCGATGTCCAGGAATGAGCCGAAGGCGCCGCCGACGGCGTTGTGGATCAGGACCGACGGCGCGCCCAGGTCGTGTTCGATCGCATCGGCGCTGGCCTCCACCTGACTCGGGTCCGACACGTCGCAGGGGTAGGCACGGGAGCCGGGCAGCGCCTGCGACAGCTCCCCCAGCCGCTGCGCGTTGCGCGCCAGCATGGCGACCCGGTAGCCGCCGTTGGCAAAGCGCCGGGCGAGTGCAGTGCCGGTGCCGGGTCCGACACCGGTGATGACGCAGATGGGCTGGGCCATCGATTTTCCTCAGGTTGCCGCGTTCGCGGCTTCGATCACGAAGTCAAGCCGGTCGTTGCCGAAGAACATCTGGTCGCGGACGAAGAACGTCGGCGAGCCGAACACGCCGCGCTCGGCTGCTTCGGAGGTCTGCCGGTCGAGCCGCTCGACGTACTCCGCCCCGGCGGCCTCTCGTGGCAGCATGGCGCCATCGAAGCCGGCTTGGTCGAGAAGGCCCGCGAGCACGGTCGTGTCGGCGAGGTTTTGCTCTCCGCCCAGATGGCGTGGTACACGGTGTCGACATAGTCGGCGCCGCGACCCTGGTCGATGGCCACCAGAGCACCGCGGCCCAAGGCGGCATAGTCGAAGCTGCGCAGGTTCGGATTGCGCCGGAACGGCACCTTGTAGCGCGCGGCCCAGCGGCCGATGTCGGCGCGCGTACTCGCCCTTGTTCTTGCACTCGATCGTGGTCGGCCGGTTGCCCACGATCTTCATCAGCTCGAGGAGGCGAAACGGCCGGTAGACGATCTCGCGCCGGTCGCTGCGGTCAGCGCCGGCAGCTGGGTGGCCGCGAGATAGCTGTAGGGGCTTGCAAAGTCGAAGCAGAACTCGATCTGACTCGCCATGTTCCCTCTCCGCCATCATGTAGACGCGTGCTGCACCGGGCCGTGCAAGCAACAAACATGACGTGTATCATGATTGTGTGGTATCATGATGGCTGTCACCATTGATGTCAAGCCCCGGTGCGCCGTATATGAGGTCCATGCACCGGGGCAGGAAGGAGAGAGGCATGAAGGTCTCGAAGGAAACCAGCGCCAAGCACCGCGACGAACTGCTCAACGCCGCAAGCCGGCTGTTCCGCGAGCGCGGCTTCGACAAGGTCGGCATCGCCGAGATCGCTGCCGCGGCCGGCCTCACGCACGGGGCCTTCTACACGCACTTCGAATCGAAGGAGGCCCTGTGCGCGGAGGTGATCGCGCTCGCCTCGGGCCGCAGCCGCGCGGCGCTGGACTCAAGGCCGAACTGGCGCGCCTCCGTCGAGGCCTATCTGAGCCCGAAACACGTGCGCGATCGGGCCACTGGCTGCCCGTTTGCTGCGCTGGGAGGCGACGTGCCGCGCGAGAGCGAGACGATCAGGACGGCCTTTTCCGAGGCACTCGAGCGGTCCATCGAGGCGGTCGCGGTGAGGCTCGGCCACGCAGGCGAGGCCGCGGGCCGCGACGAGGCCATCCAGGCGCTTGCCACCATGGTGGGCGCGCTGGTGCTGGCGCGCACCGCCGCAACCCCACGACTGCGCGACGAGATCCTGGGCGCGGCCCGGAACAAGCTGCTCGAGACGCCGCGCAAGTGAGCCAGCGCCAAGCTCATGCAGCGCGCAGTGCTGCTTCGGTAAGTTCTTGGTCGGAAGCGAAGCCGCGCGCAGGCTCGTTCCGCTGGGCCACGGCTCACGAAGTCGACCTGCGCCCGTTCAAGGAGGCGTTCTGATGGCTCCCTCAACCGCGCAAGAAGCCGACCGGCAGCCGCGCGTCGCGCTCGTCGTCGGTGCGGGCGACTACATCGGCGCCGCGATCGCGAAGCGCTTCGCCGCGGGCGGCTTCACCGTCGCGCTCGGACGCCGCCACGCGGAGAAGCTGGAGCCGCTCGTTGCCGAGATCGCAGCAAGCGGTGGCGCCGCCCGTGCGTTCGCGCTCGACGCCCGAGACGAGGCGAACGTGCAGGAGGTGTTCGCCACCGTCGAGAAGGAGCTCGGCCCGCTCGAGGTGGTGGTGTTCAACGTGGGCGCCAACGTGAGCTTCCCGATCACCGAGACCACCAGCCGCGTCTTCCGCAAAGTGTGGGAGATGGCGTGCCTGGGCGGCTTCCTCACCGGCCGCGAGGCGGCGCGCGCCATGCTGCCGCGGCGGCGCGGCTCGATCTTCTTCACCGGCGCGACGGCGAGCCTGCGCGGCGGCAAGGGCTACGCGGCCTTCGCGTCAGCGAAGTTCGGCCTGCGCGCGCTCGCGCAGAGCATGGCGCGCGAGCTCGGCCCGGAAGGCATCCATGTTGCGCACTTGGTGATCGACGCCGGCGTCGACACCGCGTTCGTGCGCGAGCGCATCCAGGCTGCGGGCCGCGATCCGGCCACGCTGCCGGAGGGATCCCTGATGAATCCTGCTTCGATCGGCGAGACCTATTGGCTGCTGCACCAGCAGCCGCGCGACGCCTGGACCTTCGAGCTCGATCTGCGGCCGCACCGGGAGAGCTGGTGATGGCGCCCCGCGTCGAGTTCCACTTCGACTTCGGCTCGCCGAACGCATATCTCGCGCACCTCGTGATTCCGGCGATCGAGCAGCGCACCGGCGCGCGCTTCGTCTACGTGCCGGTGCTGCTCGGCGGCGTGTTCAAGGCGACGGGCAACGTCTCTCCGGCGGTCTCGCTGCACGGGATCAAGAACAAGGGCGAGTACATGGCGCGCGAGACGCAGCGCTTCGTCGCGAAGCACGGCATCACCCGCTTCGCGCCGAATCCGTTCTTCCCGGTCAACACGCTCCAGATCATGCGCGGCGCCGTGGCTGCGCAACGCCTCGGCTGCTTCGCGCGCTACGTCGACGAGGTCTACCGGCACATGTGGGCGGATCCGAAGAAGATGGACGAACCCGCCGTGATTCGCGCCGCGCTGCTCGAGTCGCGGCTCCCGGCGGACGAGCTGCTCGCGCGCGCTGCGGATCCCGACGTCAAGCAGGAGCTGCTCTCGAACACCGAGGCCTCGGTCGCGCGCGGCGTGTTCGGCTCGCCGAGCTTCTTCGTCGGCGACGAGCTGTTCTTCGGCAAAGACCGCCTGCGGGAGGTCGAGGAAGAGATCGAGGCGCAGCGAGCGGGATGAGGCTGGCACTCTACTCCGCGTCGTCTCTGAGTGGGCATTGGGGAAGGAGAACATCATGAAGGCCTTGGTCGTCGATCGATACAGGAAAAAGGGAGCCCTGCGGTTTGGCGACATGCCGGAGCCGGAGCTGCGGGACAATGATGTCCTGGTCGAGATTCACGCCGCCGGCGTGAATCCTCTGGATTCGAAGATCCGGGACGGAGAGTTCAAGCTCATCTTGCCTTATCGCTTGCCGCTCATCTTGGGCAACGAGGTGGCTGGGGTCGTTGTCCGTGTCGGATCCAAGGTCCGGCGATTCAAGCCGGGCCATGAGGTCTATGCGCGGCCGGACAAGGACCGGATCGGGACGTTCGCGGAGTTCATCGCCATGAACGAAGCCGACGTGGCGATGAAGCCCAAGACTCTCAGCATGGAAGAAGCGGCTTCGATCCCCTTGGTGGGTCTGACCGCCTGGCAGGTGCTGGTGGAGAGGGCCGATCTGAAGAAAGGGCAGAGAGTTCTGATCCACGCCGGCTCCGGTGGTGTGGGAACATTCGCGATCCAGCTGGCAAAGCATCTCGGCGCAACGGTGGCGACGACGACGAGCACGGCGAATGTCGATCTGGTCAAGAGTCTCGGCGCCGATATCGTCATCGACTACAAGAAGGAAGATTTCGAGAAAGTCCTGAACGGTTACGACGTCGTGCTGAACAGTCTGGGCAAGGATACGCTCGAGAAATCCCTGAGCGTGTTGAAGGCCGGTGGAAAGCTCATTTCGATCTCCGGTCCGCCGGATGCCGAGTTTGCCAGGGACATTGGAGCGAGCTGGTTCTTGCAGCAAGTCATGCGCCTTCTGAGCTTCGGCATTCGCCAGAAGGCTAAGCGCCATCGCGTCAGCTATTCCTTTCTTTTCATGAGGGCGAACGGCGAGCAGTTGAGCAAGATCACGTCCCTCATCGAATCCGGGATCATCCGTCCGGTCATGGACCGGGTCTTCCCCTTCGAAGCCGCCCAGGAAGCCCTGACGTACATCGAAACGGGACGTTCGAAGGGCAAGGTCGTCGTCAGGGTGAAATAGGACCGGTCTTGCCCCGGTTCGGCCTTCTCGAGTTCCTTCCGCTTGGTTTGCACCGGGAGCAAGACATGAACTACACAGTGTTCGGGAAGACCGGCTTGCAGGTCTCGCAGCTCGCGCTTGGCACCGGAAATTTCGGCACCGGCTGGGGCCATGGCGCCGACGCCCGCGAGAGCGAGGCGATTTTCAACGCCTATGCCGAGGCCGGCGGCAATTTCATCGATACGGCGGATATCTACCAGTTCGGGCAGTCCGAGGAGATTCTCGGCACCCTGCTGGCGGGGCGGCGCGAGAATTTCGTCCTCGCCACCAAGTTCACCAGGGGCGCCGCCGCCGATGCCGATCGGCTCGTCACCGGCAACAGCCGCAAGGCCATGACTGCCTCGGTGGAGGGGAGCCTCAAGCGGCTCAAAACGGACCGGATCGACATCTACTGGGCGCACTATCCCGATGGTGTGACTCTCGCGGAGGAGATCGTCCGTGGCTTCGAGGATCTTGCGCGGGCAGGCAAGATCCTTTACGCGGGCCTGTCGAACTTTCCGGCCTGGCGGCTCGCCCGCACGGTCACGCTGGCGGAACTGGGCCATGCGCTCCCCATCGCCGCCGCGCAGTTCCAGCACAGTCTGGTCCATCGTGCGCCCGAGGCCGACCTCTTTCCAGCGTCCGAGGCACTCGGCCTTGGCGTCGTCACCTGGTCGCCGCTCGGCGGCGGCATGCTCACCGGCAAGTACCGGCGGGGCGAGACGGGCCGCGCCGAGGGCCTCGGCCCCCGCCGTGCCGGGCGCCGCCCGCGGGGCGCTCGAGCGCTGAGCCCAGCGGCGCTGCGCAGGTCGCTTAGCGCCCTCCCGACGAGGGCGGCAGGCCCGCGGCTGGGCTGCCACCGCCAACTTGCGCGAACCATCCCCGAAGAGCGGCTGCGAACCTGCTCGCCACGCGCCATCCCCCGCGAGCGGCCCAACTCTTCACCGCTCTCGCCCACGGAAAGGGCGCGCCCGACCTGCACAGGAGCCTTCGGGACGGAGCAATAGGGCGTTTATCCGGCCTATACTTCGAGCTTTTCGAGGCGAATAAGTTTGAGCGGTTCGGCTAAAACGTCGGGCGCGATTTCAATTACGCGCTTCATGTGCGGCATTTCAAAATGTGCATCCAAATCCTCCTGTGAGCGCCAATTATCATAAAAGTAATAAACGCCCGGCTCTTCCAAATCGCGGTGCATAGTGTAGTCAATGCAGCCGCTTTCCGCTCTGGTCGGCTCAATCAAACTTTTTAACGCTTCTTCAAGCCGCGCTTCGGCTCCCGGCTTAGCTTTAAGCCGAGCAATAGTCGTGATTTGTTTGCTCATAACAATCTTGTCCTTGAAACCCGCAGGCAATTTCTCGCCGGTCCGGTTTTATTCGCTTTCTCTTTAGCTTGTTGGAAAAAGTCTAGTCGGAACTTACCGAAATTGTCAATACGGATACATGGACTATGGAAGGCCGGGTAGCCCGGTTAAGGTCCTAAAACCCTGGGGCATACTTTGAAGGTTCGATCTGACAACGCGTTGGTGACCGACGCCTTCAGCTCGCTACGCTGCGCATGCGGCGCGGCACAACGCGAACGTTAGCCGACAGGTGAAAAGGGATCGCGCTCCTGGCTCGTTTGGATGGTCGCTGCTCGCCGCAATCAGTTGGTTCTTGGGGACGTTCGTGCCTGCGTATGTGTACGTTATGAGCTCGCGCTTGCGAGACCGGATCGAGAAGCGCATAGGAGTATTCGAATGAGCCTCTGGCGGGACATGGACGAGGAACGCGAGCGCCGCGAGTGGGAAGCGCAGGAGAGAGCCGTGCGCGCGGAGCGCTTGGGCGCCCGAAACGGGCACGATCCGGCGGTCGCGCAGTACCGGCTCATCGTTCGCGCGCTCCGCAAGCCGCCGCTGTCGCCGCTCCCCAGGGATTTCGCCGCGAGCGTGGCGGCTCGCGTGGAGCAGAGATCGCGCGCCGCCAACGAGCACGTGGAGATCTGGCTCGGGCGCGGCCTCGTGATGCTGCTCGTGCTGGCCGGTGCGGCGGCCGTGTCGGTCTATTTCGGCGAATCGCTGCGCGATCTCGCGGAGAATCTCACGCTGCCCGAGCCCGCCGCGTTCCGCGTGCAAATCGTCGCAAGCTGGGCCGCGGCGATCGCCGCGTGCGTCGGAGTCTCTGCGGCGTTCAATCTCGCACGCAAGCGCTGACCTAAGTCTCGCCGGCGACTCGATGGATCCGGTTGCGCACACGTTTGCCGGCGCCGCGCTGGCGGCGGCCGGGTTGCGCCGGGCCACTCCGCTCGCGGCGGCCGCTCTGGTGCTCGGCGCGAACGCGCCCGACGTCGACGTCTTCGCGTACTTCGCGGGCAGCTACGAAGCGATCGCGTTCCGCAGGGGCTGGACGCACGGCGTGCTCGCGGTCGCGCTGTGGCCGTTCGTGCTCGCGGGCCTGCTGCTTCTGTGGGATCGCGGCGTTCGACGGCGGCGCGATCCGACGGCGACTCCGGCGCGCGCGGGGCCGCTGCTCGCGGTGTCGGGTCTGGCCGTCGTCACGCATCCCGCGCTCGACTGGCTCAACAACTACGGCTTGCGCTGGCTCATGCCGTTCGACGGCCGGTGGTTCTACGGCGACGCGCTGTTCATCGTCGATCCGTGGGTGTGGCTGATCCTCGGCGGCGCGGCGTTCCTGACCTTCTCGAGGAGCCGCCTCGCGCTCGTGCGCTGGACCGTGTTCGCGCTCGTCGCGACCTGGATCGTCGTCGGCAATGCCGAGCTCGTGCCGCCGCTGATGCGTGCACTGTGGGTTGCCGGCATCGCGGCCTTGCTCGCATTGCGATGGGCGCTGCGCGCCGCTTCGCCCGTCGCGCTCGAGCGCGCGGCGCAGGGCGCGCTCGCCGTCACGGCCGGTTACATCATCGTCATGGTGGCGTCGAGCGCCGCGGCGCGCGCAGAGGTCCGAGGCGCGGTTGTGGCGCGCGGCATCGTGCCGGAAGCCGTCATGGTCGCGCCGTCGCCCGGCGATCCGTTCGGCGGCGCCGTGGTCGTCATGACGCGCGATGAGTACTACACGGGGCGCTTCAACTGGCTCAGGGAGCCGCGGTTGCAGCTCGCGGACGAGCGAATCCCGCGGCCGAGTGGCGCGGTTTTCGCGGCCGCCGCGCGCGTGCCGGATGCGCGGAGCTTCCTGGTCTGGTCGCGGTTCCCGGCGATCGACGTCGAGGTCGAGCCGGGCGGCACGACGCTCGTGCATTTCTCGGACGTGCGCTATCGCGGCGGCGTGGGCATCGCGGGGCCGAGCGTGCGCCTTCCGGCGGGCGCGCTCGCCGGAGACTAGCAGAGGCGGCTCACTCTTCGGCGAGCTTGCGCGACAATCACGGCACGGCCGTAATCGGCTGCCGCGACATAGTCGTCTCTATCGGGCGCCAGCAGCGGCAGCGCCGCGAAATGCTCGAGAATGAGCTCGCGAGCTTTCGCCGGTGCGTCGAGCGAACCTGGTGCCGATCTGGTCTGACCTCGAGCGAATGGGAGTCGATTGTGTGTCACTGTTTCCAGGGCTGGACTCGATCGCATACCTTACAAAGTGGACCTGCCAACGAACCAAACCTTGACGAAGAGCATTTGTGGCCAACGGTCGACCAGAACTCGCCAAAGCCGGGAAGGCGCCTCATGCACCACGGCACAAGAAGAAAGGGAAGGGAAGGAAGATAGGCCGCCCAAACTACGCGATGAACCCGAACCTTCATCATGAGAGCGTAACCCGCTCCCGAACCAGCGGGCCCACCCGGACTGTCGCGGGTTGCTGTCCCGGTCCGGTCCCATTCAGCAGGCCACGGGAGTACGCCGGTTACGCGGTGCTCAGTCCAACGGCCAAGGCAGATCGCGCAGACGCGGCACGGCTTCGTTCGGTAGCGGCTGCGGCACCTCCGCCGTGGCCGCAGGCTTCGCGCCCTGCCTGCGCCACCAGGCCCGCGGCGGCTGCCGCCCTGCTCGGCTCGACGGCCTCGCCTGGTTGTGGCAGCAACAGCGGCAGATCGCGGCTTGCCGCCAGCGACAGCAAGGTCTCGGCCGGCTCGTCCCAGGCGTGCATGGCCAGGCTGAAGGTGCCCCAGTGGATGGGCAGAAGGGCGCCACCGCCCAGCCACGCGTGAGCCTGGACCGCATTGGTGGGTCCCAGGTGGATGTGACCCCAGGCCGCATGCCACGCGCCGATTTCGAGCATCACGACATCGAAGGGGCCGAGCCGCTCGCGGATCGCCGCGTACTCAGGGGTCAGGCCGGTGTCGCCGCTGAAGAAGACAGCGTGGCGTGGCGAGCGGATGGCGAACGAGGACCACAGCGTTGCATTGCGGTCGCCGAATCCCCGCCCGGAAAAGTGCTGCGACGGTGCCGCCGTGACCACCACTTCCGTGCCGGGCAGGCGATGCGACTCCCACCAATCGAGTTCGGTGATGCGTCCGGGCGCTACGCCCCAAGCTTCCAGGTGCGCCCCGACACCCAGCGACGTAACCATCGGCACCGCACTGTGCCGGGCCAGCGTGTGGATGGTGGGGTAGTCCAGGTGGTCGTAGTGATCGTGGGAGATCAGCACCGCGTCGACCTCCGGCAGGTCCCGCAGGCGCACGGGAACGGGCTGAAAGCGCCTCGGCCCGATCAGCCGGAACGGCGACGCGCGCTCACCCCAGACCGGATCGGTCAGCAGGCGCACGCCGTCGATCTCGATCAGCACCGTCGAATGGCCGAGCCAGGTGACACGCAGCCCGCTCGCAGGGGTGCGCAGCCAGGCCCCGCGCGGATCGATGGTCATGAGCGGCGCATCGGGGTATCGAGGGCCGCGCGTGCGCAGAAACTCTCCGGCGGTCGGGGGCGATGCCGTAGGATCGCGCAGCGACGGAAGAATCGGATGGACGTTGCGGAAGCCCTCGCCGTTCCACCGCGGCGACGCGGTCATGCGCTCGCGACGCAGTCCACGAGATCTGGCGCCAAATGTCTTCATAGCCCTGAGTCTGGGGGCTGAATACGGGGTTCGCAAGGGCCCCCGGATCGGAGCCGATCCGCCCCCGTCCTGATGCTGATCTTACTGTGTCACAAGAGTTTTGTTGCGTTTCTTTGGTCGCGACGTCGACATCGTTCGAGTCTGGCGATCAGCTGAAAGCTCAGCTCGTAGCGTAGAGTCGCGATCGAGTGCGACACGTGGCGTTGTGCGCGCCGGGCTCCCGCGAGGGATGTAATCTGCGGGAAGGGCAGGCATTTGGCGGATGACGAAGTTTTTTTTGGCGCCGACGGGTTTGTCGGCGGCAAGACGCTCAGTGACCAGGAATCCGTAGGCAGCGATACTCAGGCTCGCATGATGATGGAACTACTACACCGGACAGATCATTTACTCCTAACAGGCTGCGAAAAAGAGCTTGACCGATCGTTCCAGATATGATCTACTGCCGGGCATGGTACGCACCAAACAGTTCGACCGGCATGCCGTGCTCGACGAGGCCATGGAGGTGTTCTGGGAGCGCGGGTTCCACGCCACCAGCATCCAGGACCTGGTCGACCGTCTCGGCGTCAACCGGCAGAGCCTTTACGACACCTACGGGGGCAAGGATCAACTGTTCCTCTCCGCGCTCGAGCGCTATCGCGAGATTCGGGCCGGGCCGCTGCGCCGGCTGCTCGAGTCGGATCGCCCCGCGCTCGACATCCTGCGGGAGTTCTTCGACAACAGCGTAACGTCGCTGCTGAACGGTGGCTGGAAGGGCTGCTTCCTGGTCAAAACGGTGGCGGAGATGGCGGGCCAGGATCCGGCGGTGACGCAGGTGTGCTCGGCGAACGTGCGGCATATGGAAGGAACGCTGTCCGGCCTGCTGCTGCGCGCGCAGCAGTCCGGAGAGATCGTGTCCCAACACTCACCGCTGCAGCTCGCCCGCTTCCTGATCAACACCATGAACGGGCTGTCGGTGACGGCGAAGGCGACGCGCGACCGCAAGGTGCTCGACGACGTCGTGAACGTGGCGCTGGCCGCCCTGGAACAGTGATTTTTTTTGCCCTCAACAGACTGATCGTTCCAATATAGGAGCAACTCAGGAGGTGATCATGAAAACGAAACTGACCGTACTTGGCGCGCTCGCCGCCGCTGCGCTGTCGCTCGGCGCGACTGCGCAGGAATGGCACCTCGTCGCGATGGACAGCGCACAGCTCACTTTCGCCGACGGCACGAGCGTCAAACGCAACGAGATCGCGGCGTCGGCGTGGGTTCTGGAAAGCTTCACCGCGGTAAACCACACCGACCCCAACTGGCGCCCCTACCGCTCGCGCTCGGTGCGCTACGTCTTCAACTGCGGCGAGCGGACTTACACGATCGCGGAATCGATCCTGCACGCAGGCGCGCTTGGCCATGGTGCAAGCGGGCCGTCGCTGCGCACCGAGGTGCCCACCTTCGCCGCTGCCGATACGGGCAGCCCGCAGGCGGCGCTGCTCGCAGCGGTATGCGACGATGCGCTGACGCTGCAGGGCAGGCTCTCCGGCGCGGCCGCGAAGATCGGCGTCCAGCCCCTGGCGCCCGCGCCTCAGTGGCGAGGCAGGCCGGTCTTGATCCAGTCTTCGCTCTTCGCCCCGGCTGGCGGATTGACCGCTTCGGCGCTGTAGCGCCGCACGTCGCTCAGCGTCAGCTTGCCGTCGACCAGCTTGCTGACGCCGAGTGCCGCGCCCTGGATCCCCTGATGGCCACTGTTCACCATCGGCAACGAGATGATCATCACCGCCGCGCCGCCGGAGCGTGCCGGGGCTGCTTCGGCGATCTCCGAGACCAGCTCGGAGCTGAGCGGTGCGCTCGGCATCGCGCTGCTCGGCAGCGTGGGCATGGTGTTCTACCGCGCGACGCTCGGTGCATCGCTGCCCGAGGGACTGGACGCGGCACTGGCCGCCCAGGCAATGCCCACGCTGGGGGGCGCGCTGGCCGCCGCATCGGGACTGCCCGCGCCTGCAGGCGAGGCGATGGCCACGGCCGCGCGTGGCGCGTTCGTGGATGCGCTGCAGATCATCGCCCTCGCCAGCGCAGGAATCGTCGCGCTTGCGGCCATCGTGGCCGCGCGCATCCTGCGCGCAAC
Source organism: uncultured beta proteobacterium (assembly GCA_963820965.1). Lineage (GTDB taxonomy): Bacteria > Pseudomonadota > Gammaproteobacteria > Burkholderiales > SG8-39 > DATEDA01. Next base: position 3,629 of record CAWGCC010000012.1, on the reverse strand, counting down.
CCCTACGGTGACCGCAGCGAAGGCCGCGGCCGGTTGAGCGTTCCGCCCGTTGCAGGAGGCGAGCCCGTATGACAGATTCGCTTGCAGTTCTACCCGGCCAACTCCCTGGCCGGCGTACACCCAGCAGGAGGAGGAAGTGATGTCGAACAAGCGATGGTTGTTTGGACTGTCCCTCGTCGCCGCAGTCGGGTTCGGCGGGCAGGCATCGAGTGCAGCCGACGGAAAGATGACGGCCGCGGACGAGTTGCAATGGCAGGAAGTGGCGCCTGGTCATCCGGTGAAGGCGGTGGTCCTTTGGGGCGACCGCAGCAAGGGCGAGTATGCGATGCTGCTGAAGATACCGGCGGGTTTCTCCTTTCCAATACACGCCCATGCTGGCGATTATCATGGCATCAATCTGACCGGTAACTGGCGACCACCTGTTCGATGGAGGTGAGCAACGAGATCTGCCGCCGGGCTCCTACGTCTTCCAGCCCGCAATGGGGATGCATAGCGATGGCTGCGCTCGGCCCGGAGGACTGCATCCTGTTCATCCACCAGCACGTCAAAGGCGATTTCATTCCCAAGCAGTAGATGGGCCAAGAGTAGTAAGGAAGCTCCGCTGCCACGGGGCTTCCTCTCCGCGGTGACCTCGGTCGTCACACCACTCCGTGGCCCGGGCAGCAGCACGCCGAGGATGAAGGCGAACGAAGTCATCAGGATCGGCCGCAGGCGGCACGCCTCGACCAGGGCGGACACCCGGTCGCGCCCCCGGCTTCGAGCTGGCGCGCGAACTCGACGATGAAGATGGCGTTCCTGCTCGCCAATCCCAGCAGCACCAGGAAGCCGATATGCGTGCGGATGTCGATGTCGTACCCGAACAGGCGCACGCCGAAGGCGACCGACAGCAGGCCCACATGAGACCAGGAACGCGCAGTGGAATCCATAGGACGATGGTGTCGGTCCGTGTTCGAGGGCTGACCCGAGCCATGCAGAACGAGCGCCAAGCTCAACGACAGGACGACGTGTACGTGGAACGACTACATGTCGCGCACGGGGCCGTTCACTGCGGCGCCAGGGCGGCACAGCTGCGCCATCCTGTGACAACATGCGATTACCGATCCGCAGCCACCGCGGCACATGGAAGAACTGATCTCGCTCTTCGAACAGTACGGCTACGTCGTAGTCGCGGTCGCGCTGCTGGTGGAGCAGGTCGGCGCACCGGTGCCGGCGTTTCCGGTGCTGGTAGTCGCCGGAGCGCTCGTCGCGCAGGGCAAGCTCTCGGGACCGGCCATCGCCGCCCTGGCCGTGGCCGTCGTGGTTGCTGGGGACCTGCTGTGGTTCCAGTTCGGGCGCCGCTACGGCAGCCGCATTCTGGCACTGATCTGCCGCATCTCGCTCTCGCCGGACCGCTGCGTGAGCCAGACCGAACAGGTGTTCGCGGTGCTGGGACTGCGCTCGCTGCTGGTCGCGCGCTTCGTGCCCGGACTCTCCGCCGTCGCGCCCTCCATGGCTGGACTCTCGGGTTACACGCGCTGGCGCTTTGTGGTCCGTTTTGAGCCGCTTGAGGCTCCCCTCCACCGAGGCAGTCATGGCCGAGCTCGGCGCAAGCGCCGATCAGGTGGCCATTGCCTGGGCAGGTACCCACGGCGCGGTCCCGATGATTGGTCCGCGCGCTCTTGCGCAACTCACCAGCAATCTAGGCGCGCTCGCGCTCGGGCTTTCGGCCGAGCAACTCGGCCGGCTCGACACCGTCAGCGGCGTCGGCCCGTCCGCGCCGGCGAGGAAGCCAGTGCCGTGGGCTTCCGACGAAAGGGTGCGGAGGGCAGTTGCCTGAAGCTACGCCTGGAAGGCTGGCCGCTTTGTGGCTCTTGGGGAAAGCTGGCCCGGATATTTCATCAGGATGCGGATCTATGGGTGGTCGAACTGCTCGCCGCGACGGAGGGCGAATAACGCGGGCCGCCTGGCTTGGAGCGACTCTGCTCGCACTCGCTGCCTGTGCTGCGGACTCCTCCTCTCGCGAGGGCAATCTGGAGCGCTGCTTGGCGGACGATCCCTACTGCGACGCCTCGCTGCTGAGCGCCGGCGAGCAGCAGCAAGTGTTCGAAGCCAGAAGCCGCCAGCATCTCCGGGATTGCCTGGCGGGATGGCGCTGCAACGAGGCGGCGTTGACCGCCGAGGAGCGGCAGCGGGTTCAGGCCAGCGTCGCGCTGCTGAACTTCGGGGCCTGCTTGAAAGGCGCGGCCAACTGCCGAAACGATCTGCTGAACGACGAAGAGCGGATCGAGGTCGAGCGGGCCGCGGCGCTGCGCAACGTGGAGCTCTGCATGAGTGGGCTTACCGCATGCAACGAGGTGGCGCTGACCGAGTCGCAGCGCGCCGCGGCCTGGCAGGCCTACTCGGACCGGAACTTCGCCGGCTGCATGAACGCAGTCGGCACGCTGGTGAGCTGCAATCGAGACGACCTGTCCGCCGAGCAGAATGCCCAGGTCGATCAGCGTAACCTCGCGGTGAACCTCTATGTCTGCACAAACTCACTGCTCGGCTGCAATCCGGATCTGCTCACGCCGGAGCAGCGCGATCGCATCGCCGCCATCCGTGCGGCGCAGGCGCGCTGACCCTAGTTGGCAGACGAAAGATCCGCTCCTCGCGAAGCGGCAGTTGGATCGCTCAGGCTTGCTCGCTCGCGCGCAATCATCCCGGCGCGGCTTCCAGCCCTCGCGAAGGACTTGATGAGACGCTCACGCTGCGCGCGCAGACTCAAGCCTCCAGGAACGCCAGGGCCTTCTTCACGAAGGTCTCATGATACTGGAAGATACCCCCATGCCCGGCATCCTCATAGAGGACGAGTTCGGCATTGGGCAGGCGGCGCGCCAGATCGACCGAGTTGCTGCTGGAAACCATGATGTCCTGATCACCATTCGCCACCAGAATAGGCTTCGGATCGTGCTGAGATCCTGTGGCGCCTGTTTGCCCCAGGCCTTGATGGCCTTGAGCTGCCTCAGGAACGCGCCATCGTGATCGGCTTGTCGCGACCCGCCTTGCGCTCCTTCAGCCGCTCCAGGAAGTCTTTCGCGGCGCGGCGGCCATGCACGGTCGAGGTGAAGAAGAGGTAGTACTTCGGGTCCCGGAAGGTCAACATCCCCTTGATGATGAGCGGCCAGGACACGGGGCCTACCTTTTCGATGCCCTCGCCTCCTGCCGGGCCGGTGCCCGCCAGAATGAGCTTGCGGATGAGGTCCGGCTCTTGTAGGACGATGTCCTGCGCTACGAAGCCGCCAAGCGAGAAGCCGATCAGATCGACTTTGTCGAAGCCTAGCGCACGGATAACGGCGATCGCGTCCTTAGCCATCTCTGCCACCGTGAGCGGCGCCTTGCCGCCCGATGCACCGACACCCCGATAGTTGACGGCGACTACAGGCCTGGTTGCGGCAAGGCCGTCGACGATGCGCGGATCGAAATTATCCAGCACCGCGCCCCAATGATTCAGCAGGATCACCGGCACGCCGGTCGCAGGGCCGAGCTTCCGGTAGACAAACGTCGTCCCCGCGGCATCGACGCGCCTGGTCGGTGCGTCGATCCACTTCTTCACCGAGCCGGTTTGCAGCGGCTGGGACATGTTCATGCTCCTCTCTTTGCGTATCTGACCT
>CAWGCC010000011.1:0-179650 GCA_963820965.1 uncultured beta proteobacterium | reverse complement strand
CCTTGCCGCAGCCCTGTCTGCCCTGCCGCTCGTAGCGGCGGCGCAAGCCGAGACCTATGCGCTCGACCCGTACCACACGATCCCGCATTTCTCGGTCGAGTACCACGGCTACGGCACGTTCATCGGACGCTTCGACAAGATGTCGGGGAAATTCACCATCGACCGGACGGCGAAGAAGGGCGGCCTCGAGTTCGCCATCGAGGCCGCATCGGTGAACACGGGTGACGGCGAGAGGGGCCCGCGCCCGCGCTCGCGCGACGAGCACTTGCGCACCCCCGATTTCTTCAACGCCGTCGAGTTCCCGCGCATCACGTTCAAGTCCACGAACGTCAAGTTCAGCGGCGACGGCCCGGCGGAGGTGGAGGGACAGTTCACGCTGCTCGGCACGACCAAGCCGCTGACCTTCAAGATCGATCGCTGGGTCTGCAAGGATCACCCGGTGTACAAGAAACCGAGCTGCGGCGGCAACGCGACCGCGGTGTTCAAGCGGTCCGACTTCGGCATGAAGTACGCCATTCCGAGCATCAGCGACGAGGTGCGGCTGACGACGCTGTTCCTCGCTTTTCGGGAGTGACGCGGGTGCGGTGATCCGTTCCGCGGCGCCGCATCCGATCAGCCGGAGATCGACGGCCGGCGACTCGTCAGCGCGCTTCCTCGGGCCAGTAGAGCCGCAACGGGTTGTCGACGAGCAGCTTGCGCTGCAACTCGGCGGTCGTCGCGATGTGCGGGATGAAGTCGACCAGCAGCCCGTCGTCGGGCATGTGGTCCTTCAGGTTCGGGTGCGGCCAGTCCGTGCCCCACAACACGCGGTCGGGGAACGTCTCGACGATGCGCTTCGCGAACGGCACGACGTCGCGGTAGGCGGCGCGCTCGCCGTTCAGCGCCTTCGGCCCGCTGACCGAGAGCCGCTCGGGGCAGCTCACCTTCGACCACACGTTCGGGTGTTCGCGCATGAAGTTCACGAACAGCTCGAACTCGGGGCCGTCGACCGCCTTGCTCACGTCCGGGCGACCCATGTGATCGACGACGACCGTGGTCGGCAGCGCGGTGAAGAAGTCCCGCAGTTCGGGCAGGTCGACCGCCTCGAAGTAGATCACCACGTGCCAGCCGAGCGGCGCGATGCGGCCGGCGATCTCCATCAGCTCGTCCTTCGGCGTGAAGTCCACCAGCCGCTTGACGAAGTTGAAGCGCACGCCGCGCACGCCGGAAGCGTGCATCTCCTGCAGTTCCTGGTCCGTCACCGACCGTCTGACGGTCGCTACGCCGCGCGCCCTGCCGCCCGAATGCACGAGCGCATCGACCATCGCGCGGTTGTCGGCGCCGTGGCAGGTCGCCTGCACGACGACGTTGCGCGCGAAGCCGAGGTGGTCGCGCAGCGCATAGAGCTGCTGCTTCGAGGCGTCGCAGGGCGTGTACTTGCGCTCCGGCGCGTAGGGGAACTGCGCGCCCGGTCCGAACACGTGGCAATGCGCGTCGACGCTGCCGGCCGGCACCTTGAATTGCGGCTTCGACGGATTGGCGCACCAGTCCAGCCAGCCGGGGGTCTTCTGGAATTCCATCTGTCTCTCGTCCACGTCAACGGCCCTTGGCCTTGAGCGCCGCGTCCAGGCGCGGGAACACGCGGCGCGCGTTGCCTTCGTAGACATTGTGTTTGTCGGCCGTGCTCAGGATCGTCGAGGCCTCGATGTAGCGCTTGGTGTCATCGTAGTAGTTGCCGGTCTCCGGGTCGATCCCGCGCACGGCGCCGATCATCTCGCTCGCGAACAGGATGTTGTCGACCGGGATCACGCGGGTCAGCAGGTCGATGCCCGGCTGGTGGTAGACGCAGGTGTCGAAGAAGACGTTGTGGAGCAGATGGTCCTTCAGCAGCGGCTTCTTCAGCTCCTGCGCCAGGCCGCGGAAGCGGCCCCAGTGGTAGGGCACGGCGCCGCCGCCGTGCGGAATGATGAAGCGCAGCGTCGGGAAGTCCTTGAACAGGTCCGAGGTCAGGCACTGCATGAAGGCCGTCGTGTCGGCGTTCAGGTAGTGGGCGCCGGTGGTGTGGAAACACGGGTTGCAGCTCGTGCTCACGTGGATCATCGCCGGGATGTCGTGCTCGACCATCTTCTCGTAGATCGGATACCAGTGCCGGTCCGACAGCGGCGGCTCTTTCCAGTGACCGCCCGAAGGATCCGGGTTCAGGTTGATGCCGACGAAGCCGTACTCCCTGACGCACTTCTCCAGCTCCGGAACGCAGGTCTTCGGATCGACGCCGGGCGACTGCGGCAGCATCGCGGCGCCGACGAAGTCGTCCGGGAAGAGTTGCGCGACGCGGAAGCACAGCTCGTTGCAGACTCGCCGCCCAGGTCGAGGACACGTTGAAGTCGCCGATGTGGTGCGCCATGAAACTGGCACGCGGGCTGAAGATCGTCAGGTCCGAGCCGCGCTGACGCATCAGCTTGAGCTGGTTGGACTCGATCGACTCGCGCAGCTCGTCGTCGCTGATCTTGAGGTCGCCGACCTTGGGCATCACCGCGGGGTCCTTGATGCCGGCGATCTGCCGGTTGCGCCAGTCCTCCAGCGCCTTCGGCGCCGTCGTGTAGTGGCCGTGGCAATCGATGATCATCGGTCGTTTCCTTGTCTTGGTACCCGCGTCCGGAAAGTCAGGCCGGCTCCATGCCATGACGACGCTTCGCATCGGCGGACAACGGCGAGGTCATGAAGTCGAGCAGGCTGCGCACCGCATCGCCTTGCTTCGAGCTGGCGCAGATGCCGGCCGAGAACGTGGTGATGATCTGGATCGCCGGCGGCAGCGGTCCGATCACGTCGATGCCGCTCAGGTGCATCAGCTCGCTCAGCTGCTGGAAGCCGAGCTCCACCTCGCCGCGGGCCACGAGGGCGCCGACCGGCACGCCGGGCGGCGCCTGGACGATCCGGTCCTTGATCTCGGCGGCAATGCCCCAGCGCTCGAAGAGCGCAGCCAGAGCCACGCCACTTGGCCCGGTGGAATAGCCGACGCTGCGCGAGGACAACACCGCCCGCCGAACCGCCTCTTCCGAGCCGATCTCCGGGCGCGGTGCGCCCGATCGGACCGCTACGGCGACGCCCGAACGGGCCAGATCGACCTTGCTTCCCGCGACGACGCGGCCGGCGCCGATCAGCTTGTCGATCGCGTCCGACGCGAGCACTACCACATCGAACGGCTCGCCCGAGCCCACGCGCTTGGCAGCGTCCACCCCGCCGACCGACTCGAAAGCGACCACGCGACCGGACTGTCGCTCGAACGCAGGCACCAGCTCCGCGAGAACCTCGCGGGTCGCCATCGACGAGATGCCGGTGATCTTCGAGGAATCGGCAGCGCTCACTGCTTTTCGATCTTGGCTTTCGCGACGACGTCCTTCCACTTGGCGATCTCCTTCGTGAGCAGCGCGCCGAGCTCCTCGGGCGTACCGCCCTGGGGAACGACGCCGAGCTCGTCGAAGCGCTGCTTCACCTCGGGAAGCGCGAGCACCGCGTTGATCTCCTTGTTGAGAAGATCGACCACCGGCCGAGGCGTCTTCGCCGGCGCGGCGATGCCGTTCCAGGAGGCGACGTCGTAACCGGGCACGCCGCTTTCGATCACGGTCGGCACGTCGGGAAGACCCGGGAAGCGGCTTTGCGTCGTCACCGCGAGCGCACGCAGCCCGCCGCCCTTCACCTGCGCCATGACGGGCGCGAGAATCTCGAAGCCGAGCTGGAGGTCGCCGCCCTTGAGCGCGGTCAGGACCTCGGACGATCCCTTGAAGGGCACGACCGTGAAGTCGATCCCCGCGAGCGATCTTGAACAGCTCCGCGGACAGGTGCTGCGTGCTCCCGATCCCGATCGTTCCGACCGTGAGCTTTCCCGGGTTCGCTTTTGCCGCGGCAATGACGTCCTTCACCGTCTTCAGCTTGGACTCGTTGCTCGTCACGATGGCGAGCCCGAAGTACCCGATCTGCGAGACCGTCGCGAAATCCTTGACCGGGTCGTAGCTCAGCTTCTTGAAGAGGGACACACTGACTGCATTCCCGTTGCTGATGAGAAGGAGGGTGTAGCCGTCCGGCGGGGCCTTGGCGACCGCCTCCGCCGCGATGATGCCGCCTGCGCTGGGGCGGTTCTCCACCAGGAACTGCTGCTTGAGCCGCTCGCTGAGCTTCTGGGCGACGATGCGCACGGTGATGTCCGCCACGCCCCCCGGAGCGAAGCCGACGATGATCTTCACCGGCTTTGCTCGGGTAGTCCTGGGCGAAGGCGGCGGCGCTCCCGGCGAGACCCGCAACGGCGATCAGCAAACCTGCGATGGCGCGGTAGGTACGGTTCATGTCTTTTCCTCAGATCTGGTCTATGTGGTCGACGTAGCGCAGGCCCGGCCTTGGCAAGCGCGTCGCGCATGCCGTAGATGTCGAGGCCGAGCTCCCCGGCGGCGAGCCGTTTGCGGTTCGCATGTTCCTTCTGCTCGCGGGCCGCGGCTGCATCGGCCACCTTCGACGCAGCGGCGCGCGGAATGACGACGACGCCGTCGTCGTCGGCCGCAACGACGTCGCCCGGATGGATCAGCGCACCGCCGCACACGACGGGGATGTTCACCGAGCCGACGGTCGCCTTCACCGTGCCCTTGGCCGAAATGGCGCGCGACCACACCGGGAACTTCATCGCCTGCAGCTCGGCGACGTCGCGGCAGCCGGCTTCGATGACGAGCCCCTTCGCGCCCCGGGCGCGGTACGACGTGGCGAGCAGCTCGCCGAACAACCCGTCGGTGTTTTCCGCCGACAGCGCGACGATCACGACGTCGCCGGGGCGGATCATCTCCGCGGCGACGTGGAGCATCCAGTTGTCGCCGGGATGTGCGAGCACCGTTACGGCGGTGCCGCACGCCTTCGCCCCCGGATAGACCGGCCGCATGAACGGCCTCATCAATCCGACCCTGCCCTGCGCCTCGTGCAGGGTGGCGACGCCGAAGGGCGCGAGGCGCTCCACCGCGCCGGCATCGGCGCGCTCGATGTTGCGGACGACGATTCCGTTCATGACGGCGCGCTCTTCTGGGTCCTGGTCCAGCGAATCGGAAACGTGCCGAACGTGCGCTGATGCGCCCGCGTGCCCTACCGCGACGATCGGCCTGCGCGACGCCACGCGGGCGGGTGGGAAGGGGGCGACGAAGCGGATCCGGCGGGCATCGGGCGGGGGTGCGTGCAGTTCATGGCGGAGCGATTCTGTCGCAGGCCTCGCCAGAATGGAACGGCATTGCTAGACTAGCTGCTATAGCGCTATGGCATGGACGCCCGCATGGATCTGAGGCAGCTCGAATACTTCGTGCACGTCGCCGACGCAGGCAGCTTCTCCCGGGCCGCACAGCTGCTGGCGGTCGCGCAACCCGCCCTCTCGCGGCAGATCCGCAGCCTGGAGGTGGAGTTGCGGCAGACGCTGTTCCTGCGCAACGGGCGCGGCGTCACGCTCACATCTCCCGGCGGCCGCCTGCTCGCGCACGCCCGCGGGATCCTCCAGCAGGTGCAGAGCGCCAGGGCCGACCTCGACGAATCGCGCACCGCGCCGGTCGGGCGCGTTGCGGTGGGGCTGCCGCCGACGGTCGGGCGCCTGCTTTCCGGTCCGCTCGTCGCCGAGTTCCGGAGCCGCTTCCCACGCGCCGACATCAGCATCGTCGAGGGGCTCACGGTGCACATCCTGGAGTGGCTCGCGCACGGGCGCGTCGACGTCGGCGTCGTCTATAACCCGCCGTCGTCCCCGAACGTCGAGCTCGTGCCCCTCGCCGAGCAGCCGCTCTGCCTGATCGGACCCGCGGCCTCGGGAAGAGGCGCCGGCGGCGGTACGACCGTGACGCTGAAGAGCCTGCCCGAGTTCCCGCTCATCATTCCGAGCCGTCCGCACACCGTGCGCATGCTGGTCGACTCCCGCCTCGCCGCGCTCGGGCTGAAGCCGCAGATCGCGCTCGAGGTCGACGGCGTCCGCGCGATCCTGGACCTGGTCCAACGCGGACACGGTTTCGCGGTGCTGGCGCGCAGCGCGCTGCCCGAAGCGGGAGACGGGGCGAAGCTCGTCGCACGCCCGATCGTGCGGCCGGCGCTGCGCAGCGTGATGGCCGTCGCCACTTCCGCGCAGCGCCCGCTGACGCGGATGGCGCAGGAAGCCGTCAGCCTCCTTCAGCGCCTGGGGCCGCCCGTGCTCAGCCGCTGACGGAGCGACGCGCTCACGGGAGGCTGCGCAGATCGCGGGGTTCCCGAAGGGATGATCGCGATAGAGCTTCCGGCGCTGGCCTGAGATTGCAGTTGCCACGATTGGCGGTCGAGATAGCAGCGCTACAATCGCCGATCCCGCATCCCACGCGCCGGAGCGCACATGGCCGAAGTCATCGCTTTTCCCGCCGGCGGATTCCGTTTCATCAAAGGGCCGTTCCAGTATTCCGCTGGCGTCGCCGCCGAGCCCGGTTTCGAGATCGAGCGGGCGCGCTTCCGGCGCCCGGTGCCGATCGAAGACGGGTTTCGCGCGATCGAGGCGTACCTGAACGCGCGCGGATGGCGCCGACCGCGTTCTGTGCCTGCGAGCTCCGCTCGCCCGAGCCGTTCACGGAGGAGGGCTTCAAGGCGTTCAACCGCGTCTACGTCGGCACGCTCGAGCGCTGGGGCCTGTTCAAGAACGAGGTGAATCCGGTGGCGCGGTCCAACGTGTGCCCGGAAGATGGCGCCACCCGCCGGCCCGAGCTTTCACGCGTTCTCGTACACGGTGCCGGCGCGCATCGGAGACGCCGTTGAGCTTCATCACCGCTGGCAGCGGCGAAGCGGCCGAGGGGCCCGGGCAGCTACCGCGAACGGATCGTCCGCTACGGCGACACCTCGCCGGCGGGGATGCGCGAGAAGGCGCGGTGGGTGCTCGCCGAGCAGGAGCGGCGGATGGAATCGCTCGGCGCCGGCTGGGCGGCGGCGACTGCGACCCAGGTCTACACCGTCCACGACATCCACTCGTTTCTCGCCGCGGAGATCGTGGCGCGCGGTGCGATGCACGCCGGGTTGACCTGGCACTTCGCGCGGCCGCCGGTGCAGGGCCTCGACTACGAGATGGACGTGCGCGGCGTCGCGCGCGAGATCGTGATGCCGTGAGGCAATCGAAGGAGTGAACCGAAATGGCAATTGAAACCATCGGCGTCGTCGGCGCCGGCACCATGGGCAACGGCATCGCGCAGGCGTTCGCCGTCGCGGGGCACGCGGTGACGATGACCGACATCGGCCAGGCGCAGGTCGACCGCGGCCTGAAGACGATCGACGGCAGCCTCGAGCGGCTGGTGAAGAAGGAGAAGATGAGCGCCGGCGACAAGGCCGCGGCGCTCGGGCGGATCAAGACCTCGACCGACGTCGCGGCGCTCAAGGACTGCGACCTCCTGATCGAGGCGGCGACCGAGAACCTCGAGCTGAAGCTCAAGATCTTCGCCCAGCTCGACGCGCTGGCGAAGCCGGACGCGATCCTCGCGTCGAACACCTCCTCGATCTCGCTGACGCGGATCGCCGCGGCGACGAAGCGCCCCGACAAGGTGATCGGGATGCATTTCTTCAACCCGGTGCCGGTGATGCAGCTCGTCGAGCTGATCCGCGGGCTCGCCACGTCGGACGAGACCTACGCCGCGGTCGAGGCGATCACGAAGAAGATCGGCAAGGCACCCGGTGAAGGTGCGGAACTCGCCCGGCTTCGTCGTCAACCGCCTGCTCTGCCCGATGATCAACGAGGCGATCTTCGCGCTCGGCGAAGGGCTCGCCACCGCGGCCGAGATCGACGAGGCGATGAAGCTCGGCTGCAACCACCCGATCGGCCCGCTCGCGCTCTGCGACCTGATCGGGCTCGACGTCGAGCTCGCGGTGCTGAACGTGCTGTTCGAAGGGTTCAAGGACCCGAAGTACCGCCCGGCGCCGCTCCTCGTCGAGATGGTCGAGGCGGGGTATCTCGGGCAGCAAGACCGGGCGCGGGTTCTTCACGTACGGCTAGCCCCTCGCCCGGGCCGGCGAGCCCCGCCCGACGCTGCGGGGCGTCGGTTACAATCCGCGCGCTCGCGCGACCGGGGGAAAGACAACCGCGGCGCGCTTTTCTTGCCCGGGTTTGAGCCTCGAGGAGGGTGACATGGCGGAGCGGCTCGACACTTTCCCGCGCCTGCTGCTTCATCACGCCAGGGTTCGCGGCGACCATCCCGCGATCCGCGAGAAGGACCTCGGCATCTGGCAGGCCTGGACCTGGTCGGAGGTCGCCGCCGAGGTGCGCGCGCTCGCGTGCGGCCTCGCCGCCCAGGGGTTCAAGCGGGGCATGAGCCTCGCGATCGTCGGCGAGAACCGCCCGCGCCTCTACTGGGCGGTGGCCGCGGTGCAGAGCCTCGGCGGCATTCCCATCCCGCTCTACTCCGACGCCGCCGCGCAGGAGATGGTGTTCGTCTTCCAGAACGCCGAGATCGCGTTCGCGATCGTCGAGGACCAGGAGCAGGTCGACAAGCTGCTCGAGGTCAAGGCGCAGTGCCCGAAGCTCGCGCACATCTACTTCGACGACGCGCGCGGTCTGCGGAACTACGCGCAGCCCGGGCTCGCGAGCTTCGAGAGCCTCCAGGCGGCCGGGCGCGAGTTCGACGCTCGCAACCCCGACTTCTTTCTCGCCGAGGTCGAGAAGGGCCAGCCGTCCGACACCGCGGCGATGTTCTTCACCTCGGGCACCACCGGCCAGCCGAAGGGCGTGGTCCTCACCCACGCCAACCTCATCACCGCCGCGCGCATGGGCGCCGAGATGGAAGGGCTCACGCCCGACGAGGAGGTGCTCGCGTACATGCCGCCCGCCTGGATCGGGCAGAACATCTTCTCGTACGCGCAGCCCTACGTCGTCGGCTTCTGCGTCTCGTGCCCCGAGTCGGTCGAGACGGTGATGGCCGACATGCGCGAGATCGGGCCGACATACTACTTCGCGGTGCCGCGCGTGCTGGAGGCGCTGCTCACGCAGGTGACGATCCGGATGGAGGACGCGAGCGCGCTCAAGCGCGGGATGTACCGCTACTTCATGGGGCTCGCGCGGCGCGTCGGCGCGAAGATCCTCGACGCGAAGCGAGCCGGTGGGCCTCGTCGACCGGCTGCTGTACCGGATCGGCGACGTCCTCGTCTACGGGCCGCTGCGGAACGTGCTCGGCATGAGCCGGGTGCGGCTCGCCTACACCGCGGGCGAAGCGATCGGGCCCGACCTCTTCGTCTTCTACCGCTCGATCGGCATCAACCTCAAGCAGCTCTACGGCTCGACCGAGACCTCGGTGTTCGTGTGCGTGCAGCCGAACGGCCAGGTGAAGGCCGACACCGTCGGCCCGCCGGTGAAGGGCGTCGAGATCAAGGTGACCGACGCGGGCGAGATCCTCATCCGCTCGCCGGGGCTCTTCCAGAGCTACTACAAGAACCCCGAGGCCACCGCCGAGGCGAAGACGAACGACGGCTGGTTCCAGACCGGCGACGCCGGCTACTTCGACCAGGACGGCCATCTCAAGATCATCGACCGCGCGAAGGACGTGGGGAAGCTCGCGGACGGCACGCTCTTCGCGCCGAAGTACCTCGAGAACAAGCTGAAGTTCTTCCCGTACATCAAAGAGGCGGTGGCATTCGGCCACGCGCGCGACATGGCGTGCGCGTTCATCAACATCGACTTCGAAGCGGTCGCCAACTGGGCCGAGCGGCGGAACCTCGCGTTCTCGGGCTACACCGACCTCGCCAGCCACGCGGCGGTGTTCGATCTCGTGCGCGACTGCGTCGAGAAGGTGAACGCCGACCTCGCCGCCGATCCGAAGCTCGCCGGCTCGCAGATCCACCGCTTCCTCGTCCTGCACAAGGAGCTCGACCCCGACGACGGCGAGATCACCCGCTCGCGGAAGGTGCGCCGGGGGTTCATCGCCGACAAGTACGGGGTGCTGATCGACGCGCTCTACGGCGGGAAGAAGGAGTGCTACATCGAGACGCAGGTGAAGTTCGAGGACGGCCGCGTCGGCAAGATCGCCGCGAATCTGAAGATCGCCGACGCGAAGACGTTCCCGGCCGCCGCCGCGAAGAAGGCCGCCTGAGGCGCGGGCCCGCGAGCCGATGCAGCAGCGACGCGAAATCGGCGGGCCGGTGCTGGCGGTCGAGGGCGTCGCGCTCTCGTTCGGCGGCGTGAAGGCGCTGCAGGACGTCTCGTTCGACGTCCGCGAGCACGAGATCCGCGCGATCATCGGCCCGAACGGCGCCGGCAAGAGCTCGATGCTGAACGTCATCAACGGCGTCTACCATCCGCAGCAGGGCAAGATCACGTACAAGGGCCAGACCCGCCCCGACATGGACAGTCACGAGGCGGCGAAGATGGGCATCGCCCGCACGTTCCAGAACATCGCCCTCTTCAAGGGCATGAGCGTGCTCGACAACATCATGACCGGGCGCAACCTGAAGATGCGCACCAACTTCCTGCAGCAGGCGGTCTGGTTCGGCCCGGCGAAGCGCGAGGAGATGGAGCACCGGCGGAAGGTCGAGGAGGTGATCGACTTCCTCGAGATCCAGCACATCCGCAAGACGCCCGTCGGGCGGCTGCCGTACGGCCTGCAGAAGCGCGTCGAGCTCGCGCGGGCGCTCGCCGCCGAGCCCGATCTCCTGCTGCTCGACGAGCCGATGGCCGGCATGAACATGGAGGAGAAGCAGGACATGTGCCGCTTCGTCCTCGACGTCAACGACCAGTACGGCACCACCATCGTGCTGATCGAGCACGACATGGGCGTGGTGATGGACATCTCGGACCGGGTGGTGGTGCTCGACTACGGCCGCAAGATCGCCGACGGCACGCCCGACGTGGTGCGGAGCGACCAGCGCGTGATCGACGCCTATCTTGGCGTCGCGCACTAGGAGCGAGGTGCACATGGAGTTCGCATTCTTCATCGAGGTGCTCGCCGGCGGGCTGCTCGCCGGGGTGATGTACTCGCTCGTCGCGCTCGGCTTCGTCCTCATCTACAAGGCCTCGGGCGTGTTCAACTTCGCCCAGGGCGCGATGGTGTTCTTCGCCGCGCTGACGTTCGTCAGCCTGCTCGAGCGCGGCGTCAACTTCTGGCTCGCGCTCGTCATCACGCTGGCGGTGATGGTGGTGCTCGGCCTCGCCATCGAGAAGGTGGTGCTGCGGCCGCTCGTGAACCAGCCGCCGATCACCCTCTTCATGGCGACGATCGGCCTCACGTTCGTCCTCGAGGGCCTGTCGCAGCTCGTGTGGGGCTCGCAGCCGCACGGGCTCGAGCTCGGCATTCCGGACGTGCCGATGGAGTGGCTGTCGCAGAAGACGAACATCAACATCAGCCAGTTCGACCTGTTCGCGGCGGGCGTCGCCGGGATCCTGGTCGCGGTGCTCGCGGTGTTCTTCCAGAAGACGCGGATCGGGCGGGCGCTGCGCGCCGTGGCCGACGACCACCAGGCCGCGCTCGCGGTCGGCATTCCGCTCAAGCAGATCTGGGGCATCGTCTGGGCGGTCGCCGGCTTCGTCGCGCTCGTCGCCGGCCTCATGTGGGGGGTGCGGAACGGCGTCCAGTACGCCCTTACGTTCGTCGCGCTCAAGGCGCTGCCGGTGCTGATCCTCGGCGGCTTCGAGTCGATCGCCGGCGCGATCGTCGGCGGGCTGATTATCGGCGCCGCCGAGAAGCTCGCCGAGGTGTACCTCGGTCCTTACGTCGGCGGCGGGATCGAATCGTGGTTCGCGTACGTGATCGCGCTTCTCTTCCTGCTGGTGCGGCCGCAGGGGCTGTTCGGCGAGAAGATCATCGAGAGGGTGTAGGAGCGCCGCTCAAGAACGACCGGCGTGCGAAAGGCTGGGGATCTGCAAGGGGGCTTGCCCCCTTGTTCCAGCGTGGGGGATATACAAGGGGCGTCGCCCCTTGTTCGTGCGAAGTAATTTCGAGAGAGTTCCTAGATGTTCTATCGCGAAGCAGGGCAGTTCAAGACGAGCTACGCCGCCGACCAGCAGATCTTCCCGATCCTGCAGGACCGGATCGGGATCGGCGCGCTGCTCCTGGTCGCATTCGTCGTCGTGCCGCTGGTCGCCGACCAGTACTGGCTCTCCGCGCTGCTCACGCCGTTCCTCGTCTTCGGGCTGGCCGCGCTCGGCCTCAACATCCTGACCGGCTATGCCGGGCAGCTCTCGCTCGGGACGGCCGCGTTCATGGCCGTCGGCGCGTTCATGGCGTACAACTTCGAGCTGCGCATTCCGGGCATGCCGATCCTCGGCTCGTTCATCCTCGCCGGCCTGTGCGCGGCGCTGGTAGGCGTGGTGTTCGGCCTGCCCAGCCTGCGGATCAAGGGCTTTTACCTCGCGGTCGCGACCCTCGCCTGCCAGTTCTTCGTGCTGTGGGCGCTGCAGCGCGTCGGCTGGTTCTCGAACAACAGCTCCTCCGGGGTCATCACCGCGCAGAAGATCGAGATCCTCGGCTACGCCTTCGAGTCGCCGGTCGCGAAGTACCTGCTCACGCTCGCCGTCGTCACCGTCCTCGCGCTGCTCGCGAAGAACCTGGTGCGGAGCGAGACCGGCCGCGCGTTCATGGCGGTCCGCGACATGGACGTCGCGGCGGGCGTGATCGGCATCCGCCTGATGCACACCAAGCTGCTCGCGTTCGCGATCAGCTCGTTCTACTGCGGCGTGGCCGGCGCGCTCTACGCGTACTGCTACCTCGGGACGGTGGAGCCGGAGGCGTTCAACCTCGACCTCTCGTTCCGGATCCTCTTCATGGTCATCATCGGCGGGGTGGGGAGCATCATGGGGTCGTTCCTCGGCGCGGCGTTCATCACGCTCCTCCCGATCTTCCTGAGCGTGCTGTCGCAGGGGATCTCGCACGCGACCGGGATCGAGATCTCGCACGCCGTCGTGTCGAACCTGGAGCTGATCATCTTCGGCGCGCTGATCATCTTCTTCCTGATCGTCGAGCCGCACGGCCTCGCCCGGCTGTGGCAGATCGGCAAGGAGAAGCTCCGGCTGTGGCCGTTCCCCCACTAGGCTGCCCGGCGCTTAGACTTTGAGCGGCTTGGGGTTTGGCGTATAGTTCCGGCCCAAACGAAAACACCGACAACCTGTCTCGGAAGCAGGGGGAGTTTTCACCACTTTGAGGAGATCAACGATGTGGAATGACCTTGGGAAACGAGCCGCCCGGCCCGTCGCGGCGGTCGTTGCCGCAGCCGGGTTCGCGGTCCTCGCGACCGGCGCGCACGCCCAGCAGGAACAGTTCATCCCGGCCAACTTTTACTGGGTCGGGCCCTATGCCCCCGGCGGCTCCGGCTTCGGCGGCGGCATGATCGACTACTTCGCGATGCTGAACGCCCGGGATGGCGGCATCAACGGCGTCAAGCTCACCTGGGAGAAGTGCGAGACCGAGTACAACAACGCCCGCGGCGTCGAGTGCTACGAGCGCTCGAAGAAGAAAGGGCCGACGGGCGCGACCGTCATCCATCCGCTCTCGACCGGCATCACCTACTCGCTGATCGAGAAGGCTACGGCGGACAAGATCCCGGTGATATCGATGGGCTACGGCCGAACCGATGCCTCGGATGGACGCGTCTTCCCCTACGTCTTCCCGCTGATCACCAACTACTGGTCGCAGAACACCGCGAAGATCAAGTTCATCGGCCAGAGGGAAGGCGGGATGGACAAGCTGAAGGGCAAGAAGATCGTGAATCTCTATCACGACTCGGCCTACGGCAAGGAGACGATCCCGGTTCTCGACGCGCAAGCGAAGAAGTACGGCTTCGAGGTGACGCATATCGCCGTGCCGCATCCGGGCAACGAGCAGCAGGCGCAGTGGCTGCAGGTGCGCCAGATCCGGCCCGACTGGGTGATCCTGCGGGGGTGGGGGGTGATGAACCCGACGGCGCTGAAGGCGGCGGCGAAGGTAGGCTTCCCGCGCGACAAGGTGCTCGGGGTGTGGTGGTCGGGGGCCGAGGAGGACGTGATCCCGGCCGGCGACGCGGCGAAGGGCTACATCGCCGCGGGCTTCAACCTGCCCGGCACCAGCTTCCCGGTGATGCAGGACGTCCTCAAGCACGTCTACGGCAAGGGCAAAGGCGAGATGGACGACAAGTCCCGCATCGGGTCGATCTACCATACCCGCGGCATCGTCGCCGGCATCGTCACCACCGAGGCGATCCGTCTCGCGCAGGAAAAGTACGGCAAGGGCAAGTCGATCACCGGCGAGCAGATGCGCTGGGGTCTGGAGAACCTGGAGATCAGCGAAGCGCGCCTCAAGGCGCTCGGCGCGTCCGGTCTGATGCAGCCGCTGAAGGTCTCGTGCATGGACCACGAAGGCGGCGGCTCGGTGAAGTTCCTGCAGTGGGACGGCAAGGCCTGGAAGCCGATCACCGACTGGATCACCTCCGATCAGTCGATCGTGCGCCCGATGATCGAGGCCTCGGCGGCGCAGTACGCCAAGGAGAAGGGCCTCGCATTGCGCGACTGCAAGGCGGCCGGCTGACGGACCTCTGAGGGAACGGGGCAGGGAGAAGGGGAAGGGATAGAACCTTCCCCTTTTTCATTTCCGCTTCCTCGGCTACCCTTCCCCTTTCGCCCTTCACCGTCCGCGATGTCCGCCATCCCCAAGCCCGAACCGCAGGCTGCGGCCTACCTCGCGGTCAGCAACATCGAGGTCATCTACGACCACGTCATCCTCGTCCTGAAGGGCGTGTCCCTGCAAGTGCAAAAAGGCCGGATCGTCGCGCTCCTCGGCGCCAACGGCGCGGGCAAGACGACCACCCTGAAAGCGATCTCGAACCTGCTCCGCGCCGAGCGCGGCGACGTGACCAAAGGGTCGATCGAGTTCGACGGCAAGCGCATCGACCAGCTGACGCCGAACGAGCTGGTGCGCATGGGGGTCTGCCAGGTGATGGAGGGCCGGCACTGCTTCCAGCACCTCACGGTGGAGGAGAACCTGCTCACCGGCGCGTTCACCCGCTCGATCGGGCGCGCCGAGCTCGCCCGCGACCTCGATCTCGTCTACCAGTATTTTCCGCGGTTGCGCGAGCGCCGGAACTCCCTCGCCGGCTACACCTCGGGGGGCGAACAGCAGATGACCGCGATCGGGCGGGCGCTGATGGCGCGGCCCAAGATGATCCTGCTCGACGAGCCGTCGATGGGACTCGCGCCGCAGCTCGTGGAGGAGATCTTCGAGATCGTCCGGGATCTCAACCTGAAGGAAGGCGTCTCGTTCCTGCTCGCCGAGCAGAACACCAACATCGCGCTGCGCTACGCCGACTACGGCTACATTCTCGAGAACGGCCGCGTGGTGATGGACGGCGAGGCGTCGCGTCTCCGCGAGAACGACGACGTGAAGGAGTTCTATCTCGGCCTGTCGACCGCCGGCCGGAAGAGCTTCCGCGACACCAAGTTCTATCGCCGCCGGAAACGCTGGCTCTCGTGAGCCCGCCGATGCCCGATTTCTACGACGCGCTCGAGACCCGCGATCCCGCGCTGCGGGAGCGCGAGCTTCTGGAGCGGCTGCCGAGCCAGGTCGCACACGCGAAGGCGAACGCGCCCGGCTTCGCCCGCATCCTGAAGGATGTCGATCCGCGCGCGGTGACCTCGCGCGCCGCGCTTTCGCAGCTCCCCGTCACCCGGAAGTCCGACCTGAAGGCGCTCCAGGCGGAGCTGCGCCCCCTGGGCGGCCTCAACGCCACGCCGGTCGGGAAGCTCGCGAAGGTCTTCGTGTCGCCGGGCCAGATCTACGAGCCGGAAGGCCATGGGCGCGACTGGTGGCGCACGGCGCGCGCGCTGCACGCGGCCGGTTTCCGCGGCGGCGACCTCGTCGTCAATACCTTCGCCTATCACTTCACCCCCGCCGGCTCGATGCTCGAGAAGGGCGCGCTCGCGTGCGGGTGCACCGTCGTGCCGACGGGTGTCGGCCAGACCGAGATGCAGGTGTCCACGATCGCCGACCTCGGCGTCAACGCCTTCATCGGCACGCCGTCGTTCCTCAAGGTGATCGTCGAGAAGGCCGCCGAGCTGAAGATCGACATCTCGGGCCTGAAAAAGGCCTCGGTGGGGGCGGAGTACCTGCCCCCGGCGTTGCGTAGCGCGATGGCCGAACGCGGATTGAGCGTGATGCAGTCCTATGCGACCGCCGACCTCGGGCTGATCGCCTACGAGAGCCTCGGGCCGGACGGCAAGGTGTGCGAGGGCATGGTCGTCGACGAGGGCTGTCTGCTCGAGATCGTGCGGCCCGGCACCGGCGACCCGGTGCCTGCGGGCGAGGTCGGCGAGGTGGTCGTCACCAGCTTCAACCCCGACTATCCGCTGATCCGGTTCGCGACCGGCGATCTCTCGGCCGTGCTCCTTGCTCCGAGCCCGTGCGGCCGCACCAACGTCCGCATCAAGGGCTGGATGGGGCGCGCCGACCAGGCGACCAAGGTGAGGGGCATGTTCGTGCAGCCCGCGCAGGTTGCGCAGATCTTGAAGCGCCATCCCGACATCCGGCGCGCGCGGCTGGTCGTCGACCAGGCCGACGGGCAGGACCGGATGACATTGCACTGCGAGGTCGAGTCCGCGCGCGCCGGGCTTGCGGAGGCAGTCGTCGCGACGATCCGCGACGTGACCAAACTGCGCGGCGAGGTTATTCTTGGCCAGCCGGGCGAACTGCCGAACGACGGCAAGGTCGTCGAGGACGCGCGGAAATACGACTGAACGGCGTGCGAATGCCCCGATTCGGGGACGAATCATGATCGTGCTGCCGATGGCGGTGCCGTTCGTCGTGCTCGCGCTCGCGGCGACCGCGATGCTCGGATTCCGCAAGACCTCCCGACGGCGCAGGTGCTCGGCTGGCTGTTCGTGCTGATCGCGGTGGCCAGCGCCGTGTCGACGCTGCTCGAATGCGGTTTCGGGCCGTGCCCCGACAATCCGGCGGGATACGAGTTGCTGCAGTAAGCACGCGTGGCCGTCCGACGCGAGGGATGGGAGGCTGCCGCGCCTCGATCCGCCGAGCTCGCTGCATGCGGCGCGAGCGCCTGCCAGGCGCACGAAACGAAGGCGCAGAAAGGGGAAGACGATGAGCTACTACGCATATCTCCGCGCCGGCGACGCGCGCTACCAGGAGCGCTTCGGCCTCGACTTCGACGAGTTCGCGCCAGGCCAGCGCTTCAGGCACCGACCGGGCGTCACGCTCTCCCAGCAGGACAACCTCGACGAGGCGCTCGACACGCTGAACGCCGCGATGCTGCACTACGATGCGCATTACGCGGCACAGACGACCTGGAAGAGGCCGCTGATGGTATCGACCGTCACCCTGCAGCGGGTGATCGGCATGGCCTCGCGCACGTTCGGGCGGAAGAAGGCGATCCTCGGCTTCGCCGAGATCGCGCTGACCGGCCCGGTGTTCGGCGGCGACACGCTCTACTCCGAGTCGGAGATCGCGGCCTCGCGCGACGGCGACGACGACCACGGCGTCGTCACCGTGATCTCGCGCGGCGTGAGCCCCGAAGGCAAGGAGGTCGCGAAGCTCACCTATGACCTCGCGGTATACCGACGCGGCAGGCATCCGGACGAGGCCGGCCGGCCTGCGGCGCCCCCGGTGGAGGAGGAGCGCTTCCTGCTGTATGCGAAGCTCCCCGACGGCACGCTCGTCGAGCGCTACGGCATCTTCTTCGAGGACGCCCGCCCCGGCGAGACCTTCGTCCACTACCCGCGCCGGACGTTCTACCGCGACGAGGCCGCCGAGCATGCGTGGCGCTCGCTCGAGGCGAACCCGCAGTTCCACGACCAGTCGTGGATCGAGCGGCACCAGGACGGACGACACCGCATCCAGGAGTCGTGGCTGATCGCCGCTGCGACCGCTGCGACCACGCGTACCTTCGGTCGGGTCGTCGCGAACCTCGGCTGGACGGACATCAAGCTCCCGACGCCGGTCTACGCCGGCGACACGACCGAGGCCGAGTCGACGATCGTCGACAAGCGCGAGTCGAAGTCGCGCCCGGACGAAGGCATCCTCACGGTCGACACCCGCGCGTACAACCAGCGCCGGGAGCTGGTGCTCTCGTACCGGCGCAACCTTCTCGTGTACAAGCGCAGCGCCGAGACACCCTATTCAAAGGCCGGCTACGCATGAGTGCCCCGGTCCCCGACGTCGCCCTCTGCCGCGTTCTCCTTTTCACTCCGGGCAACCGGCCGGACCGCTTCGCCAAGGCGGCCACGACCGGCGCCGACGGCCTGATCCTCGATCTCGAGGACGCGGTGTCGGCGGCCGGCAAGGACGACGCGCGCGCGACGCTGGTCGAGCACTTCCGCGCCGGGCACCGCGGCCTCGCGCCGGGGCAGGTCTGCGGGCTGCGGGTGAACAACATCCATACGGCCGCCGGTGTGCGCGACCTCGAGGCGCTAGTTACCGCCGGCGTCGCGCCCGACTTCATCCTGCTACCCAAGGTCGAGTCGGCGTTCGAGCCGCGGCTGTACGCGCGGCTGATCGCCGGGGTGCCGCTCATCTGCACCATCGAATCGGCGCGCGGGTTGGAGGCAGCAGCCGAGATCGCCAACGCGGATCCGCGCGTGCGCGCGCTCGCGTTCGGCGGCGTGGATCTCGCCGCCGACCTGCGCGCCGAGGTTGCCTGGGAGCCGTTTTTGTGGGCGCGGGGGCGCATCGTGCAGGCCGCGGCGACCGCCGGGATCGCCGCGATCGACGTCCCGCACGTCGTCATCGACGACGAGGCGGGCCTGCGCGGCGACGCGATGCGCGCGAAGGCGATGGGCTACACGGCGAAGCTCGCCATCCATCCGAAGCAGGTGCCGGCCATCCTCGAGGTCTTCACGCCGACTCCTGCGGAGATCGAGCGCGCGCGCGGCATCCTGGCCGCCTGCGAGGCGGCGGGCGGGAACGTGGTCGAGTACCAGGGGAAGATGATCGACGGCCCGGTCGTGAAGGCGGCGCAGCAGCTCCTCGCTCGCGGCGGGGGCCAGCGGTAGCGGATCGCCGCGAACGCGAGCGGGTCGTGTAGGATGCGGTCCCCGCCATGCGACTGCCGCGTACGCAATAGCCCCTCGATGCAGCAGCAGCCTACCGCCCGCGGTTCGCGCGACCGGGGCGCCGGAGCGATCCGTGCGCTCGCCCTCATCGCCGGTCTCGCGCTCCCCGGGGTCGGCGACACCCAGGGCTTCCTCTCGAACGCGCCCTACGTCCCGACTCCGCAATCGACGGTCGACCGGATGCTCGAGCTCGCGAAGGTGGGGCCGAACGACTTCGTGATCGACCTTGGCTCGGGCGACGGCCGCATCCCGATCACCGCCGCGAAGCGGTTCGGCGCACGTGCGGTCGGCATCGAGATCGAGGCTGACCTGATCGAGAAGAGCCGCTTCGACGCGCGCTGGGCCGGCGTGGCCGACCGGGTCACGTTCAGGATCGAGGATCTGTTCACGACCGATCTCCGCCCGGCGACGGTGCTGACGCTGTATCTCTTCCGCGAACTGAACATCCAGCTGCGCCCGCGCATCCTCGAGCAGATGCGGCCGGGCACGCGCGTCGTCACCCACGACTGGGACATGGGCGAGTGGGAGCCGGACGTGGCGGAGATCAGTCCCGCGCCGGACAAGCCGGTCGGCATCGATCGCAACAGCAAGATCTTTCTCTGGTACGTCCCGGCGAGGATGGCAGGTCGCTGGCGGCTCGAGACGACCCTTGCGCAGGGGCGTCCGGCGACGATCACGCTCGCGCAGGAGTTCCAGCGCTTCGACGGCGCGCTCGAGCACGACGGTGCGCACCATAAGGTCGACGGCCGCGCGCGCGGCACGGCGGTGAAGTTCACGGTGCCCGGCGCATCGCCCTGGTCCGGTATGTACGAAGGCACGGCCGACGACAGCGGCTTGCGCGGCGAGATCCTGCGCGACGGCGCGGTGGCCGGGCGGTTCACCGCGAGCCGGCTATGAAAGGCGTCCGGTCACTGGCGGCGGTCGCGGCCTTCGTGCTCGCGCCCGGCTTTGCCGCCGAGGAAGTCCCCTACGTCCAGACCCCGCAGCCGGTCGTCGACGCGATGCTCAAGCTCGCCGGCGTGAACGGGCGGGACTTCCTTATCGACCTCGGGTCCGGCGACGGCCGCATCCCGATCACGGCGGCGAGGCGCTTCGGCACGCGGGGCTACGGCGTCGACTACGTCGGGACGCTCGTCAAGCTCGCGAACGACAACGCGGCCAAGGCCGGCGTCGCTGACCGCGTCCGGTTCGAGGAGCGCGACATCTTCAAGACCGACGTCTCCGCCGCGACGGTGGTCGCGTTCTACCTGCTGCCCGATTTCAATCTGGAGCTGCGGCCGAAGCTGCTCGAGGAGCTGCGCCCCGGCACGCGTCTCGTCTCCCACGACGGCGACATGGGCGACTGGCCGCCGGACGCGAAACTCGTCGTGGACGCGCCGGGAAAGACCGTCGGCGTGGAGAAGAAGAGCACGATCTATCTCTGGGTGGTGCCGGCGATGGTGATGGGCGAGTGGGAGACCCGCGTGCCGCTCGCCGGGGGTGCGGGCGAGGTCACGCTCGACCTGGCGCAGAGCTTCCAGTCGCTTTCGGGCGCTGCGACGGTGCGCGGGATGAACATCGCGCTCGAGCGGGCGTACGTGCGAGGGCAGTTCGTCTTCTTCCGCTTCCCCTACGCCGGCGGCAGCGTGCGCTTCGAAGGCCGCGCGACCAAGGACCGCATCGTCGGCAAGGTCACGACCCCCGACGGCCGCACGCATCCGTGGCGCGCGCTACGCGCGAGCTAGCCGTGAAAGGGGGCTCTGGTCTCGTCACCCGCCCGACGCACAACGAGCTTCTGACTCAGGGGGCAAGTCTGCCAAGCGCAAGAGTGGCGAGCCGCTTCAACGGTTCGCGGAGCCGCGGCGGATCGGTCAGTGCTCCGGCCAGCGTTACATTGAGCATGTGCTTACCCTTGAGAGCCACCCACATCGCTCCCTCGGCGGAAGCGCCCCACACCGCTTGGTCGCCAAGGTCCGGCGCCGCCGTCAGCTGCCAGGTGCCTTACCCCTGAGATACGGAGCGGTTGAGCCAGTCCTCGAAGCGCGTCGGGCCGATGCGCGGATTATCGCCGGGGGTGAGGCTTTGATCGTTCAACTCAGTGCCGAAGTAGAGTGCGTGGACGTCTGTGGTCACCTTCCGTGCGTCTCCGTTTGCGCTCAAGAATCGTCGGACGAGTTCGTCGAGACGTATCGGTTCGGGACCCGCCAGCTCGATCGTGCCGTTCAGCGGTTCCTCGACTGCGACGTCGGCCAGTGCGGCAGCGACGTCATCTGACACGATGGGTTGCACAAGGGCAGGTGACAACCGAACCGTTTGCCCGTCGGTGGCCGATTGGGCGATGCCGCTCACGAACTCGAAGAACTGCGTTGAGCGGAGGATCGTATAAGGAATCTTGGAGGCCTTGATCAGGTTTTCTTGGGCCACCTTCGCGCGGAAGTAGCCACTCGCAAGAAGACGATCGGTGCCGACAACCGACAACGCTACGTGATGTCCCACGCCAGCGGCCGCTTCGGCGGCAAGGAGGTTACGCCCTGTCGTCTCGAAGAACTCCAAAACTGCCTTGTCCTCGAACGAAGGCGAGTTCGCCACGTCGACGACGACCTGAGCGCCTGCAAGCGCTTCAGCCAATCCCTCGCCGGTGAGGGTGTCGACGCCCGAAGAGGGTGACGCAGCCACGACCTCATGGCCATGCTGACGGAGGTTGTTCACGAGTTTTTTTCCGATGAGCCCGCTGCCGCCGATAACCACAATCTTCATGGCGGATCTCCTGGTTTGTCGCCCGCAAGTCGGGGCCGAGTTTGTGACGGCCGTTGACCTTCGTCACCCGTGCGCTCTCCGCCGCCGAACGAATAAGCTCAGGGGCGCGCGGGTTCATCGCGCGTCCCCTGCAGCGCCGGGTTGGGCAGCGATGTCACTTCTTCGATGCGTCTTCACTCGGCACCGCGTCCAACGGTGACTCAAATGCGATGAAAAGGACGCAGGGTCCAGCCTTCTTGCACTCTGCTTTGTGTGGCAGCTTGGCAGGGCCGTACGCATAGGTGCCAGGTTTGAGCACCGCGGTCTTGTGCCCGTCATAGGTAACGTGAAGCTCTCCCGATACCAACACCATGCGTTCTGCCGATGTGTGCCAGTGGCGCGGAATAACAGAATTGGCGGGCACTTTGAAAAAGATGTCGACGTTATTCTTGGCAGGATCGCCATGAAGAACCGAAATCTCACACCCCTTCGGCAGGAACGGGGGGCAGGGCCCCCACTTGAGTTGGGAATCCTTCGCGGTCCGCGTAAGGGCCGGCTCCTGCGCAGACCCTGGCGCCCCGGCAAACGCGCCGGCGAGAAGCAGCCCCGACATCAGCGCGACTTTCAGCGACTGGCGTGTCACGGTTCGGCAATACACAGATCACCTCCTGTTGGTAAAGAATGGACTAATCGGCTGCTGCCGAACGCTGCGCTTGAGCCGCGACCGACGAGCGAAGCGAGGAGGGCACCGCAAGCAAGCGAAGCGCGCTTGCGGCCGTCCGCTCGAATGATGGGATGGACTCCCCCCGGCTTTTCGGCATCATCGTGCCAGCTGGCCTCATGTGGTGTGGGGTGTCAGCGCTCAACCGAGGAGAGTCCGAGATGAATGCTACCGCCGCGCTGCCCGTTGTGGGCGCGGGGTTAGCGGTCACGGTTTCAACTGCCATAGGTCGTTCGGCCGCGGCTAGGGCCGCGTGCGTATTGGCTGCCCAAACTGAAGCACATAGCCGTTGTTGTCATAGATCGCAAACTCCCGCATGCCGTAGTCGAAGTTCTCGATCGCGTAACAGATCCGAGTCTTGTCTTTCAGCAGCTGCCACAGGGCATCCGCGTCATCCGTTCTGAAATAGAGCGACCCGGTGAACCCGGGTGCTACGTCGTTCTCATGTTGATTCGGACCGGCGAGCATGATCTTCACATCGTCACGCCTGAGGAAGGCCCAGCCCCATTCGTTGCTTAGGCTGTCGCACGTGAAGCCGAGAACGTTGGTGTAGAAGGCAACCGAACCGGGGAGATCCCAGGTGCGCAGCATCGGGGTAAGCGCTTCGAGTCTCATGGATCGGTGACGGGGGCGTGACTTGTGACGGCTAACGCGAGAGATCACCGGTCCGCGCAGGCGGGCGAAGCCCGCTGTAGGATCCGGTGATCGACGGGTTGGGCATACCGAGCCTCAGCGCCCAGCATTGGCTTTGGTTCTATTTCGCGGGATGCTCCACAAAGCCCTCGAGCGAGACTGTGTACCTGTCCGCCCGATCCAGATACCGGACGCAGTACTTGGTCGGATACGAGCCGGCGACCTCCCATGCCTGCGGCTGCTTGATGCCCGCACACATGCCGGGATTGCTGGCGAGATAGGCAAGGGTGATCATCGGCTCCAGGAAGGTGATGCGCCCGTCGTAGGCGCCGAAGATGAACGTGTGCGTGAACGGGGGGCCATTTTTCGCGAGTTCCGGTGCCTTGGAATTGATGAGGTGATTGCCCATGTCCGGCACCGCAGCGCCGACGTTGATGTGGTCACGGTGAATGTATTTCGCTGGAACCTCCTTGGTTGCCCTCTTGAAGTCCTCGCAATCGACCAGTTCGCCGCACGTCCCCGGCCGGATTGCCTTCACTGCCTCGCGCTCCTGGATGTAGAAGTGGAAGTCGAAATGGGGCACCGCCCAGGGCGGCGGAGCGGGGGGGATGTGATGTCCGTGCGGATTCCAGTTGAGGCCTACCCATTTGAACGGTGAGACCGCCTTCGCCGCCTCGCCCTCCGGCAGCGTGAAGACGAAGGGGTAGTCCCCGATGCATTCGTGCTCGTCCATTTTCCCGTTGCCGTTCTTGTCGAAGCATCGGCTCGTGGGGTCCGGCTCTTTGGGCAGCCCTGAAAGCGCATCCTTGTCCAGGCTCACCCCAAGCGCTAACGGACTTCCGTTCGCGTCCAGCGCGACGTAGGCGCGAGCCCATCCATTGCCGACCTTTTGGGGTTTCGTTGCGATCACTTTCGGCTCCGCAGCCGTGGCCACCGAGATTCCGCCGCACAACACGGGCGTGGCGGCCACGGCGCCAATCAATGCCGATCCAAGTTTATTCATCGCCCTCTCCTTTGTCTCTGTCTGGTGGTCTTCCCCTCGTTCTTCCTGGTTCTTTGCCGCGGAGTGATCCGGCGAAACGCGACTGCCGGGCGCCGCTGCGAACACAACGGGCGCCCGCAGAGCACAGCGCCAAACGCACACCCACCACGCTTCCACGCGTCCGCTCGAACGCGATGATACTGATTGAGGCCGCCGTTTCCGGCGGGCTTGGTAGCTGATCGCTACCATCCAATGACGTGTTTGGAGACACGGACACTTCGGAAAGGAGGCCTCGATGCGATTCTATACCCGGCAACATCGGTTCTATTGCGGCGTCGATCTTCACGCGCGCTCGATGTACGTGTGCATTCTCGATGCTGAGCGCAGCGTGTTGGTCTCGAAGAACATCGCTGCGGCGCCGGAGCCGTTTCTCGAGCTGATCGGGCCGTATCGCGAGGATCTCGCGGTGGCCGCCGAGTGCATGTTCACGTGGTACTGGCTGGCGGACCTGTGCGAGCGCGAGCGGATCGTGTTTGTGCTCGGGCACGCGCTGTACACGCGCGCGATCCACGGTGGGAAGGCGAAGAACGATCGGATCGATGCGCACAAGATCGCAGCACTGCTGCGCGGCGGGATGATGCCGCAGGCCTACGTGTATCCGCGCGAGATGCGTGCGACACGCGATCTGATGCGCCGCCGGAACTACCTGATGCGAAAGGGCCAGCAATCGTTTCTAGGGCGTCGCCGCTCGCGGCGACGACGTCGAGCTGCGGCTCGACGCCTGACCCTCGATAGGTGTTTGTTGCAGGCACTTCCTGCAAAACCCGCCGCCTGAAATCACGCCAGGCGCGTGAAGCAGTAAAGGTCGCGGTCCCAACTACCGTGCACGAGGTCAGCCAGCTCGCGTCGGGAACGCTTCACCCGTTGACAAGCCGGGCCTCATAGGGGTTGGGCGTCATCGACTTAGCACTGCCTCACGGCCCTACACGTAGGCAGCCGCTGAGTACCAAGGCTGTTACCGTTTTTGCACGAGTGGCTGCGGCCCTCCGCTTCCACTTCCTGTACATGCGCAGCCAACGCGGGCCCTTACGGGCGGCTTGGATTCCCCGGGGGGGCGACCTTGACCCCCTGCAGACCGGCGCCGTCGATGGTCCGCTGCACCAGCCCCGAAGCCTTGGCCTCTTCGATGAAGTCGCTGACGTATGCAAGCCGTCCAGAGTGGCCCTTCGGCACCGCCAACGCTACGAGGAAGGCGTCGAAGTAATCCTCCAGCACGCGCGAGCCGGGCAGCCGGGCTGAATGCTGGAGCAGAACCGGGCGGGCTGAGGCGTATGCGTCCGCGGCTCCGGTGCGCAGTAGGTCGAAGGCAGCATTTCCATGCTCCACGCGTAGAACGTCGGCTCGTTTTAGCGTGCGACTCAACGCAATGTCCTCGGCGCTACTGCGCGTGACCGCGATGCGAACCCCGGGCTGGTCCGCGTCGACGACGTTACGGATGGAGGAGCCAGACGGGACCAGATACGTGGCGTCAATTTGCAGATAAGGGGGAGAGAAGTCCACCTGACTGAGCCGAGCTGGGTCGATTCCCAGAAATCCCACATCCCACGCGTCGCCCTTGAGGCCGTCGAGCAGCCTAGGGGGGCTCGGATACGCGACCGGCGAGAGCTCAACCCCGAGCCGCCCTGCGAGCGCACGACCGAGCTCGATCGCTGGTCCCCGTAACTCACCGGTCGCTGCGTCCATGGTAGCGAACACCGGGATCAGGGCCATCCCGACTCGAACTCTGCCGTCCCGAACGAGATCCGCTACCCGCGTGTCGGGTGCTTGCTGGGCATAGACGGCTTGCTCGCCGATAGTCCCGACCACAAGTGCCAGGGTTAGCCGCCACGTCAAAGCCGCTCGTCTCATAGCTACCTCCTCCTGTTGCTATGGAACACGCTACCGTTGAGAGAAACAAGTGCTACGTTCATTCCGGGCGCGGATGGACGTTGATACTCCTCGGTGAAACCGTTGGTTGGGCGGCGCCTTCTCTGGCGCCTATTTTTTCTAGGGTCCTCAGACCAAATTCAGCTGCTTGAAGCGCAGATACAGCTCGCGGCACACCCAGGCATCGGTCGCAGCGTAGGCGATCTGCTGCGGCGTCAGGCGGCGCGCAGCCCAGTTCGTCGTCTTCGCGCCCTTGGGGATTCGCGTGCCGAGAAAAATCCCCGCGAGATTGCGCACGCCCGTCTGCTTCAGGCCGTGACGCTTCGCAACCTTGCCGAGATCCACCACCGCACTCTCCTTGAACTCGAACAACTTCCTCA
Organism: uncultured beta proteobacterium; assembly: GCA_963820965.1. GTDB lineage: Bacteria > Pseudomonadota > Gammaproteobacteria > Burkholderiales > SG8-39 > DATEDA01. Next base: position 153,293 of record CAWGCC010000011.1, on the reverse strand, counting down.
GGTTACGCAGATCATCGGCCACCGATACGCCCGCCTTAATGATCTTCTCCGACGAAAAGATCTCCTGCATCACGGCGGAATAGTCCTGCTGCTGGACTTGCATGAGATACACCGCGCCTGCCGTGGCGAACTGCACAAGGGAGGGGAGAGTAGCTCTCGCCGGGCCGGAAGGCGGGCCGTGTCTCGATGTCAAAGCCGACTACGCTCTCCTGGCAGATGTCCTGCATCGCGCGCTGGAGGTCCGCGGGCGCCGCGACGAGGTGCACCGAACCTTCGTAGCGCCGGATGGGCAGATCGCTCATCTCCTCTCGCGAAATCCGTTGAGCGCTTTCGGGCGGCAGCGCGGCGGCGGGGTCTCGGCTCATGCGCCGCATAGCAAGCTGGCTCCGCGTTTCGGCGGGTCCTCAACACCTATGAGCTTGCACATCGCAGGATCTCATCCTTACTGACGGTTGGAACAGGATCCAAAGCGTACGGTGCCCTAACCCGACGCCCAACGTCGCCCATCAGCGGCCCGCGCAGGCGGGCGAAGCCCGCTGGAGCGGGTCCGCTGCATGGACGACGTTGGGCACCTGACGCCGCACGCTACTTCCTGCCGCGCCAGTAACTCGGGCGCCTACTATGGTGCGCGACCGCGAGGATGCGGATCTGTTCGCCGACTATTGAGTAGATGACGCTGAATGGAAAGCGCCGTGTAACGAGACGACGTCTACCGTGGCGCCAGATCGCGCCGAGGCGAGGATACTGTAGGAGAAGACCTACGGAGTGCTCGAACTCCGCGAGGAACGACTGCGAGAGTGCGGCACCGGCCTGCTCTCGGTAGAACTCAGCTGCTTCCCGGAGATCTTGCTGCGCCTCAGGGTGCAGCCAGTAGTTCACCGAAACTCGGCCTTCAATTTGGCTAGAGCTTCCGGCCCCGAAATCAGGGCGACGGCGCCGCTCTCAATCTCGGCGTTGCGGCGCTCGACTTCCGCGGCCCAAGCCTCTTCAACCTCTGGGTCGATGTCAAGACTTGCGATCAGGCGCTCGACCAGTCGCGCGCGCTCCGCCGCCGAGAGCTGCAGCGCTTCGGCCTCAAGGGCTTCTACAGTCGACGACATGACGTCTCCGGATAAGGGCAACGAACAGTGCCTAGGTTGCCATAATGCGGCGCCCGCTGCCAATGGCGCCGACTGGCGTGCGGGAGTTGCTTTCAGGTGCCCAACGTCTGCCTTCACCGGCGCGAAACCAGCAAGCGAAGCGCCGCTGGTTGAGCGTCCGGTGCAAGGCATGGTTGGGCGTCATGCTTTTCGACTGCTCCAATTGAACCCAGGCTCAGGGCAAGCTATTCGGAGCCGCAAGCTGAACAGCATCGCTCGGTTGAAGTGGAAACTGCATTTCAACTACGGCTTCATCCATGCGGTCGAGCTCGGGCGGCTGTAGAAAGACCTCCCGGCTCGGCCCGGCTAGTGTGTCGCCGCTCGCCTCGACAAAGCGACCGATCTTGGCAGTGACGAGGTGCGCGTCTTCAGGGAGACCTACCCGAATGCATACCGCCATGCGCTCGACGCCTTCGAGCTGCCGCAACGTCAGGGCGGACTCTTGCGGCGGGGTGATGTTGAGTCCATCTTCGAGCACGTAGCCGAACTCGACGTCAATCTCGTCTTGCTCGAATTGCAGGGAATGCGCAATGGCAATCAACGTCGATGGCCGACCCTTAGGTAACAACGGGCGCGCGTGGGTGCGAAGTTCAAGAATCAGTTCGCGGGCCGAGCTGAACGAAGGCACTGTACGTCGCAGCGAAAGGACACGGCGCATCGGTTCGGCGCGCACGACCACGTCATCAGCGGACAGCCTGCCCTCTGTCTCGAGTTGAGTAATTCGCGTTTCGATGCGGTGAAGTCGCTGTGATTCAACTGCAAGCGTCTCCTCCACGTCGTTGCGGCGCAAAAGCAGCATGTTGCGTAGCTCGGCTGCGCTGACGTTGGAACTCAGGATGTCACGCACTTGGTCGAGATTGAAGCCCAGATCCTTCAGAACCAGAATGCGATTTAGCTGTGCGAGCTGAGCAACCGTGTAGTAGCGATAGCCCGTTTGAGGGTCGGCATGCGCAGGCGTGAATAGCTCAATCTCGTCGTAGAAACGAAGCAAACGTGCGGAGACCCGCGCAATCTTCGAGAAATCCCCGATTCTGAACATGCCGCCCTCCGGAAGGCCCGCTCTCCCTACGCGAGGACCGCGCCGAGAAAGTCGTTACGTAGGCCCATCGAGGTAACGACGGGCTTCTCGCGCCGTAGCGCCTCGCGCATCGTCGGATGTCGCACGATACGGTCGTAAAACGCTGCCAGGCGCGGAAAGCGGACCGGATACAGGTCGAAGCCGATGTACTGGTAGGTAGTCAAGTTAGAAGCCACCGCGATATCGGCGATCGACATGGTCTTGCCAACGAGAAAGTCTTTCCCCGCGATGCTGTCCAGGTAGCCGAAGGTCTCAGGCACCGCCCTGCCCAACACCTCGTCGACCTTGCCTTGATCCGTGGGAACGTTGCGCATCTTCGGATTGACGATAGTCTCGTGAAACAGCGGATGCACCACGTCGCGGAAGAGCGTTCCGGCGTACTGCTCCAATGACAAGGCCAATGCGTACTCGCGTGCGGGTTGTGGGTACACGGAGTGATCGGGGTGCAAACGCTCAAGGTAAGCGCAGATCGCAGCGGAGTCAGCGATCGTGAACTCGCCGTCGGTGAGCACGGGTATTTTGCCCGTTGGGCTGAGCTGACGCCAGTTCGGTGGAGGATTGTCTGGAATTACCGGGACGACCGGGACAACTTCATGAGGTAGCTCCTTCGCTAGCGCAACGACGATGACTTTGCGGGTGTGGACGGAAATCGGCACGCCGTAGATTTTTAGCACGGTAGGCTCCTATTGAGGGTTGTGGAGCCGAGAGGTTGAGCCTTTACGTAACGGCAAAGTCAAGCGCCTTCACGTGTCGGCAAGACCATATCCTCCTCAATCGGTCTGTGCGAACTCAGTTAGCCCGATCAGGCTTACGGAGAGATCTCCCCGTCACGTGACGCCCAACGAACAGGATCGTATCTGTCGTGCGTGAGCATGGCAGATACGATCCTGTTCGGTAGGCATCCGCGACGAGGGCAAGCGCTACCCACATTTGTCCCCCACCAAGGACGAAGCGAAGGACTCGGCGTTCGTGCGTCTCAGCGCCCGATCGCCGCCCGCCGTCGCCAGTACCGCAGCGTCAGCCAGCCGCCGAACATCCCGCCCGAGGTGCGCAAAGTGGGCGACGCCTGCCTGCGTTTCGGTCACCCCCAGAAACAGTTCGATCCCCGCATAGACGATGACGAACAGCCACGCCGGCATCGGGATCGGTGGAATGAGCAGTACGATCGTCCGCCGCGGGAAGTGGATTCCGTAGGCGAGGAGCAGGCCGAACACGCCACCCGACGCGCCGATCGTCGGGTAGTACGACCCGCTCGAAGCCGACACGACGAGCTGCGTGATCCCCGCGGCGAGCACCGCCGCGAACCAGTAGGTGAGGTAGCGCCGCTGTCCGAACAGCCGCTCGAGCTCCGATCCGAACATCCACAGGGCGAACATGTTCAGAAAGAGATGCATGAAGCTGCCGTGCAGGAAGCTGTAGGTGACGAGCTGCCACGCCTGGAAGGTGCCGACCGCGACGTCCGGACCGAGGTCGGGCGACGCCCCGAGCGGCCACAGCGCGAAGTTGAGCAGGAACTGCAGCCCCGCGCCCTGCTGGACGATGTACGCGAGCGTCGTCGCGACGATGAGGGCGAACGTTGCGGGCGGGACGGAGAGGGGCATTGCGGCGGGCCGAGGCGAAAGCGTACATGAGGCCCCGGATGCCGGAAATCAACCGATGTCCATTTTCCGCGGCCGGGTGCAGACTTCCGCCACCGGCCGACCGAGGAGATCCGGATGAACCGCGACGAGCTGCGCGCGCTCCAGGCACCGTTGAAGCAACGCTACCGCGACGACCCGAGTGCCGGCGTCATCACGCTCGAGGCCGCGGGCCGGATCGGTGAAGGCGTCTCGTGCAGCGTGGAGACGGGCCGCACACTGGTCGCGGCCGGGTTGCATCCGGCGACCGGCGGCAGCGGCCTGCAGGCCTGCTCCGGCGACATGCTGCTGCAGGCGCTGGTCGCCTGCGCCGGCGTGACGCTCTCCGCGGTCGCGACGTCGATGGGGATCGTCCTGCGCGGCGGGCGGCTGCGGGCCGAGGGCGACCTCGACTTTCGCGGCACGCTCGGCGTTGCGAAGGATGCGCCGGTCGGATTCAGCCAGATCCGGCTCGCGATCGAGCTCGACTGCGACGCGCCGCCGGCCGAGCGCGCGAAGCTCCTCGAGCTGACCGAGCGCTACTGCGTGGTCTATCAGACGCTCCGCAGCGGCCCGGAAACCCGCATCGTCCTCGTCTGACCTCGGTGCGCATCGGTCTCATCTCCGACACTCACGGCTTGCTGCGCGCCGAGGCGGTCGAGCGTCTGCGCGGCGCGGCGCACATCGTTCACGCCGGCGACATCGGCGCGCCGGAGATCCTCGCGAGCCTGTGCGCGCTCGCGCCCCTGACCGCCGTGCGGGGCAACAACGACCGCGCGCTCTGGGCGCGCGCGGTGCGCGAGACCGAGGCACTGCAGATCGGCGAGGTGCGTCTCTACGTGGTGCACGACCTCGCCGAACTGACCATCGATCCCGCGGCGGAAGGGTTCCGGGTGGTCGTGTCCGGGCACTCCCACCGACCGCGGATCGACGAGCGCGGCGGCGTGCTCTACGTGAACCCCGGCAGTGCCGGGCCGCGCCGGTTCCGGTTGCCGGTAGCCATCGCGCGCCTGGAGATCGACGGCGGGACCGTACGGGCAGCGATCGAGGAGCTCGCGCCATAGCGCGCAGCGGGACGCTATCCTTCGGAGACGAGCGATGGACTTCACATCCCTATTCGACTACGCGGAGGCGCCCGCATGAAGAACCTCGCTCCGGACATCTTCCGGCAGCGGCTGCTCGTCGAGGGCTACTACACGGTGGAGGTGACGCGCGAGCGGGTCGCCGCGTACCTCCTCGGCGTCGCCGCGCATCTCAACCTCACGGCGTACGGCGAGCCGACGATCCACTCCCCGGCCGGGCTCGGAAAAGCGGAGAACCAGGGCTTCGACGCGTTCCTCCCGCTGATCGACTCCGGCATCGCGGCTTACATCTGGTCGAGCGCGAGGTTCTTCTCCATCGTGCTCTACACCTGCAAGGGGTTCGACGCCCAGGCGGCCGTCGAGTACACCCGCGAGTTCTTCGGCGCCGGCGAGGTCGCGGCGAAGGCGTTCTAGCCGATCACGCCGTCTACCCGTCCTTGCGGGATGGGAACTGCCGCGACGCCTGCCACATGTGGAAGGTTACCGGCGGCGACGCGACGAGCGTGTTGCCGCTGCCGTCGACGACCTGCGCCTGCAGCGTGTGCGTGCCGCGCTCGACGCCGTCGAGCTCGAAGGTCGTCGCTGCCCCGCGCGCGACCGGCCGCCCGTCGAGCAGGATGACGACCTGGTTGCCCGGCGCGATACCCCGCGGCACCCCGACGCGCACCGTCACCTTGCCCTCGTTGCTCGGCACGGTCGAGTCCGCAGCGGGCTCCACGATGGCGATGTTGCCCTGGGCTGCGGCGCGCGGCGCCACGCCCGCGGCGATCGCGGCGGCGAAAAGCAGCACGAGCAAGCGGGTCATGCCTGCACCAGCGGGACGAGATCGTTCTCTTCCCGTCTGACGGCGCCCGCCCGTTCGAGCTCGGTGACCAGCCACTCCGCGAGCGCCTGCGAGCTCATGTGGAGGTGCCGGGCGTTGAGCTCGCGCAGGATGCCGACCTCCGCGCAATAGCGCGGGAGATCCGCGACCGCCATGCGCCGCTTCTCGAGCAGCGCAAAGACGAGGAGCACCTTCGCGCAATGGCGCGCGTGGCGCGTGATGTCCGCCTCGTAGCCGTCGAGGCGGTAGAACGCCCGCTCGAGCGCGCGCTCGACGTCGTTGAACACGCGGCCGTGGCCGGGCACGACCGTGCGCACGCGGAGGCTCGCGATCGATTCCAGCGTCGCCCGCGTTTCCCCGAACGCCGCTGCATCTCCGAAGAGCGCGGGAAACACGACGCCGAAGCCGTCCTCCCACAACGCGTCGCCCGAGATCAGGATCCGGTCCTCGGGCGCGAAGAACATCAGCGCATGCGGATCGTGACCGGGCGCGGCGAGCGCCTGCCAGTCGATGTCGCCGAGGCGGATCGTGTCGCCCGCCGCGAGCGTATCGTCGTAGCTGAAGCGCTCCGCGCGCTGATCGGCGAAGCCGAGCACGAGCTCGCGATCGTCCCAGCGGTCGATCAGCGGCGCCTCGCCCGCGGGGATCGTGATGCGGCAGGCGTGCGCCGCCTGCAGCGCGCGGTTCCCGCCCATGTGGTCGGAGTGGCAGTGCGTGTTGACGAGCCGCGCGAGCCGCTCCCCGCCGAGTGCCTGCGCGACGAGCGCGAGCGTCTGCGGTGCGTGTGCGAGGTAACCCGAGTCGATCAGCGCCGTGCCGTCCGTGCCGCGCAGGAGGACGTTGTTCGACGACAGCCAGCCGCGCTGGAAGACCTGCAGTCCCGGCGCGCGAAGCGCCGGCTCAGGAGAACCAGGGGGCATGGCCCACGCGTTGGTCTGGCCTAGGGACCAATGGTGCTCTTCCGCGCGCCGAGCTTTCCGAGCACCGCCAGCTTCTCCTCGCGCGTCGCACCCGACCAGCAGGCGATCTCGTCGATGGTGCGGAAGCAGCCCTCGCACCAGCCGGTCTGCGAGTTCATCCTGCAAACGTTGATGCAGGGCGAGGGCACGTCGTCGACCCGGCCGCCGGGAACGAGGTCGAGCTTCGGCTGCGTGCTCACGCCGCAAGCTTGGCTGCCATCGCCCTGGCGACCTTCGAGGTCGGCTCCCGCCCGAGCGCATCGCAGATGAAGCGGCCCGCTTCGAACACCTTCGCCAGGTCGACACCGGTCTCGATGCCGAGACCGTCGAGCATGTAGATCACGTCTTCGGTGGCGACGTTGCCGGAGGCGCCCTTCGCGTACGGACAGCCGCCGAGACCGGCGACCGAGCTGTCGGCGGTCGCGACGCCGAGCTCCATCGCGGCGTAGAGGTTCGCGAGCGCCTGGCCCCAGGTGTCGTGCAGGTGCACCGCGAGGTTCGGCACCGGTACCGCGCGCGCGACCGCCTCGATCATCTGCTTGACCTTGCCCGGGGTGCCGACCCCGATGGTGTCGCCGAGCGAGATCTCGTAGCAGCCCATCGCGTAGAGCTCCCTCGCGACCGCCGCAACCGCTGCGGGCGCCACTTCGCCCTCGTACGGGCAGCCGGCGACGCAGGACACGTAGCCGCGCACCTTGATGCCCCTCGCGCGCGCCGCCTCGGCGACCGGCGCGAAGCGCTCGAGGCTCTCGGCGATCGACGCGTTGATGTTCTTGCGGCTGAAGGTTTCGGATGCGGCGCCGAACACCGCGATCTCGTCCGCGCCGGCCGCGGCGGCCGCCTCGAAGCCCTGCATGTTCGGGACCAGCACCGGATACGAAACGCCCGGCTTGCGCCGGATCGCCCTCAGGACCTCGGCGTGGTCCGCCATCTGCGGCACCCACTTCGGGGAGACGAACGCCGTCGCCTCGACGGCCGGCAGGCCGGCGTCGGCGAGCCGCTCGATCAGCTCGACCTTGACCGCCGCGGACACGCTCTTCGGCTCGTTCTGCAGGCCGTCGCGCGGCCCCATCTCGACGATGCGGACTTGGCGCGGAAGGGACATGACGCGATTCTAGTTCAGTAGCCGCGCCCGAGATCCACGACGCCGGTCACCGGCTCGCCCCGCTCGAGCCGACGGATCTTGTCGGCGACCTGCGCGACCGAAACATCGGCCAGCGTGACCGCCGACGCGTGCGGCGTCATGAACACCTTCGGGTGGCGCCAGTATGGATGCGCCGCCGGCAGCGGCTCCTCGTTGAAGACATCGAGCGTTGCGCCCGCGACGTGGCCGGAGGCGAGCGCCGCGAGCAGATCCTCGTCGACGATCAGCCCGCCGCGCGCGACGTTCACGAGATAGGCGCCTGGCGGGAGCTTCGCGAGCGTGCCGCGGTCGAGAATGCCCTCGGTGTCGGGGGTATGCGGCAGCATCAGCACGAGCGTTCGCGTTCCGGCGAGGAACGGCTCGAGCTCCGCCGGCCCGGCGAAGGAGCGCACGCCCGAAAGGTCTTTGCGCGAGCGGCTCCAGCCGAGCACCGGAAAGCCGAGAGCGAGGAGCGCCTGCGCGACGTGCGTTCCAAGCACGCCGAGACCCATCACCCCGACGGGGAAGTCGGCGTGCGCGAGCGGCCGGTGCACGCGCCACTCGGCACGCGCCTGCTGCTCGGCGTAGACGTCCAGCCGGCGGTAGTAGCGGAGCACCGCCCAGGTCACGTACTCGCCCATCTGCCGCGCCATGCCCGCGTCCTCCAGCCGGACCACGGGCACGCCGGCGGGAAGCTGGACACGCTTCATGAGCGCCTCGACGCCGGCGCCCAGGTTGAAGATCGCCCTGAGCCTGTTCTGGCCGGCGAGCACCTCGGGCGCCGGATACCAGAGCGCGGCATAGTCGGCAGGCCACGCGAGCCCGGGCTCCCAGACGCGGACCTCGGCCTCAGGCAGCGCGGCCGCGAGAGTGTCGCGCCATTCCGCGACTGTCTTCGACGGGGTGTACAGGAGGACTTTCAAGCGGCGTCGAACCTGATCAGCTCGGCACCCTCGGCGACCTGCTCGCCGACCCGGTAGAGGATCTCCTTCACCGTGCCGGCGCGGGGTGCGGTGATGGTGTGCTCCATCTTCATCGCTTCCATGATCACGAGCGGCGCGCCGCGCTCGACGCTCGCGCCCGCCTCGACGAGCACCGCGATCACCTTGCCGGGCATCGGCGCCGCGAGCCCGCCGCCGTGCACCTCGCCCTCGACCTCGGCAAGCCACGGGTCGTGCAGCTCGAGCGTGTGGCGCTCGGCACCATGGAACACGTCGATCATTGCGCCCGACCTCACCACCGTCGCGGCGAGCGCCTCGTCCTCGAGCCAGCCCCGGACGCCGTGCGTGCCGGTCTGCTCGCCGGCGAGCATCCGCCGCCCGCCCGGCAGCTCGACCTCGAATGCACCCTTCCGGTAGTGCGCGGTCACCGCGAACTGGCGCTCGCCCTCGCGGAAAACCAGGACGTGGTGGTTGTCCTGATTGAGCCGCCAGCCGTCGCAGTCGCCCCAGGGCGACCAGGGATCGCCGGACGCGGCAGCGTGCTTCCGTGCCTCGCGATCGTGCCGGAGCAGCTCCGACAGCGTCGCGAGCGCGAGGACTTCGTCGGACGCGGGCCGCGGCGGCGGGAACAGCTCGTCGCGCGAGCGCTCGATGAGACCGGTGTCGAGATCGGCGGCGGCGAACGCCTTGCTCGACACGAGGCGGGCGAGAAATGCGATGTTGGTCGTGAGCCCGACGACCTGGAACGCCTCGAGGGCATCGCGCATGCGGGCGAGCGCCGCCGGGCGGTCGCGGTCCCAGACGACCAGCTTCGCGATCATGGGGTCGTAGTGCGGCGAGATCTCGTCGCCGGCGGCGACGCCGGTATCGATCCGCACGTGCCGCGAGGCGGCGGGGGTGCCGAGATGGATGATCCGGCCGGTCGCCGGCAGGAAGCCCTTCGCCGGATCCTCGGCGTAGACCCGCGCCTCGAGCGCATGGCCGTCGATGGCGAGCTCGTCCTGCCGCTGCGGCAGCGGCTCGCCCCACGCGACGCGCAACTGCCACTCGACGAGATCCTTGCCGGTGATCATCTCCGTGACCGGGTGCTCGACCTGGAGGCGGGTGTTCATCTCCATGAAGTGGAACGTGCCGCCCTGATCGGCGATGAACTCGACCGTGCCCGCGCCGACATAGCCGATCGCCTTGGCCGCGGCGACCGCGGCGCCGCCCATCGCCGCGCGGCGCTCGCCCGTCATGCCGGGCGCGGGCGCCTCCTCGAGGACCTTCTGGTGGCGCCGTTGCACCGAGCAGTCGCGCTCGAAGAGGTGCACGCAGTTGCCGTGGCGGTCTCCGAAGACCTGGATCTCGATATGGCGCGGCCGGCGAAGGTACTTCTCGACGAGCACGCGGTCGTCACCGAACGCAGCAGCCGCCTCCCGCTTGCAGGATGCGAGCGCTGCGGCGAAGTCGGCCGCGGACTCGACGATGCGCATGCCCTTGCCCCCGCCGCCGGCGGAAGCCTTGATGAGGACCGGATAGGCGATGCGATCGGCCTCCCGCTGGAGGAAGCCGGTGTCCTGCTCGTCGCCGTGGTAGCCGGGGACGAGCGGCACGCCGGCTTTCTCCATGATCCGCTTGGCGGCGCTCTTCGAGCCCATCGCGCGGATCGCGGCGGCGGGGGGGCCGATGAACACGATGCCGGCCCGCTCGCAGGCTTCGGCGAAGTTCTCGTTCTCGGAGAGGAACCCGTAGCCGGGATGGATCGCCTGAGCACCCGCTGTCGCGCGCGACCTCGAGGATGCGGTCGCCGCGCAGGTAGCTTTCCTTCGCCGGCGCCGGGCCGATGAGGTACGCCTCGTCGGCGGCGAGCACGTGCTGCGCGCGCGCGTCCGCCTCCGAGTACACGGCCACCGTCTTGATGGCAAGCCGCCGGGCGGTGCGGATGACTCGGGCAGCGATCTCGCCGCGATTGGCGATGAGGATCTTGGAGAACATCGGTTGGTCCGCGAGAGCCGGGGACGCTAGGCGCGGCCGAGCGTATCACAGCCGCCCTTCACCCCAGAGGCCCCGAGCGGTCGACGGAACGCGTCAGGTCTTGAGTTTGATGCGAGTGAGCACGCCGTCGCGCGAGAGCGTGTAGATGAACGGCCCGGGCTGGCGAGCTGCGCGTGTGACCATGCTCGAGCAGTCCGGGTCCGATAAACCTCGAAGTCCCGGCGGATGCGCGCGTCCTTCACAAGACGATCCACCCTCGGATTGCCTCCGCCTGAGCCACCGTACGTCCGTCTCGTCGGCGAAGTGCATGCGCTCGTGAACTCGCGAGCAGCTCGGCCCCCGAGTGCGTCGGCGATCACACGTACCGCCCAGACTCCGATCGATGAAGAAGACGAGAGAGGCGAGCCGCTCGGCGTCACGCCGCGAGCGGGAGCTCGCAGCGGAGGACATCCTCGATCTCCGCGGGCGAGCGGTCATAGTCCGCGGCAAGTTCTTCGATCCGCTCGCCCGCACTGAAGCGCTCGATCAGGACCTCGGTGCGAATGCCGGTGCCGTCGAGGACCGGGCGGCCGAATCCCACCCTCGGGTCGATGACAACAACGCTGCGTGCAGCGGACGCGTGCTTACGAGGCACTAGGTAGAGTTTCATCGGGACACCCTTGGGGTCCCGCTCGACGCAGCGCAGGTGCGCCCGGATCAGTTCCTTCATTTCGACCTGGCCGTCACGGGAGATGTTGAGGATCTCCCCGAACTTCTCGACGAAGAGATCCACGCCATTCGTCTGGAAGTGATGATCGGCAAGAGGGTGCTCCGTCGGGAACTGCCGCCTGAGGAAGCCCACCGCCCGCCGGACCTGCGGGAGGCCAACGCTGTGTATGCGTCGGATCGCCGCGAGCACGAAAAGCTCGACCAGGTTGATGAAGGAGAGCCGGCGGTCTTTCCGATTCGCCGCGCTGATGACCGGCTGAAACGACCGGGTCTCGCCCTTCCAGCGATAGCGCTGTCCGAACGCCCACGCGCGGACGGTCGAGGCTGGGAGGCGCAGGTAGTGCGCTGCTTCGGCCGCCGTATAGATCGGCGCCTCTCGAACGTCGGTCGGTGAGGGTCTCGCCATTGCGTATCGTCGTCAGTCGCTGTCGGTCAGTTTAGCGGCCGCATGGCTCGCTGTTTGAGCCTCCACCGTTCCCGGGTACCAAGTGACCGGCTCATCGCTTGCCCTTGGGGCTCTTCGCCCGCTTCCGATCGGCGCCCGCGCCGGGTGACGCCGTAACCCACGCCGGCTTCCGCTTCTCGAGGAACGACCGGATCCCTTCCTTGCCTTCGTCGGATGCGCGCGCGGCGGCGATGCGCGTCGCGGTGTCCTTGATGAGCTCCGGCGCGAGCCGCTGCCCGGCGACGGCGCGGATCAGGTCCTTGGTCGCAGCGTGAGCGGCGGGGCTGCCTGCGACCAGGTGTCCGACGATCTGGTTGATGACGCCGTCGAGCTCCTCGTCCTGGGCGATCTCCTGCACGAAACCGATGCGGTACGCCTCCGCGGCGGGGAACGGCTCCGCGGTGAGCATGTACCGGTACGCTGCGCGCTCGCCCATTGCCGCGATCACGTACGGGCTGATCGTCGCCGGCACCAGGCCGAGCTTCACCTCCGAGAGGCAGAACTCGGCGCTCCGCCCCGCGACCGCGATGTCGCACGCAGCGACGAGCCCCATGCCGCCAGCGAAGGCCGCGCCGTGGACGCGCGCGAGCGTCGGCTTCCCCACCGAGTGCACTGTGTGGAGCATGTTGGCAAGCCCAAGCGCGTCGTCGTAGTTCTGCGCGAACGAATAGCCCGCCATCTTCTTCATCCAGTTGAGATCCGCACCCGCGCAGAACGCCTTGCCGCGCCCCGCGAGGATGATCGCGCGCACTTCGGCGTCGGCGTCGAGCGCGCGGAACGCCGCCATGAGCTCGGCGATCATCGTTTCGTTGAAGGCGTTGCGGACGTCGGGCCGGTTCAGCCAGACGAGCGCGATTCCGGCGGGGGTCCTTTCGACCTGCAGGGTATCGTAGGTCATGCCGCGGATGATACCGCGCGCTCAATAGGACTTCGGCAGGCCGAGCACCTTCTCGGCGATGAAGCAGAGGATGAGCTGCGGGCTCACCGGCGCGAGCCGCGGGATCCACGCCTCGCGCAGATACCGCTCGACGTGATACTCCTTCGCGTAACCCATGCCGCCGTGCGTGAGGATGGCGGTCTCGCAGGCGCGGAAGCAGGCTTCCGCCGCGAGATACTTCGCGGCGTTCGCTTCGGCGCCGCAGGGCTTTCCGAGGTCGTAGAGCGATGCCGCCTTGAACACCATGAGATCCGCCGCCTCGAGCTCGATCCAGCATTTCGCGAGCGGATGCTGGATCGCCTGGTTCTGGCCGATCGGCCGATCGAAGACGATGCGCTCGTTCGCGTACGCCGCGGCGCGCTCGAGCGCCGCCCGGCCGAGGCCGACCGCCTCGGCGGCGATCAGGATGCGCTCCGGATTCATGCCGTGCAGGATGTACTCGAAGCCCTTGCCTTCCTCGCCGATGCGGTCCGCGCCGGGAATCGCGCAGGCCGTCGAAGAACACCTGGTTCGAGTCGACGCTCTTGCGGCCCATCTTCTCGATCTCGCGCACCTCGACGAACGCGCCGGTCGAGATCGGTGTAGAAGAGCGAGAGTCCCTGCGTGCCCCGCGCCTCCTCGATCGGCGTCGTGCGCGCGAGCAGCAGCACCTTGTTCGCGACCTGCGCGGTCGAGATCCAGATCTTCTGGCCCGCGACGACGTAATGATCGCCGTCGCGCACCGCGCGCGTCTTCAGCTTGAGCGTATTCAGGCCCAGCGTTCGGCTCGGTGACCGCGAAGCAGGCCTTGTCGCGGCCGGCGATGAGCGGCGGCAGCCACCGCCGCTTCTGCTCCTCGCTCCCGAATACGACCACCGGGTGCAGGCCGAAGATGTTCATGTGCACCGCGGAGGCGCCGGAGAGTCCGGCGCCGGTGGCCGCGATCGTCTCCATCATCAGCGCCGCCTCGGTGATGCCGAGCCCGGCGCCGCCGTGCGCTTCGGGCATCGCGATTCCGAGCCAGCCGGCCTCCGCCAGCGCGCGATGAAAGTCCTCGGGAAACCCGCCCTCGCGGTCCTTGCGCAGCCAGTAGTCGGCATCGAACGGCGCGCAGATGCGCTCGATCGCCTCGCGGATCCGCTCCTGCTCGGGCGTGAAAGAGAAATCCACGTCAGGCCTGCCGCCGCACGACCCTGTCCCGCCACTCGCCGTGGGGCGGAGTGTAGATCGCGAATGCATCGGGCGAGCGGTTGCCGACGTACAACCGCACGAGGCTCGCGGGGATAGGAGGAGTCCCCGCCGCACCCCGCCCCGGGGCGGACCGGGCGGCCAGGGACCGCGATCGGGTCTGCTCGACCCCGGCGCGGGGGGCGGCCCGCAAGGCCCGCGCCCCGTGTCGTCTTCGGGCGACGCTACTCCGATGTATCGACATGAGCGGGCAGCATGTTAGGGTCGCACGACATAATGCTTCGGGGCAGCATGTTACGGGCGCACGACACAAGGGCTCGTGTCTATACTAGGCGCAGGATACAGGCATGGCCGGACCCGGGCGCACTTGTCTGCCCCCAGCCGGTTCGCCGAAGCACAAGAGGAGCGAGGAACGGGTTCGTCGGACGGCCGGACGCGGCGGGGCAGCGCTCCGACCTCGCTGGCCACGGTAGGGCCTGAGCGTCATTCATGCAGCGTTCGCAATCATCCGTTGGGCTCGTGACGCGGGGTGGCCTGCGCGCTCATGCCGGCTTCACGCTGCTCGAGCTGCTCGTGGTGATGGTCATCATCGGCCTCCTCGCCGGTTACGTTGCGCCGCGATACTTCTCGCAGGTCGGCAAGAGCGAGGTCAAGGTCACGCAGGCGCAGATCAACGCCTTCGAGAAGGCCCTCGACACGTACCGCCTCGACGTCGGTCGCTATCCAAGCACCGAGCAGGGACTTGCAGCGCTCGTGACGAAACCCGAGAACGAGCCGAAGTGGAACGGCCCGTATCTGCAGAAAGGTGTCCCGCTCGACCCGTGGGGCAAGCCCTACCAGTACAAATCCCCCGGCGAGCACCGCGAGATCGACTTGTGGTCGTTCGGTAAGGACGGCCAGCCGGGCGGCACCGGCGACGCGGCGGACATCACGAGCTGGTGAGCGCCCCATGCAATTCGAGATCAGGGCGCTGCGCGGCGCCGAAGGCCTGATCACCGTCTCGCTCGAAGCGCCGGACGAGACCTCGGCGCTCGAGCAGGCGCGCGCACAGGGGCTGGCCGTGCTGTCGGCACGGCCGCGCCGCGCGCTCCCCACGCTCGCCAGCCCGTTCACCGCGCGCTTCCCGCTGCTGCTCTTCAGCCAGGAGCTGGTCGCCCTGCTCTCGGCCGGATTGTCCCTGCCGGAGGTGGTCGAGACCCTCGCCGAGAAGGAGACGCGTCCCGAATTCCGGCGCATCTTCAGCGCGCTGCGCCGGTCGCTGTACGAAGGCCGATCGTTCTCGCAGGCACTGGACGACTTCCCGCGGACGTTTCCGAGCCTGTATGTCGCGACTGTGCGGGCCGCCGAGCGGACCGGGGACGTGGCCGAAGCGCTCGGGCGGTACATCGCGTACCACGAGCGGCTCGACGCCGTGCGCCGAAAGGTCGTCAGCGCTTCGGTCTATCCGCTGGTGCTGCTCGCAGTGGGCGGGCTCGTCGTGCTGTTCCTCCTCGGGTACGTCGTCCCCCGGTTCGCGGGCGTCTACGAGGAAGTCGGGCGCGATCTGCCGGCGCTGTCGCGGCTCCTCATCGAATGGGGACGGCTGATCAACGCGAACGGTCCGACGCTCGTCGTGCTGCTCGTGGCAGCGATCGTCGCGGCGACGCTCGGTTTCGGTCGCATCAAGCGCGTCGCCGGGGCGATCGCGCAACGCGTCCCCGCGATCGGCGAGCGTTTGCGCGTCTATCACCTCGCGCGCTTCTACCGGACGCTCGGAATGCTGCTCCGCGGCGGCACGCCGCTCGTGACCGCGCTCGGGATGGTGGCCGGGCTGATGCCCGCGGCGATGCGCCCACGCCTCGCCGACGGTACGCGGCGGATCCGGGAAGGCGCGAGCATCTCGGCGGCGATGGAAGCCGCAGGTCTCATCACGCCGGTCGCGCTCCGGCTGCTGCGGGTCGGGGAGCGAAGCGGCGAGATGGCCGAGATGATGGACCGGATCGCAGTGTTCCACGACGAGGAGCTGGCGCGCTGGATCGATCTCGTCACCAAGCTGTTCGAGCCGCTGCTGATGGCAGTGATCGGCGTCGTCATCGGCGCCATCGTCGTGCTGATGTACCTCCCGATCTTCGAGCTCGCGGGGAGCCTGCAGTGAAGCCCCGCGACCTCGCCGCGCCCGCGCCGGTGCCCGATGCGCCGCCGTTCGATTCCGACACGATCGCGCAAGCGCGCAGCCGCGCCGCCGCGCGGGGCACGGGGGTCGTGGCCGCCCTGGAGGAGCTCGCGCCCGAGCCGCCGGAAACCTTCCTCGCGCGGCTCGCCGCCACCTTCGCCTACCCGGTCGCCGGCAATGCCGACCTGCATCGCTGGCAGCCGGCGTTCGAGCTGCTGCCGTTCGCCGAGGCGCTCAAGGCGCAAGCGGTCCTCTTCCGCGACGACGCGGGCGATCTGCGGCTCGTGTTCGGCGATCCGTTCGATGCCGCCAAGGCGGCATGGGGCGATGAGCGCGTCGCCGCCGATTTCGTGTGGACCCTGGCCCATCATGCCGACATCACGGCTTGGCTCGCCGGCCAGGAAGAGTCGCTGTCGGCGATGGAAAGCGTTCTCGCGTCGGCCTCGAGCGGCGTGCGCGGAACGGCCGGCATCGAGGACGTCTCGTTCAAGAGCATCACCGAGGACACGAGTCCGGTCGTGAAGCTCGCGCGCTCGACGCTCTACGACGCGCTGAAGAGCGGTGCGTCCGACATTCACCTCGAGAGTCTGGCGAACGGCCTCGCGATCAGGTATCGCATCGACGGCGTGCTGAACACGGTGGGCACCATCGACGGCGCGGACCTGGCCGAGCAGATGATCTCGCGCATCAAGGTCGTCGCCGAGCTCGATATCGCCGAGCGTCGGGTGCCGCAGGACGGCCGTTTCAAGGTTGCCACGCGCGGCCGCGAGATCGACATCCGGGTGTCGATCATGCCGTCGATCTTCGGCGAGGACGCGGTGCTGCGGATCCTCGACAAGCAGGCGCTCGCCGACGAGGTCAAGGGACTCACGCTCGACAGCCTCGGCTTCGACGAGGCGACCCGGGCGACGGTGCGCAAGCTCGCGAACGAGCCCTACGGGATGCTGCTCGTAACCGGTCCGACGGGCAGCGGGAAGACGACCACGCTGTACGCCACCATCACCGAGATCAATCACGGCCGCGACAAGATCGTCACGATCGAGGATCCCATCGAGTACCAGCTCGCGGGCGTGCTCCAGATTCCGGTGAACGAGAAGAAGGGACTGACTTTCGCGCGCGGCCTGCGCTCGATCCTCCGCCACGATCCGGACCGGATCATGGTCGGCGAGATCCGCGATCCGGAAACCGCGCAGATCGCGATCCAGGCGGCGCTCACGGGCCACCTCGTGCTGACGACCGTCCACGCGAACAACGTCTTCGACGTGCTCGGTCGCTTCACTCACATGGAGGTCGACCCGTACAGCTTTGCCTCCGCGCTGAACGGCGTCGTCGCCCAGCGGCTGGTACGCCTCAACTGCCCGCATTGCGCGGCGGCGGACGCGCCGTCGGCGGAGGAGCTCGAGGCTTCGGGCTTCACCCGCGAGGCCGTGGCGGGCTGGGACTTCCGGACCGGTCGCGGCTGCGGCCAGTGCCGGGGCACGGGCTACAAGGGTCGGCGGGCGATCGCGGAGATCATGATGCTCGACGACGGCTTGCGCGAGATGATCGTCTCGCGTGCGCCGATCCGGAGCCTCAAGGAGTCGGCACGCGCGAACGGCACCCGCTTCCTGCGCGAGGCTGCGGTCGATCTCGTGCGCGCGGGGCTGACCGACCTCGAGGAGATCAACCGTGTCACCTTTGTGGCGTGACCGCGTGAGCGTCTTCCTCGCGCCGGGCGAGGTGCGCCTCGTCCGGCACGCCAGGGGCTGGAAGCCATCTCCCGGTATCGGCCAGACGATCGAGTGCGACGCGACGGCGGGCAAGGCGTGGCAGTCCGCGCTCGACGCGCTCGGACGCGCGTTGTCGCGGCTCGGATGGCAGGGCGCGGACGCCCGGGTGACGGTGTCGAACCACTTTGTTCGCTATGCCCTCGTCCCGTCGGCCGCGAAGCTCCGGGGCGCGATCGAGCGCGCCGCGGCCGCGCGGCACGCCTTGCGCGCGACCTACGGCGAGCGAGGCGACGGCTGGCAGGTGGTCCTCGACGAGGCTCTCGACGGCGCCGCGATCGCGGCGGCGATCGAGCCTGCGCTGATCGAGGGACTGTCGTCGGCGCTGCACGCCGCGAAGCTGCGGCCGACCGCGATCGAGCCGTTCCTGGCCACGGCGTTCAACGCGTGCCGCAGGGCGATTCACCGCGGGCCGGCGTGGGTTGCGGCAGCGGAGCCCGGGCGCGTGTGCGTCGGGTATCTCGATCGCGGGGCATGGCGGCTAGTCCGCAACGAGCGGTTGCGCGCCCGGCTCGAGGACGAGTTCCCCGCGGTGCTGGAACGCTGCCGGCTCTCCGCCGGCGTGGACGCGGGCGCCGGCCGCGTCCTGCTCGTTTCGCGCGAGGACCCGCAGGTAAAGCTCGTGGACGGCAGCGGCTGGACGCTCGAGCGCGTCCGGCTCGGCGAAGCCACGGTCACGCCGCTGGCAGCCTGATGCGACACGTTCCCAGGCCCCTCGTCATTCCGGCGTACGCCGGAATCCAGGCGGGGATATGCCTGAGCCGGGCGCTGCGCTGGACCCCGGCGTTCGCCGGAGTGACGAGCTGATGCGCGCGCTCCATCTCGACTTCCTGCATCCGTCCGGGCCGCGCATCCGTCTCGGGGTCGCGTTGCTGGCGCTCGGGATCGTGGCCGCGGCGCTCGTCGGCTGGCGGTATTACGCGCTGACCGTCGACGTGGAGCGACTCGAGGCGCGGATCACCGACCTGAAGAGCCTCGCGCGGCGGAGCGCGCCGCGAATGCGCCTGCCCGCCGGCGACGCGAAGCTGCTGGCGCAGGAGGTGGGGCGCGCGAACGCGGTACTGGCGAGCCTCACGCTCCCTTGGGATGCGATGTTCGGCGAGCTCGAAGCGGCGGCGAGCCGGGACGTTGCACTGCTCGGCATCCAGCCCGACAGCTCGGGCCGGCAGGTGCGGCTGGCGGGCGAAGCGCGGCGGTTCGAGGATCTCCTCGCCTACATCGGACGTCTCGAAGCCACGGGGGGCTTTGCGAACGTGTTCCTGGCCGGGCACGAGCTGAAATCGACTGCGGCCGGGCAACCGGTCGCGTTCACGCTGACCGCCGACTGGGTCGGGCGCCAATGAACGCCATGATCGAACGCCTGCGCGACGAGGTCGAGCGGCTCGGCCGGAGCGGCGTCGTCGGCGTTGCGCTCGTCGCCTTCGCGGTGGCGCTTTACCTTTCGGCGGTCGCGCCGCTGCAGACCGAGCGCGCGCGGCTCGCCGGCGAGGCCGCACGCCTCGAGCAGCGGCCGCAGGCGAGCGCCGCGGCGGAGAAAGGCACGCCGGCCGAACAGCTCGCGACCTTCTACGCTTTCCTCCCGCCGCCGCAGAGCTCGCCCGACTGGCTCGGCAAGATCCACGCGGCGGCGAAGGCGAAAGGCCTCGTGCTCCGCTCGGGCGAGTACAAGCTGGAGCGGGCTGCCGACCAGAAGTTCGCGCGTTACCAGATCACGCTGCCCGTCGCCGGCACGTACGCACAGATCCGCGGCTTCGTCGGCCAGGTGCTTGCCGACGTGCCGGCAGCCGCGCTGGAAGAGATCACCTTGCGCCGCGAGAGCGCCGCGAGCCCGACGCTCGAGGCGCGCATCCGCCTGACGCTGTATCTAGGAGGTGCATGATCATGGCCATCCCCGCCAGGCACCGCTGGATCATCTACGCGCTTGCGCTGGTGCTCACGCTCGTGGCCGTCCGCTGGGCGGGCGGACAGGACAGCCCGGAGCAGCGGCCGGCAGCCCCGGCGCCGCGCCCGGAGCGAACGATCCGCGACACGCCGCCCGATGCAGCGAAGCTGGAGACGGTGCCCGAAGTCCGGTTGGACCGGCTCCTCAAGCGCGCCGCTGCCGTCTCCGGCCGGAGACCCTTTCCAGGCGCAGTCGTGGCAGCCCCCGGAGCAGGCGATCCGCCGCCACGTGCCGGCGCCGCGTCCGGAGGCGCCGCCGCTCCCGTTCGCGTACCTCGGGAAGCTGGTCGACGAGGCGACCACCACCGTGTTCCTCGCCAAACAGGATCGCAACTACATCGTGCGCGCCGGCGACACCATCGAGGGCACCTACCGCGTCGAGAAGGTAGGCGATGACGCGCTGGTGCTGGTTTATCTGCCGCTCAAGGCCAGGCAGACGCTGCCGTTCGTCGCCCGCGCGCCGGCGAGCCCGAGGCCGCAGAAGCCGAAGTCCGACGACGACGACGAGGACGACGAGTGATGCCCAGGCCGATCACGCTGCTCGCAGTCGTCGCGCTTGCCGCCTGCGCGACCAACCCGCAGGTCGATGAGGGCAAGCAACTCATCTCGCAGGGGCGCATCGAAGACGGGCTTGCGAAGCTCGAGCAGGCCGCTCGCGAGCGGCCGTACAGCGCCGAGGCCCGCAACGCGTACATCACCCAGCGGGAGGCGGTCGTCGGCGCGTACATGCGCGAAGCCGACGTGCTGCGCGCCTATGGCGATCTCGACGCGGCCGAGGCGGCGTACCGCCGCGTGCTGCAGTTCGACCCGGGCTCGGCGCAGGTCCAGGCGGGGCTCGCCGCGCTCGCGCGCGACCGCCAGCACCTCGTCCTGGTGCGCGAAGGGGATGAAGCGATGAAGCGCGGCGACTACGCGGCCGCCGAGGCGAAGGCGCGCGCGGTGCTCGCGGAGAACTCCCAGCAGCGGGGCGCCCGGACGCTGATGAAGACGGTGGCCGAGCGCCGCGCGCAGCGGGAGAGCGCGGCGCCGACCCTCAACCTCGCGCTCGCCCGCCCGATCACGCTCGAGTTCCGCGACGCGCCGATCCGCAGCGTGTTCGAGGTGATCTCGCGCACCGCCGGGGTCAACTTCGTGTTCGACCGCGACGTGCGGCCCGACATCCGCGTGACGATCTTCGTCCGCAACGCGCGGCTCGACGACGTCATCAAGCTGCTGCTCGCGACCAACCAGCTCGAGCGCAAGGTCATGAACGAGAACTCGATCCTCGTCTACCCGAACACGCCGGCGAAGCAGAAGGAGTACCAGGAGCTCGTGACGCGCAGCTTCTATCTCGCCAACGCCGACGCGAAGCAGACCGCGGCCATGATCCGCGCGCTGGTGAAGACCCGCGACCTCTACATCGACGAGAAGCTCAACCTCGTCGTGATGAAGGACACGGCGGACGCGGTCCGCTACGCCGAGCAGCTCGTCGCGACGCAGGACCTCAACGAGCCGGAGGTCATGCTCGAGGTCGAGGTGCTCGAGGTGGCCTCGAGCCTGGTTCGCGAGTTCGGCATCAAGTATCCCGAGCGGATCAACTACGGCGTCCTTTCCCCCGGGCTCGATACCTCGACGACGACCAACACCTCGACCGTCATCACCTCGACGCAGCCGACGCCTCCGCCGTTCACGGAGTGGAAGCCGGGCAACTGGACGTTCTTCGTCGCCAACCCGGTGTTCATCCTCAACCTCCGCCAGATCGACGGCAACGTGAACCTGCTCGCCAACCCGCGCATCCGGGTCAAGAACCGCGACAAGGCCAAGATCCACATCGGCGAGAAGGTGCCGGTGATCACGACCACCTCGACCGCGAACGTCGGTGTGTCCTCCGCGGTCAACTACCTCGACGTCGGCCTGAAGCTCGACGTCGAGCCGAACGTCTTTCTCGACGACGAGGTCGCGATCAAGATGCAGCTCGAGGTGTCGAACATCCTCGAGCAGCTGAACATATCGGGCACGGTGGCGTACCGGCTCGGCACGCGGCAGACCGCCACCACGCTGCGCCTGCGCGACGGCGAGACGCAGGTGCTGGCCGGGCTGATCAGCGACGAGGACCGCCGCGCGGCGAACAAGGTGCCCTATCTCGGCGACCTGCCGACCATCGGCCGGCTCTTCTCCAGCAACTCCGACCAGCGCACCAAGACCGAGATCATCATGTTGCTCACGCCGCGCGTCGTCCGCAACCTCAGCCGGCCCGACACCGTCGCCGCGCAGTTTTCCTCCGGCACCGACGCCGCGCCCGGCTCTTCGCCGCTGAGGCTCGCCGCGACGCCGCCGGGTTCGCTGACCATCGCGCCGACCGACGGGCGCGGCTGGCGCCGAAACCCGCGGCGCCGCCGTCGCCGGCATCGTGCCGGCGCCGCGCGCGCCGGCTGCGGCATCGTCGGAGACCATCGAGGCCACCCTGGTCGGCCCCCAGCAGGCTGCGATCGGGCAGGAGTTCGTCGTGAGCATCAGTCTGCCCGCGCGCAACCAGGGTGCCAATGCGACGCTCGAGCTCGCCTACGACCCGGCGGTGCTGAACGCCGTCGGCGGACAGCCGGCCTCCCCCGCACCGGCCGCGCCGCCCGGTGCCCCGCCGCCGCAGGATCCCGGGCGGGCGATCGTGGCCGTGGCGGCGCCCGCCGTCGCCGGCGCGCCGCCGGTGGCGACCCCGGTGCGTTTTCGCGTCGTCGCCAAAGCGCCGACCACCGCGACGATCCGCGTCGAAAGCCTGACCGCGACGGACGCTGCCGGCGCACAGTTGAACGTGACTGTCCCGGGCGATCTCACCGTGTCGATCGTGGGCGCACAGGGAGCGCGATGACGCGCGGGCGCGGCTTCACCTTTATCGAGCTGGTGATCACCGTCGCGATCATCGGCATTCTCGCCGCCGCCGCCTTCCCGCTCGTCGAGCTCACGGCGAAGCGGACGAAGGAGCAGGAGCTGCGCGCGGCGCTGCGTCAGATCCGGACCGCGCTCGACGAGTACAAGCGGGCGGCCGACGAAGGCCGGATCCCGAAGAAGGCCGACGAGTCCGGCTACCCGCCGTCGCTCGACGTCCTCGTCGAGGGCGTCATCGACGGCAACGATCCCAACCAGCGCGTGCGGCTGTACTTCCTGCGCCGGGTGCCGCGCGATCCGTTCCACGGCGAGCCGGCGCTCGCGGCCGGCCGACACCTGGGGCAAGCGCTCCTACCAGTCCTCGCACGACAACCCGGCGCCGGGCAAGGACGTGTTCGACGTCTACTCGCTCGCCGACGGCGTCGGGATCAACGGCGTTCCATACCGGCAATGGTGACGGCCGCCGGCGGCGCAGCGGATTCACCACCCACGGGAACAAGGGGGCGATGCCCCCTTGCAGATCCCCCACGCCAGAGCCGCGCACGCGCGGCTTCACCTTGATCGAGCTCCTGGTCGTCATGGCGATCATCGCGACCCTGCTGACGATCGCGCTGCCGCGCTACTTCGGCAGCGTCGAGAAGTCGAAGGAAGTGACGCTGCGCCAGTCGCTGAACGTCATGCGCGATGCGATCGACAAGTTCTACGCCGACAACGGCCGCTACCCGGAGAAGCTCGAGGACCTGGTCGAGAAGCGCTACATCCGGGCGATCCCGGTCGACCCGATCACCGAAAGCGCCGAGACCTGGGTGATCGTGCCTGTGCCGGCCGCAATGGCGCAGGGAGCGGTGTACGACGTGAAAAGCGGCGCGAAGGGCAACGCGACCGACGGAAAACCGTTCGAGAATCTGTGATCGGGGAGACTGGCACCGGTCACGGCCTGCCCGGGCGGGCAAAAAAGACGATACGTTGCATCTCCAGAGTTGGATCTCGCAGTCGCTGCTGTTTCACCGAGTAAACCGGTAGAAATCCGCCTCCTGCCCGCGACGAGCTCTGCGCCGCTGCCGAGCGGCCGACGCGCGCGCAATGCGCGCATCCGGAATCCGGATACGCGCGTAATCAGTCCGGAAGGGCTGGAGCAGGAAAGCGAATACGGTTCTCCGTCTTCGCTCGAAGACCGGGTAGTCGGTGTCCAGGTGCGCGTCGCGCCTCGCGTCGGCGTTCGTCTGCTGCCTCCGCTCGTCGACCGCAGCATCTGCACAGGAGGCCCATCATGCGTCACAAGCAACGGTTGATCGCGGCGGCTCTCGACTGCCGTGGGTTTGACTGCAACCGGCGCGATCCTCGCCGCCAGCCATCGCGAAGCGCCGCTGATCGCCGGCGATCCGAACGCCGACATCACCGACGTCTACGCGTTCGTCAGCTACGACCAGGCGAACCTGAACCGGATGCCCGCGGACCGGCGGGTGACGTTCATCATGAACGTCATCCCGGGGCAGAACCCCGCGGACGGGCCGAACTACTTCAACTTCGGCGACGACGTGGTGTATCGCATCAACATCGACAACGACAAGGACGGCAAGGCCGACGACGTCGTCTACGAGTTCCGCTTCAAGACCCGGAACCGCCCGGTCGGCGGCCGCGGCGGCCTGACCTCGCCGGTGCCGTATCTCGGCAACCCGCACATCCAGGGCCTGCCGTTGCAAGGCATCACGGCACTCGACGGCCCGGGCTCCGAGGGCTTGACCCGGCGCCAGACCTACACCGTGACCGAGATTCGCGGGCGCAGGTACACCGAACTCTTCAGCAGCCAAACGCTCGTCGCCGTGCCGTCCAACGTCGGTTCGGCGACGATGCCGAACTACGAGAGCCTCGCGAGCCAGGGGATCTATTCGGGCCGTTGCGCGAACGGCACCGAGGGGGTGCGCGTCTTCGCCGGACAGCGCGCGGAGACGTTCTACATCGACCTCGGCGCGGTGTTCGACACCTTGAACCTGCGCCGCTACCTGCCGCTGCTCACCGCCGCCGAGGACGTCGACACCGTCAATCCCTTCGGCATCAACCGCTTCAGGAAGACCAACATCAACACCATCGCGATCGAGGTGCCGATGAAGTGCCTCATCGCCGACGACAAGGCTGCCAATAAAGCCAATCCGCTGATCGGCGTCTATGCGAGCACCAGCCGGCAAAAGGTCCGGGTGCTCCACGACAACGGCAGGACCGACGACGACGGGCCGCTGGTGCAGGTCGCGCGCATGGGCAATCCGCTCGTGAACGAGCTGATCATCAACACCCCGCAGAAAGACAAGTGGAACGCGAACGACCCCGAGGACGAGGCCCAGTTTCAGGACTTCTACAAGAACCCGGTGATCGCGACCGCGCTCGAGCTCGTGTACGGGGTACCGGTCGTGCCGTTCAACGGTTCGCCGAAGGACAACCGCACCGACCTGATGACCGTCCTGCTCAAGTACGCGGGCCAACCGCCGAACGGAGACCGCTGCGGCCTGCCCTGCGCCGAGCTCCTGCGGCTCGACATGAGCAAGCCTCCGACCGTCGCCGAGAAACAGAGCCGGCTGGGGTCGGTGCTCGGCAACGATCCGGCCGGCTGGCCGAACGGCCGCAGGCCCAATGACGACGTGACGGACATCGCCATACGCGTCGTCGGCGGCAACAACTACATCGCGAACCGGGCGGGCGACGGGGTGAACTTCCTCGAGGGCGCTCCGGGTCCCGACCTCACGGCGAACGGCATCCGCAAGACGTTTCCGTTCCTTCCGACCCCGTACTCGGGCCGCGTAGGCCTGGACTAGCGTGCGAGGGTCACAAACGACAAGGGCAGGGAGCCTATGAAGGCGACCCTGCGAATGCTCGCCGCGCTCGCGCCCGCGGCCACGGCGGCGGTTCTCGTAGTGGAGGCGGCCGCGGCGCCCTACGTTCCGAAGGACGACGCAACGGTTCTCGAACACCTGCCCGTCAAGCCGGCGGATCCGGTAGGGCGCGAGCTGCGCACGCTTCGCGCCCGGCTCGCGGCGCAACCCGACGATCTCGATGCCGCCGTGAGCATCGGTCGGCGCTACTTCCGGCTGGCGATGTCCGAAGGCGATCCGCGCTTCGTCGGCTACGCGGAGGCGGCGCTGCGCCCGTGGTCGGGGCGAAAGGATTCGCCCCACGACGTACTCGTGTTGCGTGCGCTGCTCCAGCAGTACCGGCACGATTTTGCCGGCGCCCTCGAGGACCTGACCGCGGCGGCCGTGTCGGATCCCGGCAACCCGGAGGTCTGGCTGTGGCGCGCAGCGATCCTCCTCGTGCAGGCGGACTATACCGGCGCCGAGAGCGCCTGCGAGGCGTTGCGCGAAACGGCGCAGTCGCTCGACTGGGTCGGCTGCAAGACCTCGGTGGAGGGCGTCACCGGCCGGGCGGCGCGTGCGTACGCGTCGCTGAGCGAGAGCCTCGCTCGCGCGCGGGGCGTGCGCGCCGGGCCGCGGCTCTGGATGCTGACTCGCCTCGCCGAGTTTTCTCTGGCCCTCGGCGAGGCCGACCGCGCGGAACGGCACTTCAAGGAGGCCCTTTCCCTGGGCGTGAACGACCAGTTCCTGCTCGCCGCATACGCCGATTTTCTGCTCGATCGCGCGCGTCCGGCGGAGGTCGTGACGTTGCTTGCAGACTGGACCCGCTCCGATGCGCTGCTGCTGCGGCTCGCACTCGCGGAGAAGGCGGTGGGAGCGCCCGCGCTCAACGAGCACGTGCGGACACTGAAAGCACGTTTCGACGCGGCGGCGCTGCGCGGCGACAAGCTGCACCAGCAGGAGGAAGCACGGTTCAATCTCCATCTGCTCGGCGAGAAGTCGCGAGCGCTGGCGCTCGCCAAGGAGAACTGGACCCTGCAGCGCGAACCGCGCGATGCGCGCATCCTGCTCGAAGCAGCGCTCGCGGCGAATGACGCAGGCGCCGCGCGGCCGGCGCTCGACTGGCTCGAGCGCTCCGGCTACGAGGACGCTTACCTGCGCCGGCTGGCGGCGCGGCTCAAGACCGCCCGGCCTTGAGGCTCCTCGCGTTCCTGCTCGCCCTCGCGACCGCCCCGGCGCTCGCGCACAAGCCGAGCGACAGCTACCTCGGACTCACGGTCGACGGGGCAAGGATCGAAGGCCAGTGGGACATCGCGCTGCGCGACCTCGATCTCGTCGTCAGCCTCGACGTGAATGGCGACGGCGAGATCACGTGGGGCGAGGTGAGAGCGCGCCACTCCGACATCGCCGCGTACGCGCTCGCGCGGCTCGCGTTGCGGTCGGGACCGGCGCCTTGTCCCCCGAGAGTGATCGAGCAGCTGGTCGACGGCCATAGCGACGGGGCGTACGCGGTGCTGCGCTTCGTCGCGACCTGCCCGGAGCCGGTCGCGAGCCTCGAGGTCGACTACTCGCTGCTCTTCGACGTCGACCCGCAGCACCGGGGCCTTCTACGTCTCGCGCACCGGGACGCCACGCGCACCGCGATCTTCAATCCCGAACGCGGCCGCCAGGACTTCGAGATGGCGGAGCTCTCGCGGTGGCGCCAGCTCCTCGACTATGGACGCGAGGGTGTGTGGCACATCTGGATCGGGTTCGACCATATCCTGTTCCTGTTATCGCTGCTCCTGCCGGCGGTGCTCGCATACGCGAACGGTCGCTGGGAAGCGCTCGGCGCGTTTGCGCCCGCGTTCTGGGATGTGTTCAAGATCGTCACCGCTTTCACGGTCGCGCATTCGATCACTCTCAGCCTCGCGACGCTCGGCATAGTGACGCTCCCCTCGCGCCCGCTGGAATCGGCGATCGCGCTGTCGGTCGTGCTCGCCGCGCTCAACAACTTGTGGCCGCTCTTCCACGGCCAGCGCTGGGTCGTGGCGTTCCTCTTCGGGCTCGTGCACGGCTTCGGCTTCGCGACCGTGCTGCAGGAGCTCGGATTGCCGCAGGGGGCGCTCGCCGTCGCGCTCGTCGGCTTCAACCTCGGCGTCGAGGTCGGACAGCTGGCGATCGTCGGGGCCTTTCTGCCCCTGGCGTTCTTCGTTCGCCGGACGGCGTTCTATCGGCGGGGCATTCTCGTCGGCGGCTCGGCGCTGATCACGCTCGTCGCCGGCCTGTGGCTCGCCGAACGGGCGCTCGACGTGAAGCTTGTGGCGGCGTGAAGCCCGACGAAAGGCCGGGTCGACGAGGGGCGAGAAGTGCGCGCGCTGCAACCCGAAACAGGGATTGCACGCCGATCACGCCCCGGGCGTTGCAGCCGCCGCGGGCGGCCGGAGCCGCCCGCAGTCTCCCGTTGCAAGGATTCTCTTCAGTTCGGGCGGAACAGGTCCTGCGGGATGCCCGCCTTGCGGAAGAGGAAGTCGCGCGAGTTCTCCAGCTCCCGACGCAGCCTGCGCAGGTCGACGTCGAGCAGCTTCCCTTTCCACTTGCGCACCTTGCCCGCGACGATCACCGTCTCGACGTTGGAGCGCTCCATCAGCGAGACGACCGCGCCCGGCACGACGTTGAGCGGAAACACATTGATCGCCTGGGCGTCGAGGATGATGATGTCGGCCTCCTTGCCCGGCGTGAGCGACCCGATCTTGCGACCGAGCCTCAGGTCCTTCGCGCCCTCCACGGTGGCGAAGCGCAGCACGTCGCGCGTGGTGAGCAGCTCCGGCAGGTCGGGCGGGTTCCCCTGGTCGAGCGCCATCTGGTTCACGAACGCGCGCTGCAGCGCCATGGTGGTGCGCATCTGGGTGAACATGTCCGCCGTCAGCGTGACCTCCACGTCGACGCTCAGCGAGGGCTGGATGCCCAGGCTCAGCGTCTTGAGGATGGGCGGCATGCCGTGGCGCATGTTCATCTCGATCGGCACGGCGAGCGACACGCCCGCGCCGGCATCCTTCACCTTCTGCCAGCTCATGTCGGACATCCCGGTCATGTGGATGAACAGGTTGTCGGGGCCGAACTGGTTGGCCGCTGGCGAGCTCGTCGAAGGTCGGACCCATGCCGAAGCTGCCGACGATGTGCGCCACGACCTGGAGCCCGAGCTCGCGCCCGATGGTCCAGGCACTTCCCGAAGCCCGGCAGAGTAGATCTCGCCGCCCATGATCATGGTCAGGAGCTGGTCGTCGGAGGTGAAGTACTGCTTCTTGATGCGGCGCGCGTCGACCGGATACTCGTTGCCGGAACGTTGACCCGCGCTCTCGAAATAGCCGAAGGCGGCGCGTCGCCCCGAGTCGGCGAGGCCCTTGATCGCGGCGTCGGAGTGCTGGGGCGAGTGATGGATCTGCGAGATGTCGTGCACCGTCGTGACGCCCGCGTCGAGCTGGCTGAGCGAGCCGAACAGCTCGTTGATGTAGACGTCCTGCGGCCGGTACACCGGAGCGAACTTGCCGAGGATGAACTCGAAGTAGTTGATGTCGCCGTGCGGCTTGCCGTCGTTGAACAGCAGCCCGTCGGCGAGGAAGCTGCGCAGCGCTGTCTCGAACAGGTGATGGTGCGTATCGACGAAGCCGGGCATGACGATCCTGCCGCGGGCGTCGATCACGGCGCCGTGAGCGTGCAGGTTCGGTCCGACGGCGAGGATCTTCTTGCCCTCGACCAGCACGTCGGCCTCGACGAAGTCGCCCACCTTCGGGTCCATCGACATGACGTGGCCGCCCCGAATGACATAGCGCCGCCCCGGCCGGCCGCTGTCCCTCGGATGGTCGTCGTCGTCGTCGCGCGCTGCGGCAGCGGGCGCGTTGAGAAAATTCATGCCCGTAGCGGCAACTGCGGTCGCCGCCGAAGCCTTCAGGAAATCGCGACGGCCGAGTGGCGAACCGGTATGGTCTTGGGGCTTTCCTTCATCGCACAGCTTGCACATGTCTTTCCTCCTCTATCGATAATCGCCCGATGGCTCGGACGAGGAGACATGGAAGCCAGTCGCTCCCGGGAGTCGGCGACGTGAGACATCGGGAATCTTGCTGCTCGGATCGCGGTTCATGACTGCCCTCCTTTTTTGGTAGCGCTCGGTTCATGCGCACGAAGTTCCCTCGCGGCCGGCGTAGCCGGACCTGCGAACGGGTCATTGCCGGATCGTTGTCGTGTTGTTCTTTGGTGAGCGACGCCGCTGGCGCGGTTCGCCGCTGCGGCCACGATAGGTCGCGTGCGATTCGCGGTCAAGACGATTCCGCGTGATGCGCTGCATCGAAACTGCGGGGCGGCGCCAAGGCACCGCCCACTCCCGGTGCCACTTTTCGGCAGTGGGCTCATTGTGGGCCGGTGAGCCGGCGGGTCGGCGCTACACTTGTGGCCGTGAAAACGGGCGTGCCTCGTCGAAAGCCGAATCGTGCACGGTGCATCCGGCCCAGTGCCGGCTTCACGTACGTCTGGCTGCTGTTCGCCGTCGCCCTCGCGGGCGTCGGGCTGGCGGCGATCGGCGAGCTCGCGAGCACCGCGGCGAAGCGCGACAAGGAGGCCGAGCTGCTGTTCGCAGGCGACCAGATCGCCCGCGCGATCTCGGTCTATCGGACGAGCTCGCCGGGTACGCCGCAATACCCGCAGACGCTGGAGGCGCTCCTCTCCGACAGCCGCTATCCGAACCTCCGCCGTTATCTGCGGCGGGTGTATCCCGACCCGATGACCGGCCGCGCCGACTGGGGCCTGGTGCGCGGCCCGGGCGGCGGGATCGTGGGGGTGCACAGCAAGTCGACGGCGCGACCGCTGAAGACCGCCAACTTCCCGAAGGAGTACGAAGCGTTCGCCGGGGTTGCGACGTACTCCGAATGGCGGTTCGTCGCGGCAGCGGATGGCGCGCTGTCGGCGAAGCCTCAAGCACCCACCGTGCCGGGCGCGCCCGCGGCGCCGGCCCCCGGTAAGGCTGCCGCGCCGTCTCCGTTCACCACCCTGCCCAGCGCGCCGAGCGCGGCGAAGTGAAGCCGCGCGCCCGCCGCGACGTCGCGCCGCGGGCGGTGGCGCGACAAGCGTCTGCCGTCAGTCGGGAACGTGCACCGTGTTGTTGCGGAACCTGATGCGATCGCCAGCTGCCGGGTTCGCCGGGATCGGCGGCACGTTGGCTAACGTGATCGCGGGCGCGGCGCCTGGCGTGCCGCCGCGCGGCATAGTGCGCACGACCTGGCTCTGCGGCAGCTTCGTGCCGTTCTTCAAGTGGTCGTACATCAGGTTGAGCGCCTGGATCCCGTACACGTGCAGCGGGATGAAACGCGTGTCGTAGCCCGCCAGCAGCGGCTGGATACCGATGAACGCCTCGAAGTGCTGCGCGTTCGTGACCTCGTAGTAGCGCAGGTTGCTGTCGCGCCCTTCCGCCATTCTTGTTCAGCCCGTAGTACGGGCGCGACGAATGGTTGACCGGGACGAGGTTGTCGGCCCGACCGTGGACGATGATCGCGGGTTTCCCGTGCAGGTTCCCGCCCTGCTTCACTTGCGCGATCCCGAACCGCACCCGCAGCGCGTCCGCAGCTATGTCCGCCGGTGAAGAGCTTGCGCAGGCACCGCGCGCCGTCGAAGTTGTAGTCCTGCAGCCCTGTCGACGGCGAGAAGGAGGACGGGTCGAGCAGCGGCCCGCCCGACCGAATCGTTGTTGATCAGGTTGATGCCGCTCGTCGGCGGAATCCCGTTGCCGGTGCCGAAGATCTGCGCCATGACCGTGGGGAGCAGGGCGGCGGGTGCCGCCGGTCGCGCCGGTGCCGCCCATGCTGAACCCGCAGACGTTGTTCAGGACCCGGAATCGGCCGTACGCGTTCGCGTAGGTCACCGCGACCGCGGGCGCGATCTGGAAGCCGTAGTGCGAGGGGCCGAGGATGTTGCTTTCCGGCTCCCAGCCGTTGTCGGTTCAGGATCGCTCTGCGCTTCGGTCGCCTGCTCGGTCAGCGTCGTGCCCGTTGAGCCGGCCGCTTGCGTGCAGCGCCGCGCAGCGGTTCGCAGCGCGCGCGGTGATCGACGAAGAGCGCTGCCCGGTGCGTCGGCGTTCGACGCAGCGAGCGCCGCGCAGGGCTGGTAGAGATTCGCGAGCGTGATGTAGTCGTAGAGACCCTTGCTGTGGCGGGTGACTTCATCTTGTCGCCGCGCTTGATCTTCAGGTGCGGGTCGAACCGCGGCTGCACCTGCGGCTCCGACACCACCACGGCGTCGATCAGGTCGCGCCGGTCGCGCTCGGCCGCCGCGAGCGAGGCGCCCCCGCCGTTCGACACGCTGGCTGCGATGACGATCGTGTTCCGCTTCGTGATCTTGGGGTGGCGCTCCTTCAGGAGGTGGAACGCGAAGCGGATCGACTCTAGCACGTGCTCGCCCCAGTCCTTCTCGGGATTCTGTTCGGAGTGGGCGTGCTTGTATGCGAAGCGGTTCGGCGTTGCGGCATTGAACGCCGCGCGCTCGGCAGCGCTGAGACGCGCCGTGAAGTGCGAGGTCTCGCCGGCGGCGGCTCGCGTCTGCGAGCAGGCCGTTGATCAGCGTGACCTTGTCGTTCTGCAGATCGTCCGCGCCGTTGCCGGTGCCCTTGTCGGTGTAGGCGACCGCGCAGCCCTGCTTGAGCGCCCATTCGCCAGTCGTGCCGATGGCGCCGTAGACGCCGCGCGAGCCGGAAGAGGGCGCCGCGACGATGCATGCCTTGTCGGGATCGAAGCTCTGCCGGGATCTGCACCATCATCGTGACGTTCTTGCGGCCCGTGCCGTCGTCGGCATAGGCGAGGCACTCCTTGCCCGCGATCTTGCCCTCTCCCAGGCGTGTCATTGCCGTTGTTATCGATGTTCGGACCGTAGAGCACGCCGTAGCCGCCGTTGGTACTCATGTCGGCCAGCGCGCGGTAGTTGTTGTAGATCGCGAGCCGGCGCAGCTCCGCCGCGGTCGGGGTTCACAGGATTGACGATCGGTGGGCTCGCGCCTTGCAGCCCGGTCTTGCCGAGACCCGCGGTCAACAGGTCGTCGCTACCGCCGTCGTAGTGCGTGCACTGAGATGCTGGACGCGAACGATGCGGAGGTCGTCGTCGTGCGCGAGGACCGGACTCGCGACGGCGAGCAGCGCGACGAGCACCAGCCCGCGGAGGAACTGCAGAGTGCATGAAGACTCCTTTTGTGACAGGTTGTTGACGCGGCGAGGCACCGCGGTCTTCCGCGTGATCGTACCCAAGTGCTCCGCGTCCGGGCAAGAGGGGCGCGGATGCCAACGGTTGCCGCGCGCCAACGCGCGTGTTCGCGCGTGTGACAGCGATGCGAAGGTTTCTTGACACCAGGCGGGCCCCTGCCGAGATTCGTTGCGAATCGTGACCGCGCCGCGCTTCGGCGCCCGCGCCTCACGAGTCCAGAGGAGGAGAAGCCCATGCTCGGGTTGAAATCTGTCCCGCGCGGACGGCCGGACCGAATCGCGTACCCGCTCGTCTGCGCGCTCGCCGCCGCCATCGCCTTCGCGGCGCCGATCGCATCCGCTCGCGACTCCGATGGGGTCGACGACCTCCTCCGCACCGTGAAGCGCTCGCGGATCATCGATCTTTCGCACACCTGGGATCGAGCGCCTAGACCGCGAAGCGCTTCGCGACCTCCTCCAGCATCACCTCGGTGGCGCCGCCGCCGATCGCGAGCACGCGCGCATCCCGCACGAGACGCTCGATCGGGCTCTCGCGCATGTAACCCATGCCGCCATGGAACTGCTGGCAGGCGTACATCACCTCGTTCGCGAGCTCGCCGGTCAACGCCTTCAGGCCCGACACTTCGCGCACGGCGTCCCGTCCCTCGTCCGCGAGCCAGGCGCAGTGGTAGAGCAGCTGCCGTGCCGCCTCGACCTTCGCGTCGAGCATCGCGAGCCGCTGGCGGATCGCCTGCATGTCGAAGAGCGTCGCGCCGAAGGCCTTGCGGTTCGTCACCCAGTCAAGGGTGAGTCGCAACGCCGTCGTGCAGTGACCGACCGCCATCGCCGCCAGCGCGATCCGCTCGGTCTGGAAATTGCGCATGATCGCGTAGAAGCCGTGGTTCTCCTCGCCCAGGAGATTCCCGGCAGGAATGCGGCAATCCTCGAACACGAGCTCCGCCGTATCCGAGGACAGCCAGCCCTGCTTCTTCAACGCACGCCCGACGCGAAACCCCGGCGCGCCCTTCTCGACGATGAAAATCGAGATGCCCCGCGAGCCCTTCGCTTCGGGATCGGTGCGTGCGGCCACGAGGTAGAGGTCGCCATGCACACCGTTCGTGATGAACATCTTCGTGCCGCTCAGCACCCAGTGGGCGCCGTCGCGGCGCGCTCGCGTGCGGATCGCCGCGACGTCGGAGCCCGCATCGGGCTCGGTCACCGCGATCGCCGTCACGAGCTCGCCGGCGATCACCTTGCGGAGATACTTCTCGAGCTGCGCCGTCGAGCCGGCGCGGACGAGGTGCGGCGACGCCATGTCCGTGTGCACCAGCACGGTGACGACGAAGCCGCCGAACGTCGAGCGCGCGAGCGCCTCCTGGAACACGACCGAGGTCACGATATCGGCGCCGGTGCCGCCGTACGCAGGAGGATAGGTGATGCCGAGCAGGCCGAGGCCGCCCAGCCTGCGGATCACCTCGCGCGGGACGAAGCCCTGCTCCTCCCACGCCTCGCCGTGCGGCTCGACTTCCTCGGCGAGAAATCGCGCGACGGTCGCGCGGAGCTGCGCATGCTCGGGACGGTCGTAGACCGAGGTCTGCATCGTCATTCCGGCGGAAGCCGGAATCGAGCGAGCGGGATCGCGCAGCGGAAATGCCGATCTGGACTCCGGCTTTCGCCGGGGTGACGGAGGGACTCGTGCGAGTGCCGGGTCATTCAAGCGCCGGCTCGATCTCGATTTCGGTCTTCACCGAGTTCGCGATGAAGCACTTCTCGTGCGCCTGCTCGTGCAGGGCGCGGATCTTTCCGGCGTCCGGCTGCGCGCCGCTGAACGTGACGGCCGGGCGCAGTTGCACGCGAGTGATCGCGAGCTTTCCCTCGGCATTCTTCTCCAGCGCGCCCACCGCGTTGTCGACGTAGCGATCCACTACGAGCTTCGCGCTGCACGCGAGGTGCAGGAACCAGAGCATGTGGCAGCTCGAGATCGCGGCGACGAACGCCTGTTCGGGGTCCACGCCCGGTGACGACGGTGCGGTCGCCGGGATGTTGCCGCGTGCCGCCGTCCCCGGCACGCGGATGTCGTCGCCGAAGGAAAGCCAGTGGCCGCGGTCGTAGGTCTTGTAGTCGAACGCCCCGTCGAGGCGCCGCCATTCGATCGTTGCCTTGTGGAGCGACATCGCCGCTACATTCTGAACACGCCGAACCGCGTCGGCTCGACCGGCGCGTTGAGCGCGGCCGAAAGCGCCAGCGCCAGCACGCGCCGCGTATCCTCCGGCGCGATCACGCCGTCATCCCACAGCCGCGCAGTGGCGTAGTAGGGATGGCCCTGGCGGTCGTACTGCTCGAGGATCGGGCGCTTGAATGCCTCCTCCTCTTCCTCCGACCAGGCGCCGCCCTTCGCTTCGATGCCGTCGCGCCGCACCGTCGCAAGGACGCTCGCCGCCTGCTGCCCGCCCATCACGCTGATGCGCGCGTTCGGCCACATCCACAGGAAGCGCGGGTTGTAGGCGCGGCCGCACATCCCGTAGTTTCCGGCGCCGAACGAGCCGCCGATGATCACGGTGAATTTCGGCACCCTGGCGCAGGACACCGCCGTCACCAGCTTCGCGCCGTCCTTCGCGATGCCGGCCGCCTCGTACTTCTTCCCGACCATGAAGCCGGTGATGTTCTGGAGGAAGAGGAGCGGGATCCCGCGTTGCGAGCAGAGCTCGATGAAGTGAGCGCCTTTCAGCGCCGACTCCGAGAACAGGATGCCGTTGTTCGCGACGATGCCGATCGGGTAGCCCCAGATGCGCGCGAAGCCGGTCACGAGCGTCGTGCCGTAGTTCGCTTTGAACTCGTCCAGTTCCGAGCCGTCGACCACGCGCGCGATCACCTCGCGCACGTCGTAGGGCTTCCGGACGTCGGCCGGGATCACGCCGCCGACCGACTCGGGCGGGTAGAGCGGCTCGCGCGGCTCGGCGAGCGCGACGCCGGGCGACTTGCCGCGATTCAGGTTCCTGACGATGCGCCGTGCGATCGCGAGCGCATGCTGGTCGTTCTGCGCGTAGTGGTCGGCGACGCCCGACTGGCGGGTGTGCACGTCGGCGCCGCCGAGCTCCTCGGGGGTGACGACCTCGCCGGTCGCCGCCTTCACGAGCGGCGGCCCGCCGAGGAAGATCGTGCCCTGGCCCTTGACGATGATCGTCTCGTCCGACATCGCCGGGACGTAGGCGCCGCCGGCGGTGCAGGAACCCATCACGCAGGCGATCTGCGGAATGCCGTCGGCGGACATGTTCGCCTGGTTGTAGAAGATGCGGCCGAAATGGTCGCGATCGGGGAACACGTCTTCCCACCGCGGCAGGTTGGCGCCGCCCGAGTCGACGAGGTAGAGGCACGGCAGCCGGTTCTGCCACGCGACTTCCTGCGCGCGGACGTGCTTCTTGACCGTGATCGGGTAGTAGGTGCCGCCCTTCACCGTCGCGTCGTTCGCGACGATCAGGCATTCCTGCCCCGAGACGCGCCCGATCCCGGTCACGATGCCGGCGCATGGCGCCTCGTTGTCGTACATGTCGAGGGCCGCGAGCTGCGACAGCTCCAGGAACGGCGACCCGGGATCGAGCAGCTGGCGGACGCGCTCGCGCGGCAGGAGCTTGCCGCGCGCGACGTGCTTGGCGCGCGCCGCTTCGTCGCCGCCGAGCGATACCGCGCCCACCCGGTCGCGCAGCTCCTGCACCAGCGCGGCCATGGTTGCGGTGTTTGCGCGGAACTCCTCCGACCGGACATTCAGTGCGGACTTGATCGCGGGCATGCCGCGGATTCTAGCAGCGGGCTTTCCGCGTGCGGCCCTATACTCCGGCCGGCCATGCAGGAGCTCGATCGGATCTGGCCGCTGCTGCTCGCGGCGGTGCGCGGCGGAAGCGACGACGCGGTGCGAGCGGCGGCGGCAAATGACCCGCTGGTCGCGCTCTATCTCCCGCTCTGCGGCGGGGACGCGCGCAAGCCGTTCACGATCGGACATCTCGCACAGAGCCTCGACGGGTTCATCGCGACCCGGCACGGCGAATCGATGTTCATCACGGGCGACGAGAACGTCGTTCACATGCATCGCCTACGGGCGCTTTGCGACGCGGTCGTCGTCGGCGCGAGCACCGTCGAGGCCGACGATTCGCGGCTCACGACGCGGCTCGTGCCGGGCCCCAACCCGCTGCGGGTGGTGATCGACCCGCGGCGCCGGTTGCCGGCGAGCCTGCGCCTGTTCAGCGACGGTGTCGCGCCGACCCTGCTCGTCTGCGACGCGGCGTGCGCGCGCCCCGGCGAGCGATTCGGCGGCGCCGAGATCGCCGGCCTGCCGGCCCGCGACGGCCATCTCGAGCTTGCGGCGATCCTCGCGCTGCTGCACCGACGCGGCTGCCGCACCGTGTTCGTCGAGGGGGGCGGGATGACCGTGTCGGGATTTCTCGCCGCGGGCTTGCTCGACCGGCTGCAGGTGACGGTCGCGCCGGCGCTCCTCGGCGACGGCCGGCCCGGGCTGCGCCTGCCCCCGGTGCAGCGGCTTGCCGACGCTTCGCGCCTTGCGTATCGCGTCCATCGCATGGGCGAGGACGTGCTGTTCGATTGTGATCTGCGGCCGGCGTCAGGGGGACGCTAACCTACTTCACGGCCAAGCCGGCCGGCGACATCGATATGGCCCACGCGGAGCCGCGAGTCGCCGCTCGCGACATGCGCGCGGCGTCGTCCCGCCCAGGCCAGCAGCGCGTTCCGATTCCCGGACGCGATCTCGGCGGCGGCCGAGGTCCAGCCGTCGATGAGCGCCGCTTGCAGCGCTGCCGAGTCGGGGCCGAGCTCCCAGTCGCTCGGTGCGGTCACCATCCTGTAACCGCGCGCGCTGAACGCGGCGACGGCCGCGGCGGCCGCACCGGGCCCGAGCGCCGGCCCGAAACCCTTGTCGCCGAGCTGATGCCGGTTCAGGAGCGCGCGCACGAGCTCATCGGCGTCCTCCGGCGGCGACCACTCGATGCGCCCGTCGTAGGTCAGCGCGAAGAGCACGCCGGCGCCGACTTCCGCGCAGCGCGCGGCAAGCCGCTGCAGCCATGGTGCCGACACCAGGTCGAGCAGCGCCGATGCGGTGACGAGGTCGTAGCCGGCGAAAGACAGGTCGTCGAGCCCGTGCGCGAGGTCGAGCCGCAAGGTCGAGACGTCCGCTCCCGCCAGCGGGGTGAGCGCGGCGATCAGCCGCGGATCGTGATCGACGGCGAGCCACTGCGGGGCGCCGCCGAGACGCGGCGCGAGATAGCGAAAGTTTGCTCCCGTTCCCGACGCGAGATCGACGACGCGCCTGACGCTGCCCGCGAACCCAGCGGCGAGCGCGTTCGACCGGGCCGCGGCGTCGGCGGGCTCGCGCAGCGCAAGCCATTCAGCGGTGAAGCCGCTCAAGCTCGATCGCCTCGAGGGCTTTCGCGAGCCGCGCGCATGACTCCGCCCACGTAGGGAGCCGCGCACGCGCGCTACGCGCGCCCGCGGCGAGGCTCGCGCGCAGCGCCGGCTCGTCGAGCAGCCGCGCGAGCGCACCGCGCAGCGCGACCGGATCCCCCGGCGGGACGAGCAGCGCCGCCTCCGCGGGCACTGTTTCGGGGACCGCGCCCGCACGTGTCGCCACGACTGGCAGGCCGTGCGCGAGCGCTTCGGCGAGCGCCATCCCGTAGCCTTCGTGGAAGGTCGCGAGCACGAAGGCGTCGGCGCGATCGTAGTAGCGATCGAGCGGCGTTCGATCGACCTCGCCCGCGAACCGCACGCGGTCGGCAAGGCGCAGCCGCGCGAGCTGCTGCCGGAGCGCGGCGACCGTCTCCGGGCTGCGCGCGAGAGCGCCGACGCAGGTGAGCCGCCACGGACGATCGACGAGCGGCGCGAGCGCTTCGACGAGCACCGCGTGACCCTTGCGCGGGACGATCGCCGCTACGCACAGCAGCTCCAGGGATCGTCCTTCCGAGCCGCGGGCGAGGGGCACCGGATCGGTGCCTGGCTCGACGATCGCGATCCGCTCGCTCGCGACGCCGTAGCCGGCGAGCGCACGCGCGGTTGCCGCGCTGGTGGTGACGACCCTCCCGGCGGCGGCGAGCGCGCGCATCTCCGATGCCCGCAGCGCCGCGGCGCGCGCGGGCTCGAGGCCGGTCTCCGCCGCCAGCGGATGGTGCACGAGCGCGACGAGGCGAAGCCGGCGCGCCTCCGCCGCCGCGACCTCCGGCAGCGCGCCGAAGGCGAGCCCGTCTACAAGCACCGTGAGGCCGTCGGGAATGCGCGCGAGCGTGGTCCGCGCATGCGCAGTCGCGGCCGGCGTCGGCGCGGGGAAGCTCGCGTGCAACCCGTGCACCGTGACGTTCCAGCCGAGCGTGCGCAACCCGTCCATCATCCGTCGGCCGTACTCGTAGCCGCCGGTGCGGGCGTCCGCATCGCCGGGGAGGACGAAATGAAGCGCGGGACGCTTCACACCTCGCCTTCGAATGCCGCCCATGCGGTGTGCGACTCGTGCAGCGTGACCTTCATCCGCGCAAGGCCGCGCGCGGTCTCGCCGAGCGCGCCGGTCCGGATCGCGACGTGCATGCGCTCGAATACGACGCGCGCCAGGAACTCGGTCGTCGTATTCCGGCCGGCGAACTCCGGCTCGTCGTCCAGGTTGCGGTAGTTGAGCGCGTCGAGGACGGCGCGCAGGGCCGCAGCGGCGCGTCCGATGTCGACCACGAGCCCGTCGGCGTCGAGCGCCGGGCGCCGGAGCTCCATGTCCACGACGTAGGTCGCGCCGTGCAAGCGCTGCGCCGGGCCGAACACTGCGCCCCTGAAGCTGTGCGCGATCATGAAGTGGTCGCGAACACATACGGTGAACATGGGAGCTACTCGTAGACGATGCGGTGACAGATCGTGTCGCCCGGGCGGGCGGCAAGCCGCGCCATGACGCGCGGCAGATCCTCGAACCGGTCCTCGCCGGTGATGAGCACGTCGGGCGCGGGATCGGCGAGGAGGCGCAAAGCGAGGTCGAGGCGCCGCTCGCGCGTCCAGCGCGCTCGCTGCGCGGCCGCGACGTTCCCGACCTGCGACGACTTGAGCGTGAGCCGCTGCGAGTGGAACGCCGCACCGAGCGCGAGCGGGACCGCGCAGGCGCCGAACCAGCTGAGCTCGAGCACCGTCGCCTCGAACCCGGCGAGCTCGAGGGCGAGGGCGGCACCCTCGGGCGCGCCGCTCGCGTGGATCACCAGGTCCGCTCCGCGGCGCGCGGTCTCCGGCGCGACGAAGCCGACGCCGAGCGCGCGGGCGACCGCCGCGCGGCGCGGGTTTGTGTCCACCAGCTCGACTTCGCAGCCCGGCACCCGCCCGGCGAGCCAGGCGGCGAGGCAGCCGAGCGTGCCGGCGCCGATCACGGCGATCCGGTCGCCGATCCGCGGGTCCGCGTCCCATAGGCCGTTGATCGCGGTCTCGAGGTTTGCGGCGAGTACCGCGCGCTGCGGGGGCACGCCCTCCGGAAGGGGACGCACGGCAGCGGCCGGCACGACGTAGCGTGTCTGATGCGGATACAGGCAGAACACCGGGCGACCAAGGAGCGCCCCCGGTCCTTCCTCGACCTCGCCGACGCTGATGTAGCCGTACTTGACCGGGGCGGGGAAGTCCCCGGCCTGAAACGGCGCACGCATCCGCCCGTACTCGCCCGGGGCGACCTCGCCCCGGAAGACGAGGGTCTCGGTGCCCCGGCTCAGGGCGCTGTACAGTGCGCGCACCCGAACTTCGCCGGGATCGCATCGGGCGAGCGGTTCGTTCCGTATCTCCCCCTGGCTGAGACCGGTGATCCAGAACGCACGGGCGTGGTCCGCGGACATGGAATCGAAGCATACTAGTTCGAACGGGGTGCGCCTTGCGTACCCGGCAGCGCCGAGCATCGCCATCGCGGCGATCGTGCTCGTCGGGCTCGCAACCGTGGTGGCGCGCGAGCTCGCGCTTGGACCGCTCTACATCCCGAAGGTGCTCGCGGTGTTCGGCGCGGTCGCGGTGGTGGTGCTCCTGAAGCTGCCGGCGCACCATCCGTTCGCGCGTTTCGGCCCGGCGAACCAGGTCACGCTGGCGCGGGCGGCTTTCACGGCGCTGCTGGCGGGGCTGATCGGCGAGGCCGGAGCGC
The DNA here is from genome assembly GCA_963820965.1 of uncultured beta proteobacterium. Classification (GTDB taxonomy): domain Bacteria; phylum Pseudomonadota; class Gammaproteobacteria; order Burkholderiales; family SG8-39; genus DATEDA01. Next base: position 112,401 of record CAWGCC010000011.1, on the reverse strand, counting down.
TGGACGTCGGGCGACTGGCGTTCGCCCTCGCCATCGTCGCCGCCGCCCTCGACGCGGTCGACGGGCAGCTCGCGCGCGCGAGCGGCATGACGAGCGATTTCGGCGCCCGGTTCGACATGGAGACCGACGCGGCGCTGGTGCTCGCGCTGTCGGCGCTCGCGTGGCAGCTCGACAAGGCCGGAGCATGGGTGCTGGCGTCGGGGGTGATGCGCTACGCGTTCGTCGCGGCCGGCGCGGCAGCGCCCTGGCTCCGCCGTCCGCTGCCGCCGAGCTTCCGCCGCAAGCTGGTGTGCGCCGTGCAGATGGCCGCGCTCGTCACCGTGCTGGCGCCCCCGCCCTCGAGCCGCCCGCGACCGCGATCCTCGCGGCGCTTGCGCTCGTCGCGCTCTGCTACTCTTTCGCCGCCGACGTGATCTGGCTCCGCCGGCATTCCAGGGAAGCCCATCCATGACGAGATTCGCCCTCCGGCTGTTCGCGCTTTGCCTGTCGAGCGCCGCCGTGCACGCGCAACCGGCCCGCTATCAGATCGACCCCGAGCACTTCAGCGTCGGGTTCCTGGTCGACCATCTCGGCTACGCGAAGGTGCTCGGGACGTTCCGCGACTCGAGCGGCTCGTACGCCTTCGACGAGAACACCGGCGCGCTCTCCGACGTGCGCCTCGTCGTGGACGCCAGGACCGTGTCCACCGGTCACCGCAGGCGCGACCAGCACCTGGCGAGCCCCGATTTCCTCAACGCCGGCGAGTTTCGCGAGATCGTCTTCAAGGGCGCCACCGCGAAGCGCACCGGCGAGCGGACGTTCGTGGTGGAAGGCCAGCTCGAGCTGATCGGCAAGACGCAGCCGGTCACGCTGAACGTCACCTGGAACAAGAGCGGGAAGTACGAGCTGCCCGGCACCGACGCGTACGTGATGGGCGTCTCCGCGCGCGGCAACTTCAAGCGCAGCGCCTTCGGCATGAACTACGGCATCGCCAACGGCTGGGTCGGCGACACGGTCGAGCTGATCGTCGAGTTCGAGGCGAAGCGGAAGTGATCGCCCGCTGGATTGCGCTGGCCGCGGCGCTCGCGGCGCTCAACTTCGCGCTCACGTTCGCGAACCTCTGGCCGACGGCGTGGATCAGGCCGCGCGCGGCGCTGGCGATCGAGCTCGCCGTGGCGGTGCTCCTGGCCGCCATCGCCATCCCGCGCTGCGGTCCCCTTTCGCGCCGTGCGCTCGGGCTTGTCTCGGCCGTGTTCGTCGTCCTCGCGCTCACGCACTACGCGGAGGTGATGGCGCGCGAGCTCTACGGCCGGCCGATCAACCTCTACTACGACGCGCCGCACGTTCCGCGCGTCGTCGCGATGTTCGCGGAAGCGACGCCCGCGGGGTGCTCGTGGCGGCGAGCGCGGGCGTGGCGCTCGGCTTGCTCGTCGTCTTCGGCGCCGTTCGCTGGGCGTGGGGGCGGATCGCCGACGCGCTCGCGGCGCCGCGGCCGCGGCGGGCGCTGGCGGCCGTTGCGCTCGCGGTGATCGCCGCCTATCCGTTCGCGCCGGGATGGTTCACCGCGCCGGTCACCGCGAGCTACGCGCGCCAGGCGATGCTCGCCGCGCACGTCCTCGGCGGAGGCGGAGCCGAGCTCGCTGCCGGTCCGCTGCTCGGATCGGATCTGCAGCGCCTCGGCAGTGCGGACGTCTTCCTCATCTTCCTCGAGTCGTACGGCGCGACGACCTACGACCGGCCGGAGCACGTCGCGCGGCTCGCGCCGAAACGCGACGCGCTCGCCGCCGCGGCAGCGGCCACCGGCCGCGGCATCGTCTCGGCCTTCGTCGAGTCGCCGACCTTCGGCGGCGCCTCGTGGCTCGCCCACGCGAGCCTGCTCTCCGGGATCGACGTGCGCGACGGCGACGCGTACAACCTGCTGATGACCAAACGGCGCGAGACCCTGGTGAGCACGTTCGCGGCCGGCGGCTATCGCACCGTCGCGCTCATGCCGGGACTGCGCCAGGACTGGCGCGAAGGCGCGTGGTTCTACGGGTTCGACGAGATCTACGACGCCGCGCGGCTCGACTATCGGGGACCGGAGTTCGGCTGGTGGCGCATTCCGGACCAGTACGCGCTCGCGAAGCTCGACCGGATCGAGGTCGCGCCGCACTCGCGCCGCCCGGTGTTCGTCTTCTTCCCGACGATCACGAGCCACGCGCCGTTCCGGCCGGTGCCGCCGTACCAGGCCGAGTGGCAGCGGCTGCTGGGGGACCGACCGTACGATCCCGAGGTCGAGCGCGTCCTGCGCGGCTATCGCGCCGAGTGGCAGAACCTCGATCCCGCATACGCCGACTCCGTCGGGTATGCGCTCGAGTGGCTGGGCGGTTATCTCCGCGAGCGTCGCGATACCGAGCTCGTGCTGGTCGTCCTGGGCGACCATCAGCCGCCGGTCGGCGTCGGCGGCGAGCGGCCGTCGTGGGAAGTGCCGGTGCACGTGATCGCGAAGCGCGGCCCGCTGCTCGACGCGCTCGCGGCGAGCGGCTTCGCGGTCGGGCTCGCGCCGCGGCGGCCCGCGATCGGCGGAATGCACGAGCTCACGTCCGTGCTGGTGCGCGCGTTCGGATCAGACTTTGAGTCGGGCGTAGATATCGCCGGAGCCGGACACCCCGCGGATCGACGCCCGGATCGCCGCGGGCTCTAGCCAGCGGGCGACGGCGAGCCGCTGGCGCTCGCCCGCGGACCAGTTGTACTCGTACTCCCCGAGCGCCGCGAGCCGGTCGACGCACGCGAGCGCCACGTCGCGCGCGGCGGCGAGGTATTCGAAGGAGAGCGCCGGCACCGCGGCCGAGAGCCCGGCGAGCGCCGCCGCCTCGGAACCTTCCACGTCGAGCTTCACGAAGTCGGGCCGGCCGTGCGCTGCGATCAGCGCATCGAGCGTCGTGACCGGGACGCGTGCGCCCGGCGACCACGACACGCCGCGAAACGACGGGTCGGCGCCGACGCGCCGGGCCCAGTCGGCCGACGTCGTCGTAACGGTGGGCGTGCGCTCCGACGCGAGGAGGCGTGCCTCGCCCGGCGCGGCGCCGACCGCCCCGGCGACGATGACGACCTGCGGGTCGCGCCCCCAGAGCGCTTCGAGGAGACGCACGAAGTCGGGCTGCGGCTCGATGGCGACGACGCGCGCGCCGAGGCCGCGGAACGCGCGGACTCTGTTGCCCGCGTGCGCACCGATGTCGAACGCGAGCGCGCCCGGCCGGAGGAATGGCGCGTAGAGCCGGGCGAGTCGCCGCGCGCGGAACGGGATGCCGTGGTAGAGCGCGAGCGAGCGGGCAAGCCCCGCGGCGCGGGCGAGCTTGCTCATTTTCGGCGCCAGAACGTCAACACCGCCACCCGCGCACAGTAGCATGCGGCGCGCGGCGCCCTCAGAATCGGCGCGCACGATGCGGCCCGCCCTACGGAGTCTGACGATGTCAGCCCCAAGCCCCGCGAGCCGATACGCAGCCGCGTTGCCTGATGATGTCCCGGCGGGGGACCTGGGAGGCGGTCATTCGTCGTTCGGCCGGCCGGTGACGTAGACCGTCCCGGTGAACGTCGATACCAGCGCGCCGTCCTGGCGCGTCACGTCGATCCGGTAGACACCGAGCTTGCGAGTGCGCGAAGTCTCGACCGCGGTCGCGGTCAGCGTGTCGCCGGGCTTCACGGCCACCTGATAGGTGATGTGCGCGTCGATCGCAGCGGCGATCACGCCGTGCGAGTTCGAGGCGAGCCCGAACGCGGCGTCGGCGAGGGCGAACGTCACGCCGCCGTGGCAGGTGCCGTTGAAGTTCAGGTGATGATCGCGGACCGCGAGGGAAACCGCGGCGCGCCCGGGCCCGCCGTCCACGCACTCGATGCCGAGCAGGCGCATGAGCGGATCGCGCGCGGCGAGGCGCTCGACTCTTGCGGCGGCGGTGCGGTTCGCGTCCATCTCAGTACTCCACGACACGAGGGGGCAAAGCCGCTGACGCGGCGCCCCCTCGTGCTCCCCGAAGCGAGGAAGGCGATGCCTTCGGCCTCGGCTTCATCCTAGTACTCCACGACACGAGGGGGCAAAGCCGCTGACGCGGCGCCCCCTCGTGCTCCCCGAAGCGAGGAAGGCGATGCCTTCGGCCTCGGCTTCATCCTTAGTCGCGATACGACGGGTCGACGCGGTCGAGCATCCGCAGCAACGCCGGCCATTCGAGCATGCCGTAGCCGCCGCCCGACTGCTGCGCGTCGCGCCTGAGGTGCGGGTTCGTGTCGCCCTCGTTGTCGAGCGTGATCTCCGCGCCGGAGAGCGCTTCCGCGGTGCCCTCGATCACGTCGTCCGGCACGCGGTGCAGCGGCCGGTTGCAGGCGAGAACGTCGACCTGGATCCGGCAGGCGTTCTCGAGCCAGTAGACGAGGTTGAACGCCTGCGGGATGCTCGGGCCGCAGGCGAGGAGGCCATGGTTGTGCAGGATCATCGCGTTCCGACGACCGAGGTCGCGCACGAGGCGCTCCTTCTCGCCGCGGTTGAACGCCGGCCCCTCGTAGTCGTGATACGCGAGTTGCCCGTGGAAGCGCATCGCCGTCTGCGAGAGCGGCAGCAGGCCTTCGGCCATCGCGCTCACCGCGATGCCGGCACGGGTGTGGGTGTGGATCACGCACTCGACGTCCGCGCGCGCTTCGTGGACGGCGCTGTGGATGATGTAGCCGGCCGCATTCACCGAGTAGTCGAGCCCGTCCGGCTTCGCGATCACGTTGCCCGCCAGGTCGACCTTGATCAGGCTGGAAGCGGTGATCTCCTCGTACAGCATGCCGTAGGCGTTGATGAGGATGTGATGCTCCGGCCCGGGGATGCGCGCGGTGATGTGGTTGTAGACGAGATCGGTCATGCCGTACCGCGCGACGAGGCGATAGCAGGCCGCGAGGTTCACGCGCATGTCCCATTCCTCGGGGCTCACGCGATCGCGCATCGAGGGTGTGCGGAGCGGCCGCACGCTGGAGCGAAGCCGATGCGAAGCATCGCCGTCCTGACCTCGGGGAGCACGAGGGGGCGCCGCGGAGCGGCTTTGTCCCCTCGTATCGTGCCGACTAGCCATGGTCTCCATCTCCGTCGTCGTCGAAGCCTTCGAATCTCGTGAAGCCCGTCACCGGCTCCCGCTCGGTGGCGAGCCGGTTCTCGATCGCGTCCGGATCGGCGTAGCCAAGCGCCATCCCGCACACGACCTGCTCGTTCTCCGGCAGCCCCAGGACCTCGGCGATCTGCCGCGGGAATTCCATCCACGCGGCTTGCGGGCACGTGTCGAGACCGCGGGCGCGTGCGGCGACCATCACGTTCTCGAGGAACATGCCGTAGTCCAGCCAGCTGCCGGTCTCGAGCTCGCGGTCGATCGTGAACACGAGCCCCACCGGTGCGTCGAAAAAGAGATAGTTGCGCCGGTGCTGGGCGTGCATCCTTGCCTTCTCCGCGCGGCCGATGCCGAGCAGGCCGTAGAGGTCCCACCCGATCTTGCGGCGCCGCGCGAGATACGGCTCGAACCACTTGGTCGGGTAATAGTGGAACTCGCGCGTCGACTCTCCGGCGTCGTACGCCGCGGCGATCGCGCGCGTGAGCCGCTCCTTCGGTTCTCCGGCGAGGACGTACGCCCGCCACGGCTGCGTGTTCGTGCCGCTCGGGGCGCGGCTCGCGACCGCGAGGATCCGCTCGACCGTTGCGCGAGCGACCGTTCGCGACAGGAAGGCGCGCACCGAGCGCCGCGTCGTGATCGCGCGGTCGACGGCCGCCACGTCGTCGATCGTCGCCGGCGCCGGCGCCCGGAGCCGTCGGCCCCGGCCGGCGGACGCCGCGTGCGCCTCGACCGCATCGGCGAGCGCTGCGACGCCCTCGCCAGCGGTGGCGGTCGTGCGCACCACCGCAACCTCCCCGCCGCCGCGCCGCAGCCGCAGCATCTCGCGGAGGCTGCGCTCGGTATCAGGCGCGAGCGGCGAGTCGCCGCGGTTCACGACCAGGATGTCCGCGATCTCGAGCACGCCGGCCTTGATCGCCTGGATATCGTCGCCGAGACCGGGCGCGCAGATCACGATGCGCGTGTCCGCGAGCTCGCGGATCTCCACTTCCGACTGGCCGGTGCCGACGGTCTCGACGAGGATCGGGTCGAAGCCGGCGGCGTCGAGCACGTCGACGATCCGGCCGGTCGCACGCGACACGCCGCCCAGGTGCCCGCGCGAGGCGACCGAGCGGATGAAGACCCGGTCGTCGTCGCCGTGCTTGCCCATGCGCACCCGGTCGCCGAGCACGGCGCCGCCGCTGATCGGGCTCGACGGGTCGACGGCGACGACGCCCACGCGCTTTCCGCGCTTCAAGAACTCCCCGATCAGGGCGTCGATGAGCGTCGACTTGCCCACGCCCGGGGTGCCGGTGATCCCGGCGACGTGCGCGCGGCCGACGTGTGCCGCGAGCGCGTCACGCAGGCCTGCGCTCGCTGCCGATTCGCTCTCGAGCGCAGTGATCGCGCGCGCGATCGAGCGGCGATCGCCCGACACGATCGGCGCGACGAGCGGGTGCGCGGCCGCGTTCATGCGATCGCCGCTGCCATCCGCGCGGCGACGTCGTCGGGGAATGGCACTGCGCGCCGCGCATCGGTGTCGAGATGCGCCGCCGTTATCGTGGTCGAGGCGACTTCCTCTCCGGTATCGACGTCGTACATCCGGTGCGTGAAGCGCACCACTTTCGGCTTCACTTCCTCCAGCTCGGAGGCGATCCGGATCAGGGCACCCCCCATGAGCTCGCGCTTGTAGTAGGTGTGCTGCTCGAGCGCCGCCATCCCGCGGTGGTTGTCGCGCAGGAACGAGCCGGTGAGGCCGAAGTTCGCAAGCAGCTGCCAGCTTGCCTCGTCGAAACGGGCGATGTAGAACTGCACGTTCATGTGGCCCACGTGATCGAGCTGCCACGGATAGACCGTGCCGCGGGCGGTCTCGAACTGCCTGCCCATGTTCAGACGATCGCCTGCACGTGGCCGAACCCGAGCTCGCGGCGGAGCCGGGCGCAGATCTCGCCGTGAGTGCAGCCGGCCTCGGCCGCGGCGACCACCTGCGCGAAGACGTTGGCTGTCCGGTCCTGCGCTGCGGCCGCGAGCGCGTCGAGCGCGCGCCCGACGGCGGCCTGCGAGCGGGCGGACTTCCACGACTTGAACGAATCAATGTGCGCGCGCATCGCCGCCGAGTCGGGACGCGCAAGCGGCCGACGGCCGCCCGCCTCCTCCTCGACCTGGTAACGGTTCACGCCGACGATCGTCTGCCGCCCCTCATCGACGCCGGCCTGGAACCGCCGCGCGGACTCGCCGATCATGCTCTGCACCAGGCCCGACTCGACGGCGCGGTACATCCCGCCCGCGTCCTCGACGATGCGCATGATCCGGAGGCACTCGGCCTCCATCTGGTCGGTGAGCCGTTCCACGTAGAAGCTGCCGCCGAGCGGGTCGATCACGTCGGTGAGATGCGCCTCCTCGCGCAGGATGTTCTGGGTCGCGACCGCGATCCGCGCGCCGGCATCGGTCGGGGTCGACAGCGCCTCGTCGTACGAGTCGGTATGGAGGGACTGCAGCCCCCCGAAGATCCCGGCCATCGCCTGGACGGCTACCCGCGCAACGTTGTTCAGCGGTTGCTGGCGGGTGAGGTCCACGCCCGAGGTCTGAGCATGGAACTTGAAGCGCCAGGAGCGCGGGTCCTTCGCCCCCAAGCGTTCGCGCGCCACCCGCGCCCAGATCCGGCGGCCGGCCCGGAACTTGGCGACCTCCTCGAAGAACGAGATCGAGATGTCGAAGAAGAACGTGAAGCGCGGAAGGAAGCCGTCCGGGTCCATCCCGCGCGCGAGACAGTCGTCGGCGGTCTGGATCGCCGTCGAGAGCGTGAAGGCCATCGCCTCCGCGGGCGTCGCGCCACCCTGCTGCATGTGCTGGCCGACCACCGACATCGGATTCCACCTCGGTACGTGGCGGTTGCAGAACTCGATGTGGTCGGCCAGGATCCGCCGCGCCCCGGGGAGCGCGATGCGGAAGAACATGTGGTTGGCGACGTAGTGCGACAGGTAGTCGCTCTGGTTGGACGTGCCGGTGATCCCGCTCCACGGCACGCCCCGCCGCTTCGCCGTCGCGAGCAGGAACGCGAGGAGCGTGAACGGGCTCGGGTCGTTCAGCGCGCAACTCGTGGCGTCGAGGTCGACTCCGTCGAGCGCGCGGTTCATGTGCGCGGCGCTGTTCACGACCGTCCCGCACGTGCCGAGCAGCTCCTCGTGAACCTCGTCCATGTCGTAGCCGCGGAATACCGAGTTGCACGGGATCAGCGAGACCGCGGTCGCGCCGTGCGCGATGAGGTCGAGCAGCCGCGCGTTGTAGTCGGCCGGCGTCCCGAGCCCGATCAGCTGCCGCTGGGTCCAGGTGCGGCCGCGATGCATCGTGGCGTAGATGCCGCGCGTGTAAGGCGGCTGGCCCGGGAAGCCGAGCGTTTCCTCGTAACGCGAGGCGTCCCAGTCGCGCGGCGTGTAGAGCGGCTCGATCGGGATACCCGAGCGGTTGACGACCAGCCGGAGGTCGCCGATCTGCCGGGCGTACTCGGTCTCCCAGCGGGCGGCGGCGGGGTCGATCAAGCGGTTCTCCAGCGGGTTGTTCATGGTCAGCTCCTCACGCGGCTGCCCGCGCGGCGCGCGCTTTCAGCGCCGCTTCGCGGATGAACTGCGCGATCTCTGCCAGCGACGCGCCGGGGTGGAACACCCTGGCCACCCCGCTCGCGAGCAGCGCGTGCTCGTCCTCGTCGGGCACGATCCCGCCCACGACGACCGCGACCTCGCTCAGGCCCGCGGCGCGCAGCGCAGCCATCAGCTTCGGCACGATCAGATGATCGGTCGCAAGCGACGAGATGCCGATCACGTCCACGTCCTCTTCCATCGCCAGCTTGACGACCGAAGGGAGCTCCTGCCACGGCGGGGTGTAGAGGACTTCCATTCCGGCGTCGCGCAGATATGCCGCGACGACCCGGCTGCCGCGGTCGTGGCCGTCGAAGCCGATCTTGGTCACGAGGACTTTGGGGCGGATGTCGGTGCTCATGAGGGCTGGAGTTGGTCGCGCAGGAGTCCGACGAAGCGCCGCGCGATGGCGCGCGGACTGTCGCCGCCGGGGTGGTACCAGGTCTGCGACCAGTTGAGCGCGCCGAGCAGCATCAGCCTGAGACTCCGCCGGTCGGTCCCGCGCGCGAGCGGCAGGGCCTGCACGAGCTCGACGAACAGCCGCTCGTAGTCGTCGCGCAGCTCGACCAGCTCGCCCTCGACCGAGGGCGCGTCCGACGGCCGCACGCGGATCACGACCTGCGCGTAGTCGCTCTCCTGCAGCAGCGCCTCGAGATGCGCGATCGCCGCCGCCTCGAGCCGTTCCCACGGACCGCGCTTCCCGGCGATCGCCGTGCCCACCGCCTCGGAGATCCGCCGCACGCCCTCGGCGTACACCGCGGCGAGCAGCGCTTCCTTGGTCGCGAAGTGGTAGTAGAGCGAACCCGGCAGCATGTTCACCGCCGCGGCGATGTCGCGCACCGAGGTGCCGTGAAATCCTCGCGCGCGGAAGAGCCGCGCGGCCTCATCGAGGATCAGCGGCAGGCGGTTGTCGGCGCGCGGCGCGCGGGCGGGGCGGGTGGCCATATAAAACAAACGACTGTTTGTTTTTTACCATGGCCGCGGGAGCGCCGTCAACCGTGGCGGCGGATTCCGGCGCGGCGGGATCCGCGTGATTCAGATTCCTATTTTTCTCGAGATGTTCAACGCGCTCGGCGCGAACGCCGTGCCGATGCCGTTCCCCGAGTTGATACACCGCCTTGGAGACCAAGACGGTGGACGGGCAGGAGAATCCTTTTGCAACGATTGAATTTGCAAAATTCTTCGAAGTCCAGAAATACGCCTCGACCCTTCGACACGTCTACAACCCCGCGGCCCTGATTTTCAGCAAGAAGATCTGGGATCAGCTTTCCGCCGACGAGCGCAAGATCCTCCAGGCGGCAGCCAATGAGGCGATCGCGTACGAGCGCGTGGTTTCGAGGGAAATGGACGCGAAGTCGCTCGAAAGCCTCAAGAGCAAAGGCGTCGTCATTACGGAAATTACCGCGCAAGAGAGGGGGCGCATGCGGGACAAACTGAAGCCGGTGACTGAGAAGTACGAGAAACAGGCGGGCGAACAGTTCATCAAGGAGTTGCACGGCGAACTCGCGAAAGCGCGTGCGAGCAAATAGCGCGCGAACTGTCTGCGAGCGTATCCTTACTCTCCACGACCTCCTGAAAGGGGAAAGTCCATGAAGGTGCTTATCTGCGAAGAGCCGGGTCGGCTCACTCTGGGCGAGCGGCCGACGCCCAAGATAGATCCTGGCGAGGTCCTGGTTCGCATCCGTCGCGTCGGCGTTTGCGGCACAGATTTTCATATCTGTGAGGGCAAGCACCCCTACCTCGAATACCCGCGGGTGATGGGTCACGAGCTCTCCGGTGAGATCGCTGAAGCATCATCGGGCTCAAAGTTCAAGGTGGGCCAACAGGTCGCGATCAATCCTTATGTTGCGTGCGGCCAGTGTGTCGCCTGTCGCGGCGGCAAACCGAACTGCTGCATGGCCATCCAAGTGCTCGGCGTTCATCGGGACGGGGGAATGTGCGAGTTCCTCGCCGTGCCCGAGCGGAACGTCCTTGCAGCCGATGGAGTCTCAATCGATCAAGCCGCGATGCTGGAGTTCCTGGCAATCGGTGCGCATGCCGTGCGGCGTGCCCGCCTCCAGCGGGGTACCAAAGCTTTGGTCGTCGGCACGGGCCCGGTAGGTATCGGCGCCATGTTGTTCGCCAAGCTGGAAGGAGTCAACGTCACGGCGCTTGACACGCGCGCCGAGCGGCTTCGGTTCTGCAGAGAGAAGCTGGGCATCCAATCAACGGTGATGCCCGGAGAGGGAATGATCGGGCAAATGCGGGAGCTGACCAACGGGGATTTCTACGACACGGTGTTTGATGCGACTGGGCATGCGGGCGCAATGATGAAGGGCTTCGATTACGTGGCTCATGGCGGCACCTACGTGCTGATCAGCGTCGTGAAGGATCAGATCAACTTCTCCGACCCTGAATTTCATAAACGCGAAATGTCGTTGCTTGGCAGCCGCAACGCCACGGCGGAGGACTTTCAGCACGTGCTAGAGAATGTCCGCAACGGCAACATTCCCACCGACTTGCTCAATACACACAAAGCGCCTTTGAACGATGCAGCGAACAGCATCGTGAGTTGGATGAAACCTGAAACCGGCGTCATCAAAGCGCTGGTCGAAGTCTGAGTCGGAGAGATGCGTGTCCGAGTCGCGTTCAAACATCCTGCAGTTCGGAACCAGCCGGTTCTTGCAGGCACACGCTGACTTCTTCATCGGTCAGGCGCTTCGGCAGGGCAAGGCGGTGGGAACCGTTACAGTGGTGCAGACCACCTCCTCGCCCGACAGCGCTGCGCGAGTGGAGGCATTCAACCGCCTGAAGTCGTATCCCGTGTTGGTGCGCGGCCTCGAGAACGGTACGGTGGTCGATCGCCGTGAGGAAATCGCGAGCATCGAGCGCGCGCTCCAGGCCGACCGCGATTGGCCTGAAATCGTTACGTTTTTCGTCGCCCGCGCCCGCTTTGTCATATCGAACACCGGTGACAAAGGGTATTTGACGGATGCGATGGATCGCCTGGAGGGCGCGCCACCGCGCTCCTTTCCAGCGAAGCTCGTTTCGCTCCTCTGGGAGCGCTACAGCGTCAACCGCCGGGCGATCACGTTCCTGCCGTGTGAATTGCTGCCAAACAACGGCAGCGCTTTGCGCGATCTCGTCGCCGGCTTGGCCGCCGACTGGAAGTTGCCCGCGCCATTTGTCCAGTGGGTGCGCGAGTCCTGTGTCTGGGCCAACTCGCTCGTCGATCGCATTGTTTCCGAGCCGCTTGAACCCATCGGCGCCGTCGCAGAGCCTTACGCATTGTGGGCCATTCAGCACCAACCCGGGCTGGAGCTTCCCTGCGAGCATCCCTGCATTCAAGTCGTCGAGGATCTGGACAAGTTCGAGCTGCTGAAGCTGGGCATACTCAACCTCGGGCACACGTTCCTGGTCTCTCAATGGATGAAGGCGGGCCGCCCGGATATTGCGACCGTCTTGGACGCCATGAATGACGGTGATCTCTACGGCCTCTGGCGCCGGGTCCAAGCAGAAGAAGTCCTTCCGATCTTCGCTGCTATCGGCCTTGAGAACGAGGCGCGCGAATACGCCCGCCAAGTCGAGGATCGATTTCGCAACCCGTTCTTGAAGCACAAGCTCGGTGATATCGCGAGCAATCACGAGCAAAAGCTCGAGCGACGGATCGCGCCCATGGTCGCGCGGGCGCGTGAAGTCACGCCGGGTCTGAAGACCCCGCTTCTCGAGTCCTGTTTGCTCGGTTAGGTCCCGAACGGATCTTTGCGATGATGCTCGCGTGCGCTTCCGGAAACAGATCAAAGAGCGAATTGCACGGGTACGGGCAGAACGAGTTTGTACCTTGGCAACTCTCTGTCGTAACTTGATGAGCCTGCAAGCGTCTCACATTTGTTAAATCACCCAAGCCTCAACACAGGAGTAACGCACATGTCCGGCAGACTCGAGGGCAAGACCGCCCTCATCACCGCCGCCGCGCAAGGTATCGGGCGCGCGAGCGCCGAAATGTTCGCTCGCGAAGGCGCGCGCGTGATCGCGACCGATCTGAATGCCGAAGCGCTCGCAACGCTGGGCGGCGCAGGCATCGAACCTCGCCGCCTCGACGTGCTCGACGGCGGCGCCATTCGGGCGCTCGCCGCCGAGTTCGGCGCGGTCGACGTGCTGTTCAACTGCGCCGGCTTCGTCCACGCCGGCACGATTCTGGAATGCGAGGAGCAGGACTGGGAGTTTTCCTTCGCGCTCAACGCGCGCGCGATGTTCCGGATGATGAAGGCCTGGCTGCCGGCGATGATCGAAAAAGGCAGCGGTTCGATCATCAACATGTCCTCGGCAGCCTCGAGCGTGAAGGGCGTGCCCAGTCGCTTCGTCTACGGGGCGAGCAAGGCGGCAGTGATCGGCATGACCAAGTCGGTGGCCGCCGACTTCGTGACCAAGGGCATCCGGTGCAATGCGATCTGCCCGGGCACGGTCGGATCGCCCTCGCTCGCCGCGCGCATCGCCGAACAGGCCAAAGCCCAGGGCGTACCCGTCGAGCAGGTCCAGCAGGCTTTCGTCGCGCGCCAACCCATGGGGCGGGTCGCCAAAGCCGAGGAGATCGCCGCGCTCGTGCTGTATCTGGGCTCCGACGAATCCGCATTCACTACCGGTCAGATTCACATCATCGACGGCGGCTGGTCGAACTGAAGCTGCTCGCCATCGACCGCACTCACTCAACCGCGACGAGGACCCAACCATGAAGCTCCTGCGCCATGGCCCGAAGGGCCAGGAAAAGCCCGGCTTGCTCGACAACGAAGGTCGCATCCGTGATCTGACCGGCATCGTCGACGACATCGCCGGCGACGTGCTCGCCGATGCCGGGCTCGCCAAGCTGCGCGCGCTCGATGTCACTTCGCTCCCGCTGGTCGAAGGCAACCCGCGCATCGGTCCCTGCGTCGGACGCGTCGGCAAGTTCGTGTGCATCGGATTGAATTACGCCGATCACGCCGCCGAATCCGGCCTGCCGGTGCCCGCCGAGCCCGTCGTCTTCGGCAAGTGGACCAGTGCAGTCTGCGGCCCGAACGACGACATCGAGATCCCGCGCGGCTCGACCAAGACCGACTGGGAGGTCGAGCTCGGAGCGGTGATCGGCAAGCACTGCAAGTACGTGACCGAGGCCGAGGCACTCAGCCATGTCGCGGGCTACTGCGTGGTCAACGACGTCTCCGAACGCGAGTACCAGATTGAACGCGGCGGCCAATGGGACAAGGGCAAGGGCTTCGACACCTTCGGACCCATCGGTCCCTGGTTGGTCACGCGCGACGAAGTGCCCAATCCGCAGGCGCTCGATCTCTGGCTCGAAGTGGACGGCCATCGCTACCAGAACGGCAACACGCGCACGATGATCTTCGGCGTATCGACCCTCGTCGCGTACTTGAGTCAATGCATGAGCCTGCAGCCGGGCGATGTGATCTCCACCGGCACTCCTCCCGGGGTGGGCTTGGGGATCAAGCCGCACCCGGTGTATCTGAAGACTGGGCAAGTGATGCGGCTCGGCATCACGAGTCTCGGTGAGCAGCGGCAGCGCACGGTGAAAAGTGAATAGCGTGGGACGTCCCAGCAGCGGCAACGAACTCAACTTCGAGGTATTCGACGGCCGATCAGGTTAGCGGTAGGTAAGCGATCTGCAACACCGGGAGGAGGCGAAGGGATCGACGAGCGACCTTCATGTCGTGAGCGAGCTCACGAAGCTCCTCCAGGGCTTCATTCGAGGCCCTCTCCGGAAGCGTTTGGATTACCCGGGATCGAAGGCGCATTCGTATTCCGCCAGGAGGTCCCAAGGGGGCATCAGCGATCAGCAGACCTACGAGAGATTCCGGTTCGGAACACGAGCGGCCGGGTGCGGCCGTCTGCGACCACGGCACCTCCAGTAGATGTGAGAGGTGAGCGTCGCATACTGATTCCCCTCAGTTCCTCCTCGGCACCGCTTCCATGATGAGGGCGAGCGCCTTCCTGAGACTCTCGAATCCGAGCGCGCCGCCCCGGTAGTGTCCCAGGCGCACCACGACGAGGTCGTGCGACGGGATGATGAGCGCGATCTGGCCACCTGCACCGGCCATGTAGTACGCGTCTCTGGGCACCGGGAAACTGTCGTCGCCGTTGATCCAGAAGAAGGCGCCATAAACGGGGCGCTTGTCGGCCTCCCACGCGGGCGCAAGCGTGCTCACGAACTTGACGTATCCCTCGGGCAGGACCCGCTCGCCGTTCCATACCCCATCCTGGAGATAGAGATTGCCGAGGCGTGCCCAGTCGCGCCCTGACGCGAACTCGTACCCCTGCGTGAGAAAGTTTCCATACGGGTCCGTTTCCATCACCATCGTCCGTATACCGATCTTGTCGAAGAGCGCGCGCTGCGGGAAAGACAAATACTCTTCGCCGCGCTTCTCGACTCCGAGACGCACGAGATAATTGATCAGGACCGGGTCGGTGTTGCGATAGCGACCCACGGTGCCGGGTGGCCACTGCAGCGGGCGGGTGGCGGCGTAGTGGAAGGAGTTGACGCTGCCCGTGTACAGGTACACGTGATCGGGATACGGGCCCGACCAGTCGTAGTCTGGATCCTGGGGCGCTCTGCTCCGCAACCCGCTCGACATACGCAGCAAATCGGCGATGCGTATCTTCGCGCGCGGATCGCCGGCACCCTGCCATTCAGGAATAGGTGCCGGCTGCCACAGGTCGTAGACACCCTGCTTGATGAGGACGCCCATCAGCGCGGCCGTGAGGCTCTTGCCCATCGACCAGCTCTCGAGCGGCGTGCGCGCCGTGATGCCCTCGCCATACCGCTCACCGATGAGGTGTCCTCTCCACGTCACCACGAAGGCAGCCGTCATCGCGGCGGCCGGCTCGAAGGCCGCGTCCACTGCCTGCTTCACCTTGGCCGCATGGATCTCCAACGGCAGCGGATCCGTGGGCAGCAGATCGCCCATGGGCCACGGCTGTGTGGAGCCGCCTGGCAGCCGGCTCTTGACCCGGATCGGAATGAAATTCACCGCGTCCTTGCCCACCGGGAGCGTCACGCATCCTTGGTCGCCCAGGTACTGGGCGGTGCGGCTCACGCCGTTCGGCATCGTGACGTGCACGGCCTTGGCCGCGCGATCGATCACCGGTCTTCCCACTTTCGCGCGCTCCGCGTAGGGGCTCGTGAAGAATCCGACGTTCTCGGCCGCGAAGTCGGGATCGAGGCCGGTGACGAACACCGCGGAGCACATGATCTTGGCGAAACCGGAGGTATGGTGCTCCAGCGCGTCGCCGGGCGGCGGCTCGTACGGCGTGTCGAGCTCGAGCGATTTCGCGCGCGCGACAAGAACGTCTCGGAGCGACGCAGGCGCCTGCGGTGCTGCGGGTGCGGTTGTGAGCATCAGAAGAACCGCAATAGACAACGTGCTCCTCATGCCCCACTTCCTCCGGTACAGCGACAGCGACGGTATCTCACTGTGATCGGAGGTGGAGCTCGGCGGCGGTCACGCGAGCGCGTTCAGCGGTCCCGCAGGACCTCGAGCAGCTGAGGCACCGTAGCCGTGGCGAAGAACCCGTGGCCGCTCAGCGACAGATGCACCCCGTCCTTGAGGTAGAGCTTCGCCCGGTCGGGGCCCGGCAACGCTGCCAAGGCGTCGAACGCGTCCACATTCGGGATCCCGTTTGCCGCGAGAAACGCGCGTAGCTCGCGGTAGGGCAGCGGCCTGGGCAGGCCGAGCTGGTCGAGCATCGGGATGTGGAACACGATCAGCCTCGCGCCCGCCGCCTCGCTCTCCGCCTTGAGCTTCAGGATGAGCCGGCGCGTGAGGTCCCAGCCGCTCGAGCTCCATGCGAACGCCGGGTCGTACACGGGCTCGGCCTGCGGGATTGGCGCGGCGTCAGCCTGCTTCGCCCGGTCGACGGCGCCCGCGTAGTCGGCGATGGTGTCGGCGCGGGTCTGCAGCGAGCGCACGAACTGGTAGGAATAGGTGTGGTTCCACAGCCAGCGCGAGAGCCGGCGGTGCGCGACTCGCAGGTCGGAGACGAGTGTCGGGTCGGGGTATTCGTCGGCGAGCGGATCGGGCCGGCCCTTGCCGAGGAGCGACTCGTTGTTCCACACGTCATTGCCCCAGAAAAACCCGAGCACCACGTAGTCGGGCCGGAAATGCCGGCCGCGCTGGTGGAAGAGCTGCAGCTGGTCCCACGTGCAGGCGCCTTCGATGGCGAAATTGAGGACCTCTACCGGGCGTCCGAGCGGCGCGGCGAGCGCGTCCTCCCACAGCGCCTCGAACTTCTCCGCGGGCGGCACGTAGATCGAGGCGGTAACCGAGTCGCCGAGCAGCGCGACGCGCACGGTTCCCGGTGCCTTCGCGCGCGGGTACTCGCGGTCGATCATGGCCTCGCTGTTGACGCGGACGATCAGCTCGCTGTCGTACATGTTGTCCGGATGGGCCTCGACGCCGGCGCAGTACACGTTGCCGATGATCGGGTCGTAGCAGAGCAGACGCGCCGGCTGGTGCGGGTAGCCCGCGACGCGCAACACGGCCTCGAGCGCGATCACGCAGAACGCGAGCGACCCGACGAGCAGCAGCGTGGGGAAGACGAAGCGGCGCGCGAACGCGGAGGTCACTTCGCTGCCGCTCTATGACAGAACAGCGTGTCGATGAAAGCCGACCGCGGAACGCTGCGCGGGCAGGAGCATGTGCCGGGGACGACGATGCCGAGGGCGCGAGTCTAGCCGAACTTCGGCCAGGATCCAGCCGCAGCCCGACCGGAGTACCATCGACGCTCCCGGCGGCCATGACGACTGGCCCCGGACAAGGCTGAGCGCGCCGGACGGGCGGTTCGCGCCTTCAGGCGTGCCTCTTCTCGAACGCTTCAACTCGAGAGGTACCACCGATGAGTGATCTTTGGGACAAAGCGAAGGGTATGGCATCGAGCGCTGCCGATGCGGCAAGCGAGGCGGCGAAGAAGGCTGCTGACGCGGCGGCGGAGGTCGGCAACAAGACCTGGGAAGCGACAAAGGACGCGGCCAAGTCGGCCGGCGAGAACGCGAGCAAGCTTGGCGACAGCGCCGCAGCGGCTGCATCGGATGCCGCGGACAAGACGGCCGAGATAACCGGTGGAGCCTGGGACGCGACGAAGGATGCGGCCGAGGCGGCTGCCGACGCAGCAAAGCAGGCGAGCGATTCGGCTGCCAAGAGCGGCTAGCCCCCCTGCAGCACGAGAGCGCCTTCCGGGCGCTCTCTGTCTTTCCTCCAGTCCACGATTGCCCCGGCGTCGCGGGAAAAAAAGAGCGGCCGTCGCCGGCCGCTGTAGCTCCCCTCCCTGCTGTCCTATTTGAGATAACCGTACTCGCGCCAGACCGCCACGTTGAGCCGGACCTTCTCCTGGGCCGGCGCGGGGCCGGCCAGGCCAAGCGCGGCGGCGAGCGCCGCGGCAATCGCGAAACGCCGCTTCATGACTCCTCCTCGCGGTGAAGCCGCTTCAGGCGGACTTCCGGACGTCGGCCCCCGCGGGTCGACGGTACGCCGGACCCGGCGCGACGATCGTCCCGCTCGGACGCGCTCCAGCCGAGCTGCTCGGACAGCGCGCGCGAAAGCTCGAACATCGGGGTGCGCAGATCGCGCAGCTTCTGATGCGTCATGTGGCTCTTCGGCCCGACCGCGCACATCGACCCGACCACCTGGCCCGCGTGGCCGAACACCGGTACCGCGATGCAGCGGATCCCCTCCGCGTGCTCCTCGTCGTCGATCGCGTAGCCGGCGGTGCGGATCCGGCGGAGCTCGGCCTCGAACTCGGCGCGCGCCGTGATCGTCTTCGGCGTATGGCGCTCGAAGCGGGTACGCGAGAGCAGGCCCGCCACCTCGG
Organism: uncultured beta proteobacterium; assembly: GCA_963820965.1. Lineage (GTDB taxonomy): Bacteria > Pseudomonadota > Gammaproteobacteria > Burkholderiales > SG8-39 > DATEDA01. The sequence goes on along the minus strand of CAWGCC010000011.1, from coordinate 93,860 downwards.
ATTCCGGCAGCCACGGCAGGATCGCCTTCGCAACCGCCGTGCAGTGGATCGGACGCTGTGCGCCGATGTCCTGCACCACGCGCACTGGACCGTCGTGCTCGCGCTTCGCGACGACGGTCACCACTCCGTCGCGATAGGTTGCGAGGCTCGCACCCTCGCCGCTGCGGCGCGCGAGCTCCGCGAGGTACGGCTCGCCGGCGCGGCCGAGCTGCTCGGGCGACCAGGTGCGACCGGTAAGGAGGAACGGCCGCGCCGCGAGCTCGTAGCCGCGTGAGCTCGGATCCTGGCGCAGGTAGTCGAGGCTCACGAGCGTCTGCAGGAGGTGGTGCGCGGTGCTGCGGTGAAGCCCCGTACGCCGCGCGGCCTCGGCGAGGCTGATGGTGCCGCCGTTGAATGCCACCGTTTCCACGAGACGCAGGCCGCGCTCGAGCGAGAGATGCGTCGCGGCACGCGAACCGTCCGCGGCGGCGATCCGGCGTTTCATCTTATGAGATGAGCTCGACGAAGCTGTTTCAGCAATCAGGATACGCCAGAAGCGACGGCTGTCAAGGCCGCGCGCGCCGGCGCGCTACGTGCTCTGCCAGTCGAGCCTGAACTCGAGCGGCGGCGGCTGCCAGGCCGCCATCACGTCGAGCAGCGATTCCGGATCCGGCGCGGCGACGACCAACCCGCGATGCGGGGCCTTGAGCAGGCCCTCGGCCACCGCGCGGTCGAACTGCGCGAGCAGGCCGTCGAAGTAGCCGTCCACGTTCACCACGCCGCACGGTTTGCGGTGGATGCCGAGCTGCGCCCAGGTGATCATCTCGCAGATCTCCTCGAACGTGCCGTAGCCGCCGGGGAGCGCGATGAACCCGTCGGCGAGCTCGGCCATGCGCGCCTTGCGCTCGTGCATCGAGCGCACGACGATCAGCTCGGTGAGCTCGGCGCCATCGTAGGCGAGCTCCTTTCTCTGCAGCGCTGCCGGGATCACGCCGATCACGCGCCCGCTTGCCCGCCGCGCCGCCGCCGACACTGCGCCCATCAGGCCGACGCGCCCGCCACCGAAGACGAGGTCGATGCCGCGCTGCGCGAGCGCTTCACCCATCGCGCGCGCGGTATCGGCGAGGAACGGGCGATTGCCGGCGTTGGCGCCGCAGAAGACGCAGACGGAGTTCAGAATCCCCCCGTCGCGAGCCACTTCTCGATCTGGTCGAACCGGTCGACGCCCCAGAACGGCTCGCCGTCGATCACGACGTAGGGGGACCCGAAGGCCCCGACCGCGAGCGCCTTGTCGACCGCGGCCTTCGTGAGGTCCTTCACCGCCTGGTCGTTGATCCCGGCGCGCACCTCCTCGGCGGCGAGGCCGGTCGTCGCCGCCACGGCGATCGCGTTGTCGGCGTTTGAGATGTCGACGCCCTCGAGGAAGTACGCGGCGTAGAGCGCGCGGGCGAGATCCCTCGCGCGCTTCGGGTCCTTCGCATTCAGCCAGTAGAACGCGCGTGTCGGCGCGACCGAGGCGATCGGGAAGGTACTGGGATGCCGGTAGGGCACCCCGTGGAACCGCGCGCTGCGGAGGAAGTCGTGCTTCGCGTAGTCGCCCTTGATCGGGATCGAGGGCAGCGGCTGCTGGCCGGTCGCCTTGAACGCGACGCCCAGCAGGAACGGGCGCCAGATCGCCTCGCGGCCGTGCTTCGCGGCGAGCGCGTCGATCTTGTGGCTCGCGATGTAGCCGTAGGGCGACGAGAAGTCGAAATAGAAGTCGATTGGTGCGGCCATGTTCTCCTCCTTGGAGCCCGCCATCATTCGTTCGCGATCGCCCGCCCGATCATCAGCCGCTGGATGTCGCTCGCGGAGAGGAACAAGGGGGCCGAGGCAAGGGGCGGGACCCTTCCCTTCCCACCCGGGCCCCCTTATTGATCCCCCGAGTCGGCGCGTCGCGACATCATTCGTTCGCGATCGCGCGCCCGATCACCAGCCGCTGGATGTCGCTCGCGCCTTCATAGATCTGGCACACGCGCACGTCGCGGTAGATCCGCTCCACCGGGAAGTCGGCGACGTACCCGTAGCCGCCGTGGATCTGGATCGCATCGGTGCAGACGGCCTCGGCCATCTCGCTCGCGAAGAGCTTGGCCATCGACGCCTCCTTGAGGCAGGGCTGCTTCGCATCCCGCAGGGCTGCCGCGTGCAGGACCATCTGGCGCGCGACCGCGATCTTCGTCGCCATGTCGGCGAGGCGGAAGCTCACTGCCTGGTGCTCGATGATCGGTTTTCCGAACGCCTCGCGCTGCTTGGCATAGGCGAGCGCCGCTTCGTACGCGGCGCGCGCCATCCCCACCGCCTGCGCCCCGACCCCGATCCGCCCGCCCTCGAGGTTCGAGAGCGCGATGCGGTAGCCCTCGCCCTCGGCGCCGAGCAGGTTCTCGCGCGGGATGCGGCAGGCTTCGAACGCGATCTGCGCGGTGTCGGAAGCGCGCTGGCCGAGCTTGTGCTCGAGGCGGTTGACGACATAGCCCTTGGTGTCGGTCGGGACGATGAACGCGCTGATCCCTTTCTTGCCGGCCCTCCGGTCGGTGACCGCGAACACCAGCGCGACGTCCGCGTTCTTGCCGGTCGTGATGAACTGCTTGACGCCGCTCAGGACCCATTCGTCGCCGACCAGGTCCGCCCGCGTGCGGATCGCGGCCGCGTCGGATCCGGCGTGAGTCTCGGTCAGGCAGAAACAGCCGAGCAGCTCACCGCGCGCGAGCTGCGCGAGCCACCAGTTCTTCTGCGCGTCGCGGCCGAAGTTGAAGATCGGGCCGCAGACGACCGAATTCTGCACGGCCATGATGGTCGAGCACGACCCGTCGCCCGCGGCGATCTCCTCGAGAGCGATCGCGAGCGAGACGTGGTCGAGCCCGGCGCCGCCCCATCGCTCCGGCACGCAGACGCCGAAGAGCCCGAGCGTGCTCATCGCCTTCAGCGCCTCGCGCGGGAACGTCGCCGCGCGATCCCATTCGGCGGCGCGCGGCGCGAGCTGCTCGCGGGCGAAAGCGCGCACCGTGTCGCGGATCTGCTCCTGTTCCGGCGTGAGCAGCATGGGCTAACCTATGGTGCCGAAAAACAATGATATTCCAGCCTATGAACGGAATGAAATCGGGGTCTGTACCCCCAAAGTACGCCTCCGCTGGCTTGGAGCCCCCGGCACCGAGGCCGGGCCGGGCGGATGTTGAGCTATCGGCGCGCGCGGCCCCGCCAGAACGTCCAGGGTCGGACGCGGGGAGTGTCGGCGAGCATCACGGGCGCGGCATGGCGCGGACTATACCCGGCGGCCGGCTGCCCCGCTACTCGATCCCGCGCGGTAGGCTGCCGAGTGACCACTACGACGCTCCCCGCGCGCTGCCCGACCACATCCGCCGCCGCGTCCGGCGCCGCCGCCGGCGGGGCCGATCACGCTTCGACGTTGAGCGCCCCACGGCGCAGGCGGAAGTCGATCGTCGGCGAGGAGCGCCCGTGCATAAGCCAGCTGTAGCTCACCGGGAGTCCTCAGCGGAGCCCCGGGGGCAGAAGCGCACCGAACGCCTTGACGGCGTCTGGATGGGCGCGCAGATACGCTGCGCGCTGCTCCTCGAACCAAGCCCGCCGCGCCGCCAGCGTTTCCGTGGTCGCGCGGTAGCCGAGACCGTCAAACCCGCTCTCGGTGATCGGGAGCGCACCGAACATCCAATCGAGCATCACGTTCCCGAACTCGTAGTTGAAGTGCTCCGGGTCCTGCCAATAAACCATGCGGCCACTCGCCACCGGCTCGGTGGTATACCGGCTGTAGCCCTGGAAATCCCAGACCTCGATCGAAGCCGGCGGCGCCGGAGGGTGGATCTCGAGATGCTGCGCGATTTGCCATAACGCCTGCCATCGCGCCTCGGCTCGTTCGCAGAGATAGTCGATCTCGACGCGCAGGGCGTGCTGCGGATAGACCACAAGCTTGAGCGCGACGTCGCGACCGGAGATAGCCTTCACGATGCGGTCCAGGCCGCCCAGATCCATCGGCTGGCCTGGTGGAACAGACCACGCCGGCGTCGCGAGGGACTGCTCGAGGTTGCCGTTCCGGCACGCCGGGTTACCAGGCAGTTGCAAGGCAAGAAAATGCTCGCGGAAGCGCCTCTCCGCACCGGGCTCGAATCGGTTGTGGAAGTACAAGCCATGCCGCGTGTGAGTGGCTCGCTGCGCCTTCTTCTGTGCCTTCACGGTCTGGATCGACGCCCCGAGCGCTGTCGCCGACAGAAGCATCGCCGCCCATGGCAGCTCCTTCATCGTGGCGAGTTCCTCGGTGCAGTCGAAGTCGGGAAGTTCGCCGGCGTGGATGCCGAGCACGATCCGCTGCACCTTGGTGGTCGACAGCACGAACTCGAGCGCGCAGAAATTCAGCCGCCACGGCGCGCCCGCGAGCGCAAAGTTGAAGCTGCTCGCGCGCCCGCCATCCGTCAGCCGCGGATGCAGCGGATCGAGGCCGATCTCGGCGAATGAGCTGCCGAGGATCACCGCTTCGGGCTGCTCGCGCAGCAGGATCGCCGGCTTCACGTTGCGCTCGAAGCGGCGGAAGCTGGTCTTCACCGCGTTGAAGCCTGTCACCTCCACATCGCGGAAGTACCAGAACGGATCGACCACCCGATTGAAAGCGGCCATCAGCAGCATCAACCCGAGCGTGGCACCGAGCAGCCGGAGCACATAGCGACGGTAGACGGCGTCGGGCATGTCAGTTCTCACGATATTAGGGGGCAAAGCCGCTTCGCGTCGCCCCCTCGTGCTCCCCGAAGCCACGAAAGCGCCGCCTTCGGCGTCGGTTTCATCCTAAAACTGAAAATAGATGAACTCGCTGAACCCGGTGGACATGTAGAGCAGGGCCAGCACGGCCACCGCGACCGCGAACGCGGTCCATGCCGGTGTCGGCTTCCAGTAGAGCCGGCTCGGGCGGATCGCCCGGTCGTCCCGGTAGTCGAGCGCAGGAGCGAAGCGCCCCATGAGCTCCTGCGTGTTGGGCAGCAGCCAGGCGACCGCAAGCCCGACGGCAATCCAGTTGAGCACCGACCGACCCGCAAAGGTCGTCGTGTCCACGAAGCGCACGCCGTGTCGGGATAGCCAGTCCCCGACCTGCCCCCATCTGCTGAGCCAGTTGGACGGCAGCTCGACGCCGTTCAAGCCGGACATGCCGCTGAGCATCGCGAGCGCGCCGTCGAGCGACGTCGCGCGGAAGAACACCCATGCGACGACGACGGCGAGGAATGTCAGCGCCGCGGCTGCGATCCGGCCGGTCCGGCTCCGGCCGGTCCATCCGAAGCGACGGCGGACCGCGTGCCACCCGTGGTTGATCATGAGATATGCACCGTGAAGCCCCCCCCATAGCACGAAGGTCCAGCTCGCTCCGTGCCACAGGCCGCCAAGAAGCATCGTCAGCAGCAGGTTCAGATAGCGGCGCGGCACGCCCTTGCGGTTTCCGCCCAGCGGAATGTAGACGTAATCGCGCAGGAACCGGGACAGGGTCATGTGCCAGCGGTGCCAGAACTCGATGATGTTCGCCGCCTTGTAGGGCGAGGCGAAGTTGAGGGGAAAGGTCACGCCGAAGATCCGCGCGAGCCCGATGGCCATGTCGGAATAGCCGGAGAAGTCGAAATAGAGCTGGACCGTATATGCGAGCGCGCCCGTCCAGGCATCGAACAGGGCGATGGGAGTGCCGGCGGCGGCCGCGTCGAAGACGCTGCTCGCGTGCGGGGCGACCCTGTCAGCGAGCACGGTCTTCTTGAAGAGCCCGATGAAGAAAATCGTGCCGCCGACCGCGAGGTTTTCCCAGCTCGTCAGATAGGTCTCGCGTCGGGCAAACTGGGGCATCATCTCGGCGTGGTGCAGGATCGGCCCCGCGATCAGGTGCGGGAAGTAGCTCACGAAGAGCGCGTAGTGGACGAGGCTGTACTCCTTCACCTTCCCCTGCGCGGCGTCGGCCAGGAACGCGATCTGCGTGAACGTGAAGAAGGAGATGCCGAGCGGCAGCACAATCTCGCCGATGATCCAGTGGGTGCCGAACAAAGCGTTGACGTTCGCCACCAGGAAGTTCGCGTACTTGTAGTACACGAGTAGCAGCAGGTTCACGACGACGCCTAGCGCAAAAGTGACCTTCGCGGTCCGCGGTTGCCCCCTTGCCAGGGCGCGTTGGATGAGCGCGCCGACGCCGAAGTTGAAGATGACGGAGAGCGCAAGCAGAAGGACGAACCGCGGGCTCCACCAACCGTAGAAGAAGAACGAGGCCACCATGAGCCACGCCGCGGCGATCCGGCGGTGCCAGCGCGCGAGCACGAAGAAGCCGAAGAACGTGACCGGCAGGAAGAGGAGCAGGAACTCGTAGGAGTTGAAGAGCATCGAATGACCGCTGTCCTGCGATACGTGTCTCGATATCGGACGATGCGTTGCGGAGTCGTGCCGGAAAAGGCGATCAGCCGCCGTTCAAGGGGTGCTCACGCTCCCGCGCCGAAGCGCGATCTTCGTTTCTGGGAGGGCTTGGCTGGCCAGGTCCGGAGGACAGGAATACGGCCGTTGACGCCCATCCGGCGTCAGGAGCATGGGCTCAGGCTGCGCCCCGCTTCTGCAGGTTGCGGAGATGACCGCCGACGATCGCGGCCGGGATGACCAGCGCGTCGCCGAGGAGGCGGATCCAGAGCGGGTAGTCCTGCGGCTGGACGAGCAGCATCACCTCGCCGAAGACGAGCGAGGCGAGGCCGACGGCGAAGGCGTTCGCGTACTCGGAATGGTTCGCGACCCGCGCGGCCACGTAGCCCCCGAGCGCGGTGCACGCGAGCCCGCCCGCGAGTCCCAGCAGCTGAAACGCGGGCGCGCGCTCGACCATCGCGTCGATCCCCGGGGCGGTTGCGCCGCCGGCGGCAAACCCGACGCCAGCCACGATGCCGAGCACGATCCCGAAGATCATCGTCGCGCCGACGTCGACGAGGAAGCCGAGCACGACGGCGAGGAGCGACGAGCGCTTGCGCGAGTCCGGCGGGTCGCCGACCGGCGAGCCGGGCGGAGTGTAGGGATCGGGCACCGGCCGCCTAGACGAGTTCGAGCGCGACCGCGGTCGCCTCGCCGCCGCCGATGCAGAGGCTCGCGATCCCGCGCTTCCCGCCGTACTTCCGCAGCGCGCCGATCAGCGTGACCATGATCCGGGCGCCCGACGCGCCGATCGGGTGACCGAGCGCGCACGCGCCGCCGTGCACGTTCACCTTGTCGTGCGGGAGTCCGTGCTCCTTCATCGCCGCCATCGCGACCACCGCGAACGCCTCGTTGATCTCGTAGAGGTCGACGTCCTTTGCCTTCCAGCCGGTCTGCTCGTAGATCTTGCGGATCGCGCCTACCGGTGCGGTGGTGAAAAGCGCCGGCGCCTGCGCGTGGGTCGAATGCGCGAGGATCACGGCCAGCGGCTTCAGGCCGAGCTTCTCCGCGGTCGAACGCCGCATCAACACCATCGCCGCCGCGCCGTCGGAGATCGAGGAAGAGTTCGCCGCGGTGACCGTCCCGTCCTTCCGGAAGGCGGGCTTGAGCGTCGGAATCTTCTCGAGGTTCGCCTTGAACGGCTGCTCGTCGTTCTCGATGAACTTCTCGTCCTTGCCCGCCTTGACGGCGAGCGGGGTGATCTCCCAGGCGAACCAGCCTTCCCTGTTCGCAGCTTGCGCACGCTTGAGCGAGGCGATGGCGAAGTCGTCCTGCGCCTCGCGGGTGAACGCGTACTCGCCGGCGCAGTCCTCGGCGAAGGTGCCCATGAGACGCCCCTTGTCGTACGCGTCCTCCAGGCCGTCGAAGAACATGTGGTCGACGACCTGATGGTGACCCATGCGCAGGCCCGCCCGCGCCTTCGGCAGGAGGTACGGCGCGTTGGTCATCGACTCCATGCCGCCGGCAACCATGATCTCGTTCGTGCCGGCTGCGAGGAGGTCGTGCGCGAGCATCGCCGCCTTCATTCCCGAGCCGCACATCTTGTTGATGGTGGTGCAGCCGGTGGCGAGCGGCAGCCCGGCACCGAGCGAAGCCTGGCGCGCGGGCGCCTGACCTTGGCCGGCCGGGAGCACGCAGCCCATGATCACCTCCTCGATCTGCTCCGGCTTCACCTGTCCGCGTTCGGCCGCGGCGCGGATCGCGGCGGCGCCGAGCTCCGGCGCGGCGAAGCCCTTCAGCGCGCCCTGGAAACCGCCCATCGGCGTGCGGACGGCGGACACGATGACGATCGGGTCGTTCAGCATGCGAGTGCTCCTTCCATTCAAGACGATGCGAGCGGGCCCGAGCAGGGATCGGGGCCTCTCCACCCCATCCCGCCGCTTCGCTCATGCTGCCCGAAGTCAGGGAAAGCGATGCTTCGCATCAGTTTCGTTCGCGAGCGTTTCAGGTGGTCTTCCGGTCGAGCGCGAGCCAGGCGGCGAGCGCCCCGAAGGCGCCGCCGAGGACCCAGCGCTGCGCCTTGAGCCAGAACGGCCGGCCGGCGAACCACTGCGCAACGACGCCCGCCGCGGTCACGACCGAAACGTCGACGGCGGCCGCGGTCGCGAGCTGGATGGCGCCGAGCACGAGACTCTGTGCCAGCACCGATCCGGCGCCCGGATCGACGAACTGCGGGAAGAGCGAGAGGTAGAACACGGCGACCTTCGGGTTGAGAAATGCCGCCACGAATCCCTGGCGCAGCAGCGCGGCACCGGAAGCCGGCGGCAGCGGCCGCGACTCGAAGGTCAGGCCGTCGCCGCGGATCGTCGTCCATGCGAGCCACAGGAGATAGGCCGCGCCCGCGAGGCGGATGACGTCGAAGGCGAACGGGATCGCGAGCAGGATCACCGACAGCCCGAACGCGCCGAGGGCGGCGTGCACCGCGAGGCCCGCGGTCACGCCGAACATCGAGAAATAACCTGCCCGCCGGCCCTGCGCGAGCGTGCGCGAGATCAGGTACAGCCACACCGGTCCCGGCGTCAGCGCGAGGATAAGCGATGCGATCGCGAACAGGAGCAGGGTATCGGGTCCGAGCATCGAAGGTCTAGGCCGTTTCGCCGAACAGCTCCCGCCCGATCAGCCAGCGGCGGATCTCGCTCGTCCCGGCGCCGATCTCGTAGAGCTTCGCGTCGCGCCACAGCCGGCCGGTGGCGTATTCGTTGATGTAGCCGTTGCCGCCGAGGCACTGGATCGCCTCGCCCGCCATCCAGGTCGCCTTCTCCCCAGCGTATAGGATCGCACCGGCCGCGTCCTTGCGCGTGGTTTCGCCGCGATCGAGCGCCTGGCCGACGGCGTAGACGTACGCGCGGCACGCGCCGAAGGTGGTGTACATGTCGGCGAGCTTGCCCTGCATGAGCTGGAACTCGCCGATCGGCTGGCCGAACTGCTTCCGCTCGTGGAGATAGGGGATGACGACATCGAGGCACGCCGCCATGAGTCCGAGCGGTCCGCCCGCGAGCACGGCGCGCTCGTAGTCGAGCCCGCTCATCAGAACGTTCACGCCCTGGTTGAAGCCGCCGAGGAGGTTATCCTCCGGCACCTCGCAGTCCTGGAAGACGAGCTCGCAGGTGTTCGAGCCGCGCATGCCGAGCTTGTCGAGCTTCTGCGCGGTATGGAAGCCCTTCATGCCGCGTTCGATGATGAACGCCGTGATCCCGCGCGGCCCGGCGGACCCGTCGGTCTTGCCGTACACGACCAGCGTATCGGCGTCAGGGCCGTTGGTGATCCACATCTTGTTGCCGTTGAGGACATACGTCCCGTCGCGGTAATCGGCGCGCAGGCGCATGCCGACCACGTCGGAGCCCGCGCCCGGCTCGCTCATCGCGAGCGCGCCGACGTGCTCGCCCGAGATCAGCTTGGGCAGGTATTTCCGCCGCTGGGCCTCGGTCCCGTTGCGCCGGATCTGGTTCACGCAGAGGTTGGAATGCGCGCCGTACGAGAGCCCGACCGACGCCGAGGCGCGGCTGATCTCCTCCATCGCCACGATGTGCGCGAGATAGCCGAGCGCGGAGCCGCCGTACGCCTCCTCGACGGTGATCCCGAGCAGCCCGAGCGCGCCCATCTTCGGCCAGAGATCCATCGGGAAGGTGTTCGACCGGTCGATCTCTGCGGCGCGGGGCGCGATCTCGGCTTCGGCGAACGCGCGCGCGGTGCGTCGTATCATTCCGATCGTCTCGCCGTGGTCGAAGGCGAGCTGCGGGAAGTCGATCATCGGGACGGCGGAAGCGAGCTGCTCTGGGCGATCCATGGACTCTCCCGCGCGGCGGCGCAGCGCAGCGGTGGACTATAATGCGCTGCCGCATTCTAGCTCAGTCGACATTGAATCCGGAGCAGGTCCTCGACTATCCGCATGCCGCGCCCCCGCCGCCGGGCGAGACGCGTGAGGTCGCGCCGGGCGTGCACTGGCTGCGCATGCCGCTGCCGTTCGCGCTCAATCACATCAACCTCTGGCTGCTGGAAGACGGCGACCGCCTCGCCATCGTCGACTGCGGGTTTTCCGCGGACACGACGCGCGAGCTGTGGCAGCGGCTCTTCGACGGCTTCTTCGCCGGCCGGGCGGTGAGCCGGGTGGTCACGACGCATCTCCATCCCGACCACGCGGGGAATGCCGGCTGGCTCACGTCGCGGTTCGGGGCGCCGCTCGTCATGTCGCAGGCCGACTTTCTCATGGCGCACGCGTGGCGCGACGAGGCAGCCGGCTACTCGAGCGCGGCGCTCGCGGCGCATCTCGCGCGGCACGGGCTCGGCGGCGAGCGGCTCGCGGCGCTCGCGAAGCGCGGCAACGCCTACCGACGCGCGGTGCCGGATTTCCCGGTGTCCTATCGCCGGATGGTGGAGGGCGACGAGCTCGCGATCGGCGGCCGGCGCTGGCGCGTGATCATGGGCTACGGCCATGCGCCCGAGCACGCCTCGCTCCACTCGCCCGAGATCGGCGTGCTGATCTCGGGCGACATGCTGCTGCCGCGCATCTCGACCAACATCAGCGTGAACCAGGTCGATCCCGACGCCGACCCGCTGCGCCTCTTCCTCGGGAGCCTCCGGCGGCTGACCGCGCCCGCCGCCGCGGAGACACTGGTGCTGCCTTCCCATGGGCTGCCGTTCCGCGGGATGCGCGAGCGCGTGGCGCAGCTCGAGGAGCATCACGCTTCGCGGCTTGGCGAGCTCGCGGACGTGTGCGACGAGCCGAAGGCCGCCGCCGACGTGATCGGCACGCTGTTCCGGCGCGAGCTCGACGACCACCAGACGTTCTTCGCGATGGGCGAGGCGATCGCCCATCTCAACTATCTCATGCACGACGGCGTGCTCCGGCGCGAGACGGGCGGCGACGGTATCGTGCGGTTCATCAGGGCATAATGAGCACCACAAAAGGAAACGAGCAGGGCGGAGGTAGCCATGACCCAGGAAACGGAACAACCGGCGAACCCGGCCGAGGTCGCGAAGATCCTCGGCGAGGTCGCCGAGCACTCGTCGAACGTGCTCGCCGACTTCATGAAGCGCCATGCCAACGGCAAGGGGTTCGCGGTCACCGACGAGTTCGGCATCGCGCGCGCCTTCATGGAGATGTGGGCGAAGCTCCTCGCCAACCCGATGGCGCTCGCCCAGGCGCAGATGAGCATGTATTTCGACTACCTGCGGCTGTGGCAGTCGTCGTGGCTCAAGCTGCTCGGCCAGAGCTCGGAGCCGGTCGCCGCCCCGGCGCAGGGCGATAACCGCTTCAAGGACGAGGACTGGCAGAACAACTTCCTCTTCGACTACATCAAGCAGAGCTACCTCATCGCCGCGCGCCACATCCACGACGTCGTCTCGGGCGTCCAGGGCCTGCCCGACGGATCGAAGAGGAAGGTGGATTTCTTCACCCGCCAGTACGTCGACGCGCTGTCGCCGTCGAACTTCGCGCTCACCAACCCGCAGGTACTGCGCGAGACGATGAAGGCGGGCGGCACCAACCTGGTGAAGGGCCTGAAGAACCTGCTCGAGGACCTCGACGAGGGCGACGGGCAGCTGCGCATCAAGATGACCGACGAGAAGGCGTTCAAGATCGGCGTCAACGTCGCCACCACGCCGGGCAAGGTGGTGTTCCAGAACGATCTGATGCAGCTCATCCAGTACCAGCCGGCCACCGAGACGGTCTTCCGGGAGCCGCTGCTCATCGTCCCGCCCTGGATCAACAAGTACTACATCCTCGACCTGCGCGAGAAGAACTCGTTCATCAGGTGGGCGGTCCAGCAGGGCCATACGGTGTTCGTGGTCTCGTGGGTGAACCCGGACGCGCGCCTCGCGGACAAGAACTTCGAGGACTACATGACGGAGGGCCCGCTCGCCGCGCTGGACGCGATCGAGAAGGCGACCGGCGAGCGCAGGGTCAATACGATCGGCTACTGCCTCGGCGGCACGCTGCTCGGCGCGACGCTCGGCTACATGGCGGCGAAAGGCGACGACCGGGTCGGGAGCGCGACCTTCTTCGTCGCGCTGCTCGACTTCTCGATCCCCGGAGAGCTCGGCGTCTTCATCGACGAGCAGCAGGTCGAGAACCTCGAGCGCCGCATGAACGAGCGCGGCTACCTCGAGGGCTCCGAGATGGCGGGCACGTTCAGCATGCTGCGCTCGAACGACCTCGTCTGGTCGTTCGTGATCAACAACTACTTGATGGGCAAGGAGCCGTTCCCGTTCGATCTGCTGTACTGGAACTCCGATTCGACGCGCATGCCGGCGAAGATGCACAGCTACTACCTGCGCAACATGTATCTCCGGAACGCGCTCAGGGATCCCGGCGGGGTGAAGCTCGGCGGCGTGCCGATCGACCTCGGGCGCGTGCAGACGCCGGCGTACTTCATCTCCACGGTCGAGGACCACATCGCGCCGTGGCAGTCGACCTACCTCGGCGCCCGCCGCCTCGGTGGGCCGGTGCGCTTCGTGCTCGGCGGCTCGGGCCACATCGCCGGCATCGTCAACCCGCCGGCCGCGAAGAAGTACTGCTACTGGACCAACGACGAGCTGCCGCCGAGCCCGGACGAGTGGCAGGCCCGCGCGACCCGCCATGACGGCTCGTGGTGGAACGACTGGCAGGCGTGGATCGGGGAGCGGAACAAGGGCGAGCGCGTCCCCGCGCGGGTGCCCGGCGACGGCGGGCTGATGCCGATCGAGGATGCGCCCGGGTCGTACGTGACGGTGCGGGTCGACGCCGAGAGGCAGGCCGGCTGAGCGGCTCGTCCGTTGCGCCGGCACAGCCCGGCCTCTACGGCAAGCTCGTCCTGATGGCCGCCCTGTGGGGCGGGCAGTTCATCGCTGGCCGCACGCTCGCGCCGCTCCTTCCCGACTTCACCGCCGGCACGATGCGGTTCCTCGCCGCGACGGTGGTCCTCGTCGTCCTCGTTCAGCTCCGCGAAGGCGGGCTCCCGCGGCTAAACCGGCGGCAGCTCGCGGCGATGATCGCGCTCGGGTCGAGCGGCGTGTTCTTCTGGAACGTCTGCTTCTTTGCCGGCATGGAGCGCGTGCCCGCCGGCCGCGGCGCGCTGATCATGGCGCTCAACCCGGTCGCCATCGCGATCGGGATGTGGCTCGTGTACGGCGAGCGGATGTCGGCCCTGCGCTGGCTCGGCATCGCCGTCGCCCTCGCGGGCGCGGCGATCGTCATCTCGCACGGGCGTCTCCCGTCGCTCTTCAGGGGCGCGGTCGGGACCGGCGAGCTCTTCCTCTTTGGCTGTGTCTTCTGCTGGATGGTCTATACGCTCGTCGGCCGCCGCGTCCTCGGCCGCGTCTCGGCGCTCGCGACGACGACGTACGCGGCGCTGTTCGGGACGGCGATGCTCGCAGCGGGCGCGCTCCTCGAGCGCCCCTGGCCCGAGCTCGCCGCACTGCCGGCCAGGGGCTGGGCGGCGATCGCCTACCTCGGCGTGCTCGGCACGGTCGTCGCGTTCCTCTGGTTCTACGAGGGCGTGCAGCGCATCGGCGCCTCGCGCACCGCGATCTTCATCAACCTCGTGCCGGTGTTCGGCGTCGCGTTCAGCGCGCTCCTGCTGGGCGAGCCGATCCTCCCGAGCATGGTGATCGGCGGGCTCGCCGTGATCGCCGGCGTCGCGCTCACGAGTCGGCCGGCGCGGGCCGCGGCGCCTGGGGCAACCGGACGGTGAAGGTCGTGCCCGCATCGTTCGACGACACGTCTACGGTGCCGTGGTGCGCGGCTGCGATCTGCGCGACGATGTACAGGCCGAGCCCGAGTCCGGCAGCGCCGGACCTGCCTGGCAACGCGCGCGTGTAGGGATTGAACAGACGGGGAATCACCTCTGGCGGGATCGGGGGGCCACGATTCGCGACCGAGATGACGAGATCGCCGTCCGATCGACTGACGGCTGCGGTCACGGGGTGGTCCGGCGTGCCATGATCGAGAGCGTTGGCCAGCAGGTTCGAGAACAGCTGGCGTACCCGACCGGGATCGCAGACGACGGTGCCGCGAACCCGCGCATCGAGCCGGATCTCTCGGTCGGGGTCGACGCTCGCCAGCTCGTCGACGACATGCTGGAGCAGGGAATCGATGTCGTCGACCTCCCGGATCGCGACGCCGATGCCGCCGCCGAGGCGGCCGCGAGCGAAGTCGAGCACGTCGTCCACGAGCTGCGAGATGCGCTCGCTGCTGCGCCGGATGCGCTGCACCGTCTTCATCTCGACCTCGCCGAGCGGCCGGCGCGCGAGAAGGTCGGTTCCGGCGACGATCGAGGAGAGCGGATTGCGCAGGTCGTGGCCGAGCACCGCGATGAACTGCTCGCGCAGGTCGGCGGTTTCCTTCTCGCTCAGCAGCGCGACGCGGTCCTGCTCGTGCTTCTCCTCCGCCGTCAGCTGGCGCGAGATCAGCTCCGCGAAGAGCTTCATCATCGACACGATCTTGGGATCGGAGACGTTGGCCGGCCGGGGGCCGAGCGCGCACAGGTTGCCGAAGTACTCCCCGTTCGAACGGAATATCGGCACGGCGATGTAGCTCTCGAACCCGTACATCTTCGGCGTCGGATGCCCGCAGTACACGGGATCCGTGCTCGCATGGTCGATCACGATCGGCGACAGCGAGTCGCGCACCTCGCTGCACAGCGTCGTCGCCACCTCCAGCTGGTCGCCGACCGCCATGCCGAACCGGATTTCGTCGAGCACCGCGCACGCCGTCCAGGACTCCGGCGTGACGCGAGCCACCAGCGTCAGCCCCAGACCGGTGGTTTCCGCCACTACTTTGAGAATCGTCGGTACCGAGCTGACCGCCTGGATCGCGGCGACGTCGGGGCCTGTTGGCGTGTTCATACCAGCTCGTTCTCCTGCCGGGCGGGATTTTACAGAGCGCGCTGCCGCGGGCACCATATCGGCCGCGAGGAGGAGCTGAGCAATGACGACTGAGGCGTTGGCGATCGGGGGCGGGGCCGGCTTTTCGGGCGACCGGACCGACGCCGCTGGCCCGGTCGTGGACACGCTCGTCGCGCGCGGCGGCCCGGCCGCGCTGATCTTCGAGACGCTCGCCGAGCGCACACTCGCGGCTGCGCAGATCGCCCGCCGGCAGAATCCCGCCAGCGGGTACGAGCCGCAGCTCGACCGGTTCGTCGGCCCGATCCTCGTGCCTTGCGTCGAGCGCCGCATCCCGATCGTCGGGAACTTCGGCGCAGCCAACCCGCGCGCGGCAGCGCAACGGCTGCACGCCCTCGCGCGCGAGCTGGGTCTGCGAGCCTTGCGCGTCGGGGTTGTCGAAGGCGACGACCTTTCGGACGGGGGCGGGCGCGCGCTCCTCGCCGAGTATCTCCCCGAGGAGCGTCGCGAGCTCGTGAGCGCGAACGTTTACCAGGGCGCGAAGCCGATCGCCGACGCGCTGCGGGCGGGCGCGCAGGTCGTCGTAACCGGCCGTGTCGCCGATCCTTCGCTCGCGGTCGGTCCGGCGATGGCGCACTACGGCTGGGCCGAGGACGACTGGCCAACGCTCGGCCGTGCCACGATGGCCGGGCATCTCCTCGAGTGCGGCGCCCAGGTCACCGGGGGCTACTTCGCCGACCCGGGTTTCAAGGACGTTCCCGATCTCGCGAACGTGGGGTTCCCGATCGCGGAAGTCGCCGCCGACGGCTCGTTCACGATCGCCAAGGCCGCGAGCACCGGCGGCCTCGTCGACGCACGGACGGTGAAGGAGCAGCTCCTGTACGAGGTCCACGATCCGGCCGCGTATCTCACCCCCGACGTCGTCGCCGACATCTCGGAGGCCGAGGTGCACGAGCTCGGCCCCGACCGCGTCGCGGTGACCGGCGTGCGCGGCCATCGCCGGCCCGACACGCTCAAAGTCAACGCCTGGTTCGACGGCGGCTGGCTCGGCGAGGCCGAGATCTCCTATGCAGGCCGCAACGCCGAGGCGCGCGCCCGGCTGGCAGCGGCGATCGTCCGCGAGCGGATCGGGGACGCGCTCGACGTTCGCTTCGATCTGATCGGGGTGCTCAGCCTGTTCGCCGACGACCGCGGCCGGATGCTTGCCGAGCGGCCGCCGGGCGATGCGCGCGACGTGCGCCTGCGGGCCGCCGCCGTGCACGCCGACCGCGCGCGGGTCGAGCGCCTGCTCGCGGAGGTCACCACGCTCTACACCTGCGGGCCGGCGGGCGGCGGCGGCGTCCGCACGAGCGTGCGCCCGCGCCTCTCGACCGTCTCGTGCTTAGTGCCGCGCGAGCGGGTGCCGGCGCGCTTCGAGATCCTGGAGTGAGCATGTCCCTCGTTCCGCTCCACGCCGTCGCGCACGGCCGTACCGGCGACAAGGGCGACCGTTCGAACATCAGCGTGATCGCGTACCGCCCGGAGGCGTTCCCGTTCATTGTCGAGCAGCTCACCGAGGCGCGCGTCGCCGCGGCGTTCCGCCATCGCCGCCCGACCGCGGTGACGCGCTACCTGCTGCCGAAGATGCACGCGATGAACTTCGTGCTCGACGGCGTCCTCGACGGCGGCGTCAACGACTCGCTCAACCTCGACAGCCACGGCAAGACGCTCGCGTTCCTCGTGCTCGACATCGAGATCGAGGTGCCGGACGAGCTCCTATCAGGATGACCAGCAGGAGGAGGAAGCCGATGTTCCGCAGTCTCGTTGCCGCCGGCCTGGCGGTGCTCGCGCTCGGCGCGCACGCGCAGACCTACCCCACCCGCACGGTGCGGCTGATGGTGCCGTTCCCCGCCGGCAGCGCCACCGACCAGGTCGCGCGTCTCGTCGGCCAGCAGCTGCAGGAGGAGCTGAAGCAGCCGTTCATCGTGGAGAACAAGCCCGGGGCGCAGGGTTCGATCGCCGCGGCCGAGGTGGCGAGGGCGGCCCCCGACGGCTACACGCTGCTGGTGACCACCAACACGCCGCAGGCGGCCAACGTCAGCCTGTTCAAGAAGCTCGCCTACGATCCGGTCAAGGACTTCGCGCCGGTGGCGCGCATCGGCACGACGTCGTTCATGCTGATGGTGAAGGCCGATTCCCCGATCAAGACCTTCAAGGAGTTCCTGGCCGATGCGCGCGCCAAGCCGGGGAAGCTGTCCGCCGGCTTCGGGTCGTCGGGCTCGCAGGTGTCGCTCGCGATGCTCAAGTCCATGGGCGACCTGGACGTGGTCGAGGTCCCGTACAAGGGCATTCCGCAGGCCGTCACCGACGTGCTGGGCGGCACGCTCTCGTTCACCTTCGTCGACCTGGGCAACGCACTCGCGCAGGCGAAAGGCGGCAAGCTGAAGGGGCTCGCGGTTACCTCCGCGAAACGGACGCCGCTCGCGCCGGACGTGCCGGCAGTGGCCGAGGAGCTCAAGGGCTACGAGCTGATCGCCTGGTTCGCGCTCATGGCGCCGGCGGGAACGCCGCCGCAGATCGTGCAACGACTGCACGACGTCACTGTCGACGGCATCTCGAAGGCGGAGGTGAAGGAGAAGTTCGCCGCCATCGGCACCGACGTCGCGCCGATGAACCCGGAGCAACTCGGCAAGTTCATCCAGAGCGAGATCGCCCACTGGGCGAAGCTCGTAAAACTGGCCGGGATCCAGCCGGAGTAGCGCGCCGCCGGGCGCGGAGCGCTCCCGCGAGCATCACCGCGCCCATCGCCATCTGCACGAGGTTGCCGGCGACCGCCGGGCCGGAGTGGACCGCCAGCGCGTGCGCGGTCCAGAACGGCCCGCCCGCCAGGATCAGCGCGCGCAGGCGGATCACGTCCACCTGCAGTCGGCCGAGAGTCACCAAGGTCGATTCTACGCCGGCGCGTCCCGCCGCCCGCCGAGCGCGAGGCAGATGACGCCGAAGAGCGCGTAGCCGAGCGCGACGAGCGGCTCCTTCGCCCAGCCGAGCGTCTCGCCGTGGATGAAGCCGAAGAACGCCAGCGCCGCGCCCGCGAACGCCCATAGCGCCGCGTTCTTGAACTGCCGGTCGATGATGAACGCCGCCATCGCCCCCAGCACGAGCCCCGCCAGCACCGCGCCGCCGCCGAGGAGCTGCATCCCGTGGTACACGATGCCGGACCCGGCGAGCTTGTCGAAGCCGAGCGTCGCGGCCGCGGTGCCCGCGGCGTTCAGCGCGCTGTCGACCTGCAGGTGCCCCCACGCGGCGACGTTCGGGATGATCGCGAGCACCACTGCCGGCGCGTGCTCCTTCGGCGAGGCCTGGAACGCCTGCGCGCCGATCACGAGCCCGATGTAGAGCAGGATCGGCAGGATTGCGACCAGCGGCACGACCGCCAGCAGGAGTGCGGTGAGGCCGAGGAAGCACACCAGCGCGATCACGACGCCGGTCGCGAGCGAGTAGCCGATCCGGCCGCCCACCGCCTTCCAGCCGGGGTGGCCGATGTACACCGCCGGCGGGAACGGGCTGCCGAGGATCGCGCCGGCGATCGCGCCGACGCCGTCCGCGACCAGGATCTTGCGCAGGTTGTAGTTGTCGCCCGCCGCCGCCGCGCTCTCGACGTTGTTCATCGCCTCGGT
The DNA here is from genome assembly GCA_963820965.1 of uncultured beta proteobacterium. GTDB lineage: Bacteria > Pseudomonadota > Gammaproteobacteria > Burkholderiales > SG8-39 > DATEDA01. The sequence continues at coordinate 74,952 of CAWGCC010000011.1, read as the reverse complement.
GAAGTTGTAGATGCCGAGCGGGATCGCGGTGGCGAGCAGCGGCGCGACGTTGGCGAGCCCGGTGAAGACCTCGGCCGAGGGCAGCGGCAGGTGCAGCCCGAACTGCCCGAACGAGTCCGCGACCGCTTTCGCCTTCATGTAGTCGCTCCACCCGAACGCGGTCGCCACCCAGCCGATGACGATCCCGGCGATCACCGCGGCGAGGCCGCCGGGCAGCCCGCCCGGCAGCCGGGTGTTGGCGGTCCAGGCGATCAGCACGATCGCGAGCGAGACGAACGCGATCCAGGGCACCTCCCACATCTGGAACGCCGGCCGCAGCGAGATGAACGCGATCGAGATGCCGGCGAGGGTGCCGAGCATCGCCGCGCGCGGCGTGTGGGCGCGGATCCACGGGCCGACGAACGCGCCGAGAAGGACGATCACGCCGATGATGAAGCACCACGCGAGCCCAGCCTGCCAGGCGAGCCTGGCGTCCTTCGTCGAGAGGTACACCGGCAGCATGACCACGAACACCACGATGAACATGTGCGGCACGCTCGGCCCGTAGGGCATCGCCGTGACGTCGGTGCGCCCCTCCTTCTTCGCCAGCTGGTAGGCGAGGTAGGCGTAGTACAGGTTTCCGATCGGCAGCGCGATGCCGAGCGCCGGCAGGATCCGCCCGAAGACGATGTCGGCCGGCAGCTGGACCACGCCGAGGCACAGCCCCGTGAGCACGATCACGTTGAGGACGACGTTCGTGAACAGCCCGAAAAAGCCGTTCCAGTCCCCGGGCACCCACCACCGCACCACTGTCGCACCGTTCGTCATGTCGCTCCCTGTTGATTGTCGTTTCTATGACTTGCCCAGCGCTTCCAGAAAACGCCCCGAGTCGCTCACCCAGCCGAAGATCCCGCCCTGCGCCTTGATCATCGCGAGCGCGGCAACCTGGAACTCGGGAAAGTACGACCCGACGCAGTCCTCGAGCACGAGGCAGTCGTACCCGCGGTCGTTCGCTTCGCGCACCGTGGTGTTGACGCACACCTCGGTCGTGACGCCGCACACGATGAGCTGCCGGATGCCGCGGTTGTGCAGCATCGAGTCGAGGTCGGTGGCGTAGAAGGCGCCCTTGCCGGGCTTGTCGACGACCGGCTCGCCGGGTGCGGGCTTGAGCTCATCGATGATGTCGTGCCCGTGCTCGCCGCGGACGAGGATGCGGCCCATCGGCCCGGGATCGCCGATGCCGGTCTTGAGGCGGCCGCGCCGCTTCTTCGCCTCCGGCAGGTCGGCGAGATGGGGGTGGTGGCCTTCGCGCGTGTGGATGACGAGGAGACCGCGCTTCCGCGCGGCATCGAGCACCCGCTTCGTCGGCGCGATCGCCTTGCGGAGAAGCGAGACGTCGTTGCCGAGCGCCTCGCCGAACCCGCCCGGATCGACGAAATCGCGCTGCATGTCGATGATCACGAGCGCCGAGGTGCGCGGCTCGAACTCGAACTCGTACGGCTCCGCCAGGACGGTCGCCATGGCTCCCCTTTCGCGTGATGTCGTTCTTCGCCGCTACGATACGCTCGCGCCGGGGCAAAGCGCCAGCACGCGCGCCGACTCGCGCCGCGGGCAGCGCTCGACGTCGAGCGCGCTCACGTGTGCGGACGGCGCAGCCGGGAACATCGACGGAGTCGCGCCGGCCGTCTCAAGGCGCGATCTCGAGAACCGCGGCAGCGGGGCGCGCCGGGTCGTAGCGCACGGTAACCGTGCTCCCCAGAGGGTGGCGCGCGCGCTCCGCTTCCGCCGTCGCGGGCGTGGCGTGGAGCACCGAACCACGGAAGCGTACCCGGTCGCTTCGATACGTCTTGCCCGCGACCTCGTACTCGTAAGCGATCCGTACGACATAGCGGATGCTTGGCCGCCCGCCGCCGGGCTCGTTCTGCGGTTCGACCCGCGACGCCACGACCCGGCCCTGGACGATCGCCCAGCTCGAGGCCGCGCGCTCGCCCTGTCGGCCCGACCATACCCATGCGCCGATCGCGATCGCAAGGAAGAGCGCGATTGCCGCGATCGCGGTCGCACTCAACCGCGCGCCTCCAGTTCGCGCCGGAAGCGGGGCAGGTACTCAAGCCCCGCGATCGCCCGCGAGCCGTACCACGAGGTCATTTCGCCGTCGATCAGCGCGACGCGCTTGCCGGCGAGCGCCGGCATCGCCGCGAGCTCGGCGACATGCCGTTCGCGGAACATGTACGGCTCGCTCGAGGCGAGCACGAGGACCACGCCGGCGAGCGTGCCCTCGTCCAGCGCGATCTCGGGGTAGCGCGCCGTCGCGCGCTCCGGCACGGTCTCCCAGTTCACCAGGGCGAGCGTACGCGCGACGTACGTATCCCGCGAGACCGTCATCCACGGGCTGCGCCAAATGAGGTATAGCACGCGCTGCGGCGCGAAGCCCGCGGCCGCGACCTTCGCCGCCGCATGGGCGACCGCGAAGCGCAGGCAAAGCTGCTCCGCCTCGCGCTCCCGCCCGAAGATCCCGCCGATCAGACGGTAGAGCGCGAGGTTGTCGCTCGGGGCGAGCGGGTGCGTGACGATCACGTGCGGCACGAACCCGCCGATCGCCTCGACCGTCTCCTTCCGGTTCTCGTCGATGTTGACAATCGCGTGTGTCGCCCGGAGGGCGCGTACGGCGTCGAGATCGACGTCCTTGGTGCCGCCGACCTTCGGGATCCGCTTCACCGTCGCGCGCGGGTGAATGCAGAAGCCGGTCCGCCCGACGAGGTTCCTGGCGAGCCCGAGCTCGCACACGAGCTCCGTGATGCTCGGGACGAGCGAAACGATGCGGGCGTCGCTTCCGGCCGGCGGATGCCTGAGGCCCAGCGCATCGATCACGGCGCGACCGTCGGGCTAGAGCGGGAGGTTGCGCGGCTTGCGCGGGCCGCGCGACGCGAGCGCGTCGTACAGCCAGTTCGGCAGCACGCGGATCAGGCGGCCGACCAGCGCCATCTGCCACGGTACCACGACAAAGGAACGCCGCGCCTCGATCGCCCGGGCGATGCGCCGTGCGCACTCGTCGGCATCGAGCAGGAACGGCATGCGGTAGCGGTTGACCCGCGTCATCGGTGTGTCGATGTAGCCGGGGCACACGGTCACGACCGCTACGCCCGAGCCGGCGAGTTCGATCCGGAGGCTCTCGAGGTAGTTGATCGCCGCGGCCTTCGAGGCCGAGTAGGCGCCGGCGCCGGGAAGGCCGCGAAAGCCGGCGACGCTGGCGATGCCGACGAGAATGCCGCTGCCCTGCTCCCGCATGGGCGCGACGAACGGTGCAAGTGTGGCTGCGAGCCCGATCACGTTGGTGCGCAGGACGCGCTCGACGGCCGGGAGATCTTGCGGCGCGCCGGCGAGGGTGCCGACGGAGACGCCGGCATTGGCGATCACGATATCGGGGACGCCCTGGCTGGCGATGAAGTCCTCGGCAGCGGCGCGCATCGCCGCCCGGTCGGCGACGTCCGCCGTGTAGGTGACCGTCGTCGTCGCGAGCCCGTCGGCCACCGCCGCGAGCGCGTCGGCGCGGCGCGCGACCAGGCCGAGGCTCGCGCCTGCGCGCGCGTAGTGGGCCGCGAGCGCGGCGCCGATGCCGCTGGATGCGCCGGTGATGAAGACGCTCCCCAGCATGATCGTCCTGCGTCCCCCAGGCCCCTCTCCAGCCGAGGGAGAGGGACGTCGTGTTCGGCGGAAGGAGCTACTTCGGGGCGGGGGACGCCGTCGCGGCGAGCTGCTTCCGCGATCGCTCGATCAGCGAGTCGGCGATCTGGAGCATCCGGTCCTCGGTCCCACCGGCGCCGGCCGCAACGACGTACTGCCCGTTCACCAGCAACGCGGGGACGCCGTCGATTTTCGACCCTTGCACCAGGGCCTGTGCGCGCTTGAGCCGGCTCTCCACTGCGAACGACTTCAGCGTCGCGGAGAACTTGGCGACGTCCACCCCCTGGCGTTGCAGCCACTCGGTGAGCTGACGCTCGTCGGTGATGCGCAGGCGGTCCTTGTGGATCGCGTCGAAGAGCGGGCGGTGCAGCTTCTCGGCGAGTCCCATCGCCTCCAGCGCGTAGTAGACGCGCGCCGAGATGTTCCAGCGGTCGTTGAACGTCGCCGGCACCCGCCTGAACTCGACGTCCTTCGGGAGCTTCTTGACCCACGCCTCGAGGTAGGGCTCGAGCACGTAACAGTGCGGGCACTCGTACCAGAAGAACTCGATCACTTCGACCTTGCCCTTGGTGTCGGTCGGGAGCGGCGGATTGAGCTCGGTGAAGAGCGGCGCCTGCTGCTGGGCGACGGCGGGAGAGAGGGCGAGCACGGTCGCGGCGAGCACGGCGGCGGAAAAGACGCGGCGGATCATCTGGGCTCCAGGAAAGGGCTCGGTCGGGGTCAATTCTTGATTCTGACCAGCGAAGCGTCGACCCCGTTCTGCGCGAGCGTCGCGCGAACGCGATTTATTTCGTCCAAGTGGGTGTACGGGCCGAGCCGTACCCGGTACCAGGTGCCCTTGTCGGGCAGATTCGCCGGCTCGACGCTCGCCACCAGCCCCGCCAGCGCGAGCCGCGCCTTGAGGTTGTCGGCGTCGGCCGGGTTCTGGAACGCGCCGGCCTGGACGAAGTAGAGGTCCTTGGCGGCGCCGGCCTTGTCGGGTGACCTGGCCGCCGCGCGCAATTCGCTCTCGGTGACCGGCACCTCCTGCCCGGGCAGGATCTTGTAGAAGTCGAACCGCGGCCGTGCCGGGTCGCCGCTCTTCGACTCGGCACTCCGCGCGGTCTCGGCAAGCGCGCGGTCGGCCTGCGGCGACGTGGCCCGTGCCTTGTCGGCGCGGGTGACGAATGGCACCGGCGCGTTCGTCATGTACAGCGCGAGCCCCCCCGCGAGCGCAAGGCCGATGACGAGGCCGATGAAGATCCCGATCAGCGTGCCGCCCGCGGGCCTGCGCTTCCTCTCCCGCGCGCGGGTCTTGTAATCCCTCATTGCAGCCCGGTCACCCGAATCACATCCGCTCCGGCGCGCTCACGCCCAGCAGTCCGAGTCCGTTCGCGATCACCTGCCGCACGGCCGCCGAGAGGGCGAGCCGGGCGCGGCGGACCGCCTCCTCGGGGACGAGCACGCGGACCGAATTATAGTAACTGTGGAACTCGGCGGCCAATTCGCGGAGGTAGAACGCGATCTGGTGCGGCGCGAGCTCGTCGGCCGCGGCGGCGAGCACGTCCGGAAAGTCGCCGAGCCGCGCGGCGAGCGCGAGCTCGCGCGGCTCGACGAGCGGCGCGAGATCGACCGCCGCCAGCGAGACCGCGCCGGCCTCGCGCGGATGGGCGTTCTTCCACTGCTCGAACACGCTGCACACGCGGGCGTGCGCGTACTGGACGTAGTAGACCGGGTTCTCCTCCGATTGCGACTTCGCCAGGTCGACGTCGAACACGAACTCGGTGTCGGCGCGCCGCGAGACGAGGAAGAAGCGCACCGCGTCGCGGCCGACCTCGTCGACGAGATCGCGCAGCGTCACGTAGGTTCCGGCGCGCTTGGAGATCCTAACCTCCTCGCCACCCTTCATCACGGTGACCATCTTGTGCAGCACGTAGTCGGGGTAGCCGGCCGGGATGCCCAGGTCCGCTGCCTGCAGGCCGACCCGCACGCGCACCACCGTGCTGTGGTGGTCCATGCCCTGCACGTTGATCACCTTCTCGAAGCCGCGCTCCCACTTCGTGATGTGGTAGGCGACGTCGGGCACGAAATAGGTGTAGCCGCCGTCCGACTTCCGCATGACGCGGTCCTTGTCGTCGCCGTAGTCGGTGGTGCGGAGCCACAGCGCGCCGTCGCGCTCGTAGGTCTTGCCCGAGGCCGCGAGCCTCTGCACCGTCGCTTCCACGCGCCCGTCGGTGTAGAGCGAGCTCTCGAGGTAGTAGTTGTCGAACTTCACGCCGAAGGCGCGCAGGTCCTCGTCCTGCTCGCGCCGGAGCGCGGCGACCGCGAATCTGCGGATGCTGTCGATGTCGCCGAGGTCGTGCCCGACCTCGTCGAGATAGCGTTGCGCGATCTCGCGGATGTACTCGCCGCGGTAACCGTCCTCCGGGAAAGCGTGCGATTCGCCGAGCAGCTCCTGCGCGCGGGCGCGCACCGAGATCGCCAGGTTCTCGATCTGCTGGCCGGCGTCGTTGTAGTAGAACTCGCGCGTCGCCTGCCAGCCCTGCGCTTCGAGGAGGCTCGCGATCGCGTCGCCGAGCGCGGCCTGACGGCCGTGGCCGACGTGCAGCGGCCCGGTCGGGTTCGCCGACACGAACTCGACCATCACCCGATGACCGGCGCCGCGATCGGAGCGGCCGTAGGCATCGCCCGCCTCCAGCGCCATTCGCGCGATGCCCTGCCGGGCGGCGGGCTTGAGGCGGAAGTTGATGAATCCAGGACCGGCGATCTCGGGCGGCTCGATCCAGTCGGAGGCCGGCAGCGCGGCGACGAGGGCTTCCGCGAGCTTGCGCGGTGGCGCCTTCAACGTCCGCGCGAGCTGCATGGCCACGTTGGTCGCGTAGTCGCCGTGGGCAGGGTCGCGTGGCCGCTCGAGGACGACCGCGGCCGGTGCCGCATTCGGCGCGACGGCGGCGAGGGCGCGATCGAGGAGGTCTGAGAGATGGGCGCGGACTGCGGCGGACATTGCCCGGGCGCGCGGCGAAAGGCCGCGGATTGTACCCGACCGCGCCCGGCCGATGGCCTTGACCGCGACGCCGCCTGGCGGCGTCGCGGAGGGACGGGTTCTTCTAGTGGCTCGCGGTCTGGACCGCCGGCTTCGACGAGGCAATGATCGCCGTCGGCTTCCCGCCGCCGGTGATCGTGCCGATGTCGCCGCTCAGCTCGCCGCCTTCCTCGACCATGATCTTGCCGTAGTGGATCTTCCCGGTCACCTTGCCGCTCGGGTGGATGATCAGCTGCTTCCGCGCCGTCATTTCGCCCTCGAAGCGCCCGCGGATCTCGGCGATGTCGACGCCGACCGTGCCGAGAAACGAGCCGCCCTCGGCGATCTGGATCACGCGCGCATCCATCGATGCCTCGACGCGGCCTTCGACCACGAGCGTGTCGCAGTCGGTGATCTCGGCGCCCTTCAGCTTGATGTCCGGCCCGACGATGAGACGGCTGCCCTTCGGCTCCTCGGCCTTTGGCTTCGGCGCCTCGACCTTCGGCGTTTCGGGCTGCTGCGCCGGATCGCTGCGCGCCGCCTCGGCGGGGCCCGGCGTCGCCGGCTCGGAGGCAGTCGTGCGCGTATCGCGCCGGTAACGATCGTTCTGTCCGAACAGCCCAGGCTTGTTGAGCACGGCACCCTCTCCTTCACGTGGATATGCCAACGGCGATCTTCAAAGTATATGCCGATTTGTTTCGCCCGTGCAGCGGCGGAGCTGTCGCCATGAAGCGACAGGGCGTCCCGGGGGTTTGCCAACCCGCTGTTTCGGGGGCAAACTCGATGTCACCCTCGCACGACAACGAGTTCGGTCTCGGGTACGGATGCCGCCGGACGATATAACGGTACGTCTCGCAACGCTCGCCGACGCGGCGGAGATCGCCGGCCTGTCGCGCGAGCTGATCGAGACCGGCCTCGGGTGGAGCTGGACGCAGGCACGGGTCGCCCGCAACATCGCCTCGGCTGCGACCACGACGGTCGTCGCGTGCCACGGCGAGCGACTGATCGGGTTCGCGATCATGTATTTCGGCGACGAGCACGCGCACCTCAACCTGCTCGCAGTGCGCCCGAAGCACCAGCGCTCGGGGGTGGGACGGTACCTCGTCGAATGGCTCGAGGAGTCGGCGCTTACCGCAGGCATCGGCGCCATCCGCCTGGAGCTCCGGGCCTCCAACCGCGGGGCGCGCCGCTTCTACGCCCGGCTCGGGTTCACCGAGATTGGCCGCGTCCCGGAATACTACGGCGGCGTCGAGACCGCGGTGCGCATGGCGCGCGACATCCGGCGCGCAAACGTCGGTCCGGTGCCCGACTGGCGGCGCCTCCTGAGGGGTTGACGCGTTGCGCGCGGTCCGCGGGCCGGCGATCGCGGACGACTGGGCTGGCCGCGTGCTTGCGCGCCGTCGGCGCCTTTCCGAGCCGCGCGCGAGCGGCTCAGCCTCGCCGGGTGGCTTCGCCGGCGTGCGCTCCACCGCTAGAATGCGGCTGCCAACTCGAAGGGGATCACATGGGCAAAGGCGACAAGCGCACCCGCCGCGGCAAGCTCTCCAATGGCTCGCATGGCAAGACGCGGTCCAAGTTCGACAACCGTTCGACGGAGACGGCGAAGAAGCGAAAGAAGAGGGCCTGAACTGCGGGAGGCCATGGCGTTCATCGAACGGGTGCGGGCCCTCGACCTCGCCCGCTGCTGCTCGCCGGCGCAGGCAGTCGCCGGAGTGACGATCATCCGAGCGCCTGCCGCAGCCGATGGAACCGCTCCACCGGTGTCACCCACACCACGCCGTCCCCGGCACGGCCGCTGTGGCAGATCGAGTGGATGAGCGCGATCAGCCGGTCGACGTCCCCGTCCGGTACCACGAGCTCGATCCGGATCTTCTGGGAATACTCGGTCAGCTCGCCCTTGATCCCGGCCTCGTGCGACTTGCCGGGGTGGTAGCCCGAGCCTTCCGCGCGCGTCACCGTCATACCCGGAAAGTCGGGGATCTTGCGGAACGCCTCGCGCAGGCGCGCGAGGCGGCTCGGCTGGATGATCGCTTTGATCTCTTTCACGCTGGACCTTCCTCTGGTGTCGGGGATCTACAAGAGGCCAGGGAAGGGGTGGGACCCTTCCCTTCCCACCCTGCCCGTTGTTCGTCGCCCTATGCTTCCACCCTTTTCTCTTCGAAGAACCGGTAGAGCGTCGGTACCACCACGAGCGTCAGCAGCGTCGAGGTGATCAGCCCGCCGATGACGACGATCGCGAGCGGGCGCTGCACCTCCGAGCCCGGCCCGGTCGCGAACAGGAACGGGATCAGGGCGAGCATCGCCACCGTCGCCGTCATCATCACCGGACGGAACCTGAGCCGTGCGCCCTCGACCACCGCCTCGCGCGTGGCGTAGCCCTCGTCGCGGAGCTTGCGGATGTACGACACCAGCACGACGCCGTTCAGCACCGCGATGCCCCACAGCGCGATGAACCCGACCGAGGCGGGGACCGACAGGTACTCGCCGGTGACCGCGAGCGCGAGGACCCCGCCGATCGACGAGAACGGCAGCACGGTGATGATCAGCGTCGCGAACCGCAGGCTGTTGAAGAGCAGGAACAGCAGGAAGAAGATGGCCGCGATCGTGACCGGCACGATGATCATCAGGTGCCCGAGCGCGCGCTGCAGGTTCTCGAACTGGCCGCCCCAGTCGAGATAGTAGCCCTCGGGCAGCTTCACCTGCGCTTCCACCTTCTGCTGCAGCTCGGCGACGAAGCCGCCGAGGTCACGGTCCTTCACGTTGATGCCGACGACGATCCGGCGCTTCGCCGTCTCGCGGCTGATCTGCGCCGGTCCGTCGACGACCGCGATCTTCGCCAGACTTTCGAGCGGCACGATCGCGCCGCGCGGCGAGGTCAGCGTGATGCGTCGGATCTCGGCGATGCTGTCCCGGAGCGCCTCGGGGAGCCGCACCACGGCTCCAAAGCGCCGCTCGCCCTCGTAGATCTCGGTCGCGCGCTTGCCTCCGACCGCGGTCTCGATCGCGTCGTGGACGTCGGAGGCGTTCAGGCCCACGCGCGCGATCGCCTGGCGGTCGATCGCGATCGTCAGGTACTGCTGGCCGGTGATCCGGTCGACGCGGAAGTCACGCATGCCGCGCACGCCCCCGGCGATGCGCGCGATCTCGTCGGCTTTCGCCTTCAAGGTCGCGAGGTCGTCGCCGAAAATCTTCACGGCGATGTCGGCCCGCACGCCGGTGACCATCTCGTCGATGCGGTCCGAGATCGGCTGCGCCATCACCAGCTGCACGCCGGGGATGACCTTGAGCTTGTCGCGGATCGCCTCCGCGATGTCGTCCTGAGTCCACCCGTCCGGCCACTCGCCGCGCGGCTTGAGGCTGACGATCGGGTCGGCCTCGTTCGGGCCGGCCGGGTCGGCCGGGCTCTCGCCGCGGCCGATCCGCGACACCACCGTCTTCACCCCGGGCACCTCGAGCACGAGCCGCATCGCCTCCATCTCGAGCGCGATCGATTCGTCGAGCGAGATGTTCGGCACGCGGTCCATCGCCGGCGAGATCGAGCCCTCCTTCATCTCCGGGATGAAGGCGGTGCCGAGGAACGGGAAGACCGCGAGCGTCGCCACGAAGAAGACGACCACGCCGCCGATCGCCTTCTTCTCGTTCGCGAGCGCCCAGTCAAGCAGCCGCAGGTACGGCGCTTTGATTCTCCGGATCAGCCAGGTGTCGTGCTCGGCGCCGCCCTTGAGCAGGTAGGAGGCGAGCGCCGGGGTCAGGGTGAGCGAGATCACGAGCGAGATCGCGAGCGCGATCGCGATCGTGTAGGCGAGCGGCGCGAACATCTTGCCTTCCATCCCCTGCAAGGTCATCAGCGGCAGGAATACGAGGATGATGATGCCGACGCCGAAGATCACCGGGGTCGCCACCTCGAGCACCGCCTCGAGGATCACCCGCGCGCGCGACTCGCCGGGGCTTTGCCCGAGCTTCGAGAACGCGTGCTCGATCACCACCACCGAGCCGTCGACCATCAGGCCGATCGCGATCGCGAGCCCGCCGAGCGACATCAGGTTCGCCGACAGGCCGTAGCGGTTCATCACGATGAACGTGAGGAGCGGCGTGAGCACCAGCGTCGCGACGACGATCAGGCTCGAGCGCACGTCGCCGAGGAAGAGGAACAGCACCACGACGACCAGGAAGACGCCCTCGATCAGCACCTTGGTGACCGTCCACAGCGCCTCATCGACCAGCTCGGAGCGGTCGTAGTAGGGCACGATCTTCAGCCCGCCGGGCAGCATGTCGCGGTCGTTGATCTCCTTCACCCCCGCCTTGACCCGGCTCACGACCTCCTTCGCGTTGCCGGCGCGGATCATCATGACGATCCCGCCGGCCGCCTCGGTGTAGCCGTCCTTGATCATCGCACCGGCCCGCACCTCCTCGCCGATCGTGACCTCGGCGACGTCGCGGATGTAGACCGGGATCGCGCCGACCTCCTTCAGCACGATCGAACGGATGTCGTCGAGGTCGCGAATCAGGCCGATGCCGCGCACGAGAAAGGCCTCGGCCCCCTGCGGCAGGACGCCGCCGCCCGAGTTCGCGTTGTTGCGCGCGAGCGCCTGGTAAACGTCGCCGATCGAGACCGTGTAGTAGCGCAGGCGGTTCGGGTCGACGAGCACCTGGTACTGCTTGACGTAGCCGCCGGTGGAGTTGATCTCGGCGACGCCGGGAATCGAGCGCAGGAGCGGCCGCACCATCCAGTCCTGCACGGTGCGGCGCTCGAGCAGCTCGTCCTTCGTGAGCGCGCGCTTGCCGTCGTCGGTCCGCTCGAGCGTGTACTGGTAGACCTCGCCGAGCGCCGTCGACACGGGCCCGAGCACCGGCGTCACACCCGACGGGAGATTCGCGCCGACCTCGAGCAGCCGCTCCATCACCAGCTGGCGCGCGAAGTAGACGTTGGTCGCGTCGGTGAAGACGAGCGTGATCAGCGACAGGCCCGGCTTGTTCAGCGAACGCAGCTCCGTGAGCCCCGGCAGACCGGTCATCGAGATCTCGAGCGGTACCGTCACGAAGCGCTCGACCTCCTCGGGCGAGCGGCCGGGTGCTTCGGTCGCGATCTGCACCTGGACGTTGGTCACGTCGGGGAACGCGTCGACCGAGAGCCGGCGCGCCGCCTGCAGCCCGAACGCCAGCAAGGCGAGCGCGATTACGACGACGATGAGCCGCTGCTTGAGCGCGGCGCGGACGAGCCCGTCGAGCACCGTTCCCTAGCCCCCGCTCTGCAGCGCGCGCTGGCGGCGCTCGTTGTTCAGGTGGAACGCGCCGTCGATGACGATCCTGTCCTCCGGACGCAGCCCCGCCGCGAGCACGCGGACGCCGTCGTACTCTTCCGCGAGCGTGACCTGCCGCAGCACGAAGGTATCGGGCGTGGTCTGGACGAAGACGTAGTCGCGGTTCTCGTCGCGCACGATCGCGGCGGACGGGACCACCCGCTTCCGCTGCGGCGGACCCTGGATCAGCACCGTCGCGAGCATCGCCGGCTTGTACTCGCGCTCCTGGTTCGGGACGTCCATCCGCACCCGCACGGTGCGTGTCTCCGGGTTCAGGACCACGCTCACGAACGAGAGCGAGCCGCGGATGCGACGGTCTGGGATCGCCGGGATCTCGACCTCCACCGCCTGCCCGGCGCGGACCGAGCCCGCGAGCGCCTCCGGCACGTCGGCGACGATCCACACCTCGGAGAGATCCGCAACGACGTACACCGTGTCGGCGGGCTGCACCACCTGGCCCGGGCTCACCTTGCGGTCGATCACCGTGCCGGCGATGCTCGAGACGATGTGCGAGGTCGAGTCCACGCGGCGCGTCGCCGTGAGCCGCGCGATCGCGCGCTCCGACATGCCGAGCACCTTCAGGCGGTCCGCGGCGGCGTTCAGGTCGGCAGCGGCCTGCACCGCTTCGGCCTGCCGCCGCTGGAGCTCCGCCGCGCCGATCACGTCGGCGTCGAGCAGCTGCTTCGCGCGCGCGGCCGCGCGGTCGGCCACGAGCTTCTGCGAATAGGCCTTGAGGTACTCGAGCTGGGTGTTCGAGAGCTCGGTGCTCGTCAGCGTCGCCAGGATCTGGCTCCGCTTGACGTCGTCGCCTTCGCGCACCTCGAGCCCGCTCACGCGGCCGGTGACCGGCGAGCCCACGCGCGCGACCCGCGTCTCGTCGACCTCGACCCGGCCCGGCACGCGCAGCGTCTCGCGCACCTCGGTCTCGCGCGCTGCGCCGATCTTGATCCGCGCGAGCAGCTCCGGGCCGGCGCTGATCGCGAATGGGTCCTTCTGCGCGGCGCCCGACGGCGGCGGCGGCTTGTCGCCGCAGCCGGCGACGGCCGCCGCCGCGGCCAGCGCGCAGGCGAGCGCGCGGGTCACTGCCTGCGCTCCAGCGCCTCGAACGCGCGCAGCTGCTCGATCTCGATCAGCGCCGCCTGCTGATCAAAGCGCGCGGCGAGGTACTCGAAGCGTGCCGCGCGCAGCACCCGCTGCGCGTCGAGCACCTCGATGAACCCGCGCTCGCCGAAGCGGTACGCGGCCTCGGCGACGCGGAGCGCCGCTTCGGCCTGCCTGAGAATGGCGCTCTCGTACGCCGCGACGCTCTGCGTCGCGACCTGGAAGCGCCCATAGGCGTCGTCGAGCGCGGCGACGAGCTCCACGCGCCGCCGCTCGACGTTGGCGTTCGCTTCCTGGAACGCCGCGACGGCCTCGCCGATCTGGCCCTGGCGCTGGTCCCAGACCGGGATCGGGATGTCGATGCCGAGCACCCACTTGTTCGTGTCCGGCTGCTGCTCGAAGCCGGCGCGCACGGTGGGTTGCGGGATGCGGAGCGCCCGCTCGGTCTCGAGCCGCGCCTCGGCGCGCTTCGCTTCCGCGCGCGCCTGCGCGAGCGCCGGATAGTTGGCCAGCACCTCGTCGCGGAGGCGCGCGACGTCGGGGAGCGTGGGCACCGCGGCGAGATCGCCGACGACGTCGACGTCCGGCGGGAGCGGCGCGCCGATCGCGGCACGCAGCGCCGCGATCGCCTGCGCCACGCGCAGCCGCGCCGACGCGGCGTTGTTCGCCGCGACCGAGGCCTCGGCCTCCGCGCGCGTGAGCTCGAGCCGCGGCGCCTCGCCGACGTCGACGCGCACCTGGATCCGGCGGCGGATGTCCTCGAGCAGCTTCTGGTTCTCGGTCGCGACCTCGAACTCGGCCTTTCGCCGCAGCACGTCGTAGTACGCCTGCTTCACTGTCGCGCGCACCGCGAGCCGCACCTCGGCGAGCGCGAGCTGGCTGCCCTCGAGACCGGCTTCCGCGGCGCGGATGCGCGGGTCGCGCACCGTCGGCAGGTCGATCGGTTGCCTGAGGCCGAGCACCGTCACCCCGCCCTCGGGCGCCATGAAATTCGAGCGGCTGCGTTGCCGCCCGGCAGCCGCGTCCAGGTCGGGATTGGGAAACGCGCGCGCGGTGCGGATGCCGGCGCGCGCACCCTCGGTCTGCGCCGCCGCCGCGCGCAGCCGCGGGTTCGACTCGTCGGCGAGGGCGAGCGCGCGCTCGAGCGTGAGCGGTTCCGCGGGGCGGACGACACCGACGTTGCCGAGAACGAGCGCGAGTCCGGCAAGACCCCGGGCAAGGATCGTGAGTGTCATGGCTGTTCTCTCCCTGTGGGGGCCTGCCGCGGACGGGGCGGCGGGAGGCGGGCTCAGCCCGCTCGGACAATGCATCCGGCCGCGCGGTTCCAGCGGCCGGCGATTTTACCGGCTACCGCGGCGGCGCCTCGCCGGGCGGGGGTACCGTGAAGACATGGATGACGTGCCGCTCCCCGTTGACGATCATCTCCTCGCTGCGGTCCGGCGGCCAGTCGGCGATGCCGTACTCGTGCGAGACGATGCGCGCACCGGGTTTGAGCTCGGCGAGAAATTTCGGTGCGAGCCTGCGGTTCATCGCGGGCAGGAGATACAGGGTAACGACCGTCGCTTCGCGCAGATCGGTGGTGAACAGATCGGCGACGCGGAAGGTCACCTTGTCGGTCACACCCAGGATGTCGGCGTAGCGGCGCGCATCGCGAACCCAGACCGGGTTCAGCTCGACACCCACCCCGCGTGCGCCGTAACGCTGCGCGGCGGTGATCACGACGCGGCCGTCGCCCGAGCCGAGGTCGTAGACCACGTCGTCGCTCGAGACCTTCGCGAGCTCGAGCATGCGCTCGATGACCGGGATCGGCGTCGGGACGAACGGGGCGTCGGGCGCCTTCTCCTGTGCCGAAGTTGCGCCCCACGGCAGTGTCAGAGAGAACAGCAACCACACGATGTTCCTCTGCAGCTTCATCTAGAACTCGATCGGATCGACATCAAGGTGCCAGCGTACCTTGCCGGCGCGCATGCCGTAAAGCGTCTGCGACCAGCCGGCGAGGAACCGCTGCAGCGTGCGCCGCGAGCGCGACTGCACGAGCACCTGCGCGCGCTCGCGGCCCGCGAGCCGCGCGAGGCTCATCGGCACCGGGTCGTACACCACGAGGCCGTGGCGTTCGGCCGGTGCGGCCTCGACCGCGCGCTGAAGGAAGCCGATCGCGTCGCGCAACCGATCACTGTCCGCCCGCAGCACCGCTTCGTGGACGAACGGCGGAAAGCCCGCGTCGCGCCGCTCGGCGGCGAGTGCCTCGGCGAACGGCGCGAACTGGTGCCGGACGAGCGCTCCGTAAAGCGGATGCCCGGGGTAGCGAGTCTGCACCAGCACTTCGCCCGGCGCCTCCGCGCGGCCGGCGCGGCCGGCGACCTGATAGAGCTGCGCGAAGAGGCGCTCCGGCGCGCGGTAGTCGGCGGCGACGAGCGCCGCGTCCGCGCCCAGCACGCCGACCAGGGTCACGCGGGGGAAGTCGTGGCCCTTGGCGAGGATCTGGGTGCCGACGAGGACGTCCGCGTCGCCCGCCTCGATCGCGCCGCGCATCGCCTCCCAGCGGCCCTTCGCGCGCGTCGAGTCGCTGTCGATGCGCAGCACGCGCGCGCGCGGAAACCGCGCGGCAAGCGCCTCTTCGATCCGCTGCGTGCCGCGGCCGAACGGGGCGAGGTCGACGTTCCCGCAGGTGGGGCAATGGCGCGGGATCGGTGTGTCCAGCCCGCAGTGATGGCAGCGCAGCCGCCGATCCGCGGTATGGAGCACGAGATGTGCCGTGCAGCGCGTGCAGCCGCCGATCCAGCCGCACGCGCCGCAGACGAGCACCGGCGCATAGCCGCGCCGGTTGAGGAAGACCAGCGACTGCTCGCCGCGCGCGAGGCGCGCCGCGATCGCCTCGGCGAGCGCCGGCGGAGAGGCCGTCCGCGGGACGGTCGGCACGAGTGTCGATCAGTCGGACTGCGGGCAACCGGCTCCCGGCGCGCGCCCGCTCGGGCAGCTCGAGGAGGCGGTAGCGCCCCGACCGCGCGTGCGTCCAGCTCTCGAGCGACGGCGTCGCCGAGCCGAGAACGAGCGGCACGCCGGCCGCGTGCGCGCGGTACACCGCGAGATCGCGCGCCGAGTAGCGCACGCCGTCCTGCTGCTTGAAGGAAGCGTCCTGCTCCTCGTCGACCACGACGAGCCCGAGCGCCGGCAACGGCGCGAACACGGCAACCCGTGTCCCGAGCACGACCTGCGCGCGGCCCGACTGCGCGGCGAGCCAGGCCTCCGCGCGCTCCTGCGCCGGCACGGCGCTCGTCAGCGTGACCACGCGCGCGCCCGGAAAGCGCCGCGCGAAGGCCTCGGCGAGCTGCGGCGTGAGATTGATCTCGGGCACGAGCAGGAGCGCCTGGCGCCCGTCCGCGAGCGCCCGCGCAACACAGTGCAGATAGACCTCGGTCTTGCCGCTGCCGGTGACCCCCGCCAGCAGGAACGCCTGGTAACGGCCAGCGGCGGCAGTGATCGCCGCGACGGCGGCGGCCTGCGCTCGGGTAAGCGCATGCTCCGCGACAAACTGCGGCGCAGGGCGCGGTGCCTCGGCAGGTGAGGCGAGCCCGGCGCGGAGGAGCGCGCGAAGCGCCGCCGACAGCGCCGAAGCGGGCAGCGGGCCGCTCGCGAGCCTGTCGCGAGTGGCGCGTTGCGCTGTTGCCCGCGCGGGCAGGACTGCGGCCCGCCCAGCCGCGGTGAGCGCGTAGGCTTCCGGCGCCAGCCGCAGCGGCGAGGGGCGCCGAAGCCGCGGCGGCAGGGCGGCATGGATCACCTCGCCGAGCGGACGCTGGTAGTACTCGGCCGTGAAGCGCGCCAGCGCGAGCCACTCGGCCGGGAGCGGCGGCATGTCGTCGAGGATCGCGCCCGCAGGGCGCAGCTTCTCGGGCGCGAGTTCACTCTCGCGAACCACCTCGGTGATGATGCCAGCGAGCGTTCGCTGGCCGAACGGGACCGCGACGCGCCGCCCGACGTCGGACGGGCTCGCGTTCGCCGCGACGTAGTCGAACAGCCGCGGCAGCGGCACGTCGAGCGCGACACGCAGGATCGGCATGCGGACTCGCACGAAGACTAAGGTGGAGTCGAGGAAAAGCGCCCTAAACTCATTGATGAGATTGACAAATCGGGTCGGGTAGCGCTTTCTGTGGATAAATTTGTGAGTAAGGTTTTAACTTTCCTGTAACCGGTTTAGTCGCTGTCGAAAATGCCCGTGGCTCGCGTCCGTGGCGAGCGTAATTCACATAGCAGATCAAAGGCTTGTACGCTATCCACAGGGCGAAGTCCGCAGTGCGCCGGGCCAGGTCCGGTGACTACGGGTGTGTGAATAAGTCAAGACCGGGGTCGCGTCGCCGTGAACTATTTCACACGGCTCGCCTGGTGAACCGTCTCGACGAGGACGGCCACGTGGTCCGGCGGGGTCGTCGGCACGATACCGTGGCCGAGGTTGAATACGTGTCCCGGCGCCCGGCCATAGTCGGCGAGGGTGCGCTCGACCTCGCGCCGGACCGTGTCCGGATCGGTAAGCAGCACGAGCGGATCGAGATTGCCCTGAAGCGCGACCCGTGCGCCGACGCGCCGGCGCGCCTCCGCGAGGCCGACCGTCCAGTCGACGCCGACCGCGTCGCAGCCGCAGCCCGCGATCGCCTCCAGCCAGGGGCCGCCGCCCTTCGTGAACACGATGCTCGGGACCCGCTCGCCGTCGCGCTCGCGCACGAGCGCTGCGACGACGCGGGTGATGTAGGCAAGCGAGAACTCGAGGTACGCGGCGTGCGCGAGCGTGCCGCCCCAGGTGTCGAACACCATCACGACCTGCGCGCCGGCCTCGATCTGCGCGTTGAGGTGCGCGGCCACGGCCCGCGCGTTGACATCCAGCAGGCGATGCAGGAGATCCGGCCGCTGGTAGAGCATCGTCTTGACGGTGCGGAAGTCTGCCGACGATCCGCCTTCGATCATGTAGCAGGCGAGCGTGAACGGACTGCCCGCGAAGCCGATCAGCGGCACGCGGGCGTCGAGCGCGCGGCGGATCTCCGCGACCGCGTCGACGACGTAGCGGAGCTCGCCGTGCGGGTCGGGGGCCGCGAGCCTCGCGATCGCGCGCTCGTCGCGCACCGGACGCGCGAAGCGCGGGCCTTCGCCCTCGGCGAAGTGGAGGCCGAGGCCCATCGCGTCGGGGATGGTGAGGATGTCGGAGAAGAGGATCGCGGCATCGAGCGGGTAGCGCGCGAGCGGCTGCAGCGTGACCTCCGTCGCGAGTGCCGGCGTCTTGCAGAGCGCGAGGAAGTCGCCGGCGCGCGCACGGGTGGCGTTGTACTCCGGGAGATAGCGTCCCGCCTGCCGCATCAGCCAGACCGGCGTGTACTGCGTCGGCTGGCGCAGGAGCGCGCGGATCAGCGTGTCGTTCTCGAGCGTCGGCATCCGCGGGCCTAGGGCCGTCCCTTCATCAGCCTCGCCGTGATGAACCGCCACTCGCCGGGCGTCACCGGGGTGATCGACAGCCGGTTCCCGCGCTGGAGCGCGCGCATCTCCGCGAGCTCGCGATGCGCGCGGAGCTCCGCGAGGTGCACGAACGGCGTCTTCTTGACGAGCCGCATGTCCACGTTCAGCCAGCGCGGGGCGATGCGCGTCGACTTCGGATCGTAGTACGGGCTCCTGCGGTCGAACTGCGACGCGTCCGGATACGCGGCGCGCGCGACCTCGGTGATGCCTGCGATGCCGGGCTCGGGGCAGCTCGAGTGGTAGAAGAACGCGCGGTCGCCGACCGACATGGCGTCGCGCATGAAGTTGCGCGCCTGGTGGTTGCGCACGCCGAACCATGGCGTCGTGCGTCCCGGCGCCGCGGCAAGGTCGTCTATCGAGAACTCGTCAGGCTCCGATTTCATCAGCCAGTACTGCATCGGCACGAAGGTCGCAGGGATGAGCGTGAAAGGCCGCGCCATGCCCGATGTTTGCGCAGACGCGAGAAAGGAGTCCCCCGCAGGTGCGGCCGGGCCGCATAACTTGAACCGAAGCGGTTCAAGGCGGTCGCGTTCCGGTCGCCTTCAGGTACGTCCGACGATGGGACGCGCACAACGGCGACGCTTGAGTCCGCAACCAAGGGCGTGCATAGGTTCAAGCGATTGCATGGCCCGCACGCGCACCGCAGGGGACATTGAGCTTTGCGTACCGGGCCGGGTGCGCCCGGAGGCGAGGGCTCGCGGCAAACGCGCGCGCCCCGAAGGAAGTGACCGACTAGAGCAGCTTCTCTTGTGGCGCGAGCGCCTGATCGAGCGTCGCCTGCATCGCGGCCATTCTACGCTTGACCTCCGCGATGTCAAAACTGTCGGCGCCCGGCCGCGGCGCGGCGCGCTGCGTGCGCGCCTCGAGCAGCTCGTGCGCGATGTTGAGCGCGGCCATCACGGCGATGCGCTCGACGCTCGCCACACGGCCGCCCGACTTGATCTCGGCCATCTTCTGGTCGAGATGCGCGACTGCCTGAAGCAGCGCTTCGCGCTCCTCATCGGGGCAGGTCACCTTGTAGCTGCGGCCCATGATGGAAACGTCGAGGGCCTTGGCTTTGTCGATCATTCGGGGATCTGTTCGAGCAGACCTTCGAGTCGTTCCCGCGCGCCGGTGATCTTGTCCGCAAGCTGCCGATTCTCGCTCTGGAGCTGCGCCACGCGCTGGCGCAGGTCGGTGTTCTCGATCCGCAGGCGCTGGCACAGTTCCACCGCCTGCCGGATTCGATCCTCCAGCGCCTGGAGCTCTGCGTCCATCGACGCACTATAGTTTGGAAAATCCAGTCCGGTCAAGGAGTAAGGGATCGTTCTCAATGTGTTTTCGTGAAGGCCGACACAGCCTTGACCCGGCCGAGGGTTAGCGACAAACCTCGACGGCGAGATCACGCGAACAAGGGGACTCCGCTTGCATATCCGCCACGCTGGAACGAGGGGCCAAGCGACATCGTAGCGCCTCGCGCGCATGAGCGCGACGCGGCGCGATAGAATCGATTCCGCTCGTTCGTGGTGCCCGGCGGGGTTTCCGCCCGCCGGGTGAAACGGGAAACAGGTAACGGGTCTCGCCCGAAAGCCTGTGCTGCCCCCGCAACGGTAGGCAAGCGAGCCCACGTCGTATCGCCACTGGGATATGGGTAACCAGTCCTGGGAAGGCAACGTGGGCGGGACGCGCCAAGCGCGTCCCGGCTTGCAAGCCCGGAGACCGGCCGCGAGCGACAGGTCGGCGCTGCTCGCGGCGGGCGGGTGCGGGGCTCTCGATACCCTCGCCTCCTCCTGTCCGCGCGCGCTCGCCGTTCGCCACGAGCTGTGCCGGCTTGCGGGGACGCTCGCCGGTGGGAGGAACGAGCCATGTCTTCCAGCCGCGCGCGGGCCACTGCCGCGTTCGTCGCCGCGTTTTCTGCAACCCCGATTGCCGCCCAGGATGCCGATGACGCAGTCGTCGTCACCGCGACCCGCTATCCGACGCGCGTAAGCCGCGTCCTCGCGGACGTCACCGTTATCCAGCGCCCCGAGATCGAACGCGCCGGCACGAGCGGGCTCATCGATCTGCTCAGCCGTCAGCCCGGCCTGCAGGCGGCCCAGAACGGCGGCATCGGGTCGACGTCGGCGCTCTTCATCCGCGGCGCGAACTCCTCGCAGACCGTCGTGCTGATCGACGGCGTCCGGGTCAGCTCGGCGTCGGCCGGCATTCCGCCGCTCGAGTCGATCCCGCTCGCCCAGGTCGACCGTATCGAGATCCTGCGCGGACCGGCGAGCGCGCTCTACGGGGCTGACGCGATCGGCGGAGTCATCCAGATCTTCACCCGCCGCGGGCGGGGCGCACCGGCACTCAATGCGTTCGCCGGCGTCGGCACGATGTGGACGGGCGAGGTCGACGTCGGCGTGACCGGGACCACGGAGGCGCTCGCCTATTCGCTCGGGGGCGGCTATTACTCGACCCAGGGCTACTCCGCCACCAATAGCGCGCAGACGCAGCCGTTCGCCTTCAACCCCGACCGCGACGGCTACAAGAACGCGAACTTCGCGGGTTCGGTGCAATACGACTTCAACGCCGATCATCAGCTCGGCGCCAACGTCCTCTACAGCGACGGCAAGAACAAGTTCGACAACGGGCCGTCCCCCTTCGACGCCCGGGTCGACAAGACGGTCGCCACCTACAGCGTGTATCTCCGGGACCGCTTCCTGCCCGAGTGGACGAGCACGCTGCGTCTCGGACGCGGTGTCGACGACGTCGAGAGCGTCACCTCGTCGACCGCGCGGACGTCCTTCCGCACCTACCAGGACCAGTTCACCTGGCAGAACGACATCGCGCTTCCATTCGGCCAGGCGCTCGTCGCCTACGAGTGGCGGGAGGAGCAGCTTTCGAGCACCACGCCCTTCCCGGTGACGACCCGCGCGATCAATTCGCTGCTCGGCGGAGTGACGGCCGGTTTCGGCAACCACCAGCTGCAGGGCAATCTGCGACGTGACGACAACAGCCAGTTCGGCGGCAAGACGACCGGGCTCGCGGCCTACGGCTATCACTTCACGCCGGAGCTGCGCGCGTTCGCCTCGTACGGCACCGCGTTCCGCGCGCCGTCGTTCAACGACCTCTACTTTCCGGGGTTCAGCAACCCCAACCTGCAGCCGGAAGAAGCGGAGAACTTCGAGGTCGGCCTGGCGTGGCAACCGGGCGTGCACCGCTTCGGCGCCGTGTACTACGACAATCGGGTGAGCAATCTCATCGTGTTCGACGGCGCGACCAACCGCCCGCAGAACGTCGGCAAAGCCGATCTCACCGGTCTCACGCTCACATACGCGGGTCTCATCGACAAGTGGGACCTCGGGGCGAGCGTGGATTTCCTGCGGGCGGACGACGTGGACACCGGCAAGGAGCTGCCGCGCCGGGCGGGGCGCTACGCGAGCTTCCGCGCGCTCTATCAAGGCGCAGCGTGGCAGCCGGGTATCGAAGTGGTGCTTGTCGGACCCCGCTACGACGACGTCGCCAACACCAACAAGCTCGACGGCTTCGCCGTGGTGAACCTCACGCTGCGGTACGTCCTGACGCCCGAATGGGCGATCGAAGCGCGCGTGAACAACCTGCTCGACAAGGAGTACGAGACGGCGCGCGGCTTCCCGGCGCCGCCCGCGAACGGGTTCATCGGCGTGCGCTACCAGGGGCGCTGACGCCGGCGAGGCGGGCGAGCGCGCCGACGTCGAGATGCGCGTCGACGGCGTCGGCGAGGCGCTCGAGCGAACGCTCGACACGCGCCGCCTGATCCTCGGCCTGCGCTCCGGCGAGGCCCGCCCACGCGAGGAGCGCGGCGCAGGCCTCGCCGCGGTCGAAAATGCCGTGCCAGTAGGTGGCGAGGATCCTCCCGTCCGCGGAAACCGCGCCGTCGGGGATCCCGTCGTCGCGCTCGAGCGCCGCGCGCCCGAGCGCGGCACCGGTAGTCTCGCCGTGGTGGATCTCGTAGCCGTCGACGGCGGCGCGCCCGAGCGCGAGTCGCCCGCTCACGCGCCGCAGCGTCTTCTCGGGGGAGAGCGTCGTCTCGAGGTCGAGCAGGCCGAGGCCCTCGACCGCGCCCGCCGCGCTCTCGATACCGAGCGGATCACGGATCGCGCGACCGAGCATCAGCATGCCGCCGCAGATCCCGATCAGCCTGCCGCCGTAGCGCAGATGCCGCCGGATCTCCTCGTCCCAGCCTTGCGCGCGCAGGAACGCGAGGTCGGCCGCGACGCTCTTCGTCCCCGGCAGCACGACGAGGTCGACGGCGCCGATCCGCTCGCCCGGACCGACGAAGCGGAAGGCGACCTGCGGGTGCGCGCGCAGCGGGTCGAAATCGGTGTGGTTCGAGATCCGCGGCAGCGCCGGTACCGCGACCTTCAGCGCGGGATCGCTCGGGCCGGTCGGGACGCGCGGGAGCGCGTCTTCGGCGTCGAGGTGCAGCCCTTCGAGGTACGGCAGGACGCCGAGCACCGGCTTGCCGGTGTTGCGCCGGAGCCATTCGAGTCCGGGGGTGAGCAGCGACACGTCGCCGCGGAAGCGATTGACGACGAAACCGCAGATTCGCGCGCACTCCGAAGGCGCGAGGAGGGCGAGCGTGCCGACGAACTGCGCGAACACGCCGCCACGGTCGATGTCGCCGACCAGCACCACCGGGCAGTCGGCTGCCTCGGCAAAGCCCATGTTCGCGATGTCGTTCGCGCGCAGGTTGATCTCGGCGGGGCTGCCGGCGCCTTCGGCCAGCACGCAGTCGTACTCGTCCGCAAGCCGGCCGAACGATTCGAGCACGGCGCGCATCGCGACGCGCTTGTAGTCCTGGTACGCGCGCGCATCGAGGTTCGCGACGGGGCGGCCCTGGATGATCACCTGCGCGCCGATATCGCTGTTCGGCTTGAGCAGAACCGGATTCATGTCGGCGTGCGGGGCGATGCGCGCGGCCCGCGCCTGCAGCGCCTGCGCGCGGCCGATCTCGCAGCCGTCCGGCGTCACCGCGCTGTTGAGCGCCATGTTCTGGGGCTTGAACGGCGCGACGCGGATCCCGCGGCGGACGAACGCGCGTGCAAGCCCGGCGACCAGCGTCGACTTCCCGGCGTCGGAGGACGTGCCCTGGATCATGAGCGCTGGCACGGCCGGATTGTTTCATGCGGGACGGGAAGCCTGCTATCGTCGCACCGCCATGGTCCCGGACGCCGTCGACGTCGCGAGCCTGCGCCGCGCGCTGGTGGTGAAGCTGCGCCATCACGGCGACGTGCTGCTCGCGGGGCCGGTGTTCTCGGTGCTGAAGAACCACGCGCCGCAGCTCGAGATCGACGCGCTCGTCTACGACGACACGCAGGAGATGCTGACTCTGCATCCGGCGATCGCCGAGGTGCACACGGTCGGACGCGCGTGGCGCGGGCTGCCGCTCGCGCGCAAGCTCGCCGCGGAGTGGGGACTTCTCGCACGGCTGCGCGCGCGGCGATACGACCTGCTCGTGACGCTCACCGACCATCCGCGCGGCGTCTCGCTCGCGCGCCTGCTGCGCCCGCGTTACCGCGTCGCGCCGGACCAGCCCGGTCGCGGCCGGTTCTGGCGGAAGAGCTTCACGCACCTTTACCGGCTCCCCGGCAACGGCCGGCGCCACACGGTCGAGGTCAATCTCGATGCGTTGCGGCGCATCGGGGTCTATCCAGGCGAAGCCGAGCGGCGACTCACGCTGGTGCCCGGCGCGGAGGCGACGAGCGCGATCACGGCGCGGCTCGCGTCCCTGGGCATCACCGAAGCGGGTTTCGTCCATGTTCACCCCGCCTCGCGGTGGCGCTTCAAGTGTTGGCCGGCCGACCGCACCGCGGCGCTCGTCGACGCGCTCGCCCGCGACGGTCACGCGGTGCTGATCACCGCCGCCCCGAGCGCGCCGGAGCTCGAGCTCGTGCGCGCGGTCCTCGCGGCATGCACGAGCGCGCCGATCGACCTGTCGGGCAAGCTCTCGCTCAAGGCGCTCGCGGCGCTCACCGCGCGCGCGAAACTCTTCGTTGGAGTGGACTCCGCGCCGATGCACATCGCGGCGGCGATGGGCACGCCGGTGGTCGCGCTGTTCGGGCCGAGCGGCGACGTCGAGTGGGGGCCATGGCGCGTACGGAGCCGCGTGATCACGTCCGACGACCACCCCTGCCGTCCCTGCGGCAACGACGGCTGCGGCGGCGGCAAGGTGAGCGAATGCCTGACGACGCTTCCGGTCGACCGCGTCCACGCGGCCGCGCGCGAGCTGCTCGCCGGCGGATGACACGAGCGCCTGCCCTGGCCGCCGCCCTCGCGCGGATCGCAGCGACCGCAATCGTGGTCGCGTCGGCACACGCGGCGGCGGCCGAGATCCGGGTCACCGACGATCGGGGCCGCGAGATCGTGCTCGCGCGGCCCGCGACGCGGATCGTGACGCTCGCGCCGCATCTCACCGAGATTGCCTTCGCCGCGGGCGCCGGCGGCAGGGTCGTCGGCGTGTCGAGTTACAGCGATTTCCCGCCAGAGGCGATGCGCCTTCCGGTCGTTTCCGATCACGGCAGGGTCAACTTCGAGGAGATCGCTAAGCTCAAGCCCGACCTGGCGCTCATCTGGGTGAGCGGCAACCGCGCACCCGACTTCGAGCGGCTCGAAGCGCGCGGCGTGCGCGTGTTCGCGACCGAAGCGTCACGGCCGGAGGACGTCGCGCGCATTCTGCGCCTGGTCGGAAAGCTCGCCGGCACGGAGGCCGAGGCCGACGCCGCGGCGCGGGCGGTCGAGGCGCGGTTCGCGAACCTGCGCGAGCGCTATCGCGGACGGCCCGCCGTGAGGGTGTTCTACGAGATCTGGCCGGAGCCGCTGATGACGGTGAACGGGCGCCACCTGATCTCGCATCTGGTCGAGATGTGCGGTGGGCGGAACGTGTTCGCGGCCGCGGCGCCGCTGGTGCCGACGATCTCGCGCGAGCAGGTGCTCGCGGCAGATCCGGACGCGATCGTCGTGGCCGCGCCGGCGCCGCGCGTCGCCGAACGGATCGCGTTCTGGCGCTCGTGGGAGCGGCTGCGGGCCGGCCGCGAGGGGCGGGTCTACCCGGTCGACCCCGCCGCTGCGCACCGCATGAGCCCCCGTATCGTCGACGGTGGCGTCGAGCTGTGCGAGACGCTCGACCGCGCGCGGGGTTGACCCCGGACTTCGTCGTTAGAATTCGCGCGGCCAATGCGCATCGCGATCATCAGGCAGCGCTACAACCCGTTCGGCGGCGCCGAGCGCTTCGTCGCGCGCGCGCTCGATGCGCTCGCCGCGCAGGGTGCGCAGCTGACAGTGGTCGCAAGGCAGTGGCAAGAGGGCGCGCCCGGCGAAGTGCTCGAGGTCGACCCCTTCTACGTCGGGCGCCTCTGGCGCGACTGGAGCTTCGCGCGCGCGGTGTGCGCGCGGCTCGCGGGCGAGGCGTTCGATCTCGTGCAGTCGCACGAGCGGCTCGCGTGCTGCGACGTGTACCGCGCCGGCGACGGAGTGCACCGGCAATGGCTGAAGAACCGCGGACGCGCCGGCGGCACGCTCGCCCGGCTCGCGGCGCGGCTCAGCCCCTACCACCGGTATGTGCTGGCGGCGGAGCAGCGGCTCTTCGCGAGCCCGCGACTGCGCGCGGTGATCTGCAACTCGCGCATGGTGCGCGACGAGATCCAGTGGCACTTCGGCACGCCGAAGGAGAAGCTCCACGTCGTCTACAACGGCGTCGACCTCGACGCTTTCGTGCCGGCGCTGCGTCCGGAGCATCGCGCGCTGGTGCGCAACGAGCTCGGCATTCCGGACGACGCGATGGTCTATCTGCACGTCGGGTCGGGATTCGCGCGGAAGGGCGTCGCAACGCTGCTCGCGGCGCTCGCGCGCCTCGAGGACCGGCGCACGCGCCTCGTCGTCGTAGGGAGGGATCGCGGCGAATCCGCGGCGCGCGCCGCCGCAGCGCGGCTGGGCGTGGCGAACCGCGTGCACTTCGCGGGCGGCCAGACCGACGTCAGGCCGTTCTACGGCGCGGCCGACTGCTTCGTGCTCGCGACGCTGTACGATCCGTTTCCCAATGCCGCGCTCGAGGCGCTGGCGAGCGGCCTCCCGATCGTCGTCAGCAAGCAGTGCGGTGCGGCCGAGCTGGTGCGCGAGGGCGAGAACGGCCACGTCGTCAACGCGCTCGACGCCGACGCGCTCGCGCGGGCGATGGCCGCAATCGCGGCGCGCGGGCCGGTCGAAATGAGCGCGGAGGCGCGCGCCTCGGTGCTCGACCTCGGGCTCGACGCGATGGCGGAGCGGCTGGTCAAGCTGTACCGGGGGCTGCTCGCGAAAGAGGCATAGCGGCGGGTCGTATAATCCGGCCCGGCCCATGTCTTCCGCCCGCCCTTCGAGCGTCAAGCTGTATTTCCGCCTGCTCGGCTACGTCAAGCCCTACTGGCAGCGATTCACCATCTCGATCCTCGCGATGATCGTCGTCGCCGCGACCGAGACCGGGCTGCCGGCGCTCGTCAAGCCGCTGCTCGACGGGACGTTCGTCCAGCGCGACTACACGCTGATGCGCTGGGTGCCGGTCGCGATCGTCGGCCTGTTTCTGGTGCGCGGCGTCGCGTCGTTCGTCTCCGGCTACATGATCCAGTGGGTCGCCCAGCAGCTGATCGTCGATCTCCGCAACGCCATGTTCGCCGCGCTCGTGCGGCTGCCGACCGCGCACTACGACGCCGCGACCACCGGCGCGGTCGTCTCCAAGTTCACCTACAACGTCACGCAGGTCACCGGCGCCGCTACCGGCGCGGTGAACGTGATCGTGAAGGACTCGCTCGCGGTCGCGGGCCTCCTCGGCTGGATGCTCTGGATCAACTGGCGGCTCACGCTGCTGGCGATCGTCGTCGGCCCGCCGATCGCGTGGATCACGCGCTACTTCTCGGAACGCCTGCGCAAGATGAGCCGCGCCGAGCAGGCGGCCATGGGCGATCTCAACCACGTGCTCGAGGAGTCGATCGGCTGCCACCGCGTGGTGAAGGTGTTCGGCGGACAGGAGTACGAGAGCCGCCGCTTCAGGCAGGCCGCCGACAAGGTCCGCAGGTTCCAGATGAAGATCGCGACCGCGGCGGCGGCGACGGTGCCGACGACCCACCTCGTCGCCTCGTTCGCGGTCGCGGCGATCGTCTATTTCGTGATCCTGCAGGCGCAGCGCGACCAGACGACGGTGGGCGGCTTCGTGTCCTATCTCGCCGCGCTCTTCATGCTGATGCCGCCGATCAAGCGCCTTACCAGCGTGAACGAGACGATGCAGCGCGGGCTCGCCGCCGCCGAGACCGTGTTCGGCCTGATCGACGAGCAGCCCGAGGTCGACCGCGGCGCGGTCGAGATCGGCCGCGCGCGCGGCGAGATCGAGTACCAGCGCGTGAGCTTCACCTATCCCGGTGCGGCACGACCTGCGCTGGCGGACGTCACCATGCACATCGCGCCGGGGGAGACGATCGCGCTCGTCGGCGCGTCGGGAAGCGGCAAGACGACGTTCGTCAACCTGCTGCCCCGCTTCTACGAGCCTGGCGCCGGGCAAGATTCTCGTGGACGGCGTCGATATCGCCGACCTCAAGCTCGCGGCCCTGCGGGCGAACATCGCCCTCGTCAGCCAGGACATCGTGCTCTTCAACGACACCGTCGCCGCGAACATCGGCTACGGCCGGCTCGGCGACCATGCCGAGGCCGACATCGTCGCGGCGGCGGAGGCGGCGCACGCGCTCGGCTTCATCCGCGAGATGCCGCAGGGGCTCGCGACGCTGATCGGCGAGGACGGCGTGCGGCTCTCCGGCGGGCAGCGCCAGCGCCTCGCCATCGCGCGCGCGTTCCTCAAGGACGCGCCGATCCTGATCCTCGACGAAGCGACGAGCGCGCTCGACAGCGAGTCGGAGCGCGCGGTGCAGGCTGCGCTCGAGCAGCTGATGCGCGGCCGCACCACGCTCGTCATCGCGCACCGCCTGTCGACGATCGAGGGCGCCGACCGCATCGTCGTGCTCGACGAGGGGCGGATCGCCGAGGTCGGCCGCCACGCGGAGCTGCTCGCGCGCGGCGGGATCTACGCGCGGCTGCACCGGATCCAGTACTCGCGCGAGGAAATGGCGGCCGCCTGAGCGGGCCGGCCCGCGCCTCGCATGTGCGGCATTGCCGGCTACTGGAGCGAGCGCGAGTACGCGCCCGACGTGCTGGAACGGATGACCCGGGTCATCGCGCACCGCGGCCCCGACGCCGAGGGCTTCTACGTCGCCGGGCGCATCCGTCTCGGCCACCGCCGCCTCAGCATCATCGACCTCGCCGGCAGCGCGCAGCCGCTCTTCAACGAAGACGGCGCCGTGGTGGTGGTGTTCAACGGCGAGATCTACAACTTCCAGGACCTGCGCCGCGAGCTCGCGGCGGCCGGGCACACGTTCCGCACCGACGGCGACACCGAGGTGCTCGTCCACGCCTGGGAGGAGTGGGGCGAGGGCATGCTCGACCGGATCGCGGGGATGTTCGCGTTCGCGCTCTGGGACGAACGCAGTCAGACGCTCTTCCTCGCGCGCGATCACCTCGGTGTGAAGCCGCTCTACTACTACTGGGACGGCAGCGTGTTCGCGTTCGGCTCGGAGCTGAAGTCGCTCCTCGAGCATCCAGCGGTGCGCCGCGAGATCGATCTCTCGGCGATCGCGCTCTACCTCGAGTGCCAGTACATTCCTGCGCCCAGGAGCGTCTACCGGCACGTGAAGAAGCTCGAGGCCGGGCATGCGCTCGTGCTCGCCGGCGGCGAGCTCGGGCACCGGCGCTACTGGGTCCCGGACTATTCCCGCAAGCTTGCGCTCGACGACAGCGAGGCGATCGCGCTCGTCGAGCGGGAGCTGCGGCGGTCGGTCGAGTCGATGCTGGTGGCCGACGTGCCGCTCGGCGCGTTCGTCAGCGGCGGCATCGATTCGAGCCTCGTCGCCGCGCTGATGACGGACGTCTCGGGGAAGCCGGTCGAGACCTTCAACCTCAGCTTTGCCGGCGACGTCCTGGAGAGCGAGCGCGAGGAAGCCGGGATCGCCGCGCAGCACATCGGCAGCCGGCATCACTCGCTCGTGATCGAGCCGGCCACGGTGCTCGACGCGTTCGGCGCCTGGGTCGACGTGTTCGACGAGCCGTTCGGCGACCAGGCCGCGCTGCCGACGCTGCTGCTCGCGCGGCTGACGCGCAGGCACGTGACCGTCGTCCTGACTGGCGAGGGCGCGGACGAGATCTTCGCCGGCTATGGCAACTACGCGAAGCGCGTCCGGGAGGAGCGGCTCGTCTCGCTGCTCGCCGCGCGCGGGTCGCCGCTGCCAGCCGTCGCGCGAAGGCTGCCGCCGGCGCTCGCCAAGGACCGGATCGTGAAGGCGGTCAGCCGGCCGCTCTCGCAGCGCTACGTGACGATCCCGAGCATCTTCGACGAGTCGCTGCGGTCGACGATGTTCTCCGCGCCGTTCGGGCGGGCAGCCACCGAGCGCATGCGCGAGTACGCCGAGCGGTACTACGAGGAGTGCAACTCCGCCGAGTACATGGACCGGATCATGTACGTCGACGCGCGGCTCTGGCTGCCCGACGACCTGCTGACCAAGGTCGACCGGGCGACGATGGCGGGGTCCCTCGAGGCGCGCGTGCCCTATCTCGACCACAAGTTCTTCGAGGTGTGCGCGCGGCTCGACCCGCGGCTCAAGCAGCGCGGGGATACCCGCAAGTACGTGCTCAAGAAGGTAGCGGAGCGCTACCTGCCGGCGCGCATCGTCCACCGCGGGAAGCAGGGCTTCGTGATGCCGCTCAGCGAATGGCTCGCCGGCGGGCTGAAGCCGCTCGTCGCCGAATGCGTGTCGCAGACCGGGCTGGCGAAGCGCGGCCTCTTCGCGCCCGGTGCGCTCGAGCGGCTGCTCGCCCAGCACCAGAGCGGCCGCAAGAATCACTCGACGCGGCTGTGGGCGCTCGTCGTGCTGGAGCAGTGGTTCCGGCGCTACGAGCCGGCGTTCGCGCTGTAGCCGGATGTGCGGCATCGCGGGCTTCTTCGGCGGGCGGATCGTCGATCCGGCGGTGCCGGCGCGCATCCTCGACGAGATCCGGCGCCGCGGGCCCGACGCGCAGCACGCCCTCCTGTGGGATGCACGGTTCCGCGCGACCGGGAGCGAGATCGCCAATGCGCTGCTGCACGCGCGCCTGTCGATCATCGATCCGCGTCCCGAGGCCGACCAGCCGATGTCGAACGACACCGGCGACATCTGGATCTCGTACAACGGCGAGGTGTTCGACTGGCAAGCGGACGCGGACGCTCTCCGACGGGCGGGCGTCGTCTTTCGCACCCGCTCGGACAC
Source organism: uncultured beta proteobacterium (assembly GCA_963820965.1). Classification (GTDB taxonomy): domain Bacteria; phylum Pseudomonadota; class Gammaproteobacteria; order Burkholderiales; family SG8-39; genus DATEDA01. Next base: position 44,074 of record CAWGCC010000011.1, on the reverse strand, counting down.
CGAGTACATCCTCCGCGCCTACGAGGCGCGCGGGATCGATTGCCTTCCGCGGCTGCGCGGGATGTTCGCTTTCGCGATCGTGGATCTGCGCCGGGGCCGCGTGCTGCTCGTGCGCGACCGGATGGGCGTCAAGCCGCTCGTGTACGCCCTCCACGACGGCGAGCTCGCGTTCGGCTCGACGGTGCGCGCGGTGTTGCCCTACCTGCCGGAAGCACGCCGCGGGTTCTCCGCCGACGCGATCGACGCCTATCTTGCGCACCGGTACGTCCCGGCGCCGCGCACGATCTTCGGCGCCGTGGCGCGGCTGGAGAACGGTCACTACCTCGAGTTCGACCTCGCGACCCGGCGGCTCGCGAAGCACCGCTACTGGCACCCGCGGCCCACGCCGGGCGACTGGCGTTCGACGCTCGATCACGCGGTGAGGATCCGCACGGTCGCCGACCGACCGCTCGGCGTGTTCCTCTCGGGCGGCGTCGACTCGAGCGTCCTCGCGTGCCGGCTCGCAGAGCAGGGCTTCCGGAGTCTCCACACCTTCACCGCCGCGTTCCCCGGCAGCGAGATGGACGAGGCGCCGCAAGCGAAGGCATTCGCCGACGCGGTCGGCCTGCCGCATCACGCGGTGACCGTGCCGCAGACGGTCGCCGCCGACTTCGAGCGCATCGTCGCCGACCTCGACGAGCCGTTCGCCGACCCGAGCGCCTTCCCGATGTGGTATCTCTCGCGTGCGACGGTGGAGCACGTGAAGGTGGTGCTCGGGGGCGACGGCGGCGACGAGCTCTTCGCCGGCTACAAGCGCTACGGCCAGCACCTGCGGAGCGCTTGGCGGCGCGGCCTGCGGATCCCGGGGCTGGGCGTCCGTCCGGCGCTCGACGGCAGGGGCGCAGCGAAAATCGCGACCGAGGCCGGCATGGACTGGCGCGACGCTTACAGCCTGCGGTTCTCCGGCTTCACGCCCGGTCAGCGCGCGTACCTCCAGCCCGCGCGACCGCCCGGGCCGGCGACGTACTGGCGTCTCGGCGGAGATCCGGGCGCCGGCGCGCTCGAGACGCTGCTCGCGATCGACATGGACAACTACTTCCCCGAGTACATCCTGCGCAAGGGCGATCTTTGCACGATGGCGCACGGGCTCGAGCTGCGCACGCCGCTCCTCGACCACGTCTGGTATCAGGTCCTGCTCTCGCTGCCGCCTGAGCGGCGCTTCACGACTCCCGCCAAGCGCCTGCTCGCGGAGGTCTGCGCGCCGTGCGAGGCGAACGGGCTCTTCACGCGCCGGAAGCGCGGGTTCAATCCGCCGCTGCAGCAGTGGCTGCACGAGGACCTGGCCGCGCGGCTGGCGGGCGCGGGCGAGCGGCTCGCGGAATCGACCGGCGGACAGCTCGCCGCGGGCGCGGTGGGCGCGATGGTCGCCCACTACCGGCACGGTGCGCGGCACATGGCGGAACAGATCCTGCAGCTCCTGGTCCTCGACGAGTCGCTGCGGCAGCTGCGCGGACCGGCGCTGCGGTCCCCGCGCTGATGCACATCGTTCACACCGAGTCCTCGCACGGCTGGGGCGGGCAGGAGATCCGCATCCTGAGCGAAGCCGAAGGCATGCGCGCGCGCGGCCACCGCGTCACCTTGATCGCGCCGGCGAGCGCCCGCATCCACGCCGAAGCGACGACGCGCGGAATCGAAGCAGTCGACCTGCCGATCGGTCGCAAGCGTCCGGGCGGCGTGCTCGCACTGCGGCGGTGGTTCGCCGCGAACGGGGTGGACGTGGTGAACACCCACAGCTCGATCGACTCCTGGCTCACGTCGTTCGCCTGCGCGACCCTCGCGCGCGCGCCGGCGGTCGTGCGCACGCGGCATGTCTCGGCGCCGGTGCCCAGGAATCGCGCGACCCGCTGGCTGTACACCGGCGCGACGCGCCACATCGTCACCACCGGCACGGCGCTGCGCCGGACGCTGATCGAGGAGAACGGCTTCCCCCCGGAGCGGATCACCTCGGTGCCGACCGGGATCTCCGCCGAGCGTTTCGCGCCCGGCGACCGCGCCGCGGCGCGGGTCGCGACCGGCCTCCCGGCCGACTGGACGATCGTCGGCATCGTGGCGACGCTCCGCGACTGGAAAGGCCATCAGTTCCTGCTCGAAGCGATGGCGAAGCTCGCGCGCGAGCGGTTCGGCCTCGCGATCGTCGGCGACGGCCCGCAGCACGGCGCGCTCGCCGCGCGCATCCGCGAGCTCGGCCTCGACGAGCGGGTGTGGATGCCCGGCGACCAGCGCGACGTCGTGCCGTGGCTGCGGTCGTTCGACGTGTTCGCGCTGCCCTCGTACGCGAACGAGGGCGTGCCGCAGGCGCTGCTGCAGGCGATGCTCTGCGGTTTGCCCTGCGTGACGACCCGCGTCGGCGCGATCGGCGAGGCGGCGATCGACGGCGACACCGCGCTCGTCGTTCCGCCGCAGGATGCGGACGCGCTCGCGCAGGCGATTGGACGGCTGACCGCGGACCCTGCGCTCCGCGCGCGGCTCGGGGCGGCCGCGCGAGCGCATTGCGCGCAGCACTTCGGCTACGAGGCGATGCTCGACCGCATGGAGGCGGTGTTCCGCGATGCCGTCGCGGCGTAGACCACACCGGGCGGATCTTCTTCGCATGGCGGCCGAACCTGCGCGACGAGGCGGACAATCATGTCGTCGAGCTCGCGGTGGCAGGCGGCGCGGAGGCAATCGTCACAGGGAACGTGGCTGATTTCAGGCTCGGAGCTCAGCTCCGCTTCCCCGAGATCGCGGTGCTGACGCCCTACCAGTTCTTGAGGAGACTGAAATGAGTGCGCTGATCGTTCGCATGCCGCAGGAAAAGCGCGAGCGGCTGAAGCAGCTCGCGCGCGCACGGTCGATGAGCGTAAACAGGCTCATCGACGAGATGGCAACGATCCTGCTCGCGGAGTTCGACGCCGAGACGCGCTTCCGGGCCCGTGCCGCGCGCGGCGTGGGCAAGACGCGGGGGGCGTTGGCATTGCTCGAGAAGGCCCGCGGCCGTAAGGCGAGATAGCCGACCGCCGATGCAGTCGCGGCCTAGCCGGCTCGGTTTCCGCCTGCGCGTGCTGCCGCGCGCGGTCTGGGCGCTCGCGCAAACCGCGGGGCGCCGCGCGCGTCCGGCGGCGCCCGCGCGGATCCTCGTCGCGCACCACCTGCTGCTCGGTGACACGCTGATGCTGACGCCGCTCCTCGCCAAGCTGCGCGAGCGTCACCCCGCCGCGGACATCGCCATGACGACGCCGCGCGGCATCGCGCCCATCTACCGTGGCTCGCCGTATGGCGTTCGCGCGCTCGCCTACGACACCCGCGACGCGAGCACGTTCGACGCCGCCGAGGCCGCGCGCGGCTTCGATCTCGCCTACGTACCCGCCGACAACCGCTTCAGCTGGCTCGCCGCCGCGTACGGTGCGCGCTGGATCGTCGCGTTCGCCGGCGACCGGCCGGCGTACAAGAGCTGGCCGGTGGACGAGTCGCGACCGTATCGCGCGACGCCGGCGGCGCTCGGCGATCTGACCGCGGACCTCGTCGACGGCCCGCCGCCGCGCCCGTACCGTCCGGAGGACTGGCCCGATCCGGAGGCGGCGCCGTTCGACGCGCCGGCCGCGCGCTACGCCGTGCTGCACGTCGGGGCGAGCACGCCGCTCAAGCTCTGGGACCGCGAAAAATGGCGCGCGCTCGCCGCGCTCCTCGAGGCGCGGGGGCTGCGCGTCGTCTGGAGCGGCGGCCGCGGCGAGGAGGGCGAGGTCGCGGCGATCGATCCGGATCGACGCCGCCCGTCGTACGCCGGCAGGCTCGACCTCGCGCAGATGTGGCACCTGCTCAAGCGGGCGGCGCTGCTCGTCTCGCCCGACACCGGCATCGCGCATCTCGGACGGCTCGTGAACGTGCCGACGGTGACGCTGTTCGGGCCGGGCTCGGCGCTCGTGTGCGGCGCGGGCGAGTTCTGGCGCGCGAGCCCGTACCGGGCGGTGACGATCCCCGACTTTCCGTGCCGCGACCAGCGCGTGCTCTTCAAGCGCGAGATCGCCTGGTTGAAGCACTGCACGCGGGGGCCGCACGAGTGTGCCGCGCCGCGCTGCATGCAGGCGATCGAGGTCGCGCCGGTCGCCGCCGCGATCGAGGAGCTGCTCGGCCGATGATCCGCCGGCTCCTCCGCAAGCTGCGCGGCAACGAGTTCGAGCGGATCATCGCGCGCGCGTCGGCGCGCGGCGCCCGGCGCTGCCTCGTCTACTGGAACCGCGGGCTCGGCGACATTCCGCTCGGGCTGTATGCGCTGTTCGAGCGTGTCCGCGAGGCGCTGCCGGGAGCGGAGATCGCCGTACTCACGCGCGCCGATCTCGCGGCGGCGTTCGAGCTCCTCGGCGTCGAACGCGTGATCGTCGACGCGGCGCTTGTGCGCGACGAGCGCGAGGGCTTCCGGCGCGCGTGCGAGCGGGCCGGCGTCAGTCCGCGCGACTTCGACGTGGTGCTCGAATGGCCGGACCCGACCGAGTGGGTGGCATGGCAGCTCGGTGCGGTCGTGCCGCGCCTCGCGCTGAAGCCCGAACACGGCGCGCTGTGGCGTAAGTTTCCGCTCGACGAAGCGCGCGCCTACGTCGCGGCGCACGTCAGCACCGAGACCGCGCAATACTATGGCTACGTCAAGGACTGGCCGGTCGAGTCCTGGCGCGAGCTGTTCGCCGCGCTCGAGGCGGAGGAGGGCGTGGGCTGCATCCTGCTCGGCCATGCCCGGTCGCCGCGATTCGGTCAGGCCGGGATCGTCGATCTGCGGGGCGAAACGACGCTGCTCGAGATGCTCTCGCTCCTCCGGAACCGCTGCCGCGTGCTCGTGGCGCCAGATGGCGGGGTGCTGACGATGGCCTACTACCTCGATGCCGCATTCCCGCTGACCGTCGTGTCCCTCTGGTCGGATCCGCGTCAGGGGATCCTGAAGCAGGCGGTCGCGTCGCCCAATCCGCAGCTCGTGCACGTCCCGCTCGTCGGCGAAGGCGAGGACGTGCGGCGGATCCAGGTCGCGGACGTGCTGCGGCACGTGCGCGAGGGGCTCGTGCGCCGATGACCGCGCTGCGGCTACCCGACACCGCACGCGTCGCGCGCTTCGCGACCGTACCGGCCGGCACGTTCCTCCTGGTGCTGCCGATCACGCACACGGTCGCGATCCGCACGATCTCGCTCGGGCTCCTCGCGCTATGCGCGGGCTACGTCTGGTGGCGCGAGCGTCCGCGGCCGCCGCCGCGGTATCTGCTGGTCGCAATGGCCGCGTGGTCAGGCATCGCGATCGCCTCGCTCCTCTGGACCATCGACTTCGAGTACTCGCAGGGCGAGGTGCGGAACGAGGTGGTCTATCCGCTGCTGGCGTTCTTCTCGTTCTACGCGCTGACGCGGGGGGAGGATCGGTGGCGGGTGTGGCTGCGCGTGATGGTCGTGAGCGCGGGCGCGATAGCGGTGTACGCGTTCGCGAACTTCGCCCGGCACGCCGACTGGTACACGAAGGCTTACGTCGGCGACCGAAACGCGTACAGCACCTATGCGACGCTGATCGCACCCGTGCTCCTCGTGGCGATGCTCGATCGCGGGCTCGGCACGCGCTGGCGGATCGTCGCCTTCGTCGGGCTGGTGCTGACGCTCGGCGCCGGCGCCCTGACGCAGAATCGGATGATGTGGCCGGCGCTCGTGGTCGCCGCGCTGATCCTGCTGGCGACGCGCTTCCGCTGGCGCGCGGCGAGCCGCGGCGGGCGGACGGCGGTGGTCGTGGCCGTGCTGGCGCTAGGGGCTGCGGGAGGGGCGCAGATCGTGGCCGTCAGCGGGCAGAAGACGCTCGCCCCCGGCGCCGCGACGCTCGGTGCGCGGCTCGAGGGGGATCCGCGGCCCCGCATCTGGGGCTATGCGGTCCAGCGCGCGGCGGAGCGGCCGTGGCTCGGTTACGGCTACGGACGTGGGATCCTGCGGAAGGATTTTGACGCGCACTTCGGCGACGAGCTGTACTGGCACAGCCATAACATGTTCCTCAATTGCGCGCTGGGAGGTGGTGTCTTGCTCCTGGGAGCGTTCGTCGCGATGCTGGGGGCACTGGCGCACGCGTTGTGGCGCGGATCGCGAGACTGGACGGACGGTGCGCGCGCGGCTTACGCGCTCGCGCTCGCGGTGCTCGCCGCCGCGATCGTGAAGAGCCTGACGGACGACATCCTGATTCGCGAGACGTCACTACTGCTCTGGTCGCTGCTGGGGATGGGGTTCGGGCGTGCAAGTGCAGCGAGCGGCCGCAGCGCGCAGGACGTGTGATCCGCTCCTGGTCGACTTCAAGTCCCGGCGCGCCGCGCCGGCGGCGGCGCGGCGACCGCGCCGCTAGGCGTGTACTCGGGAACGCGCGCAACGAGGCCGGCGCGGACCTCGTCGTCGGCGAGCAGGCGGTCGGATTCGAGCCAGCGCGCCGCGTCCGCCACCCACGCGCGCGACTGCGGCGCCTCCGGCTTCATGATGCGCAGCTTCGGGTGCGGCGTGAGGAGCGTGCGCTCGTTGTCGGCGAGCAGTTCCTCGTAGAGCTTCTCGCCCGGCCGGAGGCCGGTGAACTCGATCTGAACGTCGGTCTCCGAAAGGCCCGAGAGCCGGATGAGCTCGCGCGCCAGATCGGCGATCTTCACCGGCTCGCCCATGTCGAGCACGAAGATCTCTCCGCCGCGGCCCATGAGACCCGCCTGCAGGACGAGCTGCGCCGCCTCCGGGATGGACATGAAGTAGCGCCGGATCTCGGGGTGCGTGACCGTCACCGGCCCGCCGGCGGCGATCTGCTTGCGGAACTTCGGGACGACGCTGCCGGTGGAGCCGAGCACGTTGCCGAAGCGCACCGACACGAACCGGGTCCGCTCGTCGGCGAGCGACTGGCAGAGCAGCTCCGCCAGCCGCTTGGACGCGCCCATGACGTTGGTCGGATTCACCGCCTTGTCGGTGGAGACGAGCACCAGCTTCTCGACGCCGTGCCGCGCCGCGGCTTGGGCGACGCGCCAGGTGCCGAGCGCGTTGTTGAGCACCGCCTCCCAGGCGTTCTCCTCTTCCATGAGCGGCACGTGCTTGTACGCCGCCGCGTGGAAGATCACCGAGGGCCGGTACGCCGCGAGCGCCTGATCGACGCGCGCCCGCGATTTCACGTCGCCGATCACGTACGCGAGCCGCGTCGTGCCGCTCTGCGCGCCGAATTCCTGCTCGAGAGCGTAGAGCGGGAGCTCGTTCTGCTCCAGCGCGACCAGCCGTGCCGGCTCGAACCGGAGGATCTGGCGGCAGAGCTCCGCGCCGATCGACCCGCCCGCGCCGGTGACGAGCACTGTCCGCGCGGACAGCCACTCCCGCAGACCGGCCGTGTCGAGCTCTACCGGGTCGCGGCCGAGCAGGTCGTCGAGCTCCACGCGCCGCAGCTGCGACACCGTCACCTTGCCGCCGACCAGGTCCTCGTACGACGGCACGGTCATCGCCTGGAGGCCGGCGCTCCGCGCGAGCTCCACCGCGCGGCGGCGGATGCGATGCGATTCGTCCGGCATCGCGATCACCGCAACCTCGGCGCCCTCGCGGGCGGCGAGCTCGGGCAGGTCGGCCAGCGTCCCGAGCACCTTCACGCCCTGGATCTCCCGCTTCTGCTTCGCCGGGTCGTCGTCCAGGAGCCCGACGAAGTGCCACTCCGGGCTGCGCCCGAGGTTCTTCAGCAGGTTCGCGGCGGCGCTGCCCGCGCCGAGCACGATCACGCGCTTGCCGTCGCCCCCGAGCCGGCTGAGGTGACCTTCCTTCCACGCGCGGTAGGCAATCCGGCTGCCGCCCATGATCACCGAGAGCAGCAGCGGATAGAGCACGAGCACCGAGCGCGGTACGTGCGGCTGCTGCAGCAGGACGACGCCGACGGCCACCGCCATCGACCCGAGCAGCGCCGCGACGACGATGCGCCGCAGGTCGGGCAGGCTCGCGTAGCGCCACAGGCCCCGGTACATGCGGAGCCACAGGAAGATGGCGGCCTGAACGGGTACGACCCACACGAGGTTCGAGATCATCGCGGTGCCGTACGGCTCGAAGATCTCGAGGTTGAAGCGGAAGAGATAGGCAATCACCCAGGCCGCCGCAGCCGCGACGACGTCGTGCACGAACGCGATTGCGTTCCGCCAGTTAATTCGCACCGACATCGCCGTGGGGCGAGTGCGCGTGGCGCCGCCACGCGACGTCGACGAATGCAGCGAGCGCGAGATACGCGACGATCGCGGCGCCGACCGCCGCCCACTGCACCGCGAGCGGCTGGCCGAGCGCCCAGAGCGCGAGACCCCCGCACGCCGCCATCAGTGCGTACTCGGCGAGCGCAGTGTTGCGATGGCCCCACCCGAGCTGCACCAGCCGCTGGTAGTAGTGCGAGCGGTGCGCCCGCCAGACCCGCTCGCCGCGCAGCGCCCGGCGCGCGAGCGTGAGGCTCGCATCGATGATGAATGGCGAGAACACGAGCACCGGGAACCACAGCGGCCAATGCCCGGCCCGCCAACCGAGGATCCCCAGCGCCGCCGACAGGAACCCGAGCGGGATCGAACCGGCATCGCCCATGAACACTCTCGCCGGCGGGAAGTTGAAGGCGAGGAAGGCGGCCGCGGCCGCGGCGATGCTCGCGGCCACGATCACGAACACCGCATCGCCCGCGAGCCAGGCGGCGAGCGCGTAGGCGCCGAACCCGAACAGGGCCATGCCGCCGGCGAGCCCGTCGGACCCGTCCATGAAGTTGTAGAGATTGGTGATCCACATCGTCGCGAGCGCGAGCACCGCCTGCCACACGGGGTGCAGGTCGGGCGTTGCCGCAAGCACGAACACCACCGCCGCGGCCGCGTGGGCGCCGAAGCGCAGCACGATCGGCAGATGCGCGCGGTCGTCGAGATAGGACACGACGGCAAGCGCGGCGACGAGCCCCGCGAGGAGCGGCTCGGCACGCACGAGCGCGAACGCGAGCAGCACGCCGGCGACGATCCCGATCCCGCCGACGCGCGGCACCGGGCGCGCGTGCAGCGAGCGCTCGTTCGGGTGGTCGAGCGGGAGTGCGTCGCCGCGCCTGAGGAGGAACAGGATGACGCTCGCGCAGGCGAGCGCGGACGCGACGGGGACGAGGGCGAGCGCGGGCACTTGGTCGTCGATCGGTCGATGCGGCCCGATTCTATCCGCGCGCCGGGCGAGGCGGAGCGGCTCCCTCCGGCCCGCTTCCCGTTGGGGCCTTCGTAGACCATCGGCTTCGCGGTGGAGGTGTGCTAGGCTCGAGACGCGTTCTGCCATGGAGAGAGCATGGGTACTCCGCAACGTCGTACCCTGACCGAGCGGCACTACCTCGACCGCGAGGCGCAGGCCGCCGAACGCCACGAGTACGTGGACGGGTTCGCCTACGCCATGGCCGGCGCCGGCGAGCGGCACAACCGGATCGCGGGGAACGTGTTCGTGACGCTGCGGCTGGCGGCGCGCGCCACGCCCTGCGGCGTGTACGTTTCCGACATGAAGCTCCGTGTGGCGCACGCCGCCGCCTATTACTACCCCGACGTGATCATGAGCTGCGAACCGGCGTCCCCGGAGACGGTGTTCAAGGAAGCGCCCTGTTTCATCGCCGAGGTGCTGTCGCCCTCGACTGCGGCTACCGACACCCGTGAGAAGCTGCATGCCTATCGCGGAATCGAGACGCTTCGCTACTACGTCGTCGTCGATTCGGAACGGGTATCGGTCACTTACCACGTGCGCGGCGACGATGGCGCGTGGCTAGCGGCGAGCCTCGATCCCGGCGAGCGTCTCGAGGTCCGCTGCGGCCCGGTCCGGGCGGAGCTGACGCTGGCCGCGATCTACGAGGATACGGACCTCGCCGTGCCCTGAGCTGGTCGTCCCCAGAAATGAATCCCGGCAGAAACGACCCCTGCCCCTGCGGCAGCGGCAAGAAGTACAAGCACTGCTGTCTGCGCTCGCAGGAAGCGATCCCGCCGGAGGACGTGACGTGGCGGCGGGTCCGCCGGGCGATCGACGACCTCGGCCAGCGGATCCTGAATGCATCGATGCAGCACTTCGGCCGCAGCGGGATCGACGAGGCGTGGGCGGAGTTCACCCTCTGGGAGGACGAGGAGGGGTTCGATGCGGACGCGCCGGACATCCAGCTGTTCATGCCGTGGTACCTGTACGACTGGCTGCCGGATTCCGAAGCAACCGGAGTGCCCGAGGCGGCTCACGGGATCACCGCCGCGCAGGCGTACGTGCGCAACATGGGGCGCCGGCTCGATCCGCTCGCAGCGCGCTACATCGAGGCGTGCGGGCGGGCGCCGTTCAGCTTTCACGAGGTCGTCGCCTGCGAGGCCGGCCGCGGCCTTCGCCTGCGCGATGCGATCCTCGGCACCGAGGTCTTCGTGTTCGAGGCGAGCGGTTCGGCGAACGCGCGCGCCGGCGACCTGCTCTTCGGGAAGGTCGTGCCGATAGACGGCATCGCGGTCGTGGACGGTTGCGGGGCGGCGGTCATCCCGCCGATCGAGAAGCCGCGGATCATCGAGCTGAGGAAGCTGCTGCGCGAGGAGCAACACCTGTTCGGCGTCGAGTGGCTGCGGGAGGCTCATCTGGATCTCTTCGAGCTGTACCACGAGATCGCCGACCGCCTGCTCAACCCGCGGCTGCCCGCCCTCCAGAACACCGACGGCGAGCCGCTCGAGGTGCAGCGCCTGCTCTACGACATCGACGCCCCTGAGGAGGTGTTCGCATCGCTCAAGGACCTTGCGGAGGGAGACTCCGAGGCAGAACTTCTCGCCGAGGCCGAGCTCGACGATGCCGGGAAGCTTCGCCGCGCCGAGATCCCGTGGCGGAAGCGGGGCAACGCGATGCACGCGAGCTGGAGCAACACCGTTCTCGGCACGCTCCGCATCGATGGCCAGGAGCTCCGCGCGGAAGTGAACTCGGCCGCTCGCGCCGCGCGGCTTCGCGCGCTGATCGAGGAGCGGCTCGGCAGCCGCGCGCGGTTCCGCGTCGCCAAGGTCGAGTCGGCGCGGGCGCGCTTGGAGCGTGCGAGGGCGCCGCAGGACGAGGCCGAACTGCGGGATCGCGAGGCCGAACGCGCCCGGCTTGCCGAGCGGCCGGAGGTGAAGGCCGCGCTCGCCGAGCACCTCCGCAGTTTTTACCGGGACTGGCTCGATCAGAAGATCCCTGCGCTCGGCAACCGCACGCCGCGCGAGGCGACGGCCGACTCTGAAAGCCGCGAAGCGCTGGAAGCACTCCTCCTGCAGATCGAGCGGCACGGCGAGCGCATGCAACCGGCGCTCGATCCGGCGATCGTGCGCGAGCTGCGCGCGACGCTCGGGGTGCCGGGACGGTCCTGAGGCGCGCCGCGCGCGCCGGGTCAGGCGAACAGGCCGCTCAGGTCGATCTCGATCTCCGGATCGGCGGCGAGCCGGAGCTTGCGGGGACGATCCGTTTTCTCGATCTCGGCGTAGGCGCCCGCGCGAAGCTCGCGATAGGTCCAGAGGACTCGCTCGCCGACATCGGCGATCCAGAGCTCGGGTATCCCGTGCGCGGCGTAGAGCGGGACCTTGATCTCTCGGTCGTACCTGAGGGACGTTTCGGCGATCTCGACCACGAGGAGAACATCCTCCGGGCGCGGGGTCGCGGACTGGTAGTCGTCGGCGCGGGGCCTGAGCAGCGCGAAATCGGGCTGGGGCTCGGTGATGCGGCTGAGCCAGACCGGGTTCTGGACGGATACGAGGCCGCGATCGCCGGCCGCCAGGACGAGCAGCCTGTTCAGCCTCGTCACCATCCCCGAGTGCCTGCTGCCGATAGGTGCCATCTCGACGATCTCCCCCTCGATCAGCTCGACGCGCTCGTCGGGCGCGAGGATGCCGGTCTCGCCCATGCGGTGATAGGCCTCGACGGTAAGCAACCGCCGCTTCACCCCGAGATCGGCAACCGAAGTCATGTGATGCCCCGTATCCAGTGCCGGCATGATAATCCTGAACCGCGTTCCTGAAGGGGCATGAAGTCCGTCAGCGACTCGGCATGGCAACGCGCAGCGTGACGCTATCGATACACCTCGCGCCGGTGACCGACCTTCACGATTGTTACGACGCGCGCCTTGTCGTCGATCGTGAAGACAGCGCGATAGTCGCCCTGCCGAATGCGATAGGCGTCGTAAACGCCGGCCAGCTTTTCGCACCTTGCCGGACGCGGGTCGAGCGCAAGCCGCTCCAGCGCGGCGGCGAGGCGCTGCCGCAGCTTCTTGGGTTCGACCTGCTCGAGCTCCTTCGTTGCGCTCGCCTTGATGACCAGCCTATAGCCGGCCACGCCGTTTCATATCCTTGACGACGACGCCAAAGTCGGCCTCCGGCTCTGCAACACGGTCCTCGATCGCTGCGAGATCGATGGCATCTTCCGCGAGACTGCGGCGTACAGCCTCGTTCACGATCTCCGAGATCGACCGGTCGGTCGCAGCTGCCTTCAAGCGCAGGGCACGATGGAGATCCGAGTCCAAGTAAACGGTAGCGCGCTTCTGAGCATCCATGCCCGCGATGATAGCGCCATGACGTTAAAACGTCAAAGCGATCCGCGTCGGCCACTCGAACGGCCGCCGTGCGAATGACCTGCAACGGTCCGGTACCAGGCAGCGGTCTGGGCTAGGCCCTCGTCCAGCGTGAAGACCGGCGACCAACCGAGAAACGCGCGGATCTTCGAGCGGTCGACGACGAGATCGTCGAGGAGCCGCGCAATGTCGTCCGAGCGGCCGGCGAGCGCGCCGCCGAGGCGGAGCAGCGCCGGCGGCACGGGGACCAGCCGCGCAGGCTTTCCGAGCGCCCGTGCGATCCGGCGTATCAGCTCCGGCGTCGACACATCCTCGCCGTCGCTCACCATGAACGTCTCGCCGGCCGCGGACGGATGGTCGAGCGAGCGCACGATCGCATCGACGAGATTCTCGACGTATATCAGGCTGCGCCGGTTGCGCACCGCGCCGAGCGGCAGCGGCACGCCGCGCGCGACGAGCGCAACGAGGCGGGCGAAGTTGCCGCCGGCCTCGGGGCCGTAGACGAGGGGGGGACGCAGGATCACGGGCTCGAGCTGCGTGCCGCTCGCAAGCGACGCCAGACCGCGCTCGGCGTCCGCTTTCGATCGCCCGTACGGATCCTCGGCGACGAGCGGGCTCGATTCGGTGAACGGCGCGCCGGTCGAGCGGTCGCCGTGCACCCGCGCGGAGCTGAGGAATACGAAGCGTCGCACGCCGGCCGCGGCGGCCGCCTCGGCGAGCCGCAACGCGCCGAGCGTGTTCACTGCGTGATAGCGCGCGTGCAGGTTCGCCGACGACTCGCGCAGCACGTGCGCGCGCGCGGCGAGATGGACGATCGCGTCGATGCCCGCGAGCGCCGCGCGCCAATCGGTGCCGGGGGCGATGTCCCCGACCGCCACGGCCTCAACCTCCGGCAGCGCGGCGGGCGTTCCCCGGATCGCAGCGCGCACCGGGCGGCCGTCGGCGACCAGCCGGCGGAGGAGGGCGCGCCCGACAAACCCGGTCGCGCCGGTGACGAGGATACGGGAGGCGCTCAAGGCGAAACGGTCGCCGGTCACAAGGCCGCGCGATTCTAGGGGTAAAACCGTCCCCGGCGGCGGGTAGAATCGGCATCACCATGACACCGAAGCTCTATCCGATCGTCCTCTGCGGCGGGGCCGGCAGCCGGCTCTGGCCGATGTCGCGGCAACTGCTGCCGAAGCAGTTCCTGCCCCTCGTCAGCGAGCGGACGATGCTGCAGGAGACGGTCGAACGGCTGCGCGGACTTCCCGGCGCCGAGCCGCCGACCGTGGTCAGCAACGACGAGCATCGCTTCCTCGTCGCCGAGCAACTCCGCGCGATCGGCGCACCGCCGCGCCTGCAGATCCTCGAGCCGCTCGGACGCAATACGGCGCCGGCGGTCGCGGTCGCCGCGCTCGCGCTCGAGAAGAGCGATCCGGACGGCGTGATGCTGGTGCTGCCCGCCGACCATCTGATCCGCGACGTGGAGACATTCCATGTCGCTGTCCTCAAGGGCGCCGCTGCCGCGCGGGCGGGACTGCTCGCGACGTTCGGCATCCGGCCCGATCACGCTGCAACGGGCTACGGCTACATCGAGGGCGGCGAACCGATCGACGGCCACGACAGCGTGTTCCGCGTTGCGCGATTCGTCGAGAAGCCCGACACGGCTACCGCACGCAGGTTCCTCCAGCGGGGCACGTTCGCGTGGAACAGCGGCATGTTCATGTTCGGTGCGCGACGCTATCTCGAGGAGCTGGGTCGTCACGCGCCGGAAATGCTCGCCGCCTGCCGCGCGGCCTGGGAGAAGGCCGCGACCGATCTCGAATTTGTCCGGCTCGATCGAACGGCGTTCGCCGCGTGCCCGGCCGACTCGATCGACTATGCGGTGATGGAGAAGACCGACGCCGCCGCGGTAGTCCCGGTGGATATCGGCTGGAGCGACGTCGGCTCGTGGGCGACGCTGTGGGAAGTCGCCGAGAAGGACGCGCGCGGCAACGTCCTGCGCGGGGACGTGCACGTCCAGGCGTCGGAGAACTGCTATGTCCGGGCCGAGAACCGGATGGTTTCGGTGCTCGGCTTGAGCGACGCCGTCATCATCGAGACGGACGACGCGGTGCTCGTCGCGTCGAAAGACGAAGCGCAGAAGGTGAAGGACATCGTCGGCAAGCTCGACGCGGCGAAGCGGACCGAGCACGTCTCGCACCGACGCGTGTACCGCCCCTGGGGCTACTACGAATCGATCGACGCCGGCGACCGCTTCCAGGTGAAGCGGCTGATGGTGAAGCCGGGGGCCGCGCTCAGCCTCCAGATGCACCACCATCGCGCCGAGCACTGGGTCGTCGTCTCGGGTACCGCGAAGGTCACGCGCGGCGAAGAGGTGAAGCTCGTCGCCGAGAACGAGTCGACGTACATCCCGATCGGAACCAAGCACCGCCTCGAGAACCCCGGCAAGGTGGCGCTGCATCTCATCGAGGTGCAGTCCGGGGGGTATCTCGGCGAGGACGATATCGTGCGGTTCGAGGACGTGTACAAGCGGGTGTAAGGGTCCAGCGCTGCCCTCGCTTCGCCCCGGCGACACGCTTCATGGCAAAATGCCACCCGATAGACGGCATTTGCCCGAGGCCACGACATGACCCAAGTACTACGTGAAGCGTCGCCGATCTACCGGCGGCGTACCGGTTTCTGGAAGCGGCTCTCAACCTTGCTCGCCCTGAACCCGCCGGTGTACCGTCCGATCGACCTCGCGCAAGCGCTTAGCGAGGGGCTTCCCCTGACGGCGCTCGATGCGTTCATTCGGGAGGGCTATCTCAAGCCGACTGAGGTCGCAGTGGTGGCACCACCCCGGACCCTGACCCATCGCCGGGCGAGAGGCGAGCGCCTGCGCCCCGACGAGTCGGAGCGGTTGGCGCGTATCGGGAAGACGGTCGTCCTCGCCGAGCAGGTATTCGGCGACAAGGATCGTGCGCTCGAGTGGCTGCACGCGCCCAAGCGCCGGCTGGATGGCAAGACGCCGTTCGACCTCCTGGCGACGGCCGAAGGCGGCCAACTGGTCGAAGAGGAGCTCATCGCCATCGACGAAGGCTACGTTGCCTGAACCGCGGCGCTTCCTCTGGCGTATCAGCAACTATGCCGACCTGGAGGGCCGGGGCGGATTGCGAGCCAGTGCTCGCTGGCACACCAGGGGTCGCGAGGTTGTCTATTGCGCTGAGGAGCCGACCGGGGCGCTGCTCGAAGCGCTCGTCCACCTTGAAGTCGAGTCGCTCGAAGAGCTGCCGCGAAACTATCAGCTTCTGCGAATCGCGTTCCCCGCCAAGATCGCGATCGAGGACATCGAGCTGAGCTCGCTGCCCGCCGACTGGAAGCGCCGAACACTCCTGACGCGCAGCATTGGCGACGCTTGGCTGGCAGCGGGTCGCACCCCCGCGCTGCGCGTTCCAAGCGCAGTCTCGCCGCACGCTTTCAACGTGCTGCTCAATCCCGCGCGCCTGAAGGGGGCCGGGATCCGCGTCGTGTCAAAGAGCCGCCATCCATTCGACAACCGGCTGTTCCGGGCGATCGGCGCCTCAGCGCCGGGCGCGAGGCGGCGGGGCAGATCCGGTGGGCGCTAACCGAGCACCTCGCGATACTGCGCGAGGGTCCCGGCGGCGACGCGCTCGACTTCGAGCTCGCGCTCGGCGAGTACTTGGCCCACTTTCCCGAGCCTTCCCTCGGGAGGACGACGTCGTCCACCTCGCGGATGTCTGCAAGCGGAGCTGAGCCCCTGGGGCACGCGGCGAGCGCGTCGTCCGGTGCGACTGCACCGACGATCACGGTGTCGGTGGTGAGCCACGCTCAGCGCGATCTCGTCGAGGATCTTCTGGCCGATCTCGCGCGGCTGGATCGGAGCGGCCTCGATGTCATCGTCACGCTGAACGTCGGCGAGGAGCCGCCCGCGATCCCGCCCCGGCTTTCGCTAACGATTGTCGCCAATCCTTCGCGGAAAGGGTTCGGCGCCAACCACAACGCAGCGTTCCGACGCGCGACGGGGGCGATCTTCTGCGTGCTGAACCCGGACATCCGCTTCTCGGCCGATCCGTTCGCCGCGCTCGTCGCGGAGCTCGCGGACTCCCGTGTAGGCGTTGCCGCGCCGCTCGTCGTCGACGCGGCGGGCGAACCGGAAGATAGCGCGCGGCGCTTTCCGTCCGCGTGGCGCTTGGCAGCGAAGCTGCTCGGCCTCGCGCCGCGGCTCGACTACGCGATCGGCCCCGAGTCTTTCTCGCCCGACTGGGTTGCCGGAATGTTCCTGGCGTTCCGGCGCGAGGCGTTCGCCGCGGTCGACGGCTTCGACGAGCGCTACTTCCTCTATTACGAGGATGTCGATCTCTGTCGCCGGCTGCGGCGCTCGGGATTCGACGTCCGGCTGGTTCCCGCCGCGCGCGTGACACATCTCGCCCGCCGCGAGAGCCGTCGCAGTTTTCGCCACCTGCGCTGGCACGTCGCGAGCGTCGTGCGCTATCTGCTCTCGCGATAGCGGCGAGTGAAGGGGGCCGTCGGCTTCCGGGCGTCGGGCGGGGCGTCCCGAGCGAGTCGGCGTCAGCGCGCGGTCTGCGCGGCGCGGAGCTCCCTCAACTTCGCGGCGATCGCTCCGGCAGCGACCTCGTTGCCGAAGGCGTTCCAATGCGTATCGAGCGGCGTGTAGGTCGCGCTCGTCGGGTAGCGAGAGAACGCCGGCCATAAATCGAGGTAAGGAAGACCTTGCTTTTCGAGCTGCTCGACCAAGAGGCGCTGCGGCTGCAAGAAATCGTAGCGCGCATCCCGCTTGCCCCGGCAGCGCACCACGCTCTCGCGCAGGTCCTGGTCGAGCTGGATCTCGCTCGGGGCGAGCACGAACAGGACGCGGGCGCCCGCGGCAGCCGTGCTGGCCGCCATCTGGCCGACGAGGTCGCTCATCCCGGCGAGGGAGTCTTTCAACCTGGCGATGCCAGCGACGTCATAGATCTCGAGCTCGCCACCATAGACGTTCAGCAGAAACGGGTTCAGGCGCGTCGTTGCGGGGCTCGTGGCGCAAGCCGCGATGGATTCGCTGGTGGGCGCTCCCGGCAGGTACCTCTGCGCCAGCGTGCGTGCGGCCCGCGGGAGATAGTAGTCGCTCCAGTGCGCTCCGGGCCGAAGCGGGTCGTACATGGACCTCGCGCCGCCGAGGTAAATCAACGTGCGGTAGTTCGGATGCGCCTGACGAATGTCGTTGCCGACGAAGAGCGTGACGACTACCCATTCGGGTCGCATCGATACCGCGCGATGGCGGATCATGGCCAGGTATTCCTGCGGCCCAGTGCTGGGGACGCCCAGGTTCACCACCCGGAAGGTATCGGGCCCGCCCATCAGCTCTTCCACGCGATGGGGGAATCCCTCGGCGAACGGCGTCACGCCAAACGTGAAGGAGTCGCCGACGAATACCGCCTTCGGGGGTAACGCGGCGGCCGCGAGCTCCCGGTCGTTGAACCCCTGAGTGTTCGTCACCATCGCGCCATACGCGACGTGCGGCACGCCGATGATGCCCACGTCGGGGTCCGAAGCGAGGCCGCCTGCGCGCTCCGGGAGCAAGGTCAGAGCGCGCAGTCCGAGCTCGAGCAGAAGCGCGGTGATCGCAAGCACGACGGCAAGTGCCAGCAGCGAACGCAGAAGAGGCTTCACGGCAACAAGTTAGCAGATGGGCGGTGCGCCGCGGGGCGGCACGCGTGCACGATGTCGGGGTCGTGCGAAACCGTTCGCGAACGCGGCTCACTTCCGGCACGGCTTCCGAACGAGCCCGCCGCGCATGATGCGCCGCAGGTCATTCGGTGCCGACACGCGGCGCGCCTGGATTTCCCGCCGTTTCGCCCAGAAGCGCCGAAGTCCCTTGACCGCATCGCGCTTCGCCCGCCACAACGGTCTGCCCTGGCCACGTATGGTAAACGCAATCAGGCTGTATAGATTGAGGATGACGTGATAGGGCAGATACACCCAGAACAGTCGGCCGGGCATGTTCTTCACGTACGTCCACATCAGATTCCGGTGTCCGTGGTAGAGCTGAAAATCGCTGCGCGTACCGGTGATCGCGGAGCCGACATGCTCCACTACCGCGTCAGGCACGTAGAGGCACCGATGGCCGTACAGGCGCAGGCGAAAACCCAGGTCCACGTCCTCGGCATAGCAGAAGAAGTCCTCATCGAAACCTCCGGCCTCGATGACTTCCTGCGTCCGGTAGAGCGCGGCGGCAGCGCAGGGCGAGAACACTTCTTCCGGCGCACCGTAGGCGGCGCTGCTGGCGCAGCCGTGGCCGTCACGCCAGAACAGACCGCTCACGTGGTACACGTCGCCGACGCCGTCGAGCCGCGCGGGATCCCCCGCGTCGACGAGCTTGCTGCCGAAGAACTTGAACGCCGGATACTCGCGTGCTGCCGCGAGGAGCTTCGATAGCCAATCGGGCCGCGGGAACGCGTCCGGGTTGAGGAGCGCGACCCATTCAGAGCTGACGTAGTGGCGCAGGGCGAGGTTGTTGCCCGCAGCGAAGCCGAGATTGGCCCCGGCGCGGACGATCTCCACGGGCGCCGGGCCGGCGGGCAGGCGCTCGAGCGAGTCGTCGGTCGAGCCGTTGTCGACGATAACCACACGGAAGTCACGAAACGTTTGCGCGTGGAGCGCCGCCACGGCTCGCGCCAGCATCGGCCCGGCGTTGTAGTTGACGATGACGACGTCGACGAGCGGCATGGAAAGCGGGCTGTGCCCAGCGAGGCATGTCAGTTTATCCGACCGTTCCCTCGGGCCTCGCCTCGAGGCAGGGCTTTGGGCTGTGTTGCCCCGTTCTTGCTGCGGCGTGCGCAGTCACTCTCGGCGTGGCTACCTCGTGTAGACGGCCAGAACCTCTTCGGATGTCCCGGTGCAGACCACTTTGCCGTGGCTCAGCATGAGCCCCCTGTTGCAGGTCTTGCGGATGAGATCGGGGGAATGCGAAGCGAGCACCAGCAGCCCCGCCCGCTGGACGAACTCGCTCAGGCGCTGGTCGGCCTTCTCCATGAAGTGCGCGTCGCCGACGCCGATCCACTCGTCCATCAGGATGATCTCCGGGTCGATGCTCGTCGCGACAGCGAACGCGAGCCGCATCTGCATGCCGCTCGAGTAGGTGCGCAGCGGCATGGCGAGGTAGTCGCCGAGCTCGGTGAACTCGGCGATCTCGTCGAGCTTCCTCTCGATCGCCGACTTGGACATCCCGAAGAGGAGGCCCTGCAGCCGGATGTTCTCGTAGCCCGTGGACTCCAGGTCGATCCCGAGCGTGATCGAGAGCATGGACGCCACGCGGCCGCGCACCTCCAGCCGCCCGCCGACCGGTTCGTAGGTTCCCGCGAGAACGCGTAGCAGCGTCGACTTGCCCGAGCCGTTGTGGCCGACGAGCGCCACGCGGTCGCCTTCGTGCAGCTCGAAGCTCACGTGATCGAGGGCTCGCACCACGACGCGGTCCCCTGGATCGCGCGCGAAGACACCACCGGCGGCGGCCCGCATCAGGGTGTTCTTCACCGAGCGGCTTTGCGCGCCGTAGATCGGAAACTCGACGACGAGGTCGTGTGCGCGCAGGTAGGTCATCCGCTCATACCCAGTAGGCCACGCGCGAACGGAACCGCGCGAAAAAGAGCAGCGCGCCGGCAGAGCCGAGCATCGTGATCCCGAGGACGGTCGCCCAGGATTGCGGGCTCGCGGACGCTCCGAGAAAGGGCTGCCTCAGGATCTCTAGAAAGTGGTAGTACGGGTTGATCTCCGCGGCCCACACGTTGCGCCCGAGCATGCCCGCTTTCCAGAGCACTGGCGAAAGGAACAATGCAACCTGCACGAGGCTCGAGACGATCTGCGGGATGTCGCGGAACCGTGCGCACAGCATCCCCAGGAGCAGGCCGACCCAGATCGCGTTCATCAGGATGAGCGCGATCGCGACCGGAATCTCCGCGAGGTGCCAGCCGATGGCGGGCGTGAAGGCGACGAACACGATCGCCACGATGACGAGGTTATGCGCAAAGATGATCAGGTTGCGCCAGACCACCCGCATCACGTGGATCGTCAGTGGAAGCGGGACATTCTTGATGTAGCTCTCCGCCGCGATGAAGGTGAGGCACGCGTCGGTCGTGAGCGCGGCGAGGAACTGCCAGACGACCAGGCTGACGGCGAGGTACGGAAAGTAGTCGCCGGCGTCCTGGTTCAGCAACCGGCCGTACAGCGGCCCCATCCCCGCGATCATGGCGCCCGTGCTGAGCGTCAGCCAGAACGGGCCCAGCGTCGAGCGCCGATAGCGCTGGCGCACCTCCTGCCAGCCGAGCGTGGACCAGATGCGGACCGCAGCGATGCCCTGCGCGAGATCTCGGAGCGCTGTCAGGAGGTTGGCGCGGAGCATTCGACGAGGGCCGACCTAGACCAGGCGCCAGCCGTGGCGGCTGAAAAGAACCGAGAGCGTATGCATCGCGCGATTGTAGATTAGCGATTGCTCGATCCCCGGGCAGATGCCAGACGGCTCGACCAGCGCTCGCGTTTCGGCGTCTCGGCCGACCCACCCATCCCTCCCTTGGCATCGGCTGCGTATCGGTTCGTCTCGATTCAGGCCGGTTGGGAGTGTGAGACAATCCCGCGCCCCAACTACAACAGATGTACGAGCTTCCGCGGCCATCATCGGGTTGCGCCGGGCGCCGGAGGATGAAGCCTGTCTTTCGCTCTTGCGCGTCTTGCGGCGTCGACGGGCGCCGCCCTTGACCGCCGGTCTTCTCGCCGCCGTCCATCGATCGCGTTCGCTCCCTTGACCCGCCTCGCGCTATCCCCGCTTGCGCTCCTGCGAGGCCTTGCAGCAAACCGCGACCTGATCGCGGTTCTCGCGAGCCGCGAGGTGAAGCAGCGTTTCCAGGGCTCGATCCTCGGGGTCGGGTGGAGCCTCCTCGTGCCGCTCGCCACGCTCGCCATGTACACCGCGGTCTTCGCCGGCGTCTTCAAGATGCGCTGGCCGGGGAGCCAGGGCGGACCGCTCGAGTTCGCCCTGACGGTGTTCGTCGGCCTGCTCGTCCACGGCTTCCTGGCCGAATGCCTGAACCGCAGCCCGGCCCTGCTGGTCGGCAACGTGAACTACATCAAGAAGGTGGTATTCCCGCTCGAAGTTCTGGCCGTGACCATGATCGCGCCGGCGGTCTTCAACCTTCTCGCCGGCGTGCTCGTGCTGCTCGTATTCGCAATGGCAGTGATGCACGCGCTGCCCTGGACGACGATCTGGCTCCCGCTCGTCGTGGCGCCGCTCCTGCTGATCGGTCTCGGCATCGCCTGGATCGTCTCGCCGATCGGCGTCGTCATCCGCGACATGAGCCAGGTCGTGGGTCTCGTTTCGACCGCGCTCCTGTTCCTGAGCCCGGTCTTCTATCCGCTTTCGGCGCTGCCCGAGTGGCTGCGCCCGCTTGCGCTCCTCAACCCCTTGAGCTTCGCGATCGAGCAGGCGCGTGCGGTGCTCCTCGCGGGCGAGTCCCCGGACGTGCTCGGGCTCGCGGTCTTCTGGCTGCTCAGCGCCGGATTTGCGGCGGTGGGTTTCGCCGCTTTCCAGGTCGCGCGACGCTGGATGGCGGACTTCGTCTAGAGCGAGCGCACGTGACCGGCGAGATCGCGATTCGCGCCGCGGGGCTCGGCAAGCGCTACAACGTCTATCCCACGCCGATCGCCAGGGTGAAGCAGGCTTTCTATCCAAGGCTGCAGCGGCTGCTGCCGGGCTTCGTCAACCGCCTGCTGCCGTGGGATGCGCATCCGGTGAAGCTGTACCAGGAGTTCTGGTCGTTACGCGGCGTCGACTTCGAGGTGGCGAAGGGCGAAACGGTCGGCATCGTCGGCCGCAACGGCTCGGGCAAGTCGACGCTCCTGCAGCTTGCCTGCGGGATCCTGACGCCCACCGAAGGGACGGTGGAGGCGCACGGCCGTACGGCCGCGCTGCTCGAGCTCGGCGCCGGCTTCAACCCGGAGTTCAGCGGCCGCGACAACGTGTTCGTGAACGCTGCGGTGCTCGGATTGAAGCGTCACGAGACCGAGGAGCGACTGGATCGCATCGTCGCGTTTGCGGAGCTCGGCGATTTCATCGATCGGCCGGTGCGCACCTACTCGAGCGGCATGTACGTGCGACTCGCGTTCTCGGTGGCCGTGCACGTGGATCCCGAGGTGCTCGTCATCGACGAGGCGCTCGCCGTCGGCGACGCCGCCTTCCAGCTCAAGTGCATCGAGCGCATGAACGAGATCCGGGACAGGGGGACGACGATCCTGTTCGTCTCCCACAGCGCCGAGCAGGTCAAGCGATTCTGCGATCGGGCCCTCTGGCTCGACCGCGGCAGGCTGCGCGCGATCGGGCCTTCGGCGCTTGTCGCCGACGAGTACCGCGATTTCTCGGCCTCCGGCGAAGCCGAAGGCGCGCACCATGCGGTGCATGGCACCGCGCCGCACCAGGAGCTCGCGAGCATCGTGCGCGTGGAGTGCGAGCGCAGGGAATTGGCCACCTTCGAACGGCTGGAGGTCAAGGTCACGTATCGCGTCCGGCAGTCACCGCTGCCGAAGCTGCTCCTCGGCGTGGCCCTTTACGACCGGTCGGGCAACTACGTTTTCGGTCCGAACACGCATCTCGACGGCGTCGTGATTCCCGACACGGCGGGCGAGCACACGATGGTCTACCGCGTGCCGCGGCTCACGCTCTTGCCGGGAACCTACTACGTCCACGTGGGTCTCTTCTCCGACGGCGGGCTCGTGCTGCTCGACTATCGCGGCAACGTCGTGAGCATCAAGGTTTCCGCGGACTACTTCGCCGAGGGCGCGTTCTACCTGGACCACGAGTGGGAACTCGTCGGTGAGTGAGCTTTTCGCCACGCAGTTCGACCAGTATCAGCGCTACCGCACCGCGGCGCGAATGATCGAAGCGTTCTCGGACGGCGAGCCGCTCGACATTCTCGAGGTCGGCGCGAACGTCCAGCGGAACCTCGAACGCTTCGCGCCGGGGCATCGCATCATCTACCTCGACCGCGACCTTCCGGACGAGGTGGCGCGCGACCCGGCCTTCGTCAAGGGCGATGCCACCGCGATGCCCTTCGAGGATCGGTCGCTTCGACCTCGTCGTCTCCGTCGACGTCTTCGAGCACATCCCGGCGGCGCAGCGCCAGACGTTCCTGCACGAGGTCACGCGAGTTGGCCGTCGTGGCCTGATCCTCGGCGCGCCGTTCGATACCCCCGGTGTTCATGCTGTCGAGCAGAGCGCTAACGGCTTCTATCGCGCGCTGTCGGGTCTGGAACACCCGTGGCTGCGCGAGCACCTCGACAATGGGCTTCCGGACCTCGGGCAGACGCGCGCGCAGTTGGAGTTGCTTGGACTGCAGGTCGAGACCTTCGCGCACGGCGAGATCGGCCTGTGGCTCGCACTCACCCAGGCGCATCTCGCAGAGAGCGTGTATCCGGACGTCGCGCCGAAGGTCAAGGCGATCTACCGGATGTACGCGCGGGACGTGTATCGCTCCGATGTTCGCGAGCCCTGTTACCGCCACTTCCTGTTCGCCAGCCGTGATCCCGCGGCATTGTCGCGCGCGCGCGCGGCCCTCGAGGCGAGCCCCGAGTCGCCGATGGCGGAAGACTTGCGCCAGGTCGCCGACGGTATCGCATTGACGACTGCAGGGCTGATCGCGCGTCAGCGGAGCCTTGAACGATTGCCGAGGGAGCGCGCGGTCGGCTTCGTGCGCCGGCGCGTGCGGGTAGTGTGGCGGCCCGCCTATCGCGTCTGGCGAAGGTTGACGTGGCTGCCGGCGGTCGTCGCAGCGTTGCGGCGGTCGGCCGAGAGATCCGGGTGGCGACGCGCCGCCGCGGAGCTGCTCGCCGCCGTGCGTGAAGGCGGGATCCCGGGGCTCCGCAGGCTGTGGACCGAGCAGGGGCAGCCTCTGGAGTACGCGAGATGGGTCGCGAACCTGGAGCGCGCGGTGCCGACAAACCCGGCGGAAGTCGGCCGCGCTCTCGCCCGGCTCTCGGCGCAGCCCAGGTTCCTGCTGGTGCTCGACTGCCGCGGCGAGCGCCAGGTGGGACTGGAGGCGACGCTCGACTCCATCCGCACGCAGGCATATCCGGAGTGGTCCCTGCTCGTGCTTTGTGATGACGGGGCGGGCGCGCCTCCGGTGATCGACCTACCTGTTGCGCAGGTGCAAGTCGTAGCGGTGCCGGCGAATGGTCCTCCCGGCGAGAAGATGCGCGAGGTCGATCGGCGGAACCGGCTCAGAGTTCGTCATCCATCTCCGGCCAGGCGCGATCCTCCGTCCGCACGCGCTGCTCGAGATGGCAGAAGCCCTGGACTCGCGGCCCGGATGCGACGTCCTGTACGCCGACGAGGACCGCATCGACGTCCGCGGAGCCCGATACGATCCCTGGTTCAAGCCCGAGTGGGATCCCGAGCTCATCCTCGGCCAGGACTATCTCGGTCCGCTCACCGCGATACGGGCCTCCAGCATTCGCGACTGGACGAAGCTCGATCATGCCGGCCCTGCGTGCCTTGCGTGGGGAATGAAGCTCCAAGCGACCTCGGCAGCACGACCGAGAGGCGTCGTGCACTTGAGGGAAATCCTGTGCCACGTCAAGGATGGCAGCGCGCTCGCTGCCGGAGCTGTTTCCGGCGAAGCCGTCGCCCGCATGTTGCAAAGCCACCTCGCCGCGACTGGTGTCAGTGCTTCTGTCGAGCCGATGCACGACGGCGAATGCCGGATCCGGTATGCGCTTCCCGACCCTCGGCCGCTCGTGTCCATCATCGTGCCGACGCGCAACGGATTGCAGCTCGTCAGGCAATGCGTCGAAAGCATCCGATCCAGGACCACATATCGTCCGTACGAGATCGTGCTGGTCGACAACCAGTCCGATGATCCGGCGACCCTGGACTATTTCGCACACCTCTCGGAGACAGGGCATGCGCGGGTGCTGCGGTACGACGCGCCCTTCAACTATTCGGCGATCAACAACTTCGCAGTGCGGCAAGCGCGCGGCGAGCTTCTCTGCTTGCTGAATAACGACACGGAGGTCATTTCACCGGGATGGCTCGACGAGATGGTCTCGCTCGCGATACGCCCGGGTACCGGCGCAGTCGGGGCGATGCTCTACTATCCCAACGACACGATTCAGCACGCGGGCGTCGAGCTCGGACTGGCCGGGGGATTGCCGGGACACCGCTTTTTCGGCAAGCCACGCGGTTATCCGGGGCCGCGCGGGCTGCTGCGGCACGTTCAAACGCTGTCGGCGGTTACGGCCGCGTGCCTCGTGATCCGAAAATCGATCTACGAGGAAGCGGGCGGGCTCGACGAGACGGACTTCGTCATCGCCTATAACGACGTCGACTTCTGCCTGCGCGTGCAAGCGCGCGGATACCGGAATGTCTGGACCCCGTTCGCCGAGCTCTATCATCACGAGACGGCGACCCGCGGCCACGACATGGCTCCGGAACGGCTCTCCCGCTACACGCGGGAGTGCGATGCGTTGCGGAGGCGGTGGGGAGACGTGCTCATCGCCGATCCCGCATCGGTGTCCACGCTCGCCTCGGTGTCACGAAGCGTTGGTGGCTCGAACTGAGCGACGTCGGTCTTCGGCGTGCCGGAGCTAACGACGTGAAGAGCTACGCGAATACGCGCCGATGTTGGCGACTACAGCTCCGGAAAGAAGGTCTGGCGGATCTCCTCGAGTCGGTTTCCGACCTGCTGCGCCGCTACCTGCCGGCTAAACTCCCTCTCGACGACCTGCTGACCCGCCGCCGCGATCCGGGCTCGGAAGGTCGGATCGGAATATGTTCGCCACATGTGCTCGGCGGCTTCCTCGACGTCTGGCTCTGCCCAGACCTGTCCCGTCCGATGCGGGTACTCCCCCTCTCGCACCGGGACCAGGTGATATCCAACCAGGCAGGCATTCTGTTCGCGCGTGAAGTCCATGTTCCCGGAATAGCCGGTGGCGATGACTGGCTTGCCGAGCCTCATGGCTTCGGCCAACCCGAGACCGAACCCTTCAGAACGGTGCAACGAGACGAAGCAGTCGCATACGCTCGTGAGGCCGTACGCGTCATCCCTGGAGTAGATCGCATCGAGCACGTGAATGCGCGAATCCAGTTTTGTGTGCGCCAGCAACTCACGCAGCACGTCGGGGTACGATTCGCCGTGCATCAGCTTGATCACCAACCCCACCGGTAGCTGCGGGTGCGATGAGAAGGCTTTGCGGAACGCATGGATGCACGCATGCGGGTTCTTGCGCGCAACAAACGAGTTCAGATCGAAAGTGAAAAGGAACAGGAAAACGCCGTCGGGCAGCCCGAAGTCGCCGCGCGCATAGACTCGAGGCAGACGTATGTCGACTGGCAGCGCGACGCGAGTGACCGGACGGGGCGAAACGCGCGCGATGGCGTCACGAGTGAAGCTTGAAGACACCCAGACCTCGTCCACCAATGAGAACGCCGACTCCCAGGCGGATGGAAAGTTGGGAAGCTCCCAGTACCAGTAACCGATCCGATACTTTCCCTCGAGGAACTTGGAGCCGTGGTAAACGGGTAGAAGGGGGACCTGATCGGCGTTAAAGCAATAGATCTGTACCGGGAAGCTGGGCCTCGTCGTGATCCTCGGGTCCTTTCGCTTGTGACCGTGGCTACGCGGATCTGGCCACTTGACGTCACAGATCTCGAGCGGAATCCGAGCCGCATCCAGAGATCGAACCAGCAACCGCAGGTTTTCGGCAATCCCGAACTCTCCCTGGACGTAGCCCACCACCGTGACACCGAACCCATTCCGCGCCTCGGTAGGTCGAGACCTGTGGGCGTCCGGCCTGGTGGACGGCGGCGCTGCGAGCTGTTCCGGGACCTCGAAGGCGCGTGCGACCACCAAGTCGCGAATCGGCCCTCGCCACTTGCCGGTCGCGCGACGCCAGAGCGCATGGACCCAAGGCGGCGCGGCCGCGTATGCTCGATAGAGAAGGGTGTAGATTGCGTGCATTGCTGGTTGTCGGACGGCAAGGCGAGACGTGCGCACCACTGCTCGCCCTCTCTTTACCATAAAATGTGCGCGCGCGAAGCGATTGAGCGACGCCGGACGGCGACGTCACACGCCAGTTCTCAGCCCGAGAACACGGTCCGCCAGCCTAGGCGAAGACGCAAACCTTGAAAGCTATTCTAAAGGAAGCGAGGACGGAAAAACGCGGCCTGCTTTAGATTACTGCCGAGGCCCGTGCTTTCCACCATCCTCATCTCACCACTCGCACAGGTAGGCGTGGCCGGGTAATTGAGAACGGACGAACCGACAGGCCATGGACTGTGCACCTGAGTCATGGCGCCCGGCGATACGATCGCGTGAGACCGCAGAGTCAGAGTTTACAGTCGACGTGCTCCGCGGAGCTTCCATAGCGCCGCACTGTGGTCTCGCGGGACCGTAACGAACCTTACCCCTGAGGCTGGCCCCTGGCCCATCGACGGGCCGTTTCTCCTTGCGTTTGCGGCTAACGACATCAATGACGTCGGACAGGTCGTGGGCGCGGCCTCTTTGTGCGACCAATTCTGCGGAGAGGTGCTCGACCCAGGGGGTGTTAGCAGTGTTCTCGCGACCGGTGTATGGTCGACCACCGTCTACGCGGCCTCTCCGCCAATCTATCCTCCAACACCTTTTGAGGGTGATGGTGCAATTTAATTAAGCGCATCAGCAACGCCGGTTACATGAAGGCCGCAGAGTCCATTGGTCCGTTTCTCTCGTCCCCTAATGGCAGTCCGTTTGAGCTCGGTTCTCATTGGGATCCTGTTGAATTGTACGAGAACGGTGTGGCGGCGACGCCACTCGGTATCTTGTACGATCCGATCGTCAATGCACCGATCTAGGAATCGTTGGGGAGCGGTGGTGGGTTATCGCGCCCACGTGCAGTGGCGCCGCGCCCGCCTATATTCCCGATACCTCTGATCCTTCGACTGGGAGTCCGGTTCCGGATGACATCGAACAGGAGATCTGCGATCTCGTCGCGACGGGCTACTCTAGCAGCCTGATGCAAAAGCTACGGAAATGACGTCCCTCGATTTCGTTGAACTGCTTCGATGGAACGCCCGATCGCTGTTGCGGTCTCGATTTGTCGTTCTTGCGGCGGGTTCGTGATGCAAAAGGCCCATTTTCGCGTTCTCCGAACGGATCTACCCTGTCGCGGGATCGAGCCGACTCATGCGCAGCAGGTTGTAGGCCGCCCCGACGATGTAGGCGTGCATCTGCACCCGCGCGAGCCCGCGCACGAGCGTGCGGCGCAAGCCCCCATAGGTCTTCATCCAGCCGAAGATCTCCTCCACGCGCTTGCGCTTTCGTTGACTGATCGCGTAGCCGGCGTGGCGCGTGGTGCGCGCATCCAGGCCCGGGGTGTTGCGGCCTTCGATCTGGGCGATGTGCGGGGCGATGTGGCGCTTGACGCAGATGGGCCACGAAGTCCTTGGTGTGATAGCCCTTGTCGGCCCCGAGGGTGGCCGGTCGCACGCGCTTTCGCCCCTGGCGCGCCAGAATCTCTTTGGTCGCCTCGGTTTCGGTCTGCTGCATCGAGCGCACCGCCAAGTCCACGCACAGACCGTTGCGATTCTCCATGAGCGCGTGCCCGCCGTAGCAGAGCTTCGCCTCCTTGCCCTTGCCCTTGCGCGCGAGCCTTGCCTCATCGTCGGTGGTGGACTGGTGGGTGTCGTTGCTGCGCCGCTGGCCGCGGAAGTCGACCATCCCGCCCGGGCCGTCGCCGGCCGAGGGCGGGCCGTCCTTGGGTTTGAAGCTCTTCAGGCTCGCCCAGGCTTCGATCAGGGTGCCGTCGACGGTGAAGTGCTCATCGGAGAGCAGCCCGGCCTTGCGCGCCTGGCCCACCACCGCATCGAAGAACACCCGCGCGGTGTCCTGCTCGACCAGCCGCTCGCGCAAGCCGCGAGAAGTTCGACTGGTCCAGCCCCGACTGCTCCAGGCTCATGTCCAGGAACCAGCGAAACAAGATGTTGTAGTCCAGCATCTCGCAGAACAGCCGGTCCGAGCGCACCGAGTACAGCGCAATGAGCAGGCTCGCCTTCAACAACCGCTCCGGCGGGATCGACGGCCGGCCGGTCTCGGCGTAGAGCCGATCGAACTCGCCGTTCATCGAACCCAGCACCGCATCGGCGTGTTGCTTGATCTGGCGCAGCGGATGCCCCTCAGGCACCCGCGACTCCGGCGAGAAGTAGCTGAACATCGACTCTTGGGGATCGACTCGACCGCGCATGCGTTGTTCTCCGTTACTCGCGACGCTGCGCTTTCGACTCGACTTCCGAGGAATGATTCCGTGCGTTTTGCATCACGCTGCTAGGAGTCGAACTCAAAACGCTCGCGGCCAGCTAATCGTCAACGTCGGCGACCGAGCCTGCGTTGCAGGCGGCCGATCGCTTTTAGCCTCCGCGTGCATTTCGCCGGCCGGGCTTTGTCCCCGTGGGCTCCATCCTGTAGATCGCGATGTAGCCGTTCCGATCGACGGCAACCGGGGAGCCCAGGCGCTCGCGAAGGACCGACTCGACCGCGGCACCCCTGTCGCTGAAACCACGGCGGTCGATGTACACCGCGCCGAATCCGTTTTCGGCAGCCACCACGATTTGCCTTTCGATCGGCAAGGCGGCAAGTTCTCGGAACCACAAATCGCCCGGGCGTCCTTTCATCCCCCCATGGCTCCAGCGCAGCCGCGTTGAGTGAAGGAATCCACGTAGCAAGTCGTAGTCGGCCATCGCGCCCACAGGCCCTGCTTCCGGATAGCGGTGATAGGGGAGCTGGTAGACCATTGTGTCCGGCGGAAGCTGCGCCTCCGCCCGCTGGATCACTTCACGGTCCTGAAGGAACGCGGGCGCTATGCGAGCCTGGTCGAATGCGACTGTCTGGTCCCACAGGGCGAAGAGACCCACAACCACGGCACTTAGGAGTGCGACCAACCTGCGCTCTTTCCAGTGAGATCCGATGCGGCGAAGGAGTGCGTCGATGGCGATCACGGCCGCCGCGACCGAAAGAAGCGCGATGAAGACGCTGATCCGGTTGTAGGCCCGGATCATCGGCGTGACGATCCACGCGAACATCGCCCCCCCGCCTCCCACGGTTCCCAGCATCAACGCGGCTATGGCAAGCAATGCGAGCTTTTCGGGAATACGCACCGGTCCGCCTCCTCCGGCCAAGCGCACAAAGGCGATTGCAAGCAGGACAATCAGGCCGAAGCCTGCGACGACGCCCAGTGCCGACGATTCGTTTTCGTTGGATGGCGTGTTGTAGCGAACCGACAAGGCCCGCGCCTTTTCGAAAGGATGATGCCGGTGCGGCAACAGCATCTGCGTCAATTTCAGTCCGTAGATCTCGCTTTCGGCGGGATGGCGCGCGGCGGCCTCCGGATTGGTGCCGCTGGTCCGCCAATGCTGAATGCTGGGCCACAGCTGGACCGCGACGATCAGGCAAATGGCCAGGATCATCCCGCCCGCCGGCAGCAAAGCGCTCGGCGCACGTCGCGAGAGCATTGACGCAAGCCCTGCGCTGGCAATCAAGAAGCACGCAAAGAACGCGTAGTAGATTCCATCCGTCCCGACCGCGACCAATGCAGCGGCGAGGCCGATCCGCATCGAGCGCATCGAGCGAAAGGTTGCGGCTTCGTGCGCCGGGTCCGGCCATGCCTTCAGGGCCAGCCACACGGCGAAAGGAACGGTCCAGTAGGCGGCCAGATAAAGATGGTTCAGCGGGACCAGGCGAATGAAGTGATAGGGAAGAAATGCGAAGACGAGGCCACCCAGCGCAGCCCAAGCCGGCTCGAGCTGAAAAGTGCGGAGTAGCCAGTAGCCTGCTATTGCCGCGAAGAAGAATCCCGAGACGATGAAGACATTGGTGACCACGACCCAGTCGGAGGAAAAGAGGCCGAGGGCCTTGATCATCAGGTAATGCAGCGATAGGGCGTCCGGCATGTCAAGCTCGGACGCCCCGAACGGGGCGCCCAGGAACTCGGTCGACCACGGAAACCAGCCGGTGGTCAGGATGCGCTTCACGTAATGGGCGTGGACCAGGGAATCGCCCTCGCCATACGCGATGGGAAGGTGAAGCGAGAATCCCCTGGGAAGGACGAAGAACCACAGCCCTAGGGCGACGGTCGCGACCAATGCGGCGGCCGCCAGCCCTTCCTGGCGCATTGAGGGCCTGAAGCTGCTCACAGTCGTAGAGTCCGGAGAACCGGGAGCTGTCGCTGAGCTCACTTTCTCGCCACGAGTATCACCGAGCTGCCGAATGGCAGGTGCACACCGTTTCGTATCAGCATCGCCTCGAAGGACACGAGCCCACCGAACAGTCGGTCCAGGAGCGCGGGATACTCTCTAACATCGCTTTCGGTCTTTTGCTTGGGCAGGAGCGTGCGCCGGATAGCAAGCAGCGGGAGCAGCACCATGTTCCAGTAACTGGCGAAGCAGGGAACGAATCCGTGCTCGGAGAGCAGGCTTTTCAGCCGGGAAGACGTAAACCGCTGGGCGGTGTGGCACTGCACATCGTGGTAGCCCCAAAGCCACATGTATGCGGGTGCCTGCAAGATGAGATGGCCCCCCGGCTCGATACAGCGATAGAACTCGGAGATCGCCCGCGAAAGGGTGACGCCCCGCTGACAAATCACGTCGATCGAAACGATGCAGCGGAAGCAACTGTCGGGGAAGGGCAGGGCATTCACCGAGCTCACCGCGATGTGGGCGGTGGTCCGCTCCCTGGCGAAGGCCTCGGCCTGCGGGAAAATGTCGATTCCATACAGGCTGACCGAGCCGAGCGACGTGTTCAGATGTCGAAGAGTGCCGCCCGTCCCACAGCCGGCGTCGAGGAATCGCCCGGTCGGTTTCCCGACGAAACGGCCGATGAGCGCATCGAGGTTCATTCGCAGGCCACGAAACCACCACATCGAGTCTTCAACTCGGATCTCTCTTCTGGCACGTGGAAACTTCGGCCGCTCCCTTCGGAGTCACGATTCGCTTCGAGAGGAGGAAGGTCATCGGCACCTGAACCGCTACAATGATCCATGGCGCGATGCGCTCGTCGATGGCGAAGTACTCCACGAAGAGAAGCATCAGCGCCAGTCCACCGAGGTATTGAACCAGGCGGCCGGCAACGGCATGTCGGAGGCGCCGGCGGCGCGCAGGGCCAGCCGGCCCGAGCCCAGCACGACGGCCGCCACCACCGCCATCGCGGCCAGCGCGACCGGCAGGGCCACCGTCCCGCTCATCCACAGCAGCACGCCGAGCGGCCCCCCGGCCGCCGCGCAGGCCGCGGCCAGCCCGGCCCAGGCCGGCATCGCGCGCCTAGCGCCCGAGGGCACGGCGCACGCGCTCGATCGCATGGTCCTGCTGGGGCTCGAGGCCGATCCACAGCGGCAGCCGCGCGAGGCGCTCGGCGACCGAATCGGTGACGCTCATCGAGCCGCTGGCGCGCCCGAACCTGCGGCCGGCGGGCGAGCTGTGCAGCGGGACGTAGTGGAACACCGAGCTGCACGCCGTCGGCGCGCAGGGTCTCGATGAAGCGCGGCGCGCGTGCGAGGCATCCGGCAGCAGCAGGTAGTAGCATGTGCGCGTTGTGCGCGCAGTCGCCGGCACGACCGGCCGGCGCGCGAGCTGCTCGCGCTCGAGGTCGGCGAAGCGCCGCGTGGTAGCGCTCCCAGATGCGCGCGGCGGCGCTGCGTGATCGTCGTCGGCCTCCTCGAGCTGCGCCCACAGGAAGGCGGCGATGATCTCGCTCGGCAGGAACGAGGAGCCGACGTCGACCCAGGTGTACTTGTCGACCTCGCCGCGGAAGAACTGCGCTGCGGTTGGTGCCCTTCTCGCGGATGATCTCGGCGCGCTCGACGAGCGCCGGGTCGTTGACCAGCAGCGCGCCGCCCTCGCCGGAGATGACGTTCTTGGTCTCGTGGAAGCTCAGCGCGGCCAGCTGCGCCGAGGCTGCCGAGCGGCCGGCCGTGGTAGCGCGGCGCCGAGCGCCTGCGCGGCGTCCTCGATCACGAGCAGGCCGTGGCGCGCGGCGATCTCCGATGATCGCGTCCATCTCGCAGGCGACGCCGGCGTAGTGCACCGGCACGATCGCGCGCGTGCGCGGCGTGATCGCGGCCTCGATCAGCGCCTCGTCGATGTTCAGCGTGTCGGGCCGGATGTCGACGAACACCGGCACCGCCGCCGCGCAGCACGAAGGCGTTGGCGGTCGAGACGAAGGTGAACGACGGCATGATGACCTCGTCGCCCGGCCCGATGCCGGCGAGGATCGCGGCCATCTCGAGCGCCGCGGTGCACGAGTGCGTGAGCAGCGCCTTGCGGCAGCCGGTCGCGCTCCTCCAGCCACGCGCTGGCAGCGCCGGGTGAACGGCGCCGTCGCCCGACAGATGGTGGTTCGCGTGCGCCTGCCGGATGTACTCCAGCTCGCGCCCGGTCAGGTACGGCTGGTTGAACGCTACCGGGTTCATCCCTGGCTGCCGAGGCCGACGCCCGCGCAGATCAGCAGCGCGCCGGCTACCTTGGCGAGGGTCAGCGGCTCGCCGAACAGCGCCGCGCTGAGCAGCATGACCGCCACGAACGACAAGCCAATGAAGGGATGGGCATGGCTGAGCGGCAGCCGGTTGAGGGCCAGCATCCAGCACACCGCGGCGCCGAAGCGGGCGGCCACTGCCGCCAGCACCCAGGGATTGGCGAAAAGCTGCGCGAGGAAGGCGATGCGGTCGGCCGGCTCGACGCCGCGCTGCGCCCCGGCGCCGAGCTGCCATTTCAGCAGCAGCTGCCCGAGCACCGTGAACAGCAGCGTCCCCGCGACATATGCATAGCTCATAAGCCTGACGCTGAAGATGCCGCACGCCACGCTGTAGTCGGCGGCGCGGTCGGCGCGGTCGCCGACGATGAAGCGGCAGCCCGCCTGCCCCCCGTGCAGCGCCGCGGCCTTCTCGATCATCGCCGCGGAGACGTCGACGCCGAGATAGTCGCAGGTTCTGCCGGGCGCACGCAGGTAGTCATAGAGAGCGCCGTAGCCGCAGCCGAGGTCGTTCAGGCTGAATTCCGGCTCGGCGCCGAGCACGCGCGCCATCTGCTCGAGCCGCAGGCGGTGCGACTCGGCGCTGTTCCAGTCGACGCCCTGCGCCGACGCGCCATGCGCGCCGAGCTTCTCGCTGTAGTAGCGGCCGACCTCGGCAAGGTCCGTCACGCGAAGCTCTTCATGTAGCGGCGCGCCTCGGGCCCGGCGTTGAACAGCAGGTCGAGGATCGTCACGCCGTGCTCGAACTTGCCGAAGCGCTGCGGGTACTCGGGATAGCCGGCGTAGTCGAAGTACTCGAGCGCGATGCCGGCGGCGTCGAACAGCTCGGGCTCCATGTAGTCCCGTGCCAGCGGCCCGGATACGTAGTGCGTGCCCTCGGCTCGCTTGCACAGGTCCACCAGGCGCTCCGTCTTGCCCTCTTTCAGCGGCCGATAGTCCATCGACCAAGAGATCTTCGTCGCGATGCCGAGGATGCCACAGATCGCCCGGATGAACGCCAGGTTCACCGCGCTGAGTTGCGGCTCGCACGAGGCGTACAACGGTTCGAGCAGCGGGCGGTAGAGGTCGAAGAACGGCGCTTTCGCATAGTTGTGTCTGAGCGTCCCCCAGTGCGTCCTGCCCCAGTCGGGCTCGCTGATCTGCGTGTCGCAGATCTTCTGCAGGTAGCGCCCCTTCACGGCCACCGGGATGGTTAGCCACTGCAGGCCGCCCGGCGTCTTCACCAGGTTGCGGTTGCGCCAGTCGCGCCGCGTGAACTGCATGTCGTCGAACAGGATGAACTCGTCGACCGAGTTGACCAGGTCGAAGTAGCCCTTCCAGGGAATGTAGTTCGACTGCACGATGGCGACCTTCTTCATGGCGACCTTCTTCACCGGCAACCAGGCGGCAGCGCCGCATCCGCGACATCCTGGTTCCGCGGCGTTTCGACACGCAAGTACGCCGAGGTGCTGCCGCGCATGGCTGGCACGGTCGGTATCGCCAAGAGCTCGGTGTCGCGGCGGTTCATTCGAGCCTCCAGAGACGCATTGGAAGCCCTGATGGGTCGTCGCTTCGACGGGCTCGACATCCTGGCCATCTGGATCGACGGGATTGCTGTTGACGATCACCACATTCTGGCCGCCGCCGGCGCCGATGCCGAGGCAAGAAGCATCTGCTGGGGCTGCGACAGGGGTCGAGCGAGAACGCGCAGGTGGCCAAGGACCTGCTCTCGAGCCTCATCGAGCGCGGAATCGGTCCGGATCGGGTACGGCTGTTCGTCATCGACGGCTCGAAGGCCTTGAGAAGCGCGATCGAGGAACTCTTCGGTGGGCAGGCGAAGGTGCAGCGCTGTCGCATCCACAAGATGCGAGACGTCACCGAGCGGCCCCCCAAGCCGCTCGGCGCAGGTGAGAGCCGTGATGCATGCGGCCTACGCGGGAAGTCTGCTCGAGGGGCTGGAGGAGACCTTCACGGTGAATCGGCTGAAGCTCACGCCGTCTCTGATCGCGCCTGTCTGGCGAGCACCAACGTGATCGAGAACCAGAACGGTGCGGTGCGTCGGGTGACCCATCGCGTCAGTCGCTACCCCGACGCCCAGATGGCGCTGCGCTGGACGGCGACCGGATTCCTGGAAGCCGAGAAGTCGTTCCGCAAGATCCAGGGCCATCGCCAGCTGTGGGTACTCGGCGCTGCACTCGGGCGATCGGTCGAGGAGGTTGACGTGAAGACGCGCGCTGCTTAGCCTGTGAACCAACCGCCGTCCAAAGCTTCAACTAAGAACGGGACACCGCCCGCATGAGGATCTCAGTCGTCACGACGCTGTACTGCTCGGAGCGCTACGTGCAGGAATTCTGCGAGCGCATGGTTGCGGCCGTAACGAAAGTGACGAGCGACTACGAGGTCATCTTTGTCAACGATGGCTCACCCGACAGATCGTTGCAAGTGGTTCTCCAAATGCAGGAACGCGACAAGAATGTTGTCGCCATCGATCTTTCACGAAATTTCGGGCATCACCGCGCAATCATGACGGGGCTGAAGCACTCGCGCGGGGATTATGTCTTCCTCATCGACAGTGATCTCGAGGAGATTCCGGAATTATTCAACTTGTATTGGCACGAGCTTAACGGCAGCAAAGATATCGACGTCGTCTACGGCGTGCAAAGCAAGCGAAGAGGAGGATTCTTTGAAAGAGTCAGCGGACAGCTCTGGTACTTCTTGTTCTCTGTTTTGGCCGACATAGAGTACCCGGCGAATTCGCTGACCGCGCGGTTGATGTCGAGAACCTATGTCGACAACGTCATCAAGTTCGACGAGAAGGAGCTCGAGCTTTGGGGCGTTTTCGTGCTCACGGGTTTCAATCAGAGGCCGCTCGCAATCTCAAAAGGCAGCAAAGGCTCGACGACATACACGTTCAGTAGAAAGGTGAACATGATGGTCAACTCGATCACCTCCTTCAGCAGCAGGCCTTTGGTGTTCTTCTTTTTGCTCGGTCTCATCATAACTCTCGTGGCCTTCGGATTCGTCGTATATCTTCTCGTCCTGCGGTTCATTCATGAGGAAATCGTTGAGGGCTGGACGAGCACGCTCGTCTCCATCTGGTTCATTGGCGGCTTGTTGGTTTTTTCCCTCGGCGTCATCGGAATTTATCTTTCGAAGATGTTCATGGAGATAAAGAATAGACCATTGACCATCATCCGAAAGATCCATAGAGCCAAGAAATGAGGTCGTTGCCGAATAGTATCAATGATCAGCTGCGGGAGTATTACCGCACTCGAATGGACCATGCCGAGACTTCAAGGAAGGTCGGTTGGAAGAACGATGCGGCGCAATCGATCAGGTTTGCCCAGTTGGCGAAAGTCATCAATGTCGCCCCTGGGGAGAGGATCTCGATCAACGACCTGGGCTGTGGCCTAGGCGATTTTGCGGGATTCTTGTCCAATATTGGTCTGCACGATTGCGACTACTGTGGGTACGACTTGTTGGACACGATGGTCGAAGGAGCAACGGAGCTATACGGCCAGACGCCGAACCGCCGATTTGTCAGGATCGAAGTAGCGGACGATATGCGGCTCGCCGATTACACCGTAGCTAGCGGAATCATGAACCAGAAATTCGGGATCCCCGAGCACGAATGGCTCAATTACGTCCTCGAAATCATGAGTGTCATGAATGCGAAGAGCAAGAGGGGTTTCGCATTTAACGCGCTGACCAAGTACTCGGACAAGGAGTACATGAAAGACGACTTGTTTTATGCGGACCCGTGCGTCCTATTTGATTACTGTAAGCGGAAGCTTTCTAGGCACGTAGCGCTCCTTCACGATTACAAGGAATATGATTTCACCATCGTATGCCGGAAGGACTGAGCGCAACATGTGGTGTTCTGATGCCGCTTGCGTATAGCCTCTAAGGATTTCCAGATGTCTAAGTTCATGATCGGGAATGTATGTTTGCTGCTGTCAATGTTGTTCGGTTCGGGAAGCCAGGTCGTGCTCAAAGCAGTGTTGAATGAGACCGGGCCCTTGACCGCAAACGGGTTCATGCTCGAACAGATGTTTGCCGCAGGGAAGTTGCTTCATCTCTTCGCGGCGTTCGCGATGCTTGTCATCGCCTTCCTATTTTGGACCTTGAGCCTGAGCCGACTGGAGTTAAGCTATGCGTATCCCATCGCCTGTAGCTCTGCATTAATCGTCGCGCTTCTTAGCGCGCTGTTTCTTGGCGAGGTGGTCACGGCGAGAGTGTGGGTGGGGATCGTGCTGATCGTAGTTGGAATCGCGGTGCTGTGGTCCCCTCGCTGAGGCCGATCGGGATGGGGGACTGCAACCGAAGCGAAAATCAACAGGCGATGGGTAGGCGCATCGCAATCCTGCAATCAAACTACATCCCGTGGTCGCCGCGCGACATATGGTCTTGGCGCGCAACACCAACCTCGGCGCAAGCGTGAAATGACCAACGTTTATCGCACGGCCGACCCGCTCACCCTCGACCCAGTTCAGGTATCACGACTTGCCGACCGGTGCTGGTGGAAGACGGCGGGAAGCTCCATTCCTGCTCGGCCTGCCGCCTGCGCCTTTGAATCTTAAGATCAGCTACACCTACGTCGCATTGACGATCATCGTAACGGTGTAGGGTCTAGCGGTGATCAAGTGGCAAGTGCTGAGCGCCAGGCCGTTTCCTGGACTTGTGCCGAGAGGATTGCTGTTTCTTGCCCGCCCTTGAGTGATCTCCCACCCTGCTGCTGCTGTGCTTGCGTCCATCGCCGGATGGCGGCCATGACCAAGCTTCACCTCAGTGATCCTCTCCATTCATGGGCGCTACGTTCGTGCTGGTCTTGATCTCAAGCGGAGTTTTTTTCCACGAGCCGATCACTAACCTGAAGGTTGTCCGGTTCGGGCTCATCGCCGTCGGGAGCCTGGGTTGAAACTGTGCCAAGCCTGCGGGACGGCTTTCTCGGGTGCGGGATGGCGATGCCCCAAGTGCGGCTCGTCCCCGAAACTCGAGTCCGGCTTCCTCGCCTTCGCGCCGGAGATGTCGACCGAAGCAAAAGGATTCACGCGTGAGATCTTCGCGTCGCTGGCCAATCTGGAATCCCGAAACTTCTGGTTTCGCTCCCGAAACAAGCTGATCGCCTGGGCGATGGCGCGCTATTTCCCGCACGCGAAGGACGTCTTGGAAATCGGCTGCGGTACGGGCTTCGTGCTATCCGACCTGGAGGCGCTTTTCCCGGCCATGCGTCTAGCCGGCAGTGACGTTCAGATTTCGGGACTAGCGCGCGCGGCGCGACGAATCAAGTCTGCGGCCCTGTTTCAGATGGATGCCCGCCGTATGCCGTTCGAGGACGAATTTGATGTGATCGGCGCATTCGATGTGCTGGAGCACATCAAAGAGGATGAGCAAGTCCTCGTTCAGATGCACCGGGCGGTCAAGAGCGGCGGAGGGATCATGCTCACCGTTCCCCAGCACATGTTTTTGTGGAGCGAGCAGGATGTTCAGGCTCACCACGTGCTACGTTACGATGCTGACGCGCTAGTCGCGAAAGTTCGCCGTGCAGGTTTCGAAGTCGAACGAAGCACGTCATTTGTCTCGCTGCTGCTACCGCTGATGATGCTGTCCCGACGTGCCAAGTGGTTTTCGAGCAGAAAACCCGATCCAACCGATGAGCTTCGAGTCTTCGGCCCGCTAAATTTCTTGCTTGAAAGGGTTCTCGACGTGGAGCGTGCGTGGATCCTTCTCGGCGGACGTTTTCCGCTGGGCGGCTCCCTGTTGATCGTCGCGCGTAAGCATTGATTGGAGTTGACCCGCTTTCGTCGACACTTTTCAATGTTGGCCGAAAGGGAGGTCCACGATGTCCCGCAGTCGTCCTGAATATCCACCGGAATTCCGGCAGAGGCTGATCGAGCTGGTCGAAGCCGGCCGTAGCGTGAAGGAGCTCGCCGAGGAGTTCGAGCCCTCGGAGCAGACGATCCGCAATTGGCTGGCGCAGGCCGATGCCAACGAGGGCAAGCGAAAAGATGTGCTGACGAGCGCCGAGCGCGAGGAGCTCGTGAAGCTGCGTCGTGAGAACCGCCAACTCAAGACCGAGCGCGGGATCCTGGCAAAGGCCAGGGCCTGGTTCGCAAGGGAGGCCGATACGAAACCCAAGAACTCTTCGGATTCGTAGCGGCGCATCAGGCCATGTTTCCGGTAAGAACTGTCACTTTTCGCCGTAAAGGAGCCGGGATTTTTCGGCGTAATGGAGCCAGTTTTGGGTAGGTCAAACGGGCGTCCCGTGGGTTAAGAATGCGTGGCTTTGGCGTTGTTTGCAACCTTTGATTTAGGCGCGCTCGGCCCGAGCTTAGGTGCCCGATAGGACTGCCCGTCGAGGACGAGGCAGTAGGCGTTGTGGCGCAGCCGGTCGAGCGTTGCCGAGGCGAGCAGGCGGTTGGCGGGGAAGGCCTGATCCCATTCGGCGAAGTCGAGGTTGCTGGTGACGATGGTCGCGGCGGTCTCGTAGCGCTCGGCGATGAGATCGTGCAGATCCCCGTCTGCAGGCGGTCTCAAGGGTTTCAGGCCGAACTCATCGATTAATGTTGAGCACAGCATTAATCGACTTATGTGCCGTGCGCAGTTATGTGGAGTAGAGGCCCGGGGCGGCAGTTTCCCTCTCGGAGAGCGTGCGGGTGTACTCCACATAATTGCGATCAGAGACGACGCAGCCAGCCGGTGAGGTCGGCCCCGTTGAAGAGGTAGGCGCCGCCCTTCGGGGGAGCAAGAACTTCGGGGAAGACCTGCGCGAGCGCCTGCCGCTTGAGATCGAGATCGGCGCGCGCGTATCGCATCGTCGTGTTCAGGCTCGCGTGGCCGAGCCACTGGCTGATCGTGGCGAAGTCGACGCCGGCCTTGAGCAGGAAGATGGCGGTCGTATGCCGAAGCGAGTGCGGGTGGATTCGCTTGTCGGCCAACGTCGAGGCCCGCTTGCTGCCGCCGCCAGGTGCTTGCGCAGGAGATAGCGCACGCCGAACCGGGTCATTGCGGCGCCGTGGCGATTGACGAAGACGGGCCGATCGGCCGGGTCCTGATCGCTCGCATGGTCGCTCTGGAGGAGCTCGCGCAACAGCTGCGCGGTGCGCGGCCAGATCGGGCACAGGCGGACCTTGTTGCCCTTGCCGTGCAGCCGGACCTGGTATGGCGGATCGAGCCGCAGATCGCGAACCCGAAGGTTCAGGATCTCCTGGACCCGTGCGCCGGTGTTGAACATGAGCGCAAACAGGGCGTAGTCGCGCTGTCCCGACCAGCTCGTCCGATCGATGCTGGCAAGCAGCGCCTCGATCTCGGTCTTCTCCAGATACTCGATGGGCGCCTCGCGCGCACCGCGCTTGAACGGGATACCGAGAACGCGCTGCAGCGACTCCAGATGCTCGGGGTGCTCGGCGACCAGGAACCGGGCGAACGTGTGGATCGCGGCAAGCCGGGCGTTGCGCGTGGCGATGCCGTTGTGGCGCTCGCTCTCGAGGGACTTCAGGAATCGGTCGACGCGATCGGCGTTCACATCGGCGATGCTCAGCGCTTCGATCGGGCGCTTGGTCTCGCGCGCGGCGAACCGCAGCAGCAACACCAGGGCATCGCGGTAGCTGCGGATCGTGTGCAGGCTCACGCCGCGGAGCGCGGGGAGGTACTCCTGGAAGAAGCGCACGAGGCAGCGGCCAAGCTCGGTGGGCTGACGCGGCTTCATGGGCGCACCTCCCGGAGGAGGTCGCCGAACCCCCTCTCGAAGCGCTCGCTGGCGAGGCTCGCCACCTCCGGCACGAACCGCAGGTAGTAGGCCGTGGAGACGATCGAGACGTGTCCCATGTACATCGCAAGCTTGGGCAGCTGCGACTGCACGTCGGCGCCCTCGCGATACCAGCGAATCAGCGCCTGGACCGCGAAGCTGTGTCGAAGGTCGTGAATGCGCGGTCGACGGCCGTCGCCGTCGCGCACCCCGGCTGCCTCGAACAGCTCGTGGATGCCGCCGCTCAGGCCAGTGCCGGTGTAGCCGTGCAGTCCCCGCGTCGTGTTGCACAGCAACGGTGCGCCCGGCCGTGCGTCGAGCGCGGCGCCAGACGCTTGCGCAGATAGCGTCGCAGCTCCGTGCGGGCGTCGGGCGACAGCGGCACCAGCCGTGACTTGTGGAACTTCGATTCGCGGATGCGAAGCACGCCCGACCGCGGCTCGACATCGTCCAGGGTCAGGCGCAGCAGCTCGCCGCGCCGCAGACCTGCCGTGTAGAGAAGCACGACGGCGATGCGCATCACCGCGGGCAGCAGCGGCGAGCCCGGCGTCGGCGCGAGCTGCATCGGCCGCGGCAAGCATGCGGGCCACCTGCTCGGGCTCGACGATGATCGGGCTGCGGTAGGGTCGGAGCCGGGCGAAGTACAGCGGGTTGGGCACGAAGCAGCGCGGTTCGCCTCGGCTCCGATACAGGCAGAACTTGCGCACGATCAGCTGGCGAGCGCGTCGGGTGTTGGCGGCCAGATCGCGAAGCGTGTCGCACCAGCGATCGAACAGAACCGGGTTCAAGTCTTCGGCCGACGCCTGTGCGACGGCGCGGCGTACAGAGTTCAGTACACGCTCCTCGTTGTCGTAGCCGCGCCCCAGGGCGCGCTGGTGGGCGAGATAGGCGGCGATCGGTTGATCCAGAGCGGACGGCGGAGATGGTGTCGGTCATGTCGGCCTCCTGGAGCCACGCTCGAGGCTCGGCACCGGCAGCGCGACCGCGCGCAGCATGTCGATGTCGATCCGCAGATAGACGCAGGTGCTCTCCAGGCTGTGGTGCCCGAGCAGGTCGCCGATCGCCTTGACGCCGACGCCACGGTGCAGCAATCGCATGGCGAAGGCATGCCGCAGCCCATAGGAAGAGCCGCCCTGCAGCGGCAGGCCGCTCAGCCGTGCCCGCTTCTCGAAGATGTCGACGACCGCGTAATGGCTCAACCCTCCGGCCGGGCTGCGCGCCCGCAGGAACAGTTCCGGACGATCGCTGGCGGGGCGGCCGTGTCGCAGGTAGCGTCGCAGCAGGTTCACCGTCCGCTCCGCCAGCGGCAGGACCAGGATCGAGCGGGTCTTGCGCTGCTCGACCGAGAGCGTCTTGGCGGTCCAGTCGATCGAGTTGAGCTTCAGGGCGACGATCTCCGATGGGCGCAGGCCGTAATACGCCATGAGATGCAGGATGGCGTAATCGCGCCAGCCCGCGCGACTGCCCGGTCGACCGAGGCCAGCAGCCGCGGACCAGCTTCCAGTCCAGGGCGCGCGGCGGCAGCTCGCCGCGGTAGGTCCGCGGCGTATCGATGCGCTCGAGTCCCGTGCCGTCTCGCCGTGGTCGCCGCAGTACCGCAGGAACGCCCGCAGGTGCGCGACGATGTGCTGCAGCGTCTGCCGCTTGACCTCCTTGCTCTTGAGCTGGACGTAGCGCTCGACATCGGCGCGAGTCAGCTCGCCGAGCCCCTTGTCGCCCGGGATCCCGCGCGACAGGAAGTCGCTACCGTGGAGTCGTGCTGGTGGACCGTCGTCGACGCGAACCCGCGCAGCTCGGCGAGGTACTGACCGTAAGCGGCACGAAGCGCCGCGAAGCGATCGTTCGACTCGATCAGGGCGAGCCGTCCTCGATCCTCCAGGAAGCGCGCAAACGCGCGCTGCGTACCGCGGTGGAGCGCCGGGAAACGCGGCGAGGCAAACGCCAGCTCCAGCTCTGCCTCGCTGAAGATCGCCCCCGGCGACAGCCCCTCGAGCCGTTCGAGCGTGGTGCGGAGCCGAAACAGGTGGTCGCAAGTGTTCTCGCGCGAATAACCGACTGCAAGAAGCCAGGACGCGAATTCCTCGAGATCGGGAGCGAGCGGCGAATCCTCGTATCGCCGATGACCCCTCGGGAAGAGCTCTGCGAGCATGGTGACCTCCAAATCGGATGGATCGGAGGGACCACGCTACGCTCGGCTTCAGTTATGTCGACAACCGGGCGGCGATGGCAAGGATGGACGAGGGCTTTAAACCGCTACTCCACATAACTGCGCACGACACATAAGTC
>CAWGCC010000010.1:0-145661 GCA_963820965.1 uncultured beta proteobacterium | reverse complement strand
CGTCGCGCGGCCACGACGTCCTATCCCCGATCGCCCGGCCAGGCCGGTAGCGGTGCCGCACTGCGGCAGACGAACCCGCATCGGGCCGTCCGATCCGGCGGCGGCCACCGCAATTCTTCTTGAACACGTCCGCGCGCGAGCTACTCTAAGACTTGGGTTCTCCGAGCCCGCACTCCATCCCCCGGGACACGAACGAGCACGCCCTCCGGCGCGGCGCCGCCAACCGACCGCGACCGCTTCCCGAGGATGGACTTCCGACCCCAAAGGAGATGCATGTGAAACCAGCACCGTTCGAGTACGTCCGGCCGGGTTCGCTCCCCGAGGCGCTCGAGGCGCTCGCGCGCCACGCGTCGGCCGGCAAGATTCTTGCCGGCGGACAGAGCCTGGTGCCGATGATGAACC
Organism: uncultured beta proteobacterium; assembly: GCA_963820965.1. Lineage (GTDB taxonomy): Bacteria > Pseudomonadota > Gammaproteobacteria > Burkholderiales > SG8-39 > DATEDA01. The sequence goes on along the minus strand of CAWGCC010000010.1, from coordinate 145,259 downwards.
TGAGGCTCGTGAAGCCGGCGGTCCTCATCGACATCAACCGCGTCCCCGGCCTCGCCGACATCCGGGTCGACGGCGGCGAGCTCGTCATCGGCGCGCTCGCGCGGCACGCCGCGCTGCTCGCCTCCGAGCTCGTCGCGAAGCACTGTCCGCTCATGGTGGAAGCCTACGCTTGCGTGGCGCACGGCCCGATCCGCAACCGCGGCACGCTGGGCGGCAACATCAGTCACGCGGACCCGGCCTCCGAGATGCCCGCCGTCCTCGCCGCGTGCGACGCCAAGATCGGCGTGCGGAGCGCCAAGGGCGCCCGGACGATCCCGGCGACGGAATTCTTCACCGGCGCCCTCACGACCGCGCTCGCCGAAGGCGAGATGGTCACCGAGATCCGGATCCCGGCCGCCAAGCCCGGTCAGGGCGCGGCGTGGCAGGAGGCCGCCAATCGCAAGGGCGATTTCGCGATGGCGGGCGTCGCCGCCCTCGTCACGCGTCGCGGGCGGAAAGTGCACGCAGGCGAGCGTCGCGGTGGCGGGCATGGAACGGCCCGGCGTGCGTCTTCCCGCGGTGGAGAAGCAGCTCGTCGGCACGACGCTCGACGACGCCGCGATCGCGGCCGCCGCCAGCATGGCAGCCGAGGTCGTGCGACCGACCGACTCCTATCACGCCGACCCCGTGTACAAGCGCGAGCTGGTCGAAACGCTGACCGCCCGCGCCCTGGCCGCAGCGCGCGAGCGCGCACGTTGAGGAGACCGCCATGGCCCTGATTCCCATCAGTCTGAAAGTGAACGGCACGCGGCTCGAGCGCGCGGTGGAGCCGCGCCGGCTGCTCGCGGATTTCCTGCGCGAGGATCTCGACCTCAAGGCCACCCACGTCGGCTGCGAGCACGGCGTCTGCGGTGTTTGCACGGTGCTGGTCGACGGCCAGGCCGTCCGCTCCTGCCTGAGCTTCGCCGTGCAGGCGGACGGCTGCGAGGTGCGCACCGCCGACGGGCTCGCGCAGGGCGGCAAGCTGAGCGCGCTGCAACAGGCCTTCTGGGAGAAGCACGGCCTGCAATGCGGCTTCTGCACGCCCGGGATGCTGATGGTGGCGACCGAGCTGCTCGAGCGGAACGCGCGGCCCACGAAGGCCGAGATCGAGGAGGCGATCTCCTCGAACCTGTGCCGCTGTACCGGCTACTACAACATCGTCGAGTCCGTCCAGCGGGCCGCCGAACTGATGCAGGAGGGAGCGAAATGACCGCGACCTTTCCGAAGCACATTCCCGCCGAAGGCTACATTCCGCCGAGCCGGCAGCAGGAGCCGCCGCGCGAGGGATACAAGTACATCGGCCAGAACATGAAGCGGGTCGAGGACCCGCGCCTGCTGACCGGCCACGGCCAGTACATCGACGACATCTCGGTCCCGGGCATGGCGCACGCCGCGGTGCTGCGCAGCGACCGGGCGCACGCCCGCATCAAGCGCATCGACACCTCGAAGGCGAAGGCGCTCGCCGGCGTGTACCTCGTCCTCACCGGCGCGGAAGCGAAGGAGATGACCGGCGCGACGGCGCAGTTCGCGAGCCCGCCGGTGGTGCAGTACTGCCTGGCGGTCGATCGGGTGCGCCACGTCGGCGAAGCGGTGGCGGCGGTGGTCGCCGAGAACCGCTACGTCGCCGAGGACGCGTGCGACCTGATCGAGGTCGAGTACGAGGACCTGCCGGTGGTGGTGGACCCCGAGGCCGCGATGACCTCGAGCGGGGACGCCGTGCTGCATCCGGAGCGCGGCCCGAACAACATCGCGCAGCACCGCACCTTCACGTTCGGACCCGTGCAGGACGACTTCGCCAAGGCGGACCTCGTGGTGAAGCGCACGCTCCGCTGGGGCCGCTCGGGCGCGCAGCCGCTCGAGACGGTCGGCTGCATCGCGTCCTACGAGCCGGGCAGCGGCAAGTTCACGATGCACACGAACAGCTCGTTCCTCAACTACGTCGGCTGGCTGGTCGGCGCCTCGCTCGGCGTGCCGGCGTCGAAGCTCAACCTGATCCCGTGCGTGACCGGCGGCAGCTTCGGCTCGAAGATCTTCACCCACAAGGTGATGACGCTCGCGGGCACGCTCGCCCGCGCGGCCGGGCGCCCGGTCAAGTACATGGAGGATCGCCTCGACAACATCACGAGCTGCGACAACCACGGCTCGGACCGCCTCTATCGCTGCGAGCTCGCGCTCGAAGCGCGACGGGACGATGCGCTCGCTCAGGTTCCAGGTGATCGACGACTACGGGGCGTACTTCCAGTTCGGCGTCGGGACGCACGGCAACTCGCTGTGCCAGATCGTCGGGCCGTACCGCATCAACAGCGTCCAGATGGAGTTGATCGCGGTGCTCACCAACAAGTGCCAGCAGGGCGCCTACCGCGGCTTCGGCTCGGAGGTGACCAACTGGATGCTCGAGCGCATGGCCGACGCCGCGGCCGACGAGCTGAAGATGGACCCGATCGAGCTCCGCCGCAGGAACCTGATTCAGCCTGACCAGTTCCCGTACGTCATCCCCAGCGGCAACGTGTACGACAGCGGGAACTATCCGGCGGTGCTCGAGGAGGCGCTGCGCATCGCCGACCTGCCGAAGTGGCAGAAGATCCGCGACGAAGCGCGCGCCCAGGGCCGCTCGCGTCGGCATCGGCGTGGCGACCTGCCAGGAGCGCAGCGTCTTCAGCGCGACCGAGTTCTGGTCGCTCAACGGCACCGAGAACCCGGGCTTCACGCTCACGAGCTCGCCGGAGTCGACGCAGATCCGCATCGACCCGACCGGCTCGATCCACGTCACGCTCGGCTCGCCCTTCTGGGGCAACAGCCCGGAGACGATGGCGACGCAGATCGTCGCCGAGCAGTTCCAGGTCGATCCGTCGCAGGTCAACATCGTCTACGCGGACACCCAGAGCGGCTTCAACTCCACCGGCCCGGGCGGCAGCCGCTTCACGGTGATGATCGCCGGGGCGATCGTGGGCGCGGCCAAGCGGGTCAAGGACAAGCTCCAGCGCGTGGCCGGACACATGATGGAGGCCGACGCGGGCGACCTCGAGTTCCGCGGCGGCAAGATCGGCGTGAAAGGCGTGCCCGGGAAGGAGAAGTCGATCGGCGAGGTGTCGCTCTTCGCCCACTACTTCCGCCTCAACCTGCCGGCGGGCGACGACTTCGCGAGCGGGGTCGACGCGAGCTACGTGTACGACCATCCGCTCACCACGATGCCGGCGGCCGACCGCAGCCACCTCGGGATCTTCTATCCGATCATGGGGCACATGTGCCACCTGGCGCTCGTCGAGGTCGACCCGAAGACGGGCAAGGTGGCGATCCTCGACTACGTCGCGGTCCACGACGCGGGAACGGTGGTGAACCCGATGACGCTCGCGGGCCACATCCGCGGCGGCACGGCGCAGGGCATCGGCACCACGCTGTACGAGAAGTTCCACTACGACGAGAACGGCCAGCTCGTCACCGGGACGTTCGCCGACTACCTGATCCCGACGCTCGCCGAGATGCCGGCCGCGATCCGCGTCGGGCACGTGGAGACGCCCTCGCCGTACACCGAGTACGGCATCAAGGGCGGCGGCGAAGGCGGACGGATGGGTGCGCCCGGCGCGCTCTCGGGCGCGATCGAGGACGCGCTCGGCGAGTACGGCGTGCGCTGCGACGAGCTGCCGCTCACGCCGCGCAAGGTGCGGGAGCTGGTGCGGGCCGGGGAGAAGCGGTAGCGCGGCGGTCTTCGCGGCGGAGAGGCTCGAGCCCGGCGCGGGGCGCCGGGCTTTCTCCTGTGCGCCAGGCATGGCGCCTGGCGCCGTGACTGGCGCTCGAGACTTCCTGTGGGTCGTGAAAGCCCCGAACAAGCGGCGGCGAGCGTGCGCGAGCCGCGTCGGCACCCATCCGGCCCCCTGCCTTCGAGCCTGTCACTCGGGCGTGCGTGCTTCGGTCGGGCAGAAATCACAAGCGCCTTGCTGGCGATCGGGCTGCTGTGAGCGTTCCTCGTGTTGTTTGATCGACGTCGACGCGCGCTGGACGGCACGCCGCCAGCGGTGCCAATATGACGGCTGCTCAGGCAGCGACCGCTGGAGATGACCTATGAACTTTGACCGAATCACCTTCGACCCCCAGATCATGGGCGGGCGCGCGTGCATTCGCGGGATGCGCATCCCGGTGTCGGTGATACTCGGGCAGATCGCGCATGGTGCGACCACTGAGGAGGTGCTGGCGGATTACCCCGACCTGGAACCCGAGGACATCCAACAGGCGTTGCGATACGCGGCCTGGCTCGCCCAGGAACAGGTTCACCCCGCATAGGACCGCCACTTGCGGTTTCTCGCCGACGCCGGTATTGCGCGACGAATCGTCGAGTGGCTCCGCACCCAGGCTCACGACGCAACCCATCTCCAAGAGCAAGGGCTACAGCGACTACCCGATCGCGAAGTCTTCGCGAAGGCTTCCGCCGAGAGGCGGGTCGTCCTGACCTTCGATCTTGACTTCGGCGAGATCGTCGCGCTGTCCGCGCCGCCGTCCGCCAGTGTGATCTTGTTTCGGTTGCACGACACGTCGACCACGCACGTCATCGAGCGGCTCGAGGCAGTCTTGGAGGTTTCCGCTTCGCAGCTGGAGCAGGGTGCAGTTGTCGTCGTCGTAGAGGAGACTCGGCATCGGCTTCGTGCTTTTCCCAAGGAGCCGCAAGCTTCGGAGTGAGAGGACACCAAAGACGTGCGTCCGCGAGCTCCTCGGGGCCGGCCAACCGCACCGCCCACGCGAAGACCGCCCTCGACGCGAGCTACGTGTACGACCATCCGCTCACCACGATGCCGGCGGCCGACCGCAGCCACCTCGGGATCTTCTATCCGATCATGGGGCACATGTGCCACCTGGCGCTCGTCGAGGTCGACCCGAAGACGGGCAAGGTGGCGATCCTCGACTACGTCGCGGTCCACGACGCGGGAACGGTGGTGAACCCGATGACGCTCGCGGGCCACATCCGCGGCGGCACGGCGCAGGGCATCGGCACCGCGCTGTACGAGAAGTTCCACTACGACGAGAATGGCCAGCTCGTCACCGGGACGTTCGCCGACTACCTGATCCCGACGCTCGCCGAGATGCCGCCCGCGATCCGCGTCGGGCACGTGGAGACGCCCTCGCCGTTCACCGAGTACGGCATCAAGGGCGGCGGCGAAGGCGGGCGGATGGGCGCGCCCGGCGCGCTCTCGGGCGCGATCGAGGACGCGCTCGGCGAGTACGGCGTGCGCTGCGACGAGCTGCCGCTCACGCCGCGCAAGGTGCGGGAGCTGGTGCGGGCCGGGGAGAAGCGGTAGCGGGTAGGGTCGAGGATCGAGCCCGGCACCGGGGGCGCCGGGTTTTTTTCTTCATCCGCTCCTCTCCGTGACTAACTGCAGGCTCGCGGCCTGAGCCACTGCCACTCGTAGAGTGGGCGCGCGCACCCGTGGCCTCGCGACCCGGACCGGCCATCGCTCTTGAGCATACCCAAAATGGGTAGTAACATACCCAAAATGGGTAGACGAAAGACGACCGCGCGCCGGCGACGCGAGAGCAGCCTGGCGGACGCGCTGTTCTCGACGACGCAGCAGCGGGTCCTCGGCCTGCTGTTCGGCCAGCCCGAGCGCAGTTTCTACGCCACCGAGCTCATCGGCCTCGCCGGCGCCGGATCCGGCGCGGTCCAGCGAGAGCTGGCGCGACTGGAGCAGAGCGGTTTGGTGACCGTACGCAGGCTCGGAACGCAAAAGCACTATCAAGCGAACCCCGAGTCGCCGCTCTTCAGCGAGCTGTCCGGCATTGCTCGCAAGACGGTCGGTCTCGCCGAGCCGCTGCGCGAAGCCCTGGCGCCGCTCGCGTCGCGGGTGATTGCGGCGTTCGTGTACGGCTCGGTCGCCAAGCGGCGGGACACGGCGGCGAGCGATATCGACTTGCTGGTCGTGAGCGACACGTTGACCTACGCCGATATCTTCGGCGCGCTCGAGCCGCTCGCCGCGAAGCTCGGTCGTGCGATCAACCCGACCGTGTACAGCCGCCGGGAGCTGGCCAGGCGCCGAAAGGAAGACAACGCATTCGTGACCCGCGTGCTCGCACAGCCCAAGGTCTGGATCATCGGAGCCGAGGATGACCTCCCCGCTTGAACGTCTGGCCGGTCCGGGCCAACCGCTTACGGCCGAGCCACCGCACGCGAAGGAGTTCGCGGGCCTGAAGCGGTCGGGACTGGCTCGGCTTCGGGACGCCAGCAACTCCGCCAACTCTTTAGAGGGGCGCTTCGATCTCGTCTACAACGCGGCGCACGCCTTGTGCCTGGCGGCGCTGCGGTATCACGGGTTTCGTGCCAGCAAGCGATACATCGTCTTCCAGGTTCTGCCGCACACGCTCGGGCTCGGCCCGGAAGTGTGGCGCGTGCTGGCCAAGGGCCACGACATTCGCAATCTCGGGGAGTACGAAGGCGATCTGAACGTCGACGAGCGCCTCGTCGCGGACCTGCTCACGGCCTGCCGGGCGGTCGCGGCGAAGATCGAAACCTTGCCTGCGTTGCCGTTGAAAGGCTAACGATTTCTCCCGTTGGTGGTGTCTCAGCCTGATTTTCAGAATCCGGGCGGCGGCCGCGGTTCAGAATCCGGGCGGCGGCCGCAACCGCCCGAGAATGCGCTCGAGCGCGAGGCCGATCGCGAGCAAGCGTCGATCGCTGCCCGCCGGCGCGTCGATCTCGATCCCGACCGGCAACCCGGCTTTCGTCAACGCCATCGGGAGCGAGAGCCCCGGCACGCCGGCGTTGCTGCCCGGATCGGTGTTGCGGATGTAGGTCGGGAACGTCGGCACCTTCTCGCCGTTCAGGTTGACGAACTCGTCCGAACCGACGGCCGGAGACGCCGGCAGGGGCGTCGTCGGGAAGATGATGCCGTGCAGGTCGTGGGTCCGGAAGGTCTCGGCGTAGAGCTTCTGAAGCTGCGGGCGGAACACGTTGATCGCATCGTTGTACACGCCCTCGGGTACCGCACCCGGCGCGCCGGTCAACACCGCCCCCTGGAAGAGGCCCTTCACGTCGGGACTCGCGATCTGCGCCGCCAGCTCTTCGAGCGACAGACCGATCTCGTAGTTCTCCAGGTAGGCGGTGAGATCGCGGTTCGCCTCGAACAGCGCGACCGGAAAGCTGACCTTCCCATTCAGGTCCGCGAGCCCCGGCATCTGCACCTCGAGGATCGTGACGCCGGCGTGGCGCAGCCGCTCGAGAGCTTGCTCGGTGAGGAGGCGCGTCTCGTGGTCGAGATCCTGGAACATCTCCGGCACCATGCCGAGCCGGATGAGGCGCGGGTTCATCGGCCGGACCTTCCGCCAGTCGCGGGTGATCACGCCGTCGAGCAGCACGAGATCGGCGACTTTGCGCGCCATCGGGCCCGCGGTGTCCCGGGTCGAGGCGAGCGGCGTGATCCCGACCTGCGGGTAGCGGTGCAGCGTCGGCCGCAGGCCCGCGATGCCGTTCAGCGCCGCGGGGATGCGTACCGATCCGCCGGTGTCGGTGCCGAGTCCGCCCGGCGCGAGCCGCGCCGCCACCACGTTGCCGGTGCCGCCGCTCGAGCCGCCCGCGAACTTCGACTTGTCGTAGGGCGTCTTCACCGCACCGAAGGCGGCGTTGTTGCTCGTGATCCCGAAGGCGAGCTCGTGCATGTTGGTCTTGCCGAGGATGACCGCGCCGGCGTCGAGGAGCGCCTGCGCCACCGGTGCGTTGTCCTCCGGCACGAAGCCGCGCAGGCCGGGCGTCCCCGCCGTGTTGCCGATGCCGGCGACGTGGATGTTGTCCTTGACGACGAGCGGCACGCCGTGCAGCGGGCCGAGCTCGCGCGGATCGCGCCGCCGCCGCTCGGCGTCGGCGCGCCGCGCGGCGCGCAGCGCGCGCTTCGGGTCGACGGTGATGAACGCGTTCAGGTCGCCGTGCGCGGCGATCCGCCCGAGCAGCGCGCGCGTCAGCTCGACGCTGCTCACGCGCCCCCCGCGGATGACGCGCGCCGCCTCGACGACGCTCAGCCGCGCGAGCTTCCCCTCGCTCGGGTGGTGTCCGAGGGCGGTGGAACCGAACGACGGCGATGCGGGGATCCCGACTGCTGCGGAGCGGACGAAGTTGGCCATTCCCTTCTCCTCTTGCGCCGTGAGCCGGCCAGGATACGACTCGCTGCGCCCGGCGGCCACCCCAAGTATGAGGAAGGCGTCCAGGAAGCTGCGCGGGGCGCTGGTCCTCTCGGTTTTGGGCGGAACAGCATCGCCGGATCGCCGGTGGCCCGCGGAGCTTGGCCGGTCCGTCCGACCTCGTGGCCTCCGCTCGCGCGACGGGTCGCGAGCGGTCCGCGGTAAGGTCTACAATCGAGCGGTGATGCATCCGCGGATTGCGGCCACCCAACAGCAGATTCGCGAGCTCTGCCGGCGCTTCCACGTGAAGCGTCTGGATCTGTTCGGCTCGGCCGCCACTGGCGTGCACGATCCCGCCCGCAGCGATTTCGACTTTCTGGTCGAGTTCGACCTGTCACGCGAGGCCCGAGCCTTCGACGCCTATTTCGGGTTGAAGGAGGCGCTCGAGAAAATCCTGGACGCCCGAGTGGACCTCGTCATGCCCTCCGGCTTGAGGAATCCGTACGTCCGCGCGAGCGTCGAGCAGCAGCGCCAGCCGATCTATGGCTCGTGATCCCAAGGCCTACCTTTGGGATGCGAAGAGCGCAGCCGATGCGATCGTGCCTTTCCTCTCCGGCCGGACTTTCGAGCACTACAAGTCCGATCTGCTCCTCCGTTCGGCAGTCGAACGACCGTTCGAGATCGTCGGCGAGGCACTCAATCAACTCTCCCGAATTGCGCCGGACGTGGCGGCTCAGGTCCCGGATCTCGGCCGAATCATCGCGTTTCGCAACATCCTGATCCACGGCTACGCGGTCGTCGATGACGAGATCGTCTGGCGCGCGACCCACGAGAACCTCCCCGGCCTGCGCACGAAGCTGGAGTCACTACTGCGCGACTAGCGCGTCGCGTCCGTCCGCGCAAGGTAAGGGAGCTGATGCGGGCCGGGGAGAAGCGGTAGCGGGCAGGGTAGAGGCGGGGCCCGGTGCCAGGAGCGCCGGGTTTCTTCTTCATCCGAGCTTCACCAGCATTGCCGGGCGCGCCGCTTGGCGGCGGCTAGAAAAGCTCCGGTGGCAGCTCGAGCCGGATCCCGAGCGCGCTCGCCTCGAGCTTGCCGGTTGGACCGAAGAACTCGACCTCGCCTTTCAGGTCGACGACGATCGCTTCGCGCGCGCCGCCGCGAAGATAGGCGTTGACCTTCATCAGGATCTCTTCGCGGGTGTTGCCCGGCGAGACGACCTCGACGCAGACGTCGGGGACGGAGGAGAGCGGGTTCTGGCCTTTCGCCTCGACCCAGTGCGCCACCGGCATCCAAACCACGTCCGGCACCCGAATTCCGCGGTCCGTGTACACGGAGACCTCGGTTACGGCGCGCGGGCCGAGCTGGCGGACGAGCTGGATCACGATCTCGGCCGCGGCCTGCTGATGCTCGTGGGTGGGTCTCGGGGTCACGATCCACTCCCCGAACTCGCTGAGCTCGTACCGATCCGGGTTGTCGGGCTCGAGAGGACGCTCGTCCCAGAGGTGGATGAGCTCCTCTCGCCCGACTGCAGGGTCGGCGGGCGTGGAGGGCTCCGTTCGAACGACGGTGTCTGCGTGCATGACGGTCTCGCTGAGCTGGTGACAGGCGCCCTGGCAAGTATAAAGTCCGCGGTGCCCGGATCGACGCATGGTGCTCGACATTGTGCGGAGTCGAGTGGCTCAGACGATGAGCCCGGTCGTTCAGCTTCCCTTTACGGCGCGGGCGACGCTCTCAACAAACCCCATCCGCTTCCCCTCCCCCGAGTCGCGTCCGGAGCTCCGTCTCGACATCTCGACCGCGCGCGCCTCGGTCGCCTCGAGCTCGAGCAGCGCCAGCTGGCGCGCGACGTTCGCGAAGTCGGCCGGCACCAGCGTGATGAGCGTCGGCATCGGCGTGGCGACCTGCCAGGAGCGCAGCGTCTTCAGCGCGACCGAGTTCTGGTCGCTCAACGGCACCGAGAACCCGGGCTTCACCAGGTGGAGACGCCGATCGCCTTTCACCCGAGTACGGCATCAAGGGCGGGGGCGAAGGCGGACGGATGGGTGCGCCCGGCGCGCTCTCGGGCGCGATCGAGGACGCGCGCTCGGCGAGTACGGCGTGCGCTGCGACGAGCTGCCGCTCACGCCGCGCAAGGTGCGGGAGCTGGTGAGGGCCGGGGAGAAGCGGTAGCGCGGGCAGAGCGGAGCGACTTCGCGAGCGGGGCGCCGAGCTACGTTCGACATCCGCTCGCGACGATGCGCGGCCGCCGCTGCCGCCGACATCCCGATCATCGGGCACATGTGCCACGGTGACCGGATGTCGCCCGGTGCCGGGGATCGAGCGATGCTATGCTTCGCGGTCCAAGACGCAGGAACGGTGGTGAAGCCCGAGGACGCTCGCCGGGCCGCTCCGCGAGCTGGCACCGCGCAGGGGCGCCATCGCACCGCGCTGTACGAGACAGTTCCACTCGACGAGCATGCGGGCCAGCTCGGTCGACTCGCGCGTTCGCCGACTCCCTGGTTCCGACGCTCGCCGTGATGCCGCCTCGCGATCCGCGTGGGGCATCGCGGAGCCGACCTTCTTGACGCCTTCACCGAGTCTCACGGCATCGAGGACAGCCGCGAGGCGGACGGATGGCGCGCCCGACGCGATCTCGGGCGCGATCGAGGACGACCGCCGCGCCGAGTAGCCGGGTCGCTCGCGACGACCGATCACGCGCACGCTTCCTGGCCGACGAAAGCGTAACTTCGCCGCCTTCGCGCGGAGGGCGGTCGGGTTTCCAGTCCGTTCGCTCGAGCTCGGGCACGAAGTCGAAGTGTCGGTCGCGGCTGAGAACGGCAAGCCGGTGCTGGATGGCGAGGGCAGCGATCCAGGCGTCGTTGGCCGGGATCGGACGGCCCGATCGCTTCAGGGCGACGCGCAGCGCAGCGTACGCGATCGCGGTCTCCTCGGTGATGGCGAGCACGTCGAAATGAGGGAGCTCGGCCTGCAGCCACGCCTCATAGGCCTTGCGATGCTTGGAGTCGGCGATACCGTAGCGAGACTCGCCGAGTACGATGACCGGGACGGCCGCCCGCACCTGGCGGCGCAGTATCTCACCGACACGCGCATCGCCGTCCACGAACGCGGAGAGTGCATTGGTATCGAGGATCACGCTCGATCCTCGGGCTCGATCACCTCGAAGGCGTCGTCGATCGTCGCCTGGATGCGGGCGGTCTCCGCGCGGAGACGGCGCAACTTCCCGAATCCCTGCATCCATTCCGGTTCGCGCGGCTGAGCCCTCTTCGTCATCGCCGCGAGCTTTTCCTGCAGCGCCTCGGTGACGAGGTCCTTCAGAGTCTGGCCACGCTCGGCGGCCTTGGACTTGGCCCTGCGAAAGAGAGGATCCGGGATCTCGATCGTTGTCTTCATCGAGCCAGATTACCATATTTACGGGCGGCGACGATGGGAGTCGACCTCGTCGCGGACCTCCCCGCCGCCCTCAAGCCCTTCGCGAGGAGCGCAGCGTCTTCAGCGCGACCGAGGTTCTGGACTCGCCAACGGCACCGAGAACCCGGGCTTCACGCTCACGCTCACGCGCCGGCGCCCGTGGCGCCGGGCTCTTTCTTGCTTGCCAGTCGCGTCTTGACCGCGTTTGCGGAAACCTGCGGCCGGGCCTGCAGCGCCTGTGTTGACGTTGTGTATACAGCCTGTCAGGCTCGACGCCGGTTTCGGGAGGTTCTGACATGGCTGCGGATGCCGTTTCCACCAGGGACACAGCAATCAATCTGCGTGCGCGGGCAGCCGACCGCGACCTGATCGACCGCGCCGCGCAGGCACAGGGAAAGACGCGCTCGGAATTCATGCTCGAGGCGGCACGCGAACGGGCCCGCCAGGTCCTCGTCGACCAGGTCTTCTTTCAGCTCGACGCCAAGGCGTTCAAACGATTCGAGAAGCTTCTCGAAGCGCCCGTCGGGGCGTCCTCGAAGCGTCTGATCGACCTCCTGCAGCGGAAAGCGCCTTGGGAGAAGTAGGCGGAAGCCCGGATGGGCTTTCGGCGCCCGAGTCGATCGCGGAACACCACGACCTCGAGCCGTTCGACTTCGGAGAGCCGGAGCTCGACTCGTGGCTTCGCAAGCGCGCTCTAGCGAACGAGCGCGAGCACGCCTCCCGCACGTTCGTAGTCTGTTCCGGGAAAATCGTCGTCGGCTATTACTGCCTCGCCGCGGGGAGCGTGGCGCGTGCGGATGCGCCGGGGAGCATCCGGAGAAACATGCCTCAGTCCATACCGGTCATCGTGCTCGGGCGTCTTGCCGTCGATCGGCGGTGGAGCGGCAAGGGAATCGGTGCCGGTCTGCTGAAGGACGCAGTGGTTCGCTCGATCCAGGTAACCCAGGAGATCGCTGCGCGGGCACTGCTCGTTCACGCGATCTCCGAGCCCGCGCGGAAGTTTTATCTGAAGTTCGGCTTCGTCGAATCGCCCATCAATCCGATGACGTTGATGATCAACCTGAGCAGGCTTCCGTCGCCCAAATCGTGATCCCCGAACGGGGGGAAATCGTGGGTGTTGCGGCGGGTTCCGGCACGTTTTGGCAGGTGAGGGAAGAAGAGTCACGGCCGCGGCCTGCCGGCCGCTGCGGTGACCTGGACTAGACGAGCTCGGCCGGCAACTCGAGTCCGGGGAGCAACGGTCATCGCACACCCTCCCCGACGAGCGGTACGGACACCGTGCCGTCATCGCTCGCGATCGCAATCTGGGCCGTATGTGCGCCGGCCGTTACCGGTTTGTAGCGCACGGCAATGACCTCGGACCCTCCGGATGGCACCGTGTGCCAGGCGTTCGCTGCATCGCCCGCCCACTGGAAGACGACCTGAGTCGGCGGATTCACCCGAAAGCGCAGCGATGAGGAGCCGTTGTTCGTGACGAGCACGTTGCGTGCAACCTGCTGCCCCAGCCGGACCAGTCCAAAATTGAGAGCGCTCGGGACCACGGCGATGTCCGGCTCCACGACGTTGGCCAGGAGAACCGCATGCGAGGTCACCGGGGTACCCGAGATGTCCAGGCCGGTTACCGCCACACGCGCCTGGTGTGCGCCAGCCAGGCCACTCCGAAACCCCACGGAAATCGGAAAGGTCGATCCCGGCGGAAGGGTGACCGGAAGCGCGCTTGGCGGACGCGGAGTGATCGAAAAGAAGTTCGCCTGGGGGCCTTCGAGTCTGACGCTCTGGACCGTCACCGGACCCGATCCCACGCTCGAGACCGTCACTCCGGGAAGGCGTGTGCCGAACGTGTTCCGTTCCACCCGGCCGAAATCGACCGCGGCCGGGGAGAGCTGGAACGCCGGACGGCCGTATTGCAGCCTGCCGTAGACGGGGAAATGATCGGACAGATCCCAGTACTCCGACTCGTGCGGATACTCTTTCCAGCCGATTCTCGAGTAGAGCAGGCGCGTCTCCACGGACGCGCTGGCCGGCTGGAGATGGGCATTCGACAGCAGCACGTAATCGATGAAACGCGGGCCCGAACTGCCCGTGAGCCGGTTGACCGCCGGATCCACGGTATAGGGATGACCCGTTGTCGGAGGATGCCTCGCGTTCAGGATCTTGAGCATGCTGAAGTATTCCGGGCTGTCCTTCTCTATGTTGAGGTCGCCCGCGACGATCACCGTTTCGTCGGCCGGGATCTTCTTGGAGTCGATGAAGGCCTTGATGACCAGCAGTTGCCTGGTTCGGACTGCCGCCTCCACCCCGCCGTCACCCGCCTGGAGATGGGTTCCGAAGATGTGGAACGTGCGCTCCTCCTTGCCGATGCGGGCATAGAGCACGCCCTTTTCCGCCAGGCAGTCCGCCAGGCCGCGCGCCCACTCGGCCGGTTCGTCGCCATGGCACATCTTGGCGCCGCCAAAGTCCCTGAGATTCTGATGCTCGAATTCGACCTGGTCTTCCTCGAGGATCGGCCACTTGCTGGCGATGATGACGCCCCCGTCCTGCTCGGTGCCCTCGTCGGAACCGAGAATCCTCGTGTGGAAGCGGTAGTCCGGCTTGACCCGGTCGAGCAGGTCCTCGCGCACGCCATCGTCGAACGCCTCCGAAAATGCGATCACGTCGTAATCGCGGAGACGCTCCGGGAGGAGCTCGGCACGGATGGCCTGCCCGTTCTTTTTGAGGCTCGTCGGGCGCATGTAGATGTTGTAGGCGAGAACATTCAACGTATCCTGCGTCGGGTTTCCCGCGTGGATCGGATTCAACACGTACTGGATGTCGTCGTCGCCGCCCGTGTAGTACGCGCGGTAAGCCACTTCGATCAGGCCCCGTTTCGTGTTCCATTGCGTGACGTGCCAGTCCCGGCCTTCGAACCATGGGTCATTCGTGGCCGAGTACCAGAGCTTGCTGTGGAACGGCGTGCCGCGCATCTTCTGGCGCAGGTCGATGCTCTCGTCGCCCAGCCGCAACTCCGAGTGAAGCTCGTATTCTTCCCCGTTCTTCACTCCGGCGGCGCGAGTGAACTGAAGCAGCTTCGTCCTGACCATGGGCTGGATCTGATGGGTGTTCCAGTAGTAGGAGCCGATGGGGAGCGGATCCGTCCCGGGCTGCCGGATGGAATGGCGGATCGTGAAGAAATGCGGCGTGTTGTTCCGCACGAACACCTCGGTGTCGGCAACGGCAGACCCCGTCACCGCGAGAAAGACCGCTATGCCCTGTATGCAGCCGCGCCTCATATAACTCTCCTTTCCTATGTCGGGAACTGCGCGGTGTCCGACCACGCGTGTTCGCCGCATGCGCCGCCGGCCAATCGAGAAAACCAGCTTCTCCGTGCCGTCGTCGGCGCGCGTCCGAATGACTGCTAATTCGCCAGAGAGGCGTACCGAGTTACCGGACGGAGATCGTCCAGATGGCCTACGGAAAACGGATTGCCTCCGGACAGAGCCCGCGGTTTGGAAGGTTCGGGATGACGGTCAGCGCGCGGAAGGCAGAGGGCGGATGATGGCTACCAGCGCTCGGTCTCGCGTTTCAGGTGTCCTGCAAGCTGCTCGGGGGCTGCCACCGACGCACCCCGCCCCGATCGCGGCGAACCGCTGCTGGATGTCCGGCAGCTTGAGCGCTCTCGACGGCGATGAGATCCACTAGCGCCTCGGATTCCGTAGCTCACCGCCGCGCGGGAGGAATGGGCCGCGCGCTTCGCGCCTTTGCCGGCCTCGCGCTGGGGCTCGGCGCGGCGCTCGCGTTCGCGCAGACCGAGGCGGACGCCGAGCTGAAGCGGCTGGAAGCGACACTCGGCCGCATCAGCCAGACGCAGCAGAGCGTCTACCAGCAGTTCCAGATGGTGCAGGAGCTGCGCCGCGCCGAACTTGCGCGACCGGATCCGTTCGCGCCGCGGCCGAACGGCATCGCGCCGCCGCCGCGCGATTACAGCGAGCTGCAGCGCGAGCGCGAGGCGCGCGAGACCCGGATCAAGGACTTGAGCGCAGAGCTCGACCGCCTGTACGCGCGCTATCAGGAGCTGGAAGAGCAGAAGCGGCCGCTGCTCGAGCGCATGAGCGAGCTCTCTCTCGCGCGCTGACGCCGGAACCAAAGCGTCCCGGTGTGCCGGGGGAAGATCGACCCCGGCCTCCTAGAACAGATGCACCTTATTGAAACGGACAAGAATGCGTTCGAGATCTTCTGCCTTTTCGGATTGACCTTGCGCCTTCGCATTCTCGATATTTTCACGGATCAAGCGCTCGATCTCGCGTAGGCCTTGTGTTGATTGCAGCAAAGCGCCTCCGAGTCCAGCGGCCGCGGTTGTCGATAGATTTTCCTGCTCAGCGATGGCGCCTACTTCAGCTGCAGTGAGTTCTGGTCCACCGGCCATGTTCGCCTGCCGCGCGAACAGGCCTGTGCGCAACATTTCCTTCAGGCGAGGTCCCATCTCCCCGCCCACGGCGTCCCCAAGGCTTTCGATCAACGCCAACGCTCTTTCCTGCTCAGCCACCCAACGTTCTATCGCATGGGATGCCAACGTCAGGGGCGGCACACCCATGAGCGTGCTGAGCCTCTCCAATCGATCCTCTATCCCTGCCTGCAGCGGGATCTGACCCTCGGTTGGCTCTCGTGTCGTCATCATGCTTTCCCGTCTTGCAGCTTACGCGCGCAAGTAACCAGGCGTGAGCGTGGCAAATCCCTTTCGAGCGAGAGGACTTTCCCCGCCGAAGCCGCCTCTGCCGGCAGCATAAGAAACGAGATGAGACACACCCGACTTGGAAGAGTTTTGGAGCCGCTCGGCGACGCGCGTGCTTGCGAGCCCGAGCGGCGCTGTTCGCCCGGCGTCGCCGCGCTTTCGGACTGTGCTCTTCGCTTCGACGCCGCCTGCGAGATCAACCCGGAACGACGCCGTTTCTGCCCGGGACGATGTGAAAGGGGCAGCGGGGGCGGATAGCTGTCTTCGGGCTCGAGTTTGGAGTCGCCAAGAGGTGTACTCGGCGTCGGATAGTACCCGCCCTTTTCTCACTATACGCGCTCGGTGCGCCAGAAACTCCCCGTATCGAAAAAAAGATCGTGGAAGGTGAGAAGCCCGCCAGAGTGAGCGGGACTGTCCGCAGTGCGTGCGTGCCCTGCCACACTGCTGCGTGAATCTCCTCCTGCGAGCGCCGATCCCTCGTCCAACTGATGCCGATAGCGGGCGATTGAGACGTTGCGGCTGCGGTCGGGGCCGCGGCTCTCAACCATGCCGAAGGGCACAACAGTTGAAGCGCAGCGCCACAAGAAAAGCGAGGGGCCGAGCGAGAGGTGCGTCGCGTGAATCGCGATCAGGCTACGCCCCGTCCAATAAGCTCCCGGGAACAGTTCCAGAACTCATGCGATGCGTAACTGCGCGAGCGATGCACGAGCATCTCCTCTATTTATGTCTGGAACGATTCTCAATTCCAGCGCCGTGACCTCGGCGAGATCGACCGCGTAATCTTCAAACTCGTGCGTCACGCCATGCGGGCTGAAGTTATATTGCTGACGCACGATCTCCCGGTACGATTGACCGCCATCCGGCGACCACCGCAGCACGAACTCTTGCGTGCGCGCCTGCTGATCTTCCTGAAACACCAGTTGAATACGCCTCACCCTCTGGGACTCATCAAAGAGGAGGCGGATCGTCTGCTCCCCGGCTTGTGCTGCCCGCCAGCCCGATCCCGCGCTCGGCATCAGCGCCGCCTCGATCGGGTGTGCCGCCTCCTCGGAGGTGAGTTCGACTTGTGCCAACCGCTGCAAGTCGAGCCAGCTTTCATCGACAGCTGAGACTTGATTGATTGGTCGCTTGCGCATTCATCTTTCCTCTTACACGTTTCGATGCCAAGGGGCCGCCTGGTCTACGGGAAGTGCACGACGGTCGAGAACTCGCGTCCGACGCGCGGTGTCGCGGCGTCGGTATCCTACATGGCCAGCGTACCTTGCTCTCGAAGGCACGGACTGGGACTACGCCCTAGCTGGTTACCGGGCGCGCCCACAAAAAGTGCGCCGCGGCGTCAGCAGCCGCGCCGCGCGGGCCTTAATCCGTCGGCGGAGGATACCGTCGAGGAACGGGCCGCTGTCGTCGCGGCGTTGAATGCTCGATGTCGGGCTGCGGCGTCGGTGCCGTCTCGCGGTGGAAAAGCTCGAGCCTCTCCACGGGCGTGCCCACTGTGGACTTTACTCGCTCCTTCGCCGCACCGAGTACTTCTTGCAGCGTCATGCCGTCGGCCGAAACGACCCGCCGGGATAGATCCGAGCGAGCGACCGTGGGGACCAGGTGAACGTAGGCGCGATAGGCGAAGGAGCCCAGTTCCCAGATTGCGCCTCGGATCCGGTAGTTACCGGCGTTTCCTTGCAGCAGTGCTTTCTTGGCCATAGAGAACCTCCTTGGCAGCTCGGTTCTTCTCATCGCTCCCCGAGCAAGAAGACCTGCAAGCGGCGTTCCGCGGCTCCCGCGCTTGTATGAAGTCCCACCGCGTGCCCCGGTGACGCGATCGGAAGGACGGTGCCGCCGGGAGGCCCGGAGCGGATGCGAGTGCCCGGTGTATCGTAGCAAGCTGGATGAGACGACGAAATAGGAGCGCTTCGACATGAGCGACAGGGAAATCTTCGAGGACCTTTCTCGTGCGGTGCGGGACTTGCGGAGCCCCAGCGGCGCCGAAGCTGTCCGGACAGCAATCTCCCGCGCGATCGAAGACGAACGCGCGCGTATCGAGGGAATAGTGAGGGAGGAAATGGGTCGGGCGTCAGACGAACTGAAAGGGAGCCTCAGCACGGACGAACAGGACCGTCTCATTGACGACCTTCACCCGAAGTCGCTTGATGAGATGGAGGAACACCCGCACGAGGAAGATGATGCCGCCTACTATCAGCGAGTCGTCGTCGACCCCGCCAGTGCGAATGCGCAGCCCGTGATGCTAGAGCTTCTACGCAAGCGGCGCGCGGAGGTTCGGACCCAGACGGTCCAATGGCTACGGGCGTTAGGGCGCCTTGGCCCATTCGTGGGCGAACGGGCGGCAATTGAGAGGACAGTCAAGCGCATAGAAGCCCTTCTCGGCTAGCTGATCTATCGAGGTCCGCATTGCGGGCATCGACTCACCCCGAGCGGAAGCAACCCTACAGCACCGCGGCATGAAAACGCTATTTCTCCTTCGCCACGCCAAGTCGAGTTGGGATGACACGGCGTTGCCCGACAAAGACCGGCCATTGAACGACCGCGGTCGGCGCGACGCGCCGAAGATGGGTGAGCGATTGGCAAAGCGCGATGTGAAGCCCGATCTGATCCTGTCGAGTCCGGCGATGCGCGCGCTCGAGACGGCGGAGATCATCGCCAAGAAGCTCGATTACCGGCGCAAGGACATCGTCGTGGATGATCGGCTGTATGCGGTCGCGGCGGATGACCTGCTCGACGTCATTCACGAGCTCGACGACAAGCTGGAGCGCGTGATGCTGTTCGGCCACAACCCCGAGCTGACCGAGCTCGCACATCGCCTCTCGAACAAGATCACCGAGATGCCGACGTGCGCCGTCGCCGAGTTCGCGTTCGATGCGAAGTCGTGGTCGAGCATCGGCAAGGGCAAGCCCGCAAGAGTGACGCTCGACTATCCAAAGAAATCGTAGCGCGTCTCAAACGAAGGCGTCAGCAAGCCCGCGCCTGCAGCGGAGGCCCTGAAGCAGGAGTTCGTCGATGAAGCTGACTGACAGGCAGCGATGCAGGCGCGATGCCGGCCGTGACATCGGCGCGGAGGTCCTCCGGGCTGTACGCGACATGAAGGCGGGCAAGGCGGTGCGTGCGGGCCGGCGAGAAGCGGTAGCGCGGGTAGGGAGAGGCTCGAGCCCGGTGCCCGGGCACACCGGGTTTCTCGTGTGCGCGTGGCGTCGTGATTGGCGCTCGAGTCTTCATGTGGTCGTGAAGGCCCCGAACAGACGGCGGCGAGCGTGCGCGAGCCGAGTCGGCACCCATTCAGCGCCGTGCCTTCAAGCCCGTCACTCGGGCTTGCCTGCCTGCCGGCGATCTTGCTATCTTATGAGCACTTAGACGTTTATACGCATAGGAGTCGATCATGGCCGAGGCCGACGAGCTCGTCCGCTGGACGGTAAAGGTCTCCAAAGACACCGACGTATCCCTACGCTCGTTCCTCGCGCAGCGCGGGCTGAAGAAGGGCGACCTCTCCAGGTTCATCGAGCGCGCGGTCCAGAAGGAGGTCTTCGCGCAGACGGTGGCGGCAGCCCAGGCGCGGAATGCGAACGTGCCGGCGGACAGAATCGAACAGGCGATCGAGGACGCGCTGCGGGAGGTCCGGGCCGAGATGTGGGGCCCGGCCCGGTCGCCCCGGGGCCGGGCCAAACGCAAGCGGTAGGCGGCGGGCGTTGCGGGTCATCCTCGACACGAACGTGCTGCTGAGCGCCCTGATCCGGGTCGACTCGAAACCCTACAAGCTCGTCCACGCCTGGCTCGACGGCCGCTTCGAGCTCGTCTCGAGCGACGCGCAGCTCGAGGAGCTGAGGCGGGTGTCGCGCTACGAGCAGGTCCGCCGCCACTTCGAGCCGGCGGAGATCGGCTGGCTCATCAACCGGATTCGTGAACGGGCCTTCCTGCTGAAGCGGCTCCCGAAGGTCGATGTCGCGGACGACCCGGGGGACAACTATCTGCTCGCCATGGCCGCGGCAAGCCAGGCGGAGTACCTTGCGACCGGTGACAAGTCGGACCTCCTCGCGCTCAAGCAGCACCGCGGCACGCGACTCGTGACCGTCCAGGAGCTGGTCTCGACGCTCAAGCTGCGGTGAGGGCCCGGGGCGATCGGGAGCGGTCGCCGCGAGTGCCCGCAGGATCGCGGCCTGAGCCACTGACCCCGTAGCCTGCAGGGATGCCCTGATTGATCTTCCGCTTCTGAATCGAAGGCAGGTGCTTCGCATTCCAAAGCACGCATTCGGCCCGGCGCGCTCGCGCCGCACCGCGATCTCGGCATTCGTCAGCCATCTGCAAGTCCCCTCAGCGTAGTTTCATGTCGGCGCGCACGCGGCACGACGCCGATCCGACCGGCCCATCGCCTGCGACGGCGCGCAGTTCCTCAACGGCCTCAATGGTTTCGGACATTCCTTCCCAGGAGAACCCCATGTCTTTCCGGTTCGCGGCGCCTTGCTTGCTCTTTCTCGTAACCGCCTGCGCGAGTTTGGAAACGCCTACCCGGGCGGTCGACGTCCCGGCCAAGCTCAGCGCCGGCGCGAGCGAATCGCTCGCGGCGATCGTTCCCGCCAAGGGGGTGCAGGTCTACGAATGCCGCGCGAAAGCGGGCCAAGCCGACCAATACGGGTGGGTGTTCGTCGCACCCGAAGCCGACCTCTTCGATGCGCGGGGCGGCAAGATCGGCAAGCACTATGCCGGCCCCCACTGGGAGTCGAACGACGGCAGCAAGATCGTGGGCACGGTGAAGGAGCGCGCCGATGCGCCGCAAGCCGACGCGATCCCCTGGCTGCTGCTGACCGCGAAGTCCGTGGGCGCCCCGGGTTCGTTCGGCAAGGTCACGAGCATTCAGCGCGTCAACACCGTCGGCGGCGTAGCACCCAGGGATGGCTGCTCTCGAAGCACGATGGGGGCAATCGAGCGCACGACATACACGGCGGACTACTACTTCTTCACCGCGAAGTAGGCCAACTGCCGCAGCGCGCTTCGGGCGGGCGGTGGTGCTTCGCGTCGTCAGCGCCTTGCGAACTTGAGGTGCGTGACCTTTGGCGCGGCCACCGTCCGCACGAGCTCGAGCCCGTGCAGATCGTCGCCGACGCCGTCGAACAGCCGCTCGCCGCTGCCGAGGAGCGTCGGCACGAGGCTGATCTCCATCTCGTCCACGAGGCCGGCGACGAGGTACTGCCGGGCCGCGTTCGCTCCGCCGGCGAGCGACACATCCTTGCCGCCGGCGGCTCGCCGTGCCTCGCTCGAGCGCCGCCTCGATGCCGCCGGTGACGAAGGTGAACGTCGTCCCGCCCTCGAGCTCGAGCGGGGCGCGTGCGTGGTGCGTGAGCACGAACACCGGGTGGTGGAACGGCGGGTTGGCTCCCCACCACCCGTTCCACGGTTCCTTCGCAGCCCACGGGCCGGGGTGTCCGCCGAACATGTTGCGTCCCATCACCGTGGCGCCGATGTTGGCGAGCGACTCCTCGACGACCGGGGTGCTCTCGTTGACCTCTCCGCCCTCGAGGCCGTGCATCGCGCGCCACTGCGCCAGCGGAAAGGCCCACTCGTGCAGACGCATGCCGCCGACCCCGAGCGGGTTCGCCACGCTCTGGCCGGGACCGGCAACGAAGCCGTCGAGCGACATCGAGATCCTGAGGCGCAGCTTGGACATGTCCGTACCTCGACTAGGGCTTCGCCATGGCCCGCTAGGCGCTCGCTTTCTGCATCGCCTGCTGCACTTCTTCCATGCTCATGGCGCGGATCTGCGTGCCGACCGACCAGTGATGGCCGAACGGGTCGACGAGCTGGCCGTAGCGATCGCCCCAGAACATGTCCGCGACCGGCATGGTGATCTTCGCCCCGGCCTTCACCGCGCGTTCGACGGTGGCGTCGACGTCGTCGACGTAGAGGTGGATGGTGACCGGCGAGCCCTTGAGCGAGGTCGGGCTGAGCGCACCCCGCTCCGGAAACTCGTCGACCAGCATCACCACCGAATCGCCGATGCGGATCATGGCGTGCGCGAGCTTGCCGTCCGGCGCAGGCAGGCGCCCCGTTTCGACCGCCCCGAACGCCTTCTTGTAGAACTCGATCGCTGCGGCCGCGCCGGCGCAGACGAGGTGCGGCGTGACGGTGTGCATTCCTTCGGGGACGGGCATGGCTATCTCCTTTGTAAACAGGGATGAACGGGTCGGCGTGCGCTTCCGGGGCGGTCGTGACCGCCGATTGCCGCTCCCTAGTCGATCGGCGGGACGCCGGATCGACATCGGTGCGGTCCCGGAGGTCGGTCAAGGGGAGGCGCTCGGGGAAAATATCGCGGCAATCCCCTGGTTGTGACAATTGACATCCGACGAGCGGAGCTGTCGGGAGAACGCGGCAGTGCTTGACGCGGATTGCCGCCTCGTCCGCCTCGCCCTTTACGCCGCGGGGCGCTTGATGCAAGCTCGGCGGCCATGTTCGTCATCGAGCTCATCTACAAGGCCGACCTCGGCGAGATCGACGCGCACATGGCCGCGCACGTCAGGTTCCTGAAGAAGTACTACGCTGCCGGCAATTTCCTCGTCTCGGGTCGAAAGATACCGCGCGATGGCGGGATCATCCTGGCCGTGGGCAAGAGTCGGCGGGACATCGAAGCCATCGTCAAGGAGGATCCGTTCTACGAGCACGGTCTCGCCGACTTTCGCATCATCGAGTTCCGGGCCAGCCAGCGGGCCGACGACATCCAGAAGCGGATCGAGATGTCCTGATCGATCGAGTAGCCCCATGAGGTCCGGGCACGGCGCGACGGCATAATCGCGCATGATGGTTCACGTCGTCGACGGAACGTACGAGCTCTTCCGCCACTTCTACGGCCTGCGTCGGTTCACCAAGGGCGAGGACCCGCCCTTCGGCGCCGTGATCGGCGTGCTGCAGACACTGCTGCAGATGATCGAGCAGGGCGCAACCCACGTCGGCGTCGCGACCGATCACGTCATCGAGTCGTTTCGCAACCGCCTCTGGCCCGGCTACAAGACCGGCGACGGCATCGAGCCGGCGCTGCTCGCGCAATTCCACCCGCTCGAAGAAGCGCTCCGCGCCATGGGCATCGCGGTGTGGCCCATGACCGAGCTCGAGGCCGACGATGCGCTCGCCTCCGCGGCCCGGATCGCCGCCGAAGACCCGCGCGTGCAGAAGATCTGCATCTGGACCCCGGACAAGGACCTGGCGCAGTGCGTCCGAGGCGACCGGGTCGTACAGATCGACCGCAGAGCCAAGCAGATCCGCGATGCGGACGGCGTGCGCGAAAAATTCGGTGTCGCGCCCGCGTTGATTCCCGACTTCCTCGCGCTCGTCGGCGACGCGGCGGATGGCTATCCGGGGATCTCGGGGATCGGTGCGGTCACGGCGGCGCGGCTCCTGAACCGCCACGGCACGATCGAAGAGTTTCCGCCGCAGTTGCTGGGGGACCGCCGCGATCTCGCCCTTCTGTTCAAACGTCTCGCAACCCTGAGGACCGACGCAGGCCTGTTCCGCAACGTGGAGGAGCTGCGGTGGCGCGGTCCCACCGACGGGTTCGCCGCGTGGACGGAGCGCATGGCCGCGCCGCGCCTGCTCGAGCGCTGCGTCGCGGCCGAGCGGGGTCTGGATCGAGACCGCGCAGCATCCAAGGATCCGGACTTCCCGTTCTTCGACGGGCGCTGAGCGGCCGTTCGCGGACCGTTCAGGATCCGGCCGCCGGCACGGAATGATGCTCGTGCACGATCGTCCACACCCCCTCGATCCGGCGCAGGCACACCGTGAGACGCACCGGGAACGTGTCGCCCTGCCGACCGCATCGCAGGAGACCGTAGCCATACGCGAGGTCTCCGTCCGCAGCGATATCCATCGCGGTGATCTCGAAGACGCCGCCCTCGCGCGGGAAGTGCTTGAAGAAGAGCTCCCACGATTCACGGTACTTCCGAACCCCTCGCCACTCGTCCGGAGGCGGCACGTCGAACATCACGATGCCGGGTGAATGGCGCGCCAGCACCGCCTCCAGATCCCTGGCACGAACCGCCTTCGTCCATGCGTCGAGCAGCTCGCGAACCTGGGCTTCGGGCGCAGCTGCATGCTTCGCAACCATGTGGGTCCCCTTTGCGCCGCTAGTCCGGTCAGAGGCTCTGCACGACGGCGAGGATGTTGCCCTCGCTGTCCCTGAACCAGGCGGCCTTCGCGCCGCCGGCGGTCGCGATGCCGTTCACGGTCTTCAACCCGGGCGCGTCGTATTCCTCGAACGTCACGCCGCGCGCCTTGAGCTCGGCGACCTCGCGCTCGACGTCGTCGACCTGCCAGAAGGCCTGGCTCGCCTGCGAGGTTCCGGCGTTGGGCGTCGGATACAGGAAGCACGCGGTGTGCTCGGCGAACTCGTAGACGACGCCGCCTGCGACTTCCTCCCTGGGCTTGAACCCGAGCTGCCGCTCGTAGAACTCTCGCGCACGGGTCACGTCCTTGGCGGGTATGTAGGCGTACATGGGCGATCTCTGCAGCATGGTTTGCTCCTCGAAAACGCTTGAAATCGATTCCCGCGCGAACGCGGGCGTTACGCTCTCTAGTCGATCGACCATTGCCGAATCGACAGCGGCCTCGTCACTCTCTTTCAGGCTGGCGAGCCGCTGCCTTTCGCGAGGATGGCGGTCGACGCCATCGCAGCACGCAGGGGCCGGAAGCCCAAGTCCTGCCCGACGCCCGAGGTCCTGCGCCGGTAGAGATACAGCAGCAGCGCGAGCAAAGTGCCGCCGGGCAACACGATTTCCACGAGAACGTAAGGGCCGATCCTTGGCAACAACCGGCGCAACATCTCCAAACCGACGGCGAGGATTTCCACTTGCGGCTCCTGAGTCCCTGGCATGCCCGAGATGCGGGCTTTCACTGCCTGGTCGAATACCGGCGCTCGAAATCGACAGGCGGCGATTTGTCGATTCCCGGTGCCGCCGATCGACTAGCGGGTCGTCCATTCCTTGCGCTCGAAAGGGGAGCTGCGAATGTCGATGGACGCCCCCGATCCGCGCGCGCCGTTTTCATCGTGCGGCATGCCGCACCCGCTGATCGGATCCTCGAGCGGACTCGCGCATGCCGTACTGAAGGGCTCTTGACGCGGCACTTGTTCACGTTTGCCGCCCGGCTTGCCAGCTGGAGTGACCTATGGCTCATCCTGTGAACCAGTCCTCGCCTTACGCTTGCGCACACATGCTATCCGGTGGGATGGAACGGGAGGGAGGGGGGATGGTCGTCACCAGCAGCCTGGCTCGTGGACTCGTTCGCGAGACGGTGTCCACGCAGAGCCGTCGGTGCGCCCAGGCATGGGAGGCTCTGCGCGAATCGCGCTTGCGTGCGCCCGCTACGTTTCGCGGCTTTCGCAAGTGGTTTGCTGAACGCGAACGCGTCTTCCAAACGAAAGCGATCCTCATCGCGCACGGCACGGTGGGCCGCCGCCGCGGGGTGTTCTCCGTCTACATGCCGGCCTTCCGTGACGACGAGGAGGGTTGGGTGCTCGAGATCGACCGGTTCTCGGTGGAATTCGAGCCGGGCCTGATTCATTCCTTCACGGTCGGTCGGCTGCCACTGACCGTCAGCGGCCATGCGCTGGAACGGATGTTTCAGCGAGGACAGACGCTTAGCTGGAGCGACGTTCGCAATTGCCTGGCTGATGCGGCGATCTTCTCGGTCGTGGCGGTCGAGGCCTATCTCCACGCCGGCTACCGCCAGTGCGCGGTTCCGGCAGAAAGGGGGCTACTCGTGGGGCAGATCGACGACCGCCGTCTGCACCTCAGGACTTTCCTGCCCAGTCAGGACCTGAACCGCCGCTGGCAGGGGCTGCTAGAGGACTTTCGAGGCGTGCTCTCCACCCGTACCGAAGCCTTCAAGGTGGCCGCCGCAGTGGGGGACGACGAGTTGGTGGGAGTGGTCGGCGAGTTGCTCGCAACACCGCGGCACGCCTGGCTTCGCGAGCCTTACGTCCCGGGCCAGGATCCCTTGGAGCGCGCGTGGGCCTCCCGTACACCGGGCGGACAGCCCGACTGACGCGAAGCCGATCTGCCGGCGCACCTCGCGCGAGTCGAAGTTGTTGGTGAGGTGGTCGACGAGCCGGGTGAGCAGGCGGGTCTGTCCCGCGGTCAGGTACCATGACCGCTTCAACGATAGCTGATTCGCCTCGGCCTTTGCGTGCCCCCTCCGGGACCATCGGCGCGCGGTTCAGAATCTGGGCGGCGGCGACCGCCCGAGGATCCGCTCGAGCGGTCCGCGGTAGGGTCTACAATCGAGCCGTCATGCATCCCCGGATCGGCCCGCCGCATCTTCGCCAGCGTTCCATGCGTTTCCGACGCCTCCTTTCCAGCCTGCTGGCGGCCGGTTTCGTTGCGTGCTCGACGGGCACGCCGCCGCTCGTCTACCAGCAGGAGCACTTCGGCATCACGAGCGCCCACTCGCGCGCGTACCCCGTCTCCTCGCCGGACACCTGCGAAGCGGCGCGGCGCGCATTGCTGAGCCAAGGCTACCTGGTCGGCTTCGCCACGTCCGACACGGTCGAGGGGCGAAAGCGCTTTCAGCATGACGCCAACACGCACGTCGAGATCG
The DNA here is from genome assembly GCA_963820965.1 of uncultured beta proteobacterium. Classification (GTDB taxonomy): domain Bacteria; phylum Pseudomonadota; class Gammaproteobacteria; order Burkholderiales; family SG8-39; genus DATEDA01. Next base: position 118,446 of record CAWGCC010000010.1, on the reverse strand, counting down.
CGTTTCACATCGTGTGCGTGTCGACCAGCAAGGGCGGCGCATCGATCGCCTTCGCGAACGCCTTGCACGATCGCTATGCTCTGAAGAAGAGCTCGACCTCCGCAAGCGTGGGCGTGGGCGGTTTGGGGACGGTTTCCTTACCGTTCGGCTCGAGCGACGACGCGATGGTCAAGGTGGCGAGCGAAACGATCACGGCGCGTGACTTCTACGACCGCTTCTTCGGCCTGGTTGAACACTTCCTCGTCGAGGAGGCGGACCTCGCGCCGGTCGAGAAGAAGCCGCTCGACTAGGCGCCCGAGGGCACTCGCGAGCTCACCGCCGACGAAAAAGCGATTCCGCTCACGTCCAGATGAAGTGCGTCGGCCGAAGCTCCGGCTCGCCTTCCCAGCGGTAGGCGGCGAGATTGCCGCCATCCCCGACGCTATAGTCGACGCAAGCGATCTTCGGCGCGAGCGGCGCCGGCCGCGTCGTCGTGAGGCAGTAGTGTCCGAAGAACAGGGGCGGCCCGGTGTAGGGCCTGATCCGGGGGTCCGCCGGCAGCGCGACGTCCGGAATCTGTTTCAGCACCCGTGCCGGCGCGAGCGCGATGCGTCGGAAGCTCCGCCGCCGCCCCTGGTCCCACCAGCGAATCCGGACCATGTGCCGCGTCTTTCCGTCCTTGTCCGTGAAGGACATGCCCTGAGGCAGCGAGACCTCGAGCCCCTTGCACAGCGCTTCGACGGCCTCGAACGCCCAGTGACCTTTCCGGTTGCTCCACACGATCAGCTCGTCGGTGAGCGTCCCTCCCTCGCCGAGGTGCGGCCGCAGCGCGCCAATGCAGTCGTCGTTCCAGCACGCGTGTACGACGCGAATCCCGCCGAGCTCCAGCCACAGCGGGAGGGTCTTGAACCATGTGACGATCTCGGCGTGGAGCGGCTTTCCCGCGACTTCCTGCAGGAACGCCTGATGCTGCCGCCGGTTCCCCGGCCGGTGGTGCCGGCGAAGGTACTCGGTCGGATGCTCCGGATCCCGCGTCGCCCAGGCGATCGCGTTGAACTCATGGTTGCCCATGACCGCCATCGCGGCGCCGGCGTCGACCATGCCCCGCACGAGCTTGAGCGTATCGAGCTGCTTCGGCCCGCCGTCGATGAAGTCGCCCACGAAGATCGCGGTGCGGTCCGGATGCCGCCAGGCGCGCATCGTCTCTCGATAGCCGAGCGTCTTGAGCAGGGCCACTAGCCGGTCGTAATGGCCGTGGATATCGCCGATGATGTCGTAGTTCACCCTGGGCTCCCATTCCCGCGTTCTTCCGGCGTTGTGCGCCGTGTCGCCCATGCAAAGGGCGTGTCGCGGCAGGCTGCGACAGATCTTGCGGTGTGAGTTTCGCCGGGGGCCGGCGGCTGTCGCGAGGGAGTCCTCCTCCTGACCTGTCCTCCCCCCGGCTCCGGCGAGCGGGAGCGCGGAGAAAGTCACGGACGGGGGTGTTGCGAAGCCAGCATTTCAAGCGCAAGGGAGTGGCTCGGACGGTGAGCCCCCCACAGGCGCTCGCCGTCATCGCCTCGGACCGCAACCCGTGCTAGCTTGGCGCGTCCTGCAACCGCCCGGAGGTCCGCCATGAGCACGTCTCCCCTCTACCGCTATCCCGGCAAGGACGCCGACGTCGTCTGGGACGAGCGACTGTGCATCCACAGCGGCGAATGCACTCGCGCGAAGAACGATCTCTTCGTCGCCGGCCGGAACCCGTGGGGCCAGCCGGACCTCGTCCCGGTCGCCGAAGTCGTCGACGTCGTCGAACGATGTCCGAGCGGTGCGCTGGCCTACGAGGTGAAGGACGGCGTCACCCGCGAAGCGCCCGCTCCACGCAACACCATCGTCGTCACCTACAACGGCCCGCTCTTCGCGCGCGGCGACCTCGAGATCGAAGGCGCGCCGGCGGACATGCCCGCCGTGCGCTTCCGCGCCGCGCTCTGTCGCTGCGGACAGTCGAAGAACAAGCCCTTCTGCGACAACAGCCACGAGGCCGCCGGCTTCAAGGATCACGGCCCGGTCGGCGAGCGCGGCGACGGCGTGCAGGCCGAGGGCGGCAAGCTCGCGGTCAAGCCGTTGAAGGACGGGCCGCTCCAGATCAAGGGCAACCTCACCATCGTCGCGGCGAGCGGCCTCGAGCGCTGGCGCGGCACCAAGACCTGGCTCTGTCGCTGCGGCCACTCCAAGAACAAGCCGTTCTGCGACAGCAGCCACAAGGCCGCCGGCTTCAAGGCCGGCTGAGGAGATGCGGACATGGCCAGCGACATCGCCCTCATCGTCGGCGCCGGCAAGGGACTCAGTGCCTCGCTCGCTCGCGCTTGCGCGAAGCGCGGCATGACGGTCGCCCTCGCGGCACGCAACACGGAGAAGCTCGCCGCGCTCGCCGCCGAGACCGGTGCGAAGGCGTACGCGTGCGACGCCGCGCAGCCGCCCGCGGTGCAGGCGCTCTTTCGCGCGATCGAAAGCGATCTCGGCGTGCCGACGCTCGTGGTCTACAACGCGAGCGCTCGCGTGCGCGGCCCGTTCGTCGAGATCGATCCGGCCGGCGTGGCGAATGCGCTCGAGGTCTCCGCCTTCGGCGGATTTCTCGTCGCGCAGGAGGCCGCGAAGCGCATGCTCGTCCGCGGACGCGGCAGCATCCAGTTCACCGGGGCTTCGGCGAGCGTGAAGGGCTATCCGCAGTCGGCGTCGTTCGCGATGGGCAAGTTCGCGCTTCGCGGCCTCGCGCAGAGCATGGCGCGCGAGCTCGCGCCCAGGGGCGTCCACGTCGCGCACTTCGTGATCGACGGCGGCATCCGCCAGCCGGGCGATGCGCGCGCGGACCGCGGCGCAGACGGCTTCCTCGATCCGGACGCGATCGCGCAGACCTATCTCTTCGTCCACGACCAGCCGCGCAGCGCGTGGACATGGGAGGTCGAGCTGCGGCCGTGGACGGAGACGTTCTGACGCGCACGGACACCATCTGCGCGGGTTGCGCAAGGGCTTCGTGGCTTTCTTGCCGCGCGTGCCGCGCACGCAATGATCGCGCCTGCCGGATTTTCGGCAGACGATTTTTCGACGCGGCAGCGCGCGATCCTGCTTTGAGCATTGCGTCATCGCTCCGCACCGCTTGCGACGGTTACCTTGGTGACTGGTTTCGAGCATACGAGGCGAACGATGAAGAAAGCGGAGCGTTGGTTCTATCCGGGCGAGCGCGTGCGCGTCTACTACAAGAGCGTGCGGGAGTGGAAGGTCGCGACGATCCGGTCGATGATCAGGCTACCGAAGCAGCGCTCGCCGAATCCCACCTACTACCAGGTGACCTGCGAAGGCAAGGAGAACCCGCGCTATTACCGCCGGAAAGAGTTGCAGCCGCTCGGGTCGGCAGCCCGGGTCCGTAGCCAGCGCGGCACGACGAAACGCGCTGGAGCTCGCGCAAACTCGACGATCCGCTGAGAAGCATTCGCCGCCGCGCGATGGGCCGGCAGCTCGCGAGCCAGCTCCCGTCGTCCCGGCGGTCCGCCGCCGCCCGATCTGCGGCTCGCGGGTTCCGCTCGCGCGGATGCCGCCGGGCCGGCTAGAATTCGCCGGGGGGAATGCGCGACGTGGCGATGGATCTCGACAGCCTGGTGGTCCTGGACGACGAGGCGATCGGCCCGGACGAGGAGTCCGCGCTCGACCGCCTGTTCCCGGCGAGCTTCTACGTCGTCGGCACCGAGGGCAACTACCTCACGACGATGAACAACCTCGATCTCTTCCACCGGGTGATGGAGATGATCGACAAGGACACCGACCTCGGCGCCACGGAGTTCCGCGAAGAGGTCGCGGCAATGCTCCAGGACGCGGACCGGCTGTCGCAGGAGGAATACGACGAGACCGCCGAGAGCGAGGGCGGCGATCTCGACGAGGACTACGACGACGAGGACGGGGAAGACCTCGACCGGTGAACGACGCTCATCGAGCGGGCGAAAGCGTCACGAGCCCTTGCGCCCACGCGGCAATCCGCCGCACCCGCGGCACGAGCAGACGGCCCGCGTCCTCGAACTCGAGCCACCTGAACTCGTCGTGCTCCGGGCGGCCGAGCTCGGGACTGACCGGCAACGTGACCTCCCCGGCCGGCGACTCGGCGACGTAGTACCTGGCGATCTTCCCGCCCGAGTACCGTTCCGTTTCCCGGAACGCCTCGCCCCAGCGGAATACGAGGCCGCCGAGGCCGGTTTCCTCCTCGACCTCGCGGATCGCCGTTGCGAGCGGGTCCTCGCCCGGCTCGACGAGCCCCTTCGGGAAATCCCAGTAGGCGAACGCACGGAGCAGCAGGCACCGCCAGCCGCCGGCGTGGCGGCGAACGACGACCACGCCGGCAGAGCGGCGTTTCCCGACCCCCCCGCTCCCGACTCCTCCGCCGGCGCTCACGGCCCCCTTCGACGAAGACGCACGACTGTCATCTACTGTCATCTTTTGTCAACCCGACTCCCCGCCATCGACACTATGGTAACTTTCGACGCGCCGTGGCAGCGCTCCGCGAGAACAAGAATGAAGCCTGATTACGACGGCGGCAGCATCGTCAACCTGATGTCGTCGGTCGCGATCGCGTTCGGTGCGCGCAGCGACTACCCGCCGCTCGACGCCCTCCTCCCCGAAGAGATCGCGCGGGCGCGAAACGTCTGCCTCTTCGTCATCGACGGCCTCGGCTCGCGTCACCTCCTGCGCGACACCGCGGACGGCGCGCTGCGCTCGCACCTGCGCGCGAGCATCACCACCATCTTCCCGTCGACGACCGCCGCCGCGATCACCACGTTCATGACCGGGTTCGCCCCGCAGCACCACGCGATCACCGGCTGGCACATGTACTTCCGCGAGCTCGGCGCGCTCCTCGCGGTGCTCCCGTTCCGGCCCAGGCACGGTGGCCCGCCGCTCCCCGCGGCCGGGGGCGTGACACCGGCGACGCTCCTCGGCAACCCCCCGCTTGCCGACGGGATCCAGGCCGCGGCACACGTCGTCTCGCCATCGGCGATCGTCGACTCCTGCTTCAACACCGCGCACTCGGGGCGCGCCCGGCGCGTCGGGCACGGCGGCCTCGACCAGATGTTCGCGGCGGCGCGCGACATCGTGCGAAGCGGCCGCGGGCGGCAATACGTCTACGCCTACTACCCGGAGCTCGACTCGCTCGCGCACGCGCACGGCATCGGGTCCGAGCGGGTCGCCGCGGAGCTCGCGCGGATCGAGCTCGCGTTCGGGCGCTTCGTCGACGAGGTCGCCGGCAGCGACACGCTCGTGATCGCCACCGCGGACCACGGGTTCGTGGACACTCGCCCCGAGACGGTCGTCGACCTGGACGACCACCCCGGGCTGGCAGCGACGCTTGCCGTGCCGCTCTGCGGCGAGCCGCGCGTGGCTTACTGCTACGTGAAGCCGGGCGCCGCCGGCGACTTCGAGCGTTACGTGGCGAGCCGGCTGGCGGGCTGCGCGACCCTCGCGCGCTCGAGCGACCTTCTCCGCGAAGGCTGGTTCGGCCCGGGGCCCGCCCACCCGCGGCTCGCGGACCGGATCGGGGACTACACGCTGATCATGAATGACGGGTACGCGATCCGCGACCATGTCCCCGGCGAGCGCCGGCACGTGCAGATCGGCGTGCACGGCGGCACCACCGAGGACGAGATGCTCGTCCCGCTGGTCGTCGTCGCGCGCTGACCGGGCACAAGCGAGAATCGCCGGGCGTAGATTCGCGGCGAGGACTAGACTAGCCGCCGGCCTCGCACCAAGAACACTCGGGAGGCCACCCTGCCGTCAGGCCCGCTTCGCCCCGTCTCCCTCGTGGGGGCCGGGGTGGTGTGGAGCGTAGGGAGAAACCCATGCTGGCACGCACCGAACTGGGGAAAGCCGAGCGGATCGAGCAGGTTCTCGCCCTCCTGCGCGAAAAGCTCCCGGCGGAGAGCCGCGGGCCGATCGAGGCATTCGCGCGCGCCTACTTCCGCGAGGTCGACGCCGAGGACCTCGCCGAGCGCGAACCCGCCGACCTCTACGGCGCGGTGCTTTCCCACTGGAATTTCGCGCGCAGGCGCGAGCCCGGCAAGGCCCGCGTGCGCGTGTTCAACCCGGGCGTGCAGGAGCACGGCTGGCAGTCGACGCACACGATCATCGAGATCGTCAACGACGACATGCCGTTCCTCGTCGACTCGGTGACGATGGAGGTGAACCGCCAGGGGCTCACCCTGCACCTCATCGTCCATCCGATCATCCGGGTGAACCGCGCGGACGGCACGCTGATGGGCGTGCTGCCCGACGACTCTTCGGCGGGGAGCCGCGAGTCGTTCATGCACCTCGAGGTGGACCGGATCGGCGACCCCGCGCGCATGGCAGCGCTCGCCGCCGACCTCGAGCGCGTGCTCGACGACGTCCGCGTCGCGGTCGAAGACTGGAAGAAGATGAGCGCGAAGGAGCGCGAGATCGTCGCCGACCTCGACCGCCGCCCGCCGCCCGTCGGTCAGACGGAGCTCGCCGAGGCGCGCGCGTTCCTCGAGTGGCTCGCCGGCGACCACTTCACTTTCCTCGGCTACCGCTGCCACGACCTCGTGATGAAGGACGGCGACGACGCGCTCGCCGTCGTCCCCGGCTCCGGCATGGGGATCCTCCGCGAGCGGACGGGCGAGGAGCTCGCGACGAGCTTCTCGCAGCTGCCGCCGCAGGTGCGCGCCTACGCGCGGGTGAAGGACCTCCTCATCGTCACCAAGTCGAACTCGCGCTCGACGGTGCATCGGCCGGGCTACCTCGATTACATCGGCATCAAGCGCTACGACGACCGCGGCGAGGTCAGCGGCGAGCATCGCTTCCTGGGGCTCTACACCCACACCGCGTACCACGTGAGCCCGCGCGAGATCCCGCTCCTCCGGCGCAAGGTCGCGAACGTCCAGGCACGGGCGGGGGTCGCGCCCGGCGGCCACTCGTGGAAGGCGCTCGAGAACATCATCGACACCTTTCCGCGCGACGAGCTCTTCCAGATCTCCGAGGACGAGCTCGCCGAAACCGCGCTGGGCATTCTCCATCTCGCCGAGCGCCAGCGCTTCCGGCTCTTCGTGCGGCGCGACCAGTTCGAGCGGTTCGTCACCTGCCTCATCTACGTGCCGCGCGAGACCTTCAACACCGATCTCCGCAAGAAGTGGCAGGCGATCCTGATGAAGGCCTTCAACGGCCTGTCGTCGGAGTTCGACGTCTTCCTCTCGCAGTCCATGCTCGCCCGGATCATGATCACGGTGCGCACCACGCCGGGACAGATCCCGCAGTTCGACGTCCGCGAGCTGGAGGAGCGGCTCGTCGCCGCGGCGCGCCGCTGGGAAGACGACCTGCGCGAGGCGCTCGTCGCGGCCGTGGGCGAGGCGCGCGGCAACGAGCTGTACCGGATGTGCGGCGCGGCGTTCCCCGCGGCGTACCGGGAAGACACCCCGCCGCGGAACGCGGTTCCCGACTGCGAGATGCTCGCGACGGTCGCCGCGGGCAGCGGCCTGGGGATGAGTCTGTACCGGCCGCTCGAAGCGCCGCCGGGGACGCTGCGGTTCAAGCTCTTCCACCGCGGTGCGCCGGTGGCGCTCTCCGACAGCCTGCCGATGCTCGAGCGCATGGGCCTGCGGGTGCTCGAGGAGCGGCCGTACCGCGTCACGCCCGCTGCCGGCGATCCGATCTGGATCCACGACCTCGGGCTCTCCGCGGGCGACGCCGACATCGACATCGACGCCGTCGGGAGCATCTTCGAGGAAGCGTTCGGCCGCGTCTTCACCGGCGAGATCGAGAACGACGGCTTCAACCGCGTGGTGCTCGCCGCGCGGCTCACCGCCGACGAGATCGTGGTGCTGCGCGCCTACGCGAAGTATCTCCGGCAGATCGGCTTCGCGCTCTCGCAGGGCTTCATCGAGCAGACGATGGGCGCGAACCCCGCGATCGCGCGCATGCTGGTCAATCTCTTCAAGCTGAGGTTCGACCCGGAGAAGACCGACGAGGAGTCCGCCGGGCTGCAGGTGAACGCGATCGAGCAGGCGCTCGACCGCGTCGAGAACCTGAGCGAGGACCGGGTGCTGCGCCAGTACCTCGCGCTCGTCCGGGCGACGACGCGCACGAACTTCTGGCGGCGCGACGCCGAGGGGCGGCGGCGGACCTTCCTGTCGTTCAAGTTCGATCCGTCGAAGGTGCCGGGGCTGCCCGAGCCGAAGCCGATGTTCGAGATCTTCGTGTACTCGGTGCGCTTCGAGGGCGTGCATCTTCGCGGCGGCAGGGTCGCGCGCGGGGGGCTCCGCTGGTCGGACCGGCCGGAGGATTTCCGCACCGAGGTGCTCGGCCTCGTCAAGGCGCAGATCGTGAAGAACGTCGTCATCGTGCCGACCGGCTCGAAGGGCGGCTTCGTGCTGAAGCGCGCGCCCGCGCCGTCGGACCGCGAGGCGTACCTGAAGGAGGGCGTCGCCTGCTACAAGGACTACCTCCGCGGCCTGCTCGACATCACGGACAACCTCGTCGGCGGCCAGGTCGAGCCGCCGCCGCAGGTGCGGCGGCACGATGCCGACGACCCGTACCTCGTCGTCGCCGCGGACAAGGGCACCGCGACCTTCTCCGACTACGCGAACGCGATCTCGGCCGAATACGGCTTCTGGCTCGACGACGCGTTTGCCTCGGGCGGCTCGGCGGGCTACGACCACAAGGCGATGGGCATCACCGCGCGCGGCGCCTGGGAGTCGGTGAAGCGCCACTTCCGCGAAATGGGCGTCGACACGCAGACCACCGACTTCACCGTCGTCGGCATCGGCGACATGTCGGGCGACGTGTTCGGCAACGGGATGCTGCTCTCCAGGCACATCCGCCTCGTCGCCGCGTTCGACCATCGGCACATCTTCATCGACCCGGATCCGGACGCCGCCTCGAGCTGGGCGGAGCGGAAGCGCCTCTTCGACCTGCCGCGCTCGTCGTGGGCCGATTACAACACGATGCTGATCTCGAAAGGCGGCGGCGTGTGGCCGCGGAGCGCGAAGTCGATCCCCGTCTCGCCGGAAGCGCGGCGCGCCCTGGGGTTGGGAGAAGCGGGCGCTTCGGCCGAGAGCCTTGCGCCCACCGAGCTGATCAGCGCGATCCTCAAGGCGCCGGTGCACCTCCTCTACAACGGCGGTGTCGGCACCTACGTCAAGGCGACCGAAGAGAGCCATGCGTCGGCCGGCGACCGGGCGAACGACCCGCTCCGGGTGAACGGCGCCGATCTGCGCTGCAAGGTGGTGGGCGAGGGCGGCAACCTGGGCTTCACCCAGCTCGGCCGGATCGAGTTCGCGCCGAAGGGCGGCAAGGTCTACACCGACGCGATCGACAACTCCGCCGGCGTCGACACGTCCGACCACGAGGTCAACATCAAGATCCTGCTCGGCCTGGTGATGGCGGACGGCGAGCTGACCCTGAAGCAGCGGAACACGCTGCTCGCGCAGATGACCGACCAGGTCGCCGCGCTCGTGCTGCGCGACAACTACTTCCAGACCCAGTCGCTCTCGGTCGCCGGCCGGGTCGCGCCGCAGCTCCTCGATGCCCAGCAGCGCTTCATCCAGTTCCTCGAGAAGTCGGGTCGGCTCGACCGCGCCCTCGAGTTCCTGCCATCGGACGAGGAGATCGCCGAGCGCCGGGCGAAGAAGATCGGGCTCGTGTCGCCCGAACGCTCGGTGCTGCTCGCGTACTCGAAGATCTGGCTGAAGGACGAGTTCATCGACTCGGATCTGCCGGAGGACGAGTGGATCGCGACCGCGCTCGGGCGCTATTTCCCGCAGGCGCTGCGCGAAGCGTATGCCGGCGTGATGGCGCGGCACCCGCTGAAGCGCGAAATCATCGCCACCCATGTGTTGAACAGCATGGTCAACCGCGTCGGCTCGACGTTCGTCCACCGGCTGATGGAGACGACCTCCGCGCGGCCGCGCGAGATCGTGCGCGCCTATCTCCTTACCCGCGAGATCTTCGGCTACGTGCCGCTGTGGCAGTCGATCGAGGCGCTAGACAACAAGGTCGCCGACGAGATCCAGTCGGAGATGCTGATCGAGGCCGGCCGGCTGATCGTGCGCGCGACCTCCTGGTTCCTGCGCTCGCGCCGGCTCGGCGAGCCGATGGAGCAGACGATCGGGCGCTTCCAGCCCGGGGTCGAGACGCTCTACAACGAGCTCGCGCGGCTGCTCGACGCCCAGGCGCGCTCGCAGCTCGACGCACACGCGGTGCGCTGGACGCAGGCCGGCGTGCCGCGCGAGATCGCCGCGCGCGTCGTCGCGCTCGACACGCTGTTCGCCGCGCTCGACATCGGCGAGGTGGCCGAGACCACGCGAGCGGCCGTGCCGACGGTGGCGGGAGTGTACTTCCAGCTCTCCTCGAAGCTCGGCCTCGCGTGGCTGCGCGACCGCATCGGTCAGATCGGCGGCGACAGCCATTGGCAGACGCTCGCCAGGGGCTCGATGCGCGACGACCTCGCGAGCCTGCAGCGCACGCTCGCGGCGAATGTCCTGACGAGGGGCACCGGCGCCGACGACCCGGCTGCGCTCGTCGCCGCATGGGAGAGCGCGAATCGCGACGCGATGGAGCGCGCATTGCGCCTTCTCGGCGAGCTGCGCGCCGCGCCGGCGGCGGACCTGGCGATGCTCTCGGTCGCCTTGCGGGAGCTGAGGAACCTCGCGTGAGGGCGGCTGTCGTCGTCCCCGGATAACGGTCCTCCGCGGCAGGCCCGCGCCTTGATGACGGGCTAGACTTCGCGCGGCTGGCTGGCGCCGCATCGTGCGCACTTGCGCTCGCGCGTGCCGAGCGGCGCGCCGCAGGACCAGCAGCGGCGCAGCCAGGCCGCGAAGCGCCCGATTGGAGTCCGGCCTCTCATCGCTCCCGATCGTAACCCCAGCCGCCCGGCTGCCGCGTTCAAGCACGGCGTTGCACAAACCCACGGAGACCAGATGATCCCACGTACCGCACTCGCGCTCACCGCCGGCCTCGCTGCCGGGCTCGTCGCCGGCCCGGCGCTTGCGCAACCCGCGCCCGAGCCCCGCTTCAACCAGGTCGACCTCCAGGCGGAGGTCTCGCGCGAGGTCCAGAACGACCTCATGACCGCCACGCTCTACGCCGAGGCGAACGATCCGTCCGCCGCACAGGTCGCGAGCCAGCTGAACCGCATCACGGCCGACGTCGCTCAAGATCGCAGGCGAGTTCAAGACCATCAAGGCGCGTTCGGGCCTTACCAGCACGTTCCCGGTTTATGACCGTGCGAACAAGCTCACCGGCTGGCGCGGCCGCGCCGAGATCCGGCTCGAGTCGAAGGACGTGGCGGCGATGGCGACGCTGATCGGGAAGCTCCAGTCGTCGATGCAGCTCGGCGGCATCCTGTTCGCGGTCTCGCCGGAGCTGCGCCGCCAGACCGAGAACGAGCTGATGACCGAAGCGGTCGCGGCGTTCCGCAGCCGCGCCGATATCGCGACGAAAGCGCTCGGCGGCGGGAGCTACCGGATCCGCCGGGTTGCGATCAACACCGGCGGCCCGATCCCCGGCCCGCGGCCGATGATGGCCGAGCGCGCGATGGCGGCTGCGTCCCCGGCCGTCCCGCCCCCAACCTTCGAGGGCGGCACGAGCATGGTGCAGGTGAGCGCGAACGGAACGGTGGAGGTCGAGTAGAGTAGGGCGAGTGAACGCCCCGCTCGTCGCCCTCGCCGTCACCCTGACGGTCCAGACGCTCACCTCGATGGCGATGATCGCGCCCTCGGTGCTTGCGCCGGTCGCGGCGGGCGATCTCGGGCTCGCGCCGCAGTCGATCGGTTTCTTTGCGTCGATCACCTATTTCGGCGCGATGCTTTCCGGCCTCGCGACCGGGCGACTCACGTCGCGGTACGGCCCGCTCGCCGTCTGCCAGGCGGCGGTCGTGCTGGCGGGCGCGGGCCTCGCGCTCGGGATGTTCGCGATCGCCGCGATCGTGCCCCTGGCCGCGGTCGTGATCGGCCTCGGCTACGGCGTCGTGAACCCGGTCAGCTCGCACATCCTCGCCCGGCGCACGCCGCCCGGAATGATGGCGCTCGTCTTCTCGATCAAGCAGACCGGTGTCCCGGTCGGCGGCGCGATCGCCGGCGTCGTGGCGCCGCCGCTCGCCCTCGCGCTCGGCTGGACCGGCGCCCTGCCGGCGCTCGCCGCGGTCTGCATCGCCGCCGCGTTCGCGCTCCTGCCGGCGCGGGCGCGGCTCGCGGAAGCGCGCACCGCGCCGGCGGGACCGGCGAGCAGCCTGCGCAGCGTGTTTTCCGGTCTGGGGCGTCCGATCCGGCTCGCCCTCGGCGACCCGGCCCTGCGCGAGCTGTCGTTCGCATCGCTCGGCTACGCGGCGGTGCAGCTCGTATTCGTCACCTACTTCGTGTCGTACCTCGCACTCGAGCTCGGCTACAGCCTCGTCAAGGCGGGGCTCGTTTACGCGTGCTCGCACGGCGCCGGGATCGCCGGCCGGATCGCCTGGGGCGCGGTCGCGGACCGCTGGCTCGCGCCGCGGGCGATGCTCGCGGTGCTCGGCGTGATCACCGCGGCGTGCGCGCTTCTCGCCGCAGCGTTCTCGCCGGCGTGGCCGCTCGCGGCTGTGGTCGCCGTCGGCATGCTCTTCGGCGCGTCCGCGGTCGGCTGGAACGGCGTGTTTCTGGCCGAGGTGGCGCGCGCCGCGCCCGCGGGCATGGTGACGACCGCGACCGGCGGCACGCAGTTCTTCACGTTCGCCGGCGCGCTCTCCGGCCCGCCGCTCTTCGCCGCCGCGGTGTGGGCGACCGGGAGCTACGCGTGGGCCTTCGCGCTGTTCGCGATCCCGTCGGGGGTGGTCGCGCTGCGGCTCCTCCTGCCGCCGTTAAGATCGGGTATGCCCGGCGAAGCCGTGCTGCTCGTCCACGGCCTGTGGATGAACCGCGTCGTGATGCTCTATCTCGCGCGGAAGCTCCGCGAACGCGGATTCGGGGCGCGCGCCCTCGGCTACTACTCCGCGATGCACGATCTCGCTCACAACGCGCAGCAGGTCGCCGCCGCGATCGGCGGGATCGATGCGCCGCGGGTGCACGTCGTCGCGCACAGCCTCGGCGGCGTCGTCGCGCTGGCAGCGCTTCGCGATCGGCCCGATCCGCGCGTGCGCCGGATCGTGCTGCTCGGATCGCCGCTCACCGGTTCGGCGAGCGGGCGGAGCCTCGCGGCGAAGCGGTGGGGCGCGCCGCTCCTCGGCACGACGCGCGGCCTCTGGGGGGAGATGCCGCGCCTCGAGATTCCGCCCGGCGTCGAGGCCGGCGCGATCGCGGGCGCGCGCCGGCTCGGCCTCGGGCGGCTGATCGGCCTCGACGTGCCGCTGCCGAACGACGGCGTCGTCGCCGTGGAGGAGACGCGACATCCGCGCCTCGCCGATCATCTCGTCATGCGGGTGGCGCACGGCGAGATGCTCGTCTCGAGCGCGGTCGCGCGCCAGACGGTGGCGTTTCTCGAGACCGGGAGGTTCGCGCAGTGAGCCGGCGATGGTGGGTGGCGGTGCTCGCGGGCGCGGCGGTCGCCGCCGCGGCCGGCTGCTCGACCCTGTCCTACTACGGCCAGGCGATCGGCGGCCATCTCGAGGTGATGCGCCACGCCGAGCCGATTTCCGGGCGCATCGCCGATCCGGCGACGCCGCCCGAGCTGCGGCTGAAGCTCGAGCGGGTGCTCGCCATCCGCGAGTTCGCGAGCCGCGAGCTGGCGCTTCCGGACAACGGCAGCTACAAGTCCTATGCCGACATCGGGCGGCCGTTCGTGGTGTGGAACGTTTTCGCGGCGCCGGAGTTCTCCGTCGACCCGCGTCAGAGCTGCTTCCCGATCGCCGGCTGCGTGGGCTACCGCGGCTACTACGCGCAGGCGAGCGCCGACGGGTTCGGCGCGGACCTGCGCCAGCAGGGCTTCGACGTCTTTGTCTACGGTGTGGTGGCGTACTCGACGCTCGGCTGGTTCGACGACCCGGTGCTGAGCACCTTCGTCCGCTATCCCGACGCCGAGCTCGCGCGACTCGTCTTCCACGAGCTCGCCCACCAGGTCGTCTACGTGAAGGGCGACACGACGTTCAACGAGTCGTTCGCGGTCGCGGTCGAGGAGGAGGGCGTGCGGCGCTGGCTGGCGAAGAACGCGACCGCCGACGAGCGGGGCGCCTACGCCGCCTCGCGCGCGCGACGCGACGAGTTCGTGCGGCTCGTGCTGCGCTACCGCGAGCGGGCCGCAAAGCTGTATCGCGAGCCGCTCGCCGACGATGCGAAGCGCGCCGGGAAGGCGCAGCTCTTCGCCGAGCTCGGCATCGACTACGGCGAGCTCAAGGCGAAGCAGTGGGGCGGCTTCGCCGGCTACGACCGGTTCTTCGCCGGCGTGAACAACGCCCACCTCGCGTCGGTCGCCACCTACGAGGAGCTGGTACCCGCGTTCCGCGCGCTGCTGGCGCGCGAGAACGGCGATCTGCCGCGGTTCTACGCGGCGGTGAAGGAGCTCGCCCGCCTCGGGAAGGCCGAGCGCGACCGGCAGCTGGCCGCGCTCGCGCCCGGGTAGCGTCGCGTTCCGAAAGTGACTTCGCGAACTTGAGTGCGGCGGTGTCGGAGCCCGGCGAGTGCCTGGGGCCGCAAACGCCCGCCTACGGGTCCCGGCTCGACGACGCGCTTTGCGGCCCCGCCCCATGGAGCACGACACTAGCTCCGGCCGGGCGTGTCGCGCAGCGGCAGGATCCAGGCAAGCACCACCACCTGCAGCACCGCGATACCGAGCAGCGCCGCCGCGTAGCCATCGGCCGCGTAGCGACCGTCGACGACGGGAAACGCGCGCAGCACCGCGCCGATCCCCCACTGGAAGGCGAACGACGCCGAGAACATCCCGAAGTTGAGCGCAGTGATGACGCGGCCCGACATCGCCACCGGAAAGTGCGGCGTGATCACCGCGAACACGAGCGCGCCCGACATGACCGTGAAGCCGTACGTTGCGAGCAGCGCGGCACGTGGCACCGGAGCGTCGAGCGCGATGGCCACGAACGCGGCGAACGATACGACGAGCCCGACCTTGTAGAGCGCGAGCCGCGAGGCGCCGCGCGCGGCCAGCCGGTCGGCGAAGCTGCCGAAGGCGACCGAGCCGATGGCGTACGCCGCGGCGCACACGAGGAGCAGCGTCGCCGCGCGCTCGCGCGGGAACCCCGCGACGTCGGTGAGCCAGGGACCGAGCCACAATCCCTGTAGCGCCTGGTACGCAGCGTGCGTGATCACGAACGGCAGCACGATCCGCCAGAAGAGCGGCCGCGCCATGATCAGGCCGATGCCGCGGATCTGCTCGCCCCACGTCGCGCCTGCGCCGGGCAGCGGCTTCTCCGGCACCGCGAGCGCGATCAGCGCCGCGACGGCGAGCGATGCCGTCGCGAGCCCGTAGAACATCACCCGCCAGCCGATCGCGCCCAGCGCCGCCTCGACGGGCGCGGTCGCCGCGAGCCCGCCGACGCCGCCGACGAAGATGTACCAGCCGCTGATCGTCGCGAGGCGCGAGAGCGGGAACCAGAGCGTGAACGCCTTGATCGCGCCCATCAGGCACGCCGACACGCCGAGGCCGATCAACGCACGACCGAGGGCGAGCGTGCCGAAGCCGTCCGCGCGTCCGAACACGAACGCGCCGAGCGCGGTGACGCAGAGCAGCGTCGCGACGACCCGCCGCGGGCCGTAGCGGTCGAGGAACACGCCGACCGGCAGCTGCGCGAGGCCGAACGCCATGAAGTAGGCGCTGGTGAGGAGCCCCAGGTCCGAGGGCGCGAGCGCGAACTCGCGGACGAGGTCCTTCGCGATGACCGCGTTGACGTTGCGGAAGAAGTAGGAGAGGAAGTAGCCCGCAGCGAACGGGACGAAGATCAGCGCTACGAGGCGCGCAGGGACGCGCGCGCCGGCGGCTTCGGCGGGGGCTGCGCCAGGCACTCGAGACGGGATAGCGGCCGCTCAGTCCCGCAGGGTCGCGCCGCGGATCACGTGCTTGCCGGGATTCTCCGGGGCCGGATAAACGCTGAAATACTTCACATTGTCGAACGGCACGTAGTGCAGGCAGCCATCGGCCTCGAGCGCGATCATCCGTTCGTCGAGTATCGCGTCGCGCAGGAGCTCCGCGGCGATCTCGTTGTCCCGCTGCTTCGGGAAGCTGACGGCGAGCGAGCTGCCGTCGACGAAGTGGATGCGCAGGCCGCGGGCGGCGTCGGTCATCGTGTCATCCTCGGTCAGGTGAGCGGGATCGCCGTCACGTGCTCCCGGTAGGCCGGACGGGTCTTCAGCCGCTCGTAATACCGGACGAGGTGCGCGTGCTCCGGACGCTCGATCGGGAGCCGGTACCAGCGGTTGACGAAGCAGCCGAACGGGATGTCGCCCATCGAGAATTCGCGGCCGGACAGGTACGGCTGCGCGGCGAGCGTGTCGTCGGCGATCTTCATGATGTCCGCCGCCTGCTTGAGCGCGGCATCGACGGCGGCGTTGTCGCGCTTGTCGGCCGGCGTGCGGATGAGCTGCCAGAAGGCGGTCGTGAGCGGCGCGGCGACCGTGCTCGTCGTCCAGTCCATCCATTTCTCTTCGCTGTAGCCCTGCTCGAGCGTGCGCGGCGGCCCGTGCTTCGCATACAGGTAGCGAACGATCACGTTCGACTCCCACAGCACGAATCCGTCGTAGTCGATCGTGGGCACGCGGCCGTTCGGGTTCATCTTGTGGTACTCGGGCGTGTTGACCACGCCGAACGCCATACCGGCATCGATCCGCTCGTGCGGAATCTTCAACTCGCCGATCGCCAACATCGCCTTCTGCACGTTGATCGAGTTGACCCGGCCCCAGATCTTCAGCATCGACTCCTCCCGTTACGGGCTGCGTACACTCTCCGTCGCGCCGCCTGCGCAGCATCCCCGTAAAAGCGCGACGACTGGCGGAGGCGCACCGCATTCTCGCTCAGGTCCGTCGGCGCTGCCGCGACCTCCTGCCAGGGTCACGAGAGGATCCGGCGCCACTCAAGGTAGACACGCGGCGGTTCGTCCTTGCGCGCCCGGATCCATCGGTCGACGTTCCGGCGCGCCACCTCGAGCAGGCGGGGATCGCGGGAGATCTGGCGCGCGATCAGCAAGTGCATCGCGAGGCTGCGGGCGTCGAGGATGCGATGGCTCCGAGTACGGTACACCGGGCACGACTTCACGTTCCGGCGCTCTCCTGCGGGCCCTACACCGGGCGACGTCGCGTGCTGCGCTTGCCCGTCCCACGTTTTCGGGACACGACATAGGGGGCGAGTTCTTCCCGCAAGACGTGTCGTAGCGTCTCCGCGAGTGCACCTTCCCGCCGCGCCATGAACTCACGCAACGCGCCGTTCATGAGGGTCTGGTAGCTCCCTCCACCCTGGGCGTGCACCTGCGTCCTGAACCAATCGAGCACGTCGTCGTCGATACGAATCGTGATTCGGGTCTTGCCCCCGGTGGGAGGAATGATCGCGCCACGCTTGGCGCGGGAGAAGTCGTATTCGCGCTTCATCTCGAGTTTTCCTCGTATGCTTGGCGCTCTGCGGGCGTCGCGAGACGCGCCGAGATCACCCGGATCCGGTCGCTGCGGTACGCATAGACCACTACGAGCACCCGACCGAGGAAGTCGTTGCCAATCGCAATGACGCGCTCCTCGTTCGCATGGTCGTCCGGCATCGAGAGTGCGAGCGGGTCGTCGAAAACGCCTGCCGCGTCCGCAAAGTCAACCCCGTGCTTCGCGCAAATTGGACGCCGCTTTCGCCTCGTCCCATTCGCAGTTCATCGGACGCAGTGTATGCACATCTGTGCATCTCGTCAACGACTGCCAGACCTGCTCGCTTGCGGCGGCGCCTTCGGTGAGAAGGCCCGGCGGCTACAGAGGAGGCCGCCGCAGATGATCGGTCGCGCTCTGGAACGCATGCGCCGCGCGGAGCGCGAGGTCCTCGCGATAGGCCGGTGCGACGAGCTGCAGCCCGACCGGCAGCCCGTCGTTCGTGAACCCGCACGGCACCGAGAGCGCCGGCTGCTGCGTGAGGTTGAACGGGTAGCTGAACGGCGTCCACCACGTCCAGTCGTCCTCGGGGCCGCTGGGCTCCTTCGGGACGATCCGGCCGACCTCGAACGCGGGAACCGCCAGCGCCGGCGTCGCAAGGAGATCCCAGTCGAGATGGAAGCGCTTCATGCGCTCGCCCATTGCGATGCGCTTAGCGACGGCGTCGAAGTACGCCGCGAGCGTGTGACGCGAGCCCGATTGGAAGGCCTGCTGCAGCGCCGGCTCGAGCAGCGCGAATTTCTCCGGCGGCAGCTTGCGCAGCGCGTTGAACGCGCCGCCTGTCCAATGGACCCAGAACGTGTCGCGCGCATCGGGGAAGCCCGGGTCGACTTCCTCGACGCGTGCGCCGAGCTCCGCAAGCGTCTTCACCGCCTCCGCGACTCGCGCCTCGACCTCGGGATGCACGTACTCGATGTAGCCAAGCCGCGGGCTGTAGGCGATGCGCAGGCCCTTGATCCCCTGCCCGAGCGTCGCGGTCCAGTCGGTGCCGTCGAACGGCAGCGCGTGCCAGTCGCGGACATCGGGGCGCGCGAGCGCGTTCAGCATCAGCGCGACGTCGGCGATCGTCCGCGCCATCGGACCGATGTGCGCTACCGTGCCCATCGGCGAGAGCGGCCAGGCGGGCACGCGGCCGAACTGGGCCTTGATGCCCGACACCCCGGTGAAGGCGCACGGGATGCGGATCGAGCCGCCGCCGTCCGTCCCGACCGCGAGCTGGCCGAGCCCCGCGGCGAGCTGCGCGGACGCGCCACCGCTCGAGCCGCCGGGCGTGCGCTCCAGATTCCACGGGTTGCGGGTGATGCCGGTCAGCGGGCTGTCGGTGACGCCCTTCCACCCGTATTCCGGCGTGCAGGTCTTGCCTAGGAGGATGGCGCCGCTTTCGCGCAGGCGTGCGGTCGCGGGCGCATCGTCGTCCCATGGCCCCGCCGCGTCGACGGTCTTGGAGCCGCGCAGCGTCGGCCAACCCTTCGCGAGCACGAGGTCCTTGATCGACGCCGGCACGCCGTCCACCGGTCCGGCTGGCTCGGCCTTAGCCCAGCGCGCTTCCGATCCGCGGGCGGCGGCGAGCGCACCTTCTTCGTCGACGAGGCAATAGGCGTTGAGCTTCGGATCGAGCGCGCGGATGCGGTCGAGCACCGCGCGCGTCACCTCGACCGGCGAGAGCGTCTTCGCCGCGTAGCGCGCGACGAGCTCCGTTGCCGGCATGAAGCAGAGGTCGGTGGTCATTTGTCCGACGATCTTAGCCCAGGCATTATCATGCGGCTCCCCCCGTAGCGTGAAGCGCTCGCTGGATGAGGATCAGATGGACCAATCGCCGCAAGTCAGGCTGAACTCCACCGCACACTACTTCCTCGAGGGCCTGACCGAGCTCGGGATCGACTATCTCTTCTGCAATCTCGGCACCGACCACGCACCGCTCATCGAGGAGATGGCGCGCTGGCGCCGGACCGGCCGCGCCTTCCCGAAGACGATCCTCTGCCCGCACGAGAACGTGGCTGTCCACATGGCCGCCGGCTACGCGATGATGACCGGGCGCGGACAGGGCGTGCTGGTCCACGTCGACGTCGGCACCGGCAACTCGGCGGTCGCGATGCACAACGTCTACCGCGGCCGGACGCCGCTGCTGCTGATGGCGGGCCGCGCGCCGTTCACGCAGCGCGGCGAGCTCACCGGCTCGCGCGACACCTACGTGCATTTCGTGCAGGACCCGTACGACCAGGCGAGCATCGTGCGGCCGTACGTGAAATGGGAATATTCGCTGCCGTCGGGCGTGGTCGCGAAGGAGGTGCTGCGCCGCGCGCACACGATGATGCAGAGCGATCCGCGGGGGCCGGTGTACCTGATGCTCCCGCGCGAGACGCTCGCCGAGACCTGGGCCGAGAGCGCCGTGCGCTCGTTCCCGCCGGAGCGGTTCGGCGCGGCCGAGGCGGGCGGCGCCGACCCGCAAGCGATCGAGTTGCTCGCCGACCGACTGATCGCGGCCAAGAACCCGCTCCTCGTCACCGCGTATGCGGGCCGCGACACCGCGACGCCCGCGCGCCTCGACGAGCTCGCGCGGCTCGCGGGCATCCGCGTGCTGGAGTTCAACCCGCTGCACCTCAACATCCCGGCCGATTCGCCGTGCTGCGCCGGCTTCGTTCCGGGCAAGCACGTTGCCGAGGCCGATCTCGGCATCCTGCTCGACGTCGACGTGCCGTGGATCCCCAAGGACACGCCGGAGAACCCGGCCACGTTCTGGGCGCAGATCGACGTCGACGTCGTCAAGCAGGGGTTCCCGATGTGGGACTTCGCGGCGAACCTGAGGATCCAGGGCGCGAGCCGGCGGATCCTCGAGCAGTTGCTCGCGGCAGTGAAGGCGAAGGCGACGCCGGCGTTCCGCGCGGCGGCCGGGAAGCGGGTCGAGGCGCTGGCGGCCGAGCATGCGGCGCGGAAGGCGGCGCTCGCGAAGCTCGCCGCCGACAAGGGCGTGCCCGGGAAGATCAACCCGCAATACCTCTGCGCCGAGATCGGCCGCGCGATCGGGCCCGATGACATCCTCGTGAACGAGGCGATCCGCAACGCGCTCGCCGTGTTCAACCAGATCCCGCGCGCCACGCCGGGCACGGTCGTGGGGCTCGCGGGCGGCGGTCTCGGCTTCTCCGGCGGGACGGCCCTCGGGGTGAAGCTAGCGCGGCCGGATCGCACCGTGGTGCAGGTCTGCGGCGACGGCAGCTTCTACTTCTGCAACCCGGCGTCGGTCTACGCGGTGGCGAAGCAGTACCGGCTCCCGATCTTCACCGTCGTGCTCGACAACTCGGGCTGGGCGGCGGTGAAGGAGGCGACGCTGCGCGTGTACCCGGACGGCGAGGCGCAGTCGACGAACGAGTACGAGGCGCTGCTCGCGCCCGACATGAACTTCGCGAAGATCGCCGAGGCGGCTGGCGCCTACGGCGAGCTCGTCGAGGACCCGGAAGCCGTGCCGGCGGCAATCCGGCGCTGCCTCGCGGCCACGCGCGGTGGCCAGGCGGCCGTGCTGCACGCCCGCGTCACACCGCTGTAGCGATCAGTACCCGGCGACGCCGGAGCCGGTCAGCCGAGACCGGTTGGCATTCGCCGCAGGTGTTCAGCGACCGGACGCGGTCAAGGCGAACCGAGCGTCATCCTTATTCCCGACCCGCGGAGTTCACCTTCGAAAGTGTTGCCCTCGCCCGTTTTCCTGAGCACGAGGTTCGCCTTGCTGCAGCCCGCGTTCGGGAACTTGTTCTGGAACGTGACCGCCATCCTCAGCTCGGTCCCGTCGAAGCGACCGGTCATCGGCTCGTCGTTCATCGCGCAAAGTCTCCCGCCCTCCCAGGTGGCCTTGCCCGCGATCGACCCGTCGGGCTTCTGCTCCGCGATGAGAACCGACCAGGTGCCCCCCAACGCGCCTCTCGCGCCGCCTTGAGTCGGCGCATTGGAAGCCCAGGTCCCGGTCATCTTTTCCGGCAGCTTGCCCTGCGCCGCAAGATCCTGGGCGGTGCCGGCCAGGGCGGCAAGGACAATCGTTACCCGAAGGCCCGAGCGTGCATTCATGGTCCCCTCCTCGATAAGACGCCAGTATCGTCGGTCGGCCTTGATGCTTCCGCCTTCGCGACCGCGCGAAAGCGCTCCACCCGGAACTTCGCGCACCCTTCCTCGGGGAGGAGGATGGGATGATGATCCGCGGGCTAACCGCGCTTCTTGCGCTTGGCTGCCTTGCGCGCCGGCCGCTTCGCTGCCTTCGCTGCGGGCGCCGCCGCTTTCGCCGCGGGCGCCGCCGCTTTCGCCGCGATCGCCTCGACCTCGACGAGGTACTCCGGCCGCACGAGCGAGCTGATGATGAGGCCGGTCGAAGCCGGCCGGTGTCCGGCCAGGAACTTCGCGCGCGTCGCGGCGTACCGCGGGAAGTGGTCGAGGCGCGTCAGGTATTGCGTGATCTTGACGAGGTCGGTGACCTCCATCCCCGCCGCCCCGAGGATCGCTACGATGTTCTGCCACGCGACCTCGGTCTGCTCCTCGACCGTGACGGGAAGGGTGCCGTCCTTTCGCAGCCCGATCTGTCCGGCGACGTGGAGCCAGCGAGCGTTCGGCGGGACCTCGACGCCATGGCTGTAGGTGCCGATCGGGTCGGCGACGGTCGATGGGTTGTGGAACTTGGGCATGGTTTGCTCCCTCAGGCAGGAACGTTGACGTAATGGATCTCGTCCGGCGTCGCGCCGTGCTTCATCCGCGGCAGGGACGGCTGCATGCTGCGCTCCGGAAGGCGTCGCGCGCGATGGTACGCTCGGCTAGCGCGAGACGCCACGCGCCTTGTCGAGCAGCGCGCGCGCCTGCGTCGCCCACCCGGCCGCGCCATCGCGAACGTCGTCCCAGGTGACCTGGCGGCCGATGAAGAGGTGCACGTCCTTGCGCGTCGTGACCTGCGCGAAGAGGCGCTCGCCGGTCACCCCGTCGAGCACCTCGGCCTCTCCCGAGATCGCGATGACGGTCTTGTCGGTTCCGGTCGCATACCGTGCGGCGTCGATCGCGATCTTGATCGGCAACACGTCGAGCGGCGTGAGGCCCGGTCGCTCGGGCGTCACGCCGGTGAGCGCGAAGTGCAGCTTGAGCACGCCCGGGCCCGGCTGGTCGACGACCTGGTAGCCGCCGGCGCGGAACTCCTGCGTGACCTGCTGGCGAAACTCGTCGACCATCCTCTTGTACAGACCGGGCTCGATCCCTGGGTAGGCGCCGCGCGGGTTGATCCAGACCTCGACCGGCTCGATGAAGAGCTTCGTGTAGGGCCTCCAGTCCACGCCGGTCTTCACCCATTGCCACGTGTCCAGCCGGCCCGACACCTTCCGGAGCTGGCCGTAGTCGCCCAGGAAGCCGGAGGCCTCCACCGACGAGCCGGGGAGGAGCCCCGGCAGCGCGCCGGATTTCTCCGTGGTATCGGGTTGCGTGGCGCAGCCGGCAGCGAGCAGCGCGGCAAGGACGATCCAGACCGAGCGACGCATCTCTTCTCCTTGACTTGAGGGCGGGACCTAGAACCCTACCGCGAGCGAATCGCGCCGCGGATCCGACGCGGCCACGTACCCGCCGTCGACGCGCAGGGCGATCTGCGCACACCCGAAATCCATGTAGCCGGCGGGCAGCTCGACGATGCGGTGGCCGCGCCGCGATAGTTCCCTCACCGTCGCCGGGGGGAACGCGCGCTCGAGATTCACGTCGAGACCGGCCGTCACGCGGAAGCGCGGGCCGTCGATCGCGGTCTGCGGGCTCTGGCCGTAGTCGATCATCCGCACCATGAGCTGGGTGTGGCCCTGGGGCTGCATGGCGCCGCCCATGAGGCCGAAGCTCATCACCGGGACGCCGTTCTTCGTCACGAAGCCCGGGATGATGGTGTGGTAAGGGCGCTTCCGCGGCGCGACCCGGTTCGGATGGTCCGGCTCGAGCACGAATCCCGAGCCGCGATTCTGCAGGCTGATGGCGGTGCCCGGCACGACCACGCCCGAGCCGAAGCCCATGAAGTTCGACTGGATCAGCGACACCATCAGGCCTTCGGCGTCGGCGGCGGTGAGATAGATCGTCCCGCCATGGGGCGGCGGCCCGTGGCCGAAATCCTGGGCGCGCTTCATGTCGATGAGCTTCGCGCGCCCGGCGAGGTAGGCGGGCTCGAGCAGGTGCGAGTGCTTCACCTCGGCCATCGCCGCGGGATCCGCGACGTACGCCCGCGCGTCGGCGAACGCGAGCTTCACCGCCTCGATCTGGAGATGCAGGCTGTCCGGCGAGTCGACCGGGGCGCGCGCCACATCGAAGTGCGACAGCATCCCGAGCGCCATGAGGCAGACGATGCCCTGGGCGTTCGGCGGGATCTCGTGCACCGTGTAGCCGCGGTAGTCCTGGCTGATCGTCCTGACCCAGTCGTTCGTATGCGCGGCGAGATCGTCGCGGGTCAGCGCCCCGTCGCACGCCGCCGCGTACGCTTCGATCCGCCCCGCGAGCTCGCCCTCGTAAAAGGCCTTGCCGCGCGTTTCGGCGATCAGCTCGAGCGTGCCGGCGGCGTCGCGCAACACGAAGCGCTCGCCGGCGCGCGGCGCGCGGCCAGCCGGCAGGAAGGCATACGCGAACCCCGGCTGGTTCTTGAGCTCGGGCACCTGCTGCTCCCAACGCTGCGCGACGAACGGCGACACGAGATAGCCATTGAAGGCGTACTCGATCGCGGGCTCGAACAGCTTCTCGAACGGCAGCTGGCCGTAGCGCTCCGACAGCTCGACCCACGCCGACACGCAGCCGGGCACCGACACGCTGTTCCAGCCGCGGGTCGGCATCGCCGTCTCGCCGGCGAAGTACTCGGGAGTCCACGCGGCCGGCGAGCGGCCCGACGCGTTGAGGCCGGCGAGGTCCTTCCCGTCCCAGACGATGGCAAAGAGGTCCGACCCGATGCCGTTCGAGATCGGCTCGACGACCGTCAGCGCGATCGCGGCGCCGAGCGCGGCGTCCATCGCGTTGCCGCCCTCGAGCAGCATCCGCAGACCCGCCTGCGCGGCGAGCGGCTGCGAGGTCGAGACGACGTTCGCCGCCATCGTCGGCCGGCGCGCGGTCGGGTAGGAGGAGGTCCAGTTCGTGAAGTTCATCGCTGGTCAGGCGGTTTCATCGACGTCGAGCACGACGCGGCCGACGATCCGGCCCGCCTTCAGCTCGTCGAGGGTGCGGTTCACTTCCCGGATCGGGCGCGTCTCGACCGGCGTCGCCTTCAGCCTGCCATTCTGCGCCAGCGCCACGACCTCCTTCAGCTCCTGCAGCGTGCCGACGTAGGAGCCGACGACGCCGATCGCGCGCTGGGCGATCGGGGGGAGCGAGATCGTGAGCTCTCCGCCGAAGAGACCGCAGAGAACGTAGCGGCCGCCTTTCGCCAGCACGGCGATGCCGAGATTGGCGGTGGCTGGCATGCCCACGAAGTCGAGCGCGCCGGCGACCGCGCCGCCCGAGAGCTTCTGGATCTGCGCGACGGCGGCCGGCGCGTCGCGCGAGTTCACCGTCTCGCGCGCCCCGGCCGCGCGCGCCGCCGCAAACTTGCCCTCGTCGACGTCGCAGGCGATCACCCGCTCGATCCCGAGCGCACGCAGAGTCGAGAGCGCGATCATTCCGAGGCCGCCGCAGCCGAGCACGACGACCCAGTCGCGCTCGTCGAGCGCGGGAAGCTTCCGGATCGCGCTGTAGGTGGTGATGCCGGAGCAGGCGAGCGTCGCGGCGAAACCCTCGTCGACCCCTGTCGCATCGACGAGGTATTTCGCGTCGGGAACGAGCAGGTGCGACGCGTATGCGCCCGGCCGGAACACGCCGACGAAGCGCTGCGCGAGGCAGTAGTTGTCCTGCCCGGCCTTGCACACCGCGCACTCGCCGCAGCCGATCCACGGGTACACGATCCCTTTCGCGCCCACCGCGACGCCCCTGGCGTCGGGGCCGAGCGCCTCGACCACGCCGTAGGGCTCGTGGCCGAGCGTGAACGGCGGCACGCAGCCGCGGTCCTTCACGTAGGAGCGTTTGCCGCCGCCGAGATCGAAGTAGCCGTCCCAGATGTGCAGGTCCGAGTGGCACACGCCCGAGCGCGTGATCCGGACCAGCACCTCGGCGCGCTCCGGCCGCGGCGTTTCCTTCACCGCGCGCTGCAGCGGCTTGCCGTGTTCGACGACGTCGTAGCTGATCATTGGTCCTCCAAAGGGGGAGGCGCGGAAAAGGCAGCGGGCCGCGGCGAAGTGAACCTCGACTCACCCGGGCAACCGCCGGCTTCCACGAGTCTCTCTCCGCGATCGCCGTGATCTCTGCGCCCTCTGCGCGGGAAGTTCTAAGCGTCAACGGCCGCGTGCAGCGCCTGGTCGATGTCCCACAGGATGTCGTCCAGCGTCTCGAGCCCCACCGACACGCGGATCATATCGGGCGTGACGCCCGCCTTCGCCTGGTCCTCCTCGGACATCTGGCGGTGCGTCGTCGACGCGGGATGGATCACGAGCGTCTTCGCGTCGCCGATGTTGGCGAGATGGCTCATGAAGGTCGCGGCGTCGATGAATCTCTCGCCCGCAGCCGTGCCGCCCTTGATGCCGAACGAGAGCAGCCCGCTCGCGCCCTTCGGCATGTACTTGCGGACGAGGGGGTAGTGCTTGTTGTCGGGCAGGCCAGGGTAGTTCACCCACGTGACCTGCGGATGCTCCGCGAGGAACTTCGCCACCGCGAGCGCGTTCGCGCAGTGGCGCTCCATGCGGAGCGGGAGCGTCTCGAGTCCCTGCACCAGCAGCCAGGCGTTGAACGGCGAGAGCGCCGGGCCGTAGGTGCGCATCGTCTCCATCCGGCAGCGCATCGTGAACCCGAAGTCGCCGAAGGTCTCGTGGAAGATCACCCCGTGGTAGCCCTGCGACGGCGTCGTCATACCCGGGAATTTCCCGTTCCCCCAGGGGAACTTGCCCGAGTCGACGATCAAGCCGCCCATGGTCGTGCCGTGGCCGCCGATGTACTTCGTCGCCGAGTGCACGACGATGTCGGCGCCATGCTCGAGCGGCCGGCAGAGATAGGGCGAGGGCACGGTGTTGTCGACCACGAACGGCACGCCCGCCGCGCGCGCGACCGCCCCGATCGCCGCGATGTCGACGACGTTGATCGACGGGTTCCCGAGCGTCTCGGCGTATAGCAGCCTGGTGCTCGGCCTGATCGCACGGGCGAAGTTCTCCGGGTCTTCGGGATCGACGAACGTGACTTCGATGCCGAGCTTCTTCAGGTTCACCCCGAGCAGCGTATGAGTGCCGCCGTAGAGCGTCGCCGCGGAGACCGCGTGATCGCCCGCCTCGAGCAAGGTCATGAACGCCACCGCCTCGGCGGCCTGGCCGGTGGCGGTCGCGAGCGCGACGCGACCGCCCTCGAGCGCCGCCATGCGCTCCTCGAGCACCGCGACGGTCGGGTTCGAGATCCGCGAGTAGACGTTGCCGAAGGTCTGCAGGTTGAAGAGGCTCGCCGCGTGCTCGGCGGAGTCGAAGACGAACGAGGTCGTCTGGTAGATCGGCGCCGCACGCGCACCGGTGGCCGCGTCGGGGATCTGCCCGGCGTGGAGCGCGAGGGTCTCGAAGCCGAATTTGCGGTCGGGCACGGAAGGCTCCGGAAGCTACGCCGCCCGGCGAAGTCGCGGGCGGGCGGCGTAACGCGGGGTCGGCTCCCGCGCGCGTGCACCGAACGGCGAGACGATCGCGAGCCCGTCGATGGCGAGCCCGTGGTGAAGATCCTCCGAGTAGAGCCTCCCGGCCCCGCAAGCCAGTGCCGCGGACACGATCTGGGCATCGTGGAGACTGATGCGATACCGCTCGGCGATCCGGAACGCGTCGAGGATAAGCGGAGGCGTCACGACTACCACGTCGCACGCCGCCGCGATGCTCGCGACCCGCGCGCGGGCCTCCCCGACGGGGAAGCCGAACTTGCGGATCAGGACGGTGCCGATCTCGCTCAGCACCTGCGTGCTGACATACGCGCCCTCCGACTCGGAAAGTTCGC
This sequence comes from uncultured beta proteobacterium, assembly GCA_963820965.1. Classification (GTDB taxonomy): domain Bacteria; phylum Pseudomonadota; class Gammaproteobacteria; order Burkholderiales; family SG8-39; genus DATEDA01. Next base: position 90,895 of record CAWGCC010000010.1, on the reverse strand, counting down.
GCGCGATCCGCTGCTTCTCGAGCTCGCCGCCCGAGAAACCGTAGATGAGCACGTTCGAGTCGAGAAAGAAGCTACCGGGCATTGGCCTCCTCCCGATCGAACTTGAAGCCGCGGGTGTCGATCTGGATCGCGCCCCAGTCGATCCGGCGTTTCCGGCGGAGAAGCTTCCGGTACGCCTCCTCGGACATCACGCGCACAACCGGCTTGCCGCGCCGCGTAACGGTAACGGTCTCGCCTTCCTCGGCGCGCCGGATCAGGCTGGTGAGCTGATCGCGTGCTTCGGCGACGGAGTATGACCTGGCCATGGCCCCCTCCAGAATAGCCATCTTAATGGCCATTATAGGCCGCCATGTAGCCCGCGCTTAGTTCGCGATGTACTTCGGCCGCTTTGCCGACACGACCCCGGTGTTCACGCCCGCCCAGTTGAGGCCGCCGAAGAGCCGCGCGTGCTCGATCTTCACGCAGCGGTCCATGACCGTCTCGAGGCCGGCGGCCTCGGCCTTGCGCGCCGCCTCGGCGTTGATCACGCCGAGCTGCTGCCAGAGCACCTTCGCCCCGATCGCGATCGCGTCGTCTGCGATCGGGATGATGTCCGCAGTCTTGCGGAAGCAGTCGACGATGTCGACTTTGACGGGAATGTCGCGCAGCGATCTGTAGCAGCGCTGGCCGAGGATCACGTCATAGCGCGGGTTCACGGGGATCACCGTGTAGCCGTGCTCGAGCATGTACTTCGCCGCGAAGTAGCTCGGACGGAACCAGTCGGCGGATAACCCGACGAAGGCGATCACCTTGTTCGTCGCCAGTATGCGGCGGAGGCCCGGGATATCGTCGACCATCGTGGGCGGGATCGGAGTTGAGTTGACGCGCCGACCGTATTCTAGCCGGCCGATCGCAAGCTTCCGCTTCGACCGGGGGATTCCCATGGGACCGGCCGCTGCCCGGCGGTATTCCGGCACGTCTTTTCCGGCGAAATTACCCGGGAGCGAACCGGTCGGCCGAAAGTCCTACGACCGCGGTCGCGCCGTTGGTCGAGCGCACGTGAAATAGGCCGCGAATCAGGGCGTAGGCCTAAGGCGACCGACGTATTCCCGTTCGCGGCGACGCGGCGCACTCTGCGTGCTGACGGAGTGTGCCCATGTCCAGCGAAACGAAAGATCTGATCTCCAGTCCGCTGCCGCTAGTGGCAGTCGCGTTGCTCGCGGCCGGCGTGCTCGTGCGCACGCTGCCGCTCGAGAGCGCGCGGCCCCACGACGCTGCCCCGCCATCCGCCAATGCGATCGGCGAGCAGGACGTGCGCGCGCGGCTCTGGCAGGACCCGTTCGAGGTGGTGCAGCGATCCGCGAAGCGGGAGACCCGCGAGCAGCGGCTCAAGCGCAGCGAGAATGACCCGCTTCACGAGCCCGCGTCGCTTACCCGGCAGCTCCACAAGGTGACCGAGGACATCGACACCAAGGTAACGATCCTCGGGGTCATGGTGTTCGGCAGCCCCTACGCCGAGGACGTCGAGGCGCGGAGGCGCATGCGCTACGCCGTGCTCTCCGGTCTCGCCTCGCGCCGCTACGTGCCGGACAACCCTGGCGCGCTCGGCTACATCTGGACCGACGTCGTCGCGGACGGCGCGCGCGTGCCGGAAGTGGTGCCCTACGAGTGGTTCACCGCCGAGCCGCCGCCCCGCCGGGGCCTCAAGGAGGTTCCGCGCAAGGACAAGGTGCTCGTCCTCTGGCTCGACGAGGACGCGTTCGGCGACGACGCCCTCCAGTGGCTCTCGGTGCTCCTCCAGCGCATCGCTTGCGATCCGGGCTCGGGCCCGTGCCGGCGCTGGGAGCGGTTCGAGCCGGTGCGCATCCTCGGCCCCGCGGGGTCCGGAACGCTCAAGGGCCTCCTCGAGGACGCGCACAAGACGCCCCCGCCGCACGGCCAGGTCAAGCTTCACTTCATCTCGGCTTTCGCCACGGCGCCGAAGGAGACGCTCAAGGACGTGCCGGAGACGTGGCGCGAGAAACTCACCTTGCTGCGGACGATCGGCGGCGACGATGACCTCGCCCGCGCGCTGGTCGACGAGCTTGCGCTGCGGCGCGTGAACCCCGCGCCGCGGGATGCCAAGGCGGAATGCCAGGACGGCATCGTCCTCGTGTCCGAATGGGACACCGACTACGGCCGCTCGCTCCCGGTGGCGCTGCGCGACCAGATCGCCGCGCGCTGCCGCAATGCCGCGCCGATGTGGTGGTTCAGCTACCTGCGTGGGCTCGACGGTACGCTGCCGGGAATGCGGGACGAGAACGCGCGCAAGCGCGACGAAAGCTCCCGTAAGCCGGCCAACGCCGAGGAGCTGCTCGCGAACGTGGTCCCCCGCGACCGTTCGGAGGGCCGCAGCCAGTTCGACTACCTGCGCCGCATCGGCGACCGCATCCGGCTCTTCGACGATCAGGAGAAGGACCAGGGCCGGCCGGGCGTGCGCGCGATCGGCGTCCTCGGCAGCGATGTCTACGACAAGCTGCTCGTGCTGCAGGCGCTGCGGCCGATGTTCCCGGACGCGATCTTCTTCACGACCGACATGGACGCACGGCTCACGCATCCCGATCAGAACGCGTGGGCGCGCAACCTCGTCGTGGCCTCGCACTACGGGCTCGCGCTGCACTCCGGGCTGCAGCGGGACGTGCCACCGTTCCGCGACGGCTACCAGACGGCCGCGTTCCTCGGGACGATGATGGCGCTCGTGCCGGAACCCAAATCGCCGGGCCAGGAGCTCGTCAACGAATGGCTGGCCGGCAGCTTTGCCCGCACCGCGGCCGAGCGCACGGGCGACGGCGCATTCGACTACGACGCGGCGGCGCGGCCGCGACTGTTCGCCGGCAAGAAGCTCTACGAGATCGGCCGGACGCGCGCGGTCGAGCTGGATGCGAACGGCGCGAGCGCGCGCGGCCGCTGCGATCGCGATCATTTCGCCGAGTGCCGCAACGTGCACCCGCGCCGCGATCGCAGCACGATGGGTCCCGATCTCGCCCAGCCGCACGCGTGGCTCTTCACCGGCGGAGCGGTGGCCGCGTTTCTGCTGCTCTTCCTGACCAGCCGGATGGTGCGCGACAACTGGAAGCGGATCGTCGCCGCCGTCGGCGTCGTGGGCGCCGCATTCGCCGGCCTGCGATGGGTGATCCAGCTCGACGTCGCGGGCAGCGGGGCGCCGTATCTTCGCGAGCTCGGCTTCGTGATCGTCGCCGCCGGCACCGCCTGCGGCATCTGGCTCGCTCACCTCGTACTTGAAGCGCGCGTGCAGCGGCGGACCGCGATCGCGACGGCCCTCGTCCTCGGCGCCGCGGCGGCCACCGCGGTCGCGCTCCTGCACGCGAAATCCGGGACGGGCGAGCCAATGGAATGGTTCGAAGGAATAAGCACCTGGCCGACCGAGTACCTCCGGCTCGGCGCCGCGCTCATCGGGCTCGCGCTCCTCGCCCACGGCTGGGCGGTGCTGCGGCGCCAGGCCGACGGGATCCAGCGGGCGTTCTTCGTGCCGGTCCGCCGGCGCGAGGGCGGCTCGCCGTGCGCCGCGCGCCCGGCCGTGGCGGCGCTCCGGCGCATCGCGCGCGCGTTCGCGAGCGGGTTCCCGCCGGTCAACGACTACTTCGGCCGCAGCGATGACGCGGAAGTGGACGCCGCCGCGCTGTGGCACCGCTACCGGCGCCGCACCGAGTTCTGGCCGAGCGCCGGACGCATCGCGACCGGCGTTGCGCTCGCGTTCGCGGCCGCGGCGCTCGTGCTCTACCTCGACCCACCGAGCGTCCCGGCGCGCGGCGAGGTCGCCTTCTGGACGCATCAACTGCTGCGCAGCGCAAGCGTCGGCGTGCTGGTGGTGCTGATCTTCTCGGTCGTCGACGCGACGCGGATGTCCACCTGTCTCATCCGCGCGCTGGCCGAGCACCGGACGGTCTGGCCGCGGCGCACGCTCGCGCGCTTCGCGGCGCGCTGCGGCGTGCCGGCGCGGCTGCTCGAGGGCTGGATCGACTTCGAGTTCATCGTCGCGCTGACGCGCGGCGTGACCCGCTTCATCTACTACCCGTTCGCGGTCCTGATGCTCCTCATCGTGTCGCGGAGCACCGTCTTCGATGCCTGGGATTTCCCGCTGCCGATGCTCGTGCTGCTGGCGGCGGCGGCGCTCTACGCGACGTGGTGTGCCTTGAGCCTGCGCCGCGCGGCGGAGCAGGCGCGGACCCGCATCGTGGCGGCCTACGAGGACGAATGCCTCCGTCTAGGCGCGGGCCAGCCCCAGGCCGACGGCGCGGATCCGGCGCGGCTCGCGAGCGGGCTCCGGACGCTGATCGACCGGATGCGGAACACGCGGGAAGCGGCGTTCCTGCCGCTCACGCAGCAGCCGGCAGTGCGGGCGCTGCTGATCCCGTTCGGCGGGTTCGGGGGCGTGTCGCTGGTCGAGTACCTGGTCTTCGCCAGCGCGTAAGCTTCGCGCAAGGTTCGCGTCAGGGAGGAGTTAAGGGAACCCCCGCAGAGTAGCCGGCGAACGAACACCGTCTACCTTGCGGAGGAGCATAGGCGCCGCCGGTGCCCCGTTTTTGCGATCGGACCAGACCGCCGCCAGGCCCGCTGCTCCTTCCGCAGGCCCGTCATCTCGGGCGCGAGCGGCCGGTTTTCGCGCCGGGGCGCCGAACCGGGGCATACTTGCGTCCCGGTCATCAATCACCCGGAGCTCCCTATGCAAGCTCACCAGAACTACATCGGCGGCGAATGGGCCGCGGCCCCGAAGGCCGCCCCGAACCGCAATCCCTCCAACGTCGCCGACGTGATCGGCGAATACGTCCAGGCCGACGAGGCGCAGGTCGGCGCGGCGATCGCCGCGGCGCGGGCGGCGTCTCCCGGCTGGGCCCGGAGCAACGTCCAGACCCGCGCCGACGCGCTCGACAAGATCGGCAGCGAGATCCTCGCCCGGAAGGAGGAGCTCGGCACCCTGCTTTCCCGCGAGGAGGGCAAGACGAAGCCCGAGGGGATCGGCGAGGCGGCGCGCGCCGGCTCCATCTTCAAGTTCTTCGCCGGGGAAGCCCTGCGCCTCGCCGGCGAGATGCTGCCCTCGGTCCGGCCGGGGATCCGCGTGGAGATCACGCGCGAGCCGGTCGGGGTCATCGGGATCATCACGCCGTGGAATTTCCCGATGGCGATCCCGGCGTGGAAGGTCGCGCCCGCGCTCGCCTACGGGAACTGCGTGGTGTTCAAGCCGGCCGACCTCGTGCCGGGTAGTGCCTGGGCGCTCGCCGAGATCATCTCGCGCAGCGGGCTGCCGAAGGGCGTCTTCAACCTCGTGATGGGCCGCGGCTCGGTAGTGGGCGAGATCCTGTCGACCTCGCGCGACGTCGATGCGGTCAGCTTCACCGGCTCGCAATCGGTCGGTCAACGGGTGGCGCTGAACTGCGTGACACGGCTCGCCAAGGTGCAGCTCGAGATGGGCGGCAAGAATCCGCAGGTGGTGCTCGACGACGCCGACCTCGACGTCGCGGTGAACGTCGCGCTGCAGAGCGCGTTCTTCTCGACCGGCCAGCGCTGCACGGCGGCGAGCCGGCTTGTGGTCACGCAGGGAATCCACGACCGCTTCGTCGCCGCCCTCAGCGACAAGATGAAGGCGCTCAAGGTGGACGACGCGCTGAAGGACGGGACCGACATCGGCCCGGTCGTCGACGAAAAGCAGCTCGAGCAGGACCTGATGTATGTCGACGTGGGCCGCCAGGAAGGCGCCAAGCTCGCCGTCGGCGGCGAGCGGCTCAAGCGGTCGACCGAGGGCTACTACCTGCAACCCGCGCTCTTCACCGAGACGACGCCGGGGATGCGGATCAACCGCGAGGAAATCTTCGGACCGGTCGCTTCGGTGATCCGGGTCAAGGACTACGACGAGGCGCTCGCGGTCGCCAACGACACGCCGTTCGGGCTGACATCGGGGATTGCGACGGGCTCGCTCAAGCACGCCGAGCACTTCAAGCGCAACTCCGCCGCGGGCATGGTGATGGTGAACCTGCCGACGGCCGGCGTCGACTACCACGTGCCGTTCGGCGGCCGGAAAGCCTCGAGCTACGGGCCACGCGAGCAGGGACGCTACGCCGCCGAGTTCTACACGACGGTGAAGACGGTCTACGTCAGCCCGGCGGCCTAGGATATGCCGGGGCTCATCCTCGCGCTCTACGTCGACCGGCTCATCACGCCATGAAGCACGACCTGGAGCAACGTACCGCCGCGCGGATCCTCGTCGACCAGCTGAAGGTCCACGGCGTCGACACCGCCTTCTGCGTCCCCGGAGAGAGCTATCTCGCCGTGCTCGACGCGCTCCATGACGCGCCGGACGCGATCAAGCTCGTCGTCGCGCGCCAGGACGGGGGCGCGGCCTACATGGCCGAGGCGTACGGCAAGCTCACCGGCAAGCCGGGCATCTGCTTCGTCACCCGCGGCCCCGGCGCGACCAACGCCTCGATCGGCGTGCACACCGCGTTCCAGGACTCGACGCCGATGATCCTCTTCATCGGCCAGGTCGGCACCGACTTCGTCGAGCGCGAGGCGTTCCAGGAGATGGACTACCGCCGCATGTTCGGCCAGATGGCGAAGTGGGTCGCGTCGATCGATCGCGCCGACCGCGTCCCGGAATACCTGAGCCACGCGTTCCACTGCGCGATGTCGGGCCGCAAAGGGCCGGTGGTGCTCGCGCTGCCCGAGGACGTGCTGACGATGTCCGCGGCGGTCGCCGACGCCGACCCGTTCCGCGAGGTGCAGGCGTCGCCTGCGGCTGCGGACATCGAGCGGTTGCGCGCGCTGCTGGCCGGCGCTGAACGGCCGTTCGCGATCGTCGGGGGCAGCGGCTGGGACGAGCGCGCGTGCGAAGACTTGCGGCGGTTCGCGGAGGCGAACGTGATCCCCGTCGGCTGCGCGTTCCGGTTCCAGGACGTCTTCGACAACCGCCATCCGAACTACGCCGGCGACGTCGGCATCGGCCTCAACCCGAAGCTCGCGCAGCGGATCAAGGATGCCGATCTCGTGCTCGCGATCGGCCCGCGTCTCGGCGAGATGACGACGAGCGGTTATACGCTGCTCGTGCCGCCGCGGCCCGCGCAGCGCCTGGTGCACGTGCACCCTGGTGCCGAGGAGCTCGGACGCGTCTACCAGGGCGAGCTGCTGATCAACTCGGGGATGCCGCAGATCGCCGCGGCGCTCGCGGCGATGGCGCCGGTCGATGCGGCGCGCTGGCGCGAGTGGACGCGCGCGGTGAACGCCGAGTACCGCGAGTGGACGGCGCGGCGGGAGATGCCCGGCCGCGTGCAGATGTGGGACATCGTCGACTGGCTGCAGCGCCGTCTGCCCGAGGACGCCATCCTCACCAACGGCGCGGGCAACTTCTCCGGCTGGGTGCACCGCTTCTACCGGCACCCGCGCTTCCGGACCCAGCTCGGGCCGACCTCGGGCGCGATGGGCTACGGGGTGCCGGCGGGCGTCGCGGCGAAGATCGCCGCGCCGAGGCGGATGGTGCTCTCGTTCAGCGGCGACGGCGACTTCCTGATGAACGGCCAGGAGATCGCGACCGCGCTGCAGTACGATGCCGCGGTGATCTTCATCGTGGTGAACAACGGGATGTACGGGACAATCCGCATGCACCAGGAGCGCGAGTTCCCGGGCCGCGTTTACGGCACGGATCTACGGAATCCCGACTTCGCCGCGTACGCACGCGCGTTCGGGGCGCACGGCGAGGTCGTCGAGGAAACGGGCCAGTTTCAGCCGGCGTTCGAGCGGTGCGTCGCGTCCGGCAAGACCTCGCTGATCGAGGTCCGGATCGATCCGCAGGCGATCACGACGCAGACGACTCTCGACGCGTTGCGCGCGAAGGCGATGAAGCGCTAGCGCGCCCAAGCACGGGCCGGCGGCAAAGGCCAGGAACATCGAGGTGGAGCAAACACCGACATTGCTTGTCGCTCTTGCCCTCTGCCCGACCTCACGCCGCCTCATCGGTGATCGCACGGGCCGTGGCCTTGAGTATCTCGATCAGCCGGCGGGCCGCGGGAGACAAGTAAGCGTCTTTTCGGTATCTCACGCCAAGGCGGCAGGGCCACGTCAGTTCCTTGACGCGAAGTTCCACCAGGCGCAGCCGGGGCGCGGCTTGCCGCACGAATCGCCTTGGGGCGAAGCCCAGCAATCCGGACGAAGCCACCGCGTGCAGCCTGAGCGGCGTCGCGCTTGTCTCCATCGTGACTTCCGGAGGAGCGAAGCCGCTGCTCTCGAATACTCGATGCAGCCACTGCCGATCGGGCCGGCGACGACCTCGCCGTAGATGATGGTGGCCTGGCCGGTGGCGCGGCGCCACGAGCCGTCGGTGTGCCACGCGAGCGTTCCCTTGTCCGGGTGCTTCCCGTTTGGGTTGCCGTGCTCGTCGAGGTTGGAGAGGCGATACAGCTCGGGGTAGCCGTCGGCGTGGTACTGGTTCATGACGTGGATCTGCACCTCGCCGAAGTGGCGGGCGAATTCCACCTGCCGGCCCGGCGGCAGGTCCTGCGTACCGAACAGCAGCACCTGGTAGTCCAGGAAGGCCTCGTGGATCGAGCGGAACAGCGCGTCGTCCACGCCGCGCACGAGGTCGACGCCGATGAGCTCGGCGCCGAGCTTCGGCGTCAGCGGCCTGACGCCGAACGGCCAGCGATGCTGCTTCCGGGTCTGGGCGGACATGTCGGCAAATGCAGTCCGAAAGGTTGGACGGTCAGATCGGCTTGACGTTGGTGGCGTTGGGGCCCTTCGCGCCCTGGCCGACGTCGTACGACACCTTGTCGTTCTCCTTCAGGGTCTTGAAGCCGCCGGCCTGGATGGCCGAAAAATGCACGAACAGATCTTTGCCGCCGTCGTCGGGCGTGATGAAGCCGAAGCCCTTGGCGTCGTTGAACCACTTGACCGTACCGGTAGCCATTGCGTTTCCTTGAGAGTGATGAATGAGAGTGACGAATTGCCCGGCGCCTCGTACAGGGTTACATGCGCGGGACCCGGATATCGGGTGCGGCATGTTACCGTTTTTCGCCCTGGACGCACGCGGCAAGGCCGCCGGGCTGTAAATCCATCAGTCGTTCCTGCGGAGCAGTCGCGTGCCTTCCCGCTAGGTCACGGTTGCCGGGCCCTTCGATGTGCTTGCCGCTCGGAACATGAAAGCGTGCGCCGTGGAGCGCGCATTCGATCTCCTCGCCAGTGACGAAGCCCCTGCGAGAGCAGGGCGTCGGCATGCGGGCACAGATCGTCGATCGCGTAGTACCGGCCGGCAACCAGGTAGACGCCGATGTTGCGTCCTTCGACCTTGGCCGGAAGCGGAGTGTCTTCGGTGACTTCGCCGGCGGCGCCGACATCGCGCCAAATGTCGGTCCTGTCTCGACCATTGGCGCCTACGACCCGGCGCGCGTCATCTTCAGGGTGCAGCGGCGTTTCCCGGCGCCCCCTGAAGCCTCGTAGCCGGAGGCGCCGAATCGCCCGTCGAACCGGGCCGGGCTTTCCTGGCCCCGGTACGCCTTCGACGCCGCGATGACGGTGCCGACGAGCGCGAGCCGGTCGCCGTCGCCGATCCGGCCCTGAACCTGCCAGTAGCCGGGCTGTCCGGGCGACCCCCCGGTGAGGTGCACGTCACCACCGCGGATCTCGACCGGCCAGTCCGCCCGGAACGCCTGCATTCGCGATGTACGCGACCGAAGAGTCCTCGCCGTCGTCGTACACCGCGACGATCCCGGGGTGCTGGAGCTTGCCCGCGGCCTGCGCTTCGTTCCGGAACCGCGCGAGCATCGCGGCCGCGGGTCGCTCCCCTTCGAACAGCTCCCGGCGGATCGTCTTGATCGCGACGACGCGCCGGATGTCGGGATCGAAACCCTTGTAGACGACGCCCATGGCGCCGCTGCCGAGGACTTCCGTGATCTCGTACTTGCCGAGACGGCTGGCGTGGTCATGCGCGTGTGCGCGGCCGCGAGGGAAGGTGGCAGGCGGCGGGACGCGCGCTCGCGCCGGCCGCGATCAGTGGTGCAGGATCTTCGACAGGAACTGCACCGCGCGCTCGGACCGGGGCTTGCCGAAGAAGTCCTCCTTCTTCGCGTCCTCGACGATCTCGCCGCGGTCCATGAAGATCACGCGGTGCGCGACCTTACGGGCGAAGCCCATCTCGTGGGTCACGACCATCATGGTCATGCCCTCCTGGGCGAGCCCTACCATGACGTCGAGCACCTCGTTGATCATCTCCGGGTCGAGCGCCGAGGTCGGCTCGTCGAAGAGCATCGCGATCGGGTCCATCGACAGCGCGCGGGCGATCGCGACGCGCTGCTGCTGGCCGCCCGAGAGCTGACCCGGATATTTGTGCGCGTGCTCCCTCAGGCCGACGCGGTCGAGATACCTCATCCCGCGCTCGGTCGCCTCGTTGCTCGGCCGGCCGAGCACCTTCACCTGCGCGAGCGCGAGGTTGTTCGAGACGCTCATGTGCGGGAAGAGCTCGAAGTTCTGGAACACCATGCCGATGCGCGAGCGCAGCTTCGGCAGGTCGGTCTTCGGGTCGTCAACCGAGATGCCGTCGACCACGACGTTCCCCTTCTGGAACGGCTCGAGGGCATTGACGCACTTGATCAGCGTCGACTTGCCGGAGCCCGACGGGCCGCACACGACGACCACCTCGCCCTTGTCGACGTTGGTGGTGCAGTTCGTGAGCACCTGGAAGCTGCCGTACCACTTGCTCACGTCCTTCATCTCGATCATGGCCATCGCGAGTCTCCCGCGGCGAAATCAGACTTTGCCCGGCACGGCCATCCGCGCCTGCAGCCGCTTGACGAGGTAGGAAAGGCCGTAGCTCATGACGAAATACACCACGGCGACGAAGAGATACATCTCGACCAGCCGGCCGTCGCGCTGCGCGACCTTGCTCGCCGCGCCGAGGAAGTCGCTGATCGACAGCACGTACACGAGGGAAGTGTCCTGGAACAGGATGATCGTCTGCGTCAGCAGCACCGGCATCATGTTCCGGAACGCCTGCGGCAGCACGACGTTGCCCATCGTCTGCCAGTAGTTGAGCCCAAGCGCGTAGCCGGCCCAGACCTGCCCGCGCGGGATCGACTGGATCCCGGCGCGCATGATCTCGCAGTAGTACGCCGCCTCGAACATCGTGAAGGTGATCACCGAGGACATGAACGCGCCGACCTTGATCGGCTCGTTCTGCTGCAGGATCCACGCGCCGATGTACGGCACCAGGAAGTAGAACCAGAAGATCACCAGCACCAGCGGCACCGAGCGCATCAGGTTCACGTACGCGCCGGCGGCGTACGACAGCACCCTGAACGACGAGAGCCGCATCATCGCGAGCAGCGTGCCGAAGATGATGCCGAAGAACATCGCGAGCGCGGTGAGCGTCAGCGTGAAGGTCATCCCCTCCTTGAAGAGGTAGGGGAGGCTGCGCTGGATGACGTCCCAGTCGAAGTCGGCGAACATGATCTAGTGCCCCGGCAGCGGCGGGCCGCCGGCGCTGATCAGACCCGGCACCGACACCTTGCGCTCGACCCAGCGCATGCCGAAGACCACGACGATGTTGATCAGTAGGTACAGGATCGTCGCCGCGGTGAACGCCTCGAACACCTGGAAGGTGAACTCCTGCATCGACCGCGCCCGGGCGGTGATCTCCATCAGGCCGATCGTCAGCGCGACCGAGCTGTTCTTGATGATGTTGAGGAACTCGCTCGTGAGCGGCGGCAGGACGATCCGGTACGCCTGCGGGAGCAGCACGAAGCGGTAGGTCTGCGCGACCGTGAGCCCCATCGCGGTGCCGGCCATCTGCTGCCCGCGTGGCAGCGACTGGATGCCCGCGCGTACCTGCTCGGCCACGCGCGCGGCGGTGTAGAAGCCGAGGCAGAGCACCGCCGGGATGTAGGCGCTCCACGGCGGCGGCATCTGCTTGATCCAGCCGCCGATCGCGACCGGCAGGAGCTCGGGCAGCACGAAGAACCAGAGGAACATCTGGACGAGCAGCGGGATGTTGCGGAAGAACTCGACGTAGGCGTTGCCGAGCCGGACCGCCCACTTCGTCGGCGTGGTGCGCATCACGCCGACGGCCGAGCCGATTGCGAGCGCGATCACCCAGGCGGCGAGGGCAGTGCCGAGCGTCCAGACGACGCCGACCAGGAGATAGCTCAGCCAGGTGCCGCTGCCGTCCGCGGCCGGCTGGAAGAAGATGCCCCAGTTCCAGTTGTATTTCATGCTGTCTCCCCCGGGCACCACCTTACGGCACCGAGGCGCCCTCCGGGCACCGCGGCCGCGCGCCGTTGAGCGGCGCGCAGTCCGCGCCGCTCGAACCGACCAATCAGTTGTAGGCCGCCGGATCCCCCGAGTCGGTCGGGTTTGCGATCACCTTCTTGAACTGCGGGCTCATGGGCACGTTCAGGTTGATGCCCTTGGGCGGCACCGGCTTCTGGAACCACTTCTCGTAGATCGGGTTGATCTGCCCGCTCTTGTAGAGCTGCGACACCGCGCCGTCGACCACCTTCTTGAACGCGGGATCGTCCCTGCGCATCATGATCCCGTACGGCTCGATCGTGTACGCCTCGGTGCCGATCACCCAGTCGCCGGGGTTCCGCGCGGTGGCCACCAGGCTGTAGAGCAGGATGTCGTCCATGAAGAACGCCGCCGCGCGCCCGGTGTCGACCATCAGGAACGACTCCGCGTGGTCCTTCGCCGCGATGATGTTCATGCCGAGATTCTGCTTCTGGTTCTCCTCGGTCAGCCACTTGATGTTGGTCGTGCCCGAGGTCGACACGACCGTCTTGCCCTTGAGGTCGGCGAGCTTGCTGATCTTGGACGCCTTCTTCGCCACGTAGCGGTTCGCGGTCACGAAGTGGGTGATGGTGAAGGCGACCTGCTTCTGCCGCTCGAGGTTGTTGGTGGTCGACCCGCACTCGAGGTCGATCGTGCCGTTCGCCATCAGCGGGATGCGGGTAGCCGAGGTGACCGGGTTCAGCTTGACGTCGAGCTTCGGGAGCTTGAGCTCCGCCTTCACCGCGTCGACGATCCGCAGGCAGATGTCCATCGCGTAGCCGACGACCTGCTGCTTGTCGTCGTAGTAGGAGAACGGGATCGAGGTGTCGCGGTGGCCGAGCGTGATCGTCCCGGCGTCCTTGATCTTCTTGAGGGTGCCGGTCTCCTGGGAGGCGGCCGGCTGCGCCGCGGCCAGCGCGAACGCCGCGGCGACGGGAAGTGCGAGATAACGCATGACTTGGGTCTCCTGTGTTGCGCGCTCACTCCGGCGCGGCGCGTCATTTGGGTTTTGCTCGGGTGGACCGAGACAGGCTGGATTCTATGTGGGGAGCGCGGGCTTGTCCAAAGGCTGTAACCAGCGGGACGTACACTATCGGCCCTCCATCCAAGCGAGCCGAATCATGCCGGACCATCCCGCCGCGACGCCCTTCTCGGCCATCCTCGAAGCGCGGCTCGCGCGGCGCGAGTTTCTCAAGGGCGGTCTCGCGACCGCCATCGCTGCCGTCTTTTCGCTTCCCGGCTGCGCTGCGGCGCCGCAAGCCCGGCCGGTGGCGATCGGGTTCACTGGCCTTCCGCCGTCTTCCGACGACGCGCTGACGATCGCGCCGGAATACGAGGCGACAGTGCTCTACCGATGGGGCGATCCGGTCGGAGTTCCGGGCAACATGCCGGCGTTCCGGATGGATGGGTCGAACAGTGCGGCCGAACAGGCGGTGCAGGCGGGCATGCACCACGACGGGATGTGGTTCCACCCCCTGCCTTACGGCTCCAGCACCTCGACGCACGGGCTGCTCGCCATGAACCACGAGTACCTCGACGACGGGCTGCTCCACGCGGACGGGCGCCGGACGTGGACCGCCGAGAAGGTGCGCAAGGCGCAGGCGGCAGTCGGCGTGTCGGTGATCGAGGTCCGCCTGCAAGGTGCGCGATGGGAGGTCGTGCGGCCCTCGAAGTACGCGCGCCGCATCACCGCCTACACGCCGTGCGCGATCTCCGGCCCGGCCGCTGGCGCGGCGTCGATGCGTACGGCGGCGGATCCTGCCGGCCGCGAGGTGCTCGGCACCTACAACGGCTGCGCGAACGGCTGGACGCCCTGGGGCACCTACCTCACCTGCGAGGAGAACTGGCAGTTCCACTTCGTGAACGCCGGCACGGTCTCGCCGGGCGAGCGGCGCTACGGTCTCGGCAAGGGACGGGGCTACGGCTGGGAGACGTTCGACGAGCGCTTCGACGCGGCCAGGCATCCGAACGAGCCGAACCGCTTCGGCTGGGTCGTCGAGATCGACCCGTACGACCCGGCCTCGAAGCCGGTGAAGCGCACGGCGCTCGGACGCATCAAGCACGAGGGCGCCTGTCCGGCAATCGGCCCCGACCGTCGCATCGCGTTCTACATGGGCGACGACGAGAGCTTCGAGTACGTCTACAAGTTCGTCACCGCGAGAGCGTGGGATCCGTCGAGCCGCGATGCGAACCGGACGCTGCTCGACGAGGGGACGCTTTATGCCGCGCGGTTCGACGCGAACGGCGACGGCGTGTGGCTGCCGCTCGTCCACGGCGCGGGACCGCTGACGGCCGCAAACGGCTTCGCGGACCAGGCCGACGTGCTGGTGAGGACCCGCCAGGCCGCCGACGCCGTCGGCGCGACGCCGATGGACCGTCCCGAGTGGTGTGCGGTGCACCCGGCGACACGCGAGGTGTATGTGACGCTCACCAACAACACGGCGCGCGGCCGCGAGAAGCAGCCTGGCCCCGACGCGGCGAACCCGCGCGCGAACAATGCATACGGCCATATCGTCCGGTGGCGGGAGGCGGGCGACGACGTTGCGGCGACCGTGTTCAAGTGGGACGTGTTCGCGCTCGGCGGCGTGGCCGACAGCTCCGACCCGGCGAAGCGGGGGCGGTTCAAGGGCGATTCGTTCGGGAGCCCGGACGGGCTCTGGTTCGACGCGCGCGGCGTGCTGTGGGTGCAGACCGATATCTCACCCACCGCGCTCGGGCGGGGCGACTACGCGCCGCTCGGCAACAACCAGATGCTCGCCGCGGACCCCGCGACGGGGGAGTTCAGGCGCTTCCTGGTGGGACCGAGGGGATGCGAGATCACCGGATTCACGACCACGCCGGACGGGCGCACCGGGTTCGTCAACGTCCAGCATCCGGGCGAGAACCCGGGCGAGATCAATGATCCGGACAAGCCGCGCGCGTTCTCGAACTGGCCGGATTTCGACCCGAACGGCAGGCCGCGCTCGGCGACGGTCGTGATCCGCCGCAAGGACGGCGGAGTGATCGGCACTTAGTCGAAAACGATCACGCCGCGCGCGTTTCTTCCCGCCTCGAGATCGGCGAACGCCTGCGGTGCCTCCTCGATCCGGTAGCGGCGGGTGATCAGCTCGTCCAGCTTGAGGCGCCCGGCGCGGTAGAGCGCGATGAGGCGCGGAAAATCCTCCCGCGGGCGAGCCGAGCCGAAGTAGCTGCCGGTGAGCGTCTTCTCCTCGAAGGTGAGCGCCACGGGTTTCACCTGCACCGACTCCTCGCCGCGCGTCACGCCGACCACCACCGCCTTGCCGCCCTTGCGCAGGCTCCGGAACGCCTGCTCGACGGTGCTTCCGAGCCCGATGCACTCGAAGCAGTAGTCGGGCCCGCCCCCGGTCAGCTTCTTCGCCGCCTTGACGACGTTCTCCTCGGTCGCCGCGTTGATCGTGTGGGTCGCGCCGAATTGCCTCGCCAGCGCGAGCTTGGGTTCGGCGACGTCGACCGCGACGATCGGGTTCGCGCCGGCGATCGCCGCGCCCTGGATGACGTTGAGGCCCACGCCGCCGGTGCCGATCACCATCACCGCGCTGCCGGGCTCGACCCGGGCGGTGTTGAACACCGCACCCACGCCGGTCATCACGCCGCACGAGACGAGCGCGGCGCGATCGAGCGGCATGTCCTCGTCGATCCTCACGAGGTTGCCGACCGAGAGCGTCGCGTACTCCGCCATGACGCCGCAGGCGGAGAACACGCCGAGCGCATTGCCCTCCGCGTCGCGCGTGGGCGTCGTGCCGTCGGGCAGCGTATAGAGCGTCTTCGCCGCCATGTCGCAGAGGTGCGGCTTGCCGATCGTGCACCACCGGCACCGGCCGCACATGTTCACGAACGAGCTCATCACGTGGTCGCCGGCGGCGAGGTCGGTCACTCCCTCGCCGACCTCCGTGACCACGCCCGCCGCCTCGTGTCCGAGGACGAGCGGCAGCTTCATCTGGATCGTGCCGTTCGTCGCCGAGAGGTCCGAGTGGCAGACGCCGCACGCTGCGATCTTCACCGTTACCTCGCCCCGCCGCGGTGCGCCGACCTCGATCGTTTCGACGACGACGGATTTTCCCAGCTCGCGGCAGAGGACCGCGCGCGCGTTTCGTGCCATCGCTTGCTCCTTCGTTGCAGACCCGCCGTTAGGATAGCAGCCGCGCGATAGCATCGCGGCGCGCGCCGTTGTACAGTTGCCGGAAGGGGGTTCGCCGAATGACGCAGTACTGGGTGATCCGCGGCGGTGAGCGCCGCGGGCCGTACGAGGAGTGCGACGTCCTCGAGGGCGTCGAGCTCGGTACGGTACGCCCTCACGATCTGCTCTGGGTCGAAGGCATGCGCGAGGGCGTGCCGATCGCCCACGTGATCGCGAACCTGGGTGCGGCGCCGCCGTCGCAGCCGCCGCTTGCGCTCGAGCCGATCGCGCGCTCCGCGCGCTCGCCCTACCGTCCGCCTGCCGCGCGCGTGGACGATCTCGCCGGGCTCGCGCTCGGCAACATCACCTACGCCGGGTTCTGGGTGCGGTTCGCCGCGTCGCTGCTCGACACGCTGGTGGTCCTGCTCATCGCCGTCGTCCTCGGGGTCGTGCTCGGGTTCATTGCGGTAGCCATAGGCTTCCGGGTCGGGTCGCTCCGGGACGATGCGTGGGTGAATCTGCTGGGGCTCGGGCTGAGCTGGGTCTACTTCGCGTCGCTCGAGTCCGGCCCGCGCTGCGCGACCTACGGGAAGCGGGCGTTCCACCTCCAGGTGCTCCGTGCCGATGACCTCACGCGCATCGGGTTCCTGCGCGCGAGCGTGCGCTGGATCGGGCGGTTCGTCTCGACGTTCCTGCTGATGATCGGCTATCTCATGCAGCCGTTCACGCCGCGCAAGCGGGCGCTGCACGATTTCCTCGCCGGCACGGTGGTGGTCGTGCAGGCCCGTTACTCGCGCGTGCTGGTCGGGATCATGATCGGGCTGATGGTGCTGTTCGTCCTGCTCGCGATCGGCGCCGCGGTCATGGTGCCCGCCTACCAGGACTACGTCATCCGGCGGCGGGGGTAGCCGGTCGCGGTCAGTCGACCTTCGCGCCCGATGCCTTGACCACTTTGGCCCACTTTTCGATGTCCTGGGCCATGAACTTCCCGAATTCCTCGGCGCTCATCTGCATCGGCACGGCGCCCTGCTTGGCGAAGTCCGCCTTCACGTCGGGCTGGGCGAGAACCTTCTGGATCTCGGCGTTCAGCTTGTCGACGATCGGCTTCGGCGTCCCGGCCGGGGCCATGATGCCCAGCCAGATCACGGCGTCGTAGCCGGGAACGCCGGCTTCCGACACGGTCGGCAGGTCGGGCATGACCGCCGAGCGCGTCTGGCCGCTCGATGCGATCGCGCGCACCTTGCCGGCCTCCGCGAGCTTCGACATGACGGTGATCGCGTCGAACATCATCTGCACCTGGCCGCCCATCACGCTCGTCCGCGCGCCCGAGCTCTCCTTGTGCGGCACGTGGACGATATCGAGGCCGGCCATCGACTTGAAGAGCTCGCCCGCCATGTGATACGGCGTCCCCGGACCGGAGGAGGCGTAGTTGAGCTGGCCGGGTTTCGATTTCGCGAGGTCGATCAGCTCCTTGAGGTTCGTCGCGGGCACCGAGGGGTGGACGACGAGCAGCAGGTCCGAGTAGTTCAGCGGGGCCACCGGCACGAGGTCGGTCATCAGCTTGTAGGGTTTCTTCGCGACAAGCGACTCGTTAACCGTGTGGGTGTTCGACATCACGAGCAGCGTGTAGCCGTCGGGCGCCGCCTTCGCCACGGCGTCGGCGCCGATGATCCCGCCGCCGCCGACACGATTCTCGATGACGAACGCCTGGCCAAGCGGCTTCTCGAGACGCTGGCCGAGATAGCGCGCGTAGATGTCTGCGGGCCCGCCGGCGGAGAACGGGCTGATGATCTTCACCGGTCGGTCGGGATAGGTCTGCGCTGCCGCGCCACCCGCGGCGAGCGCGAGCGCCGCAAGCATGGAATAGAAGGCGCGCGTCGGATGTTCCATCTTTTCCTCCTCGCTCTGGTCGCTCAGCCGGTCATATGGTTCTCCGGGGCGGCTGGGGCGGCCGCTCCCGCTTGGTGGTTCTTGTAGCACCGATCGCGACCGCCGTGCAATGACGGCGGTCGCGTCCTCAGTCCTGCAGCGCGGCGAGCTTCCGCGCCGGCGCCCGCTTCCCGAGCGCGCCGCGCAGGTAGCGGCCGGTGTAGCTCGTTTCGACTTCGGCCACCTGCTCCGGGGTGCCCTCGGCGATGATCCGACCGCCGCCATCGCCGCCCTCGGGGCCGAGGTCGACGATCCAGTCGGCTGTCTTGATGACGTCGAGGTTGTGCTCGATCACCACGACGGTGTTGCCGTGATCGCGCAGGCGATGCAGCACACCGAGGAGGAGATCGATGTCGTGGAAGTGCAGGCCCGTGGTCGGCTCGTCGAGGATATAGAGCGTGCGCCCGGTGTCGCGCTTCGAAAGCTCGAGGGCGAGCTTCACGCGCTGCGCTTCGCCCCCCGAGAGCGTGGTCGCCGGCTGGCCGAGCTTGATGTAGCCGAGGCCAACGTCGGCGAGCGTCGCGAGCTTCTGCCGCACCGCCGGCACCGCGTCGAAGAACTCGAGCGCCTGCGCCACCGTCATCTCGAGCACCTGCTGGATATTGCGGCCCCGGTAGTGGATCTCGAGCGTCTCGCGGTTGTAGCGCCGGCCGTGGCAGACGTCGCAGGGAACGTAGACGTCGGGCAGGAAATGCATCTCGACCTTGATCACGCCGTCGCCCTGGCAGGCCTCGCAGCGGCCACCCTTGACGTTGAAGGAGAACCGACCCGCACCGTAGCCGCGCTCGCGCGCGGCCGGCGTGCCGGCGAAGAGATCGCGGATCGGGGTGAAGAGCCCGGTGTAGGTGGCGGGATTGGAGCGCGGCGTGCGGCCGATCGCACTCTGGTCGACGCTGATGACCTTGTCGAAATGGCTGAGCCCTTCGATCGCGTCGTGCGCGGCGGGCTCGGCGGAGGCGCCGTATAGCTCGCGCGCGACCGCGGCGTAAAGGGTGTCGTTGATGAGCGTCGACTTGCCGGAACCCGACACGCCGGTGATGCAGATGAAGAGCCCGACCGGGAGGCTCACGTCGACGTTCTTCAGGTTGTTGCCGCGCGCGCCGCGCAGGCTCAACGCTCGTTTGCCGTCGGGGCGGAGCCGTCGCTGCGGCGTCGCGATCGCGCGCTTGCCGGCGAGGTACTGCCCGGTCAGCGAACCCTCGGCGCGCACGATCTCCTCGGGCGCTCCTTGCGCGACCAGTTCGCCGCCGCGTTCCCCCGCGCCCGGGCCCATGTCGACCACGTGATCCGCGGCGCGGATCGCCTCCTCGTCGTGCTCCACGACGATCACCGTATTGCCGAGATCGCGCAGATGCTTAAGCGTCGCGAGGAGGCGCCCGTTGTCGCGCTGGTGCAGGCCGATCGACGGCTCATCGAGCACGTACATCACGCCGGTGAGCCCGGAGCCGATCTGCGAGGCGAGGCGGATGCGCTGCGCCTCGCCACCGGAGAGCGTCTCCGCCGAGCGGTCGAGCGTCAGGTAGTCGAGGCCGACGTTGACGAGGAACGTGAGCCGCGCCGCGATCTCGCTCACGATCTTCTCGGCGATCGCGCGCTTTGCCCCGGGCAGCTCGAGCGAGCGGAAGAACGCGAGGCCGTCGCGGAGCGGCAGGGCGCTCACCTCGTAGATCGCGCGCTCGCCGCCCGGCGGGCCGACCTTGACGTTGCGCGCCTCGCGCTTGAGCCGCGTGCCCTCGCATTGCGGGCAGGGCTTGGTGTTCAGGTACTTGGCCAGCTCCTCGCGCACGACGATCGAGTCGGTCTCCTTGTAGCGCCGCTCGAGGTTCGGGATCACGCCCTCGAACGCGTGCTCGCGCACGAAGGTGCGGCCGCGTTCGTTCAGGTACGAGAACGGGATCTTGTCCCTGGTGCCGTAGAGCACGGCTTGCTGCACGTTCTCGGGCAGCCGCTCGAAGGGACGCTCGACGTCGAACTGGAAGTGCGCGGCGAGGCTGGTGAGCATCTGGAAGTAGAACTGGTTGCGCCGGTCCCAGCCGCGGATCGCCCCCGAGGCGAGCGACAGCTCCGGGTGCGCGACGATGCGCTTCGGGTCGAAGAACTGGATCGCGCCGAGGCCGTCGCACTCCGGGCAGGCGCCCATCGGGTTGTTGAACGAGAAGAGCCGCGGCTCGAGCTCGGGCAACGAATATCCGCAGATCGGGCAGGCGAACTTCGCCGAGAAGACGTGCTCCTTCGCGCTCTCGATCTCGACCGCGACCGCACGCCCGTCGGCGTGGCGCAGCGCGGTCTCGAACGACTCGGAGAGCCGCTGCTTCTGGTCGGGCCGGGCTTTCAGGCGGTCGACGACGACGTCGATGGTGTGCTTCGTGGTCCGCGCGAGCTTCGGCAGCGCGTCGATCTCGTGGACGACGCCGTCGATCCGCAGCCGGGCGAACCCCTGCGCGCGCAGCTCGTCGAGGAGATCGGTCTGCTCGCCCTTGCGGCCGGCGACCACCGGCGCGAGGATCATGAGCTTCGTGTCCTCCGGCAGCGCGGCGACGTGGTCGACCATCTGCGCCACCGACTGCGCTTCGAGCGCCACCGCGTGGTCGGGGCAGTACGGCGTGCCCACGCGCGCGAAGAGGAGCCGCAGGTAGTCGTGGATCTCGGTGACCGTGCCGACTGTCGAGCGCGGGTTGTGGCTCGCCGCCTTCTGCTCGATCGAGATCGCCGGCGAGAGACCCTCGATGAGGTCGACGTCGGGCTTCTCCATCAGCTCCAGGAACTGGCGCGCGTAGGCCGAGAGCGACTCGACGTAGCGTCGCTGGCCCTCGGCGTAGAGCGTGTCGAACGCGAGCGAGGACTTCCCGGAGCCGGAGAGGCCGGTGATGACGATCAGGCGGTTCCGCGGGAGATCGAGGTTGAGGTTCTTGAGATTGTGCGTGCGTGCGCCGCGGATGCGGATTGCTTCCATTTCCAGGGTGCGCGAAGGGAATCCGCTAATATACGAGACTCGGAGGTCCCGGCGCCAGTCCACGTGCAGTATTTCTCCCGCTCCGGCCGCATGTCGGCCCTGGAGGTCCGCGCCGGACTCTCGCTCGGCTCGCTATTCGCCCTACGGATGCTGGGGTTGTTCGTGATCCTTCCGGTGTTCGCAGTGCATGCCCCCACGCTCCGCGGCGGCGACGACCTGGTGCTCGTCGGCGTCGCGCTCGGCGCGTACGGCCTCACCCAGGCGTTCCTGCAGATCCCGCTCGGAATGGCAGCCGATCGCTATGGCCGCAAGCGCGTGATCGTATTCGGGCTGGTGCTCTTCGCTGCCGGCAGCTTCGTCGCGGCAAGCGCGCAGGACATCTGGGTCACCATCGCGGGCCGGGCGATCCAGGGCATCGGCGCGATCTCGGCGGCGGTGATGGCGCTCGCCGCCGATCTCACGCGCGAGGAGCACCGGACGAAGACGATGGCGATGATCGGCGCGTCGATCGGGCTCGTGTTCGCGCTCTCGCTCGTCATCGGACCGGAGCTGTACCGCACGATCGGGATGGCGGGGATCTTTGTGCTCACCGGCGTGCTCGCGCTCGCCGGCATCTGGGTCACGTTGAAGGTGGTGCCGCCCGAGCCCACGGTGCACGTCGACCACGCACCCGACGTCGGCCGGGCGGCGCTCGCAGCCGTGCTCGGGAACGGCGAGTTGTTACGCCTCAATTTCGGCATACTCGCGCTGCACATGATGCAGATGGCGATGTTCGTGGTCGTCCCGCCGCTCCTGGTCGAGCGCGCGGGGCTCCCGGTCGCCGCGCACTGGCAGGTGTACCTCCCGGTGGTGCTCGGCTCGTTCGCCCTGATGATCCCGCCGCTCGTCGCCGCCGAGCGGCACGGGCGGTCGCGCCGGCTTTTCCTGGGCTCGATCGCGCTGCTGGTGGCAGTTCAGATCGGGCTCACGTGGTGGGCCACTGGCCTTGTTACCATCGCCGCGTGGCTGCTCGGCTTCTTCGTCGCCTTCAACCTGCTCGAGGCGGCGATACCGTCGCTCGTCACGCGCGTCGCGCCGGCGCGGGCAAAGGCGACGGCGCTCGGCGTCTACAATACGACGCAGGCGTTCGGGCTCTTTGCCGGCGGCGCGCTCGGCGGCTGGCTCGCGAAGCACTTCGGTGCCGCGGGTGTGTTCATGGCGGCCGCTGCCCTGGGGCTCGTCTGGGCGGCAATCGCGGCGGGGATGCGGATCCCGCCGCCGGCGGCGAGCCGCGCGATAGTAGGAACCGGGCGGGCATAATGCAACTCGCACAACAGGAGGACTGAATGGCCTCGGTGAACAAAGTGATCCTCGTCGGCAACCTCGGTGCGGATCCCGAAACCCGCTACATGCCGAACGGCGATCCGATCACCAACATCCGGCTCGCGACTACGTTCCGCTGGAAGGACAAGCAGTCGGGCGAAAACAAGGAAGAGACCGAGTGGCACCGTGTCGTCTTCCGCGCCCGGCTGGCGGAGATCGCCGGGGAGTACCTGAAGAAAGGCTCGCCGGTCTACGTCGAGGGTCGCATCCGCACGCGCAAGTGGCAGGACAAGGACGGCCAGGACCGCTACACCACGGAGATCATGGCCGACAACATGCAGCTCCTCGGCAGCCGCGGCGGCGCCGGCGAGCCGCGCCCCGAGCGCGAGCCAGCCGAAACCGTTTCCGCCAGCGCGACGAACGGCGCCGCCAAACCGGCCGGCAAGAAGGTGCCAGCCGGCGGGCTGGGTGAGATGGAGGACGATATTCCGTTCTGACGGAGGTTTCGTCCCGCGGTACGCAGCGGTGCTCGTGCGCGTCGCCTACCGGGTGATCCTCGCGGCGGTCGGAAGAACGCGCGTGATGCGTTCTCCCGAGACGAGTTCGAGCGTGACCTCGACCCCTGCGGGCAGCGCGGCCTGGGCTGCCGAATCGAGCGGGAGCGGCCAGTCCGGATGCCACTGACCGCGGATGTCGAGGTAGCGGAAGTCCATCGCCTTGACGCCATCGAGCACCGCCAAGACCCGCGGCTCGAGACGCGGACCCCGGTCGACCCACGTCAGCAGGTCGACGACGGTGCCGCGCAGCCGGTAGCCGTGCCGCCGCGGCGGCGCTACTGCGCCCGCCTCGGGCGCGAGCCCGGTGCGCGTCATCATCTGCGCACTCTCGTTGATCCGCACAACGGCGGCGCTCTCCGCGGACGCCGGCGAGAGCGCGTCGCCGGCGCCACGCACCGCGCGCGGCACCGGGGCGGCGACGTCCTCCTCGAGGCGCGCGAAGAAGAGCGCGAGCTGCCGCCATTTGCGGTTCTCCTGCTCGATGCGGCTGCGGCTTTCGAACACGACGGCGAGCGCGCGATACGCGAACGCCGACAGGATCGCGAACATCGCCACGGCGACCAGCAATTCGACGAGCGGTAGACCGCGGGCGCGTCTCATCGCTGCTCGCTCCGTGACTCGTACCCGACCAGCTTCGCGACGGCGACTCTAGCCCATGAACCCCAGATCCCGCGTCGAAAAGCGCGCAATGTTCGGCACCACCGCCGGAATGTCGGCGTCGGGTACACCGAACCACTTCGCGAGAGTCGCCGCGTACTGGTCCACCGCCGTGGTCGGAATCCACCGGCCGTCGGAGTCGGTGTCGTCCGGCCCGCCGAGCGCGAGGTTCGGAAACGTTCCGTAGGTCTGGCCACCCCGCACTGCGCCGCCGAGGATGATGTGGTGGTTCCCCCACGCGTGGTCGGAGCCGCCGTCGTTCACGCGCAGCGTGCGCCCGAAATCGGACAACGTGAAGAGCGTGACCTGATCCTGCACGCCGAGCGCGACGATCGCGTTATAGAAGGCCCGCAGCGCGGGTCCGACCTCGTTGAGCCGGCCCGACTGGTCCTGGATCTGATTCTGATGGTTGTCGAACCCGCCGGCCTGCGCGAAGAAGATCTGGCGCCTCAGGCCGAGCTGGTTGCGTCCCTCGATCATCTTTGCCGCGGCGAGGAGCTGCCGGGCGAGGCCGGTGTTCAGGCCCTGGAATGCGGGGGCGGCCGCCGAGCCGTTGTTGTTGATCACCGCGTTGAGCGCCGTGCTCGCGTTCACCGCGCTCGAGATCACGTCGGCTGCGCTGCGCACCTGCATGTTCTGCCGGTCGAGGCCGAAGAGCGTCTGCATGGCGTTGCGGCGCGCGGTCTGCTGCGCGGCGCTGCCGCCGGTGATCGTCAGGCCGAAGTTGCCGCCGCTCGGCACCGAGTAGGCAGCGGTCGCCTGGCCTTTCAGAAAGATGTCGTTGCCGCCAACCGAGATGTTCATCGGCACCGTGGAGCCCGCGTTCATCACCGTGACGTGATCGCCGAGGCGCCCGCCCCAGCCGGCGGTCGCCTGGTTGGTCGGGAGCGCGGTCTGGTTCTGCTCCTGCTGGTCGTCGTGCGAGAACAGGTTCGCCGGCCGCGTCGAGCGGTTCGCACGGTACTGCGCGCGCGTGACCGGCTGCACCAGCGGACCGGTGTTGAACAGCAGGGCGAGGTCGCCGTTCGCCCACACCTGCTGCAGCGGCGCCAGGTTTGCGTGCAGGCCGAACCGCGTGCCGCCGGCCTGCGCGAGCTGGACGAGGCTCCCCTGCGCGAGCGCGATGCTGCCCCGCGCGGTGGCGTAGGTGTTGTACTCGGCGGCCTGCGCCGGGACCACCATGTTGTTGCCGTCGTTCCCGCCGTACAGGAAGACGCAGACGAGGGCCTTGTAGTCGGCGGTCTGGGCGTACGAGTTCATCAACGAGAGGCCGGGCAGCGTGTTGGCCGCGGTGACCGCACCGAGGCCCTTGAGGAAGTTCCTGCGCAGGATATGGAAACTCATGGCTATTGCTCCACCTGGTATTGCGCCGAGGTCGCGATCAGGTAGACGGCCTGGCGCACGCGCCCGAGCGGGTCGTTCGCGGGATAGGTATTGATCGCCGTCAGAATCGCTTGGCGTGCCTGGGGCGACATCGTCTCGTGCATGAAGATCAGGTTGAATCGCTCCAGCAACTGATCCGGGTTCGCTGCCAGCGCCTGCAACGGCTGCAGGTTGATCCGCGTTCCGGTTGCGCCGGTCACCGTGCTGTCGGCGCCGATGTCCCCGCCCATCACGACGCGGTTCACGAAGTTCGCCCGGTTGAGGACCGTCCCGGTGAGCATGATTTTGAACGGCGGCCCGGCGATGGTCGTGCCGGGGGCAGGGTAGTCCGGCGGGTAGAAGTTGAAGACCGACGGTGCCTGGAACACGTTCTGGCCCATGCTCGACGACTGGCCGAGCAGGTACACGCCGTCGGAGGCACCGTTGAGCGCGCGCAGCACGCCTGTGACGAGGAGCGCCGGCTCGCGGAGTTTGCCGTAATCGGCGGCGGTCTTGACGTCGCCGCGCGCTTCCGCGTCGAGGAGGATCGCGCGCAGCACCGCCCGCATGTCGCCGCGGACGCCCTGGCCGTTGTTGTTGAACGCCGCGGTGACGCGCGCGACGTAGGCCGGGGTCGGGTTCGACGTCACCAGGTGCTGGATCAGCTGCTTGCCGATGAACGTCCCGGTGTTCGGGTGGTTGAAGACGATGTCGAGCGCCGAGTTGAGGTCCTGGACCGGTGTCTGTCCGGCAGGGATCGTGCGGTTGCCGAACAGCGTCTTCACGGCCGTATCGTGCTGTGCGGCGAACGGCACCATGCGGCCGAGGTAGTAAGGCGGATTCGGGAACCGCGACGCGACGGCGGGCCGCGGCGGATAGGTCCAGCCGGTCAGCGCGCGGGCAAGGTTCTCGACGGTGTCCTGGTCGTAGGTCGGGATTGGCGCGCCGGCCGCGTCGAGCCGGCACGAGCCATCGGGGTTGAGCTCGCACTCGCCGACAGTAAAGAGCTGCAGCACCTCGCGCGCGTAGTTCTCGTTCGGCTCGATGTTCCGCGCCGGGTCCGGCTTTGGATTGTTCACCATGTCGAGGAACTCGCCCATGGCGGGGCTGAGCGTGACCTCGTTCATGATCTCGCGGAAGTTCGCGAATGCGAAGTTCATCAGCAGCTGCTGGTAGAAACCGATCCCGCCCATCGTCTCGAGTTCGGCGCCAGAGATCACCAGGATCTGCGACAGCGCGAACGCGACCCGCTGCCGAAGCTGGTCCGGTGCCGCCATCGCGTTCTGGAAGAATCGCCGCTGCAGCGGATGCACGGTGTAGTTCTCGCGGTAGCAGATGTCCGGGTTCGGGACCGCAGTGTCGGGGCAGCCCTTGCGTGGATCGGGATCGATGTCCGTGAAGGTGCCATAGCCGCTCATCGGCTTGGCGAACTCCTCCTCGAGCGCGAGCGCAGCGCCCTTCTGCATCATTTCCTGGATTGCGGCCTCGGTCGGTCCGAAGCTCGTCTGCTCGAGGAAGCGCACTGCGTCGGCGGCAGTCGTGGGCTGCGCCGCGGGCATGCTCCCGGGGTTTGGCCCGGGCGTCGACGCAGGTTCAGGGGGCGCGACACCCGGCGGTGCGGCGTCGGGTGCCGAGGCTGCGGGCGCCGCGGCGGGCGCGGCGGTCGATGCGGGCGCGGCGAACCCGCTCGCGGTGGCCCCGGAACCGCCGCTACCGCCGCCGCCGAGACAGCCGGCAAGGCCGCCCGCGAGGGCGAGCGCGACGATGGTCTCCCCGATTGGTGCTCTGGTGCAAGGCGTGGCGTTCATACGTGCTCCTCTCGGTCGATGGACGGCTCGCAACCGGGAGGGACCGCGGACGCCGTCGAATCAAACACGGGAAATGCGCGTGCGCCGCCACGGCTCGCGCGGGACCGGGACCGGAAGCAGGGTGCTTCCGGGTGTAGCCCCCGGGACGGGTGAGTTCGCCCCCACCTGCGGGCGACCGGCTGCTGTTTCTGTAATTGAAGCTCATGTGCTCTGGGGTGAGCCGGTGGTATGCCAGTGTCATATCGAACCGTCAGTAAGCCCGAAGCGTAATCAGGCGTCAAGCGCGAAGCGACGACCGGCAGCCGCGCGTCGACATCGCGACAGCGCGCATCCTTCGCGCCGGACGCGGGGATTCGCGCCGTGCCGGACGGATGGCTGCGCCGACTGCGGTGCCGGGGGTTGAAAACCTGCGCAAGGCCCCGATTTCCCTCGGGAAAGGCTGGTCCTCCGGTATAATCCGCGGCCTTGTCTCGGGCGGACCGTGGCGGATAAGTGCGGGGCAAGCGACC
Source organism: uncultured beta proteobacterium (assembly GCA_963820965.1). Lineage (GTDB taxonomy): Bacteria > Pseudomonadota > Gammaproteobacteria > Burkholderiales > SG8-39 > DATEDA01. The sequence goes on along the minus strand of CAWGCC010000010.1, from coordinate 63,401 downwards.
GATCCCCGGGCATCTCCCGGTGATTGAACGTGCAGGAGTGCCGGATGCCGATCTACGAGTATCGATGCGCGTCGTGCGGGTTCCAGAGCGAGTACCTGCAGAAGGTTTCGGATCCTCCGCGCTCGGACTGCCCGCAGTGCGGCAAGGCGACGTTCAAGAAGCTGCTCACCGCCGCCGGGTTCCAGCTCAAGGGCTCCGGCTGGTACGCCACCGATTTCAAGGGCAAGGGGTCGGCGCCGGAGAAGAAGCCGGAGGGCGGGGACTCCAAGCCGGCCGGCGAGGCGAAGCCCGCGGCCGACGCGAAGGACTCAGGCAAGGAGTCCGCGACTCCCGGCGCGACGCCGTCTCCGGCGAGCTCGTGACCGGACGAAGGGAAACCGCAGACGCAGATGAATGCCCCGCCGCGCCTAATGTGCCCGGCGATCCACGATCCGTCCGTTGATCCTGGGCAGCGCTCGTTGGCGGCCAGCTGCGATTGCTAGCCGTGAAGAAATACCTCATCACCGGGCTCCTGATCTGGATCCCGCTCGCGATCACCCTGTGGGTGCTGCACCTCATCGTGTCGTCGATGGACAAGGTGCTCACGCTGCTCCCGCCGCAGCTCCAGCCGGAAACGCTCTTCGGCCACCAGATACCGGGACTGGGTCTCGTGCTCACTGTGGTCGTGGTGTTTCTCACCGGACTCTTCGCCTCGAACATCATCGGGCAGCGGATGCTGCGCCTCTGGGAGGGCATCCTGCGCCGCATCCCGGTGGTCAACTCGATATACAACGGGGTGAAACAGGTCAGCGACACATTGTTCCGGCCCGGCGGTCAGGCGTTCCGCAAGGCGTTGCTCGTGCAGTGGCCGCAACCGGGACAATGGACGATCGCGTTTCTGACGGGCCGGCCAGGCGGCGACGTCTCGAACCACCTGCAGGGCGATTACCTGAGCGTCTACGTCCCGACGACGCCGAACCCGACGGGCGGTTACTTCGTGATGCTCCAGCGGAAGGACGTGATGGAGCTCGACATGAGCGTCGACGAGGCGCTCAAGTACATCATCTCGATGGGCGTTGCCGCGCCGCGGTCCGTGGCCGTGCGCAAGTCGGCGCCGGCCGCGCTGCAGGCTCCGCCGCTATAGATTGGAATCGGCCGGCGCCGCCGGGCGACCGTCCCCCTTCTTGTCTTTTCTCCAGCGAATGCGCACCCACTACTGCGGCCAAGTCACTGCGTCTCTCGTCGGGGAGGTCGTAACGCTCTGCGGCTGGGCGCACCGTCGCCGCGACCACGGCGGGGTGATCTTCATCGACCTCCGCGACCGCGAGGGCCTCGTGCAGGTCGTCTGCGATCCGGACCGGGCGGAGACGTTCGCGGCGGCGGAGCGCGTCCGCAACGAGTACGTGCTGCGCGTGGCGGGCAAGGTCCGCCGCCGCCCGGACGGCACGGAGAACCGCGACCTTGCCTCGGGCGAGGTCGAGGTGCTCGCGCACGAGATCGAGATTCTCAACCCGTCCGCGACGCCGCCGTTCCAGCTCGACGAGGAGCACCTGAACGAGAACGTCCGGCTCACCCATCGCGTGATCGATCTGCGCCGGCCGGCGATGCAGAAGAACCTCGTTCTCCGCCATCGCGTCGCGATCGCGGTGCGGCGCTACTTCGACGCGCTCGGCTTCGTCGATATCGAGACGCCGATGCTCACGAGATCGACCCCGGAGGGTGCGCGCGACTATCTCGTGCCGTCGCGGGTGAACCCGGGCCAGTTCTACGCGCTGCCGCAGTCGCCGCAGCTCTTCAAGCAGCTCCTGATGGTTTCGGGCTTCGACCGCTACTACCAGATCACGCGCTGCTTCCGCGACGAGGACCTGCGCGCGGACCGCCAGCCCGAGTTCACCCAGATCGACGTCGAGACCTCGTTCCTCGACGAATCGGAGATCCGCCGGCTCATGGAAGGCATGGTGCGCGCGGTATTCAAGGAGGTGCTCGACGTCGATCTCCCTGACCCGTTCCCAGTGATCGCGTACGCCGACGCGATGCGCCGCTACGGGTCCGACAAGCCCGATCTGCGCGTGCCGCTCGAGCTCGACCGAGCTCACCGATGTCGCGCGCGCGGTGGACTTCAAGGTCTTCCGCCAGGCGGCGGGGCTCAAGGACGGCCGCGTCGCGGGCCTGCGCATTCCCGGCGGTGGCAATCTCCTCACGCGGAAGGAGATCGACGACTGCACGGCGTTCGTCGCCATCTACGGCGCGAAAGGGCTCGCCTATATCAAGGTGAATGACGCCTCGAAACCGAACGAGGCGGGCCTGCAATCGCCGATCGTGAAGTTCCTGCCGGCCGATGCGTTGAAGACCATTCTCGAGCGCACCGGGGCGAAGGACGGCGACCTTGTTTTCTTCGGCGCTGACCGGGCGAGGATCGTGAACGACTCGCTCGGCGGCCTGCGGGCGAAGATCGGTCACGAGAAGGGCTTCGCGGACAGCGGCTGGCGGCCGTTGTGGGTGGTCGACTTCCCGATGTTCGAGTACGACGAGGACGAGAAGCGGTGGGCGGCGATGCATCACCCGTTCACCAGCCCCAAGGACGGGCACGAACGGTTCTTCGCGTCCGATCCGGGCCGCGCGCTCGCGAAGGCGTACGACGTGGTCCTGAACGGGTGGGAGATCGGCGGCGGTTCCGTGCGGATCCACCGCTCGGAGGTCCAGTCGCAGGTCTTCCGCGCGCTCGCAATCGGCGAGGACGAGGCACGGCGCAAGTTCGGCTTCCTGCTCGATGCGCTCCAGTACGGCGCCCCGCCGCACGGCGGCATCGCGTTTGGTCTCGACCGGATCGCGGCGATGATGGCGGGCGCGGAGTCGATCCGCGACGTCATCGCGTTCCCGAAGACCCAGCGCGCGCAGGACCTCCTCACGCAGGCGCCGTCGCCGGTGGACGAGCGGCAGCTGCGCGAGCTGCACATCCGGCTGCGCGAGCCGCCGAAGACCTGAACGCCGAGCTCCAAGGGAACGCAAAGCGCGCCGTAGAGCGACCGCGGCCATGGCGAGGGCGCTGAAGCACGATGCCGGCAAGCGGCCTTTCCTTGCGGTTCTTGCGCTGTGTGCGTTCTTTGCGTTCACCGCAGGGGCGTTCGCGCGCGAGGTGGCGCCGAACGCGATCCCAGAGGTCGCCGTTGCCGAGTTGCCGAACGAGGCGCGCGCGACGCTCGTCCTCATCAAGCTCGGTGGACCGTTCCCCTACAGGCGGGATGGCGCCACCTTCGGCAATTTCGAGAAGAGGCTTCCGATCCGGGCGCGCGGCTACTATCACGAGTACACGGTGCCGACACCGGGCGTGCAGGATCGCGGCGCGCGGAGGGTCGTCGCCGGCGAGGGCGCCGGCGGCGACGTGCGCACATCGGGCGAGTACTATTACACTGACGATCACTACCGGACCTTCCGGAGAATCCGGGAGTGACACCCGAAGAATACGAGCAGCTGCTGACCGATCCCGGCGAGGCGGGCATCTTCGTGCGCCCGGACGACGCGGCCGCGCTTGACGCGGCCGCCGAGCGCGCGGGTCTCGCGCGCTGGCGCGTCGACCTCGCGGGGGTGCGCACGAAGGACGAGCTGCTCGCGAGGCTCGCCGAGCGGCTCCGCTTCCCCGAGTGGTTCGGCGGGAACTGGGACGCGCTCAATGACGTCCTCGCCGAGCAGGCGTGGGAACAGCCGAACGGGATCGTGCTCACCCTCGAGCATTGCAGCGACTTCGCCGCGGCCGATCCCGAGGCCTTCGAAACCGCCCTCGAGGTGTTCGACAGCGTGGCCGAGAGCTGTTACGACGAGGACATCCCGTTCTGGGTGCTCGTCGACGGCGTCGAGGCCAGGTCGTTCGACCTGCCGGTGATCGGGAAGACGGGCGACTGAAGGCGGCAGGAGATCCGCGCGAAATCGCCCTCCGGTTCTCGATGGCCAAGATCCCGCGGTCGGTGCTGGTCGTGATCCACACGCCGGCGCTCGAGGTGCTGCTCCTCGAGCGCGCGCCGTGGCCCGGCTACTGGCAGTCCGTCACCGGCAGCGTTGGGCGCCTGGACGAGCCCCTCCGGGAGGCGGCGGTGCGCGAGGTGCGCGAGGAGACGGGCATCGACGCCGCCCGTCATGTGCTCGCCGACTGGGGAATCGACAACCGCTATGAGATTTACCCGGAATGGCGCTGGAAGTACGCTCCGGGTGTCACGCACAATGTCGAGCGCGTGTTCGGCCTGACGCTGCCGGCACCCGTCGAGGTCACCCTCGCGCCGGCCGAGCATTCGCGGTATCTCTGGCTCCCCTGGCAGGAGGCGGCGGACAAATGCTTCTCGTGGTCGAACCGCGACGCGATCCTGATGCTTCCGGAGCGGGTCACCACCGCCGTTTGACCCGAGTGAGCGCTCGTACCGCCGAATCGAGAATGGATTTGCACGTCGCGACCTACAACATTCACAAGGGGTTGAGCCAGTTCAACCGCCGCATGGTCATGCACGAGCTGCGCGACCGTCTGCGGGCGGTCGACGCCGACATCATCTTCCTGCAGGAGGTGCAGGGGAAGCACGCCCGGCATGCCGACCGCTTTCACGACTGGCCCGACGCACCGCAGTACGAGTTTCTCGCCGACGCCGTCTGGGGCGAGTTCGCATACGGCCGCAACGCGGTCTACGACCACGGCCACCACGGCAATGCCATCCTGTCGCGCTTCCCGATCGTCGCGGCGGAGAATCTGGACGTGTCGTCGCACCCGTTCGAGAGCCGGGGCCTGCTCCACTGCGAGGTGAAGATTCCCGCCACCAGGATCACAGTGCACTGCCTGTGCGTACACTTCGCGCTCGTCGAGGAGGGACGGCGCCGCCAGCTGCATGCGCTGATCGACCGGATCCTCGAGCTCGTGCCGGAGGACGCACCGCTCGTCGTCGCCGGCGACTTCAACGACTGGCGCAACCGCGCCGGCCACCGGCTGGCCCACGAGCTCGGGCTCGTCGAGGTGTTCCGCGACCATCGCGGCCGGCCGGCGCGGAGTTACCCGAGCCGGCTACCGCTCTTCCGGCTCGATCGCATCTATGTCCGCGGATTCTCCGTGTATCACGCGCAGGTGCACCACGGGCACGCGTGGTCGCGCATCTCCGACCACGCGTTGCTCACCGCGCGCCTCTCGCTCTATTGACGGCGCGGCTCCAGGATGGAGCTCGTCGACGGCAACCGCCTGCAGCTCCTGCGGACCGGAGCCGAGTTCTTTCCGGCGCTCGAAGCGGCCATCGCCGCAGCGCGCCACGAGATCTACCTCGAGACATACATCTTCGCCGACGATGAAGCCGGGCGGCGCATCGCGCGGGCGCTCGCGGAAGCGGCCGCGCATGGCGTGCGCACGAACGTCGTCGTCGACGGCATGGCGGTCAAGCGCTACGTCGGTCGATTGCGCGAGCGGCTGCTCGCCGCGGGCGTGTCGTTCGTGATCTACCGGCCCGACATCTCGCCGTGGGACTTCAGCGAGCGGCGGTTGCGGCGGCTGCACCGCAAGATCGCGGTGATCGACGCGCGCGTCGCGTTCGTCGGGGGAATCAACATCATCGACGACATGCATACGCCCGGGCACGTGCCGCCGCGCCACGACTACGCCGTCCGGCTCGAGGGTCCGCTCGTGGGCGCGATCCGCGCCGAGGCCGACCGGCTGTGGCGGCTCGTCGCGCTCTCGAACTTCCAGCAGTGGACCGAGGTACGGCCGCCCCCGCCGGTGACGGAGACGGCGCCACGGGGTTTCCAGCGCGCGGCGTTCCTGATCCGCGACAACTTCCGCCATCGCTCGGATATCGAGGACGCCTACCTGGCCGCGATCGAGGGCGCGAACGAGGAGATCGTCCTCGCGATGGCGTACTTCTTTCCCGGCATCCGGTTCCGCCGCGCGCTGGTGGCAGCCGCCGGTCGGGGCGTGCGCGTGATCCTGCTTCTGCAGGCGCGCGTCGAGTACGTGCTGCTGCACTACGCCTCGCGCGCGCTCTACGGGGCGTTGCTCGATGCGGGCGTGCAGATCTTCGAGTACACGAAGAGCTTCCTGCATGCGAAAGTCGCCGTTGTGGACGGCCGCTGGGCGACGGTGGGCTCGTCCAACATCGATCCCTTCAGCCTGCTGCTCGCCCGCGAGGCGAACCTCGTCGTGGAGGACCGCAGGTTCGCGCAGGAGCTGCGGGAGAGCCTCCTCGAGCGCGTCGTCGAGGGCGCGCGGCCAGTTGCCCGCGCGCGCTGGCGACGACAGCCGTTACACCTGCGGGTGGGGATCTGGATCGCCTATGGCATCGCGCGGTTCTTCATCGGCTGGTTTGGCTACGGCGGGAAGCACTGAGGGAACAGGCTCACCGACATCGGCCGAGCCGCTCGCGGGCGGCCCGGTCGAGTCCTCGCAAGGAGCAGAGCGAGGAGTGTGCGCGCTGGGCGAGATGACGAAGGTCTCCGGCGCGCCCATCGAGCAGCGGGTTGACAGGTTACGACGGCGCACGCCCGCTCGTGCTACCCAATTCACGAGAATCGCCGCCAACGCGGGCGGACCTCTCACTATGACGCTACGGGTTCGGGAATGCGATCCCCGCCCTTGACCTCGGCGATCACGGTCGGCGGGAAGGATCGATGATGGTGACGGTGTCGGGGCGGCGGATTGGGCACGATCGTGTTCACGCCATCCGCGTCAGGATTCTACGCCTACGCGTGCGTCAGGCCGCCACGAGGCGCCCCGCCTCGAGCCGCGGCACCACGTCGTGCTTCGAGAGTTCGCCCGCGTAGGCGATCTCGTGCGCAAGCCCGCGCTCGAGCATGATCTGCCCGACCCGGCAGTTGGTGAGCGTCGGGACGGGGTCGCCGGACCGGAACAGCGTGCGCGCGACGCGCGCGGCGTCGGAGAAGTCGGCCGCCTCGCCGAGGCGCTCCGCGAGGAGCTCGACGAGATAGCCCGCGCCGTAGTAGTCCTCGAGGTTGAAGTTTCCCATCGAGCCCGAGCACACGAGCAGGATCGTGCGATCGGGATGACACGCGAGCACGTGGTCGACCACCGCGCGGCCGTTGAGGAGCGCCGCGGCGTAGACCTGCTCGGCGCCGGCTGCGCCGCGCAGCGCGACCGTGCCGTTGGTCGTCGAGTAGATCACGTGCTTGCCGGCGACGCCGTGGGCGACGAGCGCGAGGGGTGTCGGCGGGGCGAACCCGGGCAGCGTCTCGGCGTACAACTCGCCCGCGAGCACGAACGACCCCGGCGGATGCCGCTCGCCCTCCGCGCGTGCGGCGAGCTCGTCGAGCGCCGGTGTCACCGCCGCTGCACCGTGCGCCATAGCGGCGACGATCGTCGAGGTCGCGAACAGTACGTCGAGCACGATCGCGATCTTGCCCGGCACGCGAACGGCCTCGAGGTCCTCTTTCTTGCCGAGGACGTGGATCCGGTGGTTGACGACGGCGGTCGCGACCGTCACTCGGCCGGTCGTCGGAGGAAAAGCTGCCTGCCCACCATCGAGAGCGCCACTTCGCCCCGCTGGTTGAGCACTTCCCAGCGGAAGGTCACCGTGCCGCGGTTCGGCCTCGTCTTCGACGGCGCCGCCTCGATCACGGTGGAGCGGAACCGGAGCGCATCGCCGGGCCGGACCGGCTTCAGAAACCGCAGCTCGTCGATACCCGGCGAGCCGACGCAGGAGGTCTCGAGCAGGTAACCGTCGCACATCAGGCGCATCGCGACGCCGGCGGTCTGCCAGCCGCTCGCGATGAGACCGCCGTAGGGCGACTCGCGCGCCCGCCCTTCGTCGATGTGGTACGACTGCGGATCCCACTCGCGCGCGAACGCGACGATCTCCGCCGCACTCAGCGTGCGCGGACCGTTCTCGAACGTCCAGCCCGGCGTGAAATCCTCGAACCAGTGCTTGGTCATCGCGACGGGCGATTATCACCGAAGCCCGGTCGTCCCGCCGCGGCGGGATCGGGGTACAGTGACGGCGCCGCCAGGACGCAGCATTCGACATGGACCGCCCCGCCCCGATCGATCCGGCTGAACCGAGAGTCTTCGACATCCGCACGCGCCTCGGCGAGAGCCCGGTATGGGATGCCCAGGCGGGAACTCCATGAAGCCAGGAAGGAGCAGTCGCGCGAACGTGCACGCGGGAGAATGGGATGACGGAGCCAATCGGCATTGACCGCGGCCTCACCAACTACGGCGACCGCGATTTCGCGCGGTACTTGCGCCGTTCGTTCGCGCGGTCGATGGGCTACTCGGACTCGATGCTCGCGCGGCCGGTGATCGGCATCGCGACGAGCGCCTCGGGCTTCAACAACTGCCACCGCACGACGCCCGAGCTGGTCGAAGCCGTGAAACGCGGCGTGCTTGCATCCGGCGGACTCCCGATCGAGTTCCCGACGATCTCGCTCGGTGAGGTGTTCCTGAACCCGACCAGCCTCGTGTTCCGCAACCTGATGTCGATCGACGTCGAGGAGATGATCCGCGCCCAGCCGATGGACGCGGTGGTGCTCGTCGGTGGTTGCGACAAGACGGTGCCGGCGCAGCTCATGGGCGCGACGAGCGCGAACCTGCCGGCGATCCAGCTCGTCGTCGGGCCGATGATGACCGCGCGCTTCCGGGGAGAGCGGCTCGGCGCGTGCACCGACTGCCGCCGCTTCTGGGCCGCCTACCGGCGCGGCGAGGTGAGCCCGGAGGAGATCTCGCGGATCGAGGGCAACCTCGCGACCACCGCGGGCACCTGCGCCGTGATGGGCACCGCAAGCACGATGGCGTCGATCGCCGAGGCGCTCGGAATGAGCCTGCCGGGCAGCGCCGCGATTCCGGCGGTGCACGCCGACCGCCTGCGCGCGGCCGAGGCCTCGGGCGCGCAGGCCGTCCGGCTGGCGCAGACGAAGCTGCGGCCGTCGGACATCGTAACGGCGCGCTCCGTCGAGAACGCGCTGCGCATCCTGCTCGCGATCGGCGGCTCGACCAACGCGATCATCCACCTGACCGCGATCGCCGGCCGAGCGGGCGTGAAGCTGAGCCTCGATCGGCTGAACGAGCTGTCGGAGACGACGCCGGTGCTGGTCGACCTGAAGCCGGTTGGTGCGCACTACATGGAAGACCTCTTCGCCGCGGGCGGCCTCGGCGCGGTCCTGCGCGAGCTCAAGGACCTGCTGCATCTCGACTGCATGACGGTGACCGGCGAGACGCTGGGCGAGCGCCTCGGCCCGGGCGACGCCTGGGTGGATCGCGCGGTGGTGCGGAGCCGGTCGGAGCCTTTCAGCGCGAAGGGCGGTCTCGTTGCGCTCTTCGGCAACCTCGCGCCGGGCGGCGCGATCCTCAAGCAGGCAGCGGCCGACTCGAAGCTCTTCGAGTACGAGGGGCGGGCGGTGGTGTTTGCCGACCTCGAGGATCTCGCCGCGCGCATCGACGATCCGGCGCTGGACGTGACGCCCGACGACGTGCTTGTGCTGCAGAACGCCGGCCCGATCGGCGCCGGCATGCCCGAGGCGGGCTACCTGCCGATCCCGGGCAAGCTCGCGAGGCGCGGCGTGAAGGACATGCTGCGCGTGTCCGACGCGCGGATGAGCGGCACGGCGTACGGCACCGTCGTGCTGCACGTCTCGCCCGAGAGCGCCGTCGGGGGTCCGCTCGCGCTGGTGCGGAGCGGCGACCGGATCCGGCTTTCGGTGGCGAAGCGCACCATCGATGTCGTCGTTCCGGAGGACGAGCTCGCCCGGCGCCGCACCGCGCTCAAGCCGAAACCGGTACCGGCCCGCGGTTATGCGCGAATCTACGCCGAAAGCGTGCTCCAGGCGGAGCACGGGTGCGACTTCGACTTCCTGCGGGCGGCGGGCTTGCCCTGATCCCTTAACCCGCCGGTTCGAGCGAACCATCGTCTAGGAGGCGAAACGCGCGCCAGTCCCCGGCGCCCTCTTCCCTGCACAGGCCGTAGCGGAAGATGTTCGAGTCGCGTCCCGGCGTGACGAACCGCAGGTCCTGGAACCATATGCAGGTCGAAGGGTTGCCGCGGTCGATGCGGTAGAGCACCGGGTAGTCGGCGAACCAGCGGAAGAATCCGAGCTTCGGATCGCCGAGCGCGCGTGTGGCGAGCTCCTGTTCCGCCGGGACGGCGCCGTACTTCTCCACCGCGATCCACCGCGCTTGCGCGAGCGGAGCGTACGCGGCGTCGAGCCGCGAGATGAAACCGCCGCTATCGAGGGGCGACGCGTCGCGCACGAGGTTGACGTTGGCGTAGTGGTAGCGATCGCCCTCCGTCACCACCACCATCCAGTTGAAGGGCGACACCGGCCGCGGGATCGCCGACACGTCTGACGCCGCCAGGCCCGCGCGCCGCGCGTGCTCGACGCCAAAATCGATCGCGCGCGAGTGCGCGAATCCCTGCACGCCCACGTAACCGGCGAGCACCGCGAGGCTGGCGATCGCGGGAACGCGCGAACTCCGGAGAATTGCGGACGCCGCGAGACCGGCAACGATGATGCCGCTGAACCAGAGGTCGATGATGAAGGTCGTGCTCCACGCGACACGCGCGTCCGAAACGGGTGCGTAGATCATCGTGCCGAACGAGGTGATCAGATCGCCGACGATGTGCGCGCCGAGCCCGAGCGCGCAGACGCCGAACCAGTCGCGCCAGGTCGTCGTCCCAGGGGCTGCAATCTTCGAGAGGATCCAGCCGAGCAGGAACGCCCAGGCCGGCAGCAGGAGAATCGAATGGGTGACGCCGCGATGCCCCGTCAGGTATGCAACCGGCGAGATGTAGGCGAGGAAGAAATCGACGTCGGGAAAGGCCGCGGCGAGCGTGCCGGCGACCATCCGCGCTGCAGTGCTGATCCGGGCGCGCGCGGGGTCGGGGGCGGTCGCGCGCGCGAGCAACGCCCCGCTCAGCGCGTGGGTGAGGGTGTCCATTCACCCGGAGCGTACTCCGCGCCTGCCGCCGCCTTCAACCGCGCATCGGGCGCGGGGGCCTACTCGAAGCGGTGCTCGATCCGCTGCGTCCCGCCAGCCTGCAACGTGACGTTCGCGAGGAACGAAGGCTGCGAGGCGTTGCGGATCTCGACGCGATGGTTGCCGGCCGGCAGCTCCAGCGCGGTGACCGGGGACGCGACGCCGCGGCGCTTGCCGTCGACGTAGACCTCGCCCCAGGGCGAGATCGAGAGCACGAGTGTCGCCGTCTGCGGCGGTAGTGGAGGTGGCGGCGGCGGGACGGCCGCCACCTCCACCGGAGGTGCCGGCAGCGGCAGCGCGACGGCAACCGGCGGCGGGTCCGGGGCCTTGCGCGGCGGGCGAGGCGCAGCCGCCCTCTTTGCCGGCGCGGGTGGCGGTGCAGTGGCTGCGGCAGGCTCGGGTGAGAACTGCGGCCCGATCGGCTCGACCGCCGGCGGCCCCGGCTGACCCGCAGCGGCGACGACGGGGAGCGGCTCCGCCGTGGCACCGCGCGTCGCCATCGCGTCGTTGTACTGGAGACGGAGCGGGATCATTGCCATTACCGCGATGGCGGTGGCGACGACGCCGAACGCAACCGCGCTCTGCCAGGGGCGGCGGCGCGTCGGACCGGCGCCGATGACGAGCGTCTTGTCGCCGTCGCCGACGGGGCGCGACTCCGCGGCCGGAGCGAGGGCGTCGAGCTCGGTCCGCGCCTCTCCAGCCGGCTCGTGCTCGGCGCGCGCGCTGAAGTTCTCCTCGACGCGCCGCAGCTCGCGGAAGAGGCTCCGCGCGCTGGGATAGCGGTCGTCGGGGCGCTGGGCCAGCATCCGCATCACGACGCCGTCGAGCTCCGGCGGCACGTGGGCGTCGACCACGCTGGGCACCGGCGGCGTGTGCTCGAGCACAGCTTGCATGATCTCGGTCACCGTCTCGGCGGCGAAAGGCGACTTGCCGGTGAGCATCTCGTAGAGCACCGTCCCGAGCGAGAACACGTCCGAGCGTCCGTCAAGGGTCACGTCGCCTCGGATCTGCTCGGGCGACATGTACTTCGGCGACCCCGCGCGCTCGCTGCCGACGCCGTCAGCCTCCCCGAGCCGGGCAATGCCGAAATCGGTGATCTTCGGCCGGCGATTGCGCAGCACGATGATGTTCGCGGGCTTGATGTCGCGATGGACGACGCCGTTCTCGTGCGCGTACGCGAGACCGCGTGCCACCTGCGCGACGGTCTCGAGGATGCGCGGGATGGAGAGCGGCGGGTGCTCGTCGAGGATCTCGCGGAGCGATGTCCCCTCGAGGAACTCCATCGCGATGTAGGCGACGCCGTCCGCCTTGCCGGCGTCGTAGATGGTGACGATGTTGGGGTGGTTGAGACGACCGGCCGAGCGCGCCTCCTGGAAGAACCGCTCCTCGAAGCTCGCGAGCGCCGCTCCGGTGAGCGCGAGATCGATCGTCTTCAGCGCCACCACCCGATCGATGATCGGGTCGCGGGCTCGATAGACGACGCCCATCGCCCCCCGGCCGAGTTCGCCGAGGATCTCGTAGCGTCCGAGACGATTGATCGCCATCGCTGTTCGCGCCGGGGCCGCGGGTCCAGGCGCTATTCTTGCAAAGAAAGCGCCTGAACCGTGTAAACGTAAGCGCTGGAATCCAAACTATTTCTTTTCTCCCCGGGCGCCGGTGGCCTACCATTACGGAGGCCCGGGGCGGGGCGCGTGACATCGGCGCACGCCACCGGCAGAAAAACTCGTTCTATGTCAACGTCATACGACGCCCGCCGGCCGTGCTGCTGCGCTACGAGCTAGAGGTCGCCGCCCGGACCGATATCGGCCGGGTCCGCAAGTTCAACGAGGACAGCCTCGCGAGCGACGCCGTTCGAGGGTTCGTCGCGCTCGCCGATGGCATGGCGGCGGCGAAGGGCGCCGACCTCGCCGCCGCGCTCGCGACCCAGACTCTGGTCGGCCAGCTCGCGACGGCGCAGCACATCGCTCCCCGCGCCGCCGCGCACGCCGCGTTCGCCGCCGCGAACCGCACGATCCGCGATCGTGCGCGCAGCGACCCGGCGCTCGCCGGCATGGGCACGACGCTCGCCGCCGCGTGGTACCGCGGCGACCGCGTCTGCATCGCGCACGTCGGCGACTCGCGCGTCTACCGCTGGCGCGGCGGGCGCCTCGAGCGCCTCACGACTGACCACTCGTTCGTCCAGGCGCAGCTTGCCGCCGGCCAGATGACGAGCGACGAGGCGCGACAGTCGAAGAGCCGCCATCTCGTGACCCGGGTGCTCGGCGCGGAAGAGCAGGTCGCGCCCGACCTCGGCGAGCACGAGGTGGTCGTCGGCGACGTGCTCCTGCTCTGCACCGATGGCCTGCATGACCTCATCGACGACGCCGACCTCGCCAATGCGCTCGAAGTGCTCGAGCCGAACCTTGAGCTTGCGGCGGCGACGCTGATCGCGATGGCGAACGACCGCGGCGGGCGCGACAACATCTCCGTGATCCTCGTGCGGGCGAAGAAGCGCATCGAGCCGCAGCCCGCGAAGGATGCCGAGCCCGAGCCCCACGGCCTGTTCGGCTGGCTCAAGTCGAAGATGGGAGGCTAGGTCCGGTGGCGAAGCTGATGGTGACCCGGGGCGGCACGACCCTCGGCTCCTGGTTCATCGAGGACAGGCGGCTCGTGGTCGGGCGCGCGGAGGGTGTCGACATCCGGCTCGAGGACGCTGCGGTCAGCAAGCAGCACGCGTCGATCGAGGTGATGGGCGTGGACCATATCCTCCTCGACCTCGAGAGCGCGAACGGCACGTCCGTTAACGGCACGCGGGTGACGCGGCATCTGCTTCGTCACGGCGATACGATCGACATCCTCGGTTTCGCGCTGAAGTACGTGGACCACAAGAGCGTGGTGTCCGCCGACGGCGACCGCACGATGATCTTCACCCACGGTACCGAAGGCAACCTGGCCCCCACAGGCGGCAAGGGGCCGGTGGCCAATGCGCGCACGGTGGAGGTCGAGCTGCCGGTAGCGGTGCTGCGCGGCGTTGCCGGTCCGCGCGCGGGCGGCACGATCGCGCTCGACCGTCCGCTCACGGCGATCGGCGAGCGCGGCAGGGAATCGGCGGCGGTGTTCCGGCGGCCGGAAGGGTTCGCGATCGCGCGCGTGAGCGGCAAGCCGCCGCGCGTCGACGGCAAACCGATCGGCGAGGGCTGGCAGCCGTTGCGCGACGGCGCGGTGATCGAGGCAGGGAGCGAGAAACTCGCGCTTGCCCATGTCGGCAAGCGCCAATGACGATCCGGGCCATGGATCGCGAAGACCGCAGCGATCGCGGACGACGACTCGGGTGGGGCCCTCTACCCGCTCGCCGTTGAATCCTCAGTCTTTTTCCGCGGCCTCGCGGATCAGGAGGCCGGTCGTGGATACCCGCACCTCCAGCTCCGCCGGCCGCGTCACCGGCACGAAGCTCGCCGAGCCGTATTCCGCGTCGACGAGCCGCGCGAGCCAGGCGTACTTCCCGCGCAGGTCGAAGAGGTCAAGCACCTTCGGTACGGCAAGCGGGTACACCGTGCGGATCGCCTTCCGTTCCTGCTCCACCGAACGGTAGCGGCCCGCGATCCGGTCGAGCTCATAGGCGGTGTGCAACCCGAGCAGGTTGGCGAGCGGCTTCCACTTGAGTATGTGCGCATCCACGTACAGCTCGTCGCCGGCGATCACGAAACCGGCCTCGCGGCCGTCGGCAAACTTCACCCGGGCGTCGAACCGCTGCGGCCCGCTGGGCGTGACCGAAATCCTCGCCGCCACCGTCTCGCGCGTGAACGCCTGGTAGCCGTGAATGCCTACCGCGACGGTCGTCGCGAGCGCGCCTACGGCGGTCACCGCCAATCCGATCAGGATGCGGACGAGAAAGCCAACCGGCTGGCGCCGGAATAGCACGATGAAGCCCGCTGCGATCTGCAGCAGACCGATCAGTCCGAAGACGGCACCGGCGATGAAGAGCGGTGAACCGGCGATTTCGTCGAGATCGAGCATCGCGGGCGATCTTACCGCCGTCCCCGCACGAGCAGGAGATACGCCACGAGGACGCCGCAGCCGCCGAGCGCTACGCCGGCCGCGAGCGGCCGCGTCGTGCCGTCGTGCAGACGCACGAGAATCTGTCCGAACACCGCGCCGGTTGCGAGCTGGATGAAGCCGAGCAGCGCCGACGCGAGTCCGGCCATCTTCGGGAACGGACCCACCGCGGCGGCCATGCACACCGGCGAGGTGAACGCGTGGCCGAAGAGGTAGGCGGCGATCGGCGCGATGATCGCGAGCGGATGCGCGACGCCGCCGAGCGCGAGCGCAAGCATCGCGAGGCCGCCGGTCGCGGTGACCGTGGCGCCGATCGCGAGCAGCCGCGCGAGCGACAGGTGATGGGTGAGCCGCGAGCATATGTATGCGCCGCTCATGTTGCCCACGACGCCGAGCATGAACCAGAGCCCGTAGCGCTCGGGCGCCACGCCCAGCACCTCGATCAGCACGAACGCCGAGGCCGACAGGAACGCGAAGAGGCCGCAGTAGGTGAAGGTGAAGCAGGCGGCGTAGCCGACGAAGGTGCCGTCCGTCACGATCCGGCGGGCGTTCGCCGCGAGCATCGCGAGATCGGTCGCCGTCGGGTCGGGATGCCGGTTGGTCTCGGCGAGCAGGCGCCAGCTCGCGAGCCAGAGCACGACGCCCGTGACGAGCAGCACGGCGAAGGTCGCCCGCCAGCCGAACCAGAGCGTGAGATAGCCGCCGGCGAGCGGTCCGAACATCGGCGCGATACCGAGCAGGAGGAAGATCTGCGCGAGCGCGCGCGCCCCGCGCACCGGGTCGAAGACATCGCGCACGATCGCGCGGCCCATCACCGTCGCGCTGCACGCGCCGACCCCTTGGAGCAGACGGGCCGCGACGAGGGCCTCGATCGTCGGCGCGAACATCGCCCACACCGACGCGAGAACGAAGATCGCGAGTCCGGTGAGGAGTGCGGGACGCCGGCCGAAGCGGTCGGAGAGCGGGCCGTAGGCGAGCTGCGCCAGCGCGAACCCGATGATCAGCGCCGAGAGCGTGAGCTGAGCCTGCGCGTCGCTCGCGCCCAGGTCGCGCCGGATGGACGGCAGGGCCGGGAGATAAAGGTCGCTCGAAATCGCGAGCAGCGAGAAGAGCGC
This sequence comes from uncultured beta proteobacterium, assembly GCA_963820965.1. GTDB lineage: Bacteria > Pseudomonadota > Gammaproteobacteria > Burkholderiales > SG8-39 > DATEDA01. The sequence goes on along the minus strand of CAWGCC010000010.1, from coordinate 47,333 downwards.
GGCGACGAAGGCGATGACCGCGCCTCCGGGCGGTCGCGAGGGGTGACCGATCAGGCGCAGCGGCGGTGCCGCAATCTCAGCGCTGCTCGTGATGGGTCACCCGCTGCTCGATCGCGCCGAAGATCGAACGGCCCTCGGCGTCCCGCATTTCGATCTCGATCAGATCCCCGAACTTGAGGTAGGGCGTCTGCGGCGCACTCGCGTGGACCCGTTCGAGCGCGCGCGCCTCGGCGATGCAGCAGACGCCGACCTTGGCGTCCTTGTTGGAGACCGTGCCGGAACCGATGATTGTCCCCGCCGCGAGCGGCCGCGTCCGTGCTGCATGGGCGACAAGTCGGGGGAAATCGAAGGCCATGTCCACGCCCGCATCGGGGCGGCCGAGCAGCTTGTCGTTGACGTGTACGACGAGGGGGAGATGGACTCTCCTCCCGTCCCACGCCGCGCCGAGCTCGTCGGGCGTGACCGCGACCGGCGAGAACGCGGTCCAGGTCTTCGACTGGAGGAAGCCGAACCCCTTGGCGATCTCGGCCGGTACGAGGCTGCGCAGGCTCACGTCGTTCGCGAGCATGAGAAGGCGGATGCAGTCGCCCGACTTCTCGCGCTTCACACCCATCGGGACGTCGCCGAGGACCACCGCGAGCTCCCCCTCGAGGTCGATGTCCCAGTCCTCGCGCTCGACGGCGATGTCGTCGCGCGAACCGAGGAACGAGTCCGAGGCGCCCTGGTACATCAGCGGCTCTTCGCGCAACTCCTTGGTCTCCGCGTGGAGGCGGGGATCCCCTTCCCTTCCCCCGCTCTCCGCAGCGCGCGCCTGGCGCAACCGCTCGACGTGGCTCAGGTATGCCGAGGCGTCTGCCCACTGGTAGGCGCGCGGGAGCGGCGCGGCGAACTTCGCGAAGTCGACCTCGAACCAGCGCGAGCCCTGCGGCGCGGTGTTCGCCTGCTCGTAGAGCGCCTCGAGCCGCGGCGCGCAGAAGTCCCAGTCGTCGAGCGCAGCCTGGAGCGTCGGCGCGACGTCGTAGGCAACGGTCGCTGTTTCGAGGTCGCGCGCGACGACGCAGAGCGCGCCGTCGCGCGTATCGTTCTTGAGGGAGCCGAGCTTCATCCGGGTGCGCCGCGAAAAACCGGGAATTGTACCCCGCGGCCCGGCACCGAACTCACTCGACGGTGATGTTCCCGTCCTTGATCACCTTCGCCCACTTCGCGGTCTCGCTCTTGACGTAATCCGCGAACTGCTGCGGCGAGCCCTGCAGCGGGTCGATGCCGGCGTCGACGATCTTTTGCTTCACGGCCGGATCGTTGATCGCTTTCGTGAACGCGGCGTTGAGCTTCGCGACGACCTCGGCCGGCGTCTTCGCCGGTGCCGCGAGCCCCTGCCACGCCCATGCCTCGAAGCCGGGCACGCCGAGCTCCGCGATGGTCGGCACGTCGGGCATCGCGGCAATGCGCTTGTCCGAGGCGACGGCGAGCGCCTTAAGCTTCCCGCCCTTGATCTGCGGCGCGGCCGTGGCGACGTCGAGGAACATCACCGGTACGCGGCCGCCGAGCAGGTCTTGCACAGCGGGGCCGGCGCCCTTGTAAGGCACGTGCGCGAGGTTCGTGCCGGTGCGCTGCTTGAACATCTCCATCGCGAGATGGTGGGGGCTGCCCGGGCCGGGCGAGGCATAGTCGATCCTGCCGGGCGATTTCTTCGCGAGCTCGAGGAGCGCCTTCATCGAGCCGGCGTCGAGTGCGGCCGGGTTGACGACGAGGAGGAGCGCGAAGCGGCCGGTGAGGCTGATCGGGGCGAAGTCCTTCACCGGGTCGTAGGGCAGCTTCCGGTACAGCGTCGGGTTGACGGCATAGGTCGCGGTGTCGCCGAGGAGCACCGTGTAGCCGTCGGGCGCCGACTTCGCCGCGGCTTCCGCGCCGATGATCGTCGCGGCGCCGGGGCGGTTCTCGATGATGAGCTGCTGCCCGAGGTTCTCCGACATCTTCGCGCCGACGGTGCGGGCGAAGAAATCGGTCCCGCCGCCGGGCGGGTACGGGACGATCAGCCTGATCGGCTTCGCGGGGTACGGCTGGGCGACGGCGGCGGCGGCGACTGCGAGTGCGACGATGCCGACGAGATTGCGGACGAACGAGAGCATGAAACCTCCGGGTAGGGAAGCGGATGGCAAACCCGGGAGTCGGTCGCTCCCGGTGTCGGAATCAGCGCGCGGGCAGCACCATCCCGCGGCAGTCGCCGAAGCCGATGCGCGCGTAGCCGTTGCGCTCGCACCACGCGCGCAGGATCACGCAGTCGCCGTCCTCGAGGAAGGCGCGGGTCTCGCCGTTGCCCAGCGCGACCGGCTGCTTGCCGCCGACCGAGAGCTCGAGGAGCGAACCTTCCTCGCCGGCGGTCGGACCCGACAGCGTGCCGCTGCCGAAGAGATCGCCGGACTGGAGATTGCAGCCGTTCACCGTGTGGTGCGCGACCATCTGCCCGAGCGTCCAGTATGAGTGCTTCATGCTCGATTGCGAGAGTCGTGCCGGACCTGCGCCGGAGCTGCGCATCTGCGGGGTCTCGAGCCAGGTCTCGATCCGGACGTCGAAGGCGCCGCGCGCGCGCGTCTCGGTCGAGTCGAGATAGGGCAGGGGCTGCGGGTCCGCGGCGGGCCGCGTCCACTCGACGCGGTAGGGGGCGAGCGCGTCGAGCGTGACGATCCACGGCGACACGGTGGTCGCGAAGCTCTTGGCGAGGAACGGCCCGAGCGGCTGGTATTCCCACGCCTGGATATCGCGCGCGGACCAGTCGTTCAGCAGGCCAAGGCCGAAGACGTGGCTCTCGGCTTCGGCGATCGGAATCGGGCGTCCGAGCGCGTTGCCGACGCCGACGTAGATCCCCATCTCGAGCTCGTAGTCGAGCCGCTTGGTCGGACCGAACACGGGGCGCTCGGCGCCGGGCGGCATCTGCTGGCCCTGTGGGCGGGGAAAGCTCTGGCCGCTTACGCCGATCGAAGAACCGCGGCCGTGATAGCCGATCGGCACCCACTTGTAGTTCGGCAGCAGCGGGTTGTCGGGGCGGAAGAGCTTGCCCACGTTTGTCGCGTGATGAATCGAAGTGAAGAAGTCGGTGTAGTCGCCAATCTCCGCCGGCACCGCGTGCTCGGCCTGGGCCTGCGGCACGAGGCCTGCGCGGAGCTTGTCCTCGGCCGTCGAGCGCTCGCGCAGCGCGCGCGACAGCGCGTGCCGCAGCGCGGACCAGGCGCCCGGACCCATCGCCATAAAGGCATTCAGCGCCGGGCTGGCAGCGCTGGCTGCCGCGGCCGCCGCCTCCCCGGAGAACGCGCCGACCTTGTGCGCGGCGCCGAGGTCGAGGATCTGATCACCGATCGCGACGCCGCCGCGGAAGGGCTCATTCGTCCCCTTGCGCCGGAAGACTCCGAACGGCAGGTTCTGGATGGGGAAGTCGCTGCCGGCAGCCGACTCCACCCAGCTCTTCAACGCCGGGTCGTGGGTTTCGTTGATTGCGTCCATCGCTGCTCCTGGCAAGGCGTCCGTTTCAGGCTCTGGAAGGGTCGAAGTGTTTGGCGAGCCCCTGCCAGCACGTGTAGTACTCGTGCTGAAGCTGCGAGGCCTCGAGCGCGAACCGCGTCGGGCGGATCACGAGCCGAGTCTCGAACATGAACGCCATCGTCTCGGCGATCCGGTCGGGGTTCGAGAGGTCGCGGGTCGAGGCCTTCTCGAAGGTCTCCGCGTCGGGGCCGTGACCGGTCATGCAGTTGTGGAGCGACGCGCCCCCCGGCACGAACCCTTCCGCCTTCGCGTCGTAAGCGCCGTGCACGAGGCCCATGAACTCGCTGGCGACGTTGCGATGGAACCACGGCGGCCGGAAGGTGTGCTCCATCACCAGCCAGCGCGGCGGGAAGATCACGAAGTCGATCATGTCCACGCCAGGTGTGTCGGACGGCGACTGCAGCACGAGAAAGATCGACGGGTCGGGGTGATCGTAGCTCGTCGAACCGATCGTGTTGAAGCGGCGCAGATCGTACTTGTACGGCGCGTAGTTCCCGTGCCAGGCGACGACGTCGAGCGGTGAGTGGTCGAGCTCGGCAGACCAGAGGTTGCCCATGAACTTGTTGACCAGCTCGAACTTTCCTCGCCGGTCCTCGTACCAGGCGACCGGTGTCTGGAAGTCCCGCGGGTTGGCGAGGCCGTTCGAGCCGATGACCCCGAGATCGGGGAGCTTGAACGGAGCGCCGAAGTTCTCGCAGACATAGCCGCGTGCGGCGCCGTCGGGCAACTCGACTTGGAACCGGACACCACGCGGGACGACCGCGATCTCCTGCGGCTCGACGTCGAGGAGTCCCATCTCGGTCGCGAGCCGAAGTCGTCCCTGCTGCGGGACGATCAGTAGCTCCCCGTCGGCGTTGGAGAAGAACCGATCGGTCATCGAGCGATTGGCGGCATAGATATGGATGCCGCAGCCGCCCTGCGCTTCCGGAGCGCCGTTGCCGCCCATCGTCACCAGCCCCTGGACGAAATCGGTGGGCTTGGTCGGGATCGGCAGCGGATCCCAGCGCAGCTGGTTGGGCGTCGCGACGGCCTGCCCGAAGTCGTTCGTCAGGAGACCATCGTCGAGACGCTTGAAGGGCTTGTGGTGCACGCCCGGGCGGATGCGGTAGAACCAGGTGCGCCGGTTCGCGTGGCGCGGTGCGGTGAAGGCGGTCCCCGAGATCTGCTCGGCGTAGAGGCCGTAGGGGCAGCGCTGGGGCGAGTTCTGGCCGGCCGGCAGTGCCCCCGGCAGCGCTTCGGTCGCGAACTCGTTCGCGAAGCCGGACTGATAGCGCGCCTCGGCTTGGGCCGTCCGCGAAGCCGGCTGGCCGGTCGTCCTCTTGGCGGTAGTCGCAGTCGTCATGATGTCTCCGTTGTGGGAAGTCAGCGCTCGTCGGGCGCGGTCGAGGCCTCCGCTGTCACGCCGGCGCGCGCCAGCGCGAACGCCTCGCGCAGCACCCCGAGGTCGCCGACGTGGTTCGCAAGGAGGAGGACGAGCTTTGCATTCACCATCTGGCTCGCCTCGTCGTCGAGATCCCGATGGGTGTCGATCAGTGCCTGGTAGAAGTCGTCCGGGGTCGGGATGTTGGGCTCGAGGATCAGACGCGTGGTCATGGTCGGCTCCGTCAGGCGTTGCAGGTGGCGCGGTCGACGGCGGCCCGGACACGCTCTCGCGCCAGCTCACGCCAGCGCGCGGCGACGTGCTGGTCGGGACGGAAGAGATACGCGGTGCCGGGACGCAGATCATAGCGCTGCGCGACCAGGCCCTGCGCGTCTTCCAGCGTCGTGACTCCCGGCCGGTCCGCCCCGGGGTCGGTCCCGCGTCGCGCCACGACGAGCGGCCGGACCGGAATCGGTCCGTCGGCGAGCGCGGCGAGCTCCGCGGCTGCGCGGTCGCCCAGCGCCTCGTCCGCGTAGTACAGGGCGACGAACCCGCCTTGCAGCGCGTCGAGCAGCCACGCCTCGTGGCCGCGGCTCCGGACCGGTGCGTCGAGCGCCGGGGCACCCGGCACCATGCTCCCCGCGAACGCGTCGCGGTCGGGCGTGTTTAGCGGGGACTCGGCAAGGACGGCGGGCACCGACAGCCGGCCACTGTTCACCAGGCGGCGGGCGAACGGCGCCTCTTTGGCGAGCGCGAGCACGGCGTCGCGGAACGTGCGGCTTACCCCGCTCTTCGGCGTGATGAAGTCGGTCGAGCGCGTCGAATTGAGGATATTCTCGTCGGCGGCGTACACGCGCTCCGCGTCGTAGCTGTCGAGCAGCGCCTCCGGGGCCTTCCGCTCGAGGACGAGCGTCGAGCTTCCACGCCAGGTTCTCCGCGTCCTGGACGCCGGAGTTCGCACCGCGCGCGCCGAACGGCGAGACACCGTGCGCCGCGTCGCCGGTGAAAAGCACCCGGCCGTGCCGGAACCGGTCCATCCGCAGGCACGCGAACGTGTAGACGCTCACCCACGCGAGGTCGAACTCGACGTCCTTCCCGAGCAGCGCTTTGAGGCGCGGAATGACACGCTCGGGCTTGCGCTCCTCGACCGGGTCGGCGTCCCAGCCGAGCTGGAAGTCCACCCGCCAGACGTTGTCCGGCTGCTTGTGCAGCAACACCGACTGGTTGCGGTGGAACGGCGGATCGAACCAGAACCAGCGCTCGGTCGGGAACTCGGCCTTCATCACCACGTCGGCGATGAGGAAGCGGTCGCGGAAGACCTGGCCCTTGCTTTCGAGCCCGAGGAGGTTGCGTAGCGGCGAGCGCGCGCCGTCGGCAGCGACGACATAGTCGGCCCGCAAGCGGTACTGCCCCGCCGGGGTCTCGACCACCAGCGTGACGCCGCGCGCGTCCTGCTCGAGACCGACGACCTTGTTCCTCCAACGCAGGTCCAGGTTCGGGAGCGTTGCGGCGCGCTCGACAAGGTAGCCCTCGACGTAGTACTGCTGCAGGTTGATGAACGCCGGCCGCTTGTGTCCCGCCTCGGGCAGCAGGTTGAACTGGTACACGAGCTCGTCGCGGAAGAACACCTTGCCGACATTCCAGGACACACCAGTCTCGACCATTCGGTCGCCGCAGCCGAGGCGGTCGAAGATCTCGAGCGTGCGCTTGGCGAAACAGATTGCGCGCGAGCCGGCCGAGAGCGTGTTGTCGTCGTCGAGCAATACGACCGGGACACCGCTTTGGGCGAGATCGATCGCCGCCGCGAGGCCCACCGGCCCCGCGCCGACGACGACGACGGGACGATGCGGTGCTCGGTCGGCGCTCTCGTCCTGCGAGGGGCGGTAGTCGAAAGCGAGGCGCTGATAGTCGATGGTCATCGCGGTGCTCCTCAACCCGCGAGGGCGCGCCACAGCTCGCGGTCGCGCTGCGCGGTCCAGATGCGCGGGTGGTCGAGGCCCTTCGCTTCGTCGTACGCGCGGGCAACGTCGAACGGCATGCAGTGCTCGTAGATCGGATAGCGGGCATAGACGGGGTCCATGCGCTTGCGCGCGTCGGCGTAGACCTCCTTCAGCGACTTGCCGGCATTGACACCGCGCGTCGCGGTGGCGAGCAGGGCCTTCACGAAGTCCTGCGTGTACCGGATCGCCTTTTCGCACTGCCGCGGCGTCGTGAGCGCCGGGCCGCGTCCCGGCACGAGCTTCGCGGGCTTCAGCGCGCGCAGGGCGTCGAGCGTCTGCGGCCAGTCGGCGAGATGCGCGTCGCCGGCATAGATCCCGGCTTCGTATTCCACCAGGTCGCCGGAGAAGAGCACTTTCTGCGACGGGATCCAGACGATCGTGTCGCCGGCAGTGTGGCCGCGCCCGGCATGGGTGATTCGAACCTCGAGCTTGCCCAGCGCGAGCTTCAGCTCGTCCTTGAAGACGATGGTCGGCCAGGTGAGGCCCGGAATCGAGCGCGCACCGCGGAAGAGGCGCGGAAAGCGTCCGATCTCGCTCGCCATATCCTCGGCACCCCGCTCGCGGATCATGCCGAGCGTGGCCTCACTCGCGATGATCGCCTGCGCGCCATACGCGGCGGCTCCGAGCACGCGCACCGCGTGATAGTGAGTGAGAACCACGTACTTGATCGGCTTGGACGTAACTCGCCTGATGTGGCGGATCACCGCTTTCGCCATCTTCGGCGTCGCCTGGGTGTCGATGACCATCACTCCGTCGTCACCGATGATGACGCCGGAGTTGGGATCCCCCTCAGCGGTGAACGCGTAGGCGTTCTTCGAGAGGCGGGTGAAGCTCACCTTCTTCGCGGCAAGATCGCCCTGGGAGGCGAAGGTCTTTGGGGCAGTGTTCATGGTTTGCTCTCCTCCGCGCGCTATTCGACTGTGATGTTGCCGGCCTTGATGACCTGCGCCCACTTCTCGCGCTCGGCCTTCATATAGCTCGCCATCTCGGCGGGCGAGCTCTGCAGCGGCTCGATGCCGGCCTCGACGAGCTTCGCGCGTACGCCGGGGTCGTTGACGGCTTTGACATACGCGTCGTGGAGCCTGGCGACCGCCTCCGGCGGCGTTCCCGCGGGGACCACGAAGCCCTGCCAGGCCCACGCCTCGAACCCCGGCACGCCGGAGGCGGCGATCGTGGGCACGCCCGGCAGCACGGCGACCGGGCTGGGCGTCGCCGTCGCGATGACCTTGATCTTGCCGCTCTTCAGATGCGGGGTCGCGCTCGGCAGGTCGAGGAACATCAGCCCGATCTGGCCGCCGAGCATGTCCTGTACGGCGGGCGCTGCGCCCTTGTACGGCACCTGGGTCAGCTTCGTGCCGGTGCGCTGCTGGAAGAGCTCCATTGCCAGATGGTGAGGCGTGCCCGGGCCGGGCGTGGCGTAATCGATCTTGCCCGGCTGCTTCTTCGCCGCGTCGACGAGCTCCACCACCGTGCCGGCGCTCACCACCGCGGGGTTGACTGCGAGGGTCATCACGAACCGCGCGGTCAGCGACACCGGCGCGAAATCCTTCTGCGGGTCGTACGGCAGCTTCCGGAAGAGGCTCGGATTCACCGCGTAGGTGGTGGTATCGCCGAGCAGCATGGTGTAGCCGTCGGGCGGGGCCTTCGCGGCGAGCTCGGCAGCGATGATCGACGAAGCGCCAGGGCGGTTCTCGACCACGATCTGCTGGCCGAGCGCCTCGGACATCTTTCCGCCGACCGTGCGCGCGAAGAAGTCGGTGCCGCCGCCGGCCGCGAACGGCACGACGAGGCGCACGGGCTTCGAGGGAAAGCTTTGAGCAATGGCGGCGGGCGCGGCGACTGCCGCCGCGAAGGCGGTTGCTGAAGCGAGGGCGAAACGGCGGATGTGGGGCATGAGGGCTCCTAGTGGCTGACGGCGTTGTGGCCTTATCCCGGCGGCGGCGCGTGTCGCTTGCGCTAACTGCCCGCGTTGAGTTACGATTAAAGCAATTCATTATGCTAATCGTAATTAAACTCACGGCGGTTGTCAAACCTTTATGCTTCGGCCCCGGATGAGCCGCCGGAAGACCCAGCAGGGGGTCCAGTCGATCGAGGTCGGCGCGCGGCTGCTGCAGGCGCTCGCCAATGCGCGGCAGCCGGTGATGCTGCGCGACCTTGCGGCCGAGGCCGGCATGCCGCCGGCGAAGGCACATCGCTATCTCGTGAGCTTCAGCCGGATGGGGCTCGTTGCCCAGGAGCCGGTGTCGGGACGCTACGACCTCGGGCCGTTCGCGCTCGAGCTCGGGCTCGCCGGGCTCGCGCGGCTCGAGCCGCTCAAGGCGGCCGAGCCGATGCTCGCCGAGCTCGGCGAAGCGACTGGCCAGACTGTCGCGCTGGCGGTGTGGGGCAATCAAGGGGCGACGATCGTGCGGTGGCTCGGCTCCGATACGCCGATCTCCGCATCCTTGCGCACCGGCTCGGTCATGCCGCTGACGCGCTCAGCCACCGGGCGGGCCTTCCTTGCCTATCTGCCGCGCGAGACGACCGCCAAGCTCCTGCGCGAGGAGCTCGCCGCCAACGCGCGCGCCGGGCTCGAGCCGAGAACGCTGGAGGAGGTCGGGAAGATCATCGACCAGACGCGCCGGCACGGGGTGGCGCGCGCAGTCGGCGATCTGATTCCGGGGATCAACGGCGTCGCGGCGCCGGCGTTCGACTACAACGGGACGATGGTGCTCGCGCTCGTGGCGCTCGGGTACGGGGGCGGGTTCGACGCGGCATGGGAGGGCAAGATCGCAAACGCGGTCCGGACGAATGCGGCGCGCATCTCCCTGCGTCTCGGCTTCAGGGCGGCGCCGTGAGTCCGGAACGACGGCGCGGCCGACGGTGAGTCATCACCGCCGGCCGCCCCGGTACTGCAACTGCCGTGTGCTTACGGATTGAAGACCTGGTAGCGGTCGTCGCCGTCGCACCTGCGACGCGATGTAGCTCGTCGCTTCGACATTCGAGAACGACGCGCGGCCGGTTTCGCCGCCGAGATTGAGGGTCGGCTCGGCGAAGGCGACGCCGCTGAAGCCGATCAGGGTCACGAGAGCGATAACGATGCGGTTCATGGTGCTGCTCCTTTCAGTGTCGATAAAGTTGATCATTCGATGACTCACTCTTCACCTCTGCGGGTCCGCGGCTTGCGCCATCTTGGGCATTCGTCGCGGCCACACATCCGCAATTACGGGAATGTGGTTTGCACGGATGTCGGCATGCGTGGCGCGCGTGACGAATTGCGCGGGGGATGCCTAGGCGCGCGGCGTGACTAAGTAGTTTCCGCAGTGCGCGGGCCAACGGGCAAAGGTATACGACGCGTGCGCGGCATCGGATGCGCTCCGGGCGGCGTGCGCTCGCCCCGGCGGACTGATCCTGTTGCACTCGAACGAGCCGCACTGGCTCAGCACAGCCTGGTCGTCATTCCGGCGGGTCGGTGCAGATCGTGCCGCCCGAACCTGCGGGTCCCATCACGAGCTCCCGGGTGAGGGACAGACGAGGGAGGGCATGCACCAGCACGCGGCCGAGGAACGGCGTATCGTGGCGACGGATCATGCCGAGGTAACTGTCGGCCACCAGTGCCGTGTGGACGGCCCTGGCGACGCTGCGACAGCCGCCTGCCGCATCGCTTCTGCAACATCGGGAACGAAGAGTGCGAGCTCATCAGCCGCATGTTCTCCGCCGTCCTTCTAGCGGCGATCGAGCACGCCCGCCCGCCACCGTAGGGCGCCCGGGTTTCGCGCGGCGGGCCTCCGCCCGCGCCGAACAACACCAAACCTGCCTCGACCAATAGGAGGGTCCCATGCGATCGCAGAAGCTCACGACGTGGATCTTCATCGCCATGATCGCCGGCATCATCGTCGGCTACATGTGCAACCAGATGATCCCGGACGCCAAGGCGGCGAAGACCGTCGCCGGCTACATCTCGCTCTTCACCGACATCTTCCTGCGGCTGATCAAGATGATCATCGCGCCGCTCGTGTTCTCGACGCTGGTCGTCGGCATCGCCCACCTGGGCGACACCAAGTCGGTCGGCCGCATCGGCCTGCAAGACGATCGGCTGGTTCCTCAGCGCGTCGCTGGTGTCGCTGCTGCTCGGCCTGGTGCTGGTCAACATCCTGCAGCCGGGCGTGGGCCTCAACCTGCCGCTGCCGGACGCGGGCGCGTCGACCAACCTCAAGACGGCGATCGCTCTCGCTCAAGGAGTTCGTCACGCACCTGGTGCCGAGGAGCGTCATCGAGGCGATGGCCACGAACGAGATCCTGCAGATCGTCGTGTTCTCGATCTTCTTCGGCGTTGCCGCGGCGAGCCTCGGGCGAGAAGGCCAAGACGATCGTCGCGTGGGTCGAGGACCTGGTCGCACATCATGCTGAAGATCACCGGCTACGTGATGATGTTCGCCCCGGTCGCGGTGTTCGCGGCGATGGCCTCCGATCGTCACGACGCAGGGCCTGGGCATCCTCGTGACCTACGGCGACGTTCATGGGCGAGTTCTATTTCGGGCTGGTCATCCTGTGGGTCCTCCTCGGGTTCGCGGGCTTTCTCTTCCTCGGCGCCGCGCGTCTTCAGGCTGCTCGGCCTGATCAAGGAGCCGCTCGCTGCTCGCGTTCAGCACCGCGCTCGAGCGAGGCGGCCTACCCGAAGACGCTGGAGCAGCTCGGAACGTTCGGCGTCAAGCAACAAGATCTCGAGCTTCGTGCTGCCGCTCGGCTACTCCTTCAACCTCGACGGCTCGATGATGTACTGCACGTTCGCCGTGCTGTTCATCGCGCAGGCCTACGGCATCGAACTGACGCTCGGCGCAGCAGATCACGATGCTGCTGATCCTGATGGTGACGAGCAAGGGCATGGCCGGCGTGCCGCGCGCGTCGCTCGTCGTGATCGCCGCGACGCTCGCCACGTTCAACATTCCCGAGGCCGGGCTGCTGCTGATCATGGGCATCGACCAGTTCCTCGACATGGGGCGCTCGGCGACCAACGTCATCGGCAACAGCCTCGCGACCGCGGTCGTCGCGAAGTGGGAGGGCGAGCTGAAGCCGCCGACCGCGGACGAGGAACGACCGGGCCTGCAGCCCGCGACCGCCTGAGGTTCGAGACTCGAGCCGCCGCGCCGGGCGCATGCCGGTGCGGCGGCATCCTCGCCATGAGGAGGCTGCCATGTCGAAACGCTCGTTCAGCAAGTTGGGCGCGGCGCTCGTCGCGCTCGCGCTCGCGCTCCCGGCCGTCGGGCAGGAGCGTCTGGATGCGGACGCAGGAAAGCTCACCGGCACGCTGAAGAAGATCCGCGACTCCGGCGTCGTCACGATCGGCTACCGGGAGAACTCGTTCCCGTTCTCCTATCTCGGTCCGGGCAAGACGCCGCTCGGCTACTCGATCGAGCTGTGCCAGGCGATCGTGGACGAGGCCGCCGTCGAGCTCGACGGCAAGCTGCTCGAGGTCCGCTACCGCCCGGTGACGCCCGAGACGCGGATCCCGGCGGTGGTCTCGGGCGAAGTGGACCTCGAGTGCGGGTCGACGACCAACAACACCGCGCGCCAGAAGGAGGTTGCGTTCTCGCCGATCATGTTCGTGAGCGGGACGAAGCTCCTTGTGCGCCGGGCCGACCGGATCCGCTCGCATCGCGATCTGCGCGACAAGACCGTGGTGGTGACGGCCGGCACGACCAACGAGCAGGCGCTGAAGGCTTTCAACGAGAAGCAGAAGCTCGGAATCAAGCTGGTCACCGCGAAGGACCACGACGAGTCGTTCAAGCGTCTTCACCGGGAAGCAGGCCGACGCGTTCGCGACCGACGACGTGCTCCTGTACGGCTGGATCGCGCGCACGAAGTCCGAGCGGGAGTACATCGTGGTCGGCGAATACCTGTCGTACGACCCGTACGGGATCATGTTCCGGCGGAACGATCCGCAGTTCGCGGGCGTGGTCGAGCGCACCTTCCGGCAACTCGCCGAGAGCCGGGAGCTCCGCTGGATCTATCGCCGCTGGTTTCAGCGGCGCGTCCCGACGGGCGAGAACCTCGCGCTGCCGATGAGCCCGCAGCTCGAGTCGATCTTCGAAGCGCTCGGACTGCCGGAAGAGTGAACGCGCACCATGGAGACCGAGGGAGGTCTCGCCCGCTTGCGGCCTCAGCGTGGCGACGCGTTGCCGGCGGCTCCCGATTCCCTCTTCACAGACCAGGAGGCATCGTGAACCCTTATCGGCGTTCCCCGCAGTTGCTCTCTTCCCTGCTGTGCGCGGTCTTCGTCGCCGCGGCCCAGGCCCAGCAAGCGGCGCCCCCGGCTACCGCTGCCAAGCTTGCCAACGTGGTCGTCATCGCCACCGGCGGCACGATCGCCGGCGCCGGCGCCGGCGCCGCTGCCAGCGCCACCTATCAGGCCGCCAAGGTGCCGGTGGACAAGCTGATCGCCGGCGTGCCGGAACTGAAGGACGTGGCCAACGTGCGCGGCGAGCAGGTGTTCCAGATGGCCTCGGAGAGCCTCACCAACGACCATCTCATGCAGCTCGGCAAGCGCGTTTCGGCGCTCGCAAAGCAGCCCGACGTCGACGGCATCGTGATCACGCACGGCACCGACACCCTGGAGGAAACCGCCTACTTCCTCAACCTCGTGATTCGCAGCGACAAGCCGATCGTGCTGGTCGGCTCCATGCGACCCGGTACCGCGATGTCGGCCGACGGCATGCTCAACCTGTACAACGCGGTCGTCGTCGCCGGCGCCAAGGACACCCGCGGCAAAGGCGTGCTGGTGAGCATGAACGACGAGATCCACACCGGACGAGACGTCTCCAAGACGATCAACGTCAAGACCGACGCGTTCAATAGCCCGTGGGGACCGCTCGGCATGGTGGTCGAAGGCAAGACCTACTGGTTCCGCGCGCCGGCCAAACGCCACACGATGCAGTCGGAGTTCGACATCGACCGCATCGAAGCGCTGGCCCCGGTCGAGATCGTCTATGGGTACGGGAACATGACCGACGCCGCCTACGGCACCTTCGTGCAGAAGGGCGCCAAGGCCCTCATCCACGCGGGCACCGGCAACGGCTCGGTATCCAACCGCGTGGTGCCCTCCCTGGTCGAGCTGCGCAAACAGGGCGATTCACGTCATCCGATCGTCGCGCGTGGGTGGCGGCGGATTCGTCATCCGCAACGCCGAACAGCCGGACGACAAGTACGACTGGGTCGTCGCCCATGATCTCAACCCGCAGAAGGCGCGCATTCTCGCCGCCGTGGCGCTGACCAGGACGCAGGACAGCAAGGAGCTGCAGCGCATCTTCTGGGAGTATTGACTGTTGCCGGCGTCCGTTCGTCAGGTCGTCCGCGCACGAACTGCCCCGCCCGTCTGCCGCGGGCAGTCGCGTGTCGTCCGACCGGCCTCACCCCCGTTTCGCTCATAGGAGAGGGTTTCCGACATGACGACTGCCACCCGCATGGAGCACGACCTGCTCGGTGATCGCGAGGTTCCCGCCGATGCGTACTGGGGCGTCCACACGCTGCGTGCACTCGAGAACTTCCCGATCACCGGGCAGCCGATCGGCTCGTACCCCGACCTCATCCGCGCGCTCGCGCTCGTCAAGCGCGCGGCCGCGGTCACCAACCAGTCGCTCGGCGCGCTCGACGAAAAGCGTGCCGGCGCGATTGTCGCCGCCTGCACGGAGATCGCGAGCGGCGCCCTCGACAGCGAGTTCGTCGTCGACGTGATCCAGGGCGGCGCCGGTACCTCCACCAACATGAACGCGAACGAGGTGATCGCGAACCGCGGACTCGAGATCCTCGGTCACGGGAAGGGCGACTACCAGCACCTGCACCCGAACAACGACGTCAACATGTCGCAGAGCACGAACGACGTGTACCCGACCGCGATCCGGATCGGGGTGTGCTTCGCGATCGAGCGGCTTGCTCGAGGGAATGGCCGAGCTGCGGCGGAGCTTCGAGGCGAAGTCGAAGGAGTTCGCCGACGTCCTGAAGATGGGCCGCACCCAGCTCCAGGACGCGGTGCCGATGACGCTCGGGCAGGAGTTCAGCACCTTCGCGGTGATGATCGGCGAGGACGAGCAGCGGCTGCGGGAGGCGGCGGCGCTGATGCACGAGATCAACCTGGGCGCGACCGCGATCGGCACCGGCATCAACACCGACCCGCGCTACGCCGGCCTTGTCACCCGCAATCTCGCGGCCCTCGCCGGCATTCCGGTCGTGCCGGCGGCCAACCTCGTCGAGGCGACGCAGGACACCGGGGCGTTCGTGCAGCTCTCGGGAGTGCTGAAGCGCATCTCGGCGAAGCTCTCGAAGACCTGCAACGACCTGCGCCTGCTCTCGAGCGGGCCGCAGGCAGGGCTGTGCGAGATCAAGCTGCCCGAGCGCGCGGCCGGCTCGTCGATCATGCCGGGCAAGGTGAACCCGGTCATTCCCGAGGTCATGAACCAGGTCGCGTTCGAGGTGATCGGCAACGACGTCACCGTCACGCTCGCCTCCGAGGGCGGCCAGCTCCAGCTGAACGCGTTCGAGCCGATCATCGCGCACAGCCTGTTCAAGAGCCTTACGCATCTGCGCGAGGCGTGCCTCACGCTCGCACGCAACTGCGTGAACGGGATCAGCTGCAACCGGGAGCTGCTCGCCGCGCGCGTCCGGTCCTCGGCGGGCCTCGCGACTGCGCTCAACCCCTACATCGGCTACGAGAACGCCACTCGCGTCGCGCGCGAGGCGCTCGCCACCGGCCGCCCGGTGGCCGATCTCGTGCTCGAGATGGGGCTGATGAAGAAGGAGGAGCTCGACGCAGTCCTGCGACCGGAGGTGCTCACCGCGCCGCAGTACCGCGCCGGCGGAGTGCCGCCGGCGCGGTGAGCTGGACGCCTATGCCAGCGCGCCCGCCCGCTGGGGCCGCACCACCACATCGTCCCAGGTCGCCTCGTCGGGCGCGATCGGCGACCGTCCCTTGACCCGCTCGTAGACGGGCGTGAAGTCGGACGCGGTGTCGTCGATCAGCTGCTCGAAGCTGTCGATCACGAAGTAGGTGTCCTGGAAGCGGTCGATGCGGTACTCGGTGCGGAGCAGCCGTTCGAGGTCGAACTTGACGCGGCGCGGCTCGGCGCTTTCGGCCGCGTACAGGATCTCGCCGGCCGAAGAGAGGATCCCGGCGCCGTAGACACGTAGACCTTCGGGCGTCCCGATCAGCCCGAACTCGACCGTGTACCAATAGAGGCGGGCGAGATGCTTGAGCGAGTCGAGCCTCGCCGCCTTGAGCCCGCCCTTGCCGTAGGCCGCCATGTAGTCGGCGTACACCGGGTCGAAGAGCAACGGTACGTGGCCGAAGAAGTCGTGGAACACGTCGGGCTCGACGATGTACTCGGCCTCCTCCGGCCGGCGGAGCCAGTCGGTGACCGGGAAGCGGCGGTTGGCGAGATGTTCGAAGAAGGCAAGGTCGGGGATCAGCCCGGGCACCGCGACGAGCTCCCAACCGGTCGCACGCCGGAGCTTCCGCGAGACCTCGTCGAAACGAGGAACGCCAGCGCTCGCGTCGAGGCGGGCGAGGGTGTGCAAGAACTCCTCGCACGCGTACCGCGGCACGACGCGCATCTGGCGGTCGTAGAGCTTCCGCCACAGGGCGTGCTCGGCGAGCGTGTACGCAGACCAGTCCTGCTCGCGCGTGTGGTCGGAGCGCATGCGCGAGTAGTCGCCGCGCAGGGCGAGTTCCGGGGCGTTGCTGACTGCGGTGAGAATCGATCGATCCATTTCGCTGCTCCTCAAGCCGGCTGCAAAGTGCCGCGGCGGATCTGATCGAGCTCCATCGACTCGAAGAGCGCCTTGAAATTGCCCTCGCCGAACCCGTCGTCGCCCTTGCGCTGGATGATCTCGAAGAAGATCGGACCGATCACCGTCTTGGTGAAGATCTGCAGCAGGAGACCGCCGGCGGGCCCGCCGTCGACGAGGATCGCGCGTTTCCGCAGCTCGTCGAGCGGCTCGCCGTGGCCCGGCAGCCGCCTGTCGAGCAGCTCGTAGTAGGTGCCGGGCGTGTCGAGGAAGACGACGCCCTGCGCCTTCATGGCGTCCACCGTCTTGTAGATGTCGCGCGTGCCGAGCGCGATGTGCTGGATGCCCTCGCCGCGGTATTCCTCCAGGTATTCCTGGATCTGCGAGCGATCGTCGGACGATTCGTTGATCGGGATGCGGATCTTGCCGCAGGGGCTCGTCATCGCCTTCGACTTGAGACCGGTCAGCTTGCCCTCGATGTCGAAGTAGCGGATCTCCCTGAAGTTGAAGAGACTCTCGTAGAACTCCGCCCACTCCTTCATGCGCCCGCGGTGCACGTTATGGGTGAGATGGTCGACGTAGGTGAGGCCGCTGCCGTCGGGCGGCGGCGCCTTACCGGCCCAGAACGCCTCGAATCCGGGGAGCGGCCGGAAGTCGACATCGTAGATCGTCCGGCCGTAGTCGTTCTCGGGATACCGGTCGACGAGGTAGATCAGCGAGTCGCCGATACCCTTGATCGCGGGGATGACGAGCTCCATCGGTCCGGCGTGTCCTTCGACCGCCCAGGCGCCGTTCTCGATCAGGCGCTTGTAGGCGGCGGGCGAGTCTTTCACGCGAAACGCCATCGCGCAGACGCTCGGGCCGTGGCGGCGGGCGAAGTTCCGGCCGAAGCTGCCCGGCTCGGCGTTGATGATGAAGTTGACGTCGCCCTGCTTGTAGAGCGTGACGTCCTTCTGGCGGTGTTTCGCGACCGCCTTGAAGCCCATGCTCTCGAACAGCGCACCCAGCGCCTGCGGATCGGGCGCGGCGTACTCGACGAACTCGAAGCCGTCGGTACCTATCGGGTTGTTCCAGAGGTCGGGCATGGCTTGCTCCTGGGGATCGGATGGGTCGCCATTATGGGGAAGAGGGGGGGCCATTTGGTACCAAAGACACCCCGACGGGGGCTGCGTTCGGCAATAATATTGCGCACCTACCCGTCTCGAGAGGCCGAAGATGCCAACGTCCAACCTCGACCGCACCGACCGCAGGATCCTCGACTTTCTGCAGCGCGACGGGCGGCTCACGAACGTGGAGCTCGCGGCCAAGGTCGCGCTTTCGCCCAGTCCCTGTCTGCGCCGGGTGCGCGCGCTCGAGGGGGGAGGCGTCATCCGGGACTACGTGGCCCTGCTCGACCCCGCGCAGGTGGGGTTGGGGCTGCTCGCCTTTGCCAACGTGAAGCTCGAGAAAGGCGGGACGACCCCGCTCGATGAGTTCCGCAGCGCAGTGCAGACCTGGCCCGAGGTTGTAGCCTGCTACGCGATGACCGGCGATACGGACTATCTCCTGCGGGTCCACGTGGAGGATCTCGAGCACTATTCGCGGTTCATGATGAACCGCCTGCTCAAGCTGGCGGGGGTGATCGACGTGAAATCGAACTTCGTGCTCGAACGGATCAAGGACACGACCGCGCTTCCGCTCGGACATCTCGGATGAGCACTCGGCGTCAACCCGGCGCCGGGCGCCCACGGGCGTTGCGACATCCCCGGCCGCGCGTGGCGGCGGTGCCGCTCCTCGAGCGGCTCGCGTCGCTCGCGCGGCTCTTCGCCGCGGCCGCGGCGCGGGGGCCTGCGGATCGCTTCGGCCTCGACCCGGCCGGCTGGCGTGTCGTCGCCGCGCTCGGCGACGGGGCGGCGCGCTCAGCGGCCGAAACGGCGGCCCGCAGCGCGCTCGACAAGGCGCGCGCGTCGCGCGCCCTCCAGGCCCTCGCGCGCGCCGGCTACCTCGAGCGGACCCACGACGCATTCGACGCCCGGCGCACCCTGTTCCGCCTGACCACCAGGGGTCGGGCGCTCTATCGTCGCGTCGCCCTGCGTGCCCGGGTGCGCGAGCGGGCGCTGCTGGCCGGCCTTACGCCGGTAGAACGGCGTCAGCTCGACCGGTTGCTGGCAAAGCTGCAACGCGCGGCCGAAGCTGGCGGAACTTGAACCGCCGCGCGGGTCGCGCTGCATTGCAACGGTGCCCCTTGCGCTCGCGTTCCTTCTAGAATGCTCGCGGCCCTTGGCCACCACGAGGAGGAGGAAACCACCATGATGAAGCACACCACGATTGCGCTGGCTGTTGCGGCGATCGTAGCGTCGGGCTACAGCGGCAGCGTGTGGGCGCAAGCGAAGGAGCAGTTCGTGCCGGTGAATTCGTACTGGGTCGGCCCGTACGCGGCGGGCGGCTCGGGGATCGCCGGCGCGATGATCGACTACTTCAAGCTGCTCAACAACCGCGACGGCGGCATCAACGGCGTCAAGGTCACCTGGGAGAAGTGCGAGACCGAGTACAACAACGCCCGCGGCGTCGAGTGCTACGAGCGCACCAAGAAGAAGGGACCGACCGGCGCGACGCTGATCCACCCGCTCTCGACGGGGATTACCTACTCGCTGATCGACAAGGGGACGGTCGACAAGATCCCGATCGTCTCTATCGGCTACGGCCGGACCGATGCTTCCGACGGCCGCGTGTTCCCGTACGTCTTCCCGCTGATCACCAACTACTGGTCGCAGAACACCGCCAAGATCAAGTTCATCGGCCAGAAGGAGGGCGGGATGGACAAGCTGAAGGGCAAGAAGATCGTGAACCTCTATCACGACTCGGCCTACGGCAAGGAGACGATCCCGGTTCTGGACATCCAGGCGAAGAAGTACGGCTTCGAGGTGACGCACATTGCGGTCCCGCACCCGGGCAACGAGCAGCAGGCGCAGTGGTTGCAAGTCCGCCAGGTCCGGCCGGACTGGGTGATCCTGCGGGGCTGGGGGGTGATGAATCCGACGGCGCTGAAAGCGGCGGCAAAGGTGGGTTTTGCGCGCGAGAGGATCGTGGGCGTGTGGTGGTCGGGCGCGGAGGAGGACGTGATCCCGGCGGGTGACGCGGCGAAGGGCTACATCGCCGCGGGGTTCAACGCCCCCGGCAAGAACTTCCCGGTGGTGAGGGAGATCCAGAAGCACGTCTATGCGAAGGGCCAGGGCGAGCTCGACGACAAGACGCGCATCGGGACGATCTACTACAACCGCGGCGTGCTCTGGGCGATCCTGACGACGGAGGCGGTGCGCACCGCGCAGGCCAAGTTCGGCAAAGGCCAGTCGATGACCGGCGAACAGGTGCGCTGGGGTCTCGAGAACCTGAACATCGACGAGGCACGCCTCAAGGATCTCGGGGCGGTCGGCTTCATGCAACCGCTCAAGGTCTCCTGTCATGACCACGAGGGCGGCGGCCAGGTGAAGTTCCAGCAATGGGACGGCAGGGAGTGGAAGGTGATCAGCGACTGGATTCCGTCCGACCAGTCGATCGTGCGGCCCATGATCGAGGAATCCGCGGCGAAGTACGCCAAGGAGAAGGGCATCACGCCGCGGGACTGCGGGAAGGAAGGATAGGAAGAACCTGGACGTGTTGCGGCGCAGGTAAAGCCTGCCCCGCAACACCGAGGGTTAAAGACAACCGCGGGCGGGGCGGGCCCCCGGTCGCCGCGAGGTCAGCGGCGGGGTGCGCGCGTCGCGTCGTCGACCGCAGCGCGGGCGGTCTCGGTACAGGCGCGCGACTGCTCTGTGCATGCGCCGACCCACGCTTCGGTGGCGCGCATGCAGATTTCCACCGCCCGCCGCGGGTAGTCGGTAAGCGCCTGCTGCCAGTCGGACGAGGCACGCGCGGACGCCACCGGCGCGGTCCATGCACCTGCGAGCGACTGCCAGGAGCTCATCGCCTCGATCGCGGCGCGCGCGGTCGCGAGATTGAGCTCCTGCAGCTCGCGGATCGATCGGAGCTGCATCTCCATGAGCTGCTGTGACGCGGCGAACGCGGCCGCATTCGGGCCGCGAGCGGGATCGAACGCATTCATGGTGTCCCTCCTTCGGTTGGCTTACTTCCTGAGCGTCCCCCAAAGCTGGTCGAGCCGTGCGTAGCGACCGCAGCCCGAGGTGTAGAACTTGTAGCGGACCGGATTCTTCCTGTAGTAGTCCTGATGGTAGTCCTCGGCCGGCCAGAATTCGCCGGCGGCGACGATCGGCGTGACGATCGGCTGGGCGAACGGCTTGTCCTTGTCCCATTTCGCCTTCGAGGCCTCGGCGAGCCGCTTCTGCTCTTCGGTGTGATAGAAGATCGAGGGGCGGTACTGCGAGCCCACGTCGCAGAACTGGCGGTCCTTCACCGTCGGATCGTGGTTCAGCCAGAACTGCTCGAGCAGGCGCTCATAGCTCACCTTCGCCGGGTCGTAGACGACCTGGACGACCTCGGTGTGGCCGGTGGTACCGGACGACACCTCCGCATAGGTCGGTTTCTGCTTGGTGCCGCCCATGTATCCGGACGTCGTCGACACAACGCCGGGCACCTTGTCGAACGCTTCCTCGGTGCACCAGAAACAGCCCGCCGCGAAGGTGGCCTTGGCCACGCCGGCGGGCGGGGCCTGCGCGATCACCGGCGCCGCCGCGAGCAGCAGCGCAAGCGCAAAATAGCGTCTCAACACACGGACTCCTGTTCCTGAGAACGTTGGTCGCCGTTCCGGTTCGCCACTTGCACCGGCAGCTTGATCGGGGATCAGGCCTCGGCTGGCTCCGACACCCGGTCGACGACATTGTCGACCACCACGAGCGTGTCCAGGTAAGTCATCGTGGGGTCGCTGCCCTGGAGCGCCCGGATGCGGTTTCGATACGCTTCGCCGTGCCACCGCTGCGCGG
This sequence comes from uncultured beta proteobacterium, assembly GCA_963820965.1. Taxonomy (GTDB): domain Bacteria; phylum Pseudomonadota; class Gammaproteobacteria; order Burkholderiales; family SG8-39; genus DATEDA01. The sequence goes on along the minus strand of CAWGCC010000010.1, from coordinate 25,764 downwards.
CCTCTCTGGATTTCCAGATGGATACGCCACCACCCCGGTTCTTCGCTGTGTCGAACAAGTAGAACTTGTGAACGAGGTCTTCGTTCTTCGACCAGGCGGGCGCGGTCTGCCGGTACTTCGCCTTCACTTCCTCGCGCGTGATGCCGCGCGGAAGATCGAAGAAAGCCAGCTCGGTGATCATTCAACGCTCCTGGTGAAAATTCCGCCCGGGCGAACGCCTGCCCGGCCTACTTGGTCTTCCCGTCGAAGCCGTCCACGCCCACCGCGAGCTCGCGTCCCGGCGTCGAAATGAGGTCGTGGATCACCACGCCCTCCATGCTGTCGACCGGGCCCTGCCACGGCGCGCGCGCGACCATGCGGCGCGTGTCGGCGTTACCCGCCTGCCAGCGGGCGCGAATGCCGGCGGGCGTGAAGTCGATGTCCTTGAACTGGTCCTCGCCGCCCACGTGCGGCGCAACCAGGCGCGCCACGTGCATCGTCGTCCCGCAGCCCCACGACGCCAGCTCGTTGACTTCCTCCGAAGTGCGCGCCGGTTCGGGAATTTTCTTCGCCAGCTCGCGGATGATGTGGCGCAGGTGGTGAATCTGCTTCTGCCGCGCGATGTGACTCCTGGCGCGGCTTGCGTACTGGATGTCTTTCTGCCGCGCTGCCACCTCCCAGAGGCTCTCGGGGTCCGTTCCCTCCGGGTTCCACACCTGCACGGCGAAGATCACCGAGTCCTGGCGCGGCTTGTCGTCGAGGACGGCCTCGATCGGCGTGTTCGAATAGATCCCGCCGTCCCAGTAGGGTTCGCCGTCGACGCGGACCGCCGGAAACGCCGGCGGCAGCGCGCCCGAGGCCATGACATGCTCGACGCAGATCGCCTCGTCGCGGCTGTCGAAGTAGCGCATCTCGCCGGTGTTCACGTTCACCGCGCCGACCGTGAGCCGCATGCCCCGCGCGTTGATGCGGGTGAAGTCGACCAGCTCGGTGAGCGTCCGGCGCAGCGGCTCGGTGGTGTAATGCGCCGCGCGGTCGACGCCGAGCGGCGCGTGCTGACCCAGCCAGGAAGCAGGGTTGGGCGAAAAGAACGTCGGGATGCCCTGCATCATGGTACTGACATTGGCGAACGCATTCCCCAGGCCGGGAATCAGCTCGGGCAGGCCGGCGCCGGCGCGCTGCTCGACGCCGGCCCAGAACGACTGCAGGCGCTGGAGCCGGTGCTCGGGGGCGTTGCCGGCGATCAGCGCGGCGTTGATCGCGCCGATCGAGGTGCCGATCACCCAGTCGGGCTCGATGCCGGCCTCGTGCAGCGCTTCGTACACCCCCACCTGGTAGGCACCGAGGGCCCCGCCGCCCTGCAGGACCAGCACCACCTGGCCCGGCAGCCCGGAGCCCTTGCCGGTCGCCGCGCCGCGCTCGCGGGCGGATGCGGCGGTGTTGGAGATCGCGTTGGGGCCCCGGTCCATGGCGGCTACTTCGCCTTCACGCTGGAGGTGATCGACGCGATCACGCCCGAGGCGGTCTTGAACGGTGCGTGGTCGGTCTCCTTGACGCCGTGGCGGCGCGCGATCCAGAGGAAGTCCGTGTAGACCGCCCAAACGTCGCCCTTTTCGTCCTGCTGGACGAGCAAGCGCACCGGCCAGTCGATCCCGGCCTGCTGCTTCGCGTTCAGGAACTGCGTGCCGAGCGGCGGGTTGCCGAACACGAGCAGGGTCGAAGGCAGGACCTTGATCCCGGCGTCGGCGGCGAGCTTGTGCTGGTCGATCTCCTGGAAGAACCGGATGCCCTTTGCGGCAATGTCCTTCTTGAGACGGTCGACGGTCTCGTCGAGCGGATACGCGCTCTTGACGCGGACGATGCCGTCGGCGCCGGCGCCGTCGGCCGCTGCGGGGAGCGATGCAACGAGGCCGGCTGCGAAGAGCACGGCCGACAGGAACTGGACGATGCGCAGGTACATGGGAATCTCTCCTTTAGCGTTGGGGTTGGGGTTCGGGCGCGAGCGGCTCGGCGCCGCGCTGCCACGGCCACCGGCCTTCCAGCTCGAGCGCGAGGCTCCAGCTGAGGAACGTGCGGATCGCGACGATCATCGCCAGCACGAACACGCTGTCCATCGTCGGGGTGAACGCGACGGTGCGGACGATGTCGGCGGCGACGAGGACTTCGAGCCCGAGCAGGATCGCGCGCCCGAGGTCCTGCCGGTAGCGCTGGTAGCGGGGGACGGAGCCGATGCCCGCCGGGAGCACGTAACGGGCGCTCGCGATCACGAGCCCGCCGATGATCAGCACCACGCCGGCGATTTCCGCGGCGGTGCCGGCGAGTTCGACGAATTCCCTGACCTGCATGGCGGGCTATGCGGCGTGGGCCGGCGCCGGCGCCGGCATGTTCAGCCGGAAGGCGAGCAGCGCCGCGACGGCGAGCGCCGCGCCGATGCCCGCGACGCAGGCTGCCCAGCCGAAGCGGTCGAAGAGCTGGCCGAGGACCGCGGTGCCGACGAGGCCGCCGAAGAAGTAGCAGGCGAGATAGATCCCGCTCGCCGACCCGCGGTCGGTGGTCGCGGCGCGGCCGACGAACCCGGTGGCCGTCGCCTGCGCGAAGAAGGTGCCGATCGCGACCAGCGCCATGCCGGCGATGACCGGGACGAGGCTCGGCGCGAGCAGCAGGGGGAGCCCTGCGCCGGCCACCGCCAGCGCGCCCCAGAAGGTCGGTCGACTACCGAAGCGCTGTATCGCGCGGCCCGCGAGCGGGGTCGTGAGCACCGAGGGCAGGAACACGAAGTACACGAACCCGAGCGCCATCCGGCCGATCGAGAGTGGCTCGCGCACCAGGACGAAGTTCACGTAGGTGAACGTGCCGATGAACGCGAACAGGATGCAGAAGCCGATGGCGAAGCTCGCGCGGAGCGGCCCGTTGCGAAGATGCTCGGCCCAGATCGATAGCGGCGACCGGGCGCCGGCGCCGTCGGCTGCCGGCGACATGGTCCGGCCGAGGTAGAACCACACGAGCACCGCGCCGGCGAGGTTGAGCGCGGCGAAGACGTGGAAGTTGGCGGCGAGGCCGAGGGAGTCGACGAGCGCGGCCGACATCAGGCGGCCGATCAGGTTGCTCGCGACGTTGCCTGTGATGTAGCCGGCGAACGCGCCGGCGGCATCCGCGGCGCTGCACTGCTCGCCGAGATAGGACAGCGTGAGCGCGAAGGCCGAGGACATGCACAGCCCCTGCGCGATGCGGAGCCAGGTGAACGTGGTGAGGTCGGGTGCGACGGCGAGCAGGGCCGTCGGGACCGCGAGCAGCGCGAGCGCCGCCACGATCCCGCGCCGGCGATCGATGTGCCGGCTGAAGAACGCGACCGCCAGCCCGGCGATCGCCATGCCGATCGTGCTCGCGTTGACCGCGAAGCCCATGGCCGCCGGGCTCACGTTGTAGAACCGCGCGAGGGAGGGCAGGATCGCCTGCGTCGCGAAGAGATCGACGACGGTGAGGAAGGCGATCAGGCCGATCACGAAGGCGCGCGCGAGCGCACCGTGCGGGCCGTGCGCAGGATGCGCCGGCATCGAGCCGAGGACTTCGGTGGTGGTCGCCATGGTGCTCTCGCTGTGCCCGGCCGGGATGCGCGGCGCACCGTGCGGCCGCCGCGCATCCCGCGATCCGGACGCCCGGACGGGCGCCCGTTACATCATCTTCTCGTTGACCTTGTCCTCGACCGGGAAGATGTCCGACACGACCAGGATGACGTCCTCGGTGCCGGTGTTCTTCCACCAGTGCGACGTTCCGATGCGCTCGGGGGAGACGTCGCCGGCCTTGTGCACGATCGGCACCGCGCAGGTGCTCGCGTACTCAACGATCGTGCCCTTGACGACGTAGATCATCGCCGGCCGGTCGTCGTGGCTGTGCCAGGGCACGATGCCGCCCGGCTTGATGTCGAGGCGGCGGAACCGGAACAGCCGGTCCTTCAACGCGACCTTCTCCTTGGAGAGGTCGGTGGTGGTGATCACCACGTCGGTCACGTCCTTGGGCGCGGTCGCGCCGGGCTTCTGGCCGCTGCCGTCGGGCCGTTGCTGGCCCGCCGGGCATTCGCCCGCGAACGCGGCGCTGACGCCGAGCGAGAACGCCCCCGCGACGGCTCCGGCGAGCGCGACGCGCCGCCAGCTACTGGTTTGCCTGCTGCTCATGACGTCTTTCTCCTTTCGCTTGATGTGGCCGCGGCCGGAAGCGCGGCGGGATTCGGGTGGGCGTTACCGCGTCGCACGGCGTCGCGGCCGAGATACACGCGCTCGACGAACCGGGAGGACCGGTGCACGGTTTGCGGACTGCGCATCTCTCCGGCTCTCATGTCACTCACTCGGTTGTATCGAATTCACGTCCAAGTTCTCAGTGCGCAACCCAGCCGCCGTCAATGGGGACGATGGCGCCCGTGATCGAGGCGGCTGCGTTGCTCGCGAGGAACGCGGTCAGCTCGGCGACCTCGCTCACCTCGACGAACTTCTTGGTCGGCTGCGCAGCGAGCAGGACGTCGCGCTTCACCTGTTCCTCGGTGAGCCCGCGTGCCTTGGCGGTGTCGGGGATCTGCTTCTCGACGAGCGGGGTCCAGACGTAGCCGGGGCAGACCGCGTTGACGGTGATGCCCTGCTCGGCCACTTCGAGCGCGATCGTCTTCGTGAGGCCGGCGATGCCGTGCTTGGCGGCGACGTAGGCCGACTTGTACGGCGAGGCGACGAGCGCGTGCGCCGAGGCGATGTTCACGATGCGGCCCCAGCCCTTGCTCTTCATGCCGGGCACCGCGAGCCGCGCGGTATGGAACGCGGCGCTCAGGTTGATCGCGAGGATGGCGTCCCACTTCGCGACCGGGAACTCCTCGACCGGCGCGACGTGCTGGATCCCGGCGTTGTTGACGAGCACGTCGATCGAGCCGAACTCGGCGATCGCCGCCTTCATCATGGCCTCGATCGCCTCGCCCTTCGACATGTCGGCGCCGTCGTACTTGACGGTCACGCGGTGCGTGTCGGCGATCCGGGCGCGCAGGCGCTCGATCTCCGCCTTGTCGCCGAAGCCGTTCAGGATGACGTTCGCGCCGCGGCTCGCGAGTGCCTCGGCGATGCCGAGGCCGATGCCGCTCGTCGAGCCGGTGACGAGCGCGGTTCTGCCCTTGAGCACTGGACCTCTCCTTCGATCGCGATGCAATCGAAGGCTTGGTCGCCGGCGAGGCGCGTTCCTGACAGGGCCGCCCCTTGTGGGGGCGGAAGGGTCTACTCCTCGGCCGCTTCGCGCACCAGGCGGTCGCGTAGGCGCTCGAGGTAGGCGTCGCGCAGACCGTGAGCCGCGAGGGCCTCGACGGTGTTGTGGAGGTACTCGGCCGAGCTGCCGATGTGCCCGCACGCCGCCGCGAGCGCGCGCGCGACGACATCGACCGGGAGCCGGCCGGCGTAGTTCGGATGGTCGCGATTGACCACGAATGCGAGCGCGCGCAGCTCCTCCTTGCAGCCGTGGCTCGCGGCGCACGGCGCCGCGTCCACCCTCACCCACCGCGGCGAGTAGGACCCGCTCACCATCTCACGGCGCCAGAGGAGCCGCAGCTCGCTGGCGGCCGTCGCGGCGGGAAGCCGGTAGGCGAGCCCATGGCAGGTGCCGCCGAGATCCAGGCCGAGGACGAGACCGGGCCTGTCGGGCGTCCCGCGTCCGGTCATCGACCAGAGGCAGAACCGGCGATGGAAGCCGCGGAGCGTGGCCGCACGGCGCTCATCGTGGTGCAGGAGCGGGTTCCAGAGCAGGGACCCGTAGCCGAACACCCAGACGTCCTCGCCGGCACCCACGCCGGAGAGCACGCACCGGATTGAGGCATCGAGCTCCTCATCGGTGAGCGGAGTGGGGCCCCGGCCGGACGCCGCAAGCAGGCGCCGCATCCGTCCGTTCTCGAGGTCTTCGCGCGTCAGGGACATAAGCCGGGCAACGGCCCGTGATATTCCAGGTTGACACGGGAATGATCCGGCGGGGCGGAACTTTTCCGCACTGGGGCGCAACGGGCGTACTTGCGGCGGTCATGCTGCACGCCCACAATCCCGCGTCGCGCCGCTTTCCGCGGCGTGTTCTCCTTCCAATGGCCAGTCCCCGCTCGCGGTACTTCCCCAGCCTCGGTCCACGCGGGTTCCACCGCGTGGCGTACACGGAATGGGGGAGCCCGCACAATCCGCATACGGTCATCTGCGTTCACGGCCTCACGCGCAACAGCCGCGATTTCGACTATCTGGCCGCGCGGCTCGCGGCCGACTGCCGGGTTGTCTGCATGGACGTCCCCGGACGCGGGGCGAGCGACTGGCTGGCGGACAAGTCGGATTACGGCTTCGCGCTGTATCAGTCGGACGCTGCGACGTTGCTCGCGCACGTGATGGCGCATCCCGGCGGCACGCTCCACGACCTCGCGCGAGTGCTCCGCCACAGCGGGCACCCGGAGCGCGTCGATTGGGTGGGGACGTCGATGGGCGGCCTGATCGGCATGATGCTCGCCGCCAAGCTCGGCTCGCCGATCGGCCGCCTGGTGCTGAACGACATCGGCCCGCTCGTGCCGTGGCCGGGGCTCATCCGGCTGAAGAACGTGCACGCCGGGCTGAACGCGAAGTTCAAGACCCTCGGGGAGCTCGAGCAGCACCTCCGGGTCGCGTGCGCGCAGTTCGGCCCGATCGACGACGCGAAGTGGCGCCATGTCGCCCGGCACAGCGGGCGCAAGAACGACGACGGCACGTGGAGCCAGGCCTACGACCCCGGCATCGTCAGCGCGCTCAGGCGGGGCAACAACGGCGGCCTCGAGTTCGGCCCCGACTTCCTGCTCGGGGTCGACCTGTGGCCGGTGTGGGAGACGATCAAGTGCCCGACGCTCGTGCTGCGCGGCACGGAGTCCGATCTACTGCTCGAATCGACCGCGAAGCAGATGGCCGAGCGCGGCCCGAAGGCGCGAGTCGTCGAGTTCGCGGGCATCGGCCACGCGCCGTGGCTGATGAACGATGACCAGATCGACGTCGTGCGCGACTTCTTGCTGGCGCGGTAGCGGAGGGACGCAGGCGAGCTTCTAGAGCTGGAGATCGGCTCGCGGGAGGTGGGGTTCGTCCTCGCCCAGCCGCCGCCGAGCGAGCGCATCGAGGTTCATCAGATGCGGGTCGCGGATTCCGGCTGCGGCCAGCCCGTCGATCGTCCGTCGGAGATAGTCGAGCCCGGTGCCGATCGTGCCGCGGGCGTGGACCAGGCGCTCGACCACCTGCTCCGGGGGCAGCCGACCGGCGTAACCCGGGCGGTCGCGGTTCACGACGAAAGCGAGCGCGCGGAACGAACGCTTCCCGTGCGTGACGAGCGTCCAGCGCGGCGCGTAGGAGCCGAGCAGCATCTCGCGGCGCCACAGCAGGCGCAACTCCTCTCCTGCCATCCGCTCCGGGATCCGGTACACGACACCTGTGCAGCGCCCGCCGCGATCGAGCCCGAGTACGAGGCCAGGCCGCTCCGGCGTGCCGCGGTTCACGCGCGACCAGAGGCAGAAGCTGCGGTGATAGCCGTGCACCGTGGCAACGACCCGCTCGTCGAAGTCGAACACCGGATTCCAGATGAGCGAGCCGTAGGCGAACACCCACACGTCCGGTTGGCGGTGGGGGGCGCAGAGAATAGCCTGCAGCGAGTCCTCGAGCGCCTGCTCGGACAGGAGCTCGGCGGCGCAGGCCGAGCCCTCGAGAGCGCGCCGCAGCACGTTGTCGACGAGGTCCTCGCGGCACAAAGCTCGCTCCTCGGCGGCGGTCCTGTCCGAGCCGGGGAACGACTCGCCGCGCTCGATCGCGTCAGCGGCGGCCAATGACGATGCCATAGCTTTCGACGGATTGCGGCACGGTGCGGAATATCTAACGGTCCACGGGTGTCCTAGCCCCGGCTTTAGACCATTGGTAGGATTCGCAGCGAGTCAATCGCGGGCTAGTCTACCCGGAGCCAACAGCCCCGGGGCAGGAGGATGTCTCATGCGCGGTCGTCTTGTAGTGTGTTTCGATGGCACGTGGAACACGGCCGAGGACCAGACGAACGTCTCGCGGCTGTATGCGGCGATCGCCGACCGCGACGCCGGCTGCCGCGGCCAGCTCAAGTTCTACGACCAAGGCGTCGGTACCGTGGTCGGCGACCGGGTCCGGGGCGGCACGTTGGGGCGCGGGCTCGACCGCAACATCCTCGAAGGCTACTGCTGGCTCGTGAACAACTATCACCGGAAGGGCGAGACGTGGAAGGAGGAGTCGCGGTACGGCGAGGACCCTGTGGAGGGGCCCGACGAGCTCTTCCTCTTCGGGTTCAGCCGCGGCGCGTTCACCGCTCGCTCGCTCGGGGGCATGGTCAACCGCTGCGGTATCCTGAAGAAGGACCTGTTCCGCGACCGCGGCCGGCGGCGGCTCGTGACGCCCGATGATCCGGTCGTGCAGCAGGCGTGGGCACTCTACCGGATGCGGGTCGAGGCGCCGGCCGCATCGAACGCTACCACGCGCGAGGCGCCCGAATGCATCGCGTTCCGCCGGCAGTACTCCTGCCCCGACGACGAGCTGGCGATCAAGTTCCTCGGCGTCTGGGACACCGTGGGCGCGCTCGGCATCCCGCGCTCGGTCGACAAGCTCGGCCTCAACCGGGGGAAGTACGAGTTCCACGACACCGGGCTCGGGAAGGTGATCGAGAACGCCTTCCACGCGATCGCGATCGACGAGAACCGCGAAGAATACGACGTGACGTTGTGGACATCGAAATACCCGCATCAGACCGTCGAGCAGCGATGGTTTCCCGGCGCGCACGCCAACGTCGGTGGTGGTTACGAGGACGACACGCTGCCCGACCGACCGCTCATGTGGATCGCCGAAGAAGCGGCGAAGCGCGGGCTGCTCTTCGTCCAGACCGGGGTGCCGGCCGATGTCGAGCAACAACGCTGCAAGCCTGCGCTGCCGGAGGAGTTCAAGCTGCGCGGCGACGAGCACCTGTCGCCGGTCCGGGACTCGTTCGGCGACATGGGTTACGGGCTCTACAAGGTTGCGAAACTGTTCCGACGCTACTTCCGCGCGATCCAGATCAAGGGCGTGAACGAAACCATCGACGAGTCGGCGCGGATGAAGTGGTCGACCGATCCGTTGTACCGGCCCTACAACCTCGCGCACGCGGGCCGCGCGGACCTGCAGGAGGACACGGTGTACTCGCGCACCGGGATCTTCCCCGCGATCCCCACCTGAGGGGATCCGGGCAGAGAACGGGAGGGTTCCGATGCTGCTGACTTTTGCCGAAGTCGCGGTTGGACTCGCGCTCGTCTACTTCCTCGTGAGCACGCTGTGCTCCGGGCTGATCGAGCTCGCCGCGCACAAGTTCAGCCTGCGCGGGCGGTTCCTTCGTCTCGGGCTGATGAGCCTTTTGCCCGACCGCTGGATCTACTTGCGCGTGGTGAACCACCCGCTTCTCGCCAGCCTCTACCGCGACGTGCCCGGGCGGATCCAGCACCCCTCGTACATCCCGGGCGAGACGTTCGCGCAGGCGCTGTTCGACGTCGTCCTCCACAAGGCCGCGCAGATCCGCGGCGAGCCGCCGCACACGAGCGACCGCCCGCTCTCCGCCCGCGACGTCCTCAACGCAGCGCGGACATGCCGCGCGTGCGGGTTCACGGTCGGGGAGTCGCTGTTGCCGCTCGTCGAGCAGGCGGGCGACAATCTCGACGTGGCGCGCCGCAACGTCGCCGCCTGGTACGAGGCCGCGATGGATCGCGTCTCGGGGTGGTACAAGCGGCGCGCGCGCTGGTGGCTGTTCTGGGTGGGCGCGGGCGTCGCAATCGCCTTCAACGTCGATACGATCGAGATCGCGCGAACGCTGGTGCACAACCCGACGCTGCGCACCGCGCTCGCTGAGGAGGGCGCGCGGGTTGCCGCGAGCGGCGAGCCTGCGCCGAGCCAGGCGATCGTGACCGTGACCGGGAAACTGCAGACGATCGAACGGCAGGGGCTGCCGATCGGCTTCTCCTGCGTCGCGACCGACTGGACCGCCGATCTCGACTCGCGCAGCCTACGCACGATGCTCGGCCAGTGCTGGAGCGCGACCAAGGCGCGCTCCGGCACAGCGTGGGTGCTGAAGGCAATCGGCTGGCTGATCACCGCGCTCGCGATCAGCCTTGGCGGGCCGTTCTGGTTCGAGCTCCTGAACCGGTTGGTCGACATGCGCGGCGCCGGGAGGAAGCCGCCGTCGGTGACGACGACGGCCGCGGTGGAGCAGCGCTGATCCGGTGTCTTCGCGCCCTGCGCCCCGGGCGGGCGGTTAGTAGCAGCCGGGGATGCCCGCGTCGCGTCGCCACGACCCGCGGTCGCAGTCGCCGGTGATCGCGCCGTCTTCGACGCGCAGCACGCTCAGCCGGTTGGCGCCGAAGATCTGCACCGGGCCGTCCACCGAACAGAAGAGCGTGAGGACTCCGGAATCGGGCGCGACCTGCAGGTAACCGCAGCCGGCGTTGGCGCCCTGGCAGGACTGCACCGCTTCGAGCCGGCGGACGATCTCGGGTGCGGCAGCGAGCATCGCCGAGCATTTCCCTTCGACGACGTCGGCGCCGGTCGCGGAGCCGACCGGGGAACCGGCAGCGAGGAGGCCCCCAATCCCCGCGATCGTTGCGGCGACCGCGGTCGGGAACGTCGAGCGAGCGCGCTTCAGCTTCATGGCCGTCTCCTGTGATCTCCGGCCGAGGCCGGAGCGGTGGCAAATCGTCGAGGACGGTCGGGAGCCTATGCAGGCAGCGATGACGCAGGCGGGCAGGAATGCCACCGCCAAGGTGAGGAATTCACCCGGCCCGGCGGTGCCGGGCGGGAAGGGAGCTTACTTGAGCGTTTGGGGTGCTCAGTCTTCTCCGATCGTATTCACGAGCACGCCGACCTTGTCGATCTCGATCTCGACCTTGTCCCCCGGGCTCATGAACACGGGCGGCGTCCGCCGCGCGCCGACGCCGCCGGGCGTGCCGGTGACGATCACGTCGCCGGGAACGAGCTCGGTGAAGGTCGAGATGTAGTTGATCAACCGCGGGATCTTGAAGATCATCATGTCGGTGGTCGCGCGCTGCATCTCGGTGCCGTTGAGGCGGGTGACGAGCGTGAGCGGCGTGCCCGCGGGAATCTCGTCGGCGGTAACCATCCACGGCCCGAACGCGCCCGTGCGCGTGAAGTTCTTGCCGGCGGTCCATTGCACGGTGTGCCGCTGCCAGTCGCGTACCGAGCCGTCGTTGTAGCAGGCGTATCCGGTGACGTGGCGCCACGCGTCGGCTTCTGGGATGCGCCGGCCGCCGGCGCCGATGATGACCGCGATCTCGCCTTCATAGTCGAGGCTCTTCGATTCGCGTGGCCGCAGCAGCGGTTGGCGGTGGCCGACCTGCGAGCCCGCGACGCGCAGGAAGAGCGCCGGGTGCTCGGTCTTCTCGCGGTTCGTCTCGACCCGGTGCTCCTCGTAGTTCAGGCCGACGCAGACGATCTTGTCCGGGTTGGGGATGACGGGGAGAGGCGTGAGCGCGTCGAAGCTCGCATCGGGCTTCGCGCCCGAGGTCGCGCGCTTCGCGTCGTCCAGCGCATTCGCGGTGATCAGCGCGCGCAGATCGGGATGGCGGGCGCCGATCCGGCGGCCGAGGTCGATGACGCCGTTGCCTTCGACCACGCCGTAGCTCGGCCGGCCATCGAGCAGGTAGCTCGCAAGCTTCATGTGCTCCTCCTATAAGTGTGCGCTGAGGGTAACCAAGTGATACAGAAATCTCAATCGGATCTTGTGCTTCAAAGCGAGAAGGAGGCGGCGATGCCTGGCCCGACCCCACGCATCTCGTTCAGCCACTTCGGTCTGTACGCGACCGATCTGGCGAAGATGGAGGACTTCTATACCCGATTCATGGGCTTCACCGTCACCGACCGCGGCGCCCTCGAGATCCCGGGCGGCGTCGTGAACCTCGTGTTTCTCTCGCGCGATCCGCGCGAGCATCACCAGATCGTCCTCGCCTCGGGGCGTCCGGCGGAACTCCCGTTCAACGTCGTGAACCAGCTCTCGTTTCGCGTCGACACCCTCGCCGATCTTCGCGCGCTGCACGAGCGGCTCCAGCGCGAGCCGGTGGCCCAGATCAGCCCGGTGAGCCACGGCAACGCGCTGAGCGTGTATTTCCGCGACCCGGAGGGCAACCGGGTCGAGCTCTTCGTCGATACGCCGTGGTACGTCACGCAGCCGCTGCGCATCCCGTTCGACTTCGCGCAATCGGACGAGGCGCTGATGCGCTGGGCCGAGGAGACCGCGCGCAAGCTGCCCGGCTTCCGACCGGTCGCGGAGTGGGAGCGCGAGATGGCGAAACGGATGGGGATGGCGTGACCTGCGACGTCGCCATCGTCGGCAGCGGCGGGTGCAGTAACATCGCCCCGGGTTCCTGGTTTTCTTGAACCTCGGTGTTGCGGCGCAGGTTGTCTCTGCGCCCGCAACGCGTCGTCGTTCCTCTTGACGGAGCGCAGATCATGGCGAAGTTCTCCCTCGGCCAGTCCATCTCCCGGGTCGAAGATCTGACCCTCGTGCGCGGCGCCGGGCGCTACGCGGACGACGTCCGTCTCGCGAACGAGGCGCACGCGTGCGTCGTGCGCTCGCCGCACGCACACGCCGCCATCAAGCGGATCGGCGCGGCTGCCGCACGCAAGGCGCCGGGGGTCCTGGCCGTCCTTACCGGTGCGGAGGTGAAGGCCGACGGCCTGGGCGAGATCCCGTGCATGATCCCGGTCACCAACACCGATGGCTCTGAGCGCGGCGAGACGCCGCGGCCGCTGCTCGCGATCGATCGCGTGCGGCACGTCGGCGATCCGGTCGCGCTCGTGGTCGCCGACACGCTCGCCCGGGCCAAGGATGCCGCCGAGCTGATCGAAATCGACTACGAGCCGCTGCCGGCGGTGGCCGACACCTATGCCGCGACCAAGCCCGGCGCGCCGCTCGTCTGGCCCGGGATCAAGCGCAACGTCTGTTTCGACATCGTGAACGGCGATGCGAAGGCGGTCGACGCGGCGTTCAAGCGCGCAGAGCGCGTGGTGAAGCTCGAGCTCGTCAACAACCGGCTGATCGCGAACCCGGTCGAACCGCGCGCGGCGCTCGCCGACTACGATGCGGCGACGGATCGCTCGACGCTCTACACGCCGACGCAAGGGCCGCACATGATCCACGGTCAGATCGTCGACCCGATCCTCAAACTCGGCAACGAGAAGCTGCGGGTCGTGTCGGGAGACGTCGGCGGCGCATTCGGGATGAAGATCTTCCTCCACCCGGAGCAGCCGCTCGTCGTCTGGGCGTCGCGGAAGCTCAAGCGTCCGGTGCGCTGGACCGGCGAGCGGAGCGAGACCTTCGTCTCCGACGTGCAGGGCCGCGACAACTTCACTATCGCCGAACTCGCGCTCGACGCCGATGCGACATTCCTCGCGCTCCGGGTCACGAACTACGCCAACATGGGCGCGTATCTCTCCAACTTCGGCCCCTTCATTCCGCAGCTCCTGCTGTTCGTGCTGTCGAGCGTGTACCGCATCCCGGCGATCGTGCTCAACACGAAAGGCGTCATCACCAACACCGTGCCGGTCGACGCTTACCGTGGCGCCGGGCGCCCGGAAGGGATCTACGTGATCGAGCGCATCGTCGACCTCGCCGCGCGCGAGCTCGGCCTCGCGCCCGACGAGATCCGGCGGCGCAACTTCATCGACACGTTCCCGTACCAGACGCCGGTCGAGAGCGAGTACGACAGCGGCGACTTCGACGGCGCGATGAAGCTCGCGATGCAGAAGGCCGACTGGGCGAGCTTCGCCGCGCGCCGCGACGCGGCGGCGAAGCGCGGGAAGCTGCGCGGGATCGGGCTCGGGATGTACATCGAACGCTGCGGCGGCGGGAACGGCGATACCGTTACCGTAAAGATCGGCGGCGAGGGCAAGGTGACGCTGATCTCGGGCATGCAGGACAACGGGCAGGGGCATGTCACCAGCTTCAAGCAGGTGCTCTCCGACAAGCTGGGAATCGATGCCGAAGCGATCGAGATCGTGCAGGGCGACACCGACATCGTTCCGAACGGACTCACCGGCGGCAGCCGTTTTTTGGCGATCGGCGGCGTGGCGGCGATCGACGCCGCGGACGAGGCGGTCGGCAAGGGCAAGGAGACAGCGGCGAGCCTGCTCGAGGCTGCGTCGGCCGACATCGAATACCGCGACGGCAGGTACTGGATCGCCGGCACAGACCGCGGCGTGTCGCTGTTCGAGGTGGCGGAGAAGGCGAAAGGGCTCGAGGCCACCCATACGCGCAACCCGGAGAAGTACACCTACCCCAACGGCTGTCATATCGTCGAGGTCGAGGTCGATCCCGACACCGGCGAGACCAAAATCGAGCGCTACACGATCGTCGACGACTTCGGCCGCACGATCAACCCGCTGCTCGCCGAAGGCCAGATCCACGGCGGGACGGTGCAGGGCGTCGGGCAGGCTTTGCTCGAGCACGGGATCTACGACCCGGAAAGCGCCCAGCTTCTCACCGGCTCGTTCATGGACTACACCATGCCGCGTGCCGACGACGTGCCATCGCTCGACTGCGCGTTCCACAACGTGCCCTGCACCGCGAACCCCCTCGGGGTGAAGGGCGCCGGCGAGGCGGGCGCCGTCGGCTCGCCCCCGGCGGTGATCAACGCGGTGGTCGACGCGCTTTGCGCGCGCGCCGGCGTGAAGCACATCGACATGCCGGCGACGCGGGAGAAGGTGTGGAGAGCGCTGCGGTCGCGCTAGCAGTCGTCTCGCCGGCCAAGCGGGCATGCGGTGCCACTGCCCGGAACACTGGGCCCAAGCCGGGGCCGGAGCGCGGACGGCACGGGCCCCGCGATACGCGCCCGCCTCCCGCGCCGCAGCGAGCATCCGCCGCTCGCTGGTGCTAGATTGTTGAACGGATTCAGAACCCAGCCAACCTGGGCCCCACCCCACCAAGGAGGATCTACCATGGGCTTTCTCAGCGACGAGGAACTTTCCAAGCTGACCCGCGCCGAATCGCTCTTCCCGTCACCGATCCCGGTGCAGTTCGTGTCGAGCGACGAATTCATGCCCGGCGTGCAGACGCCGAAGCAGCGCGAGTTCGAGACCCGCGTGAAGGAGATGGGATCGAAACTCGCGAAGCGCCACGGCATGAGCCGCCGGAAGTTCTTCAAGACCTCCGCTGGGATGGCGGCGGCGTTCGTCGCGATGAACGACACCTACGGCCAGATCTACGAGGTGGCCCGCGGCGAGGCCACCAACCCCGAGCTCGCCCAGGCGCGCACCGACTCGCTGAAGGACCAGTTCGTGATGGACATGCACACGCACTTCCTGCGCGACGACACGAAGATCATGACCTTCGTGCGCCAGCGCGAGGCGGTGGGCAAGGCCGGCTGGAACCCGGCGCTGGTCGGCAAGCCGCAGACCGTCGACGAACTCAAGTTCCCGAACTACTTCAAGGAGGTCTTCCTCGACAGCGACACCAAGGTGGCGTGCATCAGCGGCTCCTACTCGGTCGAGCAGCGCGATTCGTTCCTCACCAACCAGATGAAGTTCGACGCGCGCGAGAAGGTCAACAAGGAGGCTGGCACCCGGCGCATGTTTTCGCACGCGATCTTCACGCCCGGCTGGCCGGGCTGGCTTGAGAAAGTCGACGAGGAGAACGAGAAGCTCAAGCCCGACTCGTGGAAGGGCTACACCATCGGCGACAACACCAACAAGAACCTCTCCAAGTACCCGTTCCGGCTGGACGACGAGAAGCTGATGTACCCCTTCTACGAGAAGCTCGTGAAGGCAGCCAAGGCCAACCCGGAGCGCCCGGGACTCAACAACGTTTGCATCCACAAGGGCCTGTTCCCGCCGTCGGTCGAGGCCCAGTTCCCACACCTCGTCGGCTACTGCCACGTAGGCGACGTCGGCAAGGCGGCGAAAGACTGGCCGCAGCTCAACTTCATCATTTATCACTCCGCCTATCGGTGGGCGGGTGGTGGAACCGCGGAGCAGGCGTGGGCGCAACTCGAGCGGACCGGCAGGGTCGAATGGGTCAGCGATCTCGCCGACATCCCCGGTCAGTACGGCGTCAAGAACGTGTACGCCGACCTCGGCCAGATCTTCGCCCAGAGCACCATGGCCGATCCGCGCGTGTGCGCGTTCCTGATGGGCTCGCTGGTTAAAGGGCTCGGCGCGGACCACGTCGTCTGGGGGACCGATGCGATCTGGACCGGCTCGCCGCAATGGCAGATCGAGGCGCTGCGGCGGCTCGAGATCCCCGAGGACATCCAGAAGAAGTACGGCTTCGCGCTGATGGGGCCGGCGGACGGGCCGGTGAAGACCGCGATCCTCGGTGCCAACAATGCGCGGCTCTACGGGTTCACGCCGAAGCAGCAGGCATCGGTGCTCACCGACAAGGTGGCCTACTACAAGGACATCTACGAGCGGAACGGCCCGGACCGTTCGAACCGCGCCTACGGCTACATTCAGAAAGCCTGATCACCGACTGTACCAACGGGCCCGCGCGGAACGCGTTCCGCGCGGGCTTTTTCGTTGCGTGGGGAGAAATCGTCGATGAGCACCCTGTCCGAAGTGGCCGGCACCGAGCACCGGGCGGCCAAGCGTGTGGACGGCGCCGACGTCCGGATCTTCCTGTGGCGAAAGAAACTCCGCGACCCGGCGGCCGCCGGCGCACGCCGCGGCACGATCCTCTTTGTGCACGGCTCGTCGATGGCCGGGACGCCGGTGTTCGATCTGCAAGTGCCCGGCCGGCCCGAATCGTCGGTGATGAACTGGTTCGCCCGCCTCGGCTACGACACCTGGTGCCTCGACTGCGAAGGTTACGGCCGCTCGGACAAACACCGCCCGGTGAACTGCGACGTTTCGAACGGGGCGAACGACGTTGCCGCCGCAACCGAGTATATGGCAGGCGTCGCCGACGAGCCGCGCGTGCTCGTCTACGGCTCGTCGTCGGGCGCGCTGCGCGCGGCGCTGTTCGCGCAACGCCATCCGGAGCGCGTGAAGCGCCTCGCGCTCGATGCGTTCGTGTGGACCGGGCAGGGGAGTCCGACGCTCGCGGAACGGAAGAAACGCCTCGCGGAGTTTCGCGCCGCGAACCGCCGCCCGATCGACCGCAAGTTCGTTCACAGCATCTTTACCCGCGATCACCCGGGGACGTCCGACCTGACGGTGGTGGATGCGTTCGCCGACGCCATCCTCGCGCTCGACGACTCCGTCCCGACCGGGACCTACATCGACATGTCGGCGAACCTGCCGCTCGTCGACCCGGCAAAGATCGCCGTGCCGACGATGATCATGCGCGGCGAGTACGACGGCATCGCCTCGCTCCAGGACCTCGTCGACTTCTTCGTCCGGCTGCCGAACCCGGACAGGCACTTCGCGGTGATGCCGGGGATTGCACACTCGAGCCTGCGCTCGAAGAACTGGGCGGTGTCGTACCACCTCCTGGATTCGTTCTTCAGCCAGCCGGCGCCGGTCTATACCGGCGGTTGAAGGCACGCCTGCTACCGCTCCTCGCCGAACTGCTCGGCCGCGAGCGCTTTCCGCCGCCGATAGCCCTGCCAGGCGGGCAGCGCAAGCGACAGCGCGAGCAGCGCCCACAGCACGTTGCCCAGCGTCGACGAGAACAGGATCGAGAAGTCGCCCTCGGAGATGCGGAGCGACCGGACCAGGTATTGCTCGAATACCGGGCCGAGGATGATGCCGATCAGGATCGCGGTGACGTGGTAGCTCGTCTTGTGCGCGATGTAGCCGATGACGCCGAAGGCGAGCGCGAGCGCCATGTCGAAGAGGTACTGGCGTTCGCCGAACGCCGCGACGATCGTCACCAGCACGATCACCGGCGCGAGGTACGTGGTCGGGATGAGGACGATGCGCGACATGTACCGGGCGAGCGGCAGGATGGTGAAGACCATGAAGACGTACGCGACGGCCATCGAGACGAACACTCCGTACGCGATTCCCGGGTTGGTGGCGAAGAGGCGCGGCCCCATCACCATGCCGTGGTACTGGAGCACGATCATCATGACCGCCGCGGTGCTGCCCCCGGGCACACCGAGCGCCATCATCGGGACGAGCGTGCCCGACGTGACGCCGTTGTTGGCGGCCTCGGGCGCGATCACGCCTTCGGGAATGCCGGTGCCGTAAAGCTCCGGATGCTTCGACCAAAGGCGCGATTGCTGGTAGGCGACGAACGCCGCGACGCTTGCGCCGGCGCCGGGGATGATGCCGACCGCGAGGCCGACGAAGGACGTCCAGACGATCTGCCACCAGCGCTCGAGCGACATGCGCAGGCCTTCGACCGTCTCGGCCCAGCGCGCGCCGGCCGCGCGCTCGAGGCCTTCCTTCGCGACGATCATCTTCTCCTCGACCATCACCAGCGCCTCCGAGATCGCGAAGAGCCCGATCAGGGCCGGTACGAGCGGGACGCCGTCGTAGAGCTCGATGAAGCCGAAGGTCGCGCGCGGGGTGTTGTAGATGTGGTCGGTGCCGATCACGCCGATCAGCAGGCCGAAGAACCCCGCGATCAGCCCCTTCAGCATGTCCTTCGCCGCGATCACCGCGATCAGGGTCAGGCCGAAGAGCATGACGACGACCATCTCGACCGAGCGCAGGTACAGGCCGAGCTGGGACAGCCATGGCAGCGCCGCGATCGTCGCGAGCGTCGTGATCAGCCCGCCGAACACGGAGGCGGTGAAGCACAGCACGAGCGCCTGCTGCGCTTGGCCCTTCCGCGTCATCGGATAGCCGTCGAGCGTCGTCGCCGCGGCGCCGCCCGAGCCGGGAATCTTCATCAGGATCGCGGGAATGCCGCCGGCGAGGTGGTTCGCGCAGTACAGCGCGATCATGAACGCCATCGCGACCTCGACCTTCACCGCGAGCGTCAGCGGGAGCAGCATGATCAGGGTGTTCTGCGGGCTGAAGCCCGGCAGGATCCCGACGCCGATGCCGAGCAGGATCGCCGGCCAGATCACCCACCACAGGCCGAACTGGGCCGCGAACTGGTCGAGGAGGAACGCCCCGCTCACCGGCGGCCTAGAAGAGGGCTGCCAGCAGCCGCTCGATCGGCCCGCGCGGCAGATCGGAATCGAGGACGGCGATGAAGAGGACATACGCGGCGCCCGCGATGGCGAGCGGCACAGCCATGAGGTGCGCCGGTTTCCTCACGCCCATCAGGTACAGCGCCGCGGCGAGCGCGAGGAAGAGCGCGAGCGTCAGGCCGAGCCAGCGGATGGCGACGATGAACGCGACCGTGAGCAGCACGAGGCCGAGCCGCTTGGGGAGCGCTTCGCGCGGTGCCCAGAGCGGTTCGAAGCCGAGGGTCGCTTTCCCCTTCGCGAGCTGCGCGCCGATGCGCACGAGCTGGATCGCGATCAGCGACACCAGGATCGCGCCGATCAGCACGCCGTTCGCCTTGGCCTCCCAGGAGAGGTCGGCGATGGAGAAGAAGAAGTACGCGGCGAAGCCGAGCGCGAGCGCGGGAATCACCAGGTCCGCGCCGAGCGGCGCCTTGCCGCCGGGCGGTCCGTTCGGGGACGCCATCAGGATCGGGACTTGGCCGAGAGGAGCGCGCGGTACTCGTTCGCGAGCTCGATCGTCGCCTTTGCGTATCGCGTGCAGACCTCGCGGTCGCCGTACTGGATGGCTTCGGCGGGCGCACCGGTCTTGACGTAGGCCTCCTTGTAGGCCGGCAGGTCGAACACCTGTTTTGCGGTCCGCTCGAGCAACGCGAAGCGGTCGGGGAACTTCTCGATCACTTCTGTATGGATCGCCCACGCGCGCGACGAGTAGAGCGCCGGGATCTTCGTCGCGAACACCTTGTTCACCGACGGTGCGTTCTTCGTGTAGCGCCCGAGCCGGTTGTCGTCGTTGAAGACGCCGAGGACCCGCATCTGGTCGCCGAGCGTGACGATGCCGGCGGCCGGGAGCGCGCCGCAGTCGACCTCGCCGTTCATCACCGCGACCATCGTCGGGTTGCCGCCGCCGTAGGGCACCAGGTTGAACTTCGCCTTGATGGAGTCGCCGAGCGCGAGCACGCCGATTGACGCCGGGTGCGGCAACCGGCTGACCGCCACCGTCACCGTGCGCCGCTTTGCTTCGTCGGCAAGCTCCTCGATCGTCTTGAAGCGGCTCTGGCCGCGGACAAACAAGATGCTGTCGTCGACGTCGAGCCGGCAGAAGTACTGGTACTGCTCGGGAAAGCGGTAGGGCGGCCGCTGCAGCGCGTACATCAGCATCTCGGGACCCATGTTCCCGAAGAGCAGGTTGTGGCCGTCCTTCTCGCGGCGGTTGAGGTACACCTCGTAGCCGACCTGGCCGGCCGCGCCGGGGAAGAAGCCGTACTCGAAGCTCGCCTTGAGGAGCGGACCCCAGAAGTCGTCGAAGACGCGGGCGAGCCGGTCGGCTCCGCCGCCCTGTCCGGTCGGAATGACGACGCGCATGTTGCGCGACGGAAACCCCGCCGCGTGTGCGCTCGGGAGCACGCCGATCGCCATCGCCGCGGCCCCCGACGCGAGGAGCTGCCGCCGAACTGGATCGAATCCCGGCATCCGACGCCTCTCCTTCGGACACGGGCGGTCTTTCGCCGCCCCGCGGCGATTATGTTCGACCGGTCAGAGGGGGTCAAACGCGCGGGGTTGTGCGGGCCCGCTGGGCCGACTACCATCGGCCTTGCAATCGGTTGCACCGACCGCCGGCGTAGCGGTCCGGGGCGCCGTCGATCCGACCTACGGAGGAGGGACATCCCATGAAACTGCCATTCAGCGTGAAGTGCCTCGCCGCGGCGGCGCTCGCCGTTGCGGTGACCGCGCCGACGTTCGCGCAGCAGCCGGTGCGCATCGGCTACGCGATCGCGCGCACCGGGCCGTGGGCGCCGGGCGCGCAGGTCTCGCAGGAGCCGAACTACATCATGTGGGCCGAGCAGCTGAACGCGTCCGGCGGGCTCAACGTGAAGGGCGTCAAGCGCAAGATCGAGCTGATCGGCATCGACGACCGCAGCGAGACCGAGACGATGGTCCGGACCTACGAGAAGCTGATGGGGAGCGACAAGGTCGATCTCATCCTGCCGCCGTGGGGCACCGGCGCGAACTTCGCGGTGATGCCGCTCGTGCAGAAGTACGGCTACCCGATGCTCGCGCCGACCGCGACCGGCCGGAAGCTGCTCGGAATGAAGAACCCGTACTTCTTCGCACTGCTGCAGCAGCCCGACCGGATGATGGACTCGCTCGCCGAGTACATGGCCGCGCGCAGCGCGAAGACCGCCGCGGTCCTGTACGTGGACGAGCTGTTCGGGCTGGAGCAGCTCGACGGGCTCGAGAAATCGCTGAAGGCGAAGGGCATCCAGATCGTCGAGAAGAAGAGCTATCCGCTCGGCGTGAAGGACCTGCAGCCGGCGCTGAACGACGTCAAGGCGAAGAACCCCGACGCGTTCATCGCGCTCAGCTATCCGCCCGACACGTTCCTCATCACCGGGCAGTCGCGCGCGATCGGGTTCAACCCGAAGCTCTTCTACCCGCGGTCGGCACCGCCTTCCCGGTCTACCGCGACAAGTTCGGCAAGGTGGCCGAAGGCGTGATGGGGCTCGGCACCTGGAACCCGCGCACCAGCCCCGCCGCGAAGGCCTACTTCGACGCGCACGTAAAGCGGTGGCAGAAGGAGCCGGACCGCTGGGCGAGCGCGCACGCGTGGGCCGGCTTGCAGATCCTCCAGGCCGCGGTGGAGAAGGTCGGGCTCGACCGCAAGGCGCTGCGCGACTACATCGCGAACAACGAGTTCGACACGATCATCGGCAAGATCCGCTTCAAGAACGGCGAGAACGTGACCACGCCCGGGGTCGTCAGCCAGTGGCAGGGCGGCGAGTTCGAGGTGGTGTGGCCGCCGGACCGGTCGACCAGCCCGGCGCTCTACCCGAAGCCGGCTTGGTAAGGGGGCGGGCGGCAACCGACGGCTCCGCGGGGCGACCGCGGGGCCGTTCTTGTCTATGAGCTTCTGGCTCGAACTGATCGCAAGCGGCCTGATCACCGGCGGGATTTACGCTGTGGTCGCGATCGGCCTGAACCTGCAGTACGGGCTGATGCGTATCCTGAACATCGCGCACGGCGAGTTCCTGATGCTCGGCGCATACCTCACCTGGCTCGCTCACACGGTGCTGAAGGTGAATCCCCTCGTTTTCCTGCCAGTCGTGGCGGCACGTCGCTTTTCCTGCTAGGGCTCGGCGTCTACCGGCTGTGCTTCCGCCGGATCTCGCGCACGGCGCCGAGCGTCGAAGCGATCGAGGCGCGGAGCCTGCTCGTCAGCTTCGGCCTGATGTTCCTGGTGCAGAACGCGGCCTACCTCATCTGGGGCGCGGATCTCCGCGGGTACGCGTTCCTCGACGAGCCGGTCGAGATCGGCGGCGCACGGTTCACCGCGAACCGCCTGGTCGTCCTCGGGTTCGCGGTCGCGGCGAGCCTGGCGCTGATCGCGGTGCTCAGGTTCACCCTCGTCGGCAAGGCGGTGCGCGCGATGATGCAGTCCCCCACCGGCGCGCAGCTCGTCGGCATCGACACCGCCGTGCTGCACCCGGTCGTGTTCGGCGTCGGGCTCGCGCTCGCGGGCGTCGCCGGCGCGCTGCTGTCGATGGTGTACGAGATCTCGCCGTCGATGGGCGAGCCCTACACGGTGACCGCGCTGATCGTGATCGTGCTCGGCGGGCTGGGCAGCACGGTCGGCGCGCTCGCTCGGCGGGTTCCTGCTCGGCGTGGTCGAGGCGTTCGGGATGCACTTCACCAGCCCGTCGCTGAAAATGCTGCTCTCGTACGGCGTGTTCATCGCCGTGCTGCTGGCGCGGCCCAAGGGACTGTTCGCGCGATGAGACCGCCAGCACGCGCTCGTCGCAATGCTCGTGGTCGCCCTCGCGGCAGCGCCCTGGACGCTGTCCGACTTCATGCTCTCGCTCGTCCTGACCTGCCTGATGTACGCCGGGCTCACGGTGACCTGGGCGATGTTCTCGGGAGCGACCAACTACCTCTCGCTCGCGACCGCCGCATTCTTCGGCATCGGCGCATACGTGACCGCCTGGGGGTTCGGGACGCTGCCGTATGCGGTGGTGGTCCCGCTCGGCGGCGTCGCGGCCGCGGCATTCGCCGCGTTGGTCGGTGCCGCGGTCCTCCACCTGCGCGGGGCGTACTTCGCGGTGCTCACCTTCGGGCTCGGCGAGCTGGTCCGCCACGCGATCACCTACTTCGAGAAGAGCTATGCGCACACGGTCGGGCGCGTGATCGCGGATCCGCCGGAATCCACGACCGTCTACCTGACGGTGCTTGCCATCGCCGCGGCGGCGGTGTGGGCGTGCGTCGCGGTCCGGCGTAGCCGGTTCGGCCTCGCCCTCGCGGGGATCGGCGCCGACGAGGAGCGCGCCGAGACGCTCGGGGTGAACACCCGCCGGACGAAGATCGCCGGATTCGCGCTCTCGGCCTTCTTCGCGGGGGCGCTCGGCGCGGCGATGGCAGTCCGCTGGACCTACATCGAGCCGAACTCGGTGTTCAACCCGTTCATCGGCTTCCAGACCGTGCTGATCGCGATGGTGGGCGGCGCGCACACGCTGATCGGTCCGCTCGTCTCCTCGGTCGTGTTCAGTATGCTGACCGAGTTCCTGAGGCTTCAGTTTCCGTACCTCTTCTTGATCCTGCTCGGTCTGCTCCTGATCCTGCTCGTGCTCTACCTGCCGGGCGGCCTCGCTTCGCTGTGGCCGATGCTGCGGTCGCGCATCGCGGCCTTGGGGGCGCGGCTTGCGGCGCTGGAAGGGGGAGGCGCCCGTGGCTGATGCGCTCCTTTCGGCCCAGGGCGTCACCGTGCGGTTCGGCGGCCTCGTCGCCGTCGACGCTGTCGAGCTCGACGTCAGCGAACGCGAGCTCGTCGGAGTGATCGGCCCCAACGGCGCGGGCAAGACGACGTTCTTCCACACGCTCTCGGGCGTGCTCCGGCCGACGGCCGGGCGGTTGCGGTTCGAAGGCGACGACCTCACCGGACGCCCGGCGCACGTCTTCGCCAGGCGCGGAATCGCGCGGACCTTCCAGACGCCGCGCGTGTTCCGCGAGATGACCGCCAGCGAGAACGTGCGGTTCGGACTCGAGTTCGCCGGCCGGACGCGGCGCCATCCGCACGACGCGTTCGTCGACGCGCGGTCGATCGTCGCCTTTCTCGGCCTCGAGGAGGTGGCAGGGGTTCCCGCCGGCGCGCTCACGCCGGCGCGGCAGCGGCTCCTCGAGATCGGCATGGCGCTCGGCGCCCGACCGCGCGTCCTGCTGCTCGACGAGGTCGCGGCGGGGCTCACCGAGGCCGAGGTCGACGCGACCGCGCAGCTCATCCGTCGCGTGCGCGACGAGCTGGGCCTGGCGGTGATCTGGATCGAGCACGCGGTACGCGCGCTCCTCGGCTGCGTGGAGCGCGTGGTCGTGCTTCACCAGGGGCGGATGATCGCCGACGGGCTACCGGAGATGGTGGCGCGCGATCCGGCCGTGGTGGAAGCCTACCTTGGAGCGGAGGCTGCGTGACCGCGAAGCTCGTCGTGCGCGGGCTCTCGGCCGGCTACGGTGCGATCCGCGTCCTCGACGGCATCGACCTGGAGGCGCCAGCGGGTCGGCTGACGGTCGTTGTCGGACCGAACGGCGCCGGGCAAGACGACGCTGTTGCGGGCGCTGACCGGGCTCATCCCGCACGAGGGCGAGGTGCTGTTCGACGACGCGCCGCTGCCGGCCGCGCCGGCGGCGATCGTGGCGAAGGGGCTCGCGCTCGTGCCCGAGGGGCGGCAGCTCTTTCCGCAGATGACGGTGCGCGAGAACCTCGAGCTCGGCGGCTATCTCACCTCGGGCGAGGAGCGCGAGGCGCGGATGCGCGAGGTGTTTCGCCTGTTCGCACGGCTCGAGGAGCGGCGCGATCAGCTCGCCGGGACGATGAGCGGCGGCGAACAGCAGATGCTCGCGGTCGGACGCGCGCTCATGGCGCGGCCGCGCCTGCTGATGCTCGACGAGCCGTCGCTCGGCCTCGCGCCGAAGTTGCTCGACGAGCTGCTCGCGATGGTGCGGCGGGTCTGCGACGAGGGCGTGACGGTGCTGCTCGTCGAGCAGAACGTGGCGAAGGCGCTCGCGATCGCCGAGGACGCGTACGTGATCGAACGCGGCCGCGTGGTGCTGAAGGGACCGGCGCGCGAGGTGCTGAAATCCGGGCATCTGCGCGAGGCCTATCTCGGCGCGCACGCCGGCAAGGGAATCAAATCGAGACGCAAGGAGACCATCTTCATGTCCAAGGAACAGACGACGGCGGTCACGATCGCGGCCGAGAACGCCTGGAAGGGCAAGGTGTTCACCGGCACGTGGACCGTCCCGAAGGGCGGGACGCGCGAGGTGATCGAGCCTGCAACCGGCAAGGTGTTGACCACGGTCGGCTGGGCCGACGCCGAGGACGTGCGTGCGGCGGCGAAGGCGGCCGCGGCGGCACAGGTGGAGTGGGCGACGACGCCGCCCGATCAGCGCGCGGCGGTGATCCGGCGCGCAGCGCAGCTCCTCGAAGCTCACGCCGACGCGCTGCGGCCGTGGATCGTGCGCGAGACGGGGGGCATTCCGCCGAAGGCCGACTTCGAGATCCATTTCGTCACCAGCATCCTGATCGAAGCGGCCGCGATCGCCACGCAGCCGCCGGGGCAGATGCTGCCGAGCAGCGCGAAACGGATGAGCTTCGCGCGGCGCGTGCCGCACGGCGTGGTCGGCGTGATCTCGCC
>CAWGCC010000009.1:0-5633 GCA_963820965.1 uncultured beta proteobacterium | reverse complement strand
GAAGCGACGTCTTTCGCGGAACGTTGCTTTCCGACGCTCTGCCGGTCACAGCTATTCGCACTCGCTTCCCATCTCTGACTTGCTGCGGTCTAGCGGTGTGACTCCGCGATTAATCAGTACGTCGACAACCGATCGTCTAAAGTTCTCAAGCTCCTTCTTGGTGTCTTTACCGCTGCGGGATATCTCGATCACCTTGGCGCCGCTCCATAGTTGCCATTCCTCGGCTTTCATGTCCTTGGACTTGAGGCGAGTCATGCTGCTCTTGCAGCCTTTGGGCTTCGCGTCCAGAGCGTTGGGTATCGCTGTCGCAGCGCCGGCTTTGACGCTACAGCTGCGCGAATACATGCGCTTGGTCTCGTTGGCTTGGCCGAAGGAAATATCCACTTCTTCCTTCTTTTCAGCGCTTCCGTTGAGTGGGCATTGCCACTGTCCGAGCGTTGGGGTCAGCGGCAGCCGATTCGGGCCGCGGTACTTGAGCGTTACTTCAGACTTCTGTTTCGTGGTGCGCTGTCGGGCGATCGCGGCAAATCCCGTTGGCGTATCCCCGGGAAGAAGTACGTCAAAGTATTCGACGACGAAGGTGTCAGACTCTGTGGCGGAAAGCCGCAGCAGTTTCAACGCATCGGAGGCCGAGGGTGGTCCACCTTGCTGTGGGTTCCAACGGATCGCGTATTCCGCGTCGTCGTTCGCGCCGAACGCGGAACTGGACGCGACTGTTGCCAGGACCGCAAGCAGCCACGCTTTGCAGCAGTGTGGGGCTGCGGCGACCAGGGACGCTCCAACCGTACTGCACGCTCGACTTTGGCGCGGCCTTGCCACTCCAAAGCTTCGCTTGATTGACATCCCGTCTCCTTGATTCCGATTCGCCTGAGTTCTTCAGGTCCGGTTGTTCAACCACGCACCAGCAGGAGAAGCCCGATGAACGATCCAGTCACCGTAGCACTGGTCTTTGTCGGCGGCGCAGGCGGCTCGGCAATTCGCTGGTTGGTCGGCATAGGCGTGGGTGAGCGCTACAAAGGCATCACATTCCCGCTGGGTACCCTGCTCATCAACGTGAGTGGGGCCTTTCTGATGGGCTTTCTGTCGACATTGTTTAATGTCGACTGGAAAGATCGCTACGGGAGCAACCTGACGGCATTGGTACTGACCGGTGTGCTCGGTGGCTACACCACCTTCAGCGCCTATCAACTCGACACGGCCAATCTGTACAACAAGGGGAGGCGCGGGTGGGCAGCAGTCTACTGGGCTGGCTCGGTGGCTGCAGGTCTGATCGCGGCCGCGCTCGGCGCCATAACAGCCAAGTTGTTCGGATAACGAGGACGTTAATCGATGCTCAAGGACGGAATTCTCGTATTCATAGGCGGCGGTATCGGCGCCGCTATGCGTGAGTTGCTGATGTTGGTGGTAGCCAATCTGCCCGGCGGCTTCCCGATGCCCATCTTCATCGCGAACATGACGGCGGCCTTGCTGATCGGCGTCATGTCGGCTCTGACAATCCCGGGCGGTGTGATTGGCTCCGGTGGCAAGCTGTTGCTCACGACAGGGATCATGGGCGGCCTGTCCACCTTCAGTTCATTTGTCTGGGCGACCGACCAGATGCTGGCCAACCCTGCCGAGCAGGCGAGCGCCATCGTCTATCTGGTGCTGAGCATGGTCGCCGGTTTTTTGCTTGTGGAGTCGGGTCTCTGGCTCGGTGGCCGTCTGCGTTCTCACATGGAGGCGGCCGGCGCGAGAGTACATTGGCGCCGTCGACAAGATTGATGGTCGCGGCGAGTTCAAGATCAAGGAGTAGTTCGACTCGTATGACCGGAGCGCCGCGAGTCCAGCGCTTGCCTGTTTTCGGTGTGATCGGCACCGGAAAGAGATGCTGCAGGCGACGATCGTCGGGTTCTTGCCGCCGAGCTCGAGCACGCAGGGCGTCAGGTGCTGCGCCGCCGCCGGGTGCACGATCTTCCCGACCGCGGGGCTGCCGGTGAAGAAGATCAGATCCCGTCCCCGGGAGCACTAGCAATCCGCCTTTTCGACGTCCGGCGACGTGGTCCGGCCTCTTGTAGGTGCCGTTGATGAGTTCATCTAGGATCCCTTCTCCTGTGCGTCACCGCCGAGCTTTGGCCGCCGCCATGCGGAGCATGGGCTCGCGCACCCAGGACGGCGGCCGCGAAAACGGAACGCATGGTTCCGCAGAGTCGTCCTTGTCATCCTCCAAGTGCCGCTCGCAGCGATTGCGCCGCCGCCCCGAGCCGCTTCACCGCTTCTGCATCCTCGCGCCCGCCGCTGCCGAGGCGCGCGATCGCGGCGTCGGTCGGGGCGAGATCCGGCGGCGGCTTGCGCGCCGCGAGTGCCGGCCTGAATCCGCTCCAAAGCTGGCGCACTTCCGCGACCGTCTCGGCGTAGAGCACTTTGCCCCCCACGGTGTGGGCGTACTCGAGCTTGCGCGCGAGGAACGCGAGGTGCTGCGCCTGCTGCGCGAGCGGCGGGTTGATCGGCGCGCCGAGCTGCCAGACGATCTCGGTCAGCCGATTGGCGCTGCGCATCGCGGCCGGGCCGTCCGTGGCCCCGAGGGCGATGTCCGCCTCGGCCACGGCGGCGTCGAGACGGTGGCGCGCGGCGTACAGCGCCTCCATCCGGCCGCCGGCGTCCGCGTACGCGCCCACGAAGCGTTCCGTACGCAGCACATCGACCCCGCCCTTTGCGCCGTCGAGAGCGATCTTCGCGCTGGTCCAGTCGCGCTTTGCCGCGGCAGCGAAGAGCGCGTCGGCCTGCCGCTCGACGGCGGCGAGGGCCGCGCGTGCGGGGTTCGAGGGGGTTGTCTGCGCGACGGCCGCGGAAGGGGTAGCGAGGATCGCGGCCGCAGCGGCGAGCGCGAGAAGCATTCGAGCCATCATCATCCAGTCCCTTTCGGTCAGGCCATGCGGTGTCGCTTGAAGAAGGCGAGCATGCGCCGCCAGCCATCCTCGGCCGCCTCCTTGCGATAGCGTGGCCGGTAGTCGGCGTTGAAGGCGTGCGGCGCACCTTCGTGCCGGGTTGGACGATTGCCCGGCGCCGCGGGACGCGTCATTCATCCTTATCCTGGAACGGAATCTTCGCGTCCCGTTCGAACCGCGCCTTGCGCTTGCGGGCGAATACCCACGCGACGATCCCGACGAAGAAGACAACCAGGATGACGAGATAGAGTGCCTGGTCCATAGTCAGTCCCTTCCTTGCCGGCTGGAGGTCCAGGCCGTGCCAATTGCCGTCGTGCGGGCCATAGTTGAAGTTCGTGTTGTTCTGGAACGGCACGCCATGGTTTGGTTCAAGACCTCATGTCGTGCTCGCTACGGCATCAACTTGCCTTCGATCTTGCGTTCGATGGTGTGCGCGGCGTACGGCGGGTATCGCACGCCCGGGTCGATCCGTGCGCCGTGGTACATCACGCCGCGCGCGTTGGTGAACGCCTCGAACCCCCAGCGGCCGTGGTATTTCCCCATCCCGGAGTTGCCGACACCGCCGAACGGCAGCTCGGGGACCAGCGGATGGATGGTGCAGTCGTTGATCGCCGCGTCGCCCGATTCGGTCGCGTCCAGGATCCGCTCCGCCACGTCCAGGTCTTCGGCGAACACGTAGAGCCCGAGCGGACGCGGCCGGCTGTTGACCCAGGCGATAACCGCCTCGACCGAATCGATCTCGAGGACCGGCAGGATCGGGCCGAAGACCTCGTCCTGCATGATGGGCGAGTCCGGCGAGACGTCGACCAGGACGGTCGGGGCAATGTAGCGCTCGGCGGGGTCGGTCTGCCCGCCGACGGCGACCTTCCCGCTGCCGAGGAGTCCCACGAGGCGGTCGAAGTTCCGCTGGTTGATCACCCGTCCGTAGTCGGGGCTCTTCTGCGGGTCGTCGCCGTAGAACTCGCGGATCGTCGCCACCAGGTGCCGCACGAACTCGTCCTTGACCTCGGGCCACACGAGCACGTGGTCGGGGGCGGTGCAGATGTGCCCGGAGTTCATGAAGCGGCCGTAGGCGATGCGGCGCGCGGCCGACCTCAGGTCCGCCGAGGCGTGGACGATCGTCGGGTTCTTGCCGCCGAGCTCGAGCACGCACGGCGTCAGGTGCTGCGCCGCGGCCCGGTGCACGATCTTCCCGACGGCGGGGCTGCCGGTGAAGAAGATCAGGTCCCACTTCTGGCCCAGCAGAGCCGTCGTCTCCGGCACGGCGCCCTCGACCACGGCGACCGCGCGGGGATCGAAGTACTTGGGCACCAGGCGCGCCGCCGCGGCCGAGCACGCCACCGCGAGCTCCGACGGCTTCAGCACCGCGGTGTTTCCGCCGGCGAGCGCTGCCACGAGCGGGGCAAAGAGGAGCATGAACGGCTCGTTCCACGCACCGATGATCAGCGTCACGCCCATGGGATCGCGGCGTACGCGGACGTGGCCGGGCTCGAACACGAGCGGCGTGTGGACGCGCTGCGGCTTCATCCACGCGTCGAGGTGCGCGAGCGCGTAATCGGCTTCCTTGACGTTGTACGCGACGTCCATCAGATCGGCGTCGGTGACGTTGCGACGCAAGTCCTTCCAGAGCGCATCGCAAAGCTCGTCGTGGTTCTCGGTGAACAGCGCCTTCAGCGCTTCGAGCCGTG
The DNA here is from genome assembly GCA_963820965.1 of uncultured beta proteobacterium. Taxonomy (GTDB): domain Bacteria; phylum Pseudomonadota; class Gammaproteobacteria; order Burkholderiales; family SG8-39; genus DATEDA01. Next base: position 1,021 of record CAWGCC010000009.1, on the reverse strand, counting down.
CCTTGCGCCATGCGGCAGGGCGGGTACTGCCGGACAGGAAGTACTCGCGTTGCCGCGCGACAAGCGCGGAGTAGCCGGGATTAGCCATGGTCATCAGTTCCTTCTGTGTGTCGCCAGGCCCGCACGCTAGAACACCCCGAGGTCTTGCAGACCGCGGAGGATGAACTGCACCGCAAGGGCGACTTGCAGCACGCCCAGCACCGCGCCGACGATCTGCAGGACCAGAACGATGACGCCGCCCATGATCCGACGCACGTAGAGCATCGCCAGCAGATTGACCACCATCACCCCGATCAGGATCGCGAGGATGGCCGCGGTGCGCGCGGCGTCGGGGCTGTTCACGAGGAGGGCGATGAGCGCCGCGATGCCATAGGGCGTGACAACCACGGGGAAAGCGACGCGCAGCGCCGCAGCCATCGGCGCCTCGGGAAGCGGCGCCGGCGCGGCATGCACGGGCTGGTACTGCTCGAGCACCAGGCGCAGCCCGACGAGAAAGAACATGATCCCGCCCGCCAACGTCAACGCCGCGACCGAGATCTGCCAGTTCTCGACCAGAATTCGACCGGCGAATCCGCCGACAATCACCGCAATCACCGCGAGCACGAACGCACGCACGGCGATACTCTTCATCTTCGCCTCGTCGACGTCGCGCGTCAGTTGCATGAAAGGGCCGAGGATCTTGATCGGCCCGAGCGTTATGAAGAGCAGCACGAATACAACGCCTAGCCCCAGCAGGGCAGAAGCTTCAGGCAAGCTTTCCATCTGTCTCTCCTCTTACCGCCCGGTGAAGACCGCGCATGGCGGTTACGCCGCCGGCGCTCGCACGATGCAGCGGAACCCGAGATGGCACGTCGAGCTGTCCACGGCCTGCGCCATCCGCGCGGCGGGGCGATAACGACGGCGATAGTTCGGCGCGCGCAGGTACGAGCCACCTTTCATCACCTTGCGCGAGATCTTGAGCCCGCGAACGGACGCGTCGTAGCTCTCCTCCCGTCAGGCTTCCTCTCTTCATGCGCGGCAC
>CAWGCC010000008.1:0-79019 GCA_963820965.1 uncultured beta proteobacterium | reverse complement strand
GCAGACCAGCGAGCTCGACCGGGAGCGGGCGGACTCGGCCAGGCGGCACCGCCGCCTGATCCGGGTTCTCGTCGGCGCCGCGGTCGCGCTGCTGGTCATGGCCGGGGTGACGGTGTTCGCCCTCACCCAACGTAGTCGGGCCAGGTCGCAGGCGACCCTGGCGCGCGCCCGCGAGCTCGCGGCGACGGCGGTCTCGCAGCTTCCGGTCGATCCTCAGCTCAGCCTCGCCCTCGGGATCGAGTCTGCAGGCCTGAAGCACACGACCCAGGCCGAAGACGTCCTCCGGCAGGCGCTGATCAGCTCGAGGAACGCGCGATCCTCCCGAGCAAGGGCGCTGTGCGAACGCGTCTCGTTCAGCCGCGACGGCTCACTGCTGGCGACCGCGAGCGACGACGGGACGGCCCGGATCTGGCGGGCGAACGGGGCACTCCTGCACACTCTGCGGCACCGAGGGCCGGTGGTCTCGGCCGACTTCAACCCCGACGGCTCGCAGGTGCTCACGGCAAGCGCGGACGGGACGGCGCGGATCTGGCGCGCGGGCGACGGCGACCCGATCGCGACACTCCGCCACCGTGGCCCCGTGACGAGCGGGTCGTTCAGCCGGGACGGAAAGCTCGTCCTGACCACGAGCCGTGACGGCACGGCGCGCCTGTGGAAGGCGAGGACGGGCGCGCCCGTCCTGGTCGTCGAGCACGGCCGTCCGGTGCTGAGCGGGTCGCTGAGCGACGACGGACGGCTCCTCGTCACGATCAGCAGTGATCGGGAGGGACAGAGCCTGCGTGTTCGCCTGTTCGCGCTGCCAAGCGGGCGGCTCGTCCGGCAGTTGCCGGCCAAGGGCGTCACCACCGCCTCGTTCAACCCGGCCGGCACGCTCTTGGTCACCGGCGCCGAGGACCACACCGCGGCGGTCTGGCGCGTCGACGACGGGCGCCGGCTGCACGTGCTCGCGGATCATCGAGGGCGGCGTGACCGACGCCGTCTTCGGTCCCAAAGGGAAGCTGATCGTGACGACGAGCTCCGACGGGGCGACACGCGTCTGGGACGCCCGGACGGGAGCGTGTCGTGACGATCCTCGGACACAGCCAACGCCGTCAACAGCTCCTCCTTCAGCAAGGACGGCAGGTTCATCGTCACCGCGAGCACCGACGGAACGGCTCGTGTCTGGGAGGCGGCGACCGGCCGGCTCGAGGCCGTCCTTCGCGGGCACACCGATTCCGTCACCGAAGGGACGTTCAGACCGGACGGCAGGGCGATCGCCACCGCCAGCGCAGACGGAACCGCCCGCATCTGGGATCCGGGGACCGCCCCGGAGCTTCGGGTGCTCGCGGTCGACCACGGGCCTGTCTCGGCCGCATCCTTCAGCCCCGACGACCGTCTGGTGCTCACCGCGGGCGACGACGGCACGGCACGGATCCTCGACGAGCGGCGGCCGGGTCCTGCAGGTTCTGCGCCACCCAACGCCGGTGACGAGCGCGACCTTCAGCCCAGACGGCAAGCTCGTGTTCACCGCGGGCGACGACCGGACCCTTGCGCGTCTGGAGGACCGCCGGCGGGCGCTCGTCGAGTCGTTCGGAACGTCTCGCCGGGCCCGCTCGCACTCAGCCCTGACGGTCGCCTGGCTGGCTGCTCCGGACGCGCGCGGCGGGGTCGAGATCCGCGCCACCGACGACTTCCGCCCGCTGGTCAGATTGAAGCCGAAGCCCGGCGGGCGGCTGACCGCCGCGTCCTTCAGCCCTGACGGACGGCTGGTCGCGACCGCCGGCGCGCCGATGAGCACACTACGCGAAGTCCGGCCGGGTACGTGGCGCGGATCTGGGACGCGCAGACGGGTACCCTCTTCCGCACCTTCACGGGTCACCGGGACGCCCTCACGAGCGTGCAGTTCAGCCCGGACGGAAAGCTCCTGCTGACGACGAGCCGGGATCATGACGCACGCATCTGGGACGTCGCGACGGGCAAGACGACCGCCCTCCTGCGCGGACACGGCGGACCCGTCTTCGGCGCGTCGTTCAGCCCCGACCAGCGCTGGGTCGTGACTGCCGGCCCGGCCACGGCAGGTCTCTGGCAGGCATCGAGCGGGAGGCAGCTCTGCTTGCAGCCGACCTGTTTCCTGCGCGGTCACAAGGAACCGTTGACCAGCGCGTCGTTCAGCCCGGACGGCCACCGGATCCTCACCTCCAGCCGGGACGGCACAGTTCGGACGTACAGCTGCGAACTCTGTGCGAGAGTGGACGAACTCCTCATACTCGCGAAAGCCCGCCTCGCCGCTCTGTCGCGATTGCTCACACCGGCCGAACGCGCTCGTTACATCCCGGCCGGCACGTAAGCCGTGCGTTAGCGGCCGGTTAGGGCGAAGGCATCACATACGGCGCAATGTGCGCCGCCGTCAGGCTCGGACCGCTCGAGGAGCGCCACTTCCGTCTCCTCTGGCTCGGGCAGACGACATCGGCGTTCGGCTCGGCCCTGGTGCCGGTCGCGCTCGCCTTCGCCGTCATCGACCTGACGTCGTCGAAGGCCGCGCTCGGCCTCGTGCTGGCCGCGGGTCTCTGCTCACGGGTCGTCCTCCTGCTGCTCGGTGGTGTCCTTGCCGACCGGCTGCCACGCCGGCGGTGATGCTGGCCGCCGATGCCCTGCGCGCCCTGACTCAGGGACTCGTAGCCGTGCTTCTGTTGTCGGGGCAGGCGCAGGTCTGGCACCTGCTCGTCCTCTTCGCACTCTTCGGCGCTGGTGACGCCTTCTTCTCCCCGCCTCCACCGGTCTCGTACCCGAAACCGTGTCGCCGGGACCGGCTGCAGCAGGCCAATGCCCTGATCAGCCTCTCGCGCAGCGCTGCCTGGATTGCCGGGACCTGTCCTGGCAGGGCTGATCGTCGCGGGCGCGGGACCGGGCTTGGCGTTCGCGATCGATTGGGGACGTTCGTCGTCTCCACTCTGTCGCTGGCGCTCCTGCGCCTCCCACGCATGGTCCGCTCGTCCGCGCGGAGGCCTCCTTGCCGACCTACGCGAGGGCTGGCGCGAAGTCACCGCCCGCACGTGGGTCTGGACGACCATCGCCCGCTTCTCCATCTCGAACCTCGCGATCGCGCCGCTCTTCGTGCTAGGTCCGTTCGTCGCCGAGCGGTCGCTCGGCGGCGCGGCGGCCTGGGGCCTCATCGGAACCTGCGGGGGAATCGGCGCCGTGCTCGGAGACACGGCTGCGCTACGCCTGAGGCCGCGTCGGCCTCTCGTCGCCGGCGGCCTCGCCGTCTCGTTGTGGGCGCTCGAGCCGGCGTTGCTCGCTCGGCCCTTCCCGACGGCGGGCATCGCCGTCGCTGCGGCACTGGGCTTCGGCGGCGCGAGCTTCTCGAACGCGCTCTGGTTCACGGTGCTCCAGCACCGGATCCCGCGCGAGGCGCTCTCTCGGGTCAGCTCCTACGACTGGCTCGGCTCGCTCGTCTTCCAGCCCGCCGGCTACGCGCTCGCGGGACCGGCCGCAGCAGCGATCGGCATCCCGGCGACTCTCATTGCCTCGGCAGCCGTGCAGGCCTCGGCCTGCATCGGCGTGGCGCTGACGCCGGCGGTACGCGGCCTGCAGGCCCGGGAGCACCCCGAGGCGGGCGTAGCGAAAAGTCCGGGAGTGCCCTGAGCTAAGTCCGAGGCCCGCCCCGTTTTGCGGAGCGAGAGCGGGTCGTAGCGCGAGATGCGTGACCAGCGCACGCACGACCCACTCCGGGCCTCCACGTTAGCGACTCCTTAGCCGCCCGTTGAGGCGCCGTGAGCGCCGGGTCGTGGAGTGCGCCTCCGAAAGGAGGTGAGCGCCATGACCGGAATGCCGGAAGCTGTGCAGCGGCGGCGGCCTGCCGTCCTGAGCCACACCGCCGCAGACACGAAGAGCCCCCGCGAGGGGCTCTTCGTGTGAGGCGACCGGTCAGCTCCCCGAGCAGAGCCCGCGCCCGCCTCGTAGCGACCGTGTTTCCCTTGCTTTCGAAAGTCTCCATGGCTTGTTGCACGGTCATCCAGGCCTCCTCCGATCGGCCAACCAGTTGCAGGACTTCCGACAAGTCGATAAGCGCTTCGCCTGGTTGTTCAGTGCGTCGGTTTCGCTGGTGATACGCAACGCCTCACGAGCGAGCGTCTCTGCCTTACCGGCTTGGCCGCGTCGTGCCAGCACTCTCGCCTTGACCGACCGAACGAGAAATTGCGTCGGAACGTCATCCGGAGCACCCAGCTGCTCGGCAAGTCCGCACCACGTCTCCGCCTCGCCATCACGGCGCTGGAGGCAGAGCACATCGCCAAGCTCGGCTGCTCGCGTCGCAAGGCTGGCCCGATCTCCGAGTGTTTCGAGTTCGGCGCAACTTGCCCGCAAGGCGGATTCGGCCTGAGAAAGATCTCCTGCGAGCAATTCGATCCGAGCGGAGATTGCGCCATTTACGTCGGCGGCGACAGAGGCTTGGCCCAGGTGCTCCAAGAGTGTTCTGCCGCGGGCTGCCAGCTCTCGCGCCTGAGCAAAGTCGCCGCGCATGGCAACGAGCCCGGCCGAAGCGGAACGATTCGTGCTTCGCCCGCGAGGTCGGCCTCCGCCAATAGCTTTCGACAGCGGCGGATCGCTTCGCCGGCCGGCGTCGGGCCGGCGTGGAGCGCGACGGCCAGGTGGCAGAAGGGAAGCAGCGACTGGCCAGCCTGAGCGCCTGTGGTGCTCGACCGCCTCCGCCGCCTCGGCAGCTGCCGCATGACGACCACGGATGGCCCCGTGCGCATGAGAGATCCAGCGCCAAGCCCTTCCCAACGCGCGGTCGTCGCCCACTGCTGCGAAGACCGGGAGCCCCTGCGAGGCGATATCCAGCAGCTCGTCCGCAGTCTGACCTTGATGGCTGACGAGATGAACGCCAGACAGCTCCAGCCGTGCACGAAGCTCGAGTCTGCGATCGGCTGCGGCCGCAGCGGTTTCGACCGTTCCAGCCAGCGTCTCCTCGGCTTTGACAAGGTCGCCGCCGGTACGAAACGCCGGACCGAGCTCGCACAGGAGTTCGAGCCGGAACCGATCCTGACGAGGAAGCAGCTCCGTCGCCCGCCCGAGCAGGTTGACTGTCGCCGGCGTTTCGCCGCGCTTCCAGGCCTCGATTCCCGCAGCGCCGAGGCGGGCGCCTGCTTCCGCAGCAAGCCGCCGTGCGCGCCCGTCGACCAGGCCCAGCTCTCGGCGGAGCCCGTAGGCCTGCTCGAGGTGGTAGCCGACCAGCTCGTCGACCTCCCCGCGCTCGCCGAGCCAGTCGGCGAGCTGCTCGTGCAGCTCGGCGCGCTCTGCCTTGGGCAGGGACGCTGCCGGCGGATCCTGGACGGGCGCGGGTTGTGGCTCGTCCGTGGGGGTAACGGGTGCCTCGTCAGGCTCCTCTGTTGGGCGAGGCCGCTCGTCATCGTGCTGCATCATAACTCTGTACGCTGTCAGTCACTCCTCACGGTACTACCCCGGCGCGTACATCAAAGGCTGTGCCAGCGAAACCGCTGTTCCGATGGCAGAGCCGGCCCGTAAACCCTTGAGTTTTGCAGAGATATCCACTCCGCGCGTCCGAGTTGGCTCCCATCCTGGAGCGATTCCCTACACCGGAAACACTACACATGAGGCAGCGTTTTCTCAGTTCGGACGTTATCAGAAAACCACACGACTGATAGAATCCCCCAATGAGCCCTTGCAGTCCACCCCAGCCCCCTACCCCCTCCGGGCCGACGGCCGGCCGGACCGTCTTCTGTAACAAATTCCAGAAGGATATGCCGGGTCTCGACGCACCGCCATGGCCTGGCGAGCTCGGACAGCGGATTTTTGAGAATATTTCTGCAGAAGCTTGGAAATTGTGGGAAGAGCGGATGAAGATGATCCTCAACGAGTACCGGCTGATGCCCTGGCAAAGGGAGGCGCAGGAGCTCGTCAAGAAGCACATGGAGGATTTCTTCTTCGGCGACGGCGCCGCGCTGCCGCCCGGATACGTCCCGCAGCAGGCAAAATAAGCCTCAAAACGGGGTGACCCCAATCGGCGCGGCGATGTGGAAGCGCAGGCGCGCGTGGGCGCCTTTCGAGCGCGGCAACGACGGTCGCGGGATCCGGCGCACGAGCGAAGATGAATCCAAGATAGCTGCCAGCCTCGGGCAGCGGCTCCAGCAGCTGATCGCGCTTGGCCGTGATGCGCACCTCTTCTATACCGGACACGCCGGCCGCGGCCTCGACCCCGTCCACTTTCTTCAGGATCCCCCGCTTCGGAATCGGAATCATCATGACCCCGGCGGCCTGCGCCTCGCGCACGTAGTGCGCGATTTCGCTGCCCGTCGCATGTCGCAGCAGGACTTCCTCCAGCGGCACGGGACGCTCGTCGCCGAACCGCAGCACCTTCGAGCAGAGCCCTCCGATCGGCCGCGCGGCGACTTCGAGCACGAACACGCCGCCGGGGCCGACCCGGCACTCCGCGTGCACCGGGCCGTCGGTCAGACCCAGCGCGGAGGCCGCGCGCTGCACGTGATCGAGCACCGCCTGCTGCTCCGCGGCCGGCAGCGCCGAGGGGGTGACGTAGATCGTCTCCTCGAAGAACGGACCGTCGAGCGGATCCGGCTTGTCGAAGATGGCGAAGGCCCGGAGCGCGCCGCGTCGTCAGGACTCCCTCGACGGCGAACTCGCGCCCCTCGATGAAGCCTTCGATCAGGATCGTGTCCTCGAGGCCGCTGCGCATCGCGCGCACGTCCTTGCGCGAGAGCAGCGCGTCGAGCCGCGCGAGGGCGGCATCGAGCTCGCGCGCGTCGAATCGGCGCGCATGACGCCGCGGCTGCCCGAGAGTCCCAGCGGCTTGACGACGCACGGGAAGCGGACACGCGAGTCGCGCGCCGCGGACGCGCGCGTCGGCCGCGCGACACGTCGAAGAACCAGGGCACCGGCAGGCCGGCCGCCGCCAGGCGCTGGCGCGCGAGCCTCTTGTTGGCGCTCGCGGCCGCCGCGTCCGGCGGGTTGCCCGGAAGGCCGAGCGCCCGCGCCGCGCGCGCCGCGAGCACGACGGGACGGTCGCCGACCGCAAGCACGCCGTCGATCGGCCGCGCGCTCGCCGCGTCCACGATCGCCTGCAGCGACGCGTCCTCCTCGTGAAAGCGCACCGGCACCGCGGCGTCGCGCCACGGGTCGTCGAGGCGATGACACCGATCGGTGGCGAAGATCAGGTCGATCCCCGCTCGCTCGGCAGACTCGCCAAAGGAGCGCAGCTGGTAGCCGGTCGTCGTGGACAGGATGAGGACTCGCGACATGGTCGTTCTTGGGCTTCGCGATCGTTCTGGTTCTTGGTTCTTCGTTGGTCGTTCCTCGTTCTTCGTTCTCGTTCTCGGTGCCGCAACGAAGAACGGAGAACGACAGAACGGAACGCGAACCAACGAACGTTCAACCAGAACCAAGAACCAAGAACGAGAACGTTCAGCATCACTACAACAGAGCCAACTGCTCTGACGTGGGTTCCGCTCAACAATACCAGGGCTCGTTGAGGTACGGGATCGCCGCGCGGGACAGCAGGACCTGGTCCCGGCGGGCCGGAGCCGCCGCGGCGGCGTGGGCGTGGGCCGTCTCCCACAGGCGCGCGAACGACCTCCGCCCGCGCCGCGTTGAGCCGCACGCCGACGAGCGCCGCCAGCTCCGCCTGGAGCGCGTCGACCGCCGGATCGGGATGCGTCCACGGATGCGTCAGCGAGACCGGATCGAACGCGCCGGCGCACGCCCGCATCTCGGCGAGCTCCAGCATGCGCGAGCCCTGCGGCACGAGCAGGCGAATCGCGAGCTGAATGGGCGACACGCTCTCGACCAGATCGAGACGATCGATCGTGTGCAGCAATTCCAGGTACGACGCCAGGCGTCGTCCACGGCGTGAACGCGACGAACGTCGGCACGAGCGGCAGGCCGGCCTCGCGGAAGAGCGCCACCACCCGCTCGAAGTCCGCCGCGTGTGCCCCTTCTCGAGCCTGGCCGAGCACGTCGTCGTCGAGCGACTCGACCGCGCTCGTCACGAACGCGCAGCCGGTGTCCCGCAGCACCGGCAGCATGCCGGCGTGCTGCAGCAGGTGCTCGACCTTGATCGTGACGTCGTAGGTCAGGCCCGGGAACTCGCGCGCGATGCCCCGGACGATCGCCTCGGCGTGCCGGATGCCGTTGAAGAAGTCGGGATCGCCGAACGTGATGTGCCGCGCGCCGGCGGCGACCTGCGCCCGGATGTCCGCGAGCACGACGTCGGCCGCCACGACGCGAAACCGCCCGTCGTAGACCGGGCACGATCGGACAGTGGCGGCAGCGATGCTTGCAGCCGCGGCTGGCTTCGGTGTACCCGACGACGCGGCGCTCGTCGCCGACCTGCAGAGTGGCGTAGCGGGTCAGCGGCAGAAGGCCCGTCGCGGACCGGCACGCGGAAGTGGAGACGCGGGATCTCGGCCCGCCTCTCGATTCCTCGGCCGCAGGTCCCGCCGCCCTCCGTGGCTGACCACCGGCAATCGTCCGCGTATCCGCGGCGCCCGGATCGGCCATGCACACTCGCACCAGATCGGCCTCGAACTCGCCGCCGAGGACCTCCGTCACGCCTCGGGCGCGAAGGAGCGCCTCGTTCAAGGGGGCGTACAGCCCATAGGCCGCCAGTCGCGCACCCGGGATTCAACGCGCGGACCCGATCGATGACGGGAAGCGCCAGCCGCGTCGCGGTGTGCATCGGGAGAAAGAACGCGACGACGTCGCTCTCGCCGCACGACATCGTCGAGCAGCCGCTCCTTGGCGAGATCCACGCAGACGACGTCGGCCCCGGCGTCGATCAGCCACGCCGCAGGGGACGCCAGCCCGAAGGGCTGCCGTCCCATGTCGTAGGTGGAGACGAGAAGGACCGAGGGCACTCCTGCCTACTGTGGCACGCCGAAAGCTCCCTGTTCGAACTTGTTCAACGCTGGTGCAGAGCCCAGCGAGCCCTTCGACTCGCGTAAGCCGATGCGCTCGCTCAGGCAGGCTGTCCGGGCCGGCGCGTCCGTCACAGCGGGCGCTCCTGACACACGTGTGCGGATCCGGTCCTTCTGGCTCCCCACCGCACTCGAAAACAGGCCTGTTTGAAGGGCCCCGACCGGCTCCCGGCTTGCTGTTGAGAATGCACGGCCGAGCCCTTCGACTCGCGTGAGCCGATGCGCTCGCTCAGAGCACGGCTCTGTCCTGGCCGGACGACGGGCCGCCATCTATATGAAGCACGGCAACGACGACCGCCTCTGTGACGCGGCACGCCGGCACTTCCATGTGTCCCGGCTGGCGCTGTTGCTCGCAATCGTTCTGTGTGTGCCGATTGGCTGCGGACCGCAGCCGGGCACTCGTGTTCTGACGACGGTCGGAGAGATTCGGAGCTTGCGGCCGGCCGACGCGGAGCGCGGGCACCCGGTCCGGCTGCGCGGCGTCGCCACGTACTACCACGCCGCGTCGAACGTCCCTGATCCTGCAGGCCGGTGGCGAGGGCGTGTTCGTCGATACCGGCAAGACGCAGGTTGATGTCACGCCCGGGCGCGAAATCGAAGTCGAAGGGATCACGGCAGCCGGCGAGTCCTCCCCGATCATCGTCGCGACGGCGCTGCGAGGACCTCGCGGCCGGCGTCATGCCCGCCGCCGAGCGCGTCTCGATCAAGGAGCTGTCGTCCGGCAAGTATCTCGTACCGAAGAGTCGAAGCGCAGGGCGTCGTCCGTTCCGGGAGACGCGAGAACGATGGACGCTTGACGTTGAACGTCGTGACCGCCGACGGCAGCGTTCCAGGCGCGCGTCACCGCCGACGGGCGCTGCGCTCGATCGACGGGTTCGTCGATGCCAGAGTCAGGATTCGCGGCGTCGCAAATACGACGTTCAACCGCCGTGGCGAAGCGATCCGCCTTCAGGTCCTCGTCCCAGGCCATCGGCGATATCGAGGTCACCGCGACGAGAGCCAGTGCCGCGCCGTCGGCAATCCGCGCAGCGGCCACGCCCGTCCTCCGGACGGTCAGCGACATCCGCCGGCTCCTCCCGCGGAAGCCAGGCGCGGCTACCCCGTGCAACTGCGCGGCGGTCGTGACCACCACGACGAGTCGTCAACGCCAATGCCTTCATTCAGGACGCCACCGCCGGCATCTACATGGTGAACGGGGGCGATCGACTGGAGGCGGGACAGCTCGTGGAGGTCGACGGGTCAGACGGGCGCCGGCGACTTCGCACCTCGTCGTCGACAAGGTCCGTGTCCGGGTGATCGGCCGCGCGGACATGCCCGAGCCCCTGCGCGTGCCTCTGAGCGAGCTGTTCACCGGCCGGTACGACAGTCAGTTCGTGGAGGCGCGAAGGCATCGTCCAGACCGTGGGCCGCCAGGGCGCGAGCGCCTATCTCCCAATCGTCGGCAGGACCCTACACGTTCAGGGCGGTGCTCGCCCATTTCGGCGACGTGCCGCTCCCCGCCGCACTCGTCGACACGAAAGTCAGAATCCGCGGCGCGTGCGGCGCGATCTTCAACGAACGGCAGACAGCTGCTCGGCATTCGGCTGCAGGTGCCGGGATTACAGCACATCACCGTCCTCGAACCAGGCGCCTGCCGACCGCTCGCGCTCCCGGTCCCCGATCGCCACGCTGATGCAATTCAGTCCCGGCTCACTCGTGGGGCACCGCGTCAGAATCCAGGGCATCGCGACGCTTCGGCGATCGAACGGCACCGTCTTCATCAAGGACGCCACCGGCGGGCCTCGCGGTTCAGACGGTGCGAGAAGCGTTCCCGTCAGCCCCGGGGACCGGCTCGACGTCGTCGGATTCGCCGCCCCGGCGAGTACCTGCCCGAGTTGCAGAACGCCGTCTTTCAGAACCAGACTCCGGGCGTACCGCCGCTCCCCGTGTTCATCACGGCCGACGAGGCGCTGAGCGGCAACTACCACGCGCAGCTGGTGCAGATGGAAGCGCTCCTGGTGGATCAAACCGAGAACTCCGCCGAGCGGGTGCTCACGCTGCGGGCCGGGCGACGCACGTTCAACGCCTTTCTCGAAAACACGTCCGGCGCGCAACAGCTGAAGGACGTGCGTCCCGGCAGCGTGGTGCAGGTCACCGGCGTCGCGCTGGTCGAGCCGGACAAGACACTCAGCGACAGCACGCGAATTGGAATCCACACAGCGGGCAGTGAGGCAGACAAGCTGCCAGTCGGCGCGCGATCATGGTCCGGAGCGTGGTGATCGAGTGCGGATTATGCCGCTCGGGTCGGACGCGAGCCCCGGGGCCGGAAGTCCGGCGGCGGCTCGGGGGCTGATAGTCCGAGATTGCCGACGCGGGCTGAGGGGGAAAAACGGTTCCGCTCGGCCACAAGGAACCCATAAGCCGCAATGCATAAGGTGGCGTGATGGTGAAAGCCGCGCCAGCCTCTGCCTTCGTAATGACCGAGTCCGAGTTCCTGCTTGAGTTCCTCGTAATCCCGTTCGATGATCCAGCGCTGTTTGGCGAGTGCCACCAGATCCTTCAGTTTCGTGTCTGCCGGGAGCGTGGATAACCAGTATTTGGTCGGTTCGGCGGCGGCTTTCGGCCACTCGATAAGCAGCCACTCTTCCGGATGTGGTTCGGCCTTCCAGTAATCACGATGTGCCGGGCGGACGCGCACCGCAGCGAATCGGGACCGGAGTTTGTACCGTGTGCCTTGTCGCCAGGTCACGGTCTTCCACGACTCTGACGGCAGTGACAGGGCCAGTTGCTTTACCGTAACCGGCTGATGATCCGCGATCCCGTCGCAGCAGTCGCGGTGGCCGGCCCATCTTTTTGCGAGGCACCGGTGGAAGTGGTTCCGTTGCCTGGTTCCCAGACCGTGACCGAAGACTGCACACCCAATACATACTCCAGACCGAGTTTCGTTACGCCGGATCGGAACTGCCCATCGACCCCATAACCGGCATCGGCGACGACTACTCCGCGAGGGACGTCCTGTTGCACCGCATCCCGGATCTGATCCAGCGCGATCTGCGGCTTCGTTTGAAATGTAACGTCTTCGGGGATCCCGGCCGCTTTCCTCTGTTTCTTGTCACTGGCCCAAACCTCGGGCAGGTACAGCCGATACGCGATGGGAAGACTCGATCCCCAGGTCGCCACCGACAGACTCACCGCGACACGGCAGTTGTCCTGCTTGCCGACCTGTCCGCAATACTGTCGCGCGACACCCACCGAATGGCTGCCTTTCTTTGGAAATCCGGTATCGTCCACCATCCAGCACACCACCGGCCCATGCTTCTGCATTGCCGGAAGCACAGCATCCCGGACCTGCTGCAGCACTGCCTCATCGCTCCAGGGCGCATCGGCAACCACATGATGCAACGACTGATGCATCCGTCGCACGTTGTCCGGAGCCAGCCGTGCCGCCATCGGCTCCACACTCTTGCGTCTCCCGGCAACAGCAGACCAGTGCAGTAGTTCTTCAACGGAACAGTTCGATCTGCGTGCCCTGCGGCTTGCGCCAGGCCTTCCATGTATGCCGCAAAGCGTTTCTGTTGTGGGCCTGGCGCAGACAAGCGTGAACCCACAAAACAATTCTACACTAAATTGTCAGTTTATAACACAGTAGTACTAGGCGCACCGATGTCCGGCAGCGCCTACCTGCCCGATATGGGATCTGGCAACCGGGACAACGTTAACCAGGGCCACTTTGACGGCTGCACGAGCCATACAGTCCGTCTGTGAAAGTACCGAAGCAGCTCCTCATTTTTGTCTGGACCCATGTCCCGCGCCCACACGACCTTAGCGCTATCGATATCAGCCCTGTTGAACACCCAGTCGAAGTGAAAGCTGTAGCCGGGCGCGTATTGAACTATCGCCAGGTGCTGGCCTCCCATCGACTGTAATTGTTTGAGCACCCGCCCACGATCCTTCAGGGGCTGCCCACGCCATACGTGGAGGTCGGCTGAGGCCCAGCCAAAGATCTCTTCGCCGGCAATCCGGAATCCCAGCAGATAGCTGCCCGCCAACGTCATGAACATGGCAACGGCGATTGCGGGAATAAAGCGGGCGAGAAGGAGTCCCACCGCCCGGCCATGAGGCCGCCACACCCGCAGACGCCTGAGTCCCTCGAGGCTTAACAGGAAAACAATGCCAGTCAACGGTGAGAAGTAATATGGCGCACCAAAGGGCTGAACGAGAGATGCGGAGATAGTTACGACGATAATGGCGAGGAACAGACGCAGACGGCGGTCCCACCAAAGCCATGGAAGAACAATCAACAGCGGCAGACTGAGCATCGGTCGCACGTAGAATTTCCAGAATTGCTCCGCTCTCCATTTCATGCCGGCGATATATCCCCTGACGGTGCTGATCTCGCGAAAAAGGAACAGCTCAAAATTAACATAATATTCGCGCATCAGTTCATGGTTGTAGGACGGTATAGGGGGTGGCTTCTGGAATAAGAAAGGCGGGGTCGTGTAGTACTGCTGCCTTCCCAGCACGTATGGAGACATGTGAAGCTGTCCTGTTACGCGCCAGTTGTAGTAAGTTATCCATGTCGCAAAGAGCAGCAACAGCGCGAGCATCGGCAGGACAAAGCGGCGGAGTTTTATCATTCGCGGCAGGGCGTCGTCCCAGAGCAGCCAAACGAGCAGCAAGCCCGCCACCGGGACCAACATGAGGAGTCCTTCTAACGCCCGCGTAGTGTACAGAAGTGCGATCCCCAAGGCCATCCAAAAGATGTCCCGAAATCGAATATGCTGTCGAATTCTTGGTAAGACGCCGAGAACCAACATTCCGCCACCGGCGGCGACAGCCGAACCAAAATAACTGTTCATCCAAAACGTGAAGACGCCCAGCCGAAGACCTGCAAGCAGGCCTCCCAAGAGTGCCCAACCTGGAGATAGCCAACCCTGCAACATCCAGCAGAGCGCTCCGCACATGAATGCCACGCTCAGACACACGCCGGCCCAGGGCAACTGAAACAGAACTTGACCAACCGCTAGGAACGCACCTTGACCGGGAGGTCGAATGGACGAGTAAGTGGGGTGCTGCAGCACCTGGAAAGTCTCCAGGTGCACCGCCATCGGATGCGGCGGGTTCGCTAACAGGCCTCTCGCGAACGTATCGCCCGCCAAAAGATAGCTTTTTTCCTCTTGGATTGCGGGCTCGGGAACCGGCAGGACAGGTAACAGGGCAATCCTTAGGATTACGGGCAGCAGAGCGCTAACCGCGATTGCCAAGCCTCGCCGGCGGGCGAAGATTGCGAATGCCTTCTCCCAAGCGCGTAATCGTGAGCGCCCGAACTGCGGATTCCAAAGCGCGCCTCCCACTGCCATAACCACCAGCAGTAATTCGAGGGCGATCAGAGCGTTATGCGAAAGCTCCACTTGCTCCTCTGTCAAACCTCAATCCGCAACCCGGCAGCCCTATACGCGCTACTTCAACATCGCCACGGCGTGAAAAAGGCGGGGCAAGGCTCCATGATAATAGCATTGTGCGTCCGCGCTATTGGGCGCGAAAGTAAGCTCATAATGGCCACTGCTCGCCTGGAAGCTGTTTGTAAAATCTGCGGCGAAACATCCGTTCAGGAGTTCTGTTTTGCCAAGCACAGTTTCGATATACGGCGCTGCGCTAGCTGCGGCGGCGTAGGCTGGACGGCGATCGAGGATTCGATGGACATCGCGAGCATTTACTCCAGGGACTTTTGAAGGGGGCGTCGAAAACGGTTATAGCCATTACTCGCAGAGTGAGCCAATCTTGCGTCATGAGTTCCGACGCGTGTTGCGCGACCTGGCCGCAATCCGGAAGCTAGAGGGCGGCCTGCTCGAAGTGGGCAGCGCTTATGGATTTTTTTGCTTGAAGCTCAGCAGTACTTCGACAGTCTGGGAGTAGAACTGTCCCATGATGCAGTCGAATTTGCCCGTGCTCGAGGAGCGAATTGCGTCCAGGGTTTCGATGACTTCCATACAGATCATCCTTATCTCAGCCGCTGTACTCGCGACCGTATTGAGCGTCGTAGCTTTTCGATCGCGACTCGCGCACCGTCTGCTCGCGTTGGCTCTGTTGGCTACGGGTGTGTTCTTCGTTATATTTCCGGATTCGACCACGCAAATTGCACACAAATTAGGGGTAGGCCGCGGAACCGACCTGCTGCTTTACACCGGTCTTTTAGCTGGCGTGCATGCATTCTTGCTGCTGTACATTCGTACTCGTACACTGGAACGGCAGTTGACCGACTTGGTGCGAGGGATTGCGATTGGGGGTGGTCACCCGGTGGACAATGACGTTTACCGTCCCGATCCGAATCCCAACCGCGCGTGAGTTAAGTTACCCCTGCTGACAGCGTTCTCTCCCCTATCCCACACCTCCTACGCGCGAGGATCCGTTGCACGGTAGGTCTGGCGAGACGCCTGCGCTAGCAACTGGAGCATTGAGTCCGAGCCATGCCCCATTTAACTTGGCATCCGTGTAACTGGCATGCACTGAACTGTCTCAGGAGTCAACATCGTCATCGCTTTTGGGTTTTCATTCGATATGAGTAATCTGTGCGCGAGAGAGCCACTCCCGTGCCTCTGCCTCGGCGGCGAACACATGGAGCCTTGGTACATTCCAGTTCGCCATGGCCTCGTATGTAATTGCCATTCCTTGAATGAGTCCCGTCGACGCAATAATCGCAGTGGGACGCGTAAGATCTTGTGTTTTAACCGAGAGCGCGTACAGCCCCTTACCAGTGACACAAAAATTTGTAACGCTTAAGCAGTTGTGCAGGAGTCGGTAGCCGGCAGTGAATTCGGGAGTATGGCGAAGTTGCTTCTCAACTTCTAAGAGCTCTTGATCCGTTACCGTTTCTCGATATCTGACCTCGACGATACGGCAATCGTGATCAATGAGCAGTGTGAATGCCATGGTGGCAGCATACCGGACGGATTTCATGAGCGCTGTTTTTACCACCTGTAAACCGTACTCTGCCAAAAACGACAAATGTAGTTTTTGGCGTTCAAAAAATGCCAAAAATATTTTTGGCATATTTTCAGTAATTTACAACCAAACAAAATAGACCCTAGTTCGAAAACGCCACCTCGCATGCAAAACTGTGTTCGCGCCGGCATCACGCCGGCGTTTTAGTTTGCACTCATAAAAAAGTTGCCCGAACCGGCATAGGTCGTTCAACCGGCCGCGAGGGAACGAACTACGGCGCTCTTCATTGAGCGCTTTTTTTAATTGAAAGGAACATCATCATGGCATCAGATTTAGAACTTACGGCTTCCGGCCCCGCAATGGACTGCTCGGCCTCGCAGCCCCGGAAATTTCAGACGATTCAGGATATTCGCGAATACCTGTCAGGCGACAAGATCGAGTGCCTCGTTTGTCACAAACACTACCGCCGCCTTCAATACAAGCACCTGGAGACTCACAGCATGAACGTGGAGGAGTACAAGGAACGCTTTGGCATCCCATGGAACACCTCCCTGACTAGCAAGCCGTCGCGTGAGAAAAGCAGCGCCGCGATGACGCCCGAGCGCGTCGCCCTGTTCATGCAGATCCCCAGGTACAAGCCGCCCGTCGGCCAGATTCACCGGCCCCATGCGCCTGCCGTGCGCGCGCAGTGGAAGAAGAACGCGGTCGCCGGCCGCACGCTGGCGTTCCGGCCCGCGGAACGGCCGTGCGCCACATGTGGCATCCCTGTGCAGACAACTGCACTCACCGCAACTCAGCCGCTCAACTGCGATGCATGCGCAACGCCCGAGCAAATGAAGCAGCGCCGTTATATGACCCGGCTCAAGCTCCGTCGCGCCGCCTGAAAATTCGACTGCCACATCGAGGGGAGGCGCAACCATTCGGTAGCGCCCTTCTCGCTAGCAAAGAAAGAAAGGACTACTATCATGGCAACTGCTCTACAACTAGCGGCCAACCGCCGCAATGCACAGAAATCCACGGGGCCTCGCACGGCTGAAGGTAAGAAACGATCCAGTCTCAATCATTTGAGTACACGGTATGACAGCGAAAACCGTCGTCCTGCCGCACGAATCCGCCGGTGATTATGACGAAATTCGCACCGCATTAATCGAAGACTACGCGCCCGCGACCTCGCAGGAAATGATGCTCGTCGACCAGATCGCCGCCGGCTACTGGCGCACCATCCGCGCCCGCCGCTTCGAAACCGCCATGTTCGACAACCATCTCCGCACCAAAAAGCTCGCACACGGCAAAGACCCCGCTCCCAACGAGAGAGACGACGAAGGCTGCGCCGTCATTCTCCAGGTCACCGACCCCGAGCAGCTCAAGAACTACTTCCGCTACGACGCGACCATCTCGCGCGACTACTACCGCGCCATCGCCACGCTCGAAAAGATGCAGGCCGCCCGCCGCCGCGAAGAAGATCGCCAGGAGCGCAAAGCCGCGGCAAACGATCAGGAAGTACCTGTAGACGCAGAAGTTAACCCAATTGGCTTCGTTTCGCGACAGGGGCCCAGGCTTGCAGCCTGGGAAAGCAAAAGTCGCCGGGGCGGGCGCGCTCATCCCCCCACCACCTCCAGAAATGCCTTCGCGGCGTGGCTCAGCGCGCGCCGCGCCGGATACACGAGGCGGATCTTGCGCTCGACGTTCAGCTCCTTTACCTTGACCTCGTCGCAGCAGCCCCTGCTCGATTTCCTGCTCGACGCACATGCGCGGCAGGAACGCCACGCCTTCGTTTCGCTGCACCATCTTGCGAATCGTTTCGACGGTCGGCATCTCGACATCCATATTCAGCGGGACTTTGTGGCGCTGGAATTCGCGCAGCACCACTTCGCGATAGGGCGACACCACGTTGTGCGCGATGAACGTCTCCATTCCCAAGCTCGGTGATCGAGACCGGTCTTTGCGCTTGCGCGAAGCGGTGCTGCGGCGAGACGACGAAGGCCAGGTGATCGGTGAAGATCACTTTGGAGACCAGCCGATCGTCGTCGGGATCGTAGCTGATGACGCCCAGTTCCAGATCGCCATCGATCAGCTGCGCCGGAATCTTGCTCGACAGGCTGCGGCGGACCTGCACCTTGACCTTGGGATACAGCCGCCGGTAACTGCTCGATGTGCTGCAGCAGATACAAGCGACGTCGATTCGTTGGCGCCGATGATCAGCCGGCCGGCGGAGTTGTCGCGCAGCTCCGCCAGCGCGTTCTCCAGATCGCGCTTCCAGGTTCTCGAAGCGGCGGGCGTATTCCAGCACGATCCGGCCGGCGTCGGTCAGCATCAGGTCGCGTGCTCGACCGGTCGATCAGCTTCTCCCCGAGCTCGGCCTCCAGCCGCTGAATCGCCAGCGAGATCGCGGGCTGGGTGCGCAGCAGCTTCTCGGCCGCGCGCGAGAAGCTCTTCTCCGTGGCCACCGTCAGGAAGACCTTGAGTGGATACAGTTCCATGGTACAGCATGGACTCAGATAAGCTAGACTTATGTATACATGACTTATGGCAGTCAAGCAAATTATAAATTTGCTAAATCCAACTGGCTCGATAATGCACGCGATAATGGGCTCTGTAGCCTGAGGCAAAGAACCGGACATGAGCGATCGAGTCTACATCTTCGACACCACGCTGCGGGACGGCGAGCAGTCGCCCGGCTGCAGCATGACCGTGCCGGAAAAGCTCCGCATGGCGCGAAGCTGGTGGAACTTGGGCGTGGACATCCTCGAAGCCGGGTTTCCCGATCGCCTCCGAAGGCGATTTCGAAGCGGTCGACGCGGTCAGCGCGCGAATTTCCGTGGGTGCAGGTGGCGGCGCTGGCGCGCGCCTGCACGCTGGATGTGGAGCGCGCGGCGCAAGTCGCTCGAAACATGCCCGGCGGCCGCGCATTCACACCTTCATCGCCACCAGCGATATTCATCTGAAGTACAAGCTGAAGAAGTCGCGGCAGCAGGTGCTGGACGAAGCGGTTGCGGCGGTCGAGCTGGCGCGCCAGTATGTCGACGACGTCGAGTTTTCCGCCGAAGACGCCACGCGCACCGATCCGGATTATCTGGAGCAGGTCTCGCGCGCCGTGGTCGCGGCGGGCGCGCGAACGGTGAACCTGCCCGATACGGTCGGCTTCTCGGTTCCGGACGAATACGGCGAGCTGATCGGGCGGATGGTGAAGGCGCTGGGCGATTCGCGCGATCGTCAGCGTCCACTGCCATGACGATCTGGGCCTGGCGGTCGCGAATTCGCTCGCGGCGGTGCAGGCCGGCGCGCGGCAGATCGAGTGCACCATCAACGGCATCGGCGAGCGGGCGGGCAACTGCTGCGCTCGAAGAAGTCGTGATGGCGATGAAGACGCGCCGCGACCGGCTGCCGTTTGAGACCGGCATCGTCACGGAGCATCTGTATCCCGCCAGCCAGATGCTGACTCGACTCATCACCTTCGGGCCGCAACCGAACAAGGCGATCGTGGGCGAGAACGCGTTCGCGCACGAAGCGGGCATTCATCAGGACGGCTACCTGAAGGAGCGGACCACCTACGAGATCATCGATCCGAAGATCGGTCGGCGTGCCCGAGAGCAAGCTGGTGCTGGGCAAGCACAGCGGCCGGCACGCGCTGAAGCAAGCGCTGCGAGGATCTGGGCTTCGCGCTGACGCAAGGAGGAGCTCGATGCCGTGTACCATGCGGTTCACCGCGCTGGCGGATCGCAAGAAGGGCCTGCTGCAACGAAGAGATCGTCGCGCTGATCGTCGCGAGAGTCGAAAGTCGGGCAGTCGCGTCGCCGCAGCACGGCGGCTGCCGACATAACCGATAATGAATCTGAACGTACTTGATCCTGCCCGGCGACGGGATCGGCGCCGAAGTGACGCGCGAGGCCGTGGACGTGTCTGCGAGCGCGTCGCCGAGAAGTTCGGGCACACGCTGAAGCTGACGCGAAGGCCTGCTGGGCGGCATCGCGATTCACAAGACTGGCACGCCGTTTCCCGGACGAGACCGCGAAGCTGGCGCTGGAAGCCGACGCCACGCTGATGGGCGCGGTGGGACTGCCGGAGTTCGACAACGCGCCGCCGGAGAAGCGGCCGGAGAGAGGGCTGCTGGGAATTCGCAAGGCGCTGGGCGTGTTACGCGAATCTGCGGCCGGTGCGGACGTACAAGGCGCTGATCGATTCGTCGCCGCTGAAGAATCGAGCTGGTCGAAGGCACGGACATGATCATCGTGCGCGAGCTGACCGGCGGCCTGTACTACGGCACGCCGCGCGGCATCCGGGAGCGGGCGACGAAGCAGCGCGGCGCAACACGATGACCTACACGCGCGCCGAGATCGAGCGCGTCACGCGCATGGCGTTCCAGCTGGCGCGCAAGCGGCGCAAGAAAGCTGACGAGCGTCGACAAGTCGAACGTGCTCGAAGACTCGCAGCTCTGGCGCAAGGTGGTGATCGAAGTCGCGCCGGAGTTTCCCGGATGTCGAGCTCGATCACCTGCTGGTGGACAACTGCGCGATGCAGCTGGTGCTGAATCCCGACGCGGTTCGACGTGATCGTGACGGAGAACATGTTCGGCGACATCCTGAGCGACGAAGGCGCGGTGCTGGCCGGGTCGATCGGCATGCTGCCGTCGGCGTCGATCGGCGAGAAGAAGCCGTCCGGCGCCTGGGTCGGATTGTATGAGCCGGTGCACGGATCGGCGCCGGATATCGCGGGCCAGAACAAAGCGAATCCGCTGGGAGCGATCGGCTCGGTGGCGGCGATGCTCGAATACAGTTTCGGCTTGAAGGAAGAAGCGGCGGCGGTGAACGCCGCGATCGAGAAGGTGCTTGAACAGCGGGCGACGTGACGGCGGACCTGAAGCCGGCGGGAACGCCGGCGACCACGAACGAAGTGGGCGAAGCGGTTGTGCGAGGCAATCTGAGGAGTATCGACGTAATGAGTCAACCACGCACGATCATCGAGAAGATCTGGGACTCGCCACGTCGTCGCGCGAGCAGCCGGGCGCGCCGGCGCTGATCTACATCGATCTGCACCTGGTGCACGAAGTCACTTCGCCGCAGGCGTTCGCGGGCCTGCGCGAGCGCGGGCTGAAAGTGCGCCGGCCGGATCTGACCTTCGCGACCGTCGATCACAGCATTCCGACCACGCCGCGTCGCTTGCCGATCGTCGATCAGATCGCCGCGACGCAGGTCGCGCAGCTGGAGACGAACTGCAAGGAGTTCGGCATTCCCTGCTACGGCTTCCACAGCGAGCAAGCAGGGCATCGTGCACGTCATCGGACCGGAGCAGGGGCTGACGCAGCCGGGCATGACGGTGGTCTGCGGCGACAGCCACACCGCGACGCACGGCGCGTTCGGCGCGCTGGCGTTCGGCATCGGCACCAGCGAAGTGGAGCATGTGCTGGCGACGCAGTGCCTGCTGCAGCGCACGTCGAAGACCTATCGAGGTTCGCGTGGACGGCACGCTGAAGCCGGGCGTCACCGCGAAGGACATCATCCTCGCGCTGATCGCGCAGATCGGCATCGGCGGCGGCACGGGCTGCGTGTTCGAGTACACGCGGCTCGGCGATTCGCGCGCTCTCGATGGAAGAGCGCATGACGGTCTGCAACATGTCGATCGAAGGCGGCGCGCGCGCCGGCCTGGTCGCGCCGGACGACACGACGTATCAGTACCTCGCCGGGCCGCCCGTTCGCGCCGAAGGGCGCGGAGTGGGACGCGGCGGTCGCGCGCTGGAAGCAGCTGCCGACCGATGAAGGCGCGACGTACGACAAGCGCATTGACGATCGATGCGCGATGCGCTCGAGCCGATGATCACGTTCGGAACGAATCCCGGGCATGGGCATTCCGATCTACGGCGCGGTTCCCGATCCGGCTCGCATGGCCGATCCGATCGAGCGCGAATCGCTGGCGAAGGCGCTGCGGTACATGGATCTGGAGCCGGGCAAGCCGCTGCTGGGCATCCGGTCAACGTGGTGTTCATCGGAAGCTGCACCAATTCGCGCATCTCGGATCTGCGCGCCGCGGCCGGCGTGCTGAAGGGCCGCAAGGTGAATCCGAAGGTGCGCGTGATGGTGGTGCCCGGATCGCAGCAGGTGAAGCAGCAGGCGCGAGGCCGAAGGGCTCGACCGAGATCTTCCGCGAAGCGGGCGCCGACTGGCGCGAAGCGGGCTGCTCGATGTGCATCGCGATGAACGGCGATCAGCTGCAGCCGGGCGAGTACAGCGTCTCGACCAGCAATCGCAACTTCGAAGGCCGGCAGGGCAAGGGCGGACGCACGTTCCTGGCGAGCCCGCTGACCGCCGCCGCCTCGCGCGATCACCGGCGTCGTCACCGACGTGAGGACGCTTGCTGCAAATGAACAAAGTTCACGACATTCGAGAGCCGCGTGGTTCCGCTGCCGATCGACAACATCGATACGGATCAGATCATCCCGGCGCGCTTTCTGAAGACGATCTCGAAGGAGGGCCTGGGCGACCAGCTCTTCTACGACTGGCGCTACGACGCGGAGGGCAACCCGAAGCCGGATTTCGTTCTGAACAAGCCGGAGGCGAAGGGCGCGCAGATTCTGCTGGCCGGCGACAACTTCGGCTGCGGCAGCTCGCGCGAGCACGCGCCGTGGGCGCTGACGCAGTTCGGATTCCGCGCCGTGATCAGCACGTCCTTCGCCGATATCTTCAAGGGCAACTCGCTGAAGAACTCGCTGCTGCCGATCGTGGTTCCGCGCGACGTTCACGCGAAGCTGTTCGAGGCGGTCGCCGCGGATCCCGACTACAAAGTGAAAGTCGATCTGGCCGTCGCAGACGCTGACTCTGCCGACGGCCGAACGTGCAAGTTCCCCGTCGACGCGTTCTCGAAGCACTGTCTGCTCGAAGGCGTCGACGAGCTGGGCTACATCCTGCAACGCAGGATGCGATCCAAGCCTTCGAAGCGAAGCGCCTCGGGCTCGATCAACACACTCGCCTAGTAAAGCCGATGCCCGGTGCAAGTGATGACCTCGAACGCATCGTTGCTGAACTGAATCAAGCGAGTGGAAAACGAAACGGCACGGTTCTCGCGGACAAACAGCCAGGACCGGTTCCGGCGCTGCTGGATCTCTTGGCACTAGCACATCGCGAGAAAGCCAGCGATCTACTCCTGGTGGCCGGGATGCCTCCAATACTTCGAAAAGGCGGGCGCATAATTCAGAGCGGCCTGTCTTCGCTGTCGCGTCGACGAAATTCCGAATCTCATCCTGCCATTGCTCGCACCGAAGCAATACAAGGTGCTGCAGAGCCGCAAAACAGTCGACCTTGCATTTAGCACTCCGGCGCTTGGACGTTTCCGCGCCAACATTCACTATCAGCGCGGAACTGTCGCAGTCAGCATTCGACTACTCCCCAAAGTCGTCCCCACCTTGGAGGCGTTGCATCTACCAGAGTCGCTTCGCCGCATCGCCGCGCTGAGGCAAGGTATTGTATTGCTCACCGGACCCACGGGCGCGGGAAAAAGTTCCACGCTTGCTGCCCTTATCGATGTCATCAACAGCACGCGCGAATGCCACATCGTCACCATCGAAGAGCCCATTGAGTACGTGCACCCTAACCGTCTCGCGCTGATCGAGCAAATCGAAGTTGGAATAGACACTCCCAACTTCTTGACATCGCTGCGTAGCATTCTACGCCAGTCGCCTGACGTCATTCTGGTAGGAGAGATGCGGGATGCCGAAACGATATCGATGGCGCTGCGAGCTGCCGAGACCGGGGCACCTAGTACTCTCGACCCTGCACACGACCGACACGGCGCAGGCAGTCTCGAGAATACTGGACGCGGTTCCTTCCAATAATCAGCATCAGATAAGCATGCAGCTCTCACTCGCGCTGGCCGCGGTGATCGCACAGCAACTCGTCCCGACCGAGAAGGGCGAGTCGCTACCCGGCGCTCGAAATTCTGGTGGCGACCGATGCGGTCCGAAATCTGATTCGACAAGGCCAGGATCATCAGCTTCGCTCGCAACTGCTGATCAGTCGAGCAGCGGGAATGATAACGATGGAGCAATCCCTGGCCGATCTCGTCCGTTCGCGTCTCATCAGCACCGAAACCGCACTTGCTCACTCAGTCAGGCAAGAAGAACTTCGCGCCCTGCTGACCACCCCAGGCTTGTAGCCTGGGATTACGCTTTCAACGACCCCGCAATCTCCGTCGCCTTCTCGAGCAGCATCGAAGTTTCATTCCCGCACCCGACAAACCGCATGCCGCGGTCGCGCCAGAATTTCGCGATCGCCACGTTGCGGTTGTGAATGCCAGGCACGACTCCTCGCCGAATGCAGGTTTCCTTGATCGCCTCGACCGTCTCGATCAGCTTCGGATGCTGAAACTCTCCCGGCACGCCGAGTGAGATCGACAGGTCCGCAGGGCCGATCATAACCACGTCGACGCCTGGCACCGCGAGCAGTTCCTCGCGCATCTCGAACGCCCGCACGGTCTCGATCTGAAGGACAACCATCACGTTGTCGTTCAAGTGTGCGGCGATCTGCGCGAGCGACATGGTTTCGTAGTTCACGGCCATCGTCGTCAGGCCGAATCCGCGAATGCCGTCCGGCGGAAATTTGGTCCAACTCGACCGCGCGCTCCAGCAACTCCGGCGACTCGACGCGCGGAAACACGATGCCGTCGGCGCCGCTGTCGAGCGCGCGAGCAACGAGGTGATACTGCAGGTCGGCGACGCGGACGACAGCGCACAGGCCGACGAGCGAGCTGACACGGCAGATGTCCTGCACGGTCTCGAGATCGAAGTTGCCGTGTTCGGTGTCGATGAAGGTCCAATCGAAACCGGCGGCTTTCAGAATGCGCGGCAACTCGGGCGAGCGGAACTGGTGGAATCCGCAGCCGATCTGCACCTTTCCTTCGCCAGCGGGCTTTCTTAACGTGATTTGTGGGCATGGAGCTCAGACAGGTAAGAGAATGTGATCCGGACATTCCAGTCGGACGTTCGAGTACAGACGATCGATCAGGTCGAGGCCGTGGCGAGCGAGGAACGGAAGAATGCTGTAGAAGCGCTCCTGCAGGTGCTTGTGCGGGAACACCCCGCCGTAAAGATACGCGGCATCGTCCGCGGCGCGCTGGTCGCGTCGAAGCATTTCGCGGGCAACCTTGGCACGGCTCTTCGAGAGCTGGTGCAGGATCTTCGCGCGGCTGCTATCGAGTGCGGCGCCGAGCGTCGGATCGAAGGCAGCCACCGAACCGTGAAGTCGATCGAGCAATTCAGAGGTCGACGTCGGTCACTTCGTCGAACTGCTCGTGCAGCTTCGGCGGAACAAGTCTGGCGGCGATGCGTTCGCGCAGGAACTCTTCGCCGTGGAAGAAATCCTGAACGCTGAGATGGTAGCGCTCCATGAGCTTCGCGCTGCGCGCATCGAACAGAGTAAATCCGCTGCGCGAGATCAGCCGCGGCATATGGCCGAGCAGCCGCTCGTAGAGCACCTGCGATTGCGCGAAGTAAGCGAGCTCGGCCGGACCGCCGACATAGGCGGCTGTCGGCAGCATGTAGTCCTGCACGACAGGACGAAGCAAAGCGTTCGGCGACAACTCGTGAGCGCGGCTCGCAAGTTCTTCCGGCGATAAGTGCGTTTCGCGCAGCGGCAGCCGCTTGCCGCCGTCGAGCACGAAGAAGAGCGATGTTCGCGCATCGACGTGTACCTGAGCGTGATAACCGGCGGCCTCGAGTTCGCGGTTGCGTTGCAGCAGCAGCTCGTTTAGCTCCGGCCCCATCGCGACCGCCTTGGCGAGCATCGGCGCAGCCAGCTGCCGCGTCGCCGGATGCATCGGATCGATGAACAGAAATCCGAACGGCTCGAGCAGACGCCGCAGCAGATTGCCGAACGCCTCGCCCATCGTCGCGCCCGGCGCGTACGACTCGTCCACGAGCGAGGCAACTTCGTCCCCGAAGGGAAACTCGCTGAGTTGCTCGCGAACGTCGGCGATGGGCCATCGGTCGATCCGAATGTTGCCGACCGGCTCGCTGTCAGGTGATACGTCGTCGAGCTTCGATTGCACCGGCTGATTTGCGTTGTCGAAGATCCAGGAATGGTTCACCTCAGCGAAATCGTGGTCTTCGGTCGCGAGCCAGAATATCGGGACCGCTGGACGGCCGCGTTCCGTCAGAT
Organism: uncultured beta proteobacterium; assembly: GCA_963820965.1. Taxonomy (GTDB): domain Bacteria; phylum Pseudomonadota; class Gammaproteobacteria; order Burkholderiales; family SG8-39; genus DATEDA01. The sequence continues at coordinate 53,029 of CAWGCC010000008.1, read as the reverse complement.
CCTGGGCATGTCTCGCAGCGGTCAGGGCTTTGTAAATGGTGTACGCGGGACCGGAAAACAGCCCGACCTGCTGGCCGGTAACGACGCTAACTGAGCCCGGCTGCGCTAACCTTTCGAGCGCTGCATTGTCACCGTTCTGTTGCCGAAGAGTGTCGATCAGCGCGGGGCGGCGCTCCTCCGGGTACCCAGTCGAAGGAGGCGCTGTATAGAATCGCTCAACTCGGTGATACTGATAGAGAAAATCGCTGAATAACCGGCTGGTGTGCGGTAAGTCGGTGTGACGGAGGCAGGCAGGTTCCATCCGGAGTTCCAAGGGTACCAGATGCAACAAGATCCCTCAAAGATCCGGGGATCTGCTACCTTGTGATTTCCTTCTATTATGCTGGACGATCAGCAGTTTCAATTAAAATCGGACGAGAGTCTCCGGGCATTGTACAAAGCGCTGGCTGCCGCCTCTGACGAGCATGATTTCGAGACGGACTTCGGCGGCGCGCTCACCGTCGAGTTCGAAGATCCGCCCGCAAAGTTTGTCGTCAGTCCAAACTCACCTGTCAAACAGATCTGGGTGTCAGCGCTGTCGAAGAGTTTCAAGCTGGGCTGGGACGATGCGCGTAAGGACTTCGTACTTCCTGAAACAGGGCAGACACTTGAAAGAGGTGGTGCAGGACGCGATGGCCCTGCACCTTGGAGAGTCGATCAAACTGTAACGTTTTACCAGAGCAGCTTGAGGCCGAACTGGACGTTACGCATCGGCGCGACCAGGCTGGTGATCGCTCCCGGTCCGCTGGTGATATTCGCCTGCGACGGAAACGTGATGTTGCCATTCGCAGCACGCTGCGGCAGGAATCCACCCTGCGTGTTCAACGTCCGGTTCGGCACGTTGAACTGCGGCGTGTTCAACAGGTTGAAGAACTCGGCGCGGAACTGCAGCTTGACCCGCTCCGTGATGCCGAAGTTCTTGAACGCCGAAAAGTCGACGTTCTTGAAGCCCGGGCCTTCGATGATGCCATTGCCGGAGTTGCCGTAGTGGCAGAGCTCCGGGAGTCGACGGAGTTCGCGCAACTCACGAGGCGGAATGCATCCGGATTGAACCACTGATTGACGGTCGGATTCTCCAGTTTGCCGTCAGCAATGCGATCGGGCCGCACCGGTGCGTTGCCCGTGTTGATGATGTTGCCCTGCGAGACGGTGAACGGCGAGCCGGACCTGCAACGTGATGATGCCGTTCGTCTGCCAGCCGGCGAAGATCGCGCCGCGCGATGCCTTTGGACAGGGCCTGCGGCGTCGGCACGTCGTAGATGAAGCTCGTCACCGGCCACGTGACGGTCGTCGAAGCCGACTCGGCCCTTCTCGGCGGCGCGATCATACTTGTTCTGGTATGTGTTCGAGTTAATGCCGTCGCCTTCGTTCCGACCGTAGCCTTCCATCAACGTCTTCGAGATACGTGTAGGCAAACGTGAAGACGAAGCCATGCGAGTACCGCTTCCGAAAGCTCACCTGAAGCCCTTCGTACCAGGAGTTGCCGCCGCTATCGAGGAAGCGGATGCGCGACAGCGGACGGCGCACGCCGTTGTCGATGATGAACGGGAACGGACGCCGGCTCTGCACCGTGTCGGCCGCCGGTCGGGAATGAACGGATCGGGATTGTTCAGCTCCACCGTGTTGTCCATGTGCGTCGTTTTGCTGCCGACATAGCCGACGTCAGACGTCGTATCGCCAGGGCAGCCGGCGCTGAATGTCGAAGCTCCACTGCGCGACATACGGTTGAAAGTTGTCGGTGTTCAGAACGTTCGCATTCGTCAGCGAAGTCGGGCTCGGCGTTCCGAACGGATTGGTGAAGTTGTACACCGGTGAACCCGGCACCAGGACGCCGTTGCTGATCGTGTTCGCGAAGTTCGAGCTGCCGGAGAGAGGCGGGTTCAGATTCAGGATCGAGTAGTTGTTCAACTGGTGAACGTTGTAGTAGATGCCGAAGCCGGAGCGAATCACCCAGTCATCGGTGAAGCGGTAGGCCAGTCCGATGCGGGGCATGAACTGTGTCTTTTGCGGATTGTAGAACTTGTACATCGTGCGGATCTGCGCAGGCACATACTCCGGGGGACTATTCAGCCCGTTCCGCCATTCGGCGCTGCGCCACAGTCCCTGGACGTCGGTCGCCGGGCTGTTGTACTCCCAGCGAAGACCCAGGTTCAGCGTCAGCCGGCGCATCGGCTTCCAGTCGTCCTGGAAATAGACCGCCGATCCGGTGCTGGCGGATATCGGTCAGCGGCAGTCCTTCGGGCGACTCCGTCGAAGTCGGCGCTCCGAGCAGAAACGCCGCGAATGAATTGCCTGCGACGTTGCCGGTGAAGTTGAAAGCCGCCGCGCGGAACGTTCGCGGCTCCGCGGTACAGAGCGTACGCGGCGGTAATCGAAGCCCGTCTTGATCGTGTGAGCGCCGGTGGTGATGGCGAGGTTGTCGTTGAACTGGTAGACGCGGTTCTGATCGAATCCGTTGCCGCCGTCGCGCTCTGCCAGGCCCAGGAAGCCGGTGACGTTCATGCTCGGGATGCCGACTTCGCGCGGAGTCAACGGGCGGTTGCCGTCGGTCAGAACATTGAAGCCCGTGATACCGATGCTTTCCAGTGTGAAATCGGTGTTCGCACGCGGATTGAAGCTGTCGTCGCGCGACTCGGAGATGCCGAAGCGCGCCTCGTTGATGACCGTCGGCGTGAACAGGTGCAGCCACTGCGTCGCGAGGTTGTTGTTCCGGCCTTCGACCAGGTAGCTGAATTCCGGATTATTCGTGATGCTGAACCACTTCGGCATGTTGGTCGCATAACGCGCGAACACTTTGTCGTTGTTCGAGAACGAGTGGTCGATCTTGACGAAGTACTGATTGTCGTCGATCGAGTTGGTGCCGGGGTTTCGAAAGTTGATTCCCGTGATCGGATCCGGGCAGCGCGTTCTGCGCGCGCGGGAAGTAATTGAGCAGCGCACTGCGCCGCCGGCGAGATCCGGCTCGGTCGGAATGATGTTGTTCGGGAAACGGCGTCGGACTCGCCGGATTCGGAGAACGGATCGACGATCGGAATCGGCGGCAGCGCCTGTCCGGCGGCATTGCGTCGGTTCAGCAGCTGGCTGAAATCGCCGGTGCGCAATCGCGTCGCTCGGGCACCAGCGCAGTGGAGATCGCGCCCGGTTCACGGCGGCGGCGTCCTTCGTAGTTGAAGTTGAAGAACGTGCGGTTCTGGCCGTTATAAAGTCTTCGGAATCACGATCGGGCCGCCAGCACGACGCCGAACTGGTTCTGCCGCAAGCGCAGTCTTCGGCACGCGCGGCTGGCCGGCGGGCGTGAAGTAGTTCTGGAAGTAACCTTCGGCGTCGAGCTTCTCGTTGCGGAGGAAGTCGTAGGCCGAGCCGTGAAGATCGTTCGTGCCGGAGCGCATCACCATGACCAGTTGCGCGCCGGAGTTGAATCCGTATTCGGCCGAGTAGCTGCCCGAGATCACCCGGACTTCTTCCATCGCTTCCGGCGACGGAGAGAACGGCACCGTGTTGACGCGAGCTTCGGTCGCAACCACGCCATCGAGCGTCGCGTGCTGGCTCACTTCGCGCTGGCCGTTGGCGATGATCGCGATCGGTCTGTCCGGGAATCGGCACGCCGCCGCCGCCGCCCGACTGTCCGTCGTAGCCGTGACGGGAGCCGAAGCCGACACGCCGGGATTCAGCACCGCGAAGTTGCCGACGTTGCGGCCGTTCATCGGCAGTTCGACCAGACGCCGCTGTTCGACGGTGCCGCCGATCGAAGCTTCGTCCGTTCGGAGATTCGCCGCCTCCGCAGTGACCGTGATCTGCTCGGTTTGAGAGCCGACCTGCAGACGGAAATCCACGCGGAACTTTTCGTTCACCTGGAGAAGGATGCCTTTGCGCGTTTCGGCCTTGAATCCGGGCTGCTCGACGGCGACCTGCATACTCGCCGACATCGAGCAGCGGGAAACGCGTAGTCGCCGGTATCGGTGGTTACGGTGCTGGAAGCAACACTGGTTTTGACGTTCGTGGCAGTGACCTTCGCTCCGGCGATCGATGCGCCGGATGCGTCGGTGACGGTGCCAAGGATTGAAGTTGAAGTGGTTTGGGCAAAGGCCACTCACTGTAAGAGCGAGCACAGCATAGGACTAGACAACGAAAATACCTCTCTATCAAGACCTCCCTGAATGCGCTGTCACGATTTCGTCACAATGGGCCGAATAGGTGGAGTATACACGATGCTCAGCGCAACTTGGTTTTCCCCGCAGGGTGGGTATTTGTACGCTCGGTGATCTGCCGGAATACACGCAGCAGATTTCCGCCCAGGAACTTGCGGATTCGTGCCTCGCTCCATCCGCGGCGCAGCATCGCGTCGGTGAGCACGCGGCAGGTCCGAGATGTCGCGCATGCCGCGCGGCGGCGTCGGTCCGCCGTCGAAATCGCTGCCGAGCGAGACGTGATCCTCGCCCACGATGGCGATCGCCTTCTCGATCACGGCGATCCACTCGTCGGGTGAGAACAGAATCTCGTCCGGCATGCTTCAAGCCCGACCATCGGGAACTGCGGCGCGACTTTGCGGTCGATCTCCTCGATCGTCAGTCTGATCCTTTGCGGTTCGCGATCTCGGTGGTGTCCCAGAACGGCTTCCCGGCGTGCTTCGTGCGCCAGTCGAATGCCTTCACGTTGTGAAACTCGTTGCCGATCTGGAAGCCGATCACGCCGCCTTTGGCCGCGATCTTCCGCATCAGGTCGTCCGGCATGTTGCGCGGAATATTGTTCAGCGCGCGCATGCCGTGATGGGTCGCCACCACCGGGGCCGTGCTGACTTCGATCGTCTGCGCGATCGTCTGCGTCGGACGCGTGCGAGACGTTGATCACCATGCCGAGCCGGTTCATCTCGCGAACCACGGCGCGGCCGCGTTCGTTCAGACCGTTCTACTTCGGCGGCGAGCAGCAGGAATCGGCGAAATTGTTCGCCCAGTTGTGCGCCGAGAGCTGCGCCGAGCGCAGCCCCAGCCGGTACAGGTCGCGAAGGACGCCGAGATCGCCATCGAGATCGAAGCCGCCTTCCAGATCGAGCACGGCGGCGATCTTGCCCGCTTTGTTGATGCGCTCGATGTCGGAGGCGTTCAGCGCCAGCTCGATCTTGTCGCGATTCGTTCTCGAGCTGCGTCAGCGCCAGATCGATCAGGCGGAACGCCTGCTTGGTCTCGAAGCGCTGCGGATAGTAGTCCTCGGTGACGAAGATCGAGAAGAACATCGCGTCGACGCCGCCTTCTTTGGCGCGCGGCAGATCGAACTGGCCGTCGGTCACGCGCTGGCCGATGTCGCCGCCGTGATAGAACTGGCGGTTCGATCACGTGGACGTGGGCATCGAAGACGAACGCGTCCTCGTGCAGCTTTGCGGGCCCGCGGGCGACACTGGCAGCGAATCAGCGGGAGCAGCGATCGGCAGGACGGCGAAGACAGTCGTTTCAAGATAGTTCTCCCGCGGAAGTCCTATAATCAAGCCTCCATGCGAGCTGAAACGCAAGATCTCGCGCCGCGAGCTGCTGGCGGGCGCGGCTGCCGCGCCGCTTCTGGCGAGCGCGCAGACGCGGCCGGCACGGCCGAAAATCGCCGCGATCGCGACGACGTACTTCAAGTATTCCCACGCGCAGCACATCGTCGACCGGTTCCTCGAAGGCTACGGCTGGAATGGCACACATCATCATCCGCCGATGGACCTGGTGTCGCTCTACGTCGATCAGGTCGACGATCGCGACCTGAGCCGCGAGCGCGCCAAGCGCTTCCCGTCGATGAAGATGTATCCGACGATCGCCGAAGCGCTGACGCTCGGCGGCAGCAAGCTGGCGGTCGATGGCGTCGTCGTTGTCGGCGAGCACGGCAAGTATCCGCGCAACGAAAAGGGCCAGACGCAGTATCCGCGCTACGAGTTCTTTCAGGAGATCGTCAAAGTGTTTCGCGTCCAGCGGCCGCGCGGTCCCGGTGTTCAACGACAAGCACCTGTCCTGGAACTGGGAATGGGCGAAGGAGATGTACGACACGGCGCGCGAACTGGGCTTTCCGTTCATGGCCGGATCGAGCCTGCCGGTGACGTGGCGCACGCCGTCGGTCGAGATGCCGGCCGGAGCGCGCGTCCGCGAGGCGCTGTGCGTCTGCTACGGCGGCGTCGACAGCTACGACTTCCACGGACTCGAAACCATTCAGTGCATGGTGGAGCGGCGCCACGGCGGCGAGACCGGCGTGAAGTGGCTGCAGGCCTATCGCGGCGAGAACTTCTGGAAGGCGTACGAGGAAGGCGTCTGGCCGCGCGATCTGGTCGAAGCCGCGCTGTGCCGCAGCCATACGCTGACGCCCGCGCGCGAAGGCTTCAACGACATCTTCCCGACGGTCGAGGACATGCAGCGGCTGGTGAAGGATCCCGTCGCCTATCGTTACGAGCACAACGACGGCCTGAAGTCGCACGATGCTGCTGATGAGCGGCCTGGTGCAGGACTTCAACTTCGCCGCGCGGCTCGACAGCGGCATCTTCTCGACGCAGATGTATCTGCCGATGCCGGACGGCCGCACGACGCTGGCGAACTTCTTCAGCCCGCTGGTGAACAACATGGAGCAGATGTTCCTGACCGGCAAGCCGACCTATCCGGTGGAGCGGACGCTGCTCACCACCGGGCTTGACGGCGGCCGGCGTCGAGAGCCTGTTCGCGGGCAGAAGAAGCTCGAGACGCCGCACCTGGCGATCCGGTATCAGGCCACCCGCGAATCGACGTTCTGGAGAAGCTAAATGAAGCGGATCGCGGTTATCGGAACGATCTACCGGTACCTGTCGCACGCGCAGCACATCGCCGACCGGTTCCTGGTCGGCTATCCGCGTGCGCGGCACGTGGCACCGGCCGGACATGAAGATCGTCTCGCTCTACGTCGACCAGAAGCCGGAAGGCGATCAGAGCGAGGAGCGGGCGAAGGAGTTCGGCTTCAAGGTCTATCCGACGATCGCCGAAGCGCTGCGCTGCGGCGGCGACAAGCTGGCCGTCGACGCGGTGCTGATCATCGGCGAGCACGGCGACTATCCGCGCAACGAAAAGGGCCAGATCCTCTATCCGCGCTACGAATTCTTCAAGCAGTGCGTCGATGTGTTCGAGAAGGACGGCCGCGCCGTGCCGGTCTACAACGACAAGCATCTCTCGTACAGCTTCGAAAAAGCCAAGTGGATGGTGGACGCGTCGAAGCGGCTGAAGTTTCCGATGCTGGCCGGCTCGTCGCTGCCGGTGACGTGGCGGCTGCCGGATCTCGAACTGCCGCTCGGATGCGAGATCGAGGAAGCGCTGATGGTCGGCGATCGGCGGGTCCGACCCCATGGACTATCACGCGCTCGAAGCGATGCAGTGCATGATCGAGCGGCGCAAGGGCGGCGAGACCGGCGTGCAAGGCCGTGCAGATGATCGAGGGCGACGCCGTGTGGAAGGCGGGCGACGAAGGCCGCTGGTCGAAGGAACTGCTGACGTCGGCGCTGTCGCGCAGCGACACTCCGCAGGGTTTGACGGTCGACGACGGGCGGACGCAGGATCTGGTCGGCATCGGCGAATTGCCAAAGCTGGTGAAGAATCCTGCCGCCTACTTCATCGAGCACAACGACGGGCTGAAGACGACGCTGCTGATGCTGAACGGCGCGGTGCGGATTTCAACTTCGCGGCCCGGGTAAGGGGCGCGGGCGTCAAGTCGTGCCAGTTCTTCCTGACGCCGACGCCGAACGTGACCTACTCGGCCTGCCTGGTCAGCAAGATCGAGGAGATGTTCGCGACGGGACGCGCGCCGTATCCGGTGGAGCGAACGCTGATCGTCAGCGGCATGCTGGAGAGCTGTCTCGACTCGAAGGTACAGGGCGGGCAGCGCCTCGAAACACCACAACTGAACGTGCGCTATCAGGCGCCGAAGAAGAGCCAGCACGCGATTGCTTGATGCGCCCTTGATCTCAAATAGTCCGGCCTCTCAGCAAGCTGCGGCCGAATCGGTTCTCCCTGTACTTTCGACGACGCATGGCAGATCATGAGCAACTATCGATACTGAAGAGCGGCGGCGATGCCTGGAACGCCTGGAGAACTGAGAATCGTGGGATTCAAATCGATCTTCGGGGCGCTGATCTACAAGGTCATGATCTAGTCCAGGCAAACTTGGCGTTCGTGGATCTTTCCGAAGCTCAACTGAGCCACGCGAATTTAACGCAAGCCGATATGTCGTATTGCCGGCTCACTTCCGCCAATCTCAGCGGCACAAATCTGACTCGAGCGAACCTCAATCACGCGGTACTGGATTCGGCGGCAGTGCTTCGCGCGGACTTAACCGCAGCTTCAGCAATTCGAAGCAGTTTTAGGGGTGCGTTACTCGTCCTTTCAAATTTCACACTGGCCAACCTTGTAGACGCTGACCTCACTGATGCCAACTTACTGAACGCGATGTTCATTCGGACAAAATTACAAGGCGTCCGCATGTCCGGGTCGCGCTTGGAGTGGACGGTACTCGTAGATGTTGATCTGAGTGGCGCCGTCGGTCTTGAGGACGTTATCCATAAGGGCCCATCCAGCTTGGGGATGGATACAATTATTCGATCAGCAGGGCAAATTCCCGACGAGTTTTTGCGCGGTGCAGGATTGAAAGATATATGGATTCAACACGTGCGAACCCTGCGCGTCGAGCCGCCCCGCTTCTCTTCATGTTTTATCAGCTACGCTACCGCCGACCAGCTTTTTGCTGATCGCTTGTACAACGACCTGCAACAGAATGGCGTTCGTTGCTGGTTTGCACATCGGGATATACGCGCGGGCCAGAAAATTCACCAACAGATTGAAGAAGCCATTCGCACATCCGATCGATTGCTGTTAATCATCTCTGAGTCGAGCATGAAGCGCGAATGGGTAAACACGGAGATTATTCACGCTCGCGAACACGAAGCACGGCAGAATCGGCAAATATTGTTTCCCATTACTCTGGTGCCGTTCGACCGCATCGCGGCTTGGAGTGTGCCGGATCCCTTCACAGGAAAAGACGCTGCTCGTGAAATTCGAGAATACTTCATCCTGGATTTTTCAAACTGGCATGACGATGATGCGTACAAGATCTCCTTAAAGCGTCTGCTCGAAGGCTTGCGAGCGGAGCGCGACTCCACGTAGGTGCATGGCTACTCGAATCGCCTTAGCCGCCGAACGAGAGCTTCGCGTGAGCGCATAGAATAGAAGTTCCGACTCTAACCGTACTTGCATGGCAACACCGAAACCGCTCCCAACGGAGATCCTCCTTCATATTGCGAAGCTGCTGACCGTGCCGCTTCAGGGCCTGGTCGCTACCATCCAACTGCTCGACGAAGGCGGCACCGTTCCGTTCATCGCTCGCTACCGGAAAGAGGCGACCGGCAATCTTGACGAAGTTCAGATTCGGGCGATTGAAGAGAACCTTCAGCACTTTCGAGATCTCGAAGAACGCAGAGCGACAATTCTGGCATCGATCACTGAGCAAGGGAAACTCACGCCGGAGTTGAGAGGCCCGGATTCGTCGGTGTCCTTGATCGGACCGAACTCGAGGATCTCTATCTTCCATACAAGCCCAAGCGGCGAACGAAGGCGAGCATAGCGCGAGAAAAGGGCCTCGAGCCGCTCGCGCAATACATCTGGGACAGGAGGCCGGGCCGCAGACACTTCACGAGATCGCCGCCAGCTTAGTCAATGAGGAAAAGGGCGTTGCTAATGCCGCCGAAGCTCTCGAAGGCGCGCGTCACATCGTCGCCGAAATGATCAGCGAGGACGCCGCTCTACGCAAGCTTCTCCGTCAGGTGATGTTCGATGAAGGCGTGGTGATGAGCCGCAAGATTCAGGATGCGGTCGACGAGCAGGAGAAGTTTCGCATGTACTACGAATATCGCGAGGCCGTCTCCAAGATCCCGTCGCACCGCATGCTCGCGATCCGTCGCGGCGAAGCAGAGAACGTCCTGCTTTTTCTGATCGAGACTCGAACCGCTTCGCGCGACCTCGCTCCTGCGTCAGAAGATCTTGCGAACAACGGGCGATTGGACGCCGCAACTGGAGCTTGCGATTGACGACTCGTGGCAGCGACTGCTGAATTCGTCGATTCAGACGGAGATTCGGCTCGAACTCAAGAAGCGGTCCGATACAGAGGCAATCAACGTTTTTCGGGACCAATCTGCAGAATCTGCTTCTTGCTCCTCCGGCGGGACCGATTGGCGTACTTGGTATCGATCCCGGGATTCGTACGGGTTGCAAGATCGCCGTCGTGGATGAGACGGGCAAGTTTCTCGAGCACGCCGTCATCTATCCGCATCAGCCGAAGAATGACGTTGCCGGCTCGAGCCGCACGCTGAAAACGCTGATGCAGAAGCACAGCGTTCGCGCGATTGCGATCGGCAACGGCACGGCGTCGCGCGAGACGGACGCTTTCGTCCGAGACTTCCTGCGCGCCGAATCGCTAACCGGTGTCTTCAGCGTCACCGTCAATGAATCCGGCGCTTCGATTTATTCGGCATCGGACGTCGCCAGGCTGGAGTTCCCCGATCTGGACTTGACGGTTCGCGGGGCCATCTCGATTGCAAGACGGCTGCAGGATCCTCTCGCCGAATTGGTGAAGATCGATCCGAAGTCGATCGGTGTCGGCCAATATCAGCACGATGTAGATCAGCGCCAGCTTCAGCAGTCGCTCGAAGCCGTTATCGAGACGTGCGTGAATCGGGTGGGCGTCGATCTGAACACTGCTTCGTGGACGCTCCTGCGGTACGTTGCCGGCATTCACGAACGCACCGCGATGAACATCATCGAGTACCGAAATCAGAATGGACGATTCCGTACGCGCCTGCAACTCTCGAGCGTTCCGGGCATCGGTCCGAAAACATTCGAGCAATCGGCGGGCTTTCTGCGCATTCGCAACGGCGACAACCCTCTGGACAGCACCGCTGTGCATCCCGAGTCGTACAAGATCGTCGAACAAATGGCCCAGTCGTTGAGCGTCAGCATCCCGGAGCTGATTTCCCGGCCGGAACTGCTGCAGAACGTGAAGGCCGACAGCTTCACGTCCAAGGACATCGTTGAAGAACTACGGAAGCCGGGCCGCGATCCTCGCGAACAGTTCGTCGCGCCGTCGTTCAACGAAACAGTGCGCGAGATCGCGGACGTGCAGCCTGGGATGGTCCTCGAGGGCGTGGTGACGAACGTGACAAAGTTCGGGGCATTTGTGGACATCGGCGTTCATCAGGACGGCCTGGTACACGTGAGCGAACTATCGCAGCGATACATCAGCGATCCTAGCGAGGCGGTGAAGGCAGGGCAGATCGTGAAGGTGAAGGTGCTCTCAGCCGATCCAAAAACTAAGCGAATTTCGCTTTCGATCAAGGCGCTGCAGGCGGCGGCCGCGCCCAATCGCCCGCGGCCTCAGCAGCAGCAAAAGCCGCAGCCTTCGTTGGACGACAAGCTTGCGAACCTGTCGAACCGCTGGAAGACCCGGTAGCATTCAGTTCGAAGACTCGCCCGGAGTCACATATTTTCCGGCTCTTCCTGGTCTAGTAAGGTGGGTGGGCAAATACTGGGGAACTGCGGGTGGGGATTCGCGGCGATCGCCGCCGGGGTGGCGGCGTTCGCCCTGTTTCTGATTAAGCTATAGGGTTTTAGCTCAGCGCTTCGGGTCGAGCCGGTGGGAGTTCGTCGTTCGTTTCTAGCGGCTCCATGGGATCGAGAGGCTCAATGGGAGCATCGGGGTTCCAAGTGCCGTCCTGCTTTTCCTGTTTCCGTTGAAGGCGCTTCGCCAATTTCTCTTGTTGCTTTTCTTTTCGCTGCTGTTCTTTCTGGCGCTTTTTGAATGTTTGCGGTCCGCGACCTGCCATTCGGGCCTCCCTATTGTTTAGTTCCTGCCGTTGATTGCCTCGTCCACACACCAACCGCAGCCGATATTAACACTCCACGCCTGCCGTCACCAGCAGGCGCGGAGGAAGTCGATACTAGTGCGGGTTAATCAACCCGCGAAATGTGGCTTACCAGCGTGAGCCGCCGCGTCCGCGGCCGCCACGATCGCCGCCGTTACCACCGCGGTTGCCGTAACGGTTACCACCGCCGCCCTCAGGCTTGGGGCGCGCTTCGTTGACGTTTAGCGCCCGGCCGTTCAACTGCGCGCCGTTCAACTGTGAGATCGCCGTCTCGGCATCGCGGGATTCGGTCATTTCAACGAACGCAAATCCGCGCGGCTGGCCGGTTTCACGATCGGTGACAATATTCACCCGCTCCACCGAACCGTAGTGTGCGAAAGCGGCGTAAAGTTCATCCTGAGTGGTCTGGTAGCTGAGGTTACCGACAAAGATATTGGTCATGGAAACTTACTTCCTTTGTGAATTGAAATTGTCTCTGTCGGACTGCTAACGAAACCGAACGCGAAGAACGATACGGTGGGCGGCCAGAAGGCACTCGCGGCTAACACGGATGCGGGCAAAGACAATCTAAGTATACCAGGAAAATTCCGGGATAATCCACGGCCCTATTTCGGGAGTGCCGCCGTGCGGGCCGCCAGCCGTCCGGGCTCGTGGCACGTCTGGCAAACAAGACTGGATCGCCCGGCGATTTCGGGACTTTCTTTCCACCGCTTAGCGCGGGTCTCGTAAGGAGTGTTGGGAAGAAGGGAGATCATTCGATCCAGGTGCTCTGCTGCCTCGGAAGCACGGCCGGTCCGCTGAGCCGACTGAGCCAGTCCTGCAATTAGCTCTCCTTTGAGGTGGACGGCAAGCTTCTCCACACTCGCGGCCTGAGCCTTCCATATCGCATTGTAGGCGTTGTACGCGGTATCCCAGGCTTTTGCCCGGTGTTGTTCGGGTAACCGTTCGGCCAGGGTGACATAGCTCCCACCGGTCACCGCGAGAACGCCGATGCTGGCGGGAGCGAGTTGGCTGGCTTCGTCAAAGAGAGTGAGAGCTCGACTGTAATGCCTGCCGAATTCGCCTGGCTGTTTCGTTTCATTTGCGCGGACAGCGCGATAAAGCTCCGCCCCGCCCTTCCAGGCCAATAACTCCGCCTTTGCCTTCGGGCGCTCCGTAAGCAGCAACTCCAATTTTTTCTCGCCCTCGGCAAAACGTTCCATGTCGTTGCCTAAATAGCCGGCGAAGATATCCTCGCGGACGATGGTGTGGATAGAAAGGCGGGAGTCAAAGGCAGCGGTGTCAGGCCCCTGCGCAACGGCAACAGCCGCTGTTGCGAGCGCCATCAGTATCCGGAGCATGGGGGCAATCATATCAGTTTGGCGGTTGGAACGATCTGGTCCTCCAGTTGCAACAGCCCTGATGCCGTAGCGGCCGTTTTGTAGTTTTCCGGCCGCGAGTCGCCCGCCCGAAGGAGAACGGCAGACAGGGCAGCGAGCGGTGAAATAAGCGCAGGCGGGCGGCGCATCGCCTGAGGCGCCAAGGTGTCGCAGGGTTTTTGCCGTTTCCCTTGTTAACGGTCTTCAAGGGGACGTTAAATCGTCCACGAAGAACTACCTGGGAAGACCGGCACCGCAGCGAGCTACCTCAGCCGGTGTCGCGCCCGTCTGCCTGCTTGTAGCGGGTCTTGCGGAGAGTCGCCGGTGTAAACATTTTGGTAGACTCACGTCAGCAGGTCCTCCCAATGTGCCGCGTCATCAGCTTTCTCCTCCTTGCCTCGTTTACTTTGTTCAGTGCGGCTGATCAGTGGGCTAAGGTTCGTGAAATCAAGAGCGGTACTGAACTGCGTATCTATAAAAAGGGCGCAAAACAACCTGTACTCGCGAAGATGGATGAGGCGTTGGACGATAAGATCGTCGTCGCGCTCAAGGACGAACAGACTTCGATTGCGAAAGAGGATATCGACCGGCTCGACGCGCGGCCCTCGCAGTCAGGCAAGCGGGCGGTTGCGGAAAGCAAAACGGCTACAACGAATCCGAACCATTCAGCTTCGCCTCGAGATAATGTGGGCGGCTCATCAATGCCAGGCACTTCGTCGTCGAGCGCTTGACGATCGGCGGCAAGGCTGACTTCGAGACTGTCTATCGCCGCTTGCCGGCAGCCAAGTAGGTGATCTATGGCAGTACCTGCGGTGGCTCGTATCGGCGACTGCTGCTCCGCCGATCTCCTCGACATCCTTGAAAGCGCTTTGCATAGCGCTCGGTCAGAATGGCTGTTCCTACGTGAGTTGCGGGTCGGCACCGGGCGCCGCAACGGCAACGCGCAGCGGCTCGATGCGTTCGCGTTGAACACGCTGCCGCATCTGTCGATGAAGCGCGTCTGCTATGAAATCAAGATCTCGCGCGCCGATTTTCTTACGGAATTAAAGAGTCCTTTGAAACGGCGCATCGGCATGCGGTATTCGAACGAGTTTTACTCTGTAACGCCGGCGGGGCTGGTTAAGGAATCCGAGATTCCCGCCGAGTGCGGGTTTATCGAAGCGGGCTTCGGGACGCACTCGGACTGGAAGTCGCTGGTGAAACGGCAGGCCGGGTTCTTCAACTTCGACCCTACGAGGCGGGCATATTGTGTGGTAACCGTACCTGCTCCGTGGCGCGACACGCCGGGACCGACGTGGCACCTGCTGGCTGCAATGATGCGTCATCAGCGGCGGGAGTTGGAGGAGAAGACACTGCCTCCACCCGCGCAGCAGCGGCTCTCGTTCAGTTGAGCCTGGCGGCACTACTGCAGCAAAGTCCCGAACTCCGAAGAAGCGACGATCTCCTGAACAATGTTCGCGATTGGCGTGCCGCCCGAGAGCTGTGCAATGCGGCTATTCATCTCCGTTTCAGTCGGGTCACGCTGCAGTAGAAGGGCGTACAAAAGGAACGCAGTGAGCCGGGCTCCGGTGCCTTGTCTGAACTCGGCTGTGTTGAGGAAGGCCGTCGCAAGTTGAACTCGCGTGACGCCGCCGGTAAGAGCACCTACCTGGAGGTCAACCTCGTGCTGGGAGGCTTCGCGCAGCAGGACGTAACGATACAGGAGTCGAACGAACTCCTGGTTATTTGGCGTTCCGAATCGAAGCTTCCATTCGGCGCCATCCACGAAGTTCGTGACAAGCTGGAACGGATTCACGACGCTGGTTGAAAGAGCGTTGCGTTGGAACAGCCAGCCGCCATACTCTGCGTTTCTTGCCAAAAGCCCGACATACAGACCGGCGATAAAGCGGCCGCCGTTGTTGAACTCATCGCTGTTCATGAAGTTCATGATGAGGCCGGCGCGCGAGATGGAGTTGAGGGTGCCGACGTGGAACCCCATCTCGGAAGATGATGCCAGGCGGCCGAAGAAGTTGAAGTACATCTGCGCGACAAATCGCTCGTTCGCCGTGCCGATTCCAGCGGCTTGGGTGACGGTGAAGGTCCGACCGCCCAGGTTGAAGGTCGCGGTGCGTTGGCTCGTCCCGAAGTTGGGATAGATGGTGTAGCTGACCGCGGTGGTTCCAGTGCCAGAGAGCGGGTACAGTTCTGCCCACGATCTGTTTGAGACTCCCGTCCATGTGCAGTTCGGAGTGCTGGCGTTTAGTGTTACGGAGCCCTTCAGGCCCGAAGCCGGTGCGGTGACCGATGCGGCGCTCAATGTGAACGCGCATCCGCCTGGGCCGCCTGCCTGCTGGGTGACTGTGATGGTCTGGCCTCCGACTGAGACTGTTCCCGTCCGCGCGGCGCCGGAGTTGGCTTGAACACTGAGCGTGATTGTTGTGTTACCTGCCCCACCGGCCGCACTTGTTACATTGATCCAATTTGCGTTCGAGGTTACCGCCCAGGTGCAGCCTGCTCCGGTGGTCAGCGTCAGTGCGAGTGCTCCTCCAGCGGCGGAGGCACTGACCGTCGTTGACGATAAGACGTAGCTGCATGCTGCGGCCGGCCGGGTCACTGTCAACGTCTGGCCTGCGATTGTCAGCGAGCCCGTTCTAGCCGCCCCGCTGTTGGGCACGACGGTGTATTGGACGGGTCAGTTGCCAGAGCCTGAAGCTCCGGAAGTAATCACTATCCACGAACTATTGGAAGCTGCTGTCCACGCACACGAGGAGTTGGAAGCAACGTTTACAGCGTGTGCACCGCCACCCAGCGCGGCAGCCTGATTTGTTGTCGACAGAGTGTAAGTGCAGCCCGCACCGCCTTGCGTGACGGTGAATGTTTGGCCGGCGATCGTGAGCGTACCTGTGCGGGTAGCACCCGCGTTTTGCTGAACGGCGTATTGGACGAGTCCCGGTCCGTTGCCGTTTGTTCCTTGATTTATGTTGATCCAGGTTGCGTTGCTCAGTGAGGTCCACGTGCAGCCCTGCGGCGCGGTCACCGAGACGTTGCTGATGCCACCGGTGCTGTCGAACGTGAGGCCCTGTGGGGCGATCGAGTAGCTGCAGGATGCGCCGGGCTGGGTGACGGTGAACGCTTGGCCGGCGATGGTGATGGTTCCGGTGCGCGGCGCGGTGCTGTTGTTCGCGAGCACCTGGAAGCCCACGGTGCCGGTGCCGATGCCGGATGCACCGGAGGTGACGGTGATCCACTGATCTGAGGTTGAGGCGACCCAGACGCATCCGCTGGTGGCGGTAACGTCGACGGTTGACGAGCCGGCTGCGGCTGTGAGTGCGTGTGAGGTTCTGTCGAGAGTGTACGAGCAGCTCAGATTAGTGTTGTCGATTTTGGCGATGAACGCGTCTTGCTGGCCACCGGCGTAGGCGGATTGAGAGGCACCCGGTGTGACGGGTAGGTTTGCCGACATCGTCGCGCCGACGACGTGCCGGCTGAATCGAGAGCTATATCTGAGGACACATCGTTGGAGGATCCACCAAAATATGTGGCATACAGCAAAATTGATCCTGTGCTATTGAAGCGAGCGATGTGCCCGTCGAAACCACCGGAAATTGAAGGCTGGAAGGCGTTGTCTGTAGTCGACAGGTTCGAATTGCTTCCGAAACTGATTCCTCCTGCGCGAGCAACATATGAGCTGCCATTTGTGTCCAGCGCAACCGCTATGTCGTATAGCGAAGAGGAGAATGGGCCTAAATAGGTAGCAAACACGTAAGCTGATCCCGCGCTATTCAGTCTTAGCAAGAACGCCTCTTGCTCAAATGACGAGCCGCTTCGCACAGGCAAGTAAGTACCAGGAGTTGTGCTAAAGTTACCACCCGCCAGGCCAACAATGGTTCCTCGCCCGTAGTTGCAACCGCAATGTCGCGGGGAAAAGTTGCCGGTAAGATCGTCGAGTACGCTAAAGACCCTCCAGTCGGATCGATCTTTGCGGCGAAGCCGCCAGTGACTGTGCCGTCTGCCGGCTGCAGAGCTCCTGGAGTAGTCGGGAAATTCGCGGATCCAGTAGTTCCAACTACGTAAACAGCCCCGCTCTAATCGACTGCAATCGAGCTGGGTTGATCCTCTGAGTTCCCTCCCAGCAAGGTAGAGAAGAGGACGCCTGTTCCACTCGAATTCAGACGAAGGATGCCTATATCAGAACCGCCAGCATTGGTTCGCTGATACGCACCGACAGTCGTGACAAACTGGTTGGCCTGCCGTCAGCGCAACATACAAGCTGCCATCGGGGCCGAGCGCCGCGAGTGAGCCGTTGGGTGGGTAGGTACCGCCGGGAATGAATGTTGAATAGATAAGTTGATTGCCGGTAGGGTTGAATTTAGCCGCAAATGCTCCGGAGCAAGATGTCGAATACGCACTCGGAGTTGTCGGGATCCCGCAGGAAGTGCGACCGAAGATATGCGCATTGCTCGCTTGATCTACAGCAATTGATATCCCCTGGTCAGAATTCTGCCCACCAAAATATGTCGAATATACCAAACTGCCGGTTGAACTCAGCTTTGTAATAAACACGTCCTGCTGCCCAGCTGGCTCGCCTGCGCAACACCGCTTGTCGCAGGAAAGTTAATCGATGTCGTAGAGCCCGCCACATACGCATTGCCTGCGGTGTCCACGGCGACGCCGGTTGCCACATCATCACCCGAGCCACCCAAGTACGTCGAGTAGCTCAGCACCGGATCAATCACTAGCGGCAGATCCCGACGATACTCCGCGACTTCAAACCGAACGCGCTTTGATCCGATGATGCGATATTGTCAATCGATTGTCTGCCGCGCGCCGTCCAGGAGCTGATATACAACAGGCCGATGCTGGCGTGTCTCCTGCGCTCCGGTCCGCAACACGAGATAGCCGTTTGTATCCACACGCATGGAATCCGCGCCATCGAATGCCAGTTCAATCTTGCGTGGATCCGCGCCGGGGCTGACGACGAAATCGTACTCGAGTTGCCGCTGATTTCCGTAGTACACCAAGTCAATTCCCGGATAGACATCCGAGTACCGGACGCGAGCATACTGCGGGATGTCCGTGCGCCATTTCGAGGAGTCGTTGCCAATGAAGTAATTGCTCTTGGCGCGCTGTAGATCGAGACCGGTAACTGCGCCGGACTTATTCGCCCCAACAACCTTCATCCGAAGAACTGAGGCTCGATCATTGCCCTCACGGAGACGAAAGACTGCTTCGTTTCGCTGCAGGAACAGCGTGTATCCCGGACCGCGGGATATGAAATCCACGCGACGGGATGTCTGGCCAGCGTTCCGTTCGAACGATAGCGGCAATCGATGATAGACATTGTGAGTAGTCGACGCTGCGGCGAGCGGGGCGGCGAGAGCGAACAGAGCTCCGGCGAGTGAAAGCGAACTGGTATTCACCAAATGTTCCGGATAGGTTGTGGGATCCAGATTACTCTATCACGGCGCCCCGGTGAATGTGTCGGTAAAATAACCTTAACCGGTATCGTTATTAATATTTCTTATCCAATCATTCTGTTGCATTTACGAACCTTCTGAGGTACTCTCATTACGTGGCTTCCCTGCAGAGCAGCCTTATCATCGAGCTACCGCTTCCGGTAGCCGCTGTTCTGCTCGTACTCGTAAGCATTATCGTCGGGGTCATCGTTACGGGCCCCGCCTGAGTGAGCCACAGCGAGATCTGAAGGCCACCGGCGGGGGAAAGCAACCCGGACCGGTGGCCTTTTTCGTTTACGGACCCCATTTAAGACAGGTTGAGGAATAACCAGATATGTCGAATTTGATGAGCGGTGCCAAAATGCTACTCGAATGCCTCTCGCGTGAAGGCGTCGAGTGTATCTTCGGGTATCCGGGCGGCGTAACGCTGCCCTTCTACGATGCGCTGTACGATC
The DNA here is from genome assembly GCA_963820965.1 of uncultured beta proteobacterium. Lineage (GTDB taxonomy): Bacteria > Pseudomonadota > Gammaproteobacteria > Burkholderiales > SG8-39 > DATEDA01. The sequence continues at coordinate 33,852 of CAWGCC010000008.1, read as the reverse complement.
ACCCGTTGCGGCACGTGCTGGTCCGGCACGAGCAGAACGCCGCGTTCGCAGCCTCGGGTTATGCCAAGGCGACCGGCGAAGATCGGCGTCTGCTGCGCCACGTCGGGGCCGGGCGCGACCAACCTCGTAACCGGCCTTGTCGACGCCATGATGGATTCGGTGCCGATCGTCGCGCTGACCGGTCAGGTCTCGACATCAGCTGATCGGCAGCGATGCGTTCCAGGAAGCCGATACATTCGGGATCACCCGCTCCTGCACGAAGCACAACTTCATGGTGAAGACGCTCGCGGAGCTGCCGCAGATCATCCATGAAGCGTTCTACATCGCGGGAAGCGGACGCCCGGGTCCGGTGCTGGTCGACGTTCCGAAAGACGTCTTCATCGCTCGCGGCCACTACGAGCCCGTGACCGAAATTCACCTGCCCGGCTACAAGGTATTCACCGAAGGCCACAGCGGCCAGATCCGTCGCGCCGCGCAGATGATGTGGGAATCCGAGCGTCCCGATGATCTATGCGGGCGGCGGCATCGTCCTCGGCAAAGCGCACAACGAGCTTGCGCGAACTGGTCGAATTGCTCGACGCGCCGGCGGTCTGCACGCTGATGGGTCTCGGCGGACTGCCGAGCACGCATCCGAACTTCATCAGCATGCCGGGCATGCACGGCAGCTACGCGGCCAACATGGCGATGTACAACACCGACCTGCTGATCGCGCTCGGCGTGCGCTTCGACGATCGCGTCACTGGACGGCTTGACTTCGTTTGCGCCGCACGCCCGTGTGATCCATGTCGACATCGATCCCGCCGAGATCGGCAAGAACCGCGCCGCCGACATTCCGATCGTGGGCGATTTGAAGCGCGTCCTCGCAAAGCTGAGCAAGGTTGTTGCCGAATTGAAGCCGGAATCGGAAGCGAAGAAATCCGAGGGGCGCAAGGCATGGTGGAAGCAGGTCCGCATCCGGCGATGGTCTACAGCTCGATCGATCAGATGGGCCGCTATGCCTACGGCAATCAGCCGGGCATTATGCAATGGAATCTTGCGCAGTTTGCGCAGGCGATCGATTTCCCTCTCGGCGGTGCCCCGGAGAAGGGTCTGAAATCTGCTCAGGCGGCAATCGACGCCTACCCAGACATCTTCAAAATAGAATATCTCGCCGTACTGCGTCAGAAGATCGGTCTGGCAGAAAGCCATGAAGGGGACGGACAGCTCGCGCAAGACCTTCTCAAGCGAATGGCAGAGAACTGGCGCCGACTTTTCGCTGACGTTTCGCCGGCTCTGCGAGTGCAAAATCGCACCCTCGGATGCGGACGAACGAGTGCGCGAATTGTTTCAGAACCCGGCGGCGTTCGACGACTCGGCGCTGCTCGGCGCCTCCGCCTGGCTCAAGAAGTACACACCTGCACCAGGCGCACTGCCGCCATGAAGGCGATCAATCCTGCACTTCATACCCGGCGCAACCACCGTGTCGAGGAGGTCATCGCCTCGGCGCAGTCGGTTGGCAATTTTGCGCCTCTTGACGAACTGCTCTTGGTGCTTGCGCAGCCCTATGCGGATCAGCCGGAAAATCGAACGCTATACAGTGCCGCCTAAGCCTGATGAATAGTCCGGCAGACGTTCTGCGGCACCTGATACCGATTAGTTTCAGAAAAAGCGCGCTGGAACAAGAACGAATGAAACCAATGTGTTATCCCCAGAGTCACAGGACGCAAGCAAGGCAGGCTGATGCTGCCACGGCTATCGACTGAACTTTCCCGCCCTTATGCCGTCTTCGCCGGCGTGCAGTGACAGCAGTTCGCTTGAAGACGCCCAACACGGCCACTATTTGCCGGAATGCAGATCAAGCAAGATGTTGTCGCGGCAATTGGAAATACGCCGCTGATCCGATTGAGACGTGCGTCCGAACTGACGGGATGCGAGATTTTGGGCAAGGCCGAGTTCATGAATCCGGGCCAATCGGTTAAAGAAAGAGCCCGCGCTCTTCATCATTCAGAATGCGATCGATCGAGGCACTCTGCAGCCCGGAGGCACGATCGTCGAAGGAGACTGCCGGTAATACGGGAATTGGTCTCGCGGTCGTGGCAAATGCCATGGGGTTTCGGACCGTGATCGTCATTCCGGACACACAGAGCGAGGAAAAGAAAGACGCCTTGCGTCTCCTGGGGGCGGGATTGATTCGAGGTCCCAGCAGTTCCCTACCCGCCAATCCCAACAACTACGTGGAAGTCTCAGGCATACACAAAGATTTCACAGAAACCCAAGGGCCCGCTTCGCAAGCCAACAAATAACCTTTTTTTTTTTTTTTTTTTTTTTTTTTTTTTTTTTTTTTTTTTTTTTTTTTTTTTTTTTTTTTTTTTTTTTTTTTTTTTTTTTTTTTTTTTTTTTTTTTTTTTGTTTTTGTTTTTAAAAAAGAAGAGAGAGAGAGAGAGAGTTCTTGGTTGGGTTACATGTGTCTCATGGCCTTCTGCGGGATCCTCCTGTTTGTCGCCGATCGAAGAACGTCGCCAGGTCGGGCGGCGCTGGCGCTCACCGCGGGCGCCGTGCTGGCCATGCCGTGATCAGCGATTCACCCGTGCCGTACATCAAGACGCGCGACAGCGTCCGCGGCGAGCGTCCGACCGAACAGATCCTGATGTTCAGCGCGCGACCATCCAGCTATCTCGTCGCGACGCCGACGAACTGGCTGTACGGACGGATGTTCCAGGGAGAGGTCGGGGAGAACGCCGGCTGTTTCCAGGCGTCATCGTGCTGGTGCTCGCCATTTGCGGGCTCTTGTTGCGGTCGCCTTCGGCGCGCATCATCGTCTATCTGATCGCGCTCGTCGCCGCGTTCGAAATGTCGCTCGGGTTTGGCGGCCATACTTCCGATTTCTGCACGACCACGTCGTCGTGTTCCGCGCGCTTCGCGCGCCGGCGCGACTCGGAATCTTCGTCGTGATGTTCCTGGGCGTGTTGGCGGGATTCGGTTACGTTGCGCTCGCCGGTCAGCTGAAAGGCAGCGTCGATCCGTGCTCGCGGCAATCGTTGCGGGCCTGCTGATCGAATATCACGTCCGCCGGAGCTGACGACCTATCCGAATGCGCCGCCCGAGGTGTACGGGCGCCTTGCGCAGCAGCCCGTCGGCGTCGTCGCAGAGCTGCCGGCGGCCTCCACCGCGTTCCCGGACACGGATGCGGAATATGCCTACATGTCCGCCTTTCACTGGTTTCCGATCGTGAATGGCTACAGCGGTGTGTTCCCGCCGTCGTATTTTCAGCGGCGTGATCGGCTCGAGCACTTTCCCGTCCCGCGGCGCTCGCACAGCTTCGCGCGGATGGCGTGCGGTATGTCATTCTGCACGCCGGACGTACGCGCCGGACGTCCACGCCATTCTGGAGGGCATGGCCCGATCCGGACCATTTCTCGAGCTTGGTGCGTTCGGTGAGGGATGGAGCCTGCTATCTCTACATCTTTCGATGAGCCGGCGGGCTGGCCCTGCTCTTGCACGACGGCGCACGTGAGTGCCGCTCGTGTAACGACTTGCCACTATTGCCCGCTCTGGACGGGGGCTGTCTGGCTGCGCTTGGGCTTGTCGTGCTCCTGAGCGACGGCTGCCGTCGAAGACCGGTGCCGTCGCCGCGCACAAGCGCCACCGCGAGTGAACGGCTTGCCGGTACGGTGCGCGGCTCCGATGGGACGGCGATGGTCTCGGGACGCACCGTCGCGGTCGTGAACGTGGCGACCGGTGAGCGCCGAACGACGGAAACAGCCGCCACCGGAGGATTCACGATCGAGGTGCCTGCCGGCACCTACCGCGTGGAGCTGGCGCTGCGCGACGGCGAAACGGTTCTGAATCGTCCCGACGAGGTGTCGCTCGCCACGGCGGACGTCGACTCGCACATCGAGTTCATCCTCGCGCCCCTGCGACCCTCGCGCGGCCGCGGGCCCGGCCGTATCGTCTCGACAACGGCCTCGGTTCCCCCACCGCCTGAACCGGTATACTCTGCGGCGATGCCTGCTTCGCCGACTGTCCCCGATGAAGACGCGGGCATGCGTCGCATCTACGCGTCTGGTGCTGGTGTGTCACGCCGGCGTGATTACGGCGCTCTGGCTCTTCGGTCGCGTCTTCTCGAGCTGACCCTTCCACACGATCCATGCGTCTTCTCGACTGGCTCGTCGTCGCGGCGTACCTCGTGTGGATCGTCGTCGACGGCCTGCGGCGGACGAAGGCCGCCAACGAGGTCGAAGGCTACTTCCTCGCCAATCGCAGCCTGCCGTGGTGGGCGGTGGGGCTGTCGGTGATGGCCACGCAGCTCAGCGCGATCACGCTCGTGGGCACGACCGGACAGGCGTATGCCGACGGCATGCGCTTCATCCAGTTCTACTTCGGCCTCCCGATCGCGATGGTGGTGCTGTCGGTCACGCTGGTGCCGTTCTTCTATCGATCGGGCGTCTACACGGCGTACGAGTACCTCGAGCGCCGGTTCGACGCGAAAACGCGGACGGCCGCGAGCCTGCTGTTCCTCTGCGGCCGCAGCATGTCCACCGGGCGCCATCATCTCGGCGCCGGCCGTGATCCTGTCGGTCATCTTTCACTGGAACCTGACGCTCACGATCCTCGCGATCGGCGGACCGACCGATTCTCTACACGATGCTCGGCGGCGTCCAGGCGGTCACCTGGACCGACGTGAAGCAGATGGGCATCGTCGTCGGCGGCCTCGTGTGCGCGGTGGTGGCGCTCGTGCTCGGGCTGCCGTCCAGAGGTTGGCGTCGGTAAGGCGCTTCACATTGCCGGGGCGGCCGGCAGGGCCACGACCATCGATTTTCACTTCGACCCGCGGCAGACCGTACACGTTCTGGTCGGGCCTCGTCGGCGGGCTGTTCCTGCACCTGTCGTACTTCGGCTGCGACCAGAGCCAGGTCCAGCGATACCTGACCGCGAAGTCGCTCCAGCAGGCGCGACACTCGCTGCTGATGAGCGCGTTCGTCAAGATCCCGCTGCAGGTGCTGGTGCTGCTCGTCGGCGTGTTCATGTTCCTGTTTTACGTCTTTCATCAGCCGCCGATGCTCTTCAACGCGGCGTACGCGACCGCAGATTGCGAAGAGCGCGCGGGCGGATGAATACCGCGCGCTCGAGGCGGAGTTCTCGCAGGGCGTTCGACGTGCGCCGTCGGGCGGCGCTGGCCATGGCGGAGGCATCGACGTCAGACGACGAGCGGGCTCGCGCCCGGTTTCGCGACGGCGACGTCCGAGGTTCAGAACGATTCGCGCCGGGCCGCCGAAGCTTGTTGCGGACGTCACCGCGGCTCCAGGCTACAAGGATTCGGTTGGCGACACGCCGAAGCCGGACGTCAACTACGTGTTTCCGACCTTCGTGACGACCAGGCTTCCGCCCGGGCTCGTGGGCCTGATCATCGCCGCCATCTTCGCGGCCGCGATGTCGGCCACGGCCGGCGAGCTGAGCGCGACGGCCAGCGCGACGATCATCGACATCTATCGACGCCTGCTGCGGCCCGGTCAGATCGACGCGCACTATCTCTTCGCATCTCGCGTCGCGACCGCGTTCTGGGGTACGGTCGCGTGCGTCGTGGCGCACTTCGCCGTGCAGCTCGGATCGCTCATCGAGGTGGTGAACCGGCTCGGATCGATCTTCTACGGCTCGCTGCTCGGCGTGTTCGTCCTCGCGCTCGGATTCCGGCGCGCGAACGGCACCGGTGCGTTCGTCGGACTGATCGCCGGGATCAGTCAGCGTGCTGCTCTTCGCGTTCCACCCCCGCACGCGCGGCATCTCGTACCTCTGGCACAACCCGATCGGTGTCGCTGTCGTCGTCGTGGTGGGGCTTCTGGTCAGCGCGTTCACAAGTCAACGGGATCGTGTGTCGAGCTCGACAACGACGCGCCGAGAGCGAACAGTGCTTCGATGAGTGGCCTGCGGGTCGCCGTCGTTCGCATCGCGATTGTCGTTGCGGCGCTTCTTGCATCGACCGACGCGGCGCTACCGGCTCGCTACGACACCGTCATCGTCGGCGGCCGCGTGATCGATGGCACCGGCCGGCCGGCCATCCGTGCGGACCTCGCGATCAAGGATGGCCGCATTGTCGCGATCGGCACCGTGCAGGCATCACACGGCGCGCGCACGATCGACGCACGCGATCTGGTCGTGGCGCCTGGCTTCATCGACGTCCACACTCACGCGGACGACCTCGCGGATCACCCGGCAGCGTCCAACTTCGTCCGTATGGGCGTGACCACGATCGTCGCGGGGAACTGCGGCACGTCCGCTCCGGACATCGCCGAGGCGCTGACGCGCATTCGCGACGCGGCCCCAGCCGTCAACTACGCCACGCTCGTCGGTCACAACACCGTTCGCCAGATGGTCATGGGCACCGCGTCGATCGACTGCCGACGCCAGCGGAGAGTTGGCGCGGATGAAGTCGCTCGTGTGGAAGGCGATGGCCGACGGCGCGGTCGGGTTCTCGACGGGCCTGCAATACGTGCCTGGCGTCTACGCGCACCAGCCGGAGATCATCGAGCTCGCGCACGTGGCCGCCAATGCCGGCGGCATCTACGCCTCGCACATGCGCAACGAGGGAACAGAGCTCGAACAGGCCGTCGCGGAGACCATTCGCGTCGGAGACGCGTCCGGTGCCCGCGTGCAGATCTCGCACCTGAAGGTCGACAGCCCGCGGCGCTGGGGCGCCAGCGCGCAGGCGCTCGCGCTGATCGACGCCGCGCGAGCGAAGGGCATCGACGTGGAGGCCGATCAGTACGCCTACACCGCGGCGAGCTCCACGTTGAGCATCCGGTTTCCGCCGTGGGTGCTCGAAGGCGGTCGCGGCACAGATTCAGGCGCGGCTGACCGACCCCGCCGACCTGGAGCGAAGATCAAGCGTCGAAGATGACGGCGCTGCTCGACGGATCGCGGACTGGCCGACCTCTCGTTTGCCGTCGTCGCGCTGTACCCGCCGGATCGCCGGCGTTGAACGGTTTGTCGATGGCAGAGGTTGCCGCCCGGCTGAAGGGCAGCCGCACCTGGACGCGCAGCTCGAGGCGGCGCGCGACATGATGCTGGCAGGTGGCGCCGCGATGGTCTATCACCTCATGAGCGACGAGGATGTCACGCGGATCATGCGACATCCGCAGGTCGCCATCGCCTCCGACAGCGGCGTGCTCGCGTTCGGCGAGGGCGTGCCGCATCCGCGCGGCTACGGCAACAACGCACGCGTGCTCGGCGAGTACGTGCGAAGCGACGACACGTCATCAGCTCGAAGAAGCGATTCGCAAGATGACGTCGCTTCCCGCCGAGCACTTTCGATTTCCGAACCGCGGGGACGATCAAGGTTGGGTACGCCGCCGACGTCGTGATCTTCGACGCTTCGCGATCGAGGACACAGCGTCCTACGAGCGTCCGCACGCCTATCCGAGCGGGTGTCGCGTACGTGCTCGTCAACGGCGTTCCTGTCGTCGACGGCGGAAACCAGACGACTGCGCGTCCGGGCAGGTGCTGGCCAAGTCGCTGATCGACGGGAAACGGTAGACGGTGGTCGCTCGTCGGTATGCGGTGGGAGGTATGCGGAACGCGTTGGTGCGTTGTTCGACTTGAATGCGCATCCCGCTACCGGATCCGCAAACCGTCAACTGCACCTCAGACAAGAAGCGTCAGTCCTCCGACACGATCACGTAGACGGCGATCGGCGCGAGCAGCAGGGTCGCCGCGAGCGCGATCCAGGGAAGGGCTCCCCATGCTCGGTCACGGGCAGGTGCGCGGATTTCAGCGCGCCGAGCGTGGCGGTGGGGGAGGAGACCACCCGACGAGCCGATTCGCGAATCCACGCGCCTGCCAACCCGATCAGCCCGACGAGCAGGCCGGCCGCGCACGCAATCGCGAGCGCGTGCACGACCGTGAGCGGACGTTCCGCGGCGCGGGCCGCTTCCTGGCGTGCGCGCATCTGCGCGCGCCACCAGACGATCGCCGACGAGGGAGGCGCGGACTCGGCACGCGCGGACACCGCATCCGCAAGCAGCGCAGACGTCACGTCGACCACCTCGGCGCACGACGCGCATTCGCGGACGTGCCGAGACAACGCCGGATCAACCTGATCGGGCCAGCGTCCGGCTCGCGACCGCTTCCCACACATCGGCCTCGTATTCACAGACCGTCGGCTTCACAGTCGTCCCCCTGATGTGTCGGTGCTCGCCCCGAAGAAGCGCTGCCATCCGACGGCGCGCCCTGAACAGCAGCAGCTTGACGCTGCCGGTCTTGAGTCCGAGCACGTCCGCGATCTCGCACGTGCGATCGAGCCGTGCGCGTAGGCCAGCCACAGAAGCGCACGCTCGCGCGGCTTCAGCTTTCGCATCGCACGTCGGACGTCGACGACGCGATCCGCATCGGCGTGTCGCCCTGTCCGCGGGCAGGCTTGCCAGCTCGACGTCCTCGTCCGCGGGCCGGCGCTGCCGCCGGCTGTCCCGAACGAGGTTGGTCGCAATCCGATAGAGATAGTTGCGGCGGTGGGCTTCGCTCTCGAACGCGCTCGTTCGCGCGCAGCAAGCGATAATACGCTTCCTGCAACAGATCGTCGGCGAGCTGGCGATCGCCGCTGATCCTGGAGAGATATCCCCACAACGCCGGCCGAGGTGCGGTCGTAGAAGCCGCGGAACGCATCCTCGTCCATCGCCAGCGCCACGTCTGTTTCGTCGGCGATCCGCCTGCAGGCGTTCGATGCTCGGAGAGCGTGATATCAGACATGAGATTCCGGGCGTCGACGTCGGTGTCTGCGGGAACAGGCCGAGACGCTGCGACAACACGTAGGCCATCGACGGCCGACATCAGGAACCCGATGCCCGAGCGCGATGGCGACGACGCCCGAGGGCGCCGAGCGGTTCGCGCACGTCCTCGACCGTGCGCCGCGCGACGATCGGCCAGCCCGATGCCGCCGACGCCCAGCACGGCGCCGACCTGCACCGACCACAGGATGCGTCCAAGCGGTGCGCCGATCGAGCGCGGCGTGTCCAGCGGAATCGGGGCGGACTCGAGAAACTTCCGACCCGCCGGCGTCTGGATGTAGGCCGAGCAGATCTTCGTTCGAGGAAAAGCGATCCAGCAGCTTCGTGTGCACGTCGGTCTGGATCTTCGACAGCCGCGTCCAGCGGCGATGCTCGATCAGCGTCTTGATCAGCCACACCAGCGCGCTCGCGATCGCCAGCATCACGGTGCGCGATCGTGAACCCCTGAATCGTGTCACGCCACATCTCGATCGCGCGCTGTTGCGGGTCGAAGCGGTAGAAGTTCCCCTGGTTGTCGGTGCCGAAGAAGTAAGAGGGATTGTGCTCGATTTCCGGGTGCTGTGCGAGGAACGCGGACAGCGCGGGATAGGGCTGCAGATACGCCTGGTTGGACAGGCAGCGTCGGGTCCAGCCGCAACACCCGCGGCAGCGACGGCGGATACTGGTCGAGGAGCCGTTCGAGCTCCGTCTTTCGTCTCCTGCGCCGCGAGTCGGGCGCTGCCGACCAGTCCCTTTCGGCTGGCTCCCGGACGGGCTGGCGCTGGCCGGCGGAGGCGCCCACCGCGACCGACAGGGCGGTAAGTATGGCGAGCGCGACGGCGGCGAATCGGTGCATCGAATTGGGGCTCCTTTACCTCTTTAATACGGGGCGCCGATCGAGGTTAACAGGCCGGCTGGGCGGTCCTAGTCGAACAGAGCCTTCAGTTCCACCCCGATCCGGCGAAGCCCTTCCCTCAGAAAGGGTTCCCGGCCACCGAGCCAGACCCGGAGGTGTCCCTCCACGCCGACCTGGCTCCCCGGAACGATCAGGGTGCTCTGCTGCACGCGAACGCGATCGGCAATCGTCAGGCTCGGCGTGTCGGCCGCGTACTTCATCAACCCGATGGCGCCCGCTTTCGGTTCGGACCACGTGAGGCGTCCGTCGAACGACGACACCCAGTCGCGCACGATCGGCAGGTTCTTCCGCAGGAGATCGCCCGTGCGCGCGTAGCATCGCTCGCGATTCGCGGGCTCGACCGCAACCCGGGCGACTCGGTCCGAGAACTGGTTCGGACCGATCGTGATGTAGTCGTGCTGGCTCCAGCACTCGGCGACCAGCCGCGCCGGCCCCGACCATCCAGCCGATCCGGACGCCCGGAATTCCGTACGCCTTCGACAGCCCGCTGGTAACCACGACGCGGTCGCTCATTCCCCAGAACGAGTGTGTTCTCGGACTATCGATCTCCGCGCCGAGATACACCTCGTCGGACAGCAGCCACGTCCCCGTTTGTTGGCATCGATCGACGATGCGTCGCATGGCCGCCGGCGTCAGGACCGAGCCGGTCGGGTTATTAGGATTCGACAGATAGAGGAGGCGGGTCTGTGGCGTGACGGCGTGCTCGAACTCCTGCCAGTCCGGCTCCCAGCTTTCGTCCGCCCGCAATCGAAAGGCCCGCACGTCCGCACCGAGGCTTCGCGCCACGCCCCACATCTGCATGTAGTTGGGCAGCTGCATCGCGACCACGTCGCCGGGCTGAATCTGGCTGAGCGCGATCAGGTAGTTTGCTTCCGACGTGCCGTTGGTGACCTCGATCTGGTCGACGCTGGCGCCGTCGTAGAGCGCCGCGATCCGCTCGCGCAGCTCGATGGTGCCGTTCGACTGGCTGTAGCCGAGCGGTTCGATCGAGGAAGGCCTCGAGGTCGAATCCCATCGTTGTCAGCTCGCGCAGCGTGAGCGGCCGGATGCCACTCTCGCTCATGTCGTACTCCACCAGGTTCTCCCAGGTGGACTGCATCCGTTCCATCGCGAAGGTCTCGATGCGCATCGCTAGCTGTGAATGCTACACAGGTTGTTCATTCGGGAGTCTCTGGAAACAATGGGGGTTACCACACCAACCCAACGTTTCTGGAGGATCTCCCGATGAAGAGCCATCGTAGCGCGAAGACGAATGAGTATCAGCGTCGCCTGCTTATTCGCGCGTACGTCGGCATCGGCTGGACGCACGGCGGGCTGCCGAGGCGGCTGGCGTGAGCGTGCGGACCGTGGCCAAATGGCTGGCTCGCGGTCGCAAGGACTGGCGGATCGGTCGTCCCGGCCTCATCGCCAGCCCCGACGCACGCCGGTCACGATCGAAAAGGCGATCGTGACGCGTTGCGTCGGACGCGGGCCACCGCGTGGCAGATCAGTGCGGCGCTCAAGATGCCGCGCTCGACCGTGACCCGCATCCTCGCGCGCGCCGGGCCTGAATCGCGTCGCCCTGCTCGAGACGCCGGACGCCAGTGCGGCGCTATGAATGGCCGCACGCCGGCGATCTCCTCCATGTGGATCTGAAACGGCTCGGGCGCATCGCCGGGATTGGGCCATCGTATCCACGGCGACCGCCGTGCGCGGGCGCGGGGGGTCGGCTGGGAATTTCTCCACGTTGCCATCGACGACGCCACGCGGCTCGCCTACGTCGAGGTGCTGGCGGCCGATACCGGCGCGGCCTGTGCGCGCTTTCTCCGCCGGGCGCTCGGCTGGTATCGTCGGCGCGGGCTACGCATCCGCCGTCTGCTGACCGATAACGGCATGGCGTATCGCGCGCACGTCTTTGCCGCCGCCTGTCGGAGCTGGGCCGTGCGGCATCGCTTTACTCGCCCGTATCGGCCACAGACGAACGGCAAAGCGGAGCGTCTCATTCAAACGCTATTGCGCGACTGGGCCTACCGCGTTGCCTATCGGACCTCCGCGCGACGGATCGCGGCGCTCCGGCCCTTTGTCCGCTTCTATAATCACCGGCGTCCACACGTCAGCCTCGGACGTCGGTCACCGTGGACGCGTTTCCAAGAGGCTGCGTAATGAACAACCTCTTTGGTCCTTCACAGCTGGGCTTCCCTTCCGGTCCGGCGTGGAACGTTGCCGGCGTCCGGCTTCGACCGGCTGTCCTGGGCAGGTGCACGGGGATCGAGGTTGCCGCCGGAGATCACGGCGACGACCGGTCCATCGAAGCGGGCGTCGGCCGCGAGGCCGACGACCACCGCGGTGGCGCCGCTCGGCTCCGCCAGGATATGGGCCTTCGGCAATTCTCGGCCTGGTGCTGCTGCTGGTCGCCGGCCAGGGCGATGGCCGTATGCCCTCTACTGGTCAGGTTGGTCTTGTTCCCGATGAAGGCCGCGACCGCCGTCCTGGCCGGCCTCGCGCTCCTGGCGACGGCCGGGTCGAGCATCTCGGCCCACACCGGCGGGCGCAACGGCTGTGCCGACGATCGGGACGACGGCGCGGGCGCGCGCTACGCGCTCACCCTGTGGCCCGCGAGCGTGCCGCCGGCGATGGCCGAGACGTTCCGCCTCGCGCGATCGGGCCCGCCCGGACGCACCCAGCTCCTCGACTGGCTCCGTGACAAGGTGACGCTCGTCGCGCAGGGACGGCGATGCGGCGCGGGCCAGGCTCGGTGTCCACGGCGGCGCCGCCCGCCGAGAGCGTCATCCTGCCCGCCGAAAGCGTCATCCTGGTAGTTGACTACGCGTGTGCGCATCGAGGTCCGCGACCTCCGGATCCGCGACGACCTCCCGGACGTGCTGGGCGCCGACTACCACACGCTGGCCCGGATCGACGCGGGCGGCGCGACGAGCCGGTTCGCGTTCGGCACCGAGGCGCGCGAGGCCCGGGTGAGCCTCGACGAGCGACGCCGCGGCGCCGCGAGCTTCGTGGCCCTCGGCATCGAGCACATCCTGACCGGCTGGGATCACCTGCTCTTCCTCCTCGTGCTCCTCCTGCGCGGGGGCGGCTGGCTCTCGCCCCTCCAGATCGTCACCGCGTTCACGCTCGCGCACAGCGCGACCCTCGCCCTGGCCGCGCTCGACGTGGTGACGCTGCCCGATCGTCTCGTGGAGTCGGTCATCGCCCTCTCGATCGCGGCGGTCGCCGGCAGAACCTCCATGCTCCGGTCACTGGTGGCGCGACGGTGGCTGGTCAGCTTCGCCTTCGGGCTGGTCCACGGCTTCGGCTTCTCTTCCGTGCTCCGCGAGATCGGCCTCCCCCGCAGGGGCTCGTGCTGTCGCTCCTCGGCTTCAACCTGGGGGTCGAGCTCGGGCAGGCCCTGGTCGTGGCCGTGGCGCTGCCCGCGCTGACGCTCCTGCGGAGAACCGGCTGGGAGCCCCGGGTGGTCCGGCTCGCCTCGCTCGCCACCCTGCTCGTCGGCGCGGCCCTGTTCCTCGAGCGGGCGCTCCTCTGAGCGTCACGTTGTCAACGCCCGGCTCGGTGTGCCACGCTGGACAACCGTGACGACGGCGCTCCGATTCCTGCCGCCGCTCGCGTGGTCGGTGCTGATCGCGTGGTTCTCGAGCGCCCGGTGGCGCGGGGGCGCCACGGCGCCCCTCCTCGAGCCCTGGCTGCGCGCGCTCCTGCCCTGGGCCACCCCCGAGCAGATCGCCGCGCCCACTGGCTCGCTCCGGAAGACCGGCCACGTCGTCGAGTACGCGGTGCTGGCCCTGCTCTGGCGCCGCGCGCTGGCCGGCCCGCGCGACCGCACCTGGCGCGTGGCCGCTCGCGCTCGTGGTGCTCACCGCCGCGACTCGACGAGATGCACCAGGCCACTCACGCCCACCCGCGAAGGGCGCGTCGCCGACGTGCTGCTCGACGGCGGCGCCGCGGCGGGCGCCCTCGCTGGTGGCCACGCTCGGTGCGCGCCGCGCCGCCGACGGCTCGCGTGGCTCCTGCTGTGGGCCGCCGCCGCGCGGCGGCACCGTGCATGCTCGCGATCGATCTGGCGGCCGCCGCGCCGTCGGGCTGGCTCTGGGTGAGCGTGCCAGCGGCGTGGCTCACGCTCTGGGTCTGGCGGCGGAGGCGCGCCCGCGCGTGAGCGATCTGCCCGCGTGGCGGCAGGGCGACCTGCCGCACGCGCCCGCCTACACGTCCGGTCAACCTGGTCCGCGTCATCGGGCCCGGCGCGATCCTGCTCGGGCTCTCGCTCGGCGCGGGCGACTGGCTGCTCGGCCCCGCCGTCGCGGTCGCCTACGGCCCGAGCCCTCCTCTGGATCTGCACGCTGTCGATCCTCTTCCAGGGCGTGCTCAACGCCGAGATGGCGCGCTACACCCTCGCCACCGGCGAGCCCATCTTCACCGGCTTCATGCGCCAGCGCCCGGGCGCCGCGCTTCTGGGCCGTCGGCTACTCGCTGCTGCATCTGGCCCAGGTGCGGCTGGCCGGGCTGGGCGCTCGCGGGCGGCTCCGCGCTCGCCGCGCTGCTCCTCGGGCGCATGCCGCGCGAGGAGGACCGCGACGTCGGTGGTCGGCTCGGCTACCTGCTCTTCCTCGCCGCGGTCGGCCTCGTGCTCGCCGGCGGCGCGCCCATCGCGCGCTCGAGATCGCCGAGTGGATCATGATGGCTGGATGCTGCTGTTCCTCGTCGGCGCTCGCCGCTCCTCTTCGTGCCCGGGCCGGTGTGGGTCGCGCTCGGCGGGGGCTTCGTGGGCCGGCCCCTGTGGGAGCCGGGCTGGCGCCCGTCGCGCCGCCCGATCGCCCGCTCGACTGGGCTGCTCGTCGCGGCCTTCGCGGCCTATTCGGGCGCGGGCGGCACGATCAACGCGATGCTCACCTACTGGCTGCGCGACAAGGGCTTCGGGATGGCGGGCACGGTGGGCGTCGCAGCCGACGCCGGTGGGCGACCAGAGCCTCCTGCTGCCGCGCGACGGGCGCGATCTTCCCGCCCAGCGAGGCCAACCTCGCCAAGTGGCGCGAGTGGTGGCGCTACCTCCGCGCGGATCTCTCCTCTCTCTGGACGGCCGGGCTGCCTGATCGGCATGGCGCTGCCGGTGCTGCTGGCCCTCGACGCGGTGCCGCGCGGGCACCGACATGGGCGGCCTCGGCGCGGGCGCGGTGTTCGCGCGCGAGCTGGCGCGGCGCTACTGGGCGCTGCTCTGGATGCCCGCGCTGCTGACCGCGCTCTGGATCTTCTTCTCGACCCAGGTCGGGATCGCGGAGGGCTTCGCGCGCAACGTGACCGAGATGCTGTGGACGGCGGGCGCGCGGCCCGCGACGCGCGGGCGCGGGCTGGCTCTACTACCCGGTGCTCGCGCTCTTCGTGCTGGCGGGGTGCCTCGCCATGACGCTGGGCGACCCGCTCACCCTGATCGTCATCGGCGCCAACGTGGCGGCGCTGAACTTCGCGGTCCTGTCCTTCCACACCCTGCGCCTCAATCGCGCGCTGCTGCCGGAGGCGCTGCGGCCGCCGCTCTGGCGCGAGGTCGGTGGTGGCGGTGGGCGGGCTCGGCTTCGCGGCTGCTGGCCCTCCTCGCGGCGGCGGCCCGGCTCGGGCTGCTCGCCGCGCCCGGCCGCTGAGCGCGGCGGCCGAGCTACGCCGCCGGATTGTCGCGGCCGTTGAGCCAGCACGAGCTTCAGGTCGGCGAGCGCCTCGATGCGCTCGGCCGGATCGCCCGCCACCGCGATCAGATCCGCCGCGTAGCCGGGCGCGATGCGCCCGGTCACCGCGCCCAGGCCCAGGCAGTCGGCCGCGATGGTGGTGGCGGAGCGGATCGCCTCGAGCGGCGTCATGCCGTACTTCACCATCAGCTCGAGCTCGGGCAGCAGCGAGCCGTGGAAGTTGAGCGGCGTGCCCGAGTCGGCGCCCGCCGCGATCCGCACCCCGCGCTTGTGCGCGAGCTGGAAGCTCGCCACGTGCGCCGGCATGACCAGCTCGGACTTGCGCACCATGAACTCGGGAATGCCGGCCGCGAGCCCGCCCGCCGCGATGGCCACCGGCGCGTTCAGGGTCGGGACCAGGAAGGTCCCGTCGCGCCGCATGTGGGCCACGATCTCGTCGGTGAGGTAGACGCCGTGCTCGATCGACGTGATGCCGGCCGTCGATCGCGTCGCTGATGCCGGCGGCGGCCATGGCGTGGGCCGCGGTGCGCCGCCCGGCCTTGCGCGCCTCCTCGATGCGCCGCGCGCATCTCCTCGAGCGTGAGCTGGGGCGAGCCGGGCTCCACCCCCGGGGTCATGACCCCGCCGGTGGCGATGATCTTGATGACGTCGGCGCCCGCCTTGAGCTGCTCGCGCACCGCCTTGCGCGCGTCGTCGGGCCCGTCGGCCTCGCGGCCGAGCCAGTGCCCGTGCCCGCCGGTCATGCACACCGGACGGCCCGCGGCCAGGATGCGCGGCCCGTCGATCAAGCCCTCCTGGATCGCGCGGCGCACCGCGATCTCCGCGTACTCGCGGCCGCCCAGGTCGCGCACCGTGGTCACCCCGGCCTCGCGCCGTCTCGCGGGCGCGCAGCAGCGGCCTTGATCGCGGTGAGCGCGAGCGGCTCCTCGCGCAGCGGCCGCACCGGATCGGCCTCCGCGCCGAAGCAGAGGTGCACGTGGCAGTTGATGAGGCCGGGCAGGAGCGTGTGGCCCGCGAGGTCGACGCCCGTTCCGCGCGGCGCCCGCGCGTCGTCCACCACCGCGGTGATCATGCCTCGCTCCACCACCACCGAGCGCCCGCGCACGGGCTCGGCCCCGGTGCCGTCGATGATGCGCGCGCCGCTCAGCATCAGCGTGTCGGCGGCGTCCATGAGCTCGGGCTCAGACCTTCAGGCGCGGGATCGAGCGTGTCGCGGAGCCCGTCGCCGAAGAGGTTGATGCCGAGCACGGTGATGAGGATCGCGAGGCCCGGGAACGTGGCGAGCCACCACGCGGTCGAGAGATAGACGCGCCCGTCGGCGAGCATGCCGCCCCAGGTGGGCGTGGGCGGCTGCACGCCCAGCCCCAGGAACGACAGCGCGGACTCGATCACGATCACCCGCGCCATGTCGAGCGTGGCCACCACCAGCCAGGGCGTGAAGGTGTTCGGCAGCACGTGGGCGGCAGCACGCGCCAGTGCCGGCTGCCGAGCGCGATCGCCGCCTGCACGTACTCGCGCTCGCGGATCGAGAGCACCTCGCCCCGCACCACCCGCGCGTAGACCACCCAGGACGACACCCCGATGACGATGATGATGTTGCGCAGGCTCGGCCCCAGCACCCCGATGACCGCGATCGCGAGCAGGATGAACGGGAAGGCGAGCTGGATGTCGGCCAGGCGCATCAGGAAGTCGTCCACCCGCCCGCCGAAGTAGCCGGCCACGAGCCCGATGATCATGCCGAGCACGCCCGAGATCAGCACCGCGGCCAGGCCCGACCAGCGAGCGCGATGCGCGAGCCGAAGATGATGCGCGAGAGGATGTCGCGCCCGAGGTGATCGGTGCCGAGCGGGTGCACGCGCCCCTGCGCGTCCTGCCAGCCCGGCTCCCGCAGGCGCTGGCCGATGTCCTGCTCGAGCGGATCGAACGGCGCGACGAGCGGGGCGGCAGGCGGCGGCGAGCAGCACCACCAGGACCACGAGCAGGCCGAAGAGCGCGGTGCGGCGCCGCACCAGCCGGCGGAGCAGCGTCACCCACTCGCGCTCCGCCAGCGGACGCGCCGGGCAGCGACCGGCGGTCGCGCGGCGGACGGCGCTGCGCGCCTCGGCGACGTGACGGCGGCAGCGCGGCCATCAGCGGAACCGGATGCGCGGATCGAGGTAGGTGTAGACGACGTCGACCAGGAAGTTGACGATCACGAACGTGCTCGCCAGCAGGAACACCGCCGACTGCACGACCGGATAGTCGCGATTGAAGATCGCCTGCACCGAGAGCCGGCCCACGCCCGGCCACGCGAAGATGGTCTCGGTGATCACCGAGCCGCCGAGCAGCGTGCCGAGCTCGATGCCCACGATGGTGACGATCGGGATCGACGCGTTCTTGAGCGCGTGCTTCCACACCACCGGCGGCTCGCCGACCCCCTTGGCGCGCGCGGTGCGGATGTAGTCCTGGCCGAGCACCTCGAGCATGCCGGAGCGCGTGAGCCGGGTGATGCGCGCGGTGGTGAAGAGCCCGAGCGTGATCGCGGGCAGGATCAGGTGCTCGAGGCCGCCGCGCCCCGAGGAGGGCAGCCAGTTGAGCCGCACCGAGAAGACCAGGATCAGCATGATGCCGAGCCAGAACGTCGGCATGGCCTGGCCGAGCAGCGCCACCACCGTCGAGACGTAGTCGACCGCGGTGTTGCGCCGGACCGCGGAGACGATGCCCGCCGGGATCGCCAGGCACAGCGCGATGAGCAGCCCCGCCCCCGCCAGCTCGAAGGTGGCGGGCAGCCGCTCGAGCACGAGGGCCATCGCCGGCTCGCCGTGGCGCAGCGACTCGCCGAAGTCGCCGCGCACCGCGCCCTTGAGGAAGCGGAGGTACTGGACGCGCCACGGATCGTCGAAGCCCATCGCCGTGCGGAACTTCGCGATGTCCTCCGCGGTCGCGTCGGGCGGCAGCAGGAGCGCGGCCGGGTCACCGGTCAGGTGCAGGATCAGGAACACCACCACCGAGACGCCGAAGAGGACGAGCAGCGACTGCCAGAGGCGCCGGAGCAGGTACGACTTCACGAGCCGACGCGCTCCAGCCGGGCGACCGCCTCGATGTGCGGGGTGTGCGGGAACATGTCCACCGGCTGCACCCACTCGAGCCGGTAGCCGCCGCGCACCAGCTCGCCCAGGTCGCGGGCCAGCGTGGTCGGGTTGCACGAGACGTAGACGATGCGGCGCGCGCCGAGCGTGATCAGCGCGTGCAGCGCCTTGGGATGGAACCCCGCGCGCGGCGGATCCGCCACCACCACCTCCGCGGTCACGCCCTTGGCGATCAGCGAGGGCAGCACGAAGCGCACCTCCCCGCACACGAACGTGCAGTTGGTGATGCCGTTGGCCGCCGCGTTCACCCCCGCGTCGTCCACCGCGGCCTGGGCCACCTCGACGCCGTAGACCCAGCGGGCGCGCCGGGCCAGGAGCAGGCTGATCGCGCCGGTGCCCGAGTAGAGATCGAAGACGGTCTCGGTCCCGGTCAGGCCCGCGGACTCGAGCACGAGCTCGAAGAGGCGCTCGGCCTGCCGGGTGTTGGTCTGGAAGAACGAGTTGGCCGAGACCTGGAAGGTGAGCCCGCCCACGCCCTCGCGGATGTGGTCGCGCCCGCCCAGCAGATGCTCCTCGACGCCGACCGCCACGCTCGCCTTCTTGGGGTTCACGTTCATGACCACGCTGGTCGTGCCCGGGTCGCGGGCCTGCAGGCGCTCGGCGAGCGGGGCCAGCTCGGAGACCGCGGGCGCCGACGTCACCACGTTGGCCATGAGCTCGCCGGTGTGGCGTGCCCTCGCGCAGCATGAGGAAGCGCAGGAGCCCCTCGCCGCTGTCCTGCTCGTAGACGGTGAGCCCGCGCTCGACGAAGAAGGCGCGCGCCTCGTCGAGGAGCGCGTTCATGCGGTCCGACTGCAGCAGGCAGCGCTCGATGTCGAGCACCGAGTCGTAGCGATCGGCCTCGTGCAGCCCGACGACGACCATGCCGGCCGTCCCGGCCTCGCTGCCGCCCGCGCCACCGTGAACTCCATCTTGTTCCGGTACCCGAAGATCTCGGTCGCGCCGATGATGGGCCGGACCTCGATGCCCTTGAGGCCGCCGAGGCGCTCCAGCGCGTCCACCACCTGCTTGGCCTTGAAGGCGAGCTGGGCCGGATAGGCCATGTGCTGGAGGCGGCAGCCGCCGCAGCGCCCGAAGTACGGGCAGGGCGCCTCCACCCGCTGCGGCGACGGCTCCTCGACGGCCTCGATGACGCCGCGCCCGAAGCGCGAGCGCACCTGGACGAGCCGGACCCGGAGCCGATCGCCGGGCAGGCCGCCCGGGACGAAGACCACGTAGCCATCGGCCCGCCCGACGCCCTCGCCGCCGAAGGCCAGGTCGTCGATCGTCAGGGACAGAATCTCCCCGCGTTTGGGTCGCGCCATGGTAGCGACACTATAAATGTCGCTACGATCTGAGTCAATTTGCCGCCTCGCCTGCGTTCAAGCTGGCGAGTGACGAATACCCGGCTCAAGTATCATGGATCCACGATGCGCTCGGCGGCGCTCTCTCCTTTCCGGTCCGTGTGGGCACGATGCTGACCGCCGCCCTGCCCGCGCTCGAGGAGCGCCTGCTGGCCGAGCGCATCCGCCAGGGCTGGCGCGGCGGCCGTCGGCGCCGAGCTGGCCCATCGCACCCGGCCCGGCGAGCTGCGGGCGGGCACGCTCACGGTGATGGTCGACAACTCCCCCTGGCTCCAGGAGCTCTCCATGCGATCCGCGGAAGTCCTCGAGCGCGGTCCGCGCCCGGTTCGGACCGACCGTCACCGCGCTGCGCTTGAGCCTCGCCGGCGCCCGCGCCGGCTCCCGAGCGCCCGCGCCCCGCGCCGCGCCGCCCCCGCGCCGCCGCTGCGGCTCGACGCCGACGAGCTGGCCACTGGTGGACGGCGCCGCCGCGCCGGTGCGCGACGAGGCGCTCGGCCTCGCACCGTTCGCCGCATCATGGCCAAGGGCCTGCATCGCGCGCCGGGGCGGGGCCCTCGCTGGTCGTCCTGCTCGCGCGCGGGCGCGCTCGCCGGCTGCGCCACCACGCGGACGAGCGACGCCGAGCCCGCCGGGCCCGCGCCCGAAGACCATCACGATCGTCCCGCCCGGCCGCCGGGCGGTCGGCGCCCAGGGCGAGGCCTACGACCACTACGTGATCGCGCAGATGGAGGCCCGCGCCGGCCGGATGCCGCAGGCCATCGCCCAGCTCCGCGAGGCCATCAAGTTCGATCCCAACACCGCGGTCCTCTGGATCCAGCTCTCCCAGTGGCTGATCCGGATCAACGACACCGCGGGCGCCTTCACCGCGGCGCAGAAGGCCGTCGCGCTCGAGCCCGACAACGCGGGCGCCCACATGACGCTGGCCGACCTCTACAAGCGCCAGCGCAAGCCGGCGGAGGCGGAGGCCGAGCTGGAGCGGGCGGTCGCGCTCGACCCGCAGACGCCGGACGGCTACCTGGCCCTGGCCCAGCTCCACTTCGAGCAGCAAGAGCTACGACAAGGCGCGCGCGGTGCTGCGGCGGCTGGTGGCCGCGCGCCCGAACCTCTCGCAGGGCTACTACCTGCTGGGCCGCATCGGCATCGAGAACGAGCAGTGGGACGAGGCGCTCGACCAATCTGAAGCGCGCGGTGGAGCTCGACCCGGATCACGACGGCGCGTGGTCGGCGCTCGGCTTCGTCTACGAGACGCAGAACAAGCTCGACGAGGCGGTCGCGGTCTACAAGGAAGCGCTCAAGGCCAATCCGGACAACGCGGCCTTCGTGGAGCGCCTGGGCGACCTGCTCGTGAAGCTCGGGCGCTACGGCGAGGCCCAGAGCGAGATCGAGTCGCTCGTCGATTCCCTGCCGCGCGACCCGCGGGTGTGGCTGAAGCTGGGCGCCGATCCACTACGAGCAGAAGCAGTACGACAAGGCGGTCGCCGCCTTCCGCCAGGCCGTCTCGCTCGAGCCCGGCAACATGCGGACGCGCTACTACCTGGCCACCGCGCTGATGGACTCGGGCAAGGACGACGAGGCCCGGAGCGAGCTGGAGAAGATCCTCAAGGCCGATCCCCGCTCGGTGGACGCGCGGGTGCAGCTCGGCTTCCTCTACGGGCGCGCCAAGCGCTACGACGAGGCGGTGGCCACGCTGCAGGAGGCGGTGAACCTCGAGCCCAAGCGCCCCGAGCTCTTCCTCTACCTGGGCACCGCGCTCCAGCGCGCCAGCCAGTACGATCGCGCCGCGACCGTGCTGCGCGAGGGGCTCGTCGGTCGACGACAAGAACAAGGATCTCCACTTCCAGCTCGGCGTGGTGCTGGAGAAGCAGCAGCGGTTCGACGACGCCATCAAGCTCGTTCCGCCGCGTGCTCGTCATCGACCCCAAGCACGCCGAGTCGTACAACTACATCGGCTACATGTACGCGGAGAAGGGCACGAACCTCGCCGAGGCCATCCAGCTCATCCAGCAGGCGCTCGCGCTCGAGCCCGAGAACGGCTACTTCATCGACAGCCTGGGCTGGGCCTACTACCAGCAGGGCCGGTATCCGGAGGCCCTGCGCGAGCTGAAGCGCGCGGTGAGCCTGGCCAAGGAAGACCCCGTGCTCTACGAGCACCTGGGCGACGCCTACCTCAAGAACAACCTCGCCGAACGAGGCCATCGAGGCGTGGGAGAAGTCGCTCCAGGTGGACCCGAACGGCCCCGACCGCCCCCCAGGTGAGGAACAAGATCCGGGACGCGCGGGAGAACCAGCTCCGGGTCAAGGGTGCGCCGCCCAAGGCCGAGCAGAAGTAGCCGGCTCCGCCTGGCCGGCGGCGCTCCTGCTGGCCGCCAGCCTGTCCGCCTGCGCCACCGCGGCCCCGGCGCCCACGCCGCCGCCCATCGCCGAGGAAGCCCGCGCGGCCCTCGCCCGCATCGAGCAGCATCGCCGCTCGCTGGTCGATCTCCGATCCCTGGCCGACATCACGGTGCGCCGCAGCGGGCGGGCGCAGCGCCTCTCCGGCGTCATGCTGCTCCTGGGCGAGCCCGCCTCGCTCCGCTTCGAGGCGCTCGCCCCCTTCGGCACGCCGGTGCTGATCGTGGCCGGCGATCCGCAGAGCCTCACGCTCTGGGAGGTCCTCGACAACCGGGCCTATCTCGCGCCCGCCTCGCCCGACGCGAACCGCCGCTGGCTCGGCCTGGCGCTGGGCGGCGAGGATCTCGTCGCGCTGCTCGCGGCCCGCGCGCGGCCGCTGCCGGACCCGACCCGGGTCGAGCTGGTGGCCCCCGACGAGATCGGCCCGTCGCTCCGGCTCACCGGGCGCGACGTCGAGCAGCGCATCTGGTTCGATCCCGACAGCGGGCAGGCCGAAGCAGGTCGAGTGGACCGGGCAAGAACCCGGCGCGCGTGACGTTCACGCGCGACGCCGCCGGACGGCCCGCCGGCCGGCCTCAGGCTCGAGACCCCGGACGGGTCGCTGCGGGTCCGGTCGACCTACCGCGACCCCAGCATGAACACGGGGCTCGACCCCGCGCTGCTGAAGCTGACTGTCCCGCAAGACGTTAGAATTCAAGACTTCCGTTGACACTCTTTCGCGGCGCATGGTAGCCTACGCTGCCTTGTCGAAGCGGTCACGGGGCAGCCATGGAGGTGGTGCTCCGCACCTCCGCCAAGGTGAACCTGGCCCTCGAGGTGCTGGGCAAGCGGGGCGACGGGTATCACGAGATCGCGACGGTGCTGCAGGCGGTGGACCTGTTCGATCGCCTGAAGCTGGAAGCGGCCGACACCCTTTCGCTGCACACGGACGATCCCGACCTGCCCACCGACGATGGCAACCTGGTGATGCGCGCGGCCCGTCTGCTCCAGAAGGCGGCGGGGATCGAGGCCGGGGCCCGGATCCGGCTGACAAGCGCATCCCGGTCGCGGCGGGGCTGGGCGGCGGATCGAGCGACGCGGCGGCGACGCTCTGGGGGCTCAACCGGCTGTGGCGGCTCCGCTGGCCCGAGGCGCGGCTCTCGGAGCTGGCGGTGGAGCTGGGCATGGACGTGCCGTTCTTCCTGGGGACGGGACGCGCGGTGGCCAGGGGGCGCGGTGAGCGGCTGACCGTGCTGCCCGGCGGCGGCGGCTACGCCCTGGTGCTGGTGAACCCCCGCGTGCCGCTGTCGACGCGGGAGGTGTACGGTCGCGTTCCGGCGGGCTGGCGGGCCGAGCCCGCCGGCACCGAGCGGGTGATCGAGGCGTTGAGGACGCGCAACGTGACCAAGATGGCGGGGGCGCTGACGAACAATCTGGAGAGCGTGGTCGAGCCGGTGCTGCCGGTGATCGGCCGCATGAAGGCGGCCCTCTTGGCGGCGGGCGCGCTCGGAGCGATCATGTCGGGCAGCGGACCGACCGTGTTCGGGATGGCGCGCTCCCTGGACCACGCGCGACAGATCCGCACCGCGGGTGAGCCGGGCGGGCTGGGCCTGCTGGGCGGTCCGCACGAACTCGGGTCCGGCGATCGGGTGAGCCGATGACGGCATGGGCGTCGTTCAGTGGCGGATACGGGGCGTTGGACCCCGATGGAGGCCCGATCCGCCGTTCAGTGGTAGGACTCGGGGCTTTGGCCCCCGCAATGGAGGGCTTCCGAGTGCTCGGGCTTGGCCCCGCACCAGGCGAGCCAGCCACACAAACCGGGTGCGCGACAGCACGGGAGACGAGCGACATGGCGTACGAGCTGAAGCTCTTCTCCGGCAACGCGAACCGGCCGCTGGCCGAGGAGATCGCCAAGACGCTCCAGCTCCCGCTGGGCGACGCGGACGTCTCGCGCTTCTCCGACGGCGAGATCTACGTGCAGATCAACGAGAACGTCCGCGGCGCAGGACGTCTTCGTGATCCAGCCGACGTGCCCGCCGGTCAACGATCACCTGATGGAGCTGCTCATCATGATCGACGCGCTCAAGCGCGCGTCGGCCGGCGCATCACCGCGGTGATGCCCTACTACGGCTACGGCGCGCCAGGACCGCAAGGTGCAGGGCCGCGCACGCCGATCACCGCCAAGCTCGTGGCCGACCTGCATCACCGCCGCGGGCGCCGACCGCGTGCTCGCGATCGACCTGCACGCCGGGCAGATCCAGGGCTTCTTCAACATCCCGGTCGACCACCTCTTCGCCGTGCCGCGTGCATCGTCGACTACCTGGCGAAGAAGGACCTGCAGGACCCGGTCCTCGTCTCGCCCGACGCGGGCGGCGTGGAGCGCGCGCGCGCCTTCGCCAAGCGGCTCAAGGCGGGCCTCGCCATCATCGACAAGCGGCGCGACGGCAACAACGTCGCCGGTGTTCATGAACCTCATCGGCGACGTCAAGGGCAAGGACGTGGTCATCGTCGACGACATGATCGACACCGCGGGCACGCTGATCCAGGCGGTGGAGGCGCGTCAAGCGCGAGGGCGCGCGGCGCATCCTCGCCTGCGCGACGCACGGCGTGCTCTCCGGCCCGGCCATCGAGCGCATCGAGGAGTCGGTGCTCGAAGAGGTCATCATCACCAACACGATCCCGCTGACGCCCGAGCGGCCAGCTGCCCAAGATCCGCGTTCTCTCGGTCGCCCCGCTGCTCGCGGAGGCGATCCGTCGCATCCACGACGAGGAGTCGGTGTCGACCCTCTTCGTGTAAGATCAACGACTGAAGGAGCGAAACGCAGTCATGGAAATGCGTGAGCTGACCATCCGGAAGCGCGAGGGCATCGGCAAGGGCCCGGCCCGGCGGCTGCGCCGCGCGGGCCAGGTGCCGGCCACCCTCTACGGGGGCGCGAGCCCGGTGAACGTCGCGGTGGACGCCCAAGGACGTCCTCCGTCTCATCCACGGCCACGAGGGCAGCACCCAGCTGTTCCGGGTGACCTTCGAGGGGACCACGCGACGCGCAAGATGGCGATCATCCGGGACATGCAGTTCGATCCGGTCTCGGAGAACCTCATCCACGTCGACCTGCAGGAAGTGGCGATGGACCGCGCCATCCAGGTCACGGTGGCCGTGCACCACGTGGGCGAGGCGATCGGCGTCAAGGACACCCAGGGCATCCTCGAGATGGTGCTCCGCGAGGTGCGGGTCTCCTGCCTGCCCGGCAACATCCCGGAGTACCTCGAGGCCGACATCACGAACCTGGCCATCCACGACGTGCTCACCGTCAAGGACCTGAAGGTCCCCGAGGGCGTGCGCGTCCTCAACGACCCCAACCAGGCGGTCGTCACGGTCGCCCCGCCGGCGGCCGAGGAAGCCGTGGTGGCGGCCGCGGCGACGACGGAAGCGACGGCGGCCGAGCCCGAGGTGCTCACCGAGCGCAAGCCCAAGGAGGAGGAAGCGGTCGAGGCCGACGCGAAGGACAAGGGCGAGAAGAAGAAGTAGGTGGCCCAGGCCATCGTCGGCCTGGGGAACCCGGGCCCGGAATATCGCAACACCCGGCACAACGTGGGCCAGCGCGTCGTCGACGCGCTGGCCCGCCGCATTCATGCGCGCTTCGAGCGCGACGGGCGGCCACGCGGTCGCCGCCGGCGCGCTGGCAGGGCGAGCCGCTCTACCTCATCAAGCCGGGCAGCTTCATGAACGTCACCGGCGCCGCCGGTGGCGCGGCTCGCCCGCAAGCTCCACCTGGGCCCCGCCGACCTGGTCATCGTCTTCGACGACCTCGACCTCCCGCTCGGCAAGGTCCGCGTGCGCCTGACCGGCAGCGCGGGCGGCCACAACGGCGTGCGCTCGCTGATCGCGGCCTTCGGCACCGACGACCTCCGCCGCGTCAAGATCGGCATCGGCCGGCCCGGCCGCGCCCGGCGAGGATCGGGATCGCGTCTCCGATCACGTGCTCTCGCCGTTCTTTCCCGGAGGAGCAGGAGGCGGTCGCCGCGGCCTGCGACGAGGCCGCGGATCAGGCGCTCGACCTCGTGGAGCGCCGCTGAGGCGCGCGCGCGCATGAGCCCCCGCGTTCCGGCTCTCCGCGGGCAGCGGCGGCCTCGAATGGCCGCAGGTGCTGGCGCTCCTCGCCCGCGAGGCGCGGACGCCGATGGGCCGCGAGCTGGCGACCGCCACGCTCCCGTTCACCGATCCCGGCGCGATCCGGCGCGCCCTCGGCGAGACCGCGCCAGGCCCGGGCCGCGATGGGCCAGACCGGCGTGCCGCCCTGGGAGGGCATCCCCGACGTGCGGCCCACGCTCGAGACCGCGCGCGTGCCGGGCTCGGTGGCCGAGGCCGCGGACCTGGCCGCGCTGATCCCGCTGCTGGAGGCGGCGGGGCGCCTGCGCGGCCTACGGCCGCGCCATCCAGCCGGTGGCGCCCGATCTCGCGGCGGCGCTCGCGGGCTTCCCGCGGCAGACCGAGCTGGCCGACCTGCTCCGGCGCTCGCTCGACGCCGACGGCCAGGTGCGCGACGAGGCGTCGCCCGCGCTGCGCCGCGTCCGCCAGCGCATCCGCGACCTGCGGCGCGAGCTCGTCAAGCGGCTCGAGGCCTACTTCGGCGCGCCCAACGCCGACACCACGTTCCAGGAGCGCTACGTCACCGTCCGGCACGGCCGCTACGTGCTGCCGATCCGCGCGGAGGCCAAGAGCCGCCTGCGCGGCATCGTCCACGACCGCTCGCAGAGCGGGGCCACGCTCTTCGTGGAGCCGGAGGCGATGGTGGAGGCCAACAACGACCTCGTGCAGGCCGCGCGCGAGGAAGAGACCGAGATCCTCCGCATCCTGGCCGCGCTGACCGACGCGGTGCGGGCGGCGCTGCCCGAGCTCGACGCCCTGGTGGCGGGCATCGGCGGCCTCGACCTGATCTTCGCCCGCGGCGCCCTCGCCGAGCGCATGGACGCGGTCGAGCCCGCGATCGCCGAGGAGCGCGACGTCTTCCTGCCCGGCGCCCTCAACCCGCTCCTACTCGCCCAGGAGCTGGCGTGGCCGGCCGGTGCGCGAAGGCGAGCCCGGTCGGATCCCGATGGACATCGAGATCACGCCGAGCGCCCGCTGCTCGTGATCACCGGCCCCAACGCGGGCGGCAAGACGGTGGCGCTCAAGACCCTGGGCCTGCTCGCGCTGATGGCGCAGGCGGGCTGCCACGTGCCCGCGCGCGACGGGGCGCGCCTGCCCGTCTTCTCGCAGATGCTTCGCCATCGTGGGCGACGACCAGAGCGTGGCGGAGAACCTCTCGACGTTCTCCGCCTTCGTCAAGCAGCTCCGCGAGGTGCTCGAGCGCGTCGACGCCCGCTCGCTCGTGCTGCTCGACGAGCTGGGCGCGGGCACCGACCCCGACGACGGCGCCGCGCTGGCCCAGGCGGTGCTGGAGGACGCTCGCGGAGCGCGGCGCGGTGGTGCGCGGCCTCCACCCATCTCGAGCCGCTCAAGGGCTTCGCCTCCACCCACCCGCGGGCCCGCAACGCCTCGGTCGAGTTCGACCCCGAGCGCCTCGCCCCCACCTTCCGGCTCGTCTACGATCGCCCGGGCCAGAGCTACGCCCTGTCCATCGGCGCCCGCCTCGGCCTGCCCGCCGCGCTGATCGAGCGGGCGCACGCGCATCGCTCCACCCAGCAGCGGCAGCTCCAGGAGCTGCTGGCCCGCCTCGACGACCGGGATCGCAAGGACGCCGAGCGCGGCGCGCGCTCGAGCGGCGCGAGGCGGAGAGCGCGGGCCTGCTCGCGCGGGCCCAGGCCGAGCTCGAGGCGGCGCGGACGAGCGCGCGCGAGACCATCGCCCGCGCCAAGGCGGAGGCGCAGCGCCTGGTCACCGAGGTGCGACGGCACGTGAACGAGGAGTGGGACCGGCTCAAGCGCGCCGAGAAGAGCCGGCCGGAGCTGGAGCGCGCGCGCAAGCGACTGGTGGAAACCGCGCAGAAGGTGGAGCACACTGCGGGGGCCGCCGCGCCTGCG
Source organism: uncultured beta proteobacterium (assembly GCA_963820965.1). Taxonomy (GTDB): domain Bacteria; phylum Pseudomonadota; class Gammaproteobacteria; order Burkholderiales; family SG8-39; genus DATEDA01. The sequence goes on along the minus strand of CAWGCC010000008.1, from coordinate 5,676 downwards.
CCGGACGGGGCGGGCCCGGTCACCGTCGGGCGATCGCGTCGAGATCACGCACCTCGGGCTCAAGGGAGACGTGCTGGGCGTGGACGGCGAGACGGTGACGGTGCAGGCGGGCGCGGTGACGGTGAAGGTGCCGATGCAGGCCGTGCGCGTCGTATCACGTGGCCCCTCACCCGTTCCCTCTCCCCAGCGGGGCGAGGGTGCCATGTACCCTCGCCCCCGAAGGGGGAGAGGGAAGGGTGAGGGGGCCGAGTAGGGGCCGGATCAGGGGGCCGGTGGTGAGGGGGCCCGCATCACCACCCCCTACAAGAGCGCGGTGGGTGGGGAGCTGAACATCATAGGACGGACTACCGATGAGGCCCGCGATCTGCTAGAAAAGTACCTCGACGATGCATTCGTGGCCGGGCTCCCGTCGGTCCGCATCATCCATGGCAAGGGCACGGGTGCCCTCCGCCGGGCGGTCGAGGAATTGCTGAGCGCCCACCCCCTCGTGGCCGAGCATCGCCCGGGGGCGTCCTCCGAGGGCGGCGCCGGCGCCACCGTCGCGACGCTCACCCAGGGCTGAGGCGACCCCAATGCCGGGCGGATACTCCCAGCAGCTCCTCGACGAGATCCGCTCCCGCGCCGACATCCTCGAGATCGTCGGCCAGGTCGTGAAGCTCAAGCGGACCGGGGAGAACTGGAAGGGCCTCTGCCCCTTCCACACCGAGAAGACACCCTCCTTCACCGTGAACCCGAAGCGGAACATCTATCACTGCTTCGGCTGCGGCGCGGGCGGCGACGCCTTCAGCTTCCTCATGCGCCAGGAGCGCGTGGCGTTTCCGGAAGCGGTGCGCGCCCTGGCCGACCGCGCCGGTGTCGCCCTGCCCGACGCGGGCCAGCGGGCGCCCGAGGTGGACGGCAAGCTCGAGGCGCTGCGGCGCGCGATGGCCCTGGCCGCCGAGTTCTACACCCGCTCGCTCTGGGAGCCCGGCGGCGAGAAACCACGCGCCTACCTGGAGCAGCGCGGCGTGGATCCGGAGGTCGCGAAGCGCTTCGGGCTCGGCTACGCGCCCGAGAGCTGGAACGCGCTGCTGGGCGTCATGGCCCGGCAGGGCATCGGCGAGGACGTCCTGGTGCAGGCCGGGCTGATCCTCGCGCGCCAGAACGCGCCCGGCTTCTACGATCGCTTCCGCGGCCGGCTGCTCTTCCCCATCCGCGACGTGCAGGGTCGCGTGGTGGCCTTCGGCGGCCGCGCGCTGTCGGGCGAGGAGCCCAAGTACCTCAACTCGCCGGAGACGCCGCTCTACGTGAAGGGCCAGATGCTCTACGCCCTCGACGTGGCCCGGATCGCGATGCGGGAGCGGAGCCGCGCCATCATCGTCGAGGGCTACCTCGACTGCCTCATGGCGCATCAGCACGGCTTCGGGGAGACGGTGGCCGCGCTCGGCACCGCGTTCACGCCCGCCCAGCTCGGCCTGCTGCGCCGCTACGCCGACGAGGTGGTGGCGCTCTTCGACGCCGACGCGGCCGGGCAGAAGGCCTCGTCGCGTCTCGAGGAGATGATGAACGACGTGATGGATCTGCAGAACCTCGGCTGGTCCGTCGCGCGCACCGGCGGCTTCGAGAAGGCGGGCCACCTGCCGATCCGGGTCGCGCTCCTGCCGCCCGGCCACGACCCCGACAGCCTGCTGCGCGCCGAGGGGGCCGCCGCGCTCACCGCGCGGCTCGACGCGGCGCGTCCCCTGCTCTCCTTCGTGCTCGAGAAGGCATTCGCCGACGAGGACCTGACCACGGCGCGGGGCCGGGCCAATGCCCATGCCCGCGTCGCCCTGATCCTCTCCAAGGTGGCCAATGCCGAGGAGGCCACCGCGCTGGCGCGGGAGGCCGCCCGGCGGCTCGGCGTGGACTCCACCCAGCTCTGGATCGAGGCCCAGCAGCTGCAGGGCGCCCGCGCACGGGGTCGGCGGCCCGAGCAGCTTTCCCAATCCGGGCGCGGAGCCGGCGGAATCGGATTCCTGGCCGCCTCCGGTGCCCTTCGAGCGGGATCTCGTGGCCCTCCTCTTGCAAGTCGACGAGGCCCGGGCCGAGCTCCTCCCCGTGCTCGCGGACGAGGACGTGGTGCACCAGGGCCTGCGCCTCGTGCTGACCGCCCTGCGGCGGACGCCCGGCGCGCTGCCCGAGGCACTGATGGCCGAGCTGCGAGGGGGATCGCGAGCGGGGGCTGCTGGCCGCCCTCCTGGTCGAGGACCGCAAGTGGGGCGATACACATAGTCACGTCGCGGAGCTAAAGAGGCGGTACCATATCCGGCATCGTAAACACCGGGTCCGTCAGGTGACGCGGGCGATCATCGACGCCCAGGCCACCGGGGATCCGGCGCTGCCCGCGCTCGAGGACGAGCTTCGAGGCCTGCAGCGTGACCTGCAACGGGAGGCGGAGGCGGTCAGGGAGCTGGCCCTGGCGCGCCCGGCGCTGCCGAACGAGTGGCCGGTGAGCCATCAGCGTCAAGCGGACACACCCTAACCCCACCAGGAGAACGGCGAGGCATGGCGGACGAATCGCGGACCGTGGAAGAGCCGAAGATCGAGGAGCTGGACAAGCTCATCGCCAAGGGAAAGCAGAAGGGGTTCCTCACCTACGACGAGGTGAACGACGCCCTCCCTTCCGACCTCGTCACCCTCGATCAGCTCGACGACATCATGCTGATGTTCGGCTCGATGGACATCGAGCTCGTGGACTCCACCAAGGCGGTGCGCCTGCCGTCCGAGATGGCGGCCCAGGCCGCCGACCCCGAGCCCGACGACGAGGAGCCCGAGCCGCGGCGCATCGATCTGACCCCGGGCCCGGTCGGCCGCACCGAGGATCCGGTCCGCCTCTACCTGCGCGAGATGGGCAAGGTGGCCCTCCTCACCCGCGAGGGCGAGATCACGCTCGCCAAGCGCATCGAGGAAGGCAAGGACGAGGCCACCGCCGCGATCCTCTCCACCAGCCTGGCCGTCGAGAAGATCCGCGCCCTCCGCGAGGAGCTGCGCGAGGACATCATCCCGATCAAGGACGTGGTGGACTTCCCGGAAGAGGAGTCCACCGAGGAGAAGGAAGCCGCGCTGCGCCGCTCGGTGATCCGCGAGCTGGGCAACGTGGACCGGCTCCTGCGCGAGCGGGAGCAGCTCACGCACCAGTGGCGACGCCTCAAGGCCAAGACCGGGGGGCGAAAGCGAGGCAAGGCCGAGCCGGCCTGGAAGCGAGTCGAAGGGCAGGCCGAAGCCAAGAAGAGCAAGGTCCTCGCAATCCTCCGCGGTCTCAACCTCCAGCAGTCCCTCCTCGATCTCTGGGGCAACGATCTCAAGAAGCTGGTCGAGAAGATCCACCGCGCCGAGCGCGAGATCGCGCTCTGGTCGGACGGCAAGCGCCCCGCCCCCACCGCGGTGGACGCGTTCCTCTCCTCGCTGGCCGACGACGATCGCGACGACGGCGACCGCGACCTCTACCAGAAGGCGGCGTCCAAGCACCCCTCGATCAAGGAGCGGCTGGTGTGGGTGGCCCAGCAGAAGATCAAGCGCGCCGAGGAGCTGGCGGACGCGCGGGCCGACGAGCTCAAGAACATCGTCAAGATCATCAAGCAGGGCGAGGCCAAGGCCGCGCGGGCCAAGAAGGAGATGGTCGAGGCCAACCTGCGGCTCGTGATCTCGATCGCGAAGAAGTACACGAACCGCGGACTTCAGTTCCTGGACCTGATCCAGGAAGGCAACATCGGCCTGATGAAGGCGGTCGACAAGTTCGAGTACCGGCGCGGGTACAAGTTCTCGACCTACGCCACCTGGTGGATCCGGCAGGCGATCACCAGAGCCATCGCGGACCAGGCCCGCACCATCCGGATCCCGGTGCACATGATCGAGACCATCAACAAGCTCATCCGGACGTCCAGACAGCTGGTCCAGGAGCTGGGGCGCGAGCCCACCCCGGAAGAGATCGCGATCAAGATGGAAGTGCCGGTGGACAAGGTCCGCAAGGTCCTCAAGATCGCGCAGGAGCCCATCTCGCTCGAGACGCCCATCGGCGAGGAGGAGGACAGCCACCTGGGCGACTTCATCGAGGACAAGCAGGTCGGCTCGCCGGTCGAGAGCATGATCGGCCTCTCCCTGCGGGAGCAGACCAACAAGGTCCTCAACTCGCTGACGCCGCGCGAAGAGAAGGTGCTGCGGCTGCGCTTCGGCCTCTCCGACGGCTGCGAGCACACCCTGGAAGAAGTCGGCCAGGACTTCGCGGTCACCCGCGAGCGCATCCGCCAGATCGAGGCCAAGGCCCTGCGCAAGCTGCGGCACCCCTCGCGCTCCAAGAAGCTCCGGAGCTTCCTGGAATCGTGAGCCCTGGTCGCGGTGGTATGATGGCCGCCGGGCCCATAGCTCAATTGGCAGAGCCCCCGGCTCATAACCGGTCCGGTCTTGGTTCGAGTCCAAGTGGGCCCACCATCAACCGTTAGGTAGGGACAGTAGCAGGGCGAGGCGCAGCCGAAGGCGAGCCGAGCGAATACAAGAAATGCTTGAGGCTCGGGACAAGATGCTGAGGGGGGTCATTGGACCAGAAGCTTCAGACACTGATCAGTCTGCAGGCGATCGACTCGCGCATCGCCGCCCTCGAGGCGGACGCCGCGCGGCTCCCTCGGGAGATCGCCGCCATTCACGCCGGGGTCGAGGACGCCAGGAAGCAGGTCGAGCAGGCCAAGACCCGGCTCGACGCCGCCCGCAAGGACCAGCGCGCGAAGGAAAAGGACCTCGAGGTCGTCCAGGCCAAGCGCAGCAAGAACGAAGCCCGCCTCTACGAAGTCAAGACCAACAAGGAATACTCCGCGGTCCTGATCGAGATCGAGGACATCAAGCAGGAGAAGGCCAAGATGGAGGAAGAGGTCCTGGTCCTCATGGAGGCCCAGGAGCGGCTCGCCGGCGACATCCGCGAGGCGGAGGCGCGCTTCAAGCAGCGCGAGACCGAGGGCCGCAGCCAGGAGGCCACCGCCAAGGAGCAGCTCCGCGCGGTCGAGACCGAGCTGGCCGGGGTGCGCACCGAGCGCAAGGAGCTGGCCGGCCAGCTCCCCGGCCCCATCCTGGCCGACTACGACCGGATCCTGCGCGCCCGCGGCGGGGCTGGCGCTCGTGCCGGTGACCAAGCCGAACTTCTGCGGGGCCTGCCGCATGACGATCACGCCCCAGCGCCTGCAGGAGCTCCGCGCGCAGGCCTCGCTGATCCCCTGCGAGTCCTGCGGCCGCTACCTCTACTGGCCGTCCTAGGACCCCTCACCCTGCCCTCTCCCCCTGCGGGGGCGAGGGTCTCAGTTCCCTCTCCCCGCGGGGAGAGGGCCAGGGTGAGGGGCCGGCGCTGATGGCCGCCCGACCCCCGATCGTCATGTACACGGACGGCGCCTGCTCGGGCAATCCCGGGCCCGGCGGCTGGGGCGCCATCCTCATCGAGGACGGCCGGGAGCTCGAGCTCTCGGGCGGCGAGAACCCCACCACCAACCAGCGCATGGAGCTGACCGCCCCGCTCGAAGGCCTCCGCTCGCTCGCGGGCCGCCGGCGCGTCGCCATCTACAGCGACAGCGCGTACGTGATCAACTGCTTCCGCGACCGGTGGTACGAGCGCTGGCGGAAGAACGGCTGGATCAACAGCCAGAAGAAGCCGGTGGACAACCGAGGTTCGGAACGGCG
>CAWGCC010000007.1:0-130902 GCA_963820965.1 uncultured beta proteobacterium | reverse complement strand
CGAAGCCGCCTTTCATCCCCGGCCACGAGGGCGTGGGCCACGTCGTCGGCGGTCGGGGCGGGCGTGCGGCACGTGAAGGAAGGCGACCGCGTCGGCGTGCCCTGGCTCTACACCGCCTGCGGCCATTGCAGGCATTGCCTGGGCGGCTGGGAGACGCTGTGCGAAAAGCAGCAGAACACTGGTTATTCGGTGAACGGCGGCTTCGCCGAATACGTCGTGGCCGATCCCGACTATGTCGGGCATCTGCCCGGCAAGGTTTCTTTCGTCGAGATCGCGCCGATCCTGTGCGCGGGCGTCACGGTGTACAAGGGGCTCAAGGTCACGGACACCAGGCCCGGCGATTGGGTCGTGGTGTCCGGAATCGGCGGCCTCGGCCATATGGCGGTTCAGTACGCCAGGGCTATGGGGCTCAACGTCATCGCCGTCGACGTCGACGACGCGAAGCTCGAGCTCGCTACGAAACTGGGCGCGTCGCTGGGTGTCAACGCGCGCAAGGCCGACCCTGCAGCTTTCGTCAAGAAGGAAGTCGGCGGAGCGCGGGGCGTGCTAGTGACCGCGGTCTCGCCCAAAGCCTTCGAGCAGGCGATGGGCATGGTGGGCCGCGGCGGAACGGTTTCGCTCGTCGGTCTGCCGCCCGGCGACTTCCCGCTCTCCATCTTCAATACCGTGCTGAACGGCATTACGGTGCGCGGCTCCATCGTCGGAACGCGCCTCGACCTGCAGGAAGCGCTCGACTTCGCCGGCGAGGGTAAGGTGAAGGCGACTGTGGCGACCGAACGCCTCGAGAGCATCAACGACATCTTTTCCCGCATGCGCGCCGGCGACATCCAGGGCCGCGTGGTCATCGACTTTCAGAAATAGGAGATTCCATGAGCACCGATCCAGAAGCGCAGCGTGGCAAGCCTGTGCATCGTCCTGGAGCTCGTCGATCCGAAGCTCGTGAGTAGCGGGTCGTGACGCTCTCGTTCTTGTGGCCGAGGAGCATCTGCTTCAACGCGTGCCCGACGCGGGCATGCGCACGGGGAGCGCGTGTATCTGCCCCAGCTGCTAGAACGCTCCCAGCCGCCCCTGAGTCTGACGGTTCCGGGGTCGACCGCGCGTGATCACCCACGCTCGGACCGAATCGCGACGTTTCGCTTACGACTCGCGTGAGCGCGAGCCTTAGCATGGCTCGTGGTGGCGGACGGATGGACTACCCTCGCCCTGGCGGTGCTGACGATCGGCGCGATCCTGTTCGCGCCGGCGCTCGCGCGCTTTCGCAACACCCTGGCGACGATCGCCCGAGATGACCTCGAGCCGCACGCACGGTCCGCTCGCGCCGGGATTGTTTCTGACGCAGGGCGACGCGCTCGTCGTGCAGATGCCCGGCTCCGGCATCGACCCGTCGTGGCTCGCGCGACCGCTCGAGGAGCTGGGGCTTGGCGCGGGCGGTGCGGTGCGCGCCGTGCGTGTCGAGAGCCCGCCGGAATGGCGTTGGGGCACGGCGGACGCGGCCTTCCTGGCGAGAGTGCTGCAGGGGCTCGGCAGACCACGGGAGGACATCCTGGTTCAGGGGCTGCCGCAGGACCTGCAGAAGCTGCTCGCGCTCGCGCGCACGAGGTCCCCCGCCCCGGAGGACAGGGCCGGCCCGATCCCGGGCTTTTTCGCGCGGGTGGGCGCACTCGCCACGGAGCGGGCCGGCAGCCTCCGGCAGTTCGTGAACGTGCTCGGGCAGGTGGTTCTCTTGCTGCCGCGATTCAGCGCCGGTCGCGCCAGAGTGCGCGCCGCCGAGGTGCTGGAGGTGGTGGCGGAGTCGAGCAGCCGCGCACTTCTCATCGTGGGCATCGTCAACCTCCTGATGGGCGCCATCATCGCTTTCGTGGGGGCCGTGCAGCTCAAGCCGTTCGACGCCGGCATCTACGTCGCCAACCTGGTCGGCGTCGCCTCGGTGCGCGAGTTGACGCCCATCCTGACGGCGATCGTCCTTGCCGGACGCACGGGCGCGAGCTTCGCGGCCAGGATCGCCACCATGCAGGGCAACGAAGAGATCGATGCGCTCACCACCCTCGGCGTTTCTCCCATCGAGTTCCTGGTGCTGCCCCGCGTGGTGGCGCTGAGCCTGCTGATGCCGCTCCTGTATGTCTACGGGTGCGCGCTTGCGCTGCTCGGCGGCCTGTGCGTCGCGGTGCCGTTCCTCGACATGTCGGCGGTGACCTACACCGTGCAGACGCAGCAGGCGATCGGCGGCGCACAGTTCGCGATAGGCGGACTCAAGGCGGTCGTGTTCGGCGCGCTGGTCGCCCTGATCGGGTGCCACTTCGGACTGCGCGCGGAGCGCAGCGCGGCCGGCGTGGGCGTGGCGACCACCGGCGCGGTGGTCGCCTCCATCGTCGCGATCATCGTCGTCGATGCCGTCTTCGCCGTGTGCACCAATGCGCTCGGAGTCTGAGCCGATGCGTGCGCCGTCGACGAGCCCGACGATCAGCGTCCGGGATGTCGCCATCGGTTACGGTGGGCGGCCGGTCCAGACCGGGATCAGCTTCGACGTCGAGCACGGGCAGATCTTTGCGATCGTCGGGGACAGCGGCTCGGGAAAGAGCACGCTGCTGAAGGCGATGGCGGGGCTGCTCGCGCCGCAGGCCGGGCGCATCCTGTTCGAGGGCAGGACGCTCGACGAACACATGCAGCACGGCGCGCCCCCGTTCGGGATCCTGTTCCAGAGCGGCGCGCTGTGGACTTCGATGAGCGTGCTCGAGAACGTCACCCTGCCGATGGATCTGCTCGGCCACTCGGCGCCGGCGGCCCGCGCCGCGCTCGCACGGTTCAAGCTCGCGCTGGTGGGCCTCGCCGGCGACGAGGACCGCTACCCGGCAAGCCTGAGCGGCGGAATGCGCAAGCGCGCGGCGCTCGCCCGGGCACTCGCGCTCGATCCGCGCGTGCTGTTTCTCGACGAGCCCTCGGCGGGCCTGGATCCCCTGACTTCGCGGCGGCTCGACGAGCTCGTCGTCGCGTTGCGCGACGGGCTCGGTATCACGGTCGTCCTGGTCACGCACGAGCTGGAGAGCCTGTACAGCATCGCCGACCGCATGGTGTTCCTCGACGGCGAGGCGCACCGTCCGGTGGCGCTGGGAAATCCCGCCGCGCTGGCGGGATCCGCGGAGAGCCGCAAAGTGCGGGAGTTCCTCGCGCGGCCCGGCACCGCGTCCATCCCGCACCCGGAGCCCGCCCGATGACGAAACCCAGCGCCACGCTCATCGGCGTATTCGTCCTCGGCGCGATCGCGCTGACCGTCGCGGGCGTGCTGTTCTTCGGCTCCGGCGCTCTTACGGAGAAGCGCATCCCGATGGTGAGCTTCTTCTACGGCTCGGTCGCCGGATTGCGCGTGGGGGCGCCGGTGACCTTTCGCGGCGTGCGCGTCGGAGAAGTGAAATCCATCGCGATCCGCTTCGACGCGGAGACGGGCGGATCGATCATCGAGGTCAACATGGAACTGCTGCCCGATACGGTGACGGTCTACGGGGCGCCACCGCCGCCGAACGAGGCCGCGGTCCCTGAGCTGGTGCGGCGCGGAATGACCGCCCGACTGGTGCTGGAAAGCTTCGTGACCCGGCTGTTGAACGTGGACCTCGACTTTCGCCCCGGCGCGCACGTGTCGCGGCTGGGCGGGACCACTGCGGCCCCGGAAGTGCCGACGGTGCCCGGCGATTGGGAAGGCATCGCGAAGCAGCTCCAGGAGGCGGATGTCGCCGCCGTACTGGCCGGCGCCCAGCGCACGCTCGCGACGGTGGACGCGATTCTGACCAGCCCGGAGGTGAAACAGACCATCGAGCAGCTGCCGCTCCTCGTAAGCGACCTGCGTCGCACGGTCAACACGATAGAACGTGAAGCGACCGGCCTTTCGCGCCAGGGGCGTGCGACGCTGGCGAACGTGGACAAGACGCTCGCTTCCGTGCAGACGCTCATTGCGGATCTGGATCGTGAAGCGACCAGCACGCTGGCAGCGGCCCGCGGAACGTTCGAAAGTGCGAGCACGACCGTGGACGAGGCCAACGCTCTGCTCGATCCGCGCGGACGCACCATGATGCAGGTCCAGCGCACACTCGACGACCTCGCCGCCGCCGCAGCGCGCCTGCGCAACTTCGCGGAACGGGTCGACCGCGATCCCAGCGTGCTCGTGCGTGGAAGGTGAAGCGATGAGGCCCACGCCCCGCGTCAGCATCACGTCGCTCGCCTTGGCGTTCGCCGCGTGCGCTTCCTCGCCGGCGACACTGGTCACGCTGCCCGCGCCGCCGCCTCCCGACGCGAATCGAGCGGTTGCGCAAAGCTCCGGGACGAGCGTGCTGCTGCGCCCGGTCGTCCTGCCCGGTTATCTGGACAACTATCCCGTCGTGACGGGGCGGACCGGGAGCACCCTGATCGTGTCGAACGACACGGAATGGGCCGAACCTCTTCGCGACGCGGTGGCGCGCGTGTTGCGCGACGCCCTGTCGCGACGGCTGGGCGCTTCGCGCGTCCTCATCGCAGGCGACGGCCGCATCCCCGATGCGGACCTCAGCACCGAGTTCCTGGCGCTCGATCCTCAGCAGAGCACTTTGCGGCTGGACGCCAAGTGGACTTTCTCCTGCACTGCGGGGCACCGGCGGAGCCATGCGGGCCGCACGGTCCTGGAGGTCCCGATCGACGGTACGACTCCGGCGGCCGTCGCAGCCGCGACGGCGGAAGCCTTGGGACGCCTGGCCGATGTGCTTGCCACGCAGGCCGAATGCGAGGACGGCGCGCGCGAGAGATGACAGGATCGTTCGGGTGCCCCACAGCCACCCGCCGCGCGATGGCACTGGAATACCCATGCGCTAGCGCCGAGCCGAAGTCGACGCTCCGCGCCGCCGCTTGAGCAATTCCCGCGCTCTTGCGACCGGCGCCGTATCGATACCCTCGGTGAGCTGCTCAACGACGTGAGCGAGCGCCGCGAAGTCCTTGGCGCTCACGTCCGGTCGCTCGCAGCGCGCCGAGAGCGCCGCAAGCTCGAGCCACGGCGCCTCCTGGAGGCGCGCTTCGGCAATGGCCTGCCGAATCGATTCGCGCGCCCGGTCGGGTTCGCCGAGCCCATCCGCGATCCGGGCATCGAGCAGCAGCAATTGCGTCCGATACCGCCGCTCGCCGATCGCGTCGGCGCACCGCATCGCTTCCGCGAGCTCGCGCCGCGCCGCAACCCAGTCACCGGCAAGCGCGAGCGCTTCCGCGCCATACGTGCGTGCTTCACTCGCCAGGGCTCGCAGGCCGAACGGGACTGCTTGCTCGTAGCCCTCGCTTATGCGGCGGTAGCCGGCGTGCGGGTCCCCGAGCCGTGCCTGCGCCCATCCGCTGAGCCAGAGATGAACGGCGCGGACGTGCGGCATCAGCGCGTACTCCTCGGCGAGCGCCAGCATCTGCGCGGATCGTTCGGCCACGCGTTCGGCCTCGCCAATACGCACCTCGATAAGCGCCTCGAACCACAGCGCAGCGACTTGCGGGCCCGGTGCACGAAGAGCACGCGCGCGCGCCTGCGCCTCGCGCACGCGTGCCCGTGCCTGGTTGACGAACCCGAGCTGCACCAACTGAAGGGCGAGCAGGCCGAGGGCAATGACGGTCGGGTCGGCGGCGTACAGCGCGGGCGGTGCGGTCTTGTCGAGCCCCTCGGCCGCGGCGAGCGCTTTGTCGAGCCAGTCGCGCGCCATTCGCGGCCGACCGCGCACGTGTTGAACCATTCCGTGTACGAGGCACGCGCAGAGCAGCGTGGTCGGGTCTCCCGTCTCGGTCGAAAGAGCCTCGGTGCGCTGGGCGAGGTGGTTTGCCTCTTCCAGTTCGCCCCTCATGAAGAGCACGAAACCAAGCGCGTGGAGAAACAAGCCGCGCAAGGGGTGCCGCGGCGCATCGCCAAACAGCGATTCCGCGCGCTGATAGGCCCGCTTCGCTTCGATCGAGGCCATGCCGACGGCCTGTACCGCTGCGGCGCCCTGCAGCGCGGCGAGCGTGATCTCGAGGGTGGTGCGCGCGTTCCCCGCCTCGATCGACGGGAGCAGCGACAGGGCACGTTCCGCAAGCTTGATCGTCTCCGAGGGGCTGAAATGCAGCAGAGCCGACTCCGCCGCTTCCGCGTAGTAGCGCAGTGCCGCCATGGGCTCGTGGCCGAGCTCGAAATGGAAGGCGAGCTCGGCCGCACTGACTTTGGGTACCTCGGCGCGCTCTCGCTCGAGCGAGACTGCGACCTCGCGATGCACCTCGGCGCGGGCAAGCGGGGCAATGCGCTGGTAAAGCACGTCCCGGTACAGCGTATGGCGAAAGGCATATCCCCCTCCGGCATCCCTCAGCCACCGTTGCCGGCGCGCAAGCTCCGCGCAGGATTCGGCCACCGATGCGACGTCGCGTTCCAGCACGCGCGCGACGGTGGCCAGCCGGAACTCCACGCCGCAGACGCTTGCCGCCTCCAGCAGCGCGCGCTCGCCCGGTGCGAGCTGCCGTATGTAGCGTTCGATGATGCCGCTCAGGCCCGTCGGCACCGCCATCGAGCCGGAGCGCGAGCCGCGCGCGGTGATATCGTTCACCACGTCGGCGACGAAGAGCGGCAGCCCGTCGGTGCGGCCATGCAGCATGCGTACGAACTTCTCGTCCGGCGCCAGGGCTGGAGCGTGCTCGGCAACGTACTGCGCGACCTCCTGTTCGGAGAAGGCGTCGAGCACAACCTCCTCGGCGAGCCCATGCAGGAGAAGCTCGTGACGCACCGCGCGGAGCGGATGGTCCGCCGCGATGATCTCCGTGAGGCGGAAGCTCGCGAGCCACAAGAGCCGCGCGGCGACGCGGCGGCGCGCCAGGTAATCCAGGAGCTGCACCGTCGCCTGGTCGCTCCAGTGCAGGTCCTCGGTGACGAGTAGCAACGGGTGATTTTCCGCGTAGCGCTCCAGGAGCTCCGCCATTTCACGCAGCATTCGCGCCTGGCCGGCGCCGGCGAGCTCGCGGCGCAACATCTCGCGCTCGGCCGGCGTGGACAGCCACGGAAGCTGCAGCAGCCAGGTCGGAGCGACTGCGCGAACGAGCTCGGCGAAGGCGGCATCGCGCCGGCACAACGCGCCAATTGCTTCGAGGACCGGTAGATAAGGCTCACCAGCGCCGTACTGCTCGATGCACTGCCCGCGGGCGCAATGCACCTCGCCGACTTCGGCCATGAAGCGCTCGATCAGCGTGGTCTTTCCGACGCCAGCCTCGCCCGCGATCCACACGACCTGGCGCATGCCTGTGCCTGCTCGCTGCCATGCCGCGCGCAGCCGCTCGAGCGCGTCGGCGCGTCCGATCATCGAGCTCATTGCCGCTGGCGCCGCACCGCCCGCCGTCGCGCGCGCGACCAGCGCGGCGATGAAGCGATAGCCGCGCCGCGATACCGTTTCGATGTAGCGCGGTCGTTTCGGATCGTCGTCCAGCGCCGCCCGCAAGTCGCTGATGGTCGACTTGAGGACTGAGTCGCTGACGAAGCGATGGCCCCAGACGCGGTCGAGAAGCGCGTTCTTCGTGATGAGCGTTCCCGGGGTCCGCGCAAGCGCGCACAACACGGCGAACGGCTTCGGCGCAAGCGGGACCGGCTGTCCAGCGCGCGTCAGGCGGACGTCAGCTTCGTCGAGCTCGAACGCGTCGAAGCGCAGCTGAAGCGACTGCTCCGCCGGCCGATCGGAGGTCATGCGCGTTGCCATCCTCGGGCGCCTCCCTGGCGCGTTCCGACGGCCGCCATTCTAAGGTGGGCGGCGATCGGCGCCACCATTTGACCCAGAGCAATTTCAATTAGTTGGCCGGCAGTTGCGCCCTGTCAACGGCCCGGGGCCAGGCCTGGATTCCGACCAAAATCCGACGGTTCGCTGACGACTCGGCGAACGCCGGGCGTTACCGTCGAGCGTGGCAAAGGATGCATGAGCTCGCGCTGACACAGAGCATCGTCGACCTTGTGACCCGGTGCGGCCGGCAGGAAGGCCTTCACAGGGTCACGCGGGTCGTCGTCGAGGTGGGCGTGGCCGCAGCTTCGGCTGCGCACGCGCGGGCGATCGGCCTCGTGCAGCCCCAGTGTCGTCCACGGCTCCGACCGGATCCCGACCGAATGCCGACCTTTCGCTCACGACTGGGCGGCGTGGTCCCCGTAGAGTGCGTCCATGTCGCATTCAGCGATCGATGTGTTTCGACTCGCGATCCGGTATCGCGCAAGACGGTGCTCGGGTCGCGACCGTCAACGGCTTCCGCACCGTGCCGCTCCCTCCCTCACCTCCTCTCGGCGCGCTGCGGATGACGGCGCACCCGCCCGGCCGGCGGGTGCGCCGTCCTTTCTCGTGAAAGTGCGCGGTGACGCGAAGCCTGATTCTCCGGCAACTTGAACCGGCAATGATCGCGACCCACGCAATAGTGCACCGCGGGACGATCGTCGTTGCTGTCGTCGCGTGCCTGCTCGCCGGTTGCGCGACGAATCACGCGTTGATGCCGACCCCTGTGCTTTACACCGGACCGAACGCGAAGTCGTTGTTCACCGACTCGCCGATCGAACGTCGACCGTCCACGCTCGATCTGCTCTTCGTTACCGATCGCGCCCCGGCGGACGGTACCAGCGACGTGCCGTATACAGCCGAGCGCTCGCGTGCGCTCGCGTTCGGATCGACCATGATCGAGTTCGGCGAAGGCGTCACCCTCGATATGCTCGCAAGACAAAGCGCGCCATCGCATCGCGCCGTCCCCATACCGATTGCGCTTGGAGCGACGACGGAGCTCGGTCGCTTTCCGGCGACACCGTATCCGCTCGTGACTGGTCCCGACGGCATGCGACGTGCCCCGGCTGTCGTGGCAAGCGCACGAAGAGGCGAAACAGCGGTTGCAAAGCGAGATAGCGAGGCGGCTCGCCATCGCACGCCGCAAGGAAGTCGTCCTGTTCGTGCACGGCTATCGCAGCAGCTTCAAGAGTGCTGCGCTGACAATGGGAGAACTGTGCCATTTCCTCGGACGGGAGTTCGTTTGCGGCATCTTCACGTGGCCCGCGGGCGGACAGCGCGGGATCCTGTTCGGCTACCACGTCGACCGCGAGTCGGCCGAATACGCGGTCGAGGACCTCGTCAAGGTGATCCGCATCATCGCTGGCACACCGGGCCTGGCCAAGATTCATCTCATTGGTCACAGCCGCGGCACCGACACGCTCGCTTCGGCGTTGGCGGAGCTGAGCGTCGAGGCTTATGCCCGTCAAAGCTCGCCGACGCGTGAGTTTCATATCGCCAACGTCGTCCTCGTCGCTCCCGACCTGGATGGCGACGTCGCGGTAAGAAAGATCTTCAAAGTCTTCTCCGACCCCGACCTGCCCTTCGGCGAGCGGCCCGATCCGGGCGCAATCATTCCGCCATCACCCGGGCTCAGGTTGACCCTGTATGTGTCGCCCGACGACAAGGCGCTGGCAATCGTCCAGCTGGATGTTCGGAAGTATCGCAAGGCTCGGACGTATCGACGCAACCCTGTTCACGCCTGACGAGATCGAATTGATCAGCGCCTTGGACGCCGTCGACGTCATCGAGGTCCGCGACACTACCGACTTCTTCGGCCACAGCTACTTCGTTTCCAATCCGAAGGTGAGCGCGGACATCATCGCGATGCTGCGATACGGTTTGCGCCCCAACGAGCCCGGCCGGCCGCTGGAACGAATCGCCGGGCCCTTTTGGAGGGTTCCGGAAAACCAGTCGCCGGATTGACGACATCCGCGGCTGCGGCGCCCATCGCATGGTTGAGATCCACACGATCCAACGTATCACGAAGGAGATGCAGATGCCGAAGCGAACCGAGGAACCGCGCGTGAAGCGCAAGAAGGTCGACGAGCGGGATCTGGTCGCCGCCGTGGGTGGCGACGCACTCCTGGAGGTGGCCGAGCGCTACGGATGCGGACCGATCCGGTTCTCCGGGACTGCCGACGCGCTCTACGAGCGACATCTCACCTTCGACGACGTCGTCCCGGTCGCGGACGCCGGCCCGCGCGAGCGCTTCGAGGCGATCGCGCGCTCGGTGCGGGATCTGCTCTCGCAGCGCTGGATCTACACCGAGCAGACCTACGCGCGCGAGAACCCCAAGCGCGTGTACTACCTCTCGATGGAGTTCCTGCTCGGTCGCTCGCTCGCGAACAACGTCACGAACCTCCGGATCGCCCCGCACCTGGTCCGCATCGCGGAGGAGAAAGAGATCGATTGGATCGAGCTGCTCGAGCAGGAGCCGGACGCCGGCCTCGGCAACGGCGGGCTCGGTCGCCTGGCCGCCTGCTTCCTCGACTCGCTGGCGACGCTGCAGATCCCCGCGATGGGCTACGGGCTCCGCTACGAATACGGCATCTTCCGCCAGTCGATCGAGAACGGCTGGCAGCAGGAGCAACCGGATCCCTGGCTGCGCCGGGGGGATCCCTGGGAGGTTCCCCGGCACAACGAGCACGTGAGGGTCGACCTCGGCTGCTCGGTCGCGATGCGTGAAGGGCGCCTGGAGCTGATTCCGGGGCTCCCGTCCTGCCTGATCGGCATTCCCTACGACCGGCCCGTGGTCGGATACGGCGGCAAGACGATCAATACGCTGCGCCTGTGGGCGGCCGCCGCGCCGCGCGACTTCGACTTCCAGCGCTTCAGCCGCGGCGAGTTCACCGAGGCGCTGACCGATACGCTCGCGGCCGAATCGCTCACGCGCGTGCTCTATCCCGACGACTCGACCGTTCGCGGTCAGGGCCTGCGATTCCTGCAGGAGTACTTCCTGGTCGCGTGCTCGCTCGCCGATCTCGTGCGCCGCTTCCGGCGCACGAACGCCGACTGGAGCGCGCTGCCGGAGAAGGTGGCGATCCAGCTCAACGACACGCACCCGGCGCTCGCGGTGCCGGAGCTCCTGCGGATCCTCCTCGACGAGGCGCGCCTCGGCTGGGACCAGGCCTGGGACCTCACGCGGCGGACGCTCGCGTACACGAACCACACGTTGCTCCCGGAGGCGTTGGAGAAGTGGCCGCTCGGCTGGTTCGAGGACATGCTGCCGCGCCACCTCGAGATCGTGTTCGAGATCAACCGGCGCCTGCTCGACGATGTGCGCTCGCGCTTCCCGAACGACGCGGGACGCGTCGCGCGGGCGAGCCTGATCGAGGAGAGCCCCGCCAAGCACGTCCGCATGGCGAACCTCGCGATCGTCGGCTCGCACAGCACGAACGGCGTCGCCGCGATCCACTCGGAGCTGCTGCGCGCCACGACGGTGAAGGACCTGGCCGAGATCTTCCCCGACCGCTTCAACAACAAGACCAACGGCGTCACGCCGCGCCGCTGGCTCCTGCTCGCGAACCCATCGCTCGCCCGCACGATCACGGGCGCGATCGGCGACGGCTGGATCACCGACCTCGCGCAGCTCGCGAAGCTCGCGCCGCTAGCCGGGGACAAGACGCTGCGCGACGCGTTCCTGAAGGCCAAGCGCGAGGCGAAGGAGCGGCTCGCGGGCTGGCTCCGGGCGACCGGCCGCCCGCCGGTGGACCCGGACACGATCATCGATTGCCAGGTCAAGCGCATCCACGAGTACAAGCGCCAGCTGCTGAACGCGCTGCGCGTGGTCGTGCTCTACAACCGGCTGCGCGAGAATCCGCGGCTCGACGCGATCCCGCGCACCTTCGTCTTCGCGGGCAAGGCCGCCCCCGCCTACCAGCTCGCCAAGCTCATCATCAAGTTCGTGAACAACGTCGCCGCCGCCATCGAGCGCGACCCGGCCGTGCGCGGCCGGATCCGGGTCGTGTTCCTGCCCGAGTACTGCGTCTCGCTCGCGGAGCGGCTGATCCCGGCCAGCGACGTCTCCAACCAGATCTCGACGGCGGGATTCGAGGCCAGCGGCACGAGCAACATGAAGTTCATGATGAACGGCGCGCTCACGATCGGAACGCGCGACGGCGCGACGATCGAGATGGCGCAGGAGGCGGGCGAGGAGAACTTGTTCCTGTTCGGTCTCTCGGCACAGCAGGTCGCCGAGAGACGCAGCCGGTACGACCCGCACTGGCACTACGAGCACGACGCGGAGACGCGCGCGGCGCTCGACCTGATCCGCGCGGATCACTTCAGCCCGGACGAGCCCGCTCTGTTCGCGCCGCTGCTCGACGCGCTGCTCGCGCGCGGAGATCACTACATGCACCTGGCCGACCTGGTGGCCTATCTCGAGGCCGACGCGCGGCTGGTCGGTCTGTACGCCGATCCCCAGGCCTGGGCGGGCAAGGCGATCCTGAACGTGGCCGCGTCGGGGAAGTTCTCGAGCGACCGCACGATCGCCGAGTACGCGAGCCAGATCTGGCACGCCAGGCCGTGTCCGGTCGCATGAGGGAACCCGATGACGATCTCCCCTCTCGCAGGCAAGCCCGCCACGAAGGAGATGCTGGTGGACCCCAAACTTGCGGGTCTGGCCACGTGCGGCAGAAAATATCGGCGCATTGTTTCGTTGATACGCAGTGGAAAGGAGGCAACATGAACAGGTCGATAATCGCATTGATACTCAGTGCAGGCGCGCTGACGAGTCCGGCCATGGCCGGGGACGCGGCTGCTCTTGCCAAGGCGAAGCAATGTTTCACCTGCCACGATGCCAAGTCGCAACTGATCGGGCCCTCGTTCAGGGACATCGCGCGACGCTTCAAGGGAATAAACGACGCCAAGACGATTCTGGCCCGGGCCATCCAGACCGGAACCGATGTTCCGGGAGTTGCGTATCACTGGGGAGCGACCAGGATGCCTTCGCCGTCGGCGCGAGTGCCGGTGAGCAAGGAAGAGGCGGAGGTGCTCGCCGAGTATGTGCTCAGCTTCAAGTAGCCGGGCCCATTGACCGCCGACGCGCCACGGGTTCCCGGTCGAGGTGCCCGTCGATATCGCCCGCTTGGCCGCCGTCGTCTCCTTTTTCGGCAGCGTGAGCTCGAGAATCCCGTCAGCGTACTTTGCGGTCGCTTCCGTGTCGTTGACGTCGTTCGCGAGCGAGAAGCGGCGCGGACCCGATTAACGCACAGCGCCGCGCAGGGAGCCCTCGTCGCAGGGATGCGCCACTGAGCAGGACCGCAGGCAGCTCCTTGCGTCGGGCGATCAGGCGCTCCTGCTGCTCGTGTGCGTCCGCCAACAGTTGACGGGCAACGGCGAGCGAGCGCAATCACGCCCCGAATCATGCCATAGCTGATTCCGGAGGCATTAAGAAGGCCAGAGCGGCGCCGATCGAGTATTAGCGGAGCACACGACCCGCTCCTTCCAGCGCAGCGTGTACTGCTCTCCCTTGCGCTTGGACACCTCTCCTCCACCGCCACGAAAGACGAGGATCTGCTCGCGCAACTGCATGAACCCCGTGCAGTTCTCGCGCGTTTCCTTCGGCGCACCCGACGCCCGCCATGAAATCGCGCCATCCCGGCACCTTGAAGTGCGCACGGTCTCCAAGGCTGCGCAACGTGATGCCGCGCAGCTTCGCAAGCTGAAGCAGCATCACCGGCGCATCGAGCACGCCGAGCAGAGTGTGATTGCCGACGTAGAGCGCCGGTCCCCTCTTTGGTACGTTCTGGATGCCTTCGACGACGGGGTCGGGGAGCCAGCCCCACGGCCCGAACGTCGTCTTGAGCAGACGTTGAGTCCTCTGCACATCGCCGCTCGTCCAGGAGCACCTCGACACCTTCTTGGCCCAAGTCGAGGCGCAGACCGGCGCGGCGTTGCCCGAGTTCGTCAAAGACGAGTTCGACGCTTTTCTCGAGTGCGGCATCCTCGCCCACGGATTTCTGCGGCTGCGCTGCGCGGCGTGTACCCATGAGAAGCTGGTGGCGTTCTCGTGCAAGCGGCGCGGGTTCTGCCCGTCGTGCGGGGCGCGGCGCATGGCAGAAACAGCGGCGCACCTGGTCGACTACGTCATCCCGCGGGTGCCGGTGCGTCAATGGGTGCTGTCTTTTCCGATCCCGCTGCGCATCCTGTTGGCCGCCCATCCGCAGCTGCTCTCGGCGGTGCTGCAAATCATTCATCGGGTCATCGCGACATTTCTGATCAAGCAAGCCGGACTGAAACGGTGCGAAGCCCACACCGGCGCGGTCACCCTCATTCAGCGCTTCGGCTCGGCGGCCAATCTGAACGGGGCTTCTTAGGGCGTCGGGTTGTAAAGCTCGTAGCGCTCCTGCATGAGCCGCAGCCAGTGTTTCTTCACGTAGTGGCCCGCCTTGAGACCCGCCTTGTGCACGACGTAGACCGAGTGGTGATGGCGCGGCGCCCTCTTCTTCTTCGCCGCGCCAATCGTCACTTGTCACCCGTCACTGGTCTTCCAGCGGATCGAAGCCCTTCTCGATCCTCGCGCCATCCCGCCGCAGGCGCTCGAAAATGCGCGCGCTGAAGCCGTCGTCCGGCGTGCTGTTGCCGCGCAGGACGTCGCCCACCAGGCCGTAGATCGTGTAACGGTCTCGCAGCCGCGGGTCGGCGGCGGTTTCTTCGAGCGCGGCTTTCACCTCGCCTGGAGCGAGCTGGCCGTCGAGCAGCAGGGATACCTTGAGCGACATGGCTACCACCTCCGGTCGCGCTGGACCTCGAGCACCGGCTCGAGGCGCTTGGCGATGAATTCGCGCGCCCGGAAGATGCGGGTGCGCACGGTGCCGATGGGGATGCCCAGCATCCCCGCGATCTCGGCGTAGGGCTTGCCCTCGACCTCGTACAGCATCAAGGCCTCGGCGAGCTCGGGCTGCAGGCGGTCGAGCGCGCGCTGCACGGTCTCCGCAATTTGCTTCGCCATGAGGGTGCGCTCGGGGTTCTCGGCGTCGGAGACGCCGGGCTCGAACGCCTCGGCCCGCTCCTCGGGCGCGTCGTCACCCAGCAACACGTCGTTCGGTTCCCGCTTCAGGTGAGAGAGCGCGGTATTGGTGGCGATGCGGTAGAGCCAGCTGTAGAAGGCGCTGTCCCCCCGGAACGAGGCGAGCCCGCGGTAGGCGCGGATGAAGGTCTCCTGCACCACGTCCTGGACGTCCCCGGCCGCCTTCAGGTAACGCGCCACGTGTCGCGCGATGCGCCGCTGGTACTTGACGACCAGCGCCTCGAAGGCCTTCGCGTCGCCCGCCTGCGCGAGCCGCACGAGTTCCGCGTCCTGCTCCGTTTCCGCCATTGCGAATGAAGCATAAGCAATGCCGCGGCCAGGCGCAATCGCGCCGGCCCGGCCGATGGCGCGTGGCGCTAAGCCGCCCGCTTGTCGCGCTCGATGGCCGCATAGGCGCTGTGGTTATGGATCGATTCGAAGTTCTCGCTCGCGACCCGGTAGGCCGCGACGCGGGGGTCGGCCTCCAGCTCGATCACGACATCGCGCACCAGGTCCTCGACGAACTTCGGATTGTCGTAGGCGCGCTCGGTGACGTACTTCTCGTCCGGGCGCTTGAGCAGCCCGTAAAGCTCGCACGAGGCCGCGCGCTCCGCCATCGCGATCAGGTCCTCGGGCGCGAGCGGCGCCGCGAGCTCGGCCGCGATCGACACGGCGGAGCGCTGGTTGTGCGCGCCGTACGCCGAGATCTCCTTCGAGCACGGGCACAGGCTCGTCACCGGCACTTCCACCTCGACGTGGAGCGCCGCGCGCGCGCCGCCGCTGGCGCGCAGGGTCACGTCGTAGTCCATCAGGCTCTCCACGCCGGAGGCCGGCGCGCGCTTGCGCACAAAGTACGGAAAGCGCAGCGCCACCGCGCCCTCCCGCGCCTCGAGCCGGCGCAGCATGGCGCGCAGCAGGCCCGGCAGCGTGGCGACGGCAATCTCGCCCCCGTGCTCCTGCAGCACCTCCAGGAAGCGCGACATGTGCGTGCCCTTGGCCGTCGCGGGCAGCGCAACCGACATGTCCACGGTGGCGATGGTCGGTACCGCCGCGCCGCCGGCGGCGGTCGCGCTGATGGGATGCCGCAGCCCGCGGATGCCCACGCGGTCGATGGCGATGGCGCGCTGATCGGGCAGCGACTGGATGTCCGGCAACAGCAGGCGTTCCGGTGCGTTCATGTCAGGGTTTCCTTGTCGGGTAGTCGACTGACGCCCGAAGGACTCGCCTGCGCACGCCCGGTTCAATCAATATTTCGGGTGCTGACCTCGAAAAACCCGAAACCGGCACGGTGCGCCCGGGTCGTATCACGCGTTGATGCCCAATGTGGGCAACACGAAACCCTCCCAACCACTGACAAGGAGTCATACATGAAGTCACTGTTTCGCATCATCGCCGGCGCCGCTATCGCTGTCGCCACGTCGGCCGCGCTTGCCGCCGACATCGTGGACACCGCGGTCTCGGCGGGCCAGTTCAACACCCTGGTAAAGGCCGTGCAGGAAGCCGGCCTGGTCGACACGCTGAAGGGCAAGGGCCCGTTCACCGTGTTCGCGCCCACCGACGAGGCGTTCGCCAAGCTGCCGGCCGGCACGCTGGAAGCGCTGCTGAATGACAAGCAGAAGCTCGCCGCCGTCCTCACCTACCACGTCGTCCCGGGCGAGGTGATGGCGGCGCAGGTGAAGCCGGGCGCGGTGAAGACCGTCCAGGGCCAGTCGCTGACCGTGAGCATCAAGGGCGGCGCCGTAATGGTCAACAACGCGAAGGTCGTCAAGACCGACATCGTCGCCTCCAACGGCGTCATTCACGTCATCGACACTGTCGTCCTGCCGAAGTGAGTCGTTGCAGTAGTTCTGGCAGTAGCAGCACCCCGCCCGGCATCCTCCCCGCCGGGCGGGTTTTCGCGTTCCGTCGCAGCGGCGGATCCGAAAGGGCCGTCGCCCTATTTGCGCGGGATCTTCGCGCGCCGGACGGGTGTTTCCTTTCATCCCACCACCCTCCCAAGGAGTTTCCATGAACCTGCCCCTGTCCCGTCGTGTGTCCCTGATGACCATTGCTGCCGCTGGCACGGCGCTCGCCACTCGCGTACGGGCTCAGGCCCTTCTCGACGAAAAAGACGCCCAGGCCGTAGCGCTGGGCTATGTGGCCGATGCCAAGCGCGTCGACGCCAAGAAGTTCCCGAAGTTCGTTGCTGGCCAAAACTGCGTCAACTGCGCGCTCTTTCAGGGCAAGGCGGCTGACAAGGCCGGCGGCTGCCCGCTGTTTGGTACCAAGCAGGTGACGGCGGCCGGCTGGTGCAACGCCTGGGCGAAGAAGGCGTGATCACGCCTGCCGGCCGCGAGGCCTCACGGTGACGCTGCGCCGCGCAGGCTTTCCCGGTAACAAGGCCGCGTTGCCGAGCAGGCCTTGTGTGGCTTGCGGCCTGGTCATGAGCTGGCGCGGTCGCTGGGCGAAGAACTGGGACGACGTCAGGTACTGCTCTGAAGCCTGCCGACGCAACAAGGTTGCGCGTGGCTGAACTGCGCAACTTGATCGTCGTGCTGGGCGACCAGCTCGATCTCGATGCGGCGGCGTTCGATGGCTTCGATGCCGACCTCGACGCCGTGTGGATGGCCGAGGCGGCTGAAGAGTCGACCCACGTGTGGTCGAGCAAACCGCGCACGGTGATGTTCCTCGCCGCCATGCGGCACTTCGCGCTGGCCCTGCGCACCGCCGGCCGCCCACTTCACTACTGCCGTCTGGATACTCCGGGCAACTGCGGTAGTCTGGGCGCGCAGTTGCAGGCCGATGTCCTGCGCCTGCGGCCTGACCGCCTGGTCGTGACCGAACCAGGTGACTGGCGCGTGCTGCAGGTGATCAAGGCCGTGGCCGAAGCCAATGGCCTGCCGCTTGACATCCGGGAGGACCGCCACTTCCTCTGCAGCGTCCGCGAATTCGCCGCACATGCCAAGGCGCGCAAGTCACTGCGCATGGAGTACTTCTACCGCACTTGCCGGTGTCCGGACGCAGGAAGACACGGCCGTTGGCCTTGTTCAGCCACGGCTTGTAGCTCGGACAGCTCTCCATGGCCAGATGACGTGGACAAGCCCGGGGGCGTCGCCGCGAACGGCCAGCACCCCGGCAAATCCTCCTTGCGGACATGGCTCTTGTTGACGTGCTCGATGCGCACGTCGTTGGCTTCACTGACCTCCTGGGCGCGTTCTCGGATGCGCTCGCGCAGCGGCTCGGCAAAGCGCGGGTAGTCGAAGATGCGGATGCCGCGCGAGAACAGAAAACTCGTCATCCCGCCCGCGTAGCACGCTCCCGGCAACGTACCGGTGATGATGATGCGGTCGTAGCACGAAAGCACACCGTACAGGTTCGCGGCCTAGCGATCAGTCAACGCAACGGCGGCCATGGTCGGTCACCTCGCCACAGGTGGGGTGGTGGCCATCGTATTACTTTGTTTGGTTCCGGCTTTGCCGGCTTAGGTTCTAGTCTCTGAACTTGGCGGCTCGCTTCTCGATCGACGCGGTCATGGCTTCGGACAGGTCCTCCGACAAAAGCATCGCGGCGTTCCACGTGGCGACGTAGTTCAGACCGTCCGCCACGGAATGATCGCGCGCGTAAACGACCATCTCCTTGATCCCGCGGATTGAAAGCGGCGATTTCGCGGCGATGGTCGACGCGATCTCCGCCACACCCTGTTGCAGGCTCTCGGCGGAGTCGAATAGCCGATTCAGCAATCCGATTTCGCGCGCCTCGGCCGCGTCGAACCTACGCCCGGTGTAGGCGAGCTCGCGCGCAATGCCGTCAGGCACGAGCTTGGGCAAGCGCTGCAGCGTGCCCACATCAGCCGTCATACCGACTTCGATCTCCCTGACGGAGAAGTAGGCGTCGGTCGAGGCATAACGCATATCGCAGCACGTGATGAGATCAATGCCCCCGCCGACGCAGGCGCCGTGAATGGCCGCGATCACCGGCTTGCGGCAGCGCTCAATCGCGTTCAGCGCATCCTGCAGTTCGAGGATCTTTCGGCGCAGCTTTTCGCGCATGCGGCCTTCGCAGTCGTCGCCAACCTGATTCTTCAAGCCTGCCAGCAAGCCGAGGTCGATGCCGGCCGTGAAATTCTTGCCGCGACCGCGGACGACCGCCACGCGCGCCTCGGGTGTCTCATCGACCGCCCGGAAGGCGATGCCGATATCGACCCACATCTGAGCACTCATGGCATTTGCCTTGTCGGGCCGATTGAGCTCGACCGTGACGACGCCATCGGCGAGCGCCACATTCAAGGTTTCGAGGTTCATGATCATTGCGTTCTCCTGCCCACTGTGCCGCTTGATGGAAACACCCTTCTTTCGCCGCCATGCGCGGCGTCCGGAACTGACCTGCCAAATGTGCAAGGCGGTGCGCGCTGCGGTGTCAGCCGCCGGCCTGGCTTCGCAGCATCCGCTCCGCGCCGATATTGAACAGCGCCGACCCGGGCAAGTTCTGGCCGCCGTCGCAAACGACAACGCAGCCCGTGATGTACGCGGCCAGCGGCGAGGCGAGAAAGGCAGCGGTCTGGCCGATGTCGTCGACGCTGCCGAAGCGGCGCAGCGGGACCGCATCGAGAAAGGCCTGCTTCTGCGCCGCATCGGTCAAGCGGCTGCAGACCCTCGGTCCCTTCGATCGGGCCCGGAACGATGCTGTTGGCGCGGATGCCGTGCCGGCCCCATTCGAGCGCCAGGTTCTTCATCAGCATGTCGATGCCGGCCTTGGCCGCGCCGACATGCACCTGGAACGCATGCGGCATATAGGCCATGCCGGCCGAGATGTAGATCAGGCAGCCGCGCGTCTGCCGCAGCTGCTCGAAGGCGGCGCGCGACGCGTTAAACGAGCCGAGGAGGTCGATGTCGATCACGGTCTTGAAGCCGTTCGGCGAGAGCTGCTCCGCCGGCACAACGAAGTTGCCCGCCGCGCCGCAGACCAGCACGTCCATCGGGCCGAACTCGTCATTGCTGCGCGCGAAGGCTGCTTCCAGCGCCGCGAAGTCGCGCACATCGGCAGCGACCGCGCAGACGCGGGCGTCGAGTGCGCGCAGTTCTTCGGCCGCAGCGTCGAGTTTGCTCTGCGTGCGGCCGCAGATCGCGATGTTGGCGCCGAGCGCGGCGAAGTTCTTCGCGACGCCGAGGTTGATGCCGCTGCCGCCGCCGGTGACGAAGACCGTCTTGCCCTTAAAAAGGTCCGGGGCGAGGTAACGATTGACTAGCACTGTGGTTCTCCTTCCTGGTTGGATGAAGGGCTAACGAGCCCGAGGCCGATCGTGAGCGTGGGTCGGCCCTTCGGCATGACGTTCGAGGTCAGGTCGCTCTTCTTGCGGTCCTCGCGCCGGTCGACGCGCGCACCCCGTCGACCCGCTTCGACCGGAAATCGACCGCCATCTCGAAACCCGTCTTGAACGTCGAAGCTGATCAATTCACGCCGCGGCATCGAGCGCGCCAGCGGCTCCAGCACCCACCGTCGACTTCGGCAGCTCGGGGCGAAACACGACAGCCGCCCGCCGCGGTCAGTGCAAATGAAGATGACGTTATCTTGCGTTTGGATCGTCCGCTATTGCGGATCGACTTTGACCTGCTGTGCCAAGCGGCGATAACGCGCGGTCTGGTCGACCAGGAAGTGTTCGGCCTCGGTCAAGCTCATCGGTGTGCCGACGACGGAGCCGCCGGCTTCGATCTGGCGGCGGAACTCGGCTTCCTGCAGTGTTTCGTTCACCGCCTTGTTCAGGCGCTGCGCCACGTTGTCGGGAACGCCGCGCACCACGAACGGACCGCCCCAGATCTCGTAGTCGAAATCCTTCAAGCCGGCCGCTTCCGTGATCGTCGGCACGTCCGGCAGCCGCGCGAGCCGGCGACTGTCGGTCACCGCGTACGCGCGCAGCTTGCCTTGACCGATCATGTCGACCAGGTTGCCGGCCGACGGCAGGAACGCCAGGTCGACCCAGCCGCCGATCAGATCCTGCAGCAGCGGGGCCACACCCTTGTACGGCACATGCGTCATCCGCAGCTTCTGCCGCGCGGCGAAGTCTTCGGCGACCAAGTGATACAGCGAGCCGATGCCGATGCTGCCGTACGTGTATTCCTTGCCGCCGTTGCGTGCCGCGCTAAGCAGGTCGTCGAGCTTGCGGGCCGGACCCTGTGCGCCGCTGACCAGCACCAGCGGCGCGCGCGAGACAAGCCCGAGCAGGCGCAACTGCTCGGGCTTGTGCTTGACAGCGGTGAGCGTGAGCGGTCCAAGGACCACGTCGCTCGGTGTGCCGATGACCAGGTAATGGCCGTCGGCGGGCGCAGCGAGCAGCTTCTGGATGCCCACTGCACCCCCTACCCCTCCGATGTTGTCGACAATGACCGTCTGACCCAGCGAGCGGCGAAGGGTGGGCAGCATCTGGCGCGCAATCAGATCGGCCGGCCCGCCAGCCGGGTAAGGCACGATCATCGTGATCATCTTGCTCGGGAACTGCTGGGCACGGACGACGGCCGGCAGGCCGCCGGCCAACAGCGCAGCACCGAGCAGCTTGCGACGGGTCAAGGACAAGCTCATCGAAAATCTCCGGTAACGAGTCAGTCAAAGGGGAGGTGAGGAAAAACAGCGGCTTAAAGACGAATAGGCCGGCTCAACAGCGACCTGGTTTTCCAGGTCGCTCTTCCGCACCGGCCCAGTACCTGTCCGACGGCGCGGGCCGAGCACGTCGCAGTAGAAGCTCAGCGCAGCGCGAAGCCCGGCAGCGAAGCGACGTCGCCGAGCCCGCGAGTTCGGTCATGACGAAATGCATATCAGCGAGCGGTGCACGGTGGGGATGCATGTCAGCCTTCTTTCGCGACGGCGTCAGCGCACGTCACCGGCCGGCGCCCGTCGAGTTGTCGCCGAGACGTCGGCATTTGGTGGGCATTGCGTTGCACTGCCGGATTCCGCGATCGTTGGTCGTACGACCCCTACGCGACGCGCACGCGCTGCTCGCCGAGATCGATCACCCGGTCGGCGCTCGCGATCGTCGCAGTCATCACGTCGCCGGGCTTCAGGTACTGCGGCCGCCTGGCCTGCACCTTGCGGAACGTCGCCCAGAACTTCCTTTCGGGCATCACCAGCTGCATCGCCTTGCGCACGAGCGGCGGCGGAACGCGCAGCGCGCATCCGGACGGGGTGCC
The DNA here is from genome assembly GCA_963820965.1 of uncultured beta proteobacterium. GTDB lineage: Bacteria > Pseudomonadota > Gammaproteobacteria > Burkholderiales > SG8-39 > DATEDA01. Next base: position 108,943 of record CAWGCC010000007.1, on the reverse strand, counting down.
CGTCAGCAAGACGTCCCCCGGCGAGACGTCGCTGAAGGTCGAGAGCTCGCTGATCGTCTCCGCCGGCTTGTAGACGAGGTTCTTCGTCTCGTCGTGCTGGCGCACCTCGCCGTTGACCGCGAGCGTCAGCGTCAGCTGGTCGAGGTACGCGAACTCTTCGCGCTCGAGCACCGCGAGATGCGGCCCGAGCGGACAGAACCCGCGGTAGCTCTTGCCTTTGAAGAACTGCATCTGCGGGATCTGCACGTCGCGCGCCGAGACGTCGTTCGCGATCGTGATGCCGAACACGTACTCGTGCATGTTGTCGACGGTGATCGTGACGGGTCCCGTGATCGCCTTGCGGAACACGAGCGCGAGCTCGATCTCGTAGTCGAGCAGCGCGACGTGTCCCGGCCGCGTGACGCTGCCGAGCGGCGGACTGACCGAGCAGTCCGCCTTCTCGAAGAACATGTTGAAGACCTTCTCGTCCGGGTTCATCCCCGACTCGATCATGTGCTGGCGATAGTTCGCGCCCTGGCACAGCAGACGGCAGGGCGCCGTGACGGGAGACATCACCTCGACATCCTGCATGCGCAGCGAAGGTTGCGATTTCGCCGCGCTTCTCCAGTCGTCCTCGCCGTGCGCGATCAGCTCTGCGGTCGTCGCATACGCGCCGGAAAGGGGCGCGATGCCCGATGCGACGGCGACGCCCCAGCGGGTGTCGCCGTTGCGCCGGTAGCGGATCAAGTTCGTTGCCATGTCGTCCCTTCGCGAAGCTCTCGGTCGCTCATGCCATGAAATCTGCCGACAACGGCGGGCCCCACATCGCGAGCAGCTTGCCGGGATCGGCGGGGTCGAAGCGGCTGTTCGTCACCGGATAATCGTCGTTGATCACGTCGCCGTCGGTATAGTGCTCGAGCTTGTTGCCGAACGGGTCGCGCCAGTAATCGAAGACGTTGCTCCCGTCGTAGTGGCGGCCGACGCCCCACGAGTGCTCGTACTTTCCGATCCGCCGCAGGTGATCGTGTCCGACCATCAGATCGTCCCAGTCGAGCACCTCGAACGAGGCATGGTCGAAGCCGGGCTTCCGCACCTGCGCGAGCGCCAGCGTGTGGTGGTCGGTGAAGCGCCGGCCGAGACCGCAGCGCAGGAACGCCGCGATCGTATTGTCCTCGGCGCCCGCGCAATACGTGTCGGCGATCTTCATGCCAAGCGAATCGCAATAAAAAGCGAGCGACTTCGCCATGTCCGACACGTACAGCGCGACGTGGCCGAGCCTCGCTACGTGCGCAGGCCCGTGTGCGAGCCGGACCGTGCGGTTGAAGCGGCTGTAGCGTCCGCTCGCGTTGACGCTGGTCGGCTCGGGCGTCGGAAGCGGAACGAGCGCCTCCATGCCGTGGATGACATCGACCCGGTTGCCGGCCGGATCGGCAAGCGTCACCCTGCTGCCGCCGCCGGGCTCGTCGCTTCGTTCGACGCGCGCGCCGGTTTCCGCGGCGAGCTTGGCGAGGTCGTCAAGACTCCCCGCCCGCAGGCCGAACCCGACGCCGTGCGACGTCGCTCCTGTTTCGGCGATGTAGACGTGATGCGCGGCGCCGGCGGCGCGCATGTAGATCGCGGATTCGGTACGCGCCGACAGGTGCAGACCGAAGTCGGTCATGAAGGCCATGGCCGCGTCGAGATCGGGCACGGCGTAGCGAACGTAAACGATGTCTTCGACGGTGATCATTCGGAAATCCTCCTCATGAAGCTCTGGGTCGATGAACCGCCTTGCCGTTCCACGGGCGCGCCTTCGCCGAGAACACGCGCTTGGCGGCAAGCAAGCGCTTCAACGTGAACTCCTCGCGCGTGCGAAGGCCATGCACGACCTCGGCCGCCCGCTTCGGTGTCATCGCCATGTCGATGAAGTGATCGGGAAGGTCGGGGCCCCACAGATAAAGGCCGGCTTTGGACGCCTCGTGAAAGCCGGTCGGATAGCGCGCATCGAACACATCGCCGTCGGCGTAGTGCTCGAGCGTGAAGCCGCTCGCGTCGTAGTGGTACGAAAAGAGCTGCGAACCGAGCAGGTGCCGGCCGATGCCCCACGCCTTGATCCAGCCCTGGCGCTGCAGCCACTCGGCGCCCGCGCCCAGCGCGTCGATGTCCATCAGCTCGAACGCCGCGTGCTCGTATCCGTTCTCCGGGCCGAGCGCGATCACGACGGTGTGATGATCCGCGAGCTCGTCGCCGCGATCGCAACGCAGGAAGGCGAGCACGGGCTCGCGCGTGCCCGGCATCAGCAGCACGTCGCTCGCGATCAGGCCGAAGTTCTGCACGTACCAGTTCGCGTTGCGCGCGAACTCCTGCCGCTGCATCACCGCATGCCCGAGGCGGAACACTTCGGCCGGGCCGACGAGCGCGGGCTGCGGCGCGTTGGGGCGGCGCTTCTCCTCGGGCAGGTTCATCACGCGCGGCGCCCGCGAGGGCAGCCGCGGCAAGTCTTCCATCCCGTGAACGACCTCCACGCGGAAGCCGGCCGGGTCGGACAACCGCACGATCTCGCCGCCGCCAGGCTCCGCGACCGCCTCGACTTGCGTCGAATGCGCGGCGGCCAGGGTGCGCAGATCAGCGGCGCTTCCTGCGCGAAGCCCGAGCGCGAGGAACGTGTCGTGGCGGCTCGCCTCGACGATCACGCAGTGGTGCTGCGGCAGCACGCCGCGCAAGTAGATCGCGCTCTCGGTGCGCGCCGATATCTTCAGCCCGAAATCGAGGAAATAGCGTTCCGCGCGCGCGAGGTCGCGCCGGCCGAACCGCAGGTATGCGATGTCGGCGACCTTGATCGTCGGCGACTTCGGCGCGCGGCGTGAAAATCGTCATGGCTCAAATCTCCTTCCATGTGATCTCGTAGCGGATGCTCAAGCGGTCGAGCGCCTCGCGCACCGCGCTCTCGAGTGACCGATCACCGGCTCGCCGCGGCGTCGCGATCACCGTCGCGAGCGTGCCGTGTCTTGGGTCGGCGCCGACGGACACTTCGAACGACACGGCGCCGTCGCCGACGCCGCGCAACGTCGCTTCGAGCACGCGCTTCGCCACGTCGTGGCGAAGCTCGGGCTTGAAGACCTTGCCCACTGCGGTGACGGGGATCGACTGGCGGATGATCACCTCGCTCGGAACGCCCGCCCGTTCGGGAATCGTCGACCTGGCGAATGCCTGCAACTCCTCGGGCGTTGCCGTTTGGCCCGGACGCAGCGCTACGTACACGACGGGAAGCTCGCCGGCGTACGCGTCCGGCTTGCCGACCGCCGCGGCCATTTGCACCGCCGGATGGCGGATCATCGCTTCCTCGATCATCGACGGATCGATGTTGTGTCCGCCGCGGATGATCAGGTCCTTCTGGCGCCCCGTCAGCCAGAAGCGGCCATCGGCGTCCTGCCGCGCGAGGTCGCCGGTGTCGAGCCAGCCGTCGCCGATCCAGATGCCGCGGTTCGCCTTCTCGTCCTTGTAGCCGGGAAAGACGTTCGGCCCCTTGATGACGAGATGGCCGATCTCGTCGACGGCGCAATCGCGCGCGTACCGGCCCTCGGCGTCGAACGCGACGGTCTTCATCTGCTGGTACGGAATGCGCAGGCCGATCGAGCCGACGCGACGCACGCCGTCGCGCGGATTGACGGCGCTTACGCACGTTCCCTCGGTGAGCCCGTACCCTTCGAGGATCTTGACGCCGGTCGCGTCCTCGAACCTGCGGATGAGCTCGGGCGGCATCGGCGCCGCGCCGCAGAGCGCGTAGCGCAACGACGACACGTCGGCGCCGCCGATCGGCACGCCGAGCAGCGTCGAGTAGACCGTCGGCACCGCGGAGAAGAACGTTGCGCGGAAGCGCGCGACGTTGCGCCAGAAGTGCGTCGATCGCCACCTTCGAGCGGTAACCCTCGGCGCCGAGCAGCACGACCTTGGCTCCGACCATGAACGGCGTGATGCCGGTGACGACGACACCGTTGACATGGAACAGCGGCAGCCCGCAAAGCAACGTATCGCGGCTGCTCAGGTCGACCATCGCGCACGACGACCACGCGTCGGCGAGCTCGTTGAAATGCGTGTGGCGCGCGACTTTCGGCAGGCCGGTCGTGCCGCCGGTGTGGAAGCACGACGCGACGTCGTCCCGCCGGATGCGACGCCCGCTCACGAGCCGCTCGGAAGGCTGGCGATCGAGCTCGGCTGCGAAAGGCAACAAATCGTCCGCGAGCGCATGCTGCTCGCCGACGACGAGCACGGTGCGCAGGCTCGGCACGCGCTTTCGGATGGCGTCGACCTTCTGCCACAGCGATGCGCCGAGCGTCGGTCCGAGGGTCACGAGCACCTTCGTCTCGACGGCGTTGAGGATGTGCGCGATGTGGTCCGGCTCGAGCAACGGGTTCACCGCGTTCACGATCCCCGCCGCCTCGCCGCCCCAGATCGTGTAATGCGTCTCGAGCAGGTTCGGCAACACGTACGAGACGACGTCGTTCGGGCCGATGCCGAGCGCGTGGAACGCGTTCGCGGCCTGCGTGACCTTGTGCAACAGCTGGCGGTACGTCACTTCCTGCGCGGCCGCCTCCGAGTCGCCGTTCGGCACGAACGCGAGCGCCACGGCGTCGGGAGAGCGCTGCGCGGTGCGTGCGATGGCGTCGTACGTGCTGTCGAGCCCCTCGATCCGTCGCTCGATCGGCACCGCCTCGATCGCCTCGATGTCGGCCAGCGTGCGTATCTCGAATGTCTCCATGGAAGTTCCCTCTGGATGCGGCTCGCGGGCTAGGCCGCCTCGGCCGCAAGCTCGCGCGTGGGGCGACCTGTTCGTCCGCGCTTGCCGCAGATGCCGTTCCGGAAAGCCTCAGCGTGCCGAGATAGACGCTTTCGCCGAGCGTGCAGGTCGCGAAGGCCGAGCCGAGCCGCGGATGCGTGATCTCGACGGTGTGGGCTCCGCTGTTCGGCTCGAAGCCGTCGCACTTGAAGTCGCCGAACACGTCGGTCGCCGCGCGCGCGACTTCGGCGCCGTCCTTGCGCACGACGACGGTCGCGTGCGCGACGCATTCCGTGACGCCGTCGATCTCGGCGACGACGCTGCCCCCGATGAAGCACTTGTCGAAGCGGTGCAGGTTCCTGTAGTAGACGCGCGGCTTCGTGCCCAGCTCAGGCCTGCAGGACCTCGAGCGATTCGGCGCGCGCTTGCGCCTGCATCGTGGCGTCGTCCTGCTTCACCGCACGCAGCGCGCCGGTCGGGCACACCTGGGCGCAGCGCGGCTCCTTCCCGCCGGCGTCGAGCAGGTGCGCGTCGAAGATCCATGCCTGCGGAAGCTCGAGCTCCTCGTTCCAGACGATCGCGCCGTAGGGGCAGGCGTCGACAAGGTCGCGACGCCCGCGGCTCTTCTCCGGATCGATGATCACGATGCCGTCGTCGCGCTTGCGCACCGCGCCTTCGCCCGCCTTCACGCACGGCGCATCGTCGCAGTGGTTGCACATCGTCGGCAGGTACGCCGCATCGACCATCGGCGCGCTTCCGCGCACCTTGCGCGTGATGCGGATCCAGTCGTGCCCGCGCGCCGGTGCGGGAGCGGCGTAACCGGGAAAGTCGTTGCCGACGTGCTCGTCCTTCGCCGCGAGCGTGCAGTTGCGGCAGTTCTCGCACAGCGCCACGTCGACGATCAGGTTCCACTTCTTCATCGCGGTCCTCGTCAGGCGTGCCAGCGCTCGACTTCGACCAGGCACGAATTCGACGCCATGCCTTCGGTGCCCTTGATCTGCGGACGGCGCGGCGTCAGCAGGTTCAGGCAGCCGCCGCGATCGGCGACGCCTTCGCCGTCGTCGATCGGGTCGAAGTTGGCCGACGCCTGGTAGGCCTTCACGACGCCGGGCGCGATCAGCGGCGCGACGTCGGCGGCGCAGATCACCGCGCCGCGGTCGTTGTGCACGCGGACGAGATCGTGATGCCGGATGCCGCGCCTCGCCGCGTCGTCGGCGCTCATGCGCAGCACCCAGTAGTCGTAGCCGTCGATGCGCACCCGGTGCTCGTCGATGTCGTTGATCGCGCTGTCCTTGCCGTCGCAGTACGTGTGGAAGCTGTAGCGCGAGTGGCTCGACGTGAGCTGCAGCGGGAAGCGCGACGCGAGCTCGGCGTTGTGCGGGCCCTCCCACGACGGAATGTAGCGGTTGAGCGCGGGGCGCTCGGGGTTGTCCGGGTCGCCGCGTTCGATCGTCGTCGCGACGAACTCGATCTTGCCCGACGGCGTCTGCAGTCCCTTGCCGAACTCTTCGGCGTACTGCGAGGGCAGCGGATGGGGCTCGGGCACGTCCTTCGCGCGATCCTCGGCGTACCAGCGGAAGTAGACCGGGTCGCGCGTGGCCTCCGGTTCCGCGGGCACGACGTAGTAGCCCTTCTTCAGGAACTCGCGCCAGCTGATGTGCTTCGGCAGATCGGACGAGTCGAAGACACGCTTGACCCAGTCCAGCTCGCTGCAGCCTTCCGAATACAGCGCGCCCAGGCCCATGCGGCTCAGGATCTCGAGGAAGATCTGGTAGTCGGACTTCGACTCGCCGAGCGGCTCGATGCACTTGTGCTGCAGCACGACCACGCGGTGGTTGAGCTGGCCCTGCGTATGGTGGCCGTAGCCGCCCGCGTTGGCCCACTCGCCGATGTCCCAGCGCTCGAACGACGTGCAGGCAGGCAGGATCACATCGGCGAACTTGGCCTCGCCCTCGAACCAGATCGACTGGTTGACGACGAACTCGAGCGACGGGTGCCGGTACGCCTCGACGAACCGGCGCGAATTGGCGATCGTGCCGAACGACGAGCCGCCGTAGCGGTACAGCATGTGCACGCGCGAGTAGCCCGGCATCGGATACTCGAAGGGCGCGAACTGCGCTTCGAGCGACGAGCCGTCCCACAGATAGCCCTTGCATTGGCCGTCGATGATCGCGTCGGGGAAGCGCTGCCGCGGGATCATCTGCTTCACCGGATTCATCGTCAGGACGTGCGGCATGCGCTCGTAGTTGGTGACCGCGGACGCCGTCCATTGGAGGTCGCCGGAGATGCCGCCCTCGGCATAGCCGGGGAAATAGAACGTGAAGTCGAGCGGCGTGCTCCCCTGCAGATTGCCGAAGTTGACTCCCGGCTTGCCCCAGCCCTGCATCGCCATCATCAGGATCATGCTGCGCGCCCACTGCGCGCCGGTCGCCGTGCGGCACGCGCCGCCCAGCCCGGCGCCCGCCCCACCAGCCGCCAGGTAGGTCTTCTTGCGGCCCCACGCCCGGGCGAGCGCGCGCACGACGTGCGCGGGCACCCCGGTCTCCGCTTCCTGCCATTCGGGCGTCTTGGGAACGCCGTCGTCCTTGCCGAGCAGGTAGTCGCGCCACGCCTCGAAGCCCGTCGTGCGCTTCTGCACGTACTCCTTGTCGTACAGGCCTTCGCTGCACCCACACGTGCATGATCGCGAGTGCGAGCGCCGCGTCGGTGCCGGGCCGGATCGGGATCCAGCGGCCGCCGAGAAGCTGCGCGGTTGGCGTGCAGTGGGGATCGATGTGCACGAACTCGATGCCGAGCTCCTTCGCCCACAGCCGCCGCTGCGTGCCCTCGGAGCCGGCGTAGGCGCCGCTGGTCGTCTCCGGGTCGCTCGACCAGAAGACGATCATCTCGGCCTCCTTCAGGCAATCCTCGACCGTGCCGTACGTGCCCGGGACGCCGACGCGCAGGCTGTTGCCGAAGTGGTGCTGCGCGCCCCAGTACCAGCCTTCCCAGCTGTCCGGGTTCAGGTGCACGCGGGTGAAGCCGACGAGGTTGCCGAAGCGCGCGCAGCGCGCTCAGGTAGTAGCCGACGTTGCCCCATTGATGATGCGAGCTGTGGTAGATCGCCATCGCGGCGGGCCCGTGCTCGCGGCGCTGCCGCCTGATCTCGTTCGCGACGATGTCGAGCGCCTCGTCCCAGCTGATGCGCTCGTACCCGGAGATGCCGCGATTCTGCGGATTGCGCTCGCCGTTCGGGTCGAAGTCGACGCGCTTCATCGGGTAGAGCAGGCGCTTGTCGGAATACACCATCGACTTCAGTGTCAGCGCGTGCGGATTGACCGTTGCGCGCCGCCAAGGTGTGAACGACCGGCCGCGCGCGCGGATCGTCCAGCTCGGCGCGTCACTTTTGTCGAAATCGATCGGCGTGATGCGGACGATGCGGCCCTCCTTCACGAAGATGTACAGCGGCCCGCCGTTGGTGCACGTCGTGTAGCGCGTCGTCCCGTCCGGCATCGGTGTGCCATAGCGCATCCGGACGCGCGGGATCGTGTTGAGGAGCTGCATGAACCAGACGACGAGCTCGCTTTTGCCGTCGACGATGACCCGGAAGTGCTTCGCCGCATGGACGATCTCCGACTGGTCGGGCGGCGGCACGAGGAAGGTGAGCGCGGTCGCCACGTCTCGAAATGAGATCGTGACGTCCGGCCTCGGATGGAGGCCGGCTCGCGAGCGAACCCGGCCGTTCTCGAGCGCGTACCAGCGCGCGATGCTGCCGTCCTTCAAGCGGATCTGGGCGACGATATCGTGCCGCCGCATGTGGCGGCGAAACTCGGGATCGACGCGCGCGCACGTGCGCAGAACGTACGATAGCCCCAATAGAATCGTCCTTAAGCCCGCGCGCTTCATGGTGGAGGAGGTGCGTCGTATACAGTTGATCTGCGGCGCACTGTAGGCGTTTGCGGGCAAGAAGGCCCCCGCCAACTTGGAGGGGTTTTCAGTCCGCCGATTTGGCGGACTTCCGGTTCTCCGCGAGATCTTCGTTTCCGCCGCGTTGCTGCGCCCAAGCCCGATCGCAAGATCGCCCGCGTCGCGCACGGGTTGCACCGCCGCTGGGCCAGCAGGTGCGCGGGACGGTCTACCGTATGTTCGAGTCGCTCCGCGTCGGCCTGCTAAAGTTCCGCACCCTGCTGGCGCAGCTCAAAGCCGGGCGGTTGAGCTGGCCGGTAGCTGTGATCAGCGCGCGCGGCACGATCCCGCCCTTGCGCCGTTTCCAGCTGCGGGGAGCCCGCTCGCCTCATCGAAGGAGGCGCGGCGCACTTCGGTGCTCAGGCGCACGCGCGGCATGACGCCGTACTAGTCTGCGCAGTGCACCTGATAGCGATGGATATCGGCATGACCGGAGCAGAGGCGTGGCCAGTCGAAGTGCTGCTCGAGTAACTCCCCAATCGCGAAAATCCCGGAAACTCGGGAACCAAAGCTTCACTGCTCCATTTAGGAGACCCCTCCGTTGTGGAGGGCGTCGAATTCCTCGACCGAGCCTACGCTAAATGTTAAGCAGGGTTGGAATCGCTCCGGCGGGGAGTAAGCAAATGAATCAGGCAATGACCGAAGGCGTTCTCAGGCAAGAAAACCGTGTCTTTCGCGGCACCGGCGGTACCAGCCAGGAAAACCAAAGCGTGGGCTTCCGGCCGGCGTTTCTCGATTGGGACACCGGTATCGTCTACCCGTCGCGCTTCGCGAATGGTCAGCCGGCCCCCGTCCATCTCCTGGACGGATTGCCGGAGGAACTTGTTCTGGCGCGCCATGCCAGCGGTCGAGTCTCAGCGGTCAAACAATCTGTCGTCTCCGGCTTCGTGCTTCGTGAGCGCTTCTACACACGGGAGCAGGCAGCGCAGGCGGTCATGCCGAGGCATTGATGCCGGCTTCGGCGAAGGGCAGCGATCTAGTGTCGGCTGCGTGAGTGGGTGCCGTTCATGAGAGCTCTTCAGCGAATCTCTGACTCGGGACACTGCAGCGTGATGCAACGCTGATGCAGGAACGACGCGCGCGGCCTTCGCCAGAGCGAAGCCCGCGTTTTGCGTCACTGGGATTGGGGATTCAAAAGGGGCTGTGGCCCCTTTTGCATCAAACTGCTAGGGAGAGCCGCACTTCGAGCAGACTGTAAATGTAATTGAGCTTCTCTTCGCATGGGGGCGTTCGCTGCCGCTCTCCGTCTCGGGCTGGAACTGCGTGTTCGACTGGCCGCCGGCCGCTGCCCGGTCGGAAGTAGAAGGACCGGCGCACGAGCGCCCCAGGGCTGGAAAGGAAAGCAGCATGACCGCGCCGGCCGCCGTCAACAGACTTCAAACAGCCCGGCCGCCCCCATGCCGCCGCCGACGCACATGGCTACGACCACATATTTGGCCCCGCGGCGCTTGCCCTCGATGAGTGCATGGCCGACGAGGCGCGCGCCGGTCATGCCGTAGGGATGTCCCACGGAAACGCCGCCGCCATCGACGTTGTAGAGTTCGGGATCGATGCCGAGGAGATCTCGGCAATAGAGCGCCTGGCAGGCAAAGGCCTCGTTCAGCTCCCAGAGTCCGATGTCCTGCACCTTCAACCCATGGCGCGCCAACAACTTGGGCACAGCATAGATAGGGCCGATCCCCATTTCTTCCGGCAGGTTACCGGCCACCGCGATGCCGCGATAGATGCCGAGCGGATTCAGCCCGCGCGATGCCGCGAGCTCGGCCTCCATGAGTACGCAGGCCGAAGCGCCATCGGACAGTTGGCTCGCATTGCCGGCGGTGACGCAACCGTTCTCGACGATGGGAGCGAGGGCCTGAAGACTTTCGAGGGTCGTCTCCGGACGATTGCCCTCGTCCTTCTTCAGCGTGACCTCCTTGTAGCTGACCTGCTTGGTTTCCTTGTCCACGACGGCCATGGTCGTAGTGATCGGCACGATCTCGGCATCGAATCGACCCGCGGCCTGTGCATCCGCCGTGCGGCGCTGCGACTCCAGAGAATACTGATCCTGGGCCTCGCGGCCGATCTTGAACTTGCGCGCCACGTTCTCCGCGGTCAGGAGCATCGGCATGTAGGCATGCTCGAAGCGGGCCGTCACGTTGCTGTCCTGCTCCGCAGCGACCCATTCCATATAGCGGTTCTGCACTGCGGAAATATTCTCCTGGCCACCGGCCACGGTGACCTGCATGCCGTCCACGATGATCTGCTTGGCGGCGGTGGCAATGGCCATCAGGCCGGACGAACACTGCCGATCCAGCGTCTGGGCACTCACGGTTTCCGGAAGCTTCGAGGCCAGCACCGCCAGGCGGCCGATGTTCCCGCCGGCAGTGCCGGCCGTCAGCACGCTGCCGATGACCACGTCCTCGACTTCCGCGCCGTCGATGCCGGCCCGGGCCACCGCGTGATCGATGGCATGGGCCATCAACGTCGGGGACTTGGTGTTGTTGAAGGCGCCCCGAAAGGCTCGCCCGATCGGAGTCCGGGCAGTCGACACGATAACGGCTTCTCTCATAGCGATCTCCAAATAGTCAGTTGGTCTTGAACTTGTCTATCGACGCTCAGCGGGCAGCGAAGCTGCCGTTGCTCTCGGCCAGCGCCACGAGCAGCTTGGATGGCGTCCAGTAGCCCTGGGCATTTCCCAGGAGCGAGGCGAAATCGTCCAGCGTCCGGACGATGTTCCGCAGCCCTATCGTGGAGGCCAATGCGTCGTCGAAGGACTTGGTCAGCGCCGCCTGCACGCAATCGACGATCTTTTGAGCGGCGTAGGGACTCCGTGACTTGCGGGCCACGTCGGTACGAATCGCAGCGAAGTCCAGGGCCGCCTCGCCCATCGGGCTGATGCCCGTCGCACCGAAGACCTGCATCGCGCGATCGCAAACCGTCGTGTATAGCCCGGGAACGAGCGCCTTGATCATGGATATTTCCTTCAATTCGCGACCTGGCAATCCAGTCGCGGATGGTGCCGTGCTGCCGCCCCGATCGACCGCATGCACTGTATGCGCTTTGCGCGAAGCGCCGCCCCCGCCAACTGGGAGGGGTTTCGGCCCGCCGAACCCCTGCCGCATCCCGCCGCTACCCCGCCCTCGCGGAGGGCGCGAACGACGAGCGGACTGCATATCGTCGCTTCCGTCCAACCAAGGAGACGACGATGATCTCGCAGACCCAAAGCCATTCCGCGCCGTCCGGCGCGAAGAACCTCGAAGTGCCCGTTCTGATCGCCGGCGGCGGCGGCGCCGGCCTCACCGCTTCGATGCTGCTGTCGCAGCTCGGCGTCGAGCATCTGCTCGTGAGCGCGCTGCCGACGACGTCGATCCTTCCGAAGGCGCACGTGCTGAACCAGAAGACGATGGAGATCCTGACCGACGTCGGCGTCGCGGAGGAGATCTACGAGAAGGGCACGCCTGCCGAGAACATGCGCGCGATGGGCTGGTACGCGGGCCTCGCCGGCCCCGATCCCGACTTCGGCCGGCGCATCTCCCAGATCGAGTGCTGGGGTGACGGCTACACCAATCTGAACTGGGTGGCGGCGAGCCCGTGCCGCCAGGCCAACCTGCCGCAGATCCGCCTGGAGCCGATCTTCAAGGCGCGCGCGGAAGCGATGAACCCGGGAGGCGTGCGCTTCCACCACGAGCTGCTGGAGCTCGCGCAGGATGCCGACGGCGTGACCTCGCGCATCCGCAATCTCGACGACGGAGCCGAGTACACGGTGCGCTCGAAGTACCTCATCGGCTGCGACGGCGGCCGCACGATCTCCAAGCAGGTCGGCATCAAGTACGAGGGCCTGGGCGTGGTGGCGCAGTCGGGAACGGTGCACATCAGCGCGGACCTGTCGCACATCGCGCGCGATCCGCACGTGCTGATCCGCTGGATCTGGTGCCCGGCGATCGGCCAAATGGCGGTGCTCGTGCCCATGGGACCGACCCGCTGGGGCCCCGACAGCGAGGAGTGGGTGTTCCACCTCGCCTACCACGGCGACGAGCTGCGCGGCCTCACCGACGAGCGGATCGAGGCCGACATGCGGCTCGCGCTGGGTCTCGAGAACGTCCCGTTCACGATCCACAAGCTCACCCGCTGGACGCTCGAAGGCGTGCTGGCCGACAAGTTCCGCGTCGGCCGCGTGTTCATCGCCGGCGACGCCGCGCATCGCCATCCGCCCACCGGCGGCCTCGGCCTCACCAGCGCGGTCCAGGACGTGCACAACCTCTGCTGGAAGCTCGCCGCGGTCCTCGCGGGGAAGGCCGAGGAACGCCTGCTCGACACGTACGAGCTCGAGCGCCGGCCCGTCGATGCGCGCAACATCCAGCGCTCGCTCGAGAACTCCGCGGCGCACCTCGAGATCGGCCCGGCGTTCGGGCTCGATCAGCACGCCGGGATCGAAGCCAACTGGGCGCAGATGCGGCGCATCTGGAGCGGCAGGCCCGAGGACGCCGAGCGCCGCCGCACGGCATTGCGGGCGATTCGGCGCCTGACGATGGAGAGCAACGAGCTCAACGTCGAGTACGGCTACCGGTACGACTCCCCGGCGGTCGTTCCCGACGGCTCGCCCGAGCCGCAGCCGGTCGACGCCATCCGTCTGTACGAGCCGAGCACTCGTCCGGGCAGCCCGCTGCCACATGCGTGGATCGACGATGACGGCGGGTTGCGTCGGCCGCTCAAGGACCTCGTGAGGCCCGGCCGCTTCCTTCTCATCGCCGGCGAGGAGGGCGACGACTGGTGCGCGGCCGCCAAGCGTATCGCCTCCTCCAATCAGCTGGCGCTCGACTGCGTGCGCATCGGCGAGCTCGACGGCGACCTCTTCGATCCGCGGCTCGCCTGGGCGCAGTACCGGGGCATAGGCCGCAAGGGCGCCGTGCTCGTGCGCCCCGACCGCTTCGTCGGGTGGCGCTCGCCCGGCGCCGCGAAGAATCCGGCGATCGAGCTCGCCGGCGCGTTGCGTCAGATCCTCGGCAAGAAGATCGCCATCGATTGATGCACGCAAGGGCGCGGCGGCGGCCGGCACCGCCGCGCCCGGCGAGGCGGGCAGCCGTGATAGTCTTGTATCCCGTTCAACGTGGGCTGCTCGGCCGGCAGGGAGTCCATGTCGAAGAAGCAAGGCGGGGCCACGCTCCTCGCCGTCAAGATCGCGCCGCCGCGCGCGCGCCGCTGGGTGGTGAGCCGCGAGCGGCTCGTGCGCAAGTTCCAGTCCGTTCGCGAATGCGCGCTCATCTGCGTCCAGGCGCCGGCCGGCTACGGCAAGACCTCGCTGCTCGCGCGCATGCGGCGCGAGTGGCTCGCGGCCGGCGCCTGCGCGGCATGGCTCGCCCTCGATGAGAACGACGACGCCGGCCGCTTCGTGGAGGCCCTCCTGCTCAGCACGTACACCGCGCTGGGGCGGCCGGCGCCGGCAGCGGCGGTCGAGGAGGCGCTTCGCAGCGCCATCGAGCCCCGCGAAGCGATCGCCGCGCTGCTCGGCGATCTCGCCAACGCCGCACGGCCGACGGCGCTCGTGCTCGACGACGTGCACGCGCTGCCGGAGGCGGTCGGCGCCGAGCTCCTCCCCTACCTCGCCTTCAATCTTCCGCCCAACGTTCACCTGATCGTCGGCACGCGCCGCCGCTTGCCGTTCGCGACCTCGGACCTGCTCGCCCACGGCCAGTTCGCTTCGTTCGATGCCGCGGACCTCAGCTTCCGTGTGGAGGAGACGCGCGCGCTGCTCCACGCGCGCTGCGGTGAGCGGGTCGACGCCGACACGGTGGTGCGCGTGCACGAGCGGGTCGAAGGCTGGCCGATGGGGCTGCAGCTCGTGCTCGTCGATGTCGAGAACGAGCCGGACCCTGTTGCAGCGCTGCGCCGCGTCGCGGCGACCGGCTCGGGACTGGACACGCTGTTCGCCGACGTCATCCTGCCGCGGCTCGATCCCGAGGACGTCGCATTCCTCACCGCCGTGGCGCCGCTCGAGCAGCTCCAGCCGCATCTGTGTGCTGCGGTGACCGGCCGTCGCGACTGTGCCGCGCTGCTCGAGCGGCTGCGCAACGACACGCCGGTGCTGCAGGCCGTCGAGGGAAGCGACTGGCTGCACCTGCACGCGACGTGCCGCGAGGCGCTGCTGCACCGGTTCGACGCGCTTCCGAAAGCCGACCGCCTCGCGACGCACTGGCGAGCGGCGCAATGGCTGCAGGCTGCCGGAATGCTGGAGCGCGCCGCGCATCACGCGCTCGCAGCGGAGCGCGACGAAACCGCCTACGCGTGGATCGCGCAGGCGCTCTACGGCCTCGCGTTGTCCGGCAGAGCCGTAGCCGTGCGCGACTGGCTGGAGCGCCTGCCTGAGGCGACCGTGCTCGGCAACGACCGCCTTCGCCTCGTCGCTGCATGGATGCGCGCGCTGTCGCACGAAGCGCGCGAGGCGTTTCCCCTGACCGAGCCGCTCATCGGCCCACATGTCGACCCGGCGCTGCGCTACGAGGCGCTTCAGGTGCGCGGCGCGGCCGCGCACTATACCGACGATCTCGTTGCCGCAGCGGACGTGGGCAGGCTCGTCGGCGAGGACAACCCGTTCGGGACGCCCCTCGTGCGCGCGGCGAACGCCGTTCTGCGCGCGATCCTCGCGCTGTCGCGCGGCGACACCGTCGCAGCGCGCATGGAGCTTGCGAAGCTCGGCCTGCCGGCGACCGACGGCCGCGAGGAATACGCCAACTATTACGCGGAGTTCTTCGCGGACTTGAGCTACCTGCTCGATGCGCGCCCGGTCGCAGCGGCACGCGGCCTCGAGCGAGCGCTCTCGCGGGCGGACAGCGCTTTCGGTCGCAGGAGCCCTCCGGCGTGCCTCGTTGCCGCGGGATTGGCTGCGGCGCTGTGGGACCAGGACCAGCCCGACGCCGCCGAGGCCGTGCTCGCCAATCGGCTCGACGTCATCGAGCGGACCTCCGCGCCCGAAGCCGTCGCCCTCGCCTATCTCACGCTGGCGCGAATCGCGCTCGACCGCCGCGACCTCGGGCGTGCTCGCGATCTCCTGGAGGGCCTGTACGCGCTCGGCGCGCGGCGCCGCCAGCCGCGGATGATCGCGACGAGCCTCGCCGAGCAGGTGCGCGTGGAAGCCTCCCTGCAGCGCGCTGACGCGTGCGGGCGGGCGATCGCGCGGCTGCGCGAGCAGCGCGAGGCGTGGCGCGAAGCCGAGCGCGGGGTGAGCGGCATCATCGACTGGATGTGCGGCACCGCCGAGATTCGCGCGGCGCTGTGCACGCGCGACGCGGACGCCGCGAGCGAGCTGGCGGCGGTGCTGCTTCGCTCGCAAAGCATCGGATGGACGCGTGGCCGCCTCGAAGTCATGGTGCTGCAGTGGATCGCCGAGCGCATGCGCGGCGAATCGGCCGAGCATCTGCTGCGCGAGTTGGAGGACACGGCGGCAGCGAACGGCCTGGCGCGCCTGCTACGCGATCTTCGGGCGCTTGCCGCCGGGCAGGCGCGCGAAGCCGCGCGGGCGGCAGCGCCTGCCATCGCCCCGAAGCCCGCCCCGGTCCGCCCGGCGGAAGCGCCAGTGGTCGTCATGCGGAGCGGACTGCTCACGGCCAAAGAGCGCGAAGTGCTGGCGTTCCTTGCCCGCAACTATTCGAACAAGGAGATCGCGCGCGCCCTCGACGTCGGACCGACGACCGTCAAGTGGCACTTGCAGAATCTCTTCGGCAAGCTGAACGTGGGCGGCCGCCGCCACGCGGTGCAGCGCGCGCGAGTGCTGCAGCTCGTCGCGCCGGAAGAGATCGTGCAATGACACTGGCGGGCGATCCGCCGGCCCCGCCCGCGCGCCGCTAGCGGGCCATCCACGCCTCGCCCGCGCGCCCCTCGCGGCCCCTGGCGGGCGATCCACCCCCCCCCGCCCACGCGCCGCTAGCCAGCTATCCGCCGACCACGCCCGTCCCCTCCTCCTCGGCGGGGGCGCGCAAGCTCGCCCGCCGCTACATTCCCCTTAGCCCAACTTCCACAGTTCAGGGGTGTCGCTGCGGGAGCGTGAGTCCGAGCCGCTGCAGGAGCAGCGCCTGAGCGCGATCCGGACGCACCACGCAGCGCAGGCGCAGTTCGCGCGCCGAGCCGTCGACCAGCGGCAGCACAACATCGGCGGCGTGGATGCGCGAGAACTCGGTCAGGATGGTGCGCGGGGAGTCGCCCAGGCCGGCGCGCGACTGCCACTGTTGGAGGGTCTTCCACAGCGCGTAGGCGAGGAAGCAGATCAGGAAACGAGCCGCCGTGCCGCTCTCAAGCGAGTCCTCCACCTGTGGGCCAACGATCAGATCAGCGCGCTGGTGCGCGAAAGCTGGCATGAGTTTCAGGCGCGCGTGGCCGATGTCCGCCGCCGGCTGCAGACAGACAGGCGGGAGCGCGTCCTGGTCATCACCTCGGGCGGGGTGATAGGCGCTCACACCCAGCAGGTGCTGCAGCGCTCCGCCATCGACCGCCATCGAATTGAACCTGCAAATTCACAACAGCAGCGTTTCCCGCTACTACTTCGGCGACTCCGGCTTCGCCCTGGCCGGATTCAACGGTCTTCCCCATCTCGATCTGCGTCTGGATCGCGACCTGGTGACTTATGGCTGATTCAAGGGAACTCGTGTGCAGAAAATGACGAATGAATTCGATCGGCTGGAACGCTACCTGGCGGAAGCCGTGCCCAGCATGAAAGGGCCGATGACCTTCGAGAAGTTTTCCGAGGGGCAATCCAATCCGACTTATCTCATCCGTGCCGCGAACGGCTGCTATGTCTTGCGCCGCCAGCCGTCCGGCGAGCTGCTCCCGAGCGCGCATGCGGTCGATCGCGAGTACCGGGTGCTGGCTGCGCTGGCGGGTACGGACGTTCCCGTCGCGCGCGCCATTCATCTTTGCGAGGACCGCTCCGTCATCGGCAGCATGTTCTACGTGATGAGCTTCGAGGCGGGGCGGATATTCTGGCGTGCGGCGCTTCCAGAGGCAGCCCCTTCGGAGCGGGAGAGCCTTTACCTGGCCAGCATAGATGCCATGGCCAGGTTGCATAACGTGGACCCGCAGTGTGTCGGCCTGGGGGACTACGGCCGCCCCGGCAACTATTTCGAGCGCCAGATCCGCCTGTGGACCAAGCAATATCGGGCATCGGAAACGGAAAGGGTCGAGGCGGTCGAAGAGCTGATCGCCTGGCTGCCGCAGCATTGTCCCGAGGACGATGGGCAGCCCCGGCTGGTGCATGGCGACTTCCGGCTCGACAACCTGATCTTTCATCCGGACCAGCCGCGGGTCAAGGCCATCCTGGACTGGGAGCTGTCCACCCTCGGCAATCCCCTGGCGGACCTCGCCTATTTTTGCATGTGCCTGCGCATGCCGGTCGATGCCTACATTCCCGGCCTCGCCGGCTGTGACCGGCAAGCGCTGGGCATTCCCGACGAGGCCGCACTGATCGCCCGCTACAGCGCCCAGCGCCGCATTCCGGAAATCGCCGACTGGCCCTTCTACATCGCCTTTTCGTTTTTCCGCCTTGCCGCCATCGCCCAGGGAGTGAAGCGCCGCGCCATCAATGGCAACGCCTCCAGCGCTGAAGCGCAACGGGTGGGGGAGATGGTCGAGCCCCTGGCGCGCATGGCGGTGGCCACCATCCACGAAGAGTTCTCTTGAGTCAAGGAAAAGCATGAAACAGAACTTGTTCGACCTCACCGACAGGATCGCCCTGGTCACGGGCGCCAGCCGGGGCATCGGCGCGGAAATCGCCACGCTGCTCGCCCAATACGGCGCCCATGTCATCGTCTCGAGCCGCAAGCAGGGCGATTGCGAATCGGTGGTCGGCCGGATCCGCGAGCAGGGCGGAAGCGCGGAAGCCATCGCCTGCCACATCGGCAACATGGACGACATCCATCGACTCTTCGACCGGATACGCAGCGGGCAAGGCAGGCTGGACATCCTGGTGAACAACGCCGCCACCAACCCCTATTTCGGCCACGTCCTGGACACCGACCTCGCCGCGTTCAACAAGACCGTCGAGGTCAATATCCGGGGCTACTTCTTCATGTCGGTCGAGGCCGGAAAAATGATGCGCGCCCAGGGAAAGGGGGTCATCGTCAATACGGCCTCGGTCAATGCCATCCAGCCGGGTGAGATGCAGGCCATCTACTCCATCACCAAGGCCGCGGTCGTGAGTATGACAAAGGCCTTTGCCAAGGAATGCGGGCCCCGGGGCATACGCGTCAACGCGCTCTTGCCCGGGCTCACCAAGACCCGATTTTCCGCCGCCCTGTTCGAGACCAAGCCGGTTTACGACCAGATCATGGAGAAGATCCCCATGCGCCGCCACGCCGAGCCGGCCGAGATGGCCGGCACCGTGCTCTACCTGGTGTCGGATGCTTCCAGCTACACCAATGGCGAGTGCATCGTCGTCGACGGCGGTCTCACCTTGTAAAAGCGTCGGTGCTCCGCTTCGTCGATTGACAGCTCACCCGAGGAAACAAGACAAATGGATTTTGCCTACACACCCAAGGTGGAGGAATTGAGGCGCCGCGTCCGGGCCTTCATGGACGAGCACATCGTCACCCGCGTGCGCCAATGGCGCGAGGAGGTCGAGCGCGGGCAATACCCCGTTTCCTTCATGGACGACCTCAAGTCCCTGGCGAAATCCGAGGGGCTATGGAATCTGTTTCTGCCGCACTTGCGGGACGACGAGCCGGGAACGCGCCTGAGCAATCTCGAGTATGCCCCTCTCGCCGAGATCATGGGCCGCGTCCAGTGGGCTTCGGAGGCATTCAACTGCAATGCGCCGGATACCGGCAACATGGAATTGCTGCACATGTTCGGGACGCCCGAGCAGCGGGACGCCTGGCTCAAACCCTTGCTGGCAGGCGAGATCCGCTCCGCATTCGCGATGACCGAGCCGGACGTCTCGTCGTCCGATGCCACCAATATCGCCACCGTGATCAGGCGCGAGGGCGACGAGTACGTGATCAACGGGCGCAAATGGTTCATCACCAATGCCGCCCACCCCCATTGCCGCATATTCATCGTCATGGGGAAGACCGATACCGCCGCCGAATCGCATCGCCAGCAGAGCATGGTGCTGGTGCCCAGGGACACGCCCGGCCTGGAGATCGTGCGCGATATCAACATCATGAACCACCATTCTCCCGAGGGGCACTGCGAGGTGCTGTTCCGCAACGTCCGGGTGCCGGTCGGCAACCTGCTGGGCGAGGAAGGCGGCGGATTCAGCATGGCCCAGGCTCGTCTCGGTCCGGGACGCATCCACCACTGCATGCGATCCATCGGCGCCGCCGAGCTGGCGTTGGAGCTGATGATCGAAAGGGCCCAGGAGCGCAAGGCCTTCGGGAAATACCTGCATCAGCACGGCACGGTGTCCGAGTGGATCGCCAGGTCGCGGATCGAGATCGACCAGGCGCGGCTGCTGGTCCTCAAGGCGGCCTGGATGATCGACAAGGTCGGCGCCAAGGAGGCGAGAAAAGAGATATCGATGATCAAGGCCCTGGTCCCCGGCATGGCGAGCGCGGTGTGCGACCGGGCCATGCAGGTCTTCGGCGCCATGGGCATCAGTCCGGACACGCCGCTCGCCGACCATTGGACCTGGAGCCGGGCGCTCCGATTCGCCGACGGCCCGGACGAAGTCCATCTGCAGGCCATTGCCCGCATGGAAGTCAAGGCGGGGGCGCAACACCTGGGGGAAACGGCTCCTTACCTGACCGCTCCGCTCAGGCCCGCAATGGCTTAACCATAGCTTGACGACCCGGAATCGCTCGCGCCGCTTCCCATGCCGTCGGGCTGCCGGGGCGAATTGGAACAGAACGGCCGGTGCACGCGGCCGTTTCCGTTTTGCCCTGAGCGCCGATCCCTGCGGGCAGGCGGGCTGCTGACCAGCTACGCCGCGTCGAAAGCCGGGCTGGTGCACCTCACGCATGTCATGGCCCTCGAGCTCGCATCGCGGGGTATCCGCGTCAATGCCGTCTGTCCGGGGAATATCGAGACGGACATGCGGGAATCCTTCGATGCGGCCAACATCACCGAATCGGTCCTCAAGCGCATTCCGCAGCGCCGTTTCGGCAAGCCGGACGACCTCGACGGGGCGCTGCTGCTCCTCACCTCCGATGCGGGCCGGTACATCACCGGCGTTGCCCTGCCGGTGGATGGCGGCCAGATCCTGAGCTGGATGTGAGCATGACGACATTGATCAACGACCGCGACCTGGCATTCCTGCTCTACGAGTTTCTCGACACGGGGGAGCTCGTCTCGCGCCCCGCTACCAGGAGCACTCGCGCGAGGTCTTCGACGCCGTGCTGGACACCGCCAAGCTCATCGCCTAGGAGCATTTCGCCACCCACAGGCGCTGGCCCAGCGAATTCTGCGACGCCGTCGCCCGCGGCGGCTGGGTCCGCGTGACCATGCCCAAGGAGCATGGCGGCGCTGCGGCCCGAACAGATTTAGGTAACCCGGCGGGCCATCCACGCTTCGCCCGCGGAGCGCGCGCTCCCTCTCCGCCGACCCCCCCGTCCCCTCCTCCTCGGCGGGGGCGCGCAAGCTCGCCCGCCGCTACATTCCCCCTCGATGCCGGCCAAATCGAGAGGCTCCCGCCTCCGCTGCCGGCGAACGTCGAGGATTACGAAGACATGGCAGAGCGGGTCGTCGTTTCCGGCGTGGGCATGGTGCCGTTCGTGGCCACTGGCTCGAACGCAAGCGGCATTGCGGAACGCGCCATCCGCAACGCGCTCGACGACGCGGGCATCGACGTCGAGCTCATCGATCAGGCGGTCGCCAGTCATGTCCACGGCGATTTGTCCGCGGGCGAGCGCGCGCTCGCCCGCGCGGGCCTCACCGGCATCGCAGTCTCGAACGTCAGCAACGGCGCCGCGTCGGGCTCGGCCGCGCTGTTCCACGCGCGGCAGGCGCTGCTTTCCGGCGAAGCCAAGTGCGCACTCGCCGTGGGATTCGAGGAGGCCACGGAATCGACGACTCCGCCTCCCGAAGTCGTGCGGCTTTGCGCTGCTCAGCTCGAATGGCTCGCCGACCGGACGGGAATCGGCGACGAGACCTTCGCGCGCGTCGCCGTCAAGGCCCGCGTGCACGCGGCACGCAATCCGTACGCGCTCCATCGCGATCCGCTGTCGCTCGAGCGGGCGCTCGCGGAGCCGCTTGTCACGGGCCGCCTGCGCCGATCGTACATGAGCGGTGCGAGCTGCGGCGCGGCGGCGGTCGTCCTTTGCACGCCCCGCTTCGCGGCACTCCACGGACTGCGCGACGACGTGCTGCTCGCGGCTCAAGTTCTCGAGGGCGACGATGGCCCCGGCGCGGAGAGGCAGAACCTGCTCGATGCGCCCGGCCACGGCACGACGCGCCGCGTGGCCGAGAAAGCCTACGAAAGCGCAGGTGTCGATCCCGCGGACATCGACGTCGCCGAAGTGCACGACTGCTGCGTCGGCGATGAATTGATCTCCTGCGCGGCGCTCGGCCTTTGCGCGGAGGACGGCATCGAGCGGTTCGTCCGATCGGGCGCGAACACTTACGGCGGCAAGGTTGTCGTCTCGCCGTCGGGCGGCCTGCTTTCGATTGGGAATGCGCCCGGCGCCACCGGGCTCGCGCAAGTCTGCGAGCTCACCTTGCAGCTTCGCGGCGAAGCCGGCCCTCGCCAGGTCGCCCGCGCTCGAATCGGGTTGCAGCACAACGGCGGGCTCGGCGGCGTGGTGGCGGTGGCGATCCTGCGACGCAAGCATTAGGCCCCTCCGTTCTGACGGGGGCGCAGCGGTCCGCACTGAAGCAACATGCGCACTCTGGGGATTGCAACAAGCGACACGTGCAGCAAGCTCGGCCAAGACTGGGAGGACAGGAGAACATGCAACGACAGAGAGGCAGAAAGTGCAAGCGTTGGTGGCGTGGCGCGGCGCTGGCTTCGATGGGCGCACTCGCCGCCGGCGGCGCCGCGGCATTCGAGATCGACACCGGCAATCCGGATGTGGAGATTCGGTTGGACAACACGATCCGCTACAACCTCGCCTCGCGCGTGCAGGGTCAGGACCGGGCCATCCTCGGCAATCCCAACTTCGACGACGGGGACCGCAACTTTGACAAGGGCAGGGTATTCAACCGCTTCGACCTCCTGTCGGAGTTCGACCTGGTCTTCAAGCGCAGCTACGGGCTACGCGTGAGCGGCGCCTTCTGGTGGGACCCGGCCTACGGCAGCCTTGACAACGACTCGCCCCAGACCTCCAACACGCTCGTGAACGGGCGTCCGGCGGTCGCCCTGAGCAACACGACCCAGCGCTATGCCGAGGGGCCGTCCGGCGAGCTGCTTGACGCCTTCGCCTTCGCCAACTTCGACGCCGGCAAGGTCTTCGGCGCCGGCAAGGTGCCGGTCAGCGTCAAGGTCGGCCAGCACACCGTTTTTTGGGGCGACAGCCTGCTCGGCAACGGCGCAATCCACGCCATCTCCTATGGCCAGTATTCGCTCGATCTGTGGAAGGCGCTCGCCACCCCGGGCGCGGAGGCCAAGGAAATCTTCCGCCCGCGCAACGGCATCACGCTCCAGGTGCAGCCGCTCGAAGAGCTGACGGTGGCGGGCCAGTACTTCTTCAATTGGGAGGAGGCGCGCATCCCCGAGTCTGGCAGCTACCTCGCCGCGCAGGACTTTCTCCTCTTCGGCGCCGACTCGCTGATCGCCGGCCCCGGCGTTCCGGGCACGCCGCCGCTGCTGCGTGCGTTCCACGCGGCTGACGTAAAGCCGAAAAACAGCGGCGACTGGGGCCTGTCGGCGCGGTGGAGTCCGGAGTGGCTGGACGGCACGCTGGGGTTCTACTACCGCCGGTCGGCCGACATCCTGCCGCAGGTCGCCGTCACGCCGGGCGTCCTCCCGGTCCCGGCGGCGGCGTGCGCGCCGCGGGGCGGCACCCCGATCTCGCCGACGACGTGCTTCGTGAACCCGGCGGCCACCACGGTGCCGGCGCTGCTGGCGCTCGGCCAAACGGGCCAATACAACCTCGCCTTCGGCAGCGACATCAATCTGTATGGCCTCAGCCTCTCGAAGAGCATCGCCGGGATCAGCTTCGGATCCGAGCTGAGCTATCGGACGAACATGCCGCTCTGGAGCGATCCGGTGTTGGTCGTGCCCGCCAGCTTCGTTCCGCTCGTGCCGGGGTCGATTGCCACCAACGCGGTCCCCAGTCACAACACGCCCGGCGCGCGCGGCGACACCTGGCACGGTCTGGTGAACGCCGTGAGCGTCCTGCCGAAGACGCCGATCTTCGACACCGCCTCGCTGCTGGCTGAGCTCACCTGGAACAACTGGGCCAAGGTGACGCAGAACGAGGCGGTGTTCAGGGGCCGCTCCGGCTATTCCGCCATCGACCGCGTGTCCAAGAACTATTTCGGCCTCGCGATCAATTTCACCCCGACCTGGTTCCAGGTATTCCCCGGCGTCGATCTGCTGATGCCGCTCAGCTGGGCGCAGGGCATCTCGGGCAACTCGGCGGTGACCGCCGGCGGCAGCAAGGGCGCGGGGCAATGGGGCGCCGGGATTGCGTTCGACATCTATCAGAAATACCGCGTCGACCTGAAGTACGTCGGCTTCTACGGCGACTACTCGACCGACGCGAACGGCAACATGAGCGTCGAGAACGGCGTGCCGGCAGCACTGTCGGACCGCGGATTCGTCGCGATGACGTTCAAGACCACTTTCTAACACCATCTGTCAAAGGAGAATCGAGACATGTTCAGACGGACCCTGATCGCGGCGACCCTCGCCGCATTCGCCGGCGGCGCGCTCGCCGCGGTGACCGCCGAAGAGGCGAAGCAAGCTCGGCAGCAACCTCACGCCGATCGGCGCCGAGAAGGCCGGCAACAAGGACGGCACGATTCCCGAGTACACCGGCGGGCTCACCACTTCGCCAGCTGCCTTCAAGAAGGGCGACGGCATCCGTCCGGATCCGTTCGCGACTGAGAAGCCGTTGTACTCGATCGATGCGAAGAGCATCGACAAGTACGCCGACAAGCTGACCGAGGGCACCAAGGAGCTTCTCAAGCGCTATCCCGCGTTCCGCGTCGACGTCTATCCGACGCATCGCACGGCGGCGATCAACAAGTTCGTGGCCGACAACACGCTGAAGAACGCGACCCGCGCCAAGACGACCGAGGGCGGCATCGGCCTCTCGAACGCCTATGGCGGCGTGCCGTTCCCGATCCCCAAGGACGGCCACGAGGTGATGTGGAACCATCTGACGCGCTACGCCGGCTTCACGTACCAGTTCAGGGCCCGCACCTTCACGGTGGACGCGAGCGGCAGGCCGGCGCTGTCCACCGAGACGATCAACACCAACCAGTACCCGTACTACGACCCGACGAAGACATCGTCCGACATCTACTACATGCTACGTCTGGACTACAAGGGTCCGGCGCGTCGCGCGGGCGAAGGCCTCCTCGTGCACGACCCGCTGACCTACACCAATGGCAATCGGCGCGCGTGGCAGTACCTGCCAGGGCAGCGGCGCGTGAAGCTCGCACCCGACATCGCGTACGACACGCCGAGCCCGGTCACCTCGGGCATGACGACGTACGACGACGCGTTCATGTACAACGGCAAGATGGACCGGTACGACTTCAAGCTCGTCGGCAAGAAGGAGATCGTCGTGCCGTACAACACCTACAAGCTCGTCTACAACACGAAGATCGACGACGTCCTCAAGCCGCAGTTCGTCAACCCGGACGCCGCCCGCTGGGAGCTGCACCGGGTGTGGGTCGTCGAGGCGACGCTCAAGCCCGACAGCCGGCACATCTACGCGACGCGGCGCTTCTACATCGACGAGGACACGTGGATCGCGGTCGCGACCGATGCCTACGACGCCCGCGGCAACTACTTCCGCGCCGGCTTCAACTTCCTGACGCCGTCCTATGACGAAGCGGCCGTGTTCGGAGACTGCAACGTGTTCTACGACCTGATCGCCGGCTCGTACACGGTGCTCGGGCTCGTGTCGGAAACAGGCGGCGTCCGCTACATCGAGCCGCTGACCCCGACCGAGTGGACGGCCGACTCGCTCGCCGGTTCGGGCATTCGCTGACCGACTCGCCGGAAGCGCGCTCGATCACGCCGGAGGAAGATGCCATGAACATGCGCCATCTCGCACCGTTGCTCGCGGCGCTCGCCCTGCTCGTCGCGCCGAGCGCCTCGAGCGCACCCTATGTCGACGTGCTCGACGCGCCTTCGCAGACGAGCCCGCTCGCCTCGCAGCGGATCCTGAACGGCGCCGCCGTCGCGGGCAACCGCGTCGTCGTCGTCGGTCAGCGCGGGCACATCCTCTATTCGGACGATCACGGCCGGAGCTGGACGCAGGCGAGCGTCCCGGTCAGTGTCGATCTGGTGGCGGTGCACTTCCCCACCTCGAAGAAGGGCTGGGCCGTCGGGCATGGCGGCGTCGTCCTCGCGACGAGCGACGGCGGCGCAACCTGGGTGAAGCAGATCGACGGTCGGGATGCCGCGCAGGCAATGGTCGATCACTACGAAAAGCACGGCGAAGCAAGACCGGACGCGGCGACGCTGCTCGATGAAGCGAAACGCTTCGCTGCGGAAGGTGCCGACAAGCCGTTCCTCGATGTCTGGTTCGACGACGAGAACGTCGGCTACGTCGTCGGTGTGTTCAATCTCGTCTTCCGCACCGGCGACGGCGGCAAGCACTGGGTTCCGTGGTTCGATCGGACCGACAATCCGAAGCGCTACCACCTCTATGCCGTCCGTCGCATCGGCGACGATCTCTATGCCGCAGGCGAGCAAGGCATCGTGCTGAAGCTCGATGCGAAGGCGCAGCGCTTCCGCGCCGTGCCAACCCCCTACGAAGGGACCTACTTCGCCATCACCGGCAAACCGGGAACCGTGCTCCTGTTCGGGCTGCGGGGCAATGCGTACCGGACGACGGACGGCGGCGCCTCGTGGCAGAAGGTCGAGACGCGGATTCCGGTCAACTTGACGGGCGGCACGCTGACGCCCGACGGCCGCATCGTGCTCGTGAGCCAGGCGGGGCACGTTCTCGTGTCCTCCGACTCCGGCTCGACGTTCGCGCCCGTCGCGGCCGATCGTCCCGCGCCGGCAGCAGCGGTCGTCGCCCTCGACGCCAAGAGCATCGTCGTCACCGGGCCTCGCGGCGTGCGGGCGTCGCAGCTGCCCTGACAACGACCGCACCACGGAGAAATCGAAATGGCCGCCGTCGACCACAACCTCGACGCGATGCCCGTCGTGAAGGACGCGAGGGACTTCGACCCGAAGTCCGGAACCTTCGTCGAGCGCGTCATCTTCAACAACCGGCTCGCCGTGGTGATCGCATGCGCGCTCGCCACCGTCGTCCTCGCCTATTGCGGGATCACAATGCTCGTGCTGAACGCGAGCTTCGAGAAGATGATCCCGCAGGGCCACCCGTACATCAGGAACTACCTCGAGCACAAGAACGACCTGCGCGGGCTGGGGAACTCGATCCGCGTGGTCGTCGAGAACACGCAGGGCGACATCTTCGACAAGCACTACCTCGAGGTGCTGAAGCAGGTCAACGACGAGATCTTCCTCACGCCCGGGATCGATCGCGCATGGGTCAAGTCGCTGTGGACACCGGCGATCCGCTGGACCGAGGTGACCGAGGAAGGCTTTCAGGGCGGCCCCGTGATGCCGGACCGCTACGACGGATCGGCCGGCGCCACCGAGCAGCTGCGCGCGAACATCGCGCGCTCGCCGTCGGCCGGAAGCCTCATCGCCAACGATCTCAAGTCGAGCATGATCTTCGTGCCGCTCGCGGACCGCGATCCGCGCACCGGCGCGCGGCTCGACTACCGCGGGTTCTCCCGGCTGCTGGAGGATAACGTCCGCGCAAAGTACGAGCTGTCGAAGGACCTCGAAAGCAACGTGCGCGGCAAGGAGACCGGCCAGGTCAAGGTGCGCATCATCGGCTTCGCGAAGCTGATCGGCGACCTGATCGAAGGTCTCGCACAGGTGATGGCGTACTTCGCCGTCGCGGCGCTGATCGCGGCCATCATCATCTACGCGTACACCCGCTGCATCCGCAGCACGCTGCTCGTGATCGGATGCTCGCTGATAGCCGTCATCTGGCAGCTCGGCCTCGTGTCGGTGCTCGGCTTCGAGCTCGACCCGTTCTCGATCCTCGTGCCGTTCCTGGTGTTCGCGATCGGCGTGTCGCACGGCGCGCAGAAGATGAACGGCATCATGCAGGACATCGGCCGCGGCACGCACAAGCTGGTCGCCGCGCGCTACACGTTCCGGCGCCTCTTCCTCGCCGGCATGACGGCGCTGCTGGCTGACGCGGTCGGGTTCGCCGTGCTCGTCGTCATCGACATTCCGGTCATCAAGGATCTCGCGCTCACCGCGAGCGTGGGCGTGGCGGTGCTGATCTTCACGAACCTGATCCTGCTGCCGGTGCTGCTGTCGTACACGGGCGTCAGCCCGTCGGCCGCGCAGCGCAGCCTGGTGGAGGAGCGCGAAGAGACGCGCGGCCAGGGTCTCGGCCGGCTGTGGAACTTCCTCGACCGCTTCACCGAGCGGCGCTACGCGGTCGGCGCGATCGCCTGCGCGGCCGCGCTCGCGGTCGCGGGCTTCGCGGTGAGCCTGAACCTCAAGATCGGCGACCTCGATCCGGGCGCGCCCGAGCTGCGCGGCTCCTCGCGCTACAACGTGGACAACGCGTACATCACCGACCACTACGCCTTGTCGAGCGATCAGTTCGCCGTCATCGTCAAGACGGGGCCCGAAGGCTGCCTCAAGGAGCAGACGCTGGTCGAGGCAGACCGGCTCGCGTGGACGCTGCAGCATATCCCCGGCGTGCAGGCGACGGTCTCGCTGCCGGACGCGGTCAGGCTGATCACCGCCGGCGCCTACGAAGGCAGCCCCAAGTGGCTCACCCTCGCGCGCAACCAGGAGACCCTGAACTACGCCGCCCAGCAGGCAAGCGTGAACAACCCCGATCTGTTCAACGGCGACTGCTCGGTGATGCCGGTCATCGCCTATCTCACCGACCACAAGGCCGAGACGCTCGACCGCGTCCTCAAGGCCGCCGAGCAGTTCGCGCAGGAGCACAGCACGCCCGATCGCCAGTTCCTGCTCGCCGCGGGAAGCGCCGGCATCGAGGCGGCGACGAACAGCGTCGTCCGACAGGCGAACCGCACGATGCTGCTCTATGTGTACGGCGCCGTCATCCTGCTCTGCTTCGTCACGTTCCGCAGCTGGCGTGCGGTGATGGTCGCCGTCGTCCCGCTCGCGATCACGTCAGTCCTGTGCGAAGCGCTGATGGTCGGCCTTGGCATGGGCGTGAAGGTCGCGACCCTGCCGGTGATCGCGCTCGGCGTCGGCATTGGAGTCGATTACGCGCTCTATCTGCTGTCGGTTCAGCTCGCGCAGCAGCGCGCCGGAGTTCCCTTGAAGCAGGCCTACAAGCACGCGGTGCAGTTCACCGGCAAGGTGGTCGCGCTGGTCGGGATCACGCTCGCCGCCGGTGTGATCACCTGGGCGTTCTCGCCAATCAAGTTCCAGGCCGACATGGGCATCCTGCTCACGTTCATGTTCCTGTGGAACATGCTCGGCGCGCTCGTGCTGATCCCGGCGCTCTCGCACTTCCTGCTACCGGACAGGAATCCGAGCCGCGCCGCGAGCGACGCACCGGAGATGGCGCTGGGCAGCGTGACATCGGCCTCGCGCTAGGGCCACAATTCCGAGGACGCTCGAATGCACCGACATCCTCACGGGACGGTGCGCGCCTCCGCGGCCCCGATCAGGTCCAAAGTGCCATCCCTCGGTTTCATGTTTCCCCGCGTCCGAACCGGCGGATCGACGATAGCGAGTCGAGGCGACCGCCCGTTGACGGTGATCAACCCCGCCGGCATCTTTCCGGTCAGACTGCTGCATCGACACGGCGGTACACGAGCGCACGTCCGCGCTCGCGGCATCGGTTTTCTGCAATGACCAACGACTACGCAAGCTGGGCGCTCTTCGAGGCGCTCGACAACGCCCGCCGCATCCAGGGGATGGCGTTCGACGCCCTCGGTCTCGGGCCGATCGAGGCGCAATACGAAACGATCTTCCGCAGCCCGGGGGTGAGCCTGCGACGCTACGGCACCGGGACCGGACCGGGGCCGGCGGTGGTCATCGTGCCGGCGCCGATCAAGCGTTCCTACATCTGGGACCTCGCCCCCGAGGCGAGCGCGGTCCGTCGCCTCCTCGCCGCCGGCGCATCGGTCCATCTCCTCGACTGGGAGCGGACCGCGGAGCCGTTCGGGCTCGCCGACTACGCCGATCGCCTGATCCGCGAGGCGCTGGACGCGGCGGGCATCGACCGGGCGGTGCTGCTCGCCCATTCGCTTGGCGGCCTGTTCGCTGCGGTCTTCGCCGCGCTGTACCCCGAGCGCGTGCGCGGCTTGGGCCTGCTCGCGACGCCGCTCCACTTCGAGCGCGGCGTCGGCATCTTCAGCGCGATGACCGAAGGGTTGCCCGATGCGGAAATGCCCGTGTCGGTGCCCGGCTCCTTTCTATCGGCCGCGAGCTTCCGGGCCGCGCCGGCCACGTTCGGCCTGGATCGGCTGCTCGACCTTGCCGCGAGCCTAGCCACGCCCGAGGCGCTCGCGACGCATGTGCGCGTCGAGCGCTGGACGCTCGACGAGTTCCCGCTCCCTGGCCGACTGCTCGCGGATCTCGCCGGGCAGATCGCCCGCGACGACGCGTTCGTCTGCGGCACGCTCACCGTCGGTGGCCGGCCCGCTGCGCCGTCTCAGGTCACCGCGCCGCTGCTTTGCGTGGTCGACCCGCGCTGTCAGATCGTGCCGCCCGCGACGGTGCTGCCCTTCCTCGAGGCGGCGGGCAGCGGCGACAAGACGCTCCTCCACTACGAAGGAGACGTCGGCGTATCCCTCCAGCACATCGGACCCCTCGTGGGTCCGCAGGCGCACGCGCGCCTCTGGCCGGAGATCACAGCCTGGGTGCGGTGGTGCGCCGCAGCCGACGACGCCGCCCGAGCGCGCTTCGACGCAGCGGCGTGAGAGGCGCGGCGCACAGGAGCTACTTCAGCGGCGTTGCCGACCCGATTCGGCGAATACGTGCGCAGCGGCGAGCTCTCGCACTGCGAGGATGCCCAGGTGCGGCGACGGCGATTGGGTCGGAAACGGCTGGGATGCGCGGCCAGGATCTGTTGTTCGTATCGGCCCTCACGGAGAGCGCCGAGAGTTAGCGAAGGCGCCGTGTCTGCGGCGAACTGCGAAGGCGCCGCGACGGATCTGCGGAACGCATTCCACGCTAAGCGAGTCACTCGGGTGTTCAACGACTGGCGAGGCGTGACGCAGTTGCCAGAGGCAGGAAAAGCGTTAGCGGGTCGCTCTGTAGCGCGAGGAAGCCGTGGTGGCGGTAGAACGCCGCCGCCTGCTCGTCCTTCGCGTCCACGATGAGCGCGAAGGCGGGAATCTCGGCCCGCAGCGATCGAGTCAGCGCATCGGCGAGCAGGGTAGCCCCCAAACCCTGCCCGGCAAATGCGCGTGCGATGGCGAGACGCCCCATCCGTACCGCCGGGACGGTGGGGTAGCGAGGCAGCTTCTTCGCGATGTCTTCCGGCAGCTCGGCGAGGGCGACGCTCGCTGAAGCGAGTGTGTAGTACCCGGCGAGCTCACCGCGGCCCTCTGCAACAGCGACGAAGCATGCCGTGACGCGGCGCCGGATGTCCTGGGTGACCTGCTGGCGGAAGTAGCGGTTGAGTGGCTCGACACCGCAGTCGAACGCTGACCGCTCGTGCCGCGGTGCGAGCGCCTCGATGCGAAATCCGTCGCTCAACTGTCAGCGATGAGCGTGCGCCGGCGGACGAACGCGCGCTTGAGCGCGGGCGTAGGCGCCGGCGGGGCGATCAACGCCTGGGCGAACCGAAGCTGATCGGCGGCGGCGATGCGCAGCACCTGGGACTCGGCGATGGCGCGTTGTGCGGCAGTCTGCAGGGCCGTCGTCACGAATTCGGTGACCTTTCGGCCCTCGAGGTCGGCGGCGCGCTGGATCAATGCCCGGAGCTCGGGATGGATCCGCGCCTCGAGCCGGGCGGACTTTCTCTTCGGCGGCGCCTTCGCGCGGGGTTTGGCGAGCGCGCGGTGGCGCGTCTTGCTCCGCGTTCGGGCGCGCGCTCGAGCGGCTTGCGTGGTGGCGTTCGGCATACCTGGCCCTCCAACCGCCATCGTACGGCAAATTGCCGGACATGATCAAACCGGGGTTCGCTGCCGTCGTGCCGCTCTTGAGAAGGAGATGTCCGATGAGTAAGCCTCTTCTATATGTGGTACCCGTGCCGGCGCAGCACGAGGCAGACGCGGAAACGCTCTCGGCGACTGATCTCCGCCTCAAGAGACGACGTACAACACGTGGAAGAACGCGAAGACGCGGGCAAAGGAACTGGGACTCGAGTTCGACCTCGCCTCTAGGGACTTTGGCGATTTCCTTCGACTTGTCGGGCCCCGACCGACGCGCGCCCATACTCTGGACAGGATCGACGGCAGCAAGGGTTACGTCGTTGGCAACGTCCGATGGGCAGACAAGAAGACACAAACGCGCAACCGGTCGAACACCGTTTACATCGTGGTCGACGGGCGACGAATACCGCTATCGGAGTACGCCGAGCGTACGGTGAGGCGGTACGCGCACCTCGGAACATCGCACTTGGTCGCGTATGTACAGAGCTTCGGCGCAACTCCAGTCACATCTACGGCACAGCCTTGCCCGAAAAATCCCTTGAGCACGCAAGCTATTGATTCGAGTGGGCCCGCCTGGATTCGAACCAGGGACCAAGGGATTATGAGTCCCCTGCTCTGACCGACTGAGCTACAGGCCCGCGACGCGATTCTACTGCCGCCGACGGGGCGCCCCGCGCGCGCCGCGTGCTCTGCCGAGGGCGCCAGAAAACCCTTGACCGATTGCGGGCAAGGCGGTATATAGCGCCCTGCAAGAAACCTCAAGTCCGAAAGCCGCTGGTCAGTCGATGCCGCAATCCGCGGTACCTCAGGTCTAACGTCATTTCCCTTGAGTTCTCGCAAGCGGGCCGCAAGGCCATCAATCAATTCATCTAGGCAAGGAAAGTCACGCAATGAGCACAGGTATCGTGAAATGGTTCAGCGAGGAAAAAGGTTACGGCTTCATCAAGCCCGATGACGGCAGCAAGGACGTCTTCGCTCACTTCTCGCAGATCCAGGGTGCAGGTTTCAAGACCCTGAAAGAGAACCAGCGCGTCTCGTTCGACATCACGGACGGCGCCAAAGGCAAGCAGGCTTCGAACATCAAGCCGCTCTGAAGCGGGGCTAGTCCCGCTTCCCTTGAAAGCCCGGGCGACCGGGCTTTTTCGTTTCTGGTGGCCCCGTGCAGCTCCCTCTCGAACTCCCGGCGCTCGACCCGATCGCGCTCGCTCGCAGCGCGGCGAACGGTTCCTCGTCGACGCGGTGGCGAGAGCCGAGGCGCGCGGCTGCTATCCTCGGCAACCCGCAGGAGGAGGAGGCATGAGCAACGGACTTCGATTTGCACTCGCGTTCGCGCTGGCGGTCGGCGCCGCCGCAGCGGCAGCGCAATCCTGGCCGCAGAAGCCGGTCCGGCTCGTCGTCTCGGGCGTCGCCGGCGGCTCGCTCGACATCCCGGCCCGCGCGGTGGCGGAGAAGCTGCGCGACCGCCTCGGGCAACCGGTCATCGTCGAGAACCGGCCGGCGGTCGGCGGCACGGTGGCCGTCGGCGAGGTCGCGAAGGCGGCGCCCGACGGCTACACGCTGATCTACAGCTTCAACGGGCCGCTCGCGTATGCGCCGCACCTCTACTCGAAGCTCCCGTACGACGTCCAGAAGGACCTCACGCCCGTCATCCTGATGGGCGGGCAGCCGTTCGTGCTCGGCGTGAGCGCCGAAAGCGGCATCTCGAACGTGACGGAGTTCATCGAAGCCGCGCGCAGACAGCCCGGGAAGCTCAACTACGCATCGCTCGGGAACGGCAGCGGCGCGCACCTCACGATGGAGCTCCTCAAGGCCGAGGCCAAGGTGTTCATCGTTCACATCCCGTACAACGGCGCCGTCCCCGCGGCGACGGCGGTGGCGAGCGGCGACGTCCAGGCGGCATTTCTCCCGCCCGCGGTGCTGCTGCCGCACGTCCAGAGCGGGCGGGTGAAGCTGATCGGAATGTCGAGCCTCCAGCGCTTCCCGTTGATGCCCGATGTGCCGACAGTCGCCGAGACGGGTCTGCCGGGCTTCGACTCGGACGGCTGGAACGGCATCCTCGCCCCGGCCGGCACGCCGCGCGAGATCGTGCTCCGGCTCAACAGGGAGATCAACGACGCGCTCGCCGCGCCGGACGTGCGCGAGATCCTCGTCCGCAACCGGATCCAGGCGGGCGGCGGGACGCCGGAGCAGTTCGGGCAGCTGATCGCGCGCGAATCGGCGCGGTGGGGACCGGTGATCAGGTTCACCGGAGCGCGGCTCGATTGACGCCTTCATCTCCGCGTCGTCACCCCGGAGGACTTCAATCCGGGCGGATCCGGGCCGTACGGCTGACGCCGTTCCTGGCCGGGCTTACGCCGGGGCGATGAACTTGTCCCGCAGCGTCACGAACTCTTCCGCCGCGGTCGGATGGATGCCGACCGTCGCGTCGAACTGCGCCTTCGTGAGCCCGGCCTTCACTGCAATGCCGACGCCCTGGATCACCTCGGGCGCGTCGGATCCGACCATGTGCGCGCCGACGACGCGCTGGCTCGCGGCATCGACGAGCAGCTTGATCAACGTCCGTTCGTCGCGGCCCGATAGCGTCGCCTTCAGCGGGCGGAACGCGGCCTTGTAGACGTCGATCGCGGCGAAGCGCTCCCTCGCCTCGGCCTCGGTCATCCCCACCGTCCCCACCGGAGGCTGGCTGAACACCGCGGTGGGCACGTCCATGTGGTCGACCGGCGTGGGTTGGCCGCCGAAGAGCGTCAGCGCGACGGCGTGCCCTTCCCTGATCGCCACCGGCGTGAGGTTGATCCGGTCCGTAACGTCGCCGACCGCGTAGACGCTGGGGGCCGTGCTCGCCGAGAACCGGTCGACGATCACCTCGCCGCCCTCGCCCAGCTCGACGCCGGCCGTCTCGAGGCCGAGATCGCGGGTGTTCGGCGCTCGACCGGTCGCATGCAGCACGGCGTCGAAACGGCCCGGCCCCTCGTCCGCCAGAAAGCCCACCTTCAGCGAGCCGTCCGGCTGCCGGTCGATCCGCTCGACATCGTTGCGAAGGAGAATGCGGACGCCCTTCTTCGTCATCTCCTCGGCGACGTGGCGGCGGACGTCGTCGTCGAAGCCGCGCAGGATCTGCTCGCCCCGGTACGACAGGGTGACCTCCGCACCGAGCCCGTTGAAGATGCCGGCGAACTCGACGGCGATGTAGCCGCCGCCGACCACCACCACACGGCGCGGCATTTCGGGGAGCTCGAACACCTCGTTCGAGCTGATCGCGTGCTCGATCCCCGGGAGATGCGGCAACCACGGCGCCGCGCCGGTCGCCACCAGGATGTACTTCGCGGTGTGCCGCCGACCGTCGAGCTCGACTTCGTTCGGCCCGACGACGCGCGCCGTGCCGCGGAGAACCTTCACGCCGGCCCGTTCCAGGAGCCCGGCATAGATGCCCTCGAGCCGCGCGATCTCGGCGTTCTTGTTCGCGATCAGCTTCGGCCACGAGAACGCCGTGCCGGGGAGCGTCCAGCCGTAGCCTGCCGCGTCCTCGAAGTCCTCGCGAAAGTGCGCCGCGTAGACGAGCAGCTTCTTCGGCACGCAGCCGCGGATGACGCAGGTGCCGCCGACCCGGTCGTGCTCCGCGATCGCGACGCGCGCTCCGAAGCCCGTGGCGATCCGGGCGGCACGGACGCCGCCGGAGCCGGCGCCGATGATGAACAGATCGTGGTCGAAGTCGGGCATCCGGCTATCTTCTCACTCCGCCAACCCCCGCGAAAAGACAGACGCCCCGCGTGCGGGGCGTCTGTCAGAACGTCGCGTCAGCTTGCCCGACGCTGCATCGGTTGTTGTGGTTGCGGCCGGGCTCTAGCCCTGACTCGACTGCGGCCCCGAGGCGCCGAAGTTGGCCTGCACCGCCGCAGCCGCGCGTCCGATCGGCTACGAATTGTCCAGGAAGCTCTTCAGCCGCTCGGACCGCGACGGGTGGCGCAGCTTCCGCAGCGCCTTCGCTTCTATCTGCCGGATGCGCTCGCGCGTCACGTCGAACTGCTTGCCGACCTCCTCCAGCGTGTGGTCGGTGTTCATCTCGATGCCGAAGCGCATCCGCAGCACCTTCGCTTCGCGCGGCGTGAGCGAGTCCAGGACCTCCTTCGTCACTTCGCGCAGGGACGCGTACATCGCGGCGTCGTTCGGCGCGACCGTGGACGTGTCCTCGATGAAATCGCCGAGGTGCGAGTCGTCGTCGTCGCCGATCGGCGTCTCCATCGAGATCGGCTCCTTGGAGATCTTGAGGATCTTGCGGATCTTCTCCTCGGGCATCTCCATCCGCGCGGCGAGCGTCGCCGGATCCGGCTCCTGCCCGGTCTCCTGCAGGATCTGGCGGCTGATCCGGTTCATCTTGTTGATCGTCTCGATCATGTGCACCGGGATGCGGATCGTGCGCGCCTGATCGGCGATCGAGCGCGTGATCGCCTGCCGGATCCACCACGTCGCGTAGGTCGAGAACTTGTACCCGCGGCGGTACTCGAACTTGTCCACCGCCTTCATGAGGCCGATGTTCCCTTCCTGGATGAGGTCGAGGAACTGGAGCCCCCGGTTGGTGTACTTCTTCGCGATCGATATCACCAGCCGCAGGTTGGCTTCCGTCATCTCCCGCTTCGCGCGCCGCGCCTTCGCCTCGCCGGTGGACATCTGCTTGTTGATGTCCTTCAGGTCCTTGAGCGGGATGCCGATCTTCTTCTGGATGTCGCCGAGCTTGGTGATCTCCTCGAGGATGTCGGGCTCGTAGCGCGCGAGCTGGCTCGAGTACACCCGCGCGGCCGCGATCTCGTTCTTGATCCAGCGGTGGGAGGTCTCGCTGCCCGGGAACACCTTGATGAAGTGCGGGCGGGGCATGCTGCCCTTCTCCACGCACAGCACCTGGATCTTGCGCTCGTGCCGGCGCACGGTGTCCACCATTGCGCGCACCGCGTCGCACAGCTTCTCGATCGTTCGCGCGGTAAAGCGCACGAGCATCAGCTCCGCGGAGATCTGCTCGCGGACCTTGACGTACTCCTTGCTGCGGTGACCGTGCTTGACGAGCGCGATCTTGAGCTTCTCGAACAGGCGGTGGATCTTGCCGAAGCGCTCGAGCGCGTCTTCCTTCAGCTGGAGCAGGCTCGCGCTGATCGCGGCGCTGTCGTCGCCGTCCTCGCCTTCTTCCTCCTCCTCCTCGAGCTCGGCCTCATCGACCATCTCCCGGGGCGGCTCGTCCTTCGCGTTCGGGTCGACCAGGCCGTCGACCAGCTCGTCGATCCGCATCTCCTCGCGCTTCACCTTGTCGGCGAGATCGAGGATGTCGACGATCGTCGTCGGCAGCGCCGAGATCGCCATGATCATCTGCTTCAGGCCGTCCTCGATGCGCTTCGCGATCTCGATCTCGCCCTCGCGGGTGAGGAGCTCGACCGAGCCCATCTCGCGCATGTACATGCGCACCGGGTCGGTCGTGCGGCCGAACTCGGGGTCGACCGTGGCGAGCGCGGCTTCGGCCTCCTCCTCCGCGTCCTCGTCGGCGGCGGCGGTCGGGGCGTTCTCGGTGATGAGCAGGGTCTCGGCATCCGGCGCCTCGTCGAACACCTGGATGCCCATGTCGTTGAACGTCGAGATCATCGATTCGATCTGCTCGGCGTCGACGACGTCGGGCAGGTGGTCGTTGATCTCGGCGTAGGTGAGGTAGCTCCGCTCCTTGCCGAGCTTGATGAGATTCTTGAGGCGCATCCGGCGCGCCTCGGCATCCTCGGGCCGCGCGGCGGCCGCGGCGATCAGGGCGCGCTCGGCTTCCCGCGCCTTGGCGCGGTTGACCTTGAGACGCTGGATCGGCTCGCCCTTCTTCGGCGTCGCGAGCTTGGCCTTGACCGCTTCCTTGAGCTGGTCGGGGCGCGTACCCGGCCGCTCCTTGCCGACCGACTTGGCCGGGACCTCGGTTCGCGCTTTCGCGAGCGCCTTGAGCTTGGTGAGCTGCTTCGGCTTGACGACCGCCTTCGCCTTCGCGACCGACTTCGGCTTCGCCTTGGCGAACGGCTTCGTGCGCGCCGGCGCCTTCGCTTTCGCGGCGCCTGCGGGCTTCGACCGGGCGGCGGGACGCGCCTTGACGGCGGCCTTGCGCCTCGCCTGCTCGGTGTCGCGCGATTTCGCTTTGGGTTTCTTTGCCATGTGGGTCGTTCCTCGGGGGCGGTAGGAGGAAAAAAAGCCGGTGATTATAGCGAGTTAGGTGAGGGCTCGGGACGCGAATTCAAAGCCGTCCGGGCCCCGGAGAGCTGCACGTATTCGGCGCGCTCGGCATCGGTCGCGAGGCCCGCGCGCACCCGCTCGGCGAGCGCCGAGTGACGCGCTTTCCTGAGGCGATTCAGAAGGTTAAGTTGGGCGTCTCGAAAGACCGCAGTGGCCGCATCGCGATCCAGCTGCAACTCGAGTAAGACGCGCTCGGCGGCCGCCAGGTTCCGCTCGTGGGCCGAATCGCGAAACGCCTCGAGCACCCCCGCCACGTTCCCGACCTCGGGCCGGCTCTGAAGGAAGGTGGCCAGCTCTCCGACGGTGCTCGCCTCGGGCCGCGAGGTGTCGAGGCAGCTGAAATCGAGGTCCTTCGCCAGCTCCGGCGCGGCGAGCAGGCAGGCGGTCAGCTCCCGCTCGACTCTGGCATCGATCGCGAGCGCCGTCCGGTCCGCCCGCTGCGGCGCCGGGCGCCCCCAATTGGTGATCGTTCCGTCGCGTACCTCGAGCAGCCGCGCCGCCTCGACCGGTGCCATCGCCGCTGCCTCGGCGAGCGCTTTCACGAGCTGGACGCGGAGCGCCGGCGCCGCGATCCGCTTCAACAGCGGCTTCGCGTCGGCGATCAGACGCGAACGGCCCTCGAGCGACGAGAGGTCGACGCGGGCAGTGAGCGTCGCGAGCAGGAATGCCGACAGCGGCTGCGACGCCTTCAGCTCGCGCTCGAACGCCTCGCGGCCGTGCGCGCGCACGTAGCTGTCGGGATCGTGCTCGGCCGGCAGGAACAGGAACCGGACCGCCTTGCGGTCGGAGAGCGCTTCGAGGCTCACCTCGAGCGCATGCCACGCCGCGCGCCGGCCGGCGGCATCGCCGTCGAAGCAGAAGACGACTTCCTCCGCCTGACGCAGGAGCTTTTGCACGTGCGCGGGCGTCGTCGCCGTGCCGAGCGTCGCGACCGCGTTCTCGACGCCGTGCTCGGCGAGGATCACCACATCCATGTAGCCCTCGACGACGAGCACGCGGCCCGCCGCGCGGATCGCGTCGCGCGCCTGCGGCAGCGCGTAGAGCTCGCGGCCCTTTTCGAAGACCGGGGTCTCCGGCGAGTTCAGGTATTTCGGACCGGAGGGCCCCTTCCCTTCCCCCGTAGCCGGACCGTCATCGCCCTCGAGCACACGCCCGCCGAAGCCGACCACGATGCCGCGCTGGCTGAGGATCGGGAACATCACGCGGTCGCGGAACCGGTCGTAGCGCTTGCCGTCGTTCTCGACGACGAGTCCGCACTCGACGAGTGCCTTCTCCTCGTAGCGCGGGAAGATCGCGGCGAGGTTCTGCCACCCGGCCGGCGCATAGCCGATGCCGAATCGCGCGGCGGTCTTGCCGGTGAGGCCGCGGCCCTTGAGATACTGGATCGCGCGCGGCGAGCCCTTGAGGCACTCGCGGTAGTGCCGAGCCGCTCGAG
Source organism: uncultured beta proteobacterium (assembly GCA_963820965.1). Taxonomy (GTDB): domain Bacteria; phylum Pseudomonadota; class Gammaproteobacteria; order Burkholderiales; family SG8-39; genus DATEDA01. The sequence goes on along the minus strand of CAWGCC010000007.1, from coordinate 69,377 downwards.
CGAGCAGCTCGTAGAGGTCCGGGCCGTCCGCGGCGGGTTTCACGGTGCGCTCGCCGCGAAGCTCGGGAAGCTTGAGCCCGACGCTCTCGGCAAGCTCCTTGACCGCCTCGACGTAGCCGAGGCCGCCGTACTCCATCAGGAAACTTATCGCGTTGCCGTGCGCGCCGCAGCCGAAGCAGTGATAGAACTGCTTCGCCTGGCTCACCGTGAAGGACGCGGTCTTCTCGCCATGGAACGGGCACAGCCCGACCCAATTGGCGCCGCCCCTGCGGAGCTGCACCCGCGCCGAGATCACGTCGACGATGTCGACGCGGTTGAGAAGATCCTGTTTGAAGGCGTCTGGGATCACTCGTCAACGACCTTCGCAACACCCCGCTCCCGCGGGGCGTTGCGCCGCCCAGGGGCAATCCCAAAGGGTGTTGCGGCCCCCTTTGATCGTTCACCCACTTGCCGGAACCTAGCGATGAGGCCGTGCCCCTGCAAGAACCGTTCCGGTCGCTCCTCTGGCGGAACACCCAGCTGCCCCGTTTCTTTCCGCGGGCTCTCTACGACGAAGCGGGCGTTGGTTCGCAGCGCCCGCTGATCTTCTTTATAGCCGATTCTGGGGATTACGCAAACCGCGCGAATGGAGGCCACAGGCCCTTCGCAATCCCCCCGGGTCCGCCGCATGCCCCCGTAACGGCGCGGGCATGCGCGAGTCGCCTATGCCAGTCGCGCTTTGATGCGCGCCGAGACCTGGCCCATGTCGGCGCGGCCGGCGAGCCTTGGCTTGACCTGACCCATCACCTTCCCCATGTCGGCGATGCCTTTCGCGCCAGTGGCGGCGATCGCTGCGGCGATCACGGCGTCGATCTCGGTCTCGGCCGCCTGCTCCGGCAGATAGGCCGTGAGCACGTCGATCTCGAACTGCTCCTGGTCGGCGAGGTCCTTGCGGCCGCCGGCGGTGTATTGCCGGATCGAGTCATGGCGCTGCTTGATCATCTTCTCGAGCACCGCCATTACCTCGGCGTCAGAGAGATCCTTCCGCTCGTCGACCTCGCGCTGCTTGACCGCCGCCAGGGCGAGACGCACCGCGCCGAGGCGCCGGGTGTCCTTCGCCTTCAGGGCGGCCTTCATGTCGTCGGTGATGCGGGCTTTGAGCGTCATGGCCTGTCAAATGCAAAAGCGCCGGTACGCTCGGCGTCCGGCGCTCTTCGCGGTTGAATCTTCGGTCGCCTTAGTACAGCTTGGGCGGGAGCTGCTGGCTGCGGAGCCGCTTGAAATGCCGCTTGATCGCGGCGGCGAGCTTGCGTTTCCTCGCCTGGGTCGGTTTCTCGTAGTACTCCCGGGCGCGCAGCTCGGTGAGGAGGCCCGTCTTCTCGACGGTGCGCTTGAAGCGGCGCAGGGCCACCTCGAACGGCTCGTTTTCTTTGACGCGAACGGTCGGCATTGAAGCTCCGGCGGATCGAAGGCGCGGGAGTATAGCCGAATCAGGAGGTTGCGGACAAGGCGGTGGCCGGCCTCGGGCCATCTCCGGAGCGCACCAAACCGGTGAACAGGGACCGGTTCCCCCAAAGAAAACGGCCCGTGTGGGGCCGTCAAGGAGTTTCGACCAGTTGAGAGGAAGCATACATACCGTACTCCCGCATGCCTGACAAATCCCTGACGCACCGGCAAAGAATTCGCGCGACGCTAGGGATGCGCGGCCGCCGGCCGCCGTTGCTTGTGCGGAAAGCGCTCCTGGAACACGAGATAGAGCGTCGGCAGCACGATCAGCGTCAGGATCGTCGCCGAGATCAGCCCGCCGATCACCACGACCGCGAGCGGCTTCTGCGTTTCGGAGCCGATGCCGGTCGAGATCGCCATCGGCGCGAGCCCGAGCATCGCGAGGAGGCCGGTCATCAGCACGGTCCGCAGGCGCACGAGCGAACCTTTCATCACGGCCTCGTGCGGACTCGCGCCGGCGTTCCGGAGCTGGTTGAAGTAGGACACCATCACCACGCCGTTCAGCACCGCCTGGCCGAAGAGCGCGATGAACCCGATCGCCGCCGACACCGACAGCGGAATCCCGGTCGCGAGCAGGGCGAGGATCCCGCCGATCAGCGCGAACGGGATGTTGAGGAGGATGAGCAGCGCGCTCCGGAACGACTTGAACGCGTCGAACAGCAGCAGGAAGATGATCAGCACCGACAGCGGCACGATCACCGCGAGCCGCCCCATCGCCCGTTCCTGGTTCTCGAACTCGCCCGACCACGCCATCGTGTAGCCGGGCGGCAGCGTGACCGCCGCCGCCACCCGCTGCTTCATGTCGGCCACGACGCTGCCCATGTCGCGGTCGCGGATGAAGATGCCGATCGAGAGTACCCGCGTGCCGTTCTCGCGGCTGATGTTCATGCTCCCCGAGAGCGTGCGGAACTCGGCCACCTGCGACAGCGGGATGTAGGCGCCGGTCGGCGCGCTCACGAGCACGTCCTGTATCCGCGTGAACGTTCGCTCGATGTCCCGCAGCCGCACGACCACCGCGAAGCGCCGCTCGCCCTCCCAGAGCTGCGTCGCCGCGTTGCCGCCGAGCGCGGTCTCGACGACGTCCTCGATGTCCGCGACGTTCAGGCCGTACCGCGCCGCCGCGGCGCGGTCGATCTGGATCTGGATCTGCGGCAGCTCGCCGAGCCGGTCGATGAAAGCACGCGACACGCCCCGCACGTCCTTGACCGCCTCGAGCGTCTGCAGCGCGAGACGGCGCAGCTCGCCGAGGTCCTCGCCGAACACCTTGATCACGATCTGGCCGTCGATCTGCGAGATCGACTCGAGCACGTTGTCGCGGATCGGCTGCGAGAACGACGCGTCGATGCCCGGCAGGTCCTCGAGCACGCGCTCCATCTCGTCGAGGAGCCTGCGCCGGGTCAGGCCCGGCCGCCACTCGGCGTCCGGCTTCGGCTCGACCAGGAATTCGGCCATGTTGATCAGCTTCGGGTCGGTGCCGTCCTCGGGCCGGCCGGCCTTCGACATCACCGACTTCACCTCGGGGATGGTGCGCAACCGCTCGCGCATCCGCCGCGTCATGTCGCGCGCCTCGCTGACCGATACGCTGGGCGGAAAAGGCGCGTTGATCCAGATCGTGCCCTCGTTCAGCTCCGGAAGGAACTCCGTGCCGAGCTCGCGGCACCAGCGCGAGGCTCGCGGCGAGCGCTGCGAGCGCCCCGCCGATGACCGCGCGCCGGTGCGCGAGCGCCCAGGCGAGCACCGGCTCGTACGCCCGCTTGCACCACCGGACGATCCGCGGCTCCTCGTGCGCGAGGTTCTTCTGGAGCAGCCACAGGCAGAGCAGCGGCACCAGCGTGAGCGACAGGATGAGCGAGCCGACCAGGGCGGAGGTCACCGACCACGCCATCGGCGCGAAGATGCGCCCCTCGTGCCGCTGCAGCGTGAAGATCGGGATGTGCGCCGCGATGATGATCAGCATCGAGAACAGCGTGGGCCGGCCGACCTCGACGGTGGCGTCGAGCATCTTTCTGCACGCGCGACACGCGATCGTTGACGCCCTCGCTCAGGCGCCGGAACACGTTCTCGACCACGATCACCGCACCGTCCACGATGATCCCGAAGTCCATCGCCCCGAGCGACAGCAGGTTGGCGGGGATGCCGACGAAGGTCAGCCCGAGGAACGTGGCGAGCAGGCGAGAGCGGGATCACGAGCGCCACGATGAACGCCGCGCGCAGGTTGCCGAGAAAGAGGATCAGCACCGCGGTGACGAGCAGCGCGCCCTCGACGAGGTTGGTGAAGACGGTCCGCAGCGTCCGGTCGATGAGCCAGGTGCGGTCGTAGAACGGCACGATCTTCACGTGCTTCGGCAGGACGGCGTCGTTGAGCTGGGCGACTTTCGCCTTCACCTGCGTCGAGCACGAGCGACGGATTCTCGCCCTTGCGCATGAGGACGATGCCGCTCGTGACGTCGTCCTCGTCGTCCTGGCCGACGATGCCCTGCCGCGGCACATTGCCGACGGTGACCTCGGCGAGGTGCTTCACGAGCACCGGGACGCCGTTTCGCTCGGCGACGACGATGTTCCCGATCTCCTCGGCCGAGCGCAGCAGGCCGATGCCGCGGATGAGGTACTGCTGGCGGCCCTGCTCGGTGTAGCCGCCGCCCGCGTTCGCGTTGCCGCGACTGAGCGCCTCGGTGAGCTGGTGCAGCGTCACCTTGTAGTCGCGGAGCTTGCCGAGATCGGGATTCACCTCGTACTGCTTGATCAGGCCACCGAGGCTCACGACGTCGGCGACGCCCGGGATGAGCTTGAGCTGCCGCACCACGACCCAGTCCTGGAGCGTCCGCAGCTCGCGCGAGTCCGGGATATCCGACTTGAGCCGGTAGCGGTATACCTCGCCGATCGGCGTCGAGAGCGGCGCGAGCTCCGGCTGCACGCCGGGCGGGAGGTCGGCCTCGCGCAGCCGCTCGACGACCTGCTGGCGGGCGAAATACGGGTCGGCGGCGTCGTTGAAGGTGAGGATGAGGAACGACAGGCCGAACTGCGTATGCGAGAACATCCGCACCGAGTTCGGGATGCCGGCGAGCACGACCTCGAGCGGGATCGTGACCTGGCGCTCGACCTCCTCCGCCGCCCGGCCCGGGAAGAGGGTGATGACGTTCACCTGGGTGTCGGTCACGTCCGGGAACGCCTCGATCGGGAGCTGCTTGAACGCCGCGATGCCGCTCGCCACGAACAGCGCCGTGCCGAGCACCACGAAGTGCGACTGGCGCAGCGCGAAGCTGACGATGCGCTTAATCAATTCTTCGCCTTCGAAGCGAAGATCTGCTGCAGGAAGAGGCTCCCGTCCACCACCACTTTCTGGCCGGCCGCGACGCCGGCGATGACCGGGATGACCCCGCCGTCCTCGCCCTCGGTGTGGACTTCGACGCGGAGGAACCGGCCGGGCGATTCCTCGATGAACACGAAGTGCCGGTTGCCGAGGAGGAACACCGCCTTCGCCGGGATCGAGACGCCCGGTCGCACCGCCACCTCGAGCCTCGCGACGACGTACATCTCGCCTTTCAGGCGACGGTCCTCGTTCGCCGCCGAGCCGCGCACCTTGATCGTCCGGGACTGCGGGTCGATGAAGTCGGAAACGGCGTCGATCCGTGCATCGAAGGTGTCGTCCGGATACGCGCTCGATTTGAAGGTCACGATCCGCCCCGCCCTGAGCAGCGGGAGCTCACGCTCGGTGGCGTCCAGCAGCACCCACAGGCGGGTCGGGTCGGTCACGACGAACATCGCCGGCATGTTCGCCGTCGCGGATTCGGGCCGCAGCTCCTGGCCGGGGTTGATGTTGCGCTCTACGACGGTGCCCGCGATCGGGCTGCGCAGGGCGAAAGTCGAGTCGACCGCCTCGCCGCCGCCGTAGAGCCGCACCCGCTCCAGCGCACGTGCGTGCTCCGCGCGCGAGCGCGCGAACTCCGCCTCGGCGGTCTGCAGGTCCTTTTTCGCCGCGACGTCGTTCGCCACGAGCTCGCGCACGCGTGCGAGGTTCTTCTCCGCCAGCGCGAGATCGGCCGCGGCCTTGCGCCCCTCGGATTGCACCTGGCCGAAGTCGGGCGAGGCGAGCTGCGCGAGACGCTGCCCCGCCCGCACGACGTCTCCCGGCTTCGCGTCGATCCGCACGACGCGCCCGGCGAATGCAGGGTAGAGCCGGGCCGTGCGCTCCTCGTCCCAGACCACCCTGCCGGGGAGCCGGACGACGGCCGAGCGCCGCACTTCGGCCGTCTGCGTGACGATCGAGGCGAGCTGCGGGCTTCGCTCCGGAAACACGACGCGCCCGTCCTCGACCCGCGCATCGGCGTCGGCGTGCGGCGCCGGACGCTCGCCGCAGCCGGCGGCGATCAGGGCAAGGAGCGCGAGGAAGGGAAGGCGGCGGTACACGGCAAACGGCGGAAGCTAGCCCTCCAAACCTGACAGAACGCTGACCCGGCCCCTTCGTTGGCTTCAGGGGACCGGGAAAGATACCGCCACTAGCGTTCCGCTGCCCGATGCCGGAGCCCCGATGTCGACCGCGGCGCCGTGTCGGTGCGCGATCTCGCGCACGATCGCGAGCCCGAGCCCCGAGCCTTCGCCCGGCGTGCCCTTCACGCGGTGAAACCGCTCCAGCACCTGCCCGCGATCGGCGGCGGGAATGCCCGGCCCGTTGTCCTCGACCTCGAGGAACACGCGCCCGTTGCGGCGTCCGGTGCGCAGCGTCACCTCGCCGCCGCGCGGCGTGTAGTGGAGCGCATTGTCGACGAGGTTCGAGGCAAGCTCTGCGAGCAGGCCCGGCTCCCCGGCGACCGGGGCAGGCTCGAGCTCGAATCCGAGGTCGATCGCCTTCGTATCGGCGCGCGCGACCCAGTCGGCGACCCGGGTTTGCGTGACCGCCGCCAGATCGGTCGGCTCGGGCGCGAACGGCCGCTCGGCCGCCGGCTCGACCGCGGCGAGCGTGAGGAGCTGCCGCGCGAGATGCGCCGCGCGTCGCGCCGCCGCGTGCAGATGCTCGATGGCCGCGGCCAGCTCGGGCGGCATCGGCTCCCGCCGTGCCGCGTCCACCTGCGCCTGCAACGCGGCGAGCGGCGTGCGCAGCTGGTGCGCGGCGTCGGCGACGAACCGCTGCTGCGCGGCGATCGACTCGGCGAGACGGCGCAGCAGATCGTTCAGCGCCTGCACGAGCGGGCGCACCTCGAGCGGCGCCCGGTCCGCAGGCAGGGGGCGCAGGTCGCGCGGCGCGCGGCCGGCCAGCTCGGCGCGCAGGTCCTCGAGCGGCGCGAGACCGCGCCCGACGCCGTACCACACGACCGCGAGCGCGACGACGAAGAACGCGAGCTCGGGGAGGGCGCTCGAGGCGAGGAGCTGGCGCACCATGCGCTCGCGCTTGACGAGCGTCTCGGCGACGAGGATGCGCGCCGGGCCGTCGGCGAACGGCACGGTCATCGCCGCCACCCGCACCGGCTCGCCGCGCACCGTGCCGTCGTAGAACACCGGCGTCCCTTCGACCGGGTCCTCCGCCGGCGCCGGCACCTCGGCCTGCCCGGCGATCAGCCGGCCGTGCGCGCCGATCGCGAAGTAGACGCGGTCGATCGAGTCGACGCGCAGCGCCTCGAGCGCCGCGGGCGATAGATCGAGCTCGACGCTCCCGTCGGCCGCCGAGAGGCGCTGCGCAATCGCGAGCGCCGGGTCGAGCAGCGCGCGGTCGTACGCTTCGGACGCGATCCGCAGCGCCGTGGTGTAGCTCGCAACCGCGCTCGCGCCGAGCACCAGGGCGAGCGGCACGAGCAGCCACCCCAGGAGCAGCGTACGGATGCGGCGATCAGGCGTCATGCGGCGTCTCGAGGAGATAGCCGAACCCGCGCACGGTCCGGATCGAGACCCCGGCCGGCTCGAGCTTCCCGCGCAGCCGCGAGACGTAGACCTCGATCGCGTTGTGCGAGAGCTTCTCGTCCCAGCTCGACAACGATTGCACGATGCGCTCCTTCGAGAGCGCCACGCCCGGCTGGGTGACGAACAGCTCCATCAGCGCCCACTCGCGCGCCGTGAGCTCGAGCGGCTCGCCGCTCACCCGCGCTTCGCGCGCGACGAGGTCCAGCGCGAGCGGGCCGTAGGCGAGCCGCGGCGTAGTCGGCGTCCGGCCGCGGCGGATCAGCGCGCGCACCCGCGCCTCGAGCTCCTCGAACGCGAACGGCTTGACGAGGTAGTCGTCGGCGCCGAGGTCGAGGCCGCGCACCCGGTCGCTCACCGCGTCGCGCGCGGTCACCACGATCACCGGCACGTATCGCTCGGCCCTGCGCAGACGCCGCAGCAGCTCGAAGCCGTCGATGCCGGGCAGTCCGATGTCGAGCACGACGAGATCGAACGTCTCGTGCGCCACGGCGAGCTGCGCGCGCTCGGCGCTGTCGACCCAGTCGACCGCATAGCCCGAGCGCCGGAGGCTCCGGGCGAGCCCGTCGGCCAGCATCGCGTCGTCTTCGACGATGAGGAGACGCATGGCAGAGCAAATGTTAGTCGCGACCGGGCAAATCGGCTACGCTCGACCCGAAATGCTCGTCCTCGGCATCGAGACTTCCTGCGACGAGACCGGTGTCGCGGTCTACGACACCGCGCGCGGGCTTCTCGCCCAGGAGGTGCACACCCAGGCAGCGATGCACGCCGACTACGGCGGGGTCGTCCCGGAGCTCGCCTCGCGCGACCACATCCGCCGGACGCTCCCGCTCGTCGAGCGGGTGCTAGCGCGCGCCGGCGCGACGCTCGCGGACCTCGACGCGGTCGCTTACACGGCGGGCCCGGGTCTCGCCGGCGCGCTGCTCGTCGGCGCGAGCATCGCCGCGTCGCTGGCCTACGGCCTGGACGTGCCGGCGATCGGGATCCATCATCTCGAAGGCCACTTGCTCTCGCCGTTGCTCTCCGCGCGGCCGCCGGCGTTTCCGTTCGTCGCGCTGCTCGTGTCGGGCGGGCACACGCAGCTGATGCGGGTGGAAGGCGTGGGGGCCTACGAGCTCCTCGGCGAGACCGCGGACGACGCGGCCGGCGAGGCGTTCGACAAGACGGCGCAGCTCCTGGGCCTCGGTTACCCGGGCGGGCCCGCGCTCGCGGCGCTCGCCGACCGCGGGCACCCCGGACGTTTCCGGTTGCCGCGGCCGGTGATCGCGAGCGGCGATCTCGACTTCAGTTTCTCAGGTCTCAAGACGGCGGTCGCCACGGCCGCCAGGACCCGGGTGCTCGACGATGCCGCGCGCGCCGATCTGGCGGCGGAGTTCCAGGAGGCGATCGTCGACGTGCTGGTGGCGAAGTGCCGTGCGGCGCTCGCGGCGACCGCCGAGCGCCGGCTCGTGGTCGCCGGCGGCGTCGGCGCGAACCGTCGGCTGCGCGAGCGGCTCGACGCGGCCGCGCGCGCCGACGGATTCGAGGCGTTCTATCCGGAGCTCGACCTCTGCACCGACAACGGCGCGATGATCGCGCTGGCGGGCGCGTTGCGTTTGAGCGCGGCCAGGACGTGCGAGCGCGGCTACGCCTTCACGGTGCGCCCGCGCTGGGAGCTCGCCGACCTGCCGCCGGCCTAGCTCTCCGCGACCGGCGCCTTCTTCTCGCCGATCCGGCCCTCCGTCCCCGCGAGCAGCTTGCGGATGTTCTCCGCGTGCCGCCAGACGAGCAGTGCCGAGATCGCGAGCACCGCTGCGGCGTAGACGTTGAACCCCAGCATGAGCGCGGTCGCGAACGGCGCGAACGCGGCCGCGACGAGCGCGGCCAGCGACGAGTAACGGAAGAAGAACGCGATCACGAGCCAGGTAACGAGCGTGCCGAGGCCCACGCGCCAGTCGATCGCGAACAGCACGCCGGCGGCGGTCGACACGCCCTTGCCGCCCTTGAACCGGAAGAACACCGGGAACAGGTGACCGACGAACACCGCAGCCGCGACTGCGGCGATCCCCGCGTCGTCGACGCCGAACCGCCATGCGAACCGTTGCGCGAGGAAGACCGCGAGCCAGCCCTTCGCTGCGTCGCCGAGGAGCGTGAGCGCCGCGGCAAGCTTGTTCCCGGTGCGCAGCACGTTTGTCGCACCCGGATTCCCCGAGCCGTACGTGTGCGGGTCGGGCAGCCCCAGCGTCCTGCTCACGATCACCGCGAACGAGAGCGAGCCGATCAGGTAAGCGATTAGAATGAATGCCGCCGTCGCCATCCGAACGGAAGTTTACCTCACGCCCACTCGCTATCGATGAACCAGCTCTTCGTCCGCGACGTTCGCCTCGAGGCGAAAGTCGGGATCTACAAGCGCGAGCGCGAGACGACGCAGCCGATCGCGCTCGACATCGAGGTCGAGCTGCCGGACGCTCGCGTGTTCGCGAGCGGGAAAGTCGGCGATACGATCGACTACGCGGTGCTGGTCGGCCGCATCCGCGAGGAGCTCGACGCGCGCCGGTTCGGCCTCGTCGAGGAGCTGGCCGGGTTCGTCGCGAACCTCGTCCTCGAGGAATTCGGCGCGCCGCGCGTGCGCATCAGCGTCGCGAAGCTCGGCATCCTCAAGGACGCAGGACGGGTCGGGATCACGATCGAGCGGTCGCGCTCCTGACCGCTCAGTCCGCCAGCCCGACCTCGACCAGCTTGGGCGCGAGCACGCGCGCGAGCTCCTGCGGATCGATGCCGACGAGATACCCGCGCCGGCCGCCGTTGACGTAGATCTTCGGGAGGCCCAGCACGCTCTTCTCGACGTAGACCGGCATTCGCTTCCGCGTCCCGAACGGCGACGTCCCGCCGATCTGATAGCCGGAGTGCCGCTGTGCGACTTCGGGCGCGCACGGCTGGACGCGCTTCACGCCGATCTGCCGCGCGAGGTTCTTGGTCGACACGGTGCGGTCGCCGTGCATCAGGACCACGAGCGGGCGCTTCGCCTCGTCCTCCATCACCAGCGTCTTCACGACCGCGCGCTCGTCCAGCTCGAGCGCCTCCGCGCCGGCGCGCGTGCCGCCGTGCTCCACGTACTCGAAGACATGCTCGGTATACGCGACGCGGTGCTGCTTGAGGAACGCGGTGGCGGGCGTCTCGGAAACGCGAGCGGGCTTGTCCACGGCGCTAGCCTCGAGGATGGTGCTTCGCGTGCAGCGCCTTGAGGCGCTCGCGAGCCACGTGAGTGTAGATCTGCGTCGTCGAGATGTCGGCGTGGCCGAGGAGGAGCTGCACGACGCGGAGATCCGCGCCGTGGTTCAGCAGATGCGTGGCAAACGCATGTCGAAGCGTGTGCGGAGACAGGGCCTTGCCCGGGATCGCGCGTGCGCCGTAACGCTTGATGAGCTGCCAGAACGCCTGCCGCGTCATCCCGGCGCCGCGCGGCGTGACGAAGACCGCGTCGGCGGCCCGCCCCTTGAGGAGCCGGGCTCGCGCCTCCCGCTGGTAGCGCACGAGCCAGGCGGCCGCCTCCTCGCCGAGCGGCACGAGCCGTTCCTTCGACCCCTTGCCGAAGATGCGCACGACGCCCATGTCGAGGCTCACTTCGCCCGCCTTCAGCCGCACGAGCTCCGAGACGCGCAGGCCGGTCGCGTACAGGAGCTCGAGCATCGCGCGGTCGCGCAGGCCGAGCGGCGTCGCCGCGTCGGGCGCGCCGAGCAGCGCCTCGACGTCGGCCTCGGTCAGCGTCCTCGGGAAGCGCGGCGGGCGCTTCGGCGGCTCGAGCCTGAGCGTCGGGTCGGCGGCGATCCGGTGCTCGCGAACGAGGAACTGGTAGAAGCGCTTGAGGCTTGAGGCGAGCCGCGCCTGCGTGCTCGCGCGCGGCCGGTGCTCGCCCGCGTGACGGGCCGCGAAATAGCCGAGCACGTCCGTTTCGCTCGCCGCGGCGAGGGCGCCGCCGTGGCCCGCGAGCCAGGACGCGAAGAGCCTCAGGTCACGGCGATACGACTCGAGCGTGTTCTTCGCAAGCCCGTCCTCGAGCCAGAGCTGGTCGCAGAACTCGTCGAGGAGCGCCGCGTCGCGCTCGCTCATGCGGGGAGCCGGACGCCCTCGTGCGCGAGCAGCCACCGCTTGATCGCGATGTGGAAGCCGCCGTCGTTCCTGGCGAAGCCGCCGATGCTGCCGGAGGCGACGACGCGATGGCAGGGAATCGCGAGCGGGAAGTAGTTGGCGCCGCACGCTTGCCCCACTGCGCGCGGTCCCGAGCGGAGACCCTTCGCCACCTCGCCGTAGCTCCGCACCTGTCCGGACGGGATCGCCGCGATGCTCTCCCACACGCGCCGCTGGAAGCGCGTGCCGAGCGGCTTGAGCGGAAGCTCGAACGGCTGCGACGGGTCGGCCAGGTAGCGCCCGATCTGCGCGCGCGCCTCGCGCGCGAGCCGGTTCTTCGGCGCGACCTCGGGGATGCCGGGCGGCAGGTAGAGGATCTCGGCGATGCACTCGTCCTCGGTGCCGAGCGCTTCGGTGCGGAGCCCGATCGCGCCGAAGGGGGTTGGCACGACCGCGTCGAAGCGCTGCAGCTCGGCATGGGAGAGCAGCCTGCCGCTCGTCGCCTGGTGTTCCACGCCGGCAATTCTAGTGGACGTGCAAACTCCCGTCGACGCAGGTCACCGCGGCGCCGCCGATCCAGACCCGACCCGTCTCCGCGTCGATGCGGACGCCGACGTAACCGTCGCGGCCGAGCTCCCGTCCCTGGCTCGCGACGTAGCGCCCGCGGTCCCCGACCCGCGTGGCGGCGTTATGGATCCACGCCCCGACGGCGGCGTTGCCGCTGCCGCAGACGGGGTCTTCGGGAATCCCGTCCCCTGGGGCGAAGCTGCGCACCACTACGTGGTAGTCATCGCCCTGCGCCAAGGCGAACACGGTGATGCCGGTTGCGCCCAGCTTCCGGCTTACTGCGGCGACGGCCCCCATGTCCGGCGCGAGCGCGCGGACCGACCCCGCCTCCGCGAGCATGAGCGTGAGCCAGCGCGGCCCGATCGCGACGAGCTGTCCCGTCGAGCCGGGAGCGAGCCGCGCACCGATCGCCCGCTCGACCTCGGCGCTCGCTTCCGCGCGCAGCGGCTCGAGGGCGGCGCGCGGCGCCTCGACGGCGATGCGGCGATCGCTGCCCGCGCCTTCGACAGCGAGGCGCAGCACCCCGGCTCCGCATTCCTGCCCCAGCTGGGGCTTCGCCGCGACAAGCCCCGCCTCCAGAACCGCGTGAGCGCTGCCGATCGTGGGGTGGCCGGCGAAGGGAAGCTCGGCGCGCGGCGTGAAAATGCGTAGGCGATAGTCCGCGCCTGGCGCCGACGGCCGGAGGACGAACGTCGTCTCCGAGAGGTTCGTCCACGCGGCAATCCGCTGCATCAAGGCACTGTCGAGATCATCGGCTTCGAGGACCACGGCCACGGGATTGCCGAAGAATGGCCTGGTGGTGAATACGTCGACCTGCTTGAAGCGCAGTGCTGGCATGACCGCCCCCTATCCGTGAACCCTCAGCGTACCCGCGCCCGGCCGGCGGACCGCGGCGCCTCGGCCAGGCGAGCCGCGGCCCCCGCGGCCGTAAGGTAGGTCGCCAGCCGCGGCGGCAGATTCGGCCGGCCGTCGCCGCCCAGGCTCGGGTGATGGCGGAGCCGTCCGAGCAACACGACGACGTCGCGTCCGTCGAACACCCCGTGCAGCGGGGTGTCGTACCGCATGCGTGTGCCGGTGTCGACCGTTGCGCGTCGCGCGTCAGCCGTTAGACGCACGGTCACGATCTCGTTCGCGCGGCCGCGGAAGGCGGCGAGGTGATGCGCGGCGGCGTCGCTCGCAACGAGGAGAAGCTGCGATACGTCGGCGAGCGGCGTGCCGAGCGCGACCGGCTCGGTCGCGCCGGTCCCGATCGCGACGCGCCAGAGCGCGCCGCCTCGCGCAACCACGAGCGCCGAACGGTCGGGCAGCAGCGCGATCGAGCCGTCGTCCTCCCCGGGCGGTAGCCGGGCGAGCACCAGCGAGCGCGCCCGGCCCGCCTCGACCGTGACAATGGCACCGCCCGCACCATCGAGCACATACGCCCGGCCGCCGCCATCCGCCACGATGTCGGTGAAGCGGCCGCCGTGCCCCGCCGCTGCGATCACGGCCCGACGAACCGGCAGGGCGGCCACATCGATCACCTCGACCGCCTCCGGGGTGATCGCCCACAATCGACGTGCCCCGGGCTCGTAGGCGAGCTGGACGAGCGGGTGCGACGCCCGTTCCGGCCGCACGGTGGCCGCGACATGCCCGTCCCGGCGCACGATCACGATCGCGCCGGTGGCGTAACTCCCGACGAAGAAGTGGTCGTTCACCGGGTCGTGAGCAACCGCAGACGGGTAGAACCCGGGATCGAGGCCGAGCGTGACCTGGGCCGGCTTGCAGCCGGCGAGCAGGAGGGCAAGAACCACAATCAGACCGGGCATGACGATGCTCCTACAGGCTCGAGGCCTGTACAATAGCGGCCGCTTCCAATACACCACATGTACACTTCTGCTGGCACCCCAACTAGCTGTACCGGCTGAATCACCATGACAGGCCTCCAGCGCGTGACCGTCACCCCGCTTTCGCACGACGCCCCGCTGCCGCTCGTGGAGCAGATCACCGGATTCGTCCGCACCCGGATCGACGAGCGGCACCTGCGCGCGGGCACCCGCATGCCGTCGATCCGCCGCTTCGCCGAGGACAACGGCGTTTCGCGCTTCACCGTAGTAGAGGCGTACGACCGGCTCGTCGCTCAGGGATACCTAGAGTCGCGCCGCGGCTCGGGGTTCTATGTCCGCGAGCGGCCGCAGCCGGTCCGGCGCGCGGAGCCACGCGAGCCGCCGGCGACGAGGATCGACGTCGTGTGGCTGCTCCACCACCTCTACGCCGGGAATGACGCCCGCGACGTGCTGCTTGCCGGCTCGGGCTGCCTCCCGGAGACCTGGCTCGACGAGGAAATGCTGCATGCGGGCCTGCGGGCGCTCGCGCGGCGCGAGCCGAGCGCGCTCACCGGCTACGGCACGCCGCGCGGCTACGCGCCGCTGCGCAACCTGCTGCAGGTCTATCTCGCGGAGCTAGAGATCCGCGCGGCGCCCGAGGACATCGTCCTCACGGCGGGGGCGAGCCACGCCCTCGATCTGGTCGCGCGCTATTTCCTGCAGCCGGGCGACGCGGTGCTCGTCGACGACCCTGGCTACTACGTCCTCTTCGGGCGGCTCGCCGCGATGGGGATGCGGCCGATCGGCGTCCCGCGCCGCGCCGACGGGCTCGACCTCGAGCGCCTCGAGGCGCTCGCGGCAGAGCACAAGCCGAAGCTCTTCATGACGAACTCGGTGCTCCACAACCCGACCGGCACCTCGCTCGCCGCAGCGGATGGGTTCCGGGTGCTGCGGCTCGCCGAAGCGCACGATTTCCACATCGTCGAGGACGACATCCTCGCCGACCTGCATCCGGGGCGCGCCCACCGCATCGCTCAGCTCGATCAGCTGAACCGGGTCATCTACGTCGGCAGCTTCTCCAAGACGCTGGGCGCGGGTCTGCGGGTCGGGTTTCTCGCCGCGCATCCGGACCTCGTGCGCGATCTCACCGCGCAGAAGATGCTCGCGAGCCTCACGACGCCCGAGCTCGGCGAGCGGCTCGTCTACCAGGTGCTATCGGACGGCTATTACCGCAAGCACGTCGACCACGTGCGCGCCCGGCTCGCCCGCTCGATCGAGCCGGCGATCCGCAACCTCGAGCGCGCCGGCCTCACGCTCTTTCACGAGCCGGCGGCCGGCATGTTCCTGTGGGCGCACGCGGGCGAGCATCGCGACGCCGAGACTCTTGCCGCGGCGGCCGAGCAGCAGGGGATCATCCTCGCGCCGGGCAGCCTCTTCAGTCCATCCCAGGCGCGATCGCCCTGGATGCGCTTCCACGTCGCTTATGCGGGCAGCCCGAAGCTCGCGAGATTCTTCGAAGGTCTGTAAATGTCCCGCGCCATCCGCAACATCGCCATCATCGCCCACGTCGACCACGGCAAGACGACCCTCGTCGACCGTCTCCTGCAGCAGGCCGGCACCTTCGCCGCGCATGAGCGCCCGCCCGAGCGCGTGATGGACTCGAACGACCTCGAGCGCGAGCGCGGGATCACCATCTTCGCCAAGAACTGCGCGATCGATTACGCCGGCGTGCACATCAACATCGTCGACACGCCGGGGCACGCCGACTTCGGCGGCGAGGTCGAACGCGTCCTCGGCATGGTCGACGGGGTCCTGCTGCTCGTCGACGCGGTCGAGGGCCCGATGCCGCAGACGCGATTCGTCACCCGGAAGGCGCTCGCGCTCGGGCTGAAGCCGATCGTCGTCGTCAACAAGGTCGACCGTCCGGGCGCCCGCCCCGACTGGGTCGTGAATCAGCACCTTCAATCTCTTCGACCAGCTCGGCGCGCACGAGGATCAGCTCGACTTCCCGGTCGTGTACGCCTCCGCGCTGCAGGGGTGGGCCGCGCTCGATCCGAACGTGCGCGGCGAGGACCTGCGGCCGCTGTTCCAGACGATCCTCGAGCGGGTCCCCGCACCGCAAGACGACGACGTAGACGGCACGCTCCAGCTGCAGCTCCACGCGCTCGACTATTCGAGCTACGTCGGTCGCATCGGCGTCGGCAAGATGCGGCGCGGCCGGCTTGCGCCCGGCCAGGAAGTCGCGGTCATGCTCGGCGAGAAGCAGCTCGGGAAAGCCAAGGTGAACCAGGTGCTCGGGTTCGCCGGGCTCGAACGCGTGCCGCTCGCCGAGGCGCTCGCCGGCGACATCGTGCTCGTCACCGGCATCGAGAGCCTCGCGATCGGCGCGACGATCGCCGATGCGGAGCGGCCCGAAGGCAGGCCCCCGCTCAAGGTCGACGAGCCGACGCTCACGATGCGGTTCGTCGTCAACACCTCGCCGTTCGCCGGCACGGAGGGCAAGTACGTCACCAGCCGCAACCTCCGCGAGCGGCTGCAGCGGGAGCTGCTCACCAACATGGCGCTGCGGGTCGAGGAGTCCGGCGATACCGACGTCTTCGTCGTGCATGGCCGCGGCGAGCTGCATCTGACGATCCTGGTCGAGAACATGCGCCGCGAGGGCTACGAGCTCGCGGTCGGCCGGCCGCGCGTCATCACCCGGACGATCGACGGCGCGCCGTGCGAGCCGTACGAGGCGCTGACGATCGACGTCGAGGACGCGCACCAGGGCGCGGTGATGGAGGCGCTCGGCGGCCGCCGCGGCGACCTGCTCGACATGCAGCCCGACGGCCGCGGCCGGGTGCGGATCGACTACCGCATCCCGGCGCGCGGGCTGATCGGCTTCCAGAACGAGTTCATGAACCTCACGCGCGGCAGCGGGATCATGACGCACGTCTTCGACGACTACGGCCCGCTGAAGGGCGACATCCCCGGCCGCCGCAACGGCGTCCTCGTGTCGCAGGAGACGGGCGAGGCGGTCGCGTTCGCGCTCTTCAATCTGCAGGAGCGCGGGCGCCTCTTCGTCTCGCCCGGCGAGAAGGTCTACGAGGGCATGGTCGTCGGCATCAACAGCCGCGACAACGACCTCACCGTCAACCCGCTCAAGGGCAAGAAGCTGACGAACATCCGCGCCGCGGGCAAGGACGACAACGTCCTGCTCACGCCGCCGGTGAAGCTCACGCTCGAGTATGCCGTCGAGTTCATCGACGACGACGAGCTGGTCGAGGTGACGCCGCAGTCGATCCGGATCCGCAAGCGCTTCCTCAAGGCGCACGAGCGCAAGCGCGCCGACAAGGGGGCGGGGGTCGAAGCCTGAGCGGCGTCAGCGCCGCCGCGGTTTGCGGGTGATGCGGTAGGCGCGGCGCGGGGCTTGGACTTCGGGTCCCCAGAGCACCGTCACCGGATATCGGCGGACCAAAGGGTCGCGCGAAACGAGGCTCAAGCCCTCCGTCTGCGCCTGGGCGACGAGCATCCGGTCGAACGGATCGCGATGGATGGGCGGGAGCAGCCTCGTCGCCTGGGCGTGCTTCAGCGTGACGGGCAGCTCGGCCAAGTTCGCGCAGCTCAGCGTCTCGAGCAGGTCGGCGCGCGGCACCGGCAGCTTGCCGAGCGATTGCTTTATCGCAATCTCCCATGCGCTTGCGGCGCTCGCGTACACGTCGTTCTCGGTGTCCTCGATCGCGGCCCGGATGCCGGCCGGGAGCCTTTGCGGCGCTTCCAGCGCCCAGAGCAGTACGTGCGTATCGAGGAGCAGCCTCAACGGCGGCCCTCGAAGGCGTCCAGAACGTCCTCGGGCAAGGGGTCGTCGAAGTCTTCCGGGATCTCCCATTTCCCGGCCAGCAGCCCAAGTTTCCGCCGCTTGCCCGCCCGCGGCTTGTAGGCGACGAGCTTGGCGACCGGGCGCCCGTGTCGGGCGATCACGATCTCCTCGCCGGCGGCGGCGCGGTCAACGAGCTCCGAAAGCCTCGTCTTGGCCTGGTAGAGATTGATCTGATCCATCCGGCCAGTTTAGACCAGACTAGACCAGATCGCCACTTGCTTTCCGAGCGCTCGGCGCCGCGCTTGAACGTCGCGAGCAGGATCGCGCCCAGTCCCGCGCCGACGATGGCGAGCTGGAGTGCAATGCCGATCTGCATCCCGAAGATGTTCCAGATGCCGCGGCCGTCGCCGTAGCGCATGCCGGTCGTCATGCACGCGACCGCGCCGGCGTCGGGCGAGACGCTGATGAGGATTGCGGCGACGAGGAAAGCGAGCCAGGCTTCGAGGGTCATTGCAGCGCGCGCAGTGCGCGTCGGAACTTCCGCGGGGAGTCCACAGCACGGCGCAATCGTTCAATACAGCCGCTTCCGAACGTCGTCGTCGATGAAGGCCTGTATCTGCTCGGGAGTCCTCGTCAGCTTCGCCTGGTCGACGATCGCCCGCGCAAGCGACGGGACCCCTTCCAGATCCGGCCAGTGCCGGGCGTCCCAGAGCTTCGACCGTATGACGCACTTGGCGCAATGAATGGAGACCTCCCGGATCGTCACGACGAGCGCGAGCTCGGGGGCCTTGCCGGCGATCGCCATCTGTTCACGAAGCCACCGATCCCTGACGATCATCGCGGTGCCGCTCACGCGCAGGGTCTCCTGCTTGCCCGGGATCAGGAACATAAGCGCGACGTGCGGGTTCTGCAGCAGGTTCGAGAACGTATCGGCGCGCCGATTCCCCGGACGCTCCGGAATCGCGAGCGTCGAGTCGTCGAGCACCCGCACGAAGCCGGACGGATCGCCTTTCGCCGGGACGGTTTTCGATGATGACCGGCTGGCCCCACTGCTCGGCCGAGCTTCTGCCCGAGCTCCCGGGCGCGGAGTTCCGGCGAGGCGCCCGGGGCGAACGGGACGACGAGACGAACCGGCCGGCTCGGGTACCCCACCGCCGGATCACGGCTCTGCGCGAGCGCTGGAAAGGCGCCGATCAGGGCGGCGGCGGCGCAGGCGGCGCGGAACGCGAGAGTCGATCGGGCCACGGCATCCTCCAACGTCGGTCAGTGCGTGGTGGTCAGACTACGCGCGACAGCGGCGACTCGCGAGAGAACGAATACGGCGGATCCGAGGGAACTATTTCTCTTCCCGCGGCTCACCAGTGCCGCGGCGGTTTGCGCAGGACCGTGAATCGCCCTCGGTCCGCCCGTATATAACCGCCCCGCGCGAGATCCCGCAGCACCCGGCCGACCATCTCGCGGGTGGCGCCGACGCGCTGGCCGATCTCCGCGTGCGTGAACCGCTCGGTGACGAGCACGCCGTCGGTCTCGATCGCGTTCGCAAGCAGCAGCTCGGTCACGCGGCCGTACACGTCCTCCATCGAGAAGGATCGCCTGCCCATCATGGTGCGGCGGAAGAGGAAGACGACGCGCTTGAGATAGGCCACGGCGAGCTGCGGGTGCCGCAGCAGCAGCCGCTCGAACTCGGCCACCGGCATCGAAGCGAGGCGGAGATCCTCGAGCGCGATGATCGAAGTGAGCATCGACTCGCCCCCGATCGACTGCGCGGCGAAATCCTCCCCCGGACCGACGATGGCGACGTCCACCTGTCGGCCGGCGTCATCGCGCCAGTAGAACTTGACCTTTCCCGACAGGATGATGCTGAACACGTCGAGGCGGTCACCCTCGGTGACGAGGATGGCGTCCTTCGGAAACCGGCGAACGCTGAAGAGCGCCGCCGCCGCCCGCAGCTCCTCGGGCGAGAGCGACGCGAGGAGCGTCGACCCGGCGAGATCGGCGGCCGTCGGATTGGTCATCTACGCTGGCTACGTTCCGATACGCCCATAAGATAGCGAACCTGGTCGCTCGTTGCAGAACCTGGCCACTCCCCTGGCGGCTACTCCGCGCTAGCGATCGTCCCAGTCCAGGAGCACCGAAACGCTGCCACCCGGCAGCCTTGCCGCGAACCAGCTGCTGTCGACCTCCGCGAGGCGGGCCCGGTAAGTCAAGCAGTCACCCTTGCCGCCGCAGATCCGCACCCGGCAGTCGCGGCCGCCGAGCGACGGATCGGGCGAGGCGAGCGCCAGCGCGAACGCGGTACGCGAATCGGCGAGTACGCGAAACCGGGGCGCGGTATCCCGCGGCAGCGGCGGGGCACCGAGCTCGAAGCGATACCACGCCGGATTCATCGCCAGCGCATGACGCACCGTGACCTCGACTGCCGCGGTGCCGCCGGCGGTAAGCACGACGTCCAGCGGATAGCCCCGCACCGCGAACATCCCGGCCCGGTGCAGCTCGCGCGGCGCAGCCGGCACCGCGAGCGGTCTGCCGTCCTGGGCCGCTGCGAAAGACTCGGGCGCAACGAACCCGGTGCCGAGCGTGGCCGAAGCGCGGAACGGGACGATCAGCCGGGCGCGAACCTCGCGCGCGCCGCCGTTCGCGAGCTCGAGCCGCATGCGCGTCACTGCGACCGTCGCGACGAACCCGTCGGGGAAGGCGCGACCGCGGCCGTCGCTGCGCGGGATCCCATCGCGGGTCGAGTACGATCTCGCTCGAGACGTCCAGCCGTTCCAGCCGGACCTCGCGCGCGAGCGCGCCCCGGCCGATCCACGGCGCGAGCAGCGTGACCCCGGCCGGTCCCTCGTAGGCCGCTGCCGCTTCGACGGCAATCGCGAGCGCCACGGCGAGCGCGGCGCGCGCCATCTTCTTCAGCCGCCGCGCGCGGCCGCCGCCGAGCGCCCGCGGCGCAGGAGCTGCAGGATGACCGCCGCCACGAGCAGCGCGAACCCGATCGCGTCGTACAGCGCCTTCGGGTAGATCAGCAGCAGCCCGGCGACGAGCAGCAGCGTCCGTTCCGCGGCGTTCGTCTTCTTGAAGAGCCAGCCCTCGGCCGCACCGGCGAGCGCGACGAGCGCGAGCGACGCGAGCGCCGTGATCCATACGATGTCGAGCCACGAGCCGCCCTTCGGGATCGCGAGCAGGATGCCGACGCCGAGCGGATCGAGCACGAACACGAACGGCACCACGAACGCCGGCAGCGTGTACTTCCACGACTGCAGCGTCGTCTTGTACGGGTCGCCGCCGGTGATGGCGGCGGCCGCGAACGGCGAGAGCGCGGTCGGCGGCGACACCTCCGACAGCACCGCGTAGTAGAAGATGAACATGTGCGCGGCGAAGTCGGGCACGCCGAGCCGGATCAGCGCCGGCGCCGCGATCACCGCGCAGATGATGTAGCTCGCGGTCACCGGCACCGCGAGCCCGACGACCCAGACGATGAGCGCGGTGTAGATCGCGGTGAGGACCAGGCTGCCGCCGGCGTAGGAGATCACGATCTCGGCGAACTTCAGCCCGAGCCCGGTGAGCGTCACCACGCCGACGATGAGGCCCGCCGCGGCGCAGGTCGCGCCGACGTTCAGCATGCCGACCGAGCCGGCCTCGAGCGCCTTCGTGAGCTTCGAGCGCAGCAGGAGGTCCTGCCACCAGCCGGGCGGCCGCCGCGCGAGGAGCCCGAGGTCGAGGAGCGCGCTGTCGCGGTTGAAGAAGCTCACGAGGAACGCGACCGCCGTCGCCCAGAAGACCGAGCCGATCGGCGAGAAGCCGAGCAGCATGAACACGATGATCGCGACCAGCGACAGGAAGTGGAACCCGAGCGTCTTCGTGAGTTGCCACACGCCGGGGCGCTCGCCGAAATCCACCGGGCGCATACCGTACTTCCGCGCGTCGATCTCGACCATCAGCAGCAGCGACAGGTAGTACAGGCAGGTCGGGATCGCCGCCATCTTGATCACGTCGAGGTACGAGATCTTGAGGAATTCGGCGATCAGGAATGCGGCCGCGCCGAGCACCGGCGGCGAGAGGATCGCGCCCAGGCCGCCCGCGGCGAGCAGTCCCCCGGCGGCATTCCGCTCGTAGCCCGCCTTCGCGAGCATCGGGTAGGCGACGGTGCCGAGCGTGACGGTCGTCGCGACGCCCGAGCCCGACGGCCCGCCGAGCAGGAACGACGAGAGCACGATCGTGCGGCCGGCGCCGGTCGGCTTCCCGCCGAGCGCGGCGAACGAGAAGTCGAGGAAGAACTTGCCCGCGCCCGAGAACTGCAGGAACGCGCCGTAGATGGTGAACAGGATGATCAGCGACGAGGACACGTCGACCGCGGTACCGAAGATGCCCTCGAGCGTCATGTACATCGTGCCGACGAGCCGCCCGATGTCGTAACCGCGGTGGCGCCAGGGATCGGGCAGGTACGGCCCGAACATCGCGTACGCGAGGAAGAGGATCACGACGAACGGCATGATCCAGCCGGTCGAGCGCCGCGCGGCCTCGAGCACCAGCAGGACGAGCGCGATGCCCATCACCATGTCGAGCGGGTTGGGCGCGGTGCTGCGGTCGAGGAAGTCGTCGCCGCCGTTGATCGCGTACAAGACGGTGGCGACGCCGAGGAGCGCGAGCCCGAGGTCGATCGAGCTGAAGCGGTTGCGCCGCCGCTTCGTCACGGGGAAGAGCAGGAACACGAGGAAGAGCACGAAGCCGACGTGCGCGTAGCGCAGGGTCGTCGTCGTGATCACCCCGTACGCCGAGTAGAGATGGAAGAGCGACATCGCGACCGCGGCGGCAGTGAGGAACACCCCCCACGCGCCGGGAAAGCGGTTGGTCGCCCCTTCCTCGGCCTCGATGAACTGCTCGGCCTTCTTCAGGCGCTCTTCGGTGACGACCGGTTCTGTCGCCGCTCGCGACGGTGCGTCGGCCATGGGCCCTCCTCCCGTGGCGGGTCACTCCGGCGAACGCCGGAGTCCAGGCGGCGTCGGCTGGATCCCGGCTTGCGCCGGGATGACCGGACAGGCGCGCCGCGCCTGTGCGGTCACTTGAGCTGGACGCCCTTCTCGGCGAAGTACTTGATCGCGCCCGGGTGAAACGGGAGCGGCGACGCGGTGTTGGACTGCGTCTTCACGTTGAAGCTCGCCGCTTCCTTGTGGACCTGGATCAGCTCTTCCTGCTTGTCGAAGATCGTCTTCACGATGTTGTAGGCGACCGCGTCCGGCATGTCGGCACGCGCGATGATCAGGTTCCACACCGTGACGACCTGGTTGGGCGCGTCCTGGCCCGGGTAGGACTTCGCCGGGATGGTGTCGCGCACGTACAGCGGGCCGTACTTCTTGTTCATCGCGTCGGTCGCATCGGCGTGGTCGACCAGCTTGAGTTTCGTGCCGGGCGTCGCGCCGAGATCGGTCACCGCCGACGTCGGAATACCGCCGACCCAGAAGTACGCGTCGAGCTTCTTGTCCTTGATCGCGTCGGAGGACTTGCCCGGGTCGAGCCGCTCGCGGCGGATGTCCTTCGCCGGGTCGAGGCCCATCGCCTCGAGCACGCGGAACGCCATCAGCTCGGTCGCGCTGTTCGGCGCGCCGGTCGAGACGCGCTTGCCCTTGAGGTCGGCAAACTTCTGGATGCCGGTCCCATCCACCGTGACGACGTGCATGCGGTTCGGGTAGGCGACCATGAGCGTGCGCAGCGGCACCGCACCGCCCGAGAACTTGCCCTCGCCCCGGAGCCCGTCCCAGGCTGCGTCCGCCATCGACAGCGCCAAGTCGGACTTCTTCTGGCTCATGAGCTGGATGTTGGCGACCGACCCGGCGGTCGACTCGGCGTTGGCCGCGTAGCCGGGCACGTACTTCGAGAGCACGTTGGCGATGCCGCCGCCGAGCGGGTAGTAGACGCCGCTGGTGGGCCCGGTCGCGATCGAGATGGTGACCCTGTCCTGCGCCCCGCTGCTCGCGGTGAATCCGATCGCCGCCGCGGTCGCGAGCGCGCGCGTGATGCTCCTCATGCCTGCCTCCATAGTCGTTATGGTAGAAACCCGCCACGATTGTAGCCGGTGGCGGCGACTCAAAGTCCGCACGTGAATGCGGCACCGCGAAAGCCGCCCTGGAGGGGCCGCGTGGTCCGTAGACCGTCCGGCGTAGTGCGGCGGGGACCCGAGTTCGCTACCTTGGCCGGGCATGGCGAGACCGCGCTACCGACGGAAAACCGACATCCCATCGTGGCAACCGACGTGAAGCGCCCCCCGGCCGGCGCGTGGCTGACCCTCGCACTGCCGCTTGCGGGGCCGAGGTGACGCCGTCAACGCTGCGTCATCCCGGCGTAAGCCGGGATCCAGTCCGGCCTTGGCGACGCCCGTGGATTCCGGCATTCGCCGGAATGACGGGTCACCCCTGCCCGAGCAAGCCCTTCTTGAGATCCGCATCCACCGGCTTATCGCCGAGCCAGATCTTCAGGATGGCGCGGTAAAAGCCCTCGTCCGGGATCGGCTTGCCCTTTGCCTGGCCGTTGACGACCACTCGCGTCCCCGAGTCGGGCAGATAGTCGAGCGCGATGATCTCGCCCTGCTTCGCCTGGCCGAGCGCGTTCATGATCCCGAGCAGCTCGGCGAGCTGAGCCTTGTAGCGTTCCTGGTCGGGCGGCGGATTGTTGGCGGCGAATCCCTCGTTCAGCGCGTCGGCGAGCTGCTGCGCGGTCAGGTCGCGCAGCATCACGAGCGTCATGCGCTTCGCGCCGGGCAGCGCGAGCACGTCGGCGGCGCTGGTCCTCTTCCCGGGGAGGTAGAGCGCGCCGACGTAGACCTTCACGAAGAAGCGCGTGCGCACCCCGGCGCCGTTCAGCACCAGCTCCGGCGCGTTCGGCGCGATCGTCACCCTGTCGTCGAGCTTGACGCCGGCGACCTCGGCGGCGAGCGCGGCCGACGCGAGCACGATGGACGTCAGGGCGGCTGCCAGCCTGTTCATCGCAACACCTCCTTCAACCCATCCGCGACAGATCCGGCGCCGCCAGGCCTTCGATGGCGACGTTCACGCATGCCGGGCGCCCCGCGGCGAGCGCGCGATCGAGCGCCCCGGCGAGGTCCGCCGCGCTTTCGACGTGCTCGCCGTGGCCGCCCAGCGCCGCAGCCACGCGATCGTAGCGCGTCGGCAGGAGCTCGCAACCGACCGCGCGCGCGGGACCGTAGCTCCTGAGCTGGATCTGGTGCTCCGCGTTCCACCGTGCGTCGTTGCCGACGACCGCGACGAACGGCGCGCCGTAGCGGACCGCGGTGTCGTACTCGGCCATGTGAAATCCGAACGAGCCGTCGCCGGACATCGCGACCACCGGCGAGGACGGGAACGCGAGCCGGGCCGCGATCGCGAACGGCACCGCGGCCCCGATCGCGCCGGCCGGGCCGTTGGTGACCCGGCGACGCGCCACGAGGGACGCTTGCGCCCACTGTCCGAACTCGCCGCCGTCGGCGATCAGCACCGCGTCCTCGTGACTGTCGAGGACCGCCTGCACCGCGCGGCACACCTCGAGCGGATGCACCCGGCCACCGCCCGAGGACGCGAGCGTCGCCCACGCCGCAGGTCGGTGAGCGACGGCAGCGCTCACCTCGTCGAACCAGCTGGTCTTCGGCCACGCGCGCTTCGCTGCGAGCTCGGCGAGACCCTCGGCGGCTGCGCCCGAATCCGCAATCGCGGCGAACGCGAGCCGAGCGCCGACTTCTCGCGAAGTGCGCTCCACGAGCACCGGATCGGGATCGACGTGGACGAACCGGCAGCCCGGGGAAATCGTCGGCGGCCGGCCGAAGCGCAGCGCGAAATCGAGCGGCTTGCCGAGCAGGACGATGAGATCGGCCTGCGGGAGCATTTCCCCGAGCGCGCCGAGCGCCGGTTCATTGAGGCCCCGCGGGCTCTCCATGCCGATCACCGGGACACGCGCCGCTGTTTCGAGGCGCCGGGCCACTTCGCGCCCTGCCCCGCGCACGAGCGCCGGTCCGACGAGGATCACGGGACGCGCGGCGCGTGCGAGCTCGTCGAGCACCGCTTCCGCCGCCGCGGGCGAAAGCGCAGCGATCGACGCGCTGAATGCGTCCGCCCCCGGCAGCGCCACGTCGGTGAGGGTGGCATCCAAAGCGTCGGCAGGCAGGCTGAGATGCACCGGCCCCGGCCGTCCGCTCGCCGCGAGCCGCAGCGCGCGCACGACGTCGTCCCCTAGCGCCGACACCGACTGCGCCGCCCACGCTGCCTTCGCGAGCGGCGCCGCGACGTCGACCTGGCGCATCTCCTGAAACGCGCCGCGCCCCACCTCATCGAGCGGCGAATGGCCGCTCAGCAGGACGACCGGAGACTCCGCGGCGAGCGCGGTGTAGAGCGCCGGCACCGCGTTCGCGTGACCGGGTCCGCCGGTTGCGAGCGCGACGCCGACCTCGCCGGTCAGACGTCCCCACGCGTCGGCCATGTGCACCATGGCAGCCTCGTGCCGGACGTGGACGAGCTGGAGTCCCGCCTCGGGCGCCGCATCGAAGATCGACATCACGTGGTTGCCGGAAAGCGCGAACACGCGTCGCACGCCCGCCCGGGCGAGCGTCCGCGCGACGATGTCGGCACCGCGCAGCGCGCCGGTCACGCCGCTTCCTTTAGCAGGCTCTCTCCCGGCCGCACGCGCGTGAACTCGACCGGCGCGAACTCGACCGCGAAGCCGTCGCCGCGCGCGCGGAGGCGCGTGAAGGCCGCGCCTGCGGGATCGGCGACCCTCGCGAAGTCCTCGCGGTAATGCGCACCGCACGAATCTTCGCGCGCAAGCGCAGCCTGCGCGATCGCCTTGCTGACCGCGAGCAGGCTGTCCAGGTTCAGCCAGTCGTGCCACGTCAGGTTGAACGCCCGCGAGACGTCTTCCAGGCCGGTTCGCGCGAGTCGCGCACGCAGCTCATCGAGCTGCCCGAGCGCCCGTCGCAGGCCGGCGCCGTCGCGAAGGATGCCGACGTCGTTCCACATCAGCTCGTGGAGCCCCTCGCGGATCGGGTTCAGATCGCCCCGCTGCTCGCCGAACGGATGGATCGTCGCGTCGCGGCCGCGCTCGATCGCCCGCGCGTCGGGTGCCGCGAAATCGCCGTGGCGGGCGAGCCAGTCGGCGGCGGACTCACCCGCGATCCCGCCGAAGACGGTAGAGTTCGCGACGCCGTTGCCGCCGAGCCGGTTCGCGCCATGGACTCCGCCGGTGTCCTCGCCCGCGGCGAAGAGCCCCTCGAGCCCGGTGGTGCAGTCGACCGCGAACTCCACGCCGCCCATCATGTAGTGCGCGGTCGGCACCACCTCGACGCGTCCGCCGGCGAGATCGAACCCGCAGTCGGCGCAGCGTTCCACCATGCCCTTGAACTGCGCCCGCACGTTCTCCGGGCCGAGGTGCCCCATGGCGATGTAGAGCCCGCCGTGCGGCGTGGTGTTGCCCTTGCGCATTTCCGTGAGCATCGCTCGCGACACGATATCCCGCGTCGCCCGCTCGCCGCGCGGGTCGTAGCGGGTCATGAACCGCTCGCCGGCCCCGTCGAGCAGGTAGCCGCCAGCGCCGCGCAGCCCTTCTTCGAGGACCGTACCGGTCATGCGCGTGTGCGGGCCGGCGAGCAACCCCGTGGGATGAAACTGCACCATCTCCATGTCGCGGAGCGGCAGCCCCGCGCGCAGCGCCATCGCAAGCCCGTCGCAAGACTTGTCACCGGAGGGCGTGTGGTACTTGTACATCGTCGGACCGCCGCCGGTCGCGAGCACCACGGCACGAGCCCGCGCGAGGACGAACTCGCCGGTGCGCATGTCGAGCAGCAGGACACCGGCGATGCGATCGCCGTCGCGCGAGCGCACGAGCTCGATCGCGCGATGTTCCTCGAGCCGCCGGATCCCCCGCGCCCACGTCTGCTCGGCGAGGCGGTTGATAATCTCGATCCCCGTGAGGTCGCCCTTGTGCACCGTCCGGTCGAAGGTCTGGCCGGCGAAGGCCTTCTGGTGGATCGTGCCGTCGGGATTGCGGTCGAAGAAGCAGCCGA
Source organism: uncultured beta proteobacterium (assembly GCA_963820965.1). GTDB lineage: Bacteria > Pseudomonadota > Gammaproteobacteria > Burkholderiales > SG8-39 > DATEDA01. Next base: position 41,692 of record CAWGCC010000007.1, on the reverse strand, counting down.
GCTCGTTCTCGAGCTCGTGGATGCGCGCGACCGCGCCGGTCACCAGCCGCCAGGCGAGCTCCTGGTGCGGCAGCCAGGCACCGCCCTCGATCGTATCCATGAAGTGGCGCTCGACTGAGTCGCCGGCGGCGAGCGCCACGTTGTATCCGCCCTGGACCATGCGGGTGCAGCCGCACTTGCCGAGCAGGCCCTTCACGGCGATCGCGATGTCGAGCTCGGGGTTCGCGGTGTGCGCGTGCAGCGCCGCGAAGAGGCCCGCGCCGCCGGAGCCGAGAATCAGGAGATCGGTCTTGAGCTCTTGCATGTGCTCTCGTCACCCCGGCGCGGGCGTCACTTGCGCACACCCAGCCCAGCGAGGACCGCGTCGCGTTTCGCCTGCGCCGCCGCGGCAACATCGCTGTAGAGGCTTCCGCCCCGGCTGTCCATTCCCACGAGCAGCGGGCCGAAGCCCTTCACGCGGAACTTCCACAGGCTCTCCGGATTGAGATCGTCGAGATCGACGTCCTCGATCGCCTCGATCCAGGTGGTTTCGAGCGCTGCCGTCCCGCCGATGATCGCGAGATACGCGCCGCCGAGATCGCGGAACGCCGCGAGGGATTCCGCCCCGAGCCCGCCCTTGCCGATGATGATCCGGACGCCGTAGTCGGTCATCAGCGGCCGCGAGAACCGCTCCATGCGCGCGCTGGTGGTGGTGCCCACGCAGACCGGGGCATAGCCAACGGGGTGCTGCTGCGAGGCGGGAACCTTCTTGACGTTCGGCGCGGTGTGGATCACCGCATGCCCCGCGAGATCGAAGCGCGTGCGCGCGCCCGCGGTCGAACATGTGGATCTGCGTTGCGTCGCGGATGCCGAACAGCGTGCCGTTCAGCGTCACCGTGTCGCCGACGCGGAGCGCGCACGCCTGCGCTTCGGTGACCGGCGTCGTGAGGTCATGGTGCACCATTGGGGAAGATTATCATTCACGGCGATCGGAGGACACCGCATGGAAGCCCGGCTCGAGCGCAACAAGCAAACCGTCGATCGCGTTCTACGACCTCATGTTCAACCAGTGCCAGCCGGCGGAGGCGATCCGTCGCTACGCGGGCGAGCGCTATATCCAGCACAACCCGCACGTCGCCGACGGCAAGGCCGCCTTCATCGCGTACTTCGAGCGGATGGCGCGCGAGTATCCCGGCAAGCGCGTCCACTTCAAGCGCGCGATCGCCGAGGCGAACTTCGTCGTCCTGCATTGCCACCAGGAGTGGCCCGGCGAACAGGACTACGCGGGCATCGACATCTTCCGGCTCGACGACGACGGCAGGATCGTCGAGCACTGGGATGTCCTGCAGGTCATCCCGGAAAGCTCGGCCAACGGCAACACCATGTTCTAGACAGAGGCGTCCGGGACGCGCCGAGACCCGGCCGCCGTTCCGCGTCTGGCGGGCGATTCAGGCCGCTGCCGCTAGCGCTCCGGCAACCTGATGCGCGAGATCGTCCAGCGCTTGACGTCCTCTTCCGGCTCGTCGCCCGTCGCGGGCGTAAGAGGAAGCGCCAGGTTCGTCACGAACACCTCGTGGCCGACGATGACCAAGCTGGCCGGGAACAGCAACCCCTCCGGTGCGCCGCCGCGGTCGATGCCTTTGAACTCTCCGAGCCGGGCGATCACGCGGCCCTTCGCGTTGAGGCCGACGATCTGGTCGCCCTGGTTCTCCACGACCCAAAGCCGTCCGTGCCGGTCGAACGCAATCCCGTCGGCGCCGTTGATGCTCTCCGCGAGCACGGCGAGGGCCTTGGTATCGAGATCGAGCTTGAGGACCCGGTCGTCGCCGGTATTCGCGACGAACAGCGCAGTTTCGTGGCGGTCGAGCGCGAGGCCGTTCGCGCCGAACGGCGGAAAGCCCGCGGTCGCAAGGAGCGGATCCTGGATCACGAGCTCCACCTTGCACGGCGTCGTGCAGTGTGCCGCGTTGTCGATGCGGAAGATCGCGCCCTGAAACGAGTCGGAGACGTAGAGGTTCCCGCGGCGGTCGAACACCATCGCGTTGGGCGCCGACTTGCCGTTCGATCCGAACGTTATCGTGTCCGAGCTGCCGTCCGGGTTCCCCTCGGTCCGCTCTCCAGGCGCGCCGATCACCGGCATGATCGCCACGTCTTCGACCGGCGTCTTGGCGTGAAACGCCGCGTTGATGCGCTGGACCTTCGATCCGCCGAAGTTCGCGATGTACACCTTCTCGTGGCGGCGGTCGAGCGCGAGCCCGAGGAGCGGCTCGGCGCCGAAATCGACCTGGGCGATGAGCTGCCCATGCCGGCCGAAGCGGAGGAGCTTGTTCGCGTTCGGCCCGAAATCGAACGTGCCAACGTACACCTCGCCGCTCTCCCGGTCGGCAGTGATTCCCTCCGGAAAGCGGACGCCGTTGGGGAGCGTCGTGAATCGGTGGACCGCATCCCTGTCGACTACGCGGTCGCCGTCTGCGAGCGCAATGCTCGCGACGCCGGCGAGCCATGCCGCGCCGCATGCGACGTTGAGCAGCTTCTTCATCTTCTCCTCCCTTAGAGAACGGGCCGCGCGCACATTCTTGGGACGCGCCGGCGCGCGTGTCAAGCCGATCGTGCGCGGACAAGATTGCGGCACTGCAATCTACGCCCCACGACGTGCTCGTTCCCGGCAGGCTTCGACTGATTCCGCCGCCCGTTCAATCTCTTGCAGCGTGATCGCCGCGCGCGACCGGCGGGCGAGTCGGGGGGATGTGCAGACGCCCTAGAAGCCGTATTCGACGCCGGAGGGCGTGAACGTCGCCCGGGCGCGGCGTGCGGAGTGGCACTGCATGTTCACCGCCACCGGGTTCATCGTGATGTGGGTCGCCGCCGTCTCCACGTGCACCGCGAACGCGGTCGAATCGCCGCCGAGCCCCTGCGGGCCGACGCCGAGCTGATTCACCGCGGGTGTCAGCTCGTCCTCGAGCTTCGCGCCTTCCGGGTCTTCGCAGCGCGAGCCGAGCGGCCGCGTCCCCGCGAGCTTCGCGAGATGCACGCAGAGGTCGGCCGTGCCGCCGACGCCCACGCCGACGATCGTCGGCGGGCAGGTCTTGCCGCCCGCTTCGAGCACGCAGTCGACGACGAACGCCTTGATCGCACCGACGCCGTCCGCCGGGATCGCCATCTTCAGCCAGGAGTTGTTCTCCGAGCCCGAGCCCTTCGGGATCATCTCGATCGAAAGCGTATCGGGCTCGTCGGAGAAGTCGACATGGATCACCGGCACGCCGCGGCCGCAGGAAGTGTGCTCGTTCCGGCGCGTCATCGGATGCACGACCGACGAGCGCAGCGAGAACTCGCGCGTTGCGCCTTCGCACCCGCTGCGGATCGCCACCTTCAGCGCGGCGCCGTCGACCACGACATCGCGGCCGATGGTGACGTTGTAGATCGGGATACCGGTGTCCTGGCAGAGCAGGTTGTCGGTGGCCTCGGCGACCGCGATGTTCTTCACCATTACGCCGAGGATGCCCTGCGCGCGCGCGTCGGTCTCGCGTGCGGTCAAAGCGTCGAAGCCCGCCTTCACGTCGGGCGGCAGCAGCTTCAGCGCGCGGATGTAGAGCGCCTTCGCCGCCTCCTCGATCGCCCCGGGCTCGACGCGGAGCATCAGTTCGCCCTGATCCTGCGCTCGCGCACGACCTTCTGCCAGAGCGCGCGCTCGGTCCGCATCGCGCGAGCGAACTCCTCGGGCGTGTTCCCGACCGGCTCGAGCCCCTGCACGAAGAATCGCGCGCGCATCTCGGTCGAGTCGAGCGCCTTCACGGTGTCGCGGTAGACCTTGTCGACGACCTCTTTCGGCGTACCGGTCGGCGCGACGAGGCCGAACCAGCCGTAGTTCTCGAAGCCGGAGAGCGTCTCGCCGACCGCGGGCACGTCGCGCAGCTGCGATGCGCGCTCCCTGCTCGTCACCCCGAGCGCGCGGAGCTTGCCGCCGTTGATGAAGCTGATCGCCGCGGCAACGTTCGGCGTCGCCATCGTGAGCTGCCCGGCGACGAGATCCGCGACCGCCGGACCCTCGCCCTTGTACGGCACGTTCTGAATCTCGATGCCGGCGGCGAGCAGGAAGTTTTCGGCCGCGAGATGCGTCTGGCTGCCGATGCCGGCGTGCCCGTAGTTGAGCTTGCCGGGATTCGCCCTCGCCGCTGCGATCAGGTCCTTGAGCGTCCGGTACGGCGAGTTCGCGGGCACCGCCACCACCTGCGCGCCGCGGACCACGTTCGTGACCGGGATGAAATCCCGCTCCGGGCGCACGTTCATGTTGGCGTAGATGTGCTCGTTCGCCGTCATCACGGAGCCGGAAGGGAAGAACAGCGTGTAGCCGTCGGGCACCGCTTTCGCGGCTTCCGCCGCCCCGACGTTGCCGCCCGCGCCGCCGCGGTTCTCGATCACCACGGTCTGGCCCCACATCTCGGCGAGCTTCTGCCCGACGATCCGCGCCGAAATGTCGGTCGCCCCGCCGGGCGGGAACGGCACGATGAAGCGCACCGGCTTCGCCGGGTAGCCTTGCGCCGCCGCAACGAGCGGTGCGATCAGGAGCCCGGCGGCGAGCGCACGGGCGAGTCCGAGCACGAGAATTCTCATTGCCCCTCCGAGGGTCGAGCGGCGATTCTCGCTCAAAGCGCGAGCGCCAGGGCGAGGCCGGCGACGATGGTGAGCCCCGCCGCGGCCGCGAGGAGCGACTTCTGCCAGTCGCGCCACGGCAGGAACTCCAGCGCCAGGACCCTCAGGCCACCGGCGAGATGGGCGGCAAGGAGAACGACGAGCCCCCATTCGGCCGCCTTGACGAGCGGCTGCTCGGCCCACCGGAGGAAGCCGTCGAGCGCGGCTTCGCCGGCGAGCGCCTGGCCGAGCGCCCAGAAGTGGAACGGCAGGAACATGGCGAGCGCGAGCCCCGACAGCCGGTGGACGAGAAACGCCCACCAGGCCGGGTGACTGCGCGCGCGGAAGTCGTTCCTCACGGCGAAAACACGGCCCATATCGCGCGCAGCCCGAGCGCAGCAAGCACCACTGCGAGGAGATGAACGGCGATCGAGAGCGACCGCCCGCGCCAGCCGAGCCACTCCATGCAGATCGTCCGCAACCCGATCGGCGCGTGCACGGCGGCAGCGAGCACGAACACGCCGTAGAACGCGAGCCAGCCGGCGTTGCCGCGCGTGCGGCCCAGGATCTCGGCGGCCGACAGCCCGCCGCGCATCGCATACACGATCACGATCAGGTGGACGAGCACGCACAGCGCGAGCACCAGCGCACTCGCGCGTTGCGCGATCCAGAGCCGCGTCTCCGCGCGCGGGCTCACAGCTCGCCCTTGAGCGCGGCGACGGCGGTCGCGCGCTTCAGGCCCGCGATCGCCGCGGTGGGCGAGAGGTGTTTCGGGCAGCGCTCGGTGCAGCTCATGTGGGTGTGGCAGGCGTGGCAGCCGGCGTCGCCCGCGACCGCCCGCAGCCGCTCGGCCCGGGCGCCGTCGCGCACGTCGTTCACCAGCGTCCAGGCGCGGTTGAGCGCCGCGGGGCCGAGGTAATCGGGGTTCCACGACACGACGTCGCAGGCGGCGTAGCAGACGCCGCAGCCGATGCACTCGATGCCCGCGCTCGCCGCGGCCCGCGCCGGCGACTCGGGCGGCACGCGCGCGAAATCGTCGTGGCGGGTGGCGGTGGGAACGAAGCTCGCCCTTCGCGCGCGCCCACTTGTCGAAGAACTCGCGCATGTCGGTCGCGAGGTCCTTGATCACCGGGAGGTTGCGCAAGGGACCGACCTCGAGCCGGCCGGCGCGCACGACCTTCGAGACGTGAGTGCGACAGGTCCAGCGTGCGACGCCGTTCACCGTCATCGCGCACGAGCCGCACATCCCGACGCGGCAGGCGAAGCGGTAGGCGAGGGTCGGATCGAGCCGGCGCTGGATGTAGGTGACGACGTCCAGCACCGTCTGGTTCGCCTCGCGCGGCACTTCGAAGCGCTGATAGCGCCCTTCTTCCGCGCCGCGCCAGACGTCGACGGCCAGTGTGCTCATCTCGCCGATTCTCCGGCGAGCGCGCAGGCCGGGAAGGCGAGGCCGACCGCGGCGACGAGCGCCCGGGCAGCGAGTGCGGCGAGCTCGTGCAACGCGATGCGCGGCATCTCTTGCGCCAAATTCCGCTCGGCGCTCAGCGGACCGTGACCTGCACCCGCTGCACGGCGTTGTTGCCCATGCCGTTCGTATTCCACTCCGGCTCGAGCGGCTGCGTCATGCCGGCAGCGTCGGTCGCGCGGCAGGCGAGCTCGTGCTCGCCCGGCGTCGCCTCCCATACGCAGGTCCAGCGCTGCCAGGCGTAGCGGTGCGACTGCGCCTCGACTGCGGCATCGCGCCATTCGCCGTCGACCGCCAGCTCGACCCGGGTGGCGGCAGAGCCTGCGCCCGACCAGGCACGCCCTTCGAGCACGACGGGCCCGCGGTCGACCAGCCGCCGCCGCGTGTACCAGTCCGGAATTCCGGGCGGTGCCAGCAGCGATTTCACCTTCGCGTGCGTGATCGGCACGCCCGTTTCGCCGTGGAACTTGCGATAGTGATAGCCCACCGCCTGCTGGAAGCCGTCGTATGGGCGATCGAGCGCCACGATCCGCACCAGCCACTTCACGCTCGCCATGCCGAACCAGCCGGGCACGACGAGCCGCAGCGGCGCGCCGTGCTGGGGCAGGAGCGGCGCCCCGTTCATCGCGTGCGCGAGCAGCACGTCATCGGACCGCGCCTGGGCCTGTTTCAGGCTGCGTCCGTAGTCGTGCTCGACGCACCGGTCGAACCCGCGGTCGGCGCCGATGAAGGCGATCTCGAGCGCATCGGCCGCGAGCCACGCGCGCTCGAGCACCAGGCGAAGCGGGACGCCGGTCCATTCCGCCGTGCCGACGCCGTCGTGGAGCCACGGCATGCTCGGGTAGCGCGGCGCCATCAGACCGCGGCCGTTGCCCGCGCATTCCAGCGTGACGCGGAGCGTCGTCTGCGGCATGTCGCGCAGCTCCGCCAGGGTCAGCGAGAGCGGCCGCGCAACCCGCCCGCCGATCTGCAGCCGGAACGTACGTTCGTCAAGCCGGGGGAGGTCGAAGTGGCTGAGCGTGTAGTGGAGACCCGCCGGCGTCACGTCGTAGCGCAACGCCTCGAGCGGCAGGCCCGAGTTGCGGAACGCGAGCGCGAGCTCCTCGCGGACGTACGGCCCGTCGAGCTGGGGCCGCGACGTCCGGTCGGTGAACGGGTTCGCGTCCGACGCGCGTTTCGCGGTCACGAGTGCGGAATCGCGAGAGAGCGTTCAGGCAGATGCGAAGCTAGGCGCTTTCGTAGAGCCGCGTCAGGACGAACTCGCGATGGCCGAGCGCCTCGGCCGCGGTCAGCCGGCCGTTGGCGGTGCGGAACATGCACTCGAGCAGCTTGTCGCCGGCCTGGTCCAGGGTGATCTCCCTGCGCAGCAGCCCCGAGACGTCGACGTCGATGTGCTCGCCCATCGTGCGCACGGTGCGCGGGTTCGCGCACAGCTTGATCACCGGCAGGATCGGGTTGCCGATCACGTTGCCCTGTCCGGTCGGGAAGAAGTGCACGACGTAGCCGGAGGCCGCGCACAGCGTCACCATCTCGGCGGCCGCAGACGACGAATCCATGAACCACAGGCCGGGACCGGTCGGCGTCTCGGCCTTGTCGATCACGCCGTCGACCAGGCACTTGCTGCCGATCTTCTGGATGTTGCCGAGCGCCTTCTCCTCGATGGTGGTGAGGCCGCCGGCGATGTTGCCCTTGGTCGGCTGCGAGTCCGAGAGGTCGCTCGTCTTGTGGCGGTTGATCACCTCCTGGTAGCGGTCGAACATGAACATGAACTTCTCGCGCACCTCCGGCGTCGCGGCAGCGCTGCGCGACCAGGTGCTCGCCGCCGGTCAGCTCGGTCGTCTCGCCGAAGACGAGCGTCATGCCGTGCGGGTAGAGCTTGTCGAACGCGTTGCCGACGGTCGGGTTCGCGCCGCAGCCGGAGGTCGTGTCCGACTCGCCGCACTTGGTCGAGACCCACAGGTCCTTCAGCGGCGCGCTCGCTCGCGATGCAGCTCGCTCGCCCACTGCACGAACTCCTTCGCCGCCTTCGACGCGCGCATGATCGTGTCGTGGTCGCCGTTGCTGCTCGATGCCGAAGCCGCCGACCGGCTTGCCGGTGGTCGCGATGCCGTCGACGACCTTCTTCGTCCAGCCGTCCTCGATGCCGATCACCACCACCGCGGCGACGTTGGGGTTGCAGCCGGTGCCGATCAGCGTGCGGAAGTGCAGCTCGAGGTCGGCGCCGAACTGCAGCCGGCCGTACGGGTGCGGGATCGCCATCGTGCCCTTGATGTTGTTGCGCCACGCCTTCGGCCGCGGCGTTCGAGAGGTCGTCGACCGGCAGGATGATGACGTGGTTGCGCACGCCGACCCGGCCATTCTCGCGCTTGTAGCCCCGGAAAGTCGCTTTGCCGAGATCGATCGCCATGCTCACCAGCGCTTGGTCTTCACGTTGTGCACGTGCAGGTGCTCGCCCAGCTTGATCGGCGCGATCGTCTTGCCCGATGTCCGACGCCGTACTTGATCACCGTGTCGCCGTTCTTCAGGTCCTTCAGCGCGATCTTGTGGCCGATCGGGATGTCGTGCGCGTCTTCAGGTTGACGATCTTGTCCTGCTCCATGATCCAGCCGGTGAGCGCGTCGCCCGCCTTCACGCCTTCGACGACGACGACGCCGACCGAGTCGCCTTCCTCGTGGACGACGAAGTGAATGCTCACGGGGGTCTCCTCGTACGTTGCGGAGTTCGGCGCCAAATGTAACATCGCCGCCTGATCCGGTCGCGGGCCGCGCGCCTTGTCCATTCTCGCCCTCCTTCTCCCCGACCTCGCGCTGATCGTCGGCGGCTTCCTGCTCGCCCGCGCGACGCGCTGGGGCGGTGAGTTCTGGGCCGGGATCGAGAAGCTCACCTACTTCGTCCTCTTCCCGGCGCTGCTCTTCTACTCGAACGCGCGCGCTCGCATCGATCTCGCCACCGCCGGCCCGCTGGTCGGCGTCGTGCTCGCGGCCATCGCGGCGGGGATCTCGCTCGGGCTCCTCGGCAAGCTCGCGTTCAGGCCCTCGCCGCGGGTGTTCGCCGCCGGCTTCCAGTGCGCGTTCCGCTTCAACTCCTACATCGCGCTCGCGCTCGGGGGGCGTCTCTTCGGCGACCCGGGGCTCGCCGCGGTCGCGGTGGTGATCGGCGTGACGGTCCCGATCGCGACCGTTGTCGCCGTGGCGGGGTTCGCCGGCGCGCGCGGCGTGAGCATCGCGCGGGAGATCGCGACGAATCCGCTGGTCGTGGCGCTGGTCGCAGGGGTCGCGTGGGGCGCCGCAGGACTGCCGCTGCCCGAGGTCGCCCAGACGGTGCTCGGCCGGCTCGGCGCGGCCTCGCTCGTGCTCGGCCTCCTCGCCGTCGGCGCCGCGCTCGATCCGACCCCGCCGCGCGCGCACAAGGCATTCGTCGCGTACATCCTCGCGGTGAAGCTCGTGGCGCTGCCGGCCGTCGCCTGGGGACTCGGTACCGCGCTCGCGCTCCCCGCCGAGACCGTCACGCTGGCGGTCGCGTACGCTGCGCTGCCGACGGCGTCGGCGGCGTACATCATGGCGGTCCGGCTGGGCGGCGACGGCGGCGTCGCCTCGACCATCATCTCCTACGGCGTCGCCGCGAGCCTCGTCACGCTGCCGCTGTGGCTCGCCGCGGTCACCGGCACTTGAGGTTCGCGGTCGTGCTCGCGATCGGGGCGGTGCAGTCCTGCTCGTTGATCTCGCGGTCCTCGCGCATCGGCGGGAGCGGGAGCGGCGAGAGATTGTTGCCCGCCGCGAGGATCGAAACGATACCCACCCCGGTAAGAACGTTCACCGCCGCGGTGCTGAGAGAGATCGAGGCCCAGAGGCCGCCGTTGATCAGGACGGCCGTGCCGGTGGTCACAGCGGTCGCGCCCGGGGTGGCACCGTACACGGCGTAGTTGCTGGCGCACCCGGGAAGCGCGGCAGCGAGCAGGACGGCGGCGAGGGAGCGGCGCATGGTGACGGTACGCGATAGCTTCCAGCGCCTATTGTAAGCGCTACAATTCCGCGACGCGTCCCCCCCGGAAGGCCGCCATGCAGAAGCCGCTCGAGATCGTCCCCGCCAAGAAGGCGGAGTACGTCCGCACCCGCACCGACAAGTACTTCACCAAGTCGCGCGAGATCGTCGAGAGGTTCGGCGACAAGGCGGTCACCTACGGCGTCTTCATGCGCCGGCGCGTGATCTGCGCGATCAATCCGGCGATCGAGTGCCTGCGCGAGTACTACCCCGCCGAGGCGACGCCGCTCAAGATCACGCGGCTCTACGAGGAAGGCGCGTTCGTTCCCGATGGCAAGCCGCTCTTCACCTACACCGGCTCGTTCGCCGGCCTCGCCGAGCTGGAGACCCTGATCCTGCAGCGCGTGGGCGTCGCCTCGGTGTCGGCCTACAACGCGAACCGCATGGCGATGAACCTGCCGAAGACGGCGTTCATCGACATGCACGCGCGCCACGCGACCGGCGACGACATGACGCAGCTCGCGGCGTACGGCGCCTCGGTCGGCAGCCGCATGGCGAAGCTCGCCGGCGCGATCGGGTTCGTCGGCACGTCGCAGGACCTCACCGCGCACTTCTACGGCGCCGAGCGCGGCACCGGCACGATGCCGCACGCGCTGATCGGTTACGCCGGGTCGACGCTGCGCGCGGCGCAGATGTACGTCGAAACCCATCCGCATGACAACCTCACCGTGCTCGTCGACTTCTACGCGCGCGAGTACTCGGACGCGCTCGAGGTCTGCCGCTGGTGGTTCCAGGATTACCTGCCGCAGGACAGGAGCGGGACGCGGACGCTCAGCCTGCGCATCGACACCCACGGCGACCGCTTCGCCGAGGGGCTGACGTACGACAACTCGGTCGAGACCGTCGCCAGCTGGCTGCACGTCCCGAACGAGTACGAGGCAGTGCGCATGGTCATGGGCGAGGACGCGTACGATGCCGACACGCTGAACGTCGTCAAGGACCGCGTGCGCCGCGTGCTCTTCGGTACCGGCGTGTCGCTCGCGGCGGTGATCCACATGCGCCAGAGCCTCGACGCCGCGGGGTTCAACGGCGCGCGCATCGTCGCCTCCTCGGGGTTCAACGTCTTCAAGTGCAAGATGTTCGGCAACGCGCGTGCGCCCGTCGACGCGATCGGCACCGGCTCGTTCATCCCCGAGGCGTACGGCGACACCTTCGCCACCGCCGACGTGTTCATGTACGACGGCGAGTTCAGCATCAAGGTCGGGCGGGAGAAGCTGTTCCAGGGCTTGAAGCCCTGAGGTGCGGGCGTGCTGTTCCCGACCACGCTCGTAGGCAGCTACCCCCAGCCCGAGTGGCTGATCGACCGCAAGCGACTCGCCGGACGCTTCCCGCCCAGGGTGCGCGCGCAGGAGCTGTGGCGGGTCCCCGAGCCGTTCCTCGCCGAGGCGCAGGACGACGCGACGATCATGGCGATCAAGGCGCAGGAGGACGCCGGGCTCGACATCGTCACCGACGGCGAGATCCGCCGGGAGAGCTACTCCAACCGCTTCGCCACCGCGCTCGAAGGCGTCGACATCGACAACCCCGGCACCGCGCTCGATCGCTCCGGCCATCCGAACCCGGTGCCGCGCGTCGTCGGGAAGATCCGCCGCAAGCATCCGGTCGAGGTCGCGGACCTCGAGTTCCTCAAGCGCCATACCACGCGCATGGTCAAGATGACCGTGCCCGGGCCGTTCACGATGTCGCAGCAGGCCCAGAACGATTTCTACCCGAGCGAGGAGGCCGCCGCGATGGATTACGCGGCCGCGGTGAACGAGGAGATCCGCGACCTCTTCGCCGCCGGCGCCGACATCGTGCAGATCGACGAGCCGTACATGCAGGCCCGGCCGGAGAAGGCCCGGGTCTACGGTCTGAAGGCGCTCAACCGCGCGCTCGACGGTGTAACCGGGACGACCGCGGTGCACATCTGCTTCGGCTACGCGGCGATCATCCACCAGCGCCCGTCGGGGTACTCCTTCCTGCCCGAGCTCGCCGCGTGCTCGTGCCGCCAAGTCTCGGTCGAGACCGCGCAGTCGAACCTCGACTGCGCGGTGCTCGCGAAGCTCGAGGGAAAGAAGATCATGGTCGGTTGCATCGACCTCGACGACCTGACGGTCGAAACGCCGGAGACGGTCGCCGCACGGATCCGGCGGGCGCTGCCTTATGTGCGCGGCGCGGACGTGATCCTCGCGCCCGACTGCGGCATGAAGTACCTGCCGCGGGAAGTCGCCTTCGGCAAGATGCGCGCGATGGTCGAGGCGGCGAAGCTGCTCCGCGCCGAGTCCTGAGCCCTGGGCGCCCCAGGCGCGTGCGGGACTACAGCGGACGGACGATGCCAACCCTGCTGGCGCGCCATACGACCCTCGCGTACACCGACGAGGGGACCGGGCCGCCAGTCGTGCTCGTCCACGGCAGCGCCAGCACGCGCGGCCAGTGGCGCTACGCGGTGCTCGATCTCTCGCCGCGCTATCGCGTGCTCGCGCCCGACCTGCACGGGTACGGCGGGACGCCGGCGCCGCCCGTCCTCGAGTCGCTCGCGTTCGACGACGAGGTCGAGCTCGTCGACGCGCTCGCCGACCTCGCGGGCGCCGCCGTGCATCTCGTCGGCCATTCCTACGGCGGTGCGCTTTGCCTGCGCGCTGCGAGCCTGCGCCGGGAGCGTATCGCGAGCCTCGTCCTGATCGAGCCGACCGCGTTCCAGCTGCTGCGCCTCCTCGGCGAAGAGGCAGCGTGGCGCGAGATCGAGTCGGTCGCGACCCGCCACATCGCGCTCGTCGACGCCTGCGACCTCGGCGCGTGCGCCGACCATTTCCTCGGCTACTGGATCGGCCTCGACGCCTGGCGGGCGATGCCAGGGGACCTGCGCGCGCGAATCACGCAGACCATGCCGAAGATCGCGCAGGAGTGGCGCATGGTCTTCGCGGCGACCGACCGCTACGAGAACCTGGCGACCGCGGGCATTCCGACGCTCCTCGTCCGCGGCACGGCAACCACGCTCGCCGCGCACGCTGTCGTGGAGCTCTTGCGCGAGCAGCTCCCGCAGGCTTCCCTCGTGGAGATCGAAGGCGCCGGCCACATGTCGCCGGTGACCCACCCCGCCGCCGTCAGCGCGGCGATCGCCCAGCACCTCGCACGCTGCACTGCGGGCTGAGGACCTCCTCCTTCCCGCCGATCCCTGTTCGGCCGAAGGGCTTACAGCCGCGCGGCGCTCCGCCCCCTATTCTTCCGGGGTGGTCTGGCCGGAGGACGCCATGCAGCTGAGACTCTTGCTGTGGAACATGGAGTGGATGAACGACCTCTTCACCAGCGGCTCGGGCCCGGCTGCGTTCCGACCGGCCGGCCAGAAGATGCCGCACTTCCCCGCGAGCGTGACGACGAGCGAGCGTCGCGCCGACCTCTCCGCGGTGATCCGCGAGGTCGAGCCCGATGCGGTCGTCGTCGTCGAGGCCCCGAGCCGGGAGGAAGAGTTGGATCTCTTCTTCCGCACCGACCTCGGGCCGGAGTGGCGGGCCTTCCTCCAGCCGACGTCCGGCTCGGCGCAGACGATCGGCGCGGCGATCAACACCGCCACCGGCAAATTCGACGCCGCGGCGACGCGGCGGCTCGACAGCGCCGCCAACCCCGCGTTCGGCGAGTTTCTGTGGGACACCGACGGCGACTCGGTGGATGAGCGCTACCGCTTCGAGCGCCTGCCGCTCGACCTCGAGGTCGCGCTCGCCGGCGGTGAGCGGCTGCGGATCCTCGGCCTGCATCTCAAGAGCAAGGCCATCTTCGACGCCTACGAGTGGAGCAAGTGGTGGGCGGTGGCGGGCGGCAACCGCCGGAAGATCCTCGCCCAGGCGCTGTTCATCCGCGAGCAGTTCGTCGCGCCGTTCCTCAAGGATCCTGCGACGGCCGACGTGCCGCTCATCGTCTGCGGGGACGTCAACGACGGGCCCGGGCTCGATGCGTCCGAGAAGCTCCTCTTCGGCAGCGGGATCGAGATGCTCATGGGCGACGTGTGGACGCCCGACCTCTCCCTCGGCAATGCCCTGTACGACGGCCTGAGCGACACCGCAAAGCGGAACATGGATTTCACCACGCTCGCGACCTCGCGGTTCAAGGACCCGATCTTCAACGACGTCTATCACCAGGAGTGGATCGACCACGTCCTTTACTCCCGCAACCTGGGGCGCACGTGGGTGTCGGGCGGACGCGTCGTCCGGAACGCGCTCGACGGACAGCCGCTTTACCGGAAGTATCCGCACGCGTCCGACCACGCGCCGGTGGTCGTGACGCTCGATGTGTAGGTGCCCGCGGTGAGAGGCCGGTCCACGCGGATGTTCGCGGCCTTCACGGTCCGCGCGTACTGCGCCGTGACGTCGCGGATGTAGCCGGCACCTTCACCACGCGCTGCGGCCGGAGCGCGGACCATTACGGTCCAGGCAAACGGACGGCGGGGGTGCGCTGGAGCGGATCGGTATCGGGTGCGCCTCAGGCGAACCGTCGACGGCGCGCTGCGACGGTGAGGACGACGAGCCCCAGCGCAAGCATCGCCCAGGTCTCGGGCTCGGGAACGACTGCAGCATGGAACGAACCGGCAAGGATCGTGTGCCCCAGCGCGGTCGGGTGCACGTGATCGAAGAAGAGATAGCCTGCGCAGCCCTTCGCATTGCCCACGCACGGCTCCGTGGCGTTCGTGACGCCGAACGCCCCGGGGTTCCCGGTCACCTGGTCGAACAGCGAGAACGTGTCGAACACCGTGATGTCCACGCCGGGAAGGTTCGACTCGAGCTGCGCCATCGTCTGCTCCAGCCCGTGATTGAACCCGCCGCTGAGCGCGGTAAGCGCGGTTGGATTGCCCGAGCCTGCTCCGAACGGCGTCTCGCCGAGGTTCACCAGGTTGGGGACGAGAAAGCGCGTGGCACCGGCCGCCGCGAGGTCGCCGACCAGATTGCCAAGATTCATGACGGCCTGCCCGGCTGCGGCCACCGGATCGCCGCCGGTCGCCAACGCCAGAAAAAGGTCGTTCGGCCCGCCCCACACGACGAAGAGCGAATCAGAGAGGCCGGTCCGGCCCGTGCCGATGAACTGATCGACCTGCACTCGCATGCCCGTGGCGGCGAGCGACGCCGGCAGTCCCGGCGGGTCGTTGGCCAGTACGTTGAAGTTGCCGAGGCCGGTAGTCGCCCCGCCGACGGCGTAGTTCGTGCCCCCGGCCGTCGAGGGCAGGAGCGGCGGCAGCCCAAGCATGGGCGCAAGCCGCTCGACCGCGGTCTGGCCGTTCGAGAACCGCTGATCGTACGGCGGCGAGGGCGGGAAACCGGCCGGGGGAAACGCGGACGGCGGGGCGAGCGCGTACGCGTTGCCGCCGTCGGAGAGACTGTCGCCGAAGGCGAACAGGTCAGAGTACCCGTGCGCGGCGCCCGCACCGAGCGCCGCGATCGCGAAGACTGCCGAGACGATTCGTCGCATGGCGCCTCCCGATGTGTGTCGCGAGCTCATTATGCGCCCGCCGGAAAGAGGCCGGCAACCGGCGCCCGGGGATCCCTCAGCGCGCCACGCTGGGCCGGGTCGGCTCGATCACGTCGGTGACGCGCGCCTTGCGGAGACGATCGACCAGCGCCTCCGTCCCCGACCGCGTCTTGAGCGTCATCTCCCGCTCGTGCACCGGCACGACGGCGAGGAAGCGGATCGTCTTCACGGCGTCGAGGCGGAGCTCCCGGAATGCGTCGGGGACGTGCTGCGGCGGCAGCAGGATCGCGCCGCAGAGCCGCGTGCCCGGCGCGAGTGCCTGCGGCGGGTCGCCGTTCGTTACCGTGTGTCCCTCGCCGAGCCAGGTGTCGTACTTGTGCGGAAGCCGCGCGAGCGTCTTCAGCTGCCGCACCGGCCAGTACCAGTTCTCGTCCCGGAACGCGCCGTCCCCGATCGCCCAACGCTCCGGAAGCGTCGCGACGAGCTCGATATGCCGCGGCGCGTCCAGCTCCGCCGGCACGTTCATCGGCCGGTCGCTCATGCCGGAGGTCACCAGCAGGTGAAACGGCCGCGACGCCGTCGGCTTCACCCAGTGAACGTCGAGATGGACGGCGTCCGAGATGAGCTCGTGGAACACCGATTCGACCGGGCCGAGGTGCTGCTCGATGTGGCGGACGATCGCGTCGGTGCCGAGCGTTTCGGGCGGCGGCGTGAACGATCGCGGCCCGTCCCGGTAATGCTCGATCGGGTCGCCCGACAGCGAGACGACCTTGCCTTTCCGGCGCATGCTCATGGGCCAATTCTAGACTGCGAAGCGCGTTCCTTCGCTCGTCCACTGGGGCGCTTTCACCGCGTTCGTGACGGATGGCCGGGTCACCGCGCGCGAACCGTCCTCCCTCGCTCGCGTCTTCAACGACCGGGGCGCGTGCCTCCCCGGCGGGGGCTCGATGGGCACGCAAAGGCGTGCGGCCGTGCTCGCCACCGGCGCGTGGGATTCGGCGGACCGCTCGGGCCTCGAAATTGCTGGCGATCCGGGCGTGCTTTCGCGAGATGGCGGCGCCGCGAAGCTACTCGTTGCCGGAGATGACGGGCGGCGATGGCATGCTGTAAGCTGCCCGCTCCCCCCGCGACGAATCCGCGCGCATTCCCGCCGCGCGTGAGCAAGGAAAGGACCGGTCATGCTCCCAGCTGCGCAGCCGAAGCCCTCTGCCGTCCCGAGCCGGGAAGCGGTGTGGCAGCGTTACCGGGACGTGCGCGGCGAGAGCGAGCGGCTCGCGTCGCCGCTCGCGATCGAGGACTACGGCGTGCAGGCGATGCCCGACGCGAGCCCGCCGAAGTGGCATCTCGCGCACATCACCTGGTTCTTCGAGAACTTCATCGCTGCGCCTTACGCGCGCGGCTTCGCGCCCTTCCACCCGGAGTTCGGCTATCTCTTCAACTCGTACTACGAGACCGTCGGGCCGTTCTTTCCGCGGGCCTCGCGCGGGCTGCTGTCGCGTCCGACCGTCGAGGAGGTGTACCGCTACCGGGCCCATGTGGACCGGGTGATCGGGGACACGATCGACACCGTCGGCGACGCCGCCTGGGGCGAGGTCGCGCGTCGCATCGAGCTCGGGCTGCACCACGAGCAGCAGCACCAGGAGCTGCTCCTCACCGATCTCAAGTACAACTTCGCGTTCAATCCGCTGAAGCCGGCGTACCGGACGCCGTTCGAGCGGTCGTCGGCGACCGCACGCCAGCTCGGCTGGATCGGTTTCGACGCCGGCATACGCCTGATCGGCTACGCAGGACGCGGTTTCGCGTTCGACAACGAGCGGCCGCGGCACCGTGTTTTCCTCGAGCCGTTCCGGCTTGCGGACCGTCTGGCCACCAACGGCGAATACCTGGCTTTCATCGACGACGACGGCTATTCGCGGCCCGACCTGTGGCTGTCGGAAGGATGGAAGACGGTGAAGGAACGAGCGTGGAGCGCGCCGCTCTACTGGGAGCGGATCGACGGCGAATGGTGGCAGATGACGCTTGCCGGCATGCGGCGCGTCGACGCGGCGGAGCCAGTGTGTCACGTCAGCTACTACGAAGCCGACGCGTACGCCCGCTGGGCGGGCAAGCGCCTCCCGACCGAAGCCGAGTGGGAGACCGCGGCCGCCGGCGCGCCGGTAGCGGGCAACTTCCGGGAATCGGGCCGGCTGCATCCGGCGCGCGCGAACGACGCGCCGCAGCTCTTCGGCGACGTCTGGCAGTGGACCTCGAGCGGCTACTCGCCATATCCCGGCTACCGCCCGCTCGAAGGCTCGCTCGGCGAGTACAACGGCAAGTTCATGGTGAACCAGTACGTGCTGCGCGGCGGCTCGTGCGCCACGCCCGCCTCGCACATGCGCCGGACCTACCGCAATTTCTTCTACGGGCCCGACCGCTGGCAGTTCATGGGGATCCGGCTCGCCGAGTAGCTCCGTCTAGCGGCTCGAGCCGATGTAGGCGATCGCCTCGATCTCGACGAGAATCTCCGGCTTCGCGAGGCCTTTCACCTCGACCAGCGTCGAGGCGGGGAAGTCGCCGGTGAAGGCCTCCTTCCGCGCGCGCCAGACCTCGGTGTTGCGCTCTCATGTTGGTGACGTAGATCGTGATCTTCGCGACGTCGGCCATCGACCCGCCGGCGGCTTGCACGAGGTGTCCGATCTTCGCGAAAATCACCTTTGCCTGCTCGTATTCGTTCGCGCCCTGGATCGTCACGCCGTCGTTCGCGCGCGAGGTCATGCCGGAGACGTGCAGGACGTCGCCGACGCGGATCGCGTTCGACCAAAGCCCGGGCGCGGGCTCCGCGACCTGGGGACTCGATACGCGGCTGCGCTTCGCCATGCGCGTCAGGGTGCAGCGGCGAGTGACGGGCCGGTCTCGAAGCAGTACTGCTTGTCCAGGCCGAGTTCCTTCACGATGCACCCAGTTTTCGCCAGCGCGCCGAGCCCCCGGCGCGGCTGGCGAGGGTCGCCGACCGGCAGCGCTCGGCGCCACAGGTATTCCGGTGGACATTCTAGAGCGAGAAAGGGGTACCGACGCTTGTAGTTCTTACAAGCGCGGTGTGCCCGTTTGCGCACAACTCGCGGTCTGTCGCGCCCGACGGCAGCCGCCTGGTTGCCCCAAAAGCGGTCTCCCGGTCACCGTGCCGTTGGCACGCCACGTGCAGCGGATCAGACAAGGAGTCAACCGTTGATCAGCCCCCGCTTTAAATTCATGCGCCCGAAGCGCCGCGCGCTGGCAGCGCGCTGGCAGTGGGCGAGAGCGCTTGCAATTGCCTTCTTCGCGGCGGCACTCGCGCTGATCGCCGGGACGACCGGTCTTGCGCCCGCGGGGGCCACCGTCGCGCTCGGCTGGTCACTCGTCGCGCTCGGCGCCGTCTATGCCTGTGGCGCGCTCAGGGCGGACGGTGGACAAGCGCGCGGTCTGCTGGCCGCCGTCGGCGCAGCGTACGGCGTCTGCGGTTGTCTGTTGCTCGTGGATGCGGTGCTCGGTCCGTTGCTGCTGCTCGTGGCGGTCTCGGTCGCGCTCATCCTGGGCGGGATCGTCCAGGCGGTGGTCGCGATCGCGCGGCCGCATGCCCAATCGGTACCCGCGTTCGGTTTCGGACTTGCGCTCGCCGCGCTCGGCGCCGCCATCGCGCTCGAGTGGCCGCTCGCCGTAATCCCGGCGCTCGGCACCGTGTTCGGGATGGCCGCGGCAGCGCAGGGGGCCGCATACCTCCGGCTCGCGGCTGCAGGCGAGCGGCTGGCTCAGAGGAACCTGTTCGGCTTGAGGAAGAACCCGAGCACAAGGCACCCGTCCGGCGCGCGCGCGACATGGCGGCTGCCCTTCGGGCGCCAGACGTAGTTCCCGGCGGTCACTTCGCCCTCGTCGTCGACCAGCCGACCCTGGATGACCCAGCTCTGCTCGAGCGCAGTGTGCTCGTGCATCGGCAGCACGGCGCCCGGCGCGAGGCGCGTGAGCGTGGTCATCAACCCGGTCTCGGGATCCTCCATGAGGACCTTGGTGTCGATGCCGGGGAATGGCGAGGGCTTCCACGGCAGCTTGTCGACGTCCACGTAGCGCGAGGCGAGCGCCGGCAGCTCGTCGAGCTGAGGCATGGCGGGCGTGCGGGTAGCCATTCGGGATTCTCCTTGGTTCACAGCGCGGCGCGCAGCCGCTCGAACCCCGCCGCAAGGTCGGCAACGAGGTCGTCGGGATGCTCGAGCCCGGCGTGGATGCGGAAGCACGGTCCGGGCGAGGTCCACTTGGTTGCCGAGCGCAGATCCTCGGGTTGCGTCGGCATGACGAGACTTTCGTAGCCGCCCCACGACGCGCCGAGCCCGAACAGCTCCAAGCCGTCCACGAGCGCCGCGAACGCCTTCCGCTTCATCGGCTTCAACACGATCCCGAAGAGCCCGGACGCGCCGGTGAAGTCGCGCTTCCACAGCGCGTGACCCGGATCGCCCGGCAGCCCCGGATGCAGCACGCGTTCCACCTCGGGCTGACGCGCGATCCACTCCGCGAGACGCATGCCGGTCGCCCAGTGGCGTTCGAGCCGCACCGCGATCGTCCGCAGGCCGCGCTGGGCGAGGTAGGCATCGTCGGGTCCCACGCTCTGGCCAAGCTCGTGGTGCGCGGCCCTCACGCGCCGCCACGCGGACTCGTTCGCGGTGATCGCGCCGAGCACCGCGTCCGAATGCCCGACGACGTATTTCGTCGCCGCCTGGATCGACACGTCGACGCCGAGCGTGAGCGGCTTGCAGTAGAGCGGGGTGGCCCAGGTGTTGTCGATCATCGTCGTGATGCCGCGCGCACGGGCGATCGCGCAGATCGCCGGGACGTCCTGGATCTCGAACGTGAGCGAGCCCGGGGATTCGAGATAGACCACGCGCGTCGTGTCGCGCACGAGCGCTCCGATGTCCGCTCCGATCAACGGATCGTAGAAAGTCGTTTCGACGCCGAGTCGCTTGAGGAAGCGCGTCGCGAAGTTGCGCGTCGGGCCATATACCGAATCGGGCAGGAGGACGTGGGTGCCCTGCTCTATGAACGCGAGAAGCGCGGTCGCGCACGCCGCGAGCCCCGATGGGACGAGCGCCGTGCGATGTCCGCCCTCGAGCGAGGCGAGCGCCTCCTCGAGCGCGTGGGTCGTCGGCGTGCCGATCCGACCGTAGTACGTTCCCGGGACGTCGAGCGCGCGGTTGAGTTTCTTCCGGTCCCAGTCCTCGAGCGTGGGCGAGAGGATCGTCGAGGCGTGGAAGACGGGCGGATTCACCGCGCCTTCGAAGCGTTCCGGGTGGCGGCCGGCGTGCACCGCCTTGGTGTCGTCGTGCATGGGTATGTCCGGGAGAAGCGGGCCGGCGCCTATTGTGCCCGGTTCGAGCGTTCACTCTAAACCGGCCGGCGACGGGAACTTGGCGGCCCGCAGGGCGTCAGCTATGGGTTTGAGCCCAGCCCAAAGGAAAACACCATGATCGTCGACCTGCCGTCCCGCACCTGCCAATTCCACAATAGCGAGAAGGACGAACGTGGGTTCCTCGTCTTCTGCGGAAAATCCGTCAAGCCGGAGTACAGCTACTGCACCGACCACGTCGGACGCATCTATCAACGCGTGAACGTGTCCTACGGACCGAAGGTGCCGCTCGAAGCGGCGGTCGAAGCCCCCGCAGAGGCCGTCGAGATGGCGACCCCGCTCGAGCGGGAAGCGGCATAGGGCATGCGCCGGGGGCGCCGCTGCGCCCCGCGCGGAGCTAGGCTGCGCAACGTGTCGGCGCGCAGTACCTGAGATAGACGTCCCCCACCTTCGCCCGATACTCGGGCGGAGAGACTTGCAGCCGGCGTTTGACGGCTTCCGCGATCTCGCCGTGCGGCCGTTCCATGACGAGGTCCCGGACGAATGGTTCCAGGTACTCGACGGCGATCCAGGCGATGACTGCCTCCGCGCAAAACCGCTCTACCGCTGCTCGCTGGGGGTCCACGCTTTGGCCGAGCACGCGGCGTGCCCGGCGCTGATGACGAGCCCGGCAAGAATGCGTGCCGGCACCATCGCGAGGGCAGGAACCGGCACTAAGCGGTATGCTCGTGAGCGGTTCCCCGCCGACGAGAGGTTCCAATGCGCTATGCGTTGCTGCTGCTGTTGCTGTCGGGTTGCACGATCGTTCCGATTGCCGACGCGGGACCGTGTTCGGGCACGACGAATGCGAGGGGATGCCAAGAGAACCCCTACCTCGTCAAGCGAGGGACGGAGAGCACTGCGCAAGCCGATGCGAGTCGGAAGTAGACGCCGGGCGTTGACGCAGGCTCACCCACCCAGAGCCCGAGAAATGTCGCGCGGCTGTCCGGCGGGAGCCCGATCCGGGCGGCGCACGTTCGCTTGCACGACTCTCGCGCCATCTCATCCACGACAACGCTAGACCCGTATCTCCAGCTCCCGGCCTCGAGACCCGACGCTCGCACCGAACCGGGTGAGCGCGCCTTACAATGACGAATCGCGTGTCTCCGGATCAGCTTGATGCTCGGCTTCCTCCGCCCGGCTCCCGACAGCCAGCTCGAAGATTTGAGGGCGTTGTCGCTGTTCGCGGACCTGTCGGTGCGCGAGCTCAAGATCGTGCAGGGCGTGCTCCACGAGCGCGAGTATCTCGCCGGCGAGGTGATCTTCGACGAAGGCGACGAGGGCTATGCGCTCTACATCGTGCGCACCGGCCGCGTGCTGATCTGCCGCCAGGGCCGTCCGGACAGCGCGATCGCAGAGCATGGTGCGGGTAGCTTCTTCGGCGAGCTCGCGCTGCTCGACAGTGCGCTGCGCGCCGCGCAGGCCCGCGCGGTCGAGCCGTGCAGGCTCGCGGTGCTGTTCGGCAGCGACTTCCTGTCCCTCCTCGAGACCGAGGCGAAGCTCTCGAACAAGATCCTGCTCCGGTTCGCGCGCCATCTCGGCAGCCGCCTGCGCGGCACGGTGACCGGCCCGAACTCCGAGCAGCGCGTGTGAGCGTCGGCATCGGCGCCCCAACGGCTGGAGCGGCCGCGAGCGGACCCGGCCCCGTCGCGTGGACGGGTATCTTCGCCGCGACCTGCCTCCTGCTCATCGCGCTCAACCATATCCTGTGGCTGGTGGTGCCCGCGCTGATGGCGCTGGTGCTGTCGTATGCGCTGGATTCACCGATGCGGCGCCTGATGTACGCGGGGATCTCGCGGGAGATGGCCGCGGCGCTCGTCACCGGCGTGCTCCTGATCTTCCTCGTGGTCGCGACGCTGCTGCTGCTCGCCTGGGCGGGCGCACGCGCCGAGGACTGGCAGGCGGGCGTGGAGCGCTACCTGCGCGGCGGCGCGGTGCTCCTCGAGCGCACGCTGGCGGCGCTGGAGGGACGCTGGTCGACCCTCGCGCGCGCCAACCTGGCGGCCGGTGTCACGACCGTGCTGAACGAGTTTTCCAGCACGTTCGTGGAGCGGCAGGTGCAGCCGCTTGCGGTGTCCATCCTCGCGTGGCTGCCGGCGGCCCTGCTCGGGCCCTTCTTCGCGTTCTTCTTCTTGCGCGACGGGCGGCGATTTCACGGCTTCATCGCGCGTGCCGTGCCCAACGCCTACTTCGAGAAGACGCTCGACCTGCTGCACGACATGCACCAGACCGGCCGCGCCTACTTCACCGGGCTGGTCAAGCTCGCGGTGCTCGACACCCTAGCGCTGGGAATCGGCCTGTGGGCCCTGGGGCTGCCGGGCGCGTGGTTGCTGGCGCTGATCGCGGCGGTGCTCGCCTGGATACCCTATGTCGGCTCGATCGCGGGCTGCTTGCTGGTGGTGCTGGTGGCGGCGACCGACTTCCCGCAGGAGCCGGCCGTAGCCTACTGGGCGGTCGCGCTCTTCGTGCTGGTGCGGATGCTCGACGATTTCGTGTTCCTGCCGGCGACGGTGGGCAAGAGCCTGAACCTGCACCCGCTGGTGAGCGTGCTGATGCTGTTCGTCGGCGGCGCGGTGGCCGGCGTGCCAGGCCTCGCGCTCGTGCTCCCGCTTCTCGGCGTGGCGACCGTGGTGGGCGCGGCGCTGAGCGAGATTCTGACCGACCGGCGGCTGCGGGCGCGGCACGCCTACGCGCTGCGATTGCAGCAGGCACAGGCGTCGAGCGACCTCGCGTGAACCGGCAGGCGCCCCCCGGCTACTTCATCACGTGCCAGACGCCGTCGACGCCGTCGCCGTTCCGGTCACCGACCTTCTGGTCGCCGGTGTAGAAATAGAGCGGCTTGCCGTCGTAGGCCCACTGCGGCGAGCCGTCGCCGCGCTTGAATACCGTGCAGCCGCGCACGGCGGGCTCGCCCTCGCGCGACCGGAACGGCGGCCACTTCAGCGCGCACTCGGCGTCGCATGCGCTGCGCGTCGGATCCGCGGAATCCCGGCCGTACGTGTACAGCGTCTTGTGCGCGTACCAGTCGGTCAGCACGCCGCCGCGTAGCTCGGCCGGAGCGACGATGCGGTCGCCCACACAGCCTGCGGCGGCCGCTGCGACGAGAGGGACGACGAGGGTGCGGAGTCGAAATTTGGTCATGCACGAATCCTCCTGGCGTAGTCCATCGTTTGTCGGGAGAGCCCGTGGGGCGCGCCCTCACGCGCACGCTCGGCGTGCGCGTGAGTTGATACCGATTGCGCGCGCCCGCTCGATGGTATCGGGATCTCTAACCCTGTACGATGCGATCCGCATTGCCTGTCGCAATGCGTAGCACAGGAAAATTCTGGAACAGCCGGTTGGAACACGAACGCTCGCCCTTACAACAAAGAGTTTCGCGCTGGCTTTCGGTTCTGGCCGTCACGGCCGCTTATCTGCTCGTTGCCTTCCATCCCTACGAGTGGCGCTCACCGCTCGTCGAGAATCACGCGGAGTGGCTCGCCAACGGGGGCTTGCGCTTCAGCGCGCCGGGCATCGTGCAAACTGGCGCAGCGCCCGCTTGGCTCGACAGCGTCCGGCGTTCCCACCGGCTCGATATCTTTCTGCGCGTCCGGCCTGAGAGCGTATCGCAATCGGGTCCAGCGCGCATCTTCACGATCTCGAAGGATCCACATCTGCGCAATCTTACGGTCGGACAGCAGTCTGATCGTCTCGTGCTGCGTATCCGGACGTCGGCAACAAACGCCAACGGTCTGCCGGAACGCGAGATCCCCGGCGTCTTCAGCGACCTGCGCTGGCTTGATCTCTTCGTGAGCATCTCGCCGGGACGCCTTCGCGTAGCCGTGGACGGCCAAACCCGACTCGACGAGCCGCTGCCCGAAGCGCCGCTGGCGGCTTTCGAAACTTCCTACCTCCTGGCGCTTGGCAACGAACTCACGGGGGATCGGCCTTGGCTCGGTGACGTGGCGCAAGCGACGGTTACGACAGCAGAAATGCGCGTCGACTACGTCGACCCCGCACGCCTGAAGTTGTCGCCCTGGCTTCGTCGCTCTCACGACGTCCCTTGGCTCGTGCCGTTTCGCAAGATGAACCTCGGGGATAACGTCGTCAATGTGCTCGGCTTCGTGCCGTTCGGCGCGCTCGTGGGGTGGCTGGTGCTCGAGCGCCGGCGCCGGCTACCGCTGTGGACCATTTTGCCCGTCGTCTTCCTGAGCTTCGGCATCGAGGTAGTCCAACTTTGGATCCCGGCGCGTTACCCATCCGTCGAGGATCTACTGTTGAACACGCTCGGCGGAGCGCTGGGCCTACTCGTCGCAAGAACGGTCTGGGCGGTTCGCCACACATCGACGACTCGATCCGGGCGCTGCTAGGCCTGTGCGAGGCGCGGCCAATGCGGGGCGCCACGAATCGGCACCCGTGGCCAGATGCCGCAAGAAAGTGCCTTCGCATCCTTGGCAAGACTTCTGAGCAGAACAGCCATGACACCTCTTGCTCGAGTCGTTCTTGCGACACGTACGCTGCTGCTGGCAAGCCTCACCGCTCAAGCGTTCACTCCGTACCTTTGCCGCTCTTCAACGTAGAGCCAGGCGTCGACACCTGGACGAAGGATCAGCTTCCAGGGGGCTAACGAGACCCGAGAGCGGCTACGGCCCTCGCCGAACCCGGGTTTGGCAGCGATATCACTCTGGTCTGAGGTCCTTGCGTCCTTGCAGGGAACTTAAGGACTCCGCCTCGATGGCGATCCGCCTACTGCTTTCGGCGTAATGCTTCTGCCTGAGTGCGGCGAGCGCTCGACATCACTAGAGTACGGACTCGTACGCCCGATCGTTGCACTGAGCTAGCGGACGCGTTTGCACTCAGTCCCGATCGTTTAGTCGGATGGTCATTCAACAGATGAGGCTGCCATGCTCAGGAAATTTGTCTTGATCACGCTGGCCACAGCGTTGCTGGTGCCGGCGTCTTCGTTCGCGGAATCATTGAACTTTAAGATGCGCAGTTACCACAAGAACGTGGTCGAACTGAAGTTCTACTCCCAGAATCGGACCGTCGAATGGCCCGGCAACGGCAAGGTCTATGTGCTCCGGGACTACGACGTCCACGACCACCGGCTGAACTGCGTCAAGGGCGAGACGGTTTGCTACGGGGCCTGGGTGCAGGGGGCTTCTTCCACGTACTGGGGCAAAGGCCAGGGCGGCAAGTCTTGTCCGTCTTGCTGCTACACCTGCGACGGCGGCCAGACGGCCGTGATCAATCTGAACGCGAGATAGCGCCGGATCACCGAAACCCGTCAGCGCCACTGGCGGTACGACGGCGAGACATCGGGGCCGCATTCGACGTCCCAGCCGGCGCCGCCGCAGCTGCCGGCCGGTGGAGCGTGGATTGACGCGGAAGAACGCCGCTACGACGTATTCCCCGGGCTCGAGCGGCCAGAAGAACTCGCCACGTTCGCCCCTGATCTCCATCCGCTGCAGCTCGCCATGGCGCGAACGAAGAGCACGAACGGGTCGAGGAGTGTCGGCTCGAACGCTTTGCCGCGCTCAACGATGACCGCGCGCCCGAAGGCCGATGAGCACCGCGAGCGCGGCCGCGCGCACGCGGGCGGCCTGACTCACCGGAGGTTCCCGATAAGGCATTCGCCGAGCAGACAGCCGACCCGGGTCGCGGCCCGCTTCTCTCGATGCTCCCCACTCATGATCCCCGCGGCGTCACCGGCTGAATCACCCGCTTCCCGCGGGTCTCGCAGCATCGTCAGTGCTCGAACTCCTCCGTGCGCCGATCGTACCGATGGTGCGCCGCGCCCCAAGTCGATGCGGGCTCGCCGCGCGTATTTGGTGTCAGCTCGATGAGGGGAAGCGGCCGGGGAGATACACCCTTCCCGGAAAGTGTGGCGTAGTTCTCGTCGGGACCAGAGGCTTCGGCATGCAGTTCACCCCCACGTTGACAGCAAGCTACCTCGTCGCGACGAGCGTCCGGCCGCTCTCAACTTCCCGATGAGCGCCCTCTTCGAGTCTGCATGCTTCCAAGAGATCCGTTTGGTGTCCTTGAGTCGTGCGGTTTCGATCGCGCGCGATCTATAGCCACGCGGCGAAGGAAACGTAGCACACACCAAGGTTCACCACTGTGAGCCGGATCTGATCCGGCCCGCTAAGCGCATCGCCGCGGAACGCCGCTTGCAGGTCTCTTTGCTCGGGGAGTTAATGAAAACAACCCGAGATGCCAGCAGGAGGTTGTCCATGGCTGTGAAAGCACGACTGCAAGGAAAGGCCGGCAATTACCGGTTCCGAGGCGCTGTCTGGGAACCGGGCTCCTTCGCCTATCGCGCCTACGTCCACCTGATCCCGGTGAGGTTCCGTCCGGATCTCTCCCGATCGGTGCTCTCGGCCGATGGTATGACGATGCAAGAAGTACTCGGTGCGGCAAAGGCGCGCGTAAAGTCTACAGTCGGCACACCTGTGGAAACGTTCGAGTTTTTCCCCAGGAGGGCACCGACGCCTCAGCCCGACACCGAGTATTCGTGGCTGCTACAAAGGCCCGCTCCTCGACGCTATCCTCCTCCGACGGACTAAAGAAGTCCGGAGGCCACTTCGCGCGCGGCGGGTCGTCGCTGGCCGTGTTCTACATGACGGCCGTGTAATCGTGGCGTCGAGGGGTTGTAACGTTTCCCGCGTACGATCATTCACGCGAGCTTGCTAGTCTCCTCCCCCTCCCTGGGCAGGCTCGTGACGGCGCGGCTCCCTCAGCGGGGCCGCTTTTTTTGTGTGGGCCTGGCGATCAGCCTCCGTGGTGACTCCGCCCGCCCCGCAGCCTCCAATCGCGCTTGGCTCGCAAGCTCCGCCTCCTCGCGGTCTAGGGTCTCTCTCGCCTTCTGATCCGCCCGGAGCATCCTTCGCATGGAGCTTCACTGTGAGCGCACTCCCAAGCTGCGACGAAGCTCGATCCGTGGGCCTCAATCCACTTGATGAACTCCCCCTCCTCCCGCTCTTTCCGAGCTTGTTCGAGAGATAGAATCTGTCCAGCTGAACTCATGCGGCACCTCATGGGTTTGGTTTAGGTCTGGCCACCGCGCGCTTACCACGGTGATCGGACCGCTCCCGGCAGCTGCCGAGGATGCCGGGAAGGCTACCCGGGGAGAGCCCAAGGGGGAACGATACATACCCCAGGTGCTGTGCAATAGTTCTCGATGCCACCGCCCTTGTGATTGACACATTGGTGACCGTCGCGGCAACGACAAGCGACTCAGGGAGTGGCACGCAATGACACTTCAAGGCATCGGTGTGACGCAGCCGGCCGGCATGGGGTCGTTCCGGCTACGACTCAAATTCGGTCGGTACGCCTACTTTGCGATCGAGTTGAAGAAGGGCGAGGACGCCAAGGGCATCGCGAAAAAGTTCCGTGAAACTAGCGGAACAGGTGGCGCGGTTGAAGTAGTAGGTCACTCCGTAGTGTAGTCCCACTGCGTACGGCGCTTCGAGAGCAGAAGAATTCGGAAGTCACCGCCTTGTCGAGGCCAACGATGCATCGCGGATTACTGAGCCCCTGCCGTGAGCACGATGCGGCGTCTATTCCGCGTCAGCGCAATGCATCATGTAGATCTGCTTCAGCGTCCCAAAGTCGTTAAGCGGCGCGGCCGCAATCAGCTGAACCATCGCTTGCCGTACCTCGGCGGCGGATCGGTGCCTCTTTAGCGCCTTCACGGTTTGTTCCAGCTGCTTGAGCGGCGTGCGTTGAAGCAACTCGAGCGCCGTGAGATTCGCATCCGGGTCGCGCTTCATGCGGAGCATTCTGCTAATCGCGATCATCCTGTTTTCCCCAAGTGGCAAAGGCCGGCGTATATCTCGCCGGGCACCTTTCCGTTAGCAGCTTCCGCGCCAGATTGTCAAAGCCTGTGACACGCGTGACCGCTGTCACGGCGTCGCGGTGTGCACGATGTGCGCACAGGGAATTCCTCACGGCGTCAACGCGCAGCCGACGGGAGGAGCGGTGACGAACGCTCGACGGCCGCGGGAGCGACGAATGAGTGCCCGCGAACGCGAAAAATGCACTCAAGGCGGGATGAATACTCATGCGGTGAGCAGGCGGGTGAACAACCCAAAGAACAAAGGACCGGAACTGGTCGAGCCAGCGCCCGTTACGCTACTACGTGATCGCGATCAGCCTCGTCTTCATCGTCGATATCGGTCAATCACAGCATTGCGAGGACGTACCACCAAGCGGGCACAGTCAGGAACGAGATCGGGATCCCGATCCCCACCATAAGTGTCGTGAGCGGCGGATCGAGCTTGTGTTCGGTAGCGACAATCGCGGCGCCGATCATCGGTGCCATCGCCGCCTCGAAGAACATGATTCGCGTGTGATCGGTATCGACGCTCGCGGCCGCGACGAAGAGGCCGACGAGCACGGCCGGGCCTACCACCAGCTTGAAGCCGAGGCCGAGTGCGAGCTTGCTTGTGTTGCCCGCGAGGGTGGCGAGCCGGAGCTGCGCCCCCACCGACACGAGCGCGAGCGGGGCGAGGGTGTCGCCGAGACGCGACAACGTGACCGCGACCCAATCCGGGTACTCGAACGGGCGCAGCAGCAGCGCCGCGAGCACCGCGACGAGCGGGGAAACAGCACGATCTTGCGCGCGATCGCCCGGCGATCGAGCGCGGCGCCCGAGTACATCGCGGCGACAACGATCCCGAGCGTGGCGAGCGCGAGGTAGGAGCCGAGCTGGTCGATCACCAACCCGAGGGCAACGCCGCCCGAGCCATAGAACGCCTCGATCATCGGGACGCCGAGGAAGGAGGTATTCGCGAGCCCGCCGGTGAGCGTGAGCGCCCCCACCGATTGCGGCGCGAGGCCCGCCGCTCGTCCTACGATCCCGAAGAACGCGATGCTGAACGCGAACAGCGCCCAGGCGACGGCGGCGGCGAGGATGAACGCCGGGCTCAGCTCGACGGCGTGCAGATGCTTGAGAATCAGCGCTGGGAGCGCGACGTTGATGATGAACGCGTTGAGCGTGGCGGGCCCGTTCTCGGGCAGGCGACCGCAGCGGCGCAGCAGCACGCCGAGCGCGAAGCAGGCGACGAGTAGCGCGAGGTTGTGCATGGCGCGTATCTTCGGGCGCCATCATCGGGGGAGACACGGCGAACAGAATAGATGTGCTGACGGACTAATCCGTGCGGAGTACCCCGCCGCGTCCCGACGCCGCGTTACAGCGGTATTGCAGACTCGCGGTCAGGAAGCATTCGCAGGGCTTTCCGCGTCATGTCTTGGTCTTCGCACCCAGGACGTGTCCATGTCCGCGCTGCTCGCTGATCTCCCGCACCTCGCGCGAGTTCGGCACTGGCTCTGGATCGGGAGCGTGTCTGGCAGCAGCGCTGCGATATCCGGACGCTCAAACAGCGCCGTTAAAGTGGCACAAGGTGTAATTCACCAGATCGTTGCAATCCACCAAACTCGGCTTGAAATCGTATCCCGTGCCGCACGCGGAAAGCAGCAGCGTGGTGATCGCGAGCAGGGATTGGCGCAGGGATCTCATGGGCTTCACCTCCACCCTGACCTTAGGCTAAACGCAGCCCCCCCCTGCAAGCGCTGCGGCGCCGGCTCGCATTCCGGGCGCCCGAAGGAGCGCGCGTAGGCGGGCAAGCGACGGGGCCGGGGGCGAGAGATACGATCTTGGCATCTAGCGACGCGGTAGGAACTCGAAGTTGATGCACCGGCGCGTCGCCGACGCAGGCGAACAAGGACGTTTCGCTGCCTTCGCGGGTGTTCGAGTACGCGCGCGACGTCGGTCTCACCGAGTACAACCCGTGCGAGCGCGTGGAGCGTAATAACGAGCTCCCGCGAGATCGCGAGGCACTGGCGTGGGAGGTCGAAGCGCTTATCGCCGTGGCGCCGCCGCTGCTCGCCTTGATGATCCGGTTCGTGCGCAACACCGGATGGCGGGGCCACGAGATCCGATCCCTCGAGCATCGGCAGCTCGAGCCCGGCGGCATCCTGCTGCAGCGAGCGAAGGGCGGAAAGCGCGAGCTATGGGAATGGACGCCCGAGCTTGATTCTGGTGCCGGCTCCAGGAATCGAACCCGAGACCTACCGCTTACAAGGCGAATCAGAAAGCGTCGTGTAAGCGGTTGATCCACCGACGTTGAGCTGACCAGTACTGCACAATTCTAGCGGCATCTTGGTGGGAAAACCGCTAGCGGCAGCGCCGCGTTGCGCAATCGTGCCCGCTGCCATCGGTCGCCGGGAGGGTAACCCCTTTACGGCCGAGTCCGGCGCCGTAGAATCAAGCCTTGACGTGTCACGGAGGCTGTCCCGTGTTGGCCTATCGGAAGAAGATCAAGCTCGACGACCCGAAGAGAACCGTCCTCACAGATCTGCCGTTTCGGGCGGGAGCAGTGGTCGAGGTACTCGTGATCGAGGACGAAGAGGAGCGCAAGATGCGGATCGAGGAGTTCAAGCGGCTCCTGAAGGACACGCAATCCCTCCCGGAGGCCCGGGCGATCACCGAGGCGGAGATCGCAGCCGAGATCATCGCGCATCGTGAAGGCCGGTGAGGGTTGTCATCGACACGAACGTGGTTGTGTCTGCCGCGTCAAGACGCATCTCGCGTCCTTTAGCCGCCCGTGTGGGCGAGCCTATCCGGGATTTTGTGTGTGAGGCATACCATGGCGACTGAAAGGAGCCTACATGTCTCGCAGCAAGAAGGGCAAGACCGCGCCGAGCAAGAGCGAAGCGCGAATCGAGTTTGACCCGAAGGTGATGGCGGCGCTGGTGCCGGGGCCGATCACCGCGGCCGAAGCCAACGATTTGATCCACGGGTTCAAGAAGGCGGTGTTCGAGCGCGCTTTGGGTGCGGAGTTGACCCATCACCTTGGGTATGGCCAGGACGAGCCCAAACCGACCGGTCAGACGAACCATCGCAACGGGAGCTCAGCCAAGACGGTGGCCACCGACACCGGTGAAGTGAGGGTGGAGATCCCTTCCGACAAACCGCAACCTACTGCCACCGCGCCACATCTCGACTCTACCGAGAGCACCGTTGACAGCCCGCTT
This sequence comes from uncultured beta proteobacterium, assembly GCA_963820965.1. GTDB lineage: Bacteria > Pseudomonadota > Gammaproteobacteria > Burkholderiales > SG8-39 > DATEDA01. The sequence continues at coordinate 9,743 of CAWGCC010000007.1, read as the reverse complement.
TACGGCACGCCTCTCAACTTCCGCTTGTGGGCCGGTCAGCGACCGTCAGCCGAAGGGCTCAAGTCGACCCACTGCAGCCATAGGGCTCTCAAGTTTGATGGCTGCAAAGCGGTCATCGCCGATACAGCAGAAACGGTCGTCCGCGGATAGACAAGAGGTTAGGTACCTCGATCACGACCAGTTCCGGTCGAACGAGGACGACTTTGCGTCTCGCTCTCGCCATCTGCGGGGACACCCAACCGACCTGAGCGCCGCTGCAGCGCGGTGCGCGGCTTGCGTCGCGCCAATCCCTGGACGATGCCAAGCGGTGAGCGGGTTAGCCCGTATGAAGGAGTGACGGGACGCTGGCATCGGGCTATCCTACGAGCAGCCGGTCTGGAACAGCACCTCGTTCGCGCTCAACACGACCAGCATCACGTAGAAGGTCAGGAAATCGAACAGCGAGCTGATCGGGCCGATCACGAGCATGAAGTTGCGGATGAAGCTCATATCCAGGACCCTGGGCCGCGCGATTTCCTCGGCGTCCACCTGGTCGAGCGGTATCGGCACCTCCGAGATGTCGTAGAGGATGTTGTTGAGCAGGATCTGCGTCGGCAGCATCGGCAGGAACGGCAGGAACAGCGAAGCGCCCGCCATGCTGAACATGTTGCCGAAGTTGGAGCTGGTGCCCATCATGATGTACTTCATGATGTTGGCGAAGGTGCGCCGGCCTTCGATCACGCCCTCGTGCAGCACCTGCAGATCGTGCTCGAGCAGGATCATGTCGGCCGCCTCCTTGGCGACGTCCACCGCCGAGTCCACCGACAGGCCGACGTCCGCCGAATGCAGCGACGGCGCATCGTTGATGCCGTCGCCCAGATAGCCGACGACGTGGCCGCGCGCCTTGAGCGCGAGGATGACGCGGTCCTTCTGCGACGGGTTCACCCGGCAAAAGAGATTCACCGTTTCCACCCGTGCGCGCAGGGCGTGGTCGTCCAGCTGCGCGATCTCCCTGCCGGTCAGCACCCCGGTAACCGGAATGTTCAGCTCCGCGCAGACGTGCTGGGTGACGAGCTCGCTGTCGCCGGTGACGATCTTGATCGCGACGCCGCCTCCGTGAGCGCCGCGAGCGCCGAGGCGGCGCTCTCCTTGGGCGGGTCGAGAAAGGCGGCGAATCCGGCGAACACCAGCTCCGTTTCGTCGCCGACCACGGCGTGTGGGTGGTCGAGCGGAACGTGGCGCCAGGCGATGCCCAGCACCCGAAAGCCTTCTTCTTCCAGCGCCTGGTACTGGTCGCGGATCGCCACCCGGGCCGCTTCGTCCATGGGCCGCGGCGCTCGGCGCCTTCTGCTTCGTAGGGGGTGCACAGCTCCATGATGTCGTCCGGCGCGCCTTTCACCACGAGCCATCGCGTCTTGCCGTTGTCGAGCAGCACGGAGACGCGGCGACGCTCGAAGTCGAACTGCACCTCGTCGATTTTTTTCCAGGCGCCCGACGTCGATCTGCTGGTGCTGAGGATCGCGTCGTCGAGCGGGCTCTTAGGCCGGTCTCGAAAAAGCTGTTGAGATACGCGAGCTCCAGCACCCGCTCGCTCGCCCGCCCTCCGCGTCGACGTGCCGTTCGAGGCGGATTTTCGCCTCGGTCAGCGTGCCGGTCTTGTCGGTGCAAAGAACGTCCATCGAGCCCAGGTCCTGGATGGCCGCCAGCCGTTTGACGATCACGTGCTGCTCCGCCATGCGCAGCGCACCACGCGACAGCGTGACCGAAACCACCATGGGCAGCAGCTCCGGCGTGAGACCGACCGCCAGCGCCACGGCGAAGAGGAAGGACTCCAGCCATGGCCTGTGGAACAAGCGTTCACCAGCAGCACGAACAGCACCAAGATCGTGAGCCGCATGATGAGCATGCCGAAGCGGCGCGCGCCGAGTCTCGAACGCGGTCGGTGGCGGGCGCGGGTGATGCTGTCGGCGATTTCGCCGATTGCGGTGCGCGCCCGGTCTTGACCATCCAGCACCATGGGCGCTGCCGCTGATGACCGACGTTCCCATGAATACCGCGTTGGTGGCCTCGTCAAGTCCGTGGCGGATCGGCAGCGCGCCGGTCGCTTTTCCACCGGATAGGATTCACCGGTCAGCAGCGCCTGCTTGACGAAGAAATCGCGCGCTTCCAGCACCCGGCCGTCCGCCGGGATCAGATCGCCTGCCGAGAGCAAAACGATGTCGCCGGGCACGACCTCGGTAACCGCGACCTCCAGTGACTTGCCGTCGCGCACGACGGTGGCCCGCAACGAAACCGATTGGCGCAGCTTCTCCGCCGCCTCGTCGGCGCGATACTCCTGGACAAAATCCAGCGTGACGCTCAGGAGAACGATGCAGGTGATGATGAGGAAGTTGGTAACTTCCGCCGGTAAACGCGGAAATCGCGCTGGCCACGAGGAGAATAATGACCAGCGGATTCTTGAAGCGGGTGATGAACTGCAGCAGCAGTGACCTATCCTGTCTCTCCCGGAACAGGTTGGGACCGAATCTGGCAAGCCGTGCTTTGGCCTCTGCACCTGACAAGCCCGTGGCCACTCTGGCAAATCAGCCGTCCCTGCCGACAGCGGCTCAAGCCACCAAGCTTGCAGCGCCGAATCTATCGGCATTCGATATCCCCCGGTCAGTCCGGCACGGGATAGCGGTAGTAAAGCGCGTTCAGGTATCGCGCAACCTCCGCAATGTCTCCATTGCTCCACCCAAGCCCTGAGCAATTCCCTGGCCAGCGGCGCAACTTCCTGACTGCAGGCTCGTCCAGTCAGTGGCGAGTTCTTGTCCCGCCAATGAACCTGAGCGCTGTGGCAGGCGATGCAATTCGTTGAGTACAACAACTCACCGCGGCTAGCGTCCCGCATTGGCTGTGCGTCGACATCGACGAGACTTCCGAACAAGACGAACAGGGCGGCCAGCATCGATCTCCCAAGCATGTCGTCCCCCGTAAGCGTTGCTAATGCAGCTCGGTATAGCCGCGTCATAGCCGTGGCCCCTGAAGCCTGTTTCCTCAAGAAGACATGACCAAGACGTCTGTTCGCGAACGACTGCTCCCGGCTGGAACCAGCCCACCGCTGGCGGGATTTCTGTTGCTCAGCGAATGACGGCAACTGGCCGGTCAGCGACCTTCGATCAAAGTCGGTTGCTTCCGGCCGGAGCGATTAGCGGGTGGGGTTTGCGCCCACTGGAAAATCGCCGCCTTGTTACGTAACCGTCAGCGCAACCGCGTCTTGACGAAGGCGACCGCGTCGTGATCGACCGCGGATCTCAGGCGGGGGCGGGCGTCCAGTTAAACGGCAGCAACTCGGCGAGACGATTGACTGGGTGCGAGGGCAACCGAGCGAGGACGTCTTTCAGATAGGCGAAGGGTTCGACGGCGTTGAGCTTCGCGGTGCCGATCAGCGAATAGGCGATGGCCGCGGCCTCGCCGCCACGCGGGGAGCCGGCGAAGAGGTAATTTTTGCGACCCACTGCGACCGGGCGCAGCGCGCGCTCGAGCGCGTTGTTGTCGGGCATCAGCACGCCGTCCTCGGTGTAGCGGATGAGGGCCTGCCAGTTGGCCAGAGCGTAGTGGCAGGCCTGGGCGAGCGGCGACTTGGGGAGCAGCGTGCGGTAATGCCCGTCGAGCCAGGCCCGGAAGTCTGCGAGGATCGGTAGCGCCTCGGCTTGTCGCGCGGCGCGCCGCGCGTCGGGCGTAACCTCCTTGATGCGCGCCTCGAGCTCGTAGAGCCGGGCGATGAAGGCGAGTGCCTCGTGTGCGAGGCCCGGGGTCTTGTGAGCTTGCGCCACCTCGAAGAACTTGCGTCGCGCGTGCGCCCAGCAGCCGACTTCGGTGATTTGCCCGCCGCGGTACAGGGCGTCGAACCCGCCATAGGCGTCGGCCTGCAGGTAGCCCCGGTATTGGGACAGGAACGCTAGCGGCCAGGTCGACTCGCGCGATGGGGTGAACTCGAAGACGATCGCCGGCGGATGCTCCACCCATAGCCCGCGTTCATCGTCGCGGCGCTGTCCGGCACCCAGGTACCCCCACAGCCGTGCGCTGCGGGTCTTCGCGCGGCCCTCCTCCTGCATCGGCAGCACCGTGTCATCGCAATGCACGCGCGGGGCGGCGAGCACGTGCGCGCGCAGCCCCGGCATCAGCACCGCGAGCAGCTCGGCCGCCCCCAGCGCCCACTCGCACAGCGTCTGGCGGGGGATCGCCACGCCGTGGCGGCCGAAGATCGCCTCCTGCCGGTGCAGGGGAATGTGGTCGGCGTATTTCGCCACCACGACCTGCGCGAGAAGCCCCGCGCTCGCGTTGGACTTCGGTAGCGGCGAGGGCTCGGCGTGGGCGATGCGGATCGTCGATTCGCCGTCGCGCGCGCAGACATACTTCGCGCGCGCGTGCTCGATCACCACGAGCTTCGCCGGGGTGTAGTCGAGGGTCTCGGAGATCTCCTCGCCGATGCGCCGCACCGAATCGAAGCTCGCCTTCTCGGCTTCGGTCAAGTCGTAGTCGATCCGCTGGCGCGGCAGGTCTTTCGGCAATCTGGGCCGGCCGGGGCGGTTACGCTCGTAGCTCACGCGCTCGCGCTCCACCGGCGCCACCGGCAGCGTGACCGGCTCACTGAAGAGCTCGGCTTGCCCTGCGAGCCGTTCGCTCTTCTGGCCAAACTGCAGCCGCCGAAGCGTGAGGATCTGCTGATGCAGTGACTCGAGCAGCGTGCTGTAGTGCGAGTGAAGCTCGACGATCACGCCCTTGAGCGCATCGACATCGTTGGGGAGCTTCGCGATGTCGATCGGCGGCAGCACGTGCATGCGCGATGAAACGCAGCACATGCCGATCGCGTTGACGCCATCCGAGCGCGTTTGCATCTTGCATCGACTGGAGCGCGATCGACTCTCAATTCAGGCGCGCGACCTCGATCTCGCGCAGCCGTCGTGCGCGACTGAGATCGATGCCCTCGAGCCAGGCGGTGAGCTCAGCCATCGAGATCCCCGCGGCAGCGATCCGCGCAGGGCTCGCAAAGCGCCCGCGCTCCAGCCGCTTGTAGAGCACCCAGAATCCGTGCCGATCCCACACCAGGAGCTTCACCTTGTCGCGACGCTTGCCCACGAACACGAACACCTGTCCCGAGAACGCGCTCATCCCCAGCAGCGGCTCGACCAGACAGGCGAGCCCATCGATCGACTTTCGCATGTCGACCGGCTCCGCGCACACCCAGGCGCGCACCGCCGAGGAGAGAATCACGATTGCGCCGCGCGCTCGATTCGCCCCACCACCAGCCCGATCACACGCGCTGCATCGGCGCCGGTGAGCTTCACCTGCAGGCCACCGCCGAGCCCCACCTCCACCACGGCCTCGGCCGAGCGCTGCCCCGCCGCGGCCACAATCGGCACATCCAGGAACCGCGCCGCCCCGGCCGAGGTCCCCGGCGCGCTCGACCGCTCGCGCCCCTCGAGCCGCTGCGCCCAGCGTCGGAAGGTGCTCAGCGCGAGCCCTCGCGCCGTGCAGTAGCCGTGCACCGACTCGCCCAGCTGTCTGCGCCCCTCCACGTGCGCCGTCCAGAACGACGCATCGTGAATGAAGATGCGTTTGCCGGTGCGATGATCGACCCGGCTACGCCTCGCCTCCTCAGGCCTCGCAACGCCCTGCTTCGTGTCGGTCTCGCTTTGCATCGTCCGCGCTCCTCGTTGAATGCCGCCACGATGCACGAGCCGGGCCGCTCACTTCAAGACGGGGATTCGCGGACGGTTACCTTGCGCGCACACCCAAAGCGGTTATTCGTTTGGATCCCTATAGCCACCTAGGTTTCGCCCGATCACCTCTGCGCCATTCCCCCGGCGGCCACGGAAGCATCGTCCACCCACAGGCCGCTTTGCGTAGGCGGGCTTCATGGTCCACGCTCTTGTAGCGTCGGCGGTCGTCGGTGTTTTCTGGGCGGCGCCGATGGACCGCAGGACCCGTAACTACCCGCCTATCCTATAGGCGACGCGCCCTGCAACAATCTTTTGCAATCCTAGACGGTCGTTCCCATAGACTTGGGTACTCCCGTCGTGTAGGGCCTTGCATCTTGCGCTTCATGCAGTCGCGCCCGTCCCTCGCGTTTCCGACGGATGTCCGCCGGCCGTTGACGCGCCGTCGTGCCTGTCGTGGATGACGCAGCGGAGGCGTCTGTGGCAAAGCGTCCAGCTTGGGCGAAGTGTATTCAGCGCACCAGATACTTTGCATGGTGCGGTCGCCACCTTGAGCCGTTTGAATGGGCGTTTGTTGACGTCCCATATGCGGCTGACAGCGTTCCGGATGGCGATCGCCTGCCGGTACGCGCACGATGCCTCACGGCTTACAAGAACAAGTCTACAGAGGGCGACCCTGACGCAGGCAGCGTTGCTCGAGTCTTCAATGACTACCCCCTACCCTACCCTTCAATGCCGCGCCTTGCAAAGGCGACCCCCGCGCAGTTATGGGAGTGGCATGCGCAGCTACCGACCCCCAAAGACACCCGGCGAGCGACAAATCCTTGTCGAGATAATGCGGCGTCTCAACCTGAACCCCGGACGCTGTTCGCCCCAAGGAGGCGAACCTCGCTCGGACGGAGAAAGGGTTACCGACTGAACAGACAGGAAGCGGGCGGTGCTCGGTCTCGGCGGCGACGTCGAGGGTTATCTCCGCGCCTCCGAGGTCGCGCGCGACCGCGTCGAGGACGCGCAGAAGCACCTGAAGGAGGGCGACCAGGTCACGGTCATGATCATCAACATCGACCGCAAGAACCGCACGATCAACCTGTCGATCAAGGCGAGAGAGGTCGCGGAGGAGAACGAGGCGATGGCGAAGCTGCAGAGCGCCTCCTCGGCGAGCGCGGGGACTACGAGCCTCGGCGCCCTCCTCAAGGCGAAGCTGGACAACAAGAACGCGCAGCGCGACTAATCCGCGCGCGCACCGGCAGGATTGGAGGGGAGGCGCATGACCAAGTCGGAGCTGATCGCGCGGCTCGCGAGCCGCTATCCGCAGCTCGTGGCCAAGGATGCGGAGTACGCGGTCAAGATGATCCTGGACGCCATGACGCAGAGCCTGGTGAGCGGGCAGCGCATCGAGATCCGGGGATTCGGCAGCTTCGGGCTGAACCACCGGCCGGCGCGTACCGGCCGCAACCCGAAGTCGGGCGAAAGGGTGCACGTGCCCGAGAAGTTCGTGCCGCACTTCAAGGCCGGCAAAGAGCTGCGGGAGCGCGTCGACGGCGAAGAGGGTACGGACGAGCCGCAGCGCGAACGCGAGCCGCAACGGCAGGCGAGCGGCTGACGCCGGTGGCGGCCTTCTCCGGCGCATGCGCCCGGGAAGGGGGTGACCGATGGCGGTCCTGAGAATCCTTTCGTTGCTCGGCTGGCTCGCGGTATTCGCGGTCCTGCTGCTCTTCGCGATCAAGAACACCGAGCCGGCGACGCTGCTGGCTACCCTCGCGGCTTCGCCGCTCGGGGGCGGCTGAAGCGCCGCCTTAGTCTTCTCGCCGAGCACTTGGCCGTCCGCGCGCCTGATCGCTGACCCCGCGCACCTCTAACGAGTTCGGTACCGGCTCGGGGTCCACATACCGGGCGCGCGCTTCTTCATCGATCGTCAGGGGGTAAGTAGTCCGCTTGCCTTCACCGGATCGCGAGCGCGCGCCCAGAATGCGCGAGCAGTTCCAAACCGTGCCTTGCAAAACCAACATGTCACGGTTCCGCCAACAAGGAATAGAGATCGATCTGCCGGTTGTCACCGATCACGCGCTCAAAATCGAGGCCGAGCGTGGCGAGACGGGTTCCGCGACGGGTTTCACTTGTTTCACGACATAGTGCTCGCGATTAAGCGGATGCTGCACGTTGTCGATCGGCTCCGGCCCGGCCGTCGTCATGACGTAACTGATCAGTCGCCCCGCAGCCTGAGTGGACTTCCGGGCCGCTGCGACGTGCGACGGCGTGGTCGCCGTGTAGTCGTCGGTATTCTTGCGGGGGTTCTTCCGATAGACGAGCGCGTCGTCCAGATCGCCGTTCCTCACCCGCTGCACTATATCCGCGAGGTATCGGTCGACCGCCGATCCGCAAACAGCCGCTGATAAAGCTCGCGTTGCACCTCCTTCGCAAGCGCGGTCCAGTCGCGGCGCACGACCTCCATGCCCACGAACTCGATGCGGTCCGCGTGCTTGTCATGGAGGAGCCCCGCGTACCGTTTGCTGGCGCCGCGTGTGCTGTGCCGCGCCCGAGGTAGGAACAGCTTGAGATAGAACTTCTCGAACTCGAGTTCGAGACGGCTCTGCACACGCCAGCGCTCGCCGATGTAACGAGCGATATCGCTGTTCAACGCCCCAGCCAGCCGCCGTCCTGCTCCTGCGCCCGATCCGCATCGTCCTCGCCCGAATGAACGAACAAGCTATCGGTGTCGCCGTAGAGTACCGAAGCCGGCTTCTTCGAACCGCCGCTTCGACCACAGTAACATCTCGCGACCCATTCCGGTAATCGAGTTGGCGAGCGCCGGGTTGTAGAAGCGGCAAGCCGGGGTGCCGAGAACGCCGTAGAACGAATTCATGAGGATCTTGATCGCGTGTGATGCCACCTCGTCCCCGGCCTTCTTCGCCGCGTCGCGGCGTGGTAATAACTCATCCAGCAGGCGCGGCAGGATGGCCGGTTCGCGGCGAAACGCCCCACCCGGCGTTTCGATCAGGTCCCCTCCTCCACGCGGATCGGCAACATAGGACAGCGGATCGACATTGAACGTGCGGATGATGCTCGGATATAGGCTCCTGAAATCGAACACCCAGACGTCGCGGTGCAGACCAGGCACGGGTTCCAGCACGTGCCCACCTTGCTGTGCGACGTACACACGAGAATCACGCGAACGCACCGTCGGCGCGACGATGCCCTTACGCTCCAGCTCGCTCAGGTACAGAAAATCGACCGACGCAATGCTTGCCGCGACGCGGTCCGGTGTCATGCCGGTCAACCGGCTTCGTTCAAACGCGAGTGGGATGAGATCAGGCGCTCGACGATTTGATACGCGAGCCGGGCGTCGGTGCGCGCGTAGAGCGCGAATGCGACAAAATCGTGCTTGTAGTAATGGACGATCTCTCCGACTCGGTCGCGCACGTCGCCCGTAACCGCCTTGCCTTCCCCGATTACCTCGCGGGCGACCGCGTCCAGCGAATAGTCATCCATGCGCACGAACGCACCACGCAACAAGTCGATTCCATCCAGCACGAAGCGACCCGGAATGGTCGCTTGACCGCTACCGAAGTAGCCTTCCGCTTTACGAAGCCGGATCGGACCTGCGTCGCGCCCGAGATTGAAAGGATGGCGTAGGTGCGCAGCGATACGCTCCAGGACGGTGAAATCGAAATCGATCGTGTTCCAGCCGGTCAGCACGTCCGGGTCGAACTGTCTGATTCGATCGCAGAACGCTTCCAACGCGGCACGCTCATCGAGGCAACGCGTGGCGTGCTCGGGCATTGCGCGATCGCTGCCATCGACGATCAGCACTGCATCCAGCTCCGGCGCGTACATGGAGATCGCCAGCAACCGCTCGCCCTTGGCGTCGGTTTCGATGTCGAAGGACAGCGCGCGCGGTTCGACTTTCACGTCGGCGACCGCAGCTGCGCATTGTCGAACACGAGCGTGACACCCGTGCCGGGAGCCCGCGGGACCTTCGATTTCGCACCCGCCCTTGATGCCTCGCTCGATCAGATAGCGCACGGCGAAGCGCACATCGGCCTCGAACGTCTCGATCTCAGC
>CAWGCC010000006.1:0-44160 GCA_963820965.1 uncultured beta proteobacterium | reverse complement strand
GAAGGAGTGGGTTCCAGCTTACTGCCGCACGGCAGGATTGCAGCTCAGCAGCCGCGCTCGACCCTTATAATCGGCCGATTGCCGCCAGACAAAGAGGAGGTGAAGGGCGTGAGCAATCAGTACGATGCCGACATCGTTGCACAGTACGATCGGTCCTTTACCGAGATCCCTCTACGCCGGTATGTTGAACTTCCTTCGGTCTATCAGATCCTCGGCGACGTCACCGGTCTGTGTGTTCTTGATCTGGCCTGTGGAACCGGGTATTACGCGAAGGAACTACGACGGCGCGGGGCCGCACGTGTTGTCGGCGTAGATCTTTCAGACGCGATGATTCGCGCCACGAAAGCTCAGGAAGAGAAGGAGCCGCTGGGCGTCGAGTATGTGCGTGCCGATGCCGGAGCGCTGGAACGTTTAGGCGACTTTGATCTCGTGATCGGTATCCACCTCCTTCACTATGCCCGCTCCCGTGAACATCTCAACGGGATGTGTCAGAGCATCTCGAGAAACCTCAAACCGGCCGGACGCTTCATCGGCTATCAATCGAATTACGATATCGCCAGAAAGCCGCACTACTACGACAAGTACTGCTTCAACGTCAGGATTGCCGAGCAGGCAGAGGACGGACAGCCGTTTGTATTTTCGGTCACGTTGGGTGATTACACGAGTCCTGACATCACGGCCTACTACTGGAGCAAGGAATCCTTGGAGTCAGCGCCTTCGCGACGCCGCGCTGACCGAGATCCGCTGGGTGGTGCCAACGCCATCTCCGGACGGGATTGCGAAACAGGGTGCCGACTTCTGGGCAGATGTGATGCGAAGCCCTTTCGAACTGATTGTTCTCTGCAAGAAGAGTTGAAAGGAATCGCATGATACGAAGACCACTTTTCACGTTTCTGTTGAACTTACTTGCCAGTACGGCTCTGGTCGCGCAGTCAGGCACGCCAGCGAAACCCGGGCAGGCGATGGCCGCGGGATACGACGACCGGCAGTGGCAAAGCATCGTCCCCGAACTTGGTGCCGACTCGCCGCAGGTCTCGATTCTGCGCGTCGACCCGGTGACCCAGGCCACGCAGCTGTTGATTCGCGTGCCCAAGCAAATGCACGTCCCGCCGCATTGGCACAGCGCCAATGAAACTCACACGGTCGTACGCGGCACCTGGACGTTCGAGCACGAGGGCATCCGCCATCAGCTCGGACCAGGCGGTTTCAACTACATCCCGGCAAAGATGCGCCACCAGGCATGGGCATCAAACGATGCCCTTGTGTTCATCACGGTCGATTCCGCCTGGGATATTAATTGGGTGACCGGTCCGCCAACGAAAGCGAGCCTGGGCAAAACGCCAGACGTTCGCTAGACCCAACCGGGACCGTCAGGCGCGAACTGGTCTAGGTGCACTTTGGTGCCATAGGTGCCCTCGGTGCCCTTGGTGCGGGTGCACTCGGGTGCTCGGTGCTGGTGCGGTGCCTGCACCGAGCACGCAGCACCTTGGTGCACCCGCACCCCAGTGCACCCAGGGCACCTAGAGCACCTAGTGCACTGTCAAATGGGAGGTCACCGGAATCAGCCCCGTCCGCCAGCTATCGCGAATGCTCTTTGAGAAACAGGCGCATCTGCGTGTAGTGCGACCCCTCCCCAGTAGATGCGCGCGCAGCCGGGACACCGGGAGAACTCGCGGTAGTCGTCGCGCGTGCGCGGCGGAAGCTTCGAATCCTCCACTTGATCTTTCGCTACGACGAGGAGCGCGTCGTTGCAGCGCAGGCAGCGGGTGAACGGCGCGGCCCGCGTCACGAGATCGAAGCGGCGCAGGAGCTCGACGAGCTGCCATGCCGGCCGGGTCGTGCGCACGAAGTAGCCTCTCCTGACGATGCGGTGCTTGAGAGCGCCGACGTCGCGGGTGAGCAGCGTGCGGTCCTCGGCGGCCGAGGAATCGCGACAAGCTCGTGATAGGGATAGTCGTTTCGATACGCCGTGTCGAAGCCGGCGAGTCGGAGATACGCGGCGGGCCCGGCCCCAGATCCACGTCGGCGACGAAGCGCGGCTCGGCTTGCGGAGGTGGCCCGAGGCGCGCGTCGGCGTCGAGGAATCGAACGCACGGAAAGGAGGATAGACGGCCACGCGATCGCCGTCGCGAACGCGGCAGCCGAAGTCGACGGTCCGGCCGTTCACGACGAGTAAATCAATCTCTGGATGGGGTACACCAAGCACCTAGACAATCCTTCACTGAGGCCGTGCTCTCCAAGCCACAGACGAGCGTCGCCTGCCTGTGCGCCACCGCCAGGAAGTCATTGAGCTCGCCGTAGAACCGGAAGGAGACTGAGAGCACGACTCGCTACATTCTCGTCAATCGGGCCATGGATGATCGGGTGATCGGGTCGAGTCATTAGGGTCGTCTGGGGATCTTTCTATCGGGGTAATTGATCGCGACGATCGTGATATCGAGATATCTCGAAATCTCGAGGACGGTCGTCCCTATCGCATTCCCTGCGTCAGCGTCGAGGGGAGCGCGTCCTGCACGCGATACGTAGTGACGGACGAATCCGACCAGCACCTGAGCGCCCTCTTCCAGGGCAACAGACGTCTTGACCTTCCGTCCATCGACCGACGTGCCGTTCTTGCTGCCCAGGTCCTCGATTGTCGCCGCGCCGTTGGTCCACGACGATCTTCGCGTGGCGGCGCGAGACGGTGCCGGAGTCGATGCAGACGGCGCAGTCGCGATCGCGGCCCACGATGTTGGAGCCTTCGGCGAGCGGCCACTCCTGGTGGCGCGAGACGAGGCGGGGGCCCTTCGACTCGCTCCGCTCGCTCAGGGCTGGGCTGGCGTCTCCGTGAAACGCGTAGCCGAATCGCGGTACGGTCCAGGACGAACCGCGGCGTCCGCGAATTGTCACCAAGCGCGGCCCGGAATCTCGGCGACGAGGTTATGCAGGCTCGCGTCGGTGACGAACGTCCCGGGCCAGAGAGAGCTCAAGCAGCTCCGTCTTCGAGACCGCCTCCGGCCTGCAATCGAGGAGCAGCTCCAGAAGCTGGAACGCCTTCGGCGACAACGCACTCGCGCGGCCATGGCGAAGGAGCAGCCGGCGGCCAGAATAGAATTCGCAATCTCCGAAGAGGAGGCGAGCCGGGGCCTTCATCTTAAGTTTCCTTAGGGCTCCCTGAGGACAGCCGTACCCGCGCCTGTATTCTGCCTCAGTGGCACTCAATCTGCGTTCATCTGCGTCCATCTGCGGCTAAGGAGACACCCATGTTCCCGCTGCAACTGCTCTCGCTCTTGGCATCGCTGGTGGCGCCCATCGACGTTGGCTACCTCCAGCGCGCGACTCCGGAATCTGAGGCCCTCGGCAGCAAGACCTGGGTCGGCCACTACAACGAGGTGGAGGCGTATCTCAGGACGGCGGAATGCGTGACGGTCGACAATTTCGCTGCGAAAAACTCCCAGGGCGGTCCGGCCCGGAAGCGCTGCGTCCTGCGGCCGGGCGGACCGGTTTCGCGCCTGGCCTGGAAATCCTTCCCTCCCATCAGCTATCGCGGCTTCAGGGAGAGCCATCAAGCCGAAATCGCGGCCTACGAGCTCGACAAGTTGTTGAAGCTGGACATGGTGCCGCCCACGGTCGAGCGGAAGCCGAGGGCTACATCGGCGCCGCCACGTTCTGGGTGGAGAACGCCGCCAGTCTGGCGGAAGGCAAGAGCGATGCGCCGGACGCCGCCCGTTTTCGCAAGCAGGTCGCGCGCATGGCCATGTTCGACAGCCTCATCGGCAACGGTGCCAGGAACCTGGGAAACACGCTGCGCGATCCCGTCTGGAATCTGATACTGCTCGATCACTCGCGGGCGTTTGGCGCAGGTGATGAGCCGCTGGCCGACTTGAGCCGGATCGACAAGGAGCTCTGGGGCAGGATCGAGGCGCTGACTCGCCCGCAGCTCGACGCCGCCCTCAGCCCTTGGCTGGAGCAGTACCAGATTAGGGCGATCGAGGAGCGGCGCGAGAATGAGGGCCGCGATAGGCCGGCGGCCGTAACATGCTTCCGGCCCGCGCCGTAATGACAACAAGAACGATCTCGCATTACGAGATCCTGGAGACGCTCGGCGAGGGCGGGATGGGGACCGTCTATCGCGCCGTCGACACGCGTCTCCGGCGGCCGGTCGCCATCAAGGTGCTTCGGCGCGAGGGCGAGCCCGGCCCCGACAGCCGGAAGCGTTTCGTCCAGGAGGCGCGGGCGGCCTCCGCGCTGAACCATCCGCACATCATCACTGTCTACGACATCGGCGAGGAGGGCGGCGCGGACTTCATCGCGATGGAGTACGTCGCCGGCCGATCGCTGGCCGACGTCATTGAACGCGGCCGCCTCGACGTCGGGGACACGCTGAAGTACGCGATCCGAATCGCGGACGCGCTCGCGGCCGCTCACGCCGCGGGCATCGTCCATCGCGATCTCAAGCCAGGAAACATCGTCGTCTCCGAGAGCGATCGATAAAAGTCCTCGACTTCGGCCTCGCGAAGCTGACCGAGTCGAATCGGTCGGAGTCCGGAGACGCGCCAGTCTCGACGGCGACCGAGACGAAGGACGGGCGTCTGCGACCGAAGAGGGCACGATACTCGGCACCGCCGCCTACATCTCGCCGGAGCGCGAACGGGAACCCGGCCGACGCGCTGGCGGACGTGTTCTCGTTCGGCGTCGTGCTCTACGAGATGATCACCGGCCGGCGCGCGTTCCGCGGCGACTCGAAGATGTCCACGCTGGCGGCGATCCTCGCGAAGGAGCCGGAGCCGGCGAGCAGGATCGTCCCGGAGCACCCGCGCGATCTCGACAAGATCGTCACCCGTTGTCTGCGCAAGAATCCCGAGCGGCGATGGCAGTCGATGGCGGCCTCAAGGTCGCGCTTGAGGAGTTGCGGGACGAGGCCAATCCGCGGGCGCTGGCAGCGCCAGCCACGGCCGTTCCGGCCGCGCGCTGGCAGCGGCCGTCGTGGCCGACCTTCGAAGTCGGCGCGATCCTCATCGGCGTCCTCGGTTGTAGCCGTCGGCCTCTGGCGGCGGTGCAACGCCGCCGAGCGCGGGCCCGCGCCCATCCCTCGTCAGGCTGACCTCCGACCTCGGCTGGACGGATCATCCCGCCATCTCGCGTGACGGAAAGCTGCTGGCGTTTGCGTCGGACCGCAGCGGCGAAGGCAACCTCGACATCTGGGTGCAGCAGATTCCGGATGGGAGGCCCGTCAGGCTGACGCGCGCGGCGGCGAGCGGCATTCAATCCGTCGTTCTCCGCCGACGGGAGCCGCATCGCCTTTCACTCAAGCCGGCCGGACGGAGGAGTGTTCGTCGTCCCGACGCTCGGCGGCGAGGAGCGGCTGGTCGCGAAAGGCGGGTATGCTCCGCGGTTCTCGCCTGACGGCGCATGGATCGCGTACGGCGTGTCGGCATCGCCCGGGAGCCGCATCGACGTCGCGCCGGCGGCCGGTGGCCGGCGAGAACGATGACGGCCGGTTTCTATCTCGCGCAGGCGCCCGTGTGGTCGGCTGATGGCCGGCATCTGCTCTTCTGGGGTCAGCGGAGCCGCGACTCGGGCCCCGAGGGGAACGTCGACTGGTACGTCGCGGCGATGTCGGACGGCGCCGTCGTCCGGACCGACGCACGGGACGTTCTGCTTCGGCAGGGGTTCCAGGGATTTCACGGTCTGCCGGTCCCCGATGCGTGGGTCGGAGCGGCCAATCGCATCATCTTTCATGGGCACATCGGCGATTCGTGGAATATGTGGCAGGTGCCCCTCGCTGCGGGCACGTGGCGTTTGAGCGGGCCGCCCGAGCGGGCGACGTTCGGCACGACCGACGAGGCGGCGGCATCGGCGACCGCGGACGGGCGGATGGTGTTCATCAGCCGGACGATGGGGGCGGACGTGTGGAGCTTGTCGATTGATGCGGACCGGGGCCGCGTGCAGGGCGGGCTGAAACGGGTCACCGAAGATGCGGCCGACGACTACAATCCGACGCTCTCCGCTGACGGCGCGACGCTCGTCTATCGATCGCGGCGCGCCGGGCAGTTCGACGTCGTGGCTGAAGAATCTCGGGACCGGCGTCGAGACCGTGCTCACGCACACGCCGGCCGACGACTATCCGGCGGTCAGCCGCGACGGGACGAAGGTCGCGTACTCGTTTCGCGAGAGTGGGAAGATGCCCCTCTTCGTCGTCGCGGCCGGCGGCGGCGCGCCGCAGCAGGTGTGCGACGACTGCGGCGAGGTGGAGCAGTGGTCGCCGGATGGCACCGCGATTCTGTATGTGACGTCAGACGATCCTTCCGGTGTCGGCTTCCTTGCCGTGGGTGCCTCGCCGAATCACCGATGGCTGAAGCACCCTCGCTACGGCATCTACAATCCGCGCTTCTCTCCTGACGGCCAATGGGTCGCATTCAATGCCCGTCCGGATCGTCTCGCGCCCGCACGCGTGTTCGTCGGCCGTGTTCAGGACTCGAATGTGGCCGCCGAATCGAAATGGGTTGCGATCACAGACGATGGCGAGGCGCCCGCCTGGTCGCCGCAGGGTGGGCTTCTTTACTTCTGGTCCGATCGCGACGGCTCGCCGTGTCTGTGGGCGCAGCGGCTCGATCCGTCTTCCAGACGGCCCGGCCGGTCCGCCGCTGAACATCCAGCATTTCCACAGTCGAGGGCTGTCGTGGAGGAATCTGTACCTGGGCGCGCCGGATCTGGCCGTGGTGCGGGACAGGATTGTATTCAATCTGGGCGAGCACACCGGCAATGTGTGGATGACGGAGTTGCCGGGTGCGCGTCAGTAGGCCTAGTCGGGCACCAGGCTCCCCCAGACGACGGTGTTCGGTCCAAGCACGCCGTTGTCATCGATAGTGCCGAGCAGCCCGCTGCCCCAGACCACGGTCTGGCTCCAGACGTGCGGATCGTCCCAGACCAAATCGGTGCTGCCCCAGACCACCGTGCTTCCCCACACCACGGTCGAGCCCCACACGAAGGTCTGTCCCAGGGCCGCTGGTTTTCGAGCAGCGCGCTCCCCCAGACGAAAGTGCTGCCCCAGACAAACGTCTGAGACCAGGCGAACGACTGCCCGTCGATGGAAGTCCACGGTGTGAGGGGTCCGGTGAGCCACCCCTGTGAATCGGCCGACCCGGATCAATCAGTTCAGCCAGCAGCACGGCGCCGCCGCCGTTCAGCCCGCCTGCACCTTGTGTCAACGAGTCAGCGGAATACAGCGGCAGCGACGTGTACTCCAGGATGGCTTTCACAGTGTTCGGAGTCAGCGGCGTCTCGTACACTCTCTCTGTTCGCCTCCAGCATCAATGCGACGACGCCGCTCGTGACCGCGGCCGCCATGCTGGTTCCGCTCAGCCGCAGGTAACGAGCTTTCTTGTCGTTGGCCCGTCCCCACACCCGGCGCTCGGAGTATCTGTTCGTACAGCGACCCTCCATATGCGCCTACGGCAACAAGACGATGACCCGGCGCCACGAGATCGGGCTTCGCCAGGCCTGAATACCACGCTGGTCCCCGCGAGCTGTAAGGCGTCACCGTGTCGTCGCTGCGATCGGCGGTCTCGTGCATGTCGAGCGCACCGACGGTTATGGCGGATGGCGCATTTCCGGGTGACGTGATCCCGGCGTAGCCAACCTGGCCGGTCTCCTGATTCAGTCCCGTGATTGCCCGCTGACGCCACGACGACGATGCCGCACCGCGTCGCGTCTTCCACCGCGCGGACGAGAGGATCGGTGTCTGGCGACTCGTAGATGGGATGCCCCAGCGACAGATTGATGATGTCGATCTTCAGCTCTGTCGCGGTTCTCGATCGGCGAACTCGAGAGCACGGAGTACGGAGCTCGTATAGCCCGCGCCGTTCCGGATCGAGCACCTTGAGGCTGATGATGCGCGCTTTTGGTGCGACACCTCCGATACATCGCGAGCCTGGTCCGGTGTCGTCTGCCGTTCTGGAGGATGTCGACATCACGCTCCGAATCCTTTCCCTTGCCTGCAATCAGCGTGGCGACATGCGTCCCGTGGCCGTAGTCGTCGTACGGGTGCCCGGCCCGTCCGTCGACCGTGAAGTCGAAGAACCGGTCGGAGCGTCCGCCCGAGAGGTCTCCGCTCTTTTCGAGCCCGGAATCGATGACGGCGATGCCCACCTTGTCACCGTCGTACGCGGTGCCTGACAGGCCGAGCGCAGACGTGAGGAGCGTCTCGACGTCCGCGCCCTCCTGCACCACTTCCTGCGTGACCCGGTCGGCCGTCACGACGGCGTCGACCGAGACGGCCTGGACATCCGGATCGCCTTCGAGCGCCAGCAGGTCGTCGGCGTGAACGGTCGCCGCGAACGAGTCGAGCCGATGGTGCTCCGACTCGATATGGTCCCCGTGTTTCCTGATACGGTCGGCGACGACCGAGGTCCGGCCGCGGCGCGTCGCGCACGATGACGCGCTGTGCCGACGCTGTCGCCGGTGGCGGCGGCTTGCCGCAGCACTCGATCGAGCTTGGACGGTTTCGGTTTAGGCTCGTGTCCGCGCGCGTGATTGACGGCCGGATACGAGACTCCCGCAATGAGCAACAGCAACAAGAGCGCTCTGCGGAAGGGACTCCGTCGCGGACGACGGCCGACCCTGGTGTGCCAGGCAGTCATTGCACCTCCCCAACCCAATGGGGCGATAGATTTCAGCCAGCCACAGCAAGAACTAAACCTCCCCGGATCAGAAAAGTAAGTCGCTCTGACGACGCTGTTTACGTCGTCACGTACGCTTCCGATGAGAGGCCGATGTCGCGCGGTGGAACAGAGCGGTGGTCAGAACCGGGACAATGCACCAGGGGCACCTAGTGCACTAATGAAGTGAGTGCAGCCGTCAGCGCCGGCGTTTCTCCAGCGCCTGAATTCTGCGCTCGTGGTCGTCGACGCGGGTGTCAGTCCCTTCGAGCCTGAGCCTCATCTCCGCTCTCAGGCTCTCGGCGATGACGCCGAAGTGCCGGCGGGTCTCGACGGCTGCTTCGGTGATTCGCGTCTCCAGGTCGTGGAAGCGGCCGTTCATTTCCGTCTTCAGGTCGCGGAAGCGGCCGTCCATGTCCGTTTTCAGGTCGCGGAAGCGGCCGTCCATGTCCGTTTTCAGGTCGTAGAAGCGGACGTCGATCTCCGTCTTCAGCTCGCGAACGCTCAGGTCCGGCATGTCTTCTCGGTTGTCGTCCGACATCCTACCATCGTCGTTTGCGAGGAACGTACCGCATCGAAAACGGTCAGATTCCCACGGGTTTCGCGCTGCGGGTCGCTGTCACGGGGCAAGAATTGCAGCGGGCTCGAGCATCGATAGAGGCAGAATCTCTCCGTAGTCTCTGCGGCTCGGAGCACCCTGAGCACCCTGAGCACCCTGAGCACCTTGAGCACCTTGAGCACCTTGAGCACCAAGCACCCCAGTGCATCCGCACCCAGGGCCCGTGAGTGCATCCAGCGCACCCAAGCGCACCCACAGTTGTGGCACGACCCTAGGGTCGTCAGGCCTCGCGAGGAAAGAGCAACTCGACCGGCGCGTCCAGTTCAGGCATCAGGGGAGATCGGATAGGGAACGGCCCTGTTGCGACCTGCGCGAGCTCGTACCCACCGGGCTTCAACGTGTGAATCTCGAGTCGTTCTTCGACCGGGTCGATGATCCAGTATTCACGAACGCCGTAGCGCGCGAACATCTGCATCTTCCGGCCACGGTCGGTTGCCGCGGTCGATGGGGAAAGGATTTCAACCGCCAGGTCCGGTGCGTCGCGGATTGGAGCATCCAGCGGGACGAGATGCTTCCGGTCCTCGACGAAGAAGACGAGATTCGGGATGAGCACGTTGTACTCGGAAAACACGATGTCGATTGGCGCGGTCAGAAACGTGCCTCCTTGGGCCGCGACCAGTGATTCGAAAAGCGCCGCCAGCCTGCGGGAGACCAATTGATGCAAGGGCATCGGAGATGCGACCACAAGGACCTCGCCGTCGTACAGCTCGTAACGGCGGCCGTCCTCGGGGGCATGCACTAGATCGGTGTAGCCCACCCGCGGCTTCAGCGTGTTCACGGGCGCCATTTTACATCGTCGATTGCGAGCACCTTGAGCACCTTGCGCACCCTGAGCACCTTGAGCACCCGCGTAAGCCTGCGGGAGATCAATTGATGCAAGGGCATCGGAGATGCGATAACGTGCGATCGCGAATGCCGCATGATTTGGCCCGATCGCCCTTCGCCTATCGCTCGATAGTCAGGAGATTGCAATGATGCAAGTAGTCGCTCAACCCGCACGGGAAGAAACACTCGAACGCGCCGGTGGTCTCAAGATTTGTCCGGTCGTGGCGTCCAGACGACCAGGCTCGCGCTGTCGTTGTCATCGTCCCGGCGTCAACTCGCACAGCGGGCAGTACATCTGGGTGGCGGACCAGTTCGTGGCGCCGGCTGGCCGTCTACGCGCTGGATCTGCGCGGCCGGGGCAGATCGGACGGCGAGCGTTTCTACGTCGAGAACGTCGCGGACTACGTCAGCGACGTCGCGGCGGTCGTCACGCTGGCGAAATCGCGAGCGCCAGGGCTGCCCGTCTTCCTGCTCGGTCACAGCGCCGGCGGTGTGGTCTCCTCGGTCTACACGCTCGAGCATCAGGCCGAGCTCGCAGGGCTGATCTGCGAGAGCTTCGCGTTCCAGGTGCCGGCGCCCGATTTTGCCCTCGCCGTCATCAAGGGACTGAGCCACGTCGCGCCGCGGCTCCCCGTGCTCAAGCTCAAGAACGAGGACTTCTCGCGCGATCCGAAGTGGGTCGAGGCGATGAACAACGACCCGCTGATCGCGCACGAGATGCAGCCGACGCAGACCGTGGCGGAGATGGTTCGCGCCGACGAGCGGCTCCGGGAGGAGTTCCCGCTCATCACGCTGCCGGTGCTGATTCTCCACGGCACGGACGACAAGGCCACGACTGCCGCGGCAGCCAGTTGTTCTACGACACCGCCGGCTCAACGGACAAGACGCTGAAGCTCTACGAAGGGCACTATCACGACCTGCTCAACGACATCGGCAAGGAACTGGTCATGGCGGACATCCAGGGCTGGATCGATGCGCGTCTTCCCGCGGTTCGCGCAGGAGCCAGCGTATGAACGTCGGAAGGCGCGCGTCTGTTGGCAGTCTCGCAAGTCTGATCCTCGTCGTCGGCGTCGTCTCTTCGGCCGAGGCGCAGCAGCGGATCTCGATCGAAGAACGAACCGCCGACGTCAACGGCGTCCGCCTCCACTATCTTGTCGCGGGGAAGGGCGATCCCGTGATCCTTCTCCACGGCTACGCGCAGACCAGCCACATGTGGCGGCCGCTCATCGCGGAGCTGGCGAAGACGCATCCGTCATCGCGCCGGACCTGCGCGGCTTCGACCAGTCGTCCAAGCCGGATGGCGGATACGACAAGAAGACGATGGCGCAGGACGTCCATGCGCTCGCCTCGTCGCTCGGCATCAAGCGGGTCGAGCGTCGTCGGTCACGACATCGGGCTGATGGTCGCCTACGCCTACGCCGCGCAATACCCGGCCGAGGTCGATCGCATCGTGCTGATGGACGCGTTCCTCCCGGGCGTCGGCGACTGGCAGACCGTCTGGCTGCTGCGCGACCTGTGGCATTTCCACTTTTACGGTGAGGTGCCGCTCAAACTCGTAGACGGCCGCGAGCGGATCTACTTCGAGCATTTCTGGAACGACTTCGCTGCCGATCCGAAACGTTCGGTGCCCGAAGCGGACCGCGAGTTTTACGCGGCGGCCTACGCGCGGCCCGGCGGCATGCGCGCCGGCTTCGAAGTCTTTCGCGCGTTCGAGCAGGATGCGAAGGACTTCGCGCAGTTTGCGCAGGTCAAATTGACGATGCCGATGCTGGTGCTGAGTGGAGAGAAGGCGTCAGGCGAGTTCCTGATTCAGCAGGGCCGGCTCGTCGCCGACAACGTGGAGGGCGTGATCGTCAAGGGTTCCGGGCACTGGCTGATGGAGGAGGCGCCGGACCAGGTCATCCCGAAGCTCGTCGACTTTCTGAACCAGACACGTCGCGCGGGCTCGAAAGCCGGTTGACGCCGCGCGAGATCGCCGATCTCGCTCAGGCCGGGCCCGGCGCGGGGACGTCGGGTGTGGCCGGCATTCGAACCACCGTCCTCGAGGGAGATCCGACGAAGCCCGGGCTTTACACCATCCGCCTCCACGTTCCAGCACACACGCGAATCGAGGCGCACAGTCATCGAGACGATCGCTCGGCGACCGTCGTGTCGGGCACGTGGTATCTCGGATACGGGGACCGGTTCGATGCGAAGGCGCTCAAAGCCCTGCCGCCGGGGAGCTTCTATACCGAGCCGCCGGGCCTTGTGCACTTCGCGCAGACGGCCAACGAGCCCGTCGTGATGCACATCACGGGCTACGGACCGACGGATACGGTTTATGCCCAGAAGCCCCCACCGGCGGGCAGGTGAGCGGCGACACCTCGAACAAGGTGGACCCGGATCGACATCGCCCTGCGTGACGTCTAACGTTGTAGAGGAAGTCAGATGAACATCCTGACAATCAACCTCCTCTTCAGCACGCTGGTGTTCTGGATCGCCGCCAGAATCTACCTTCTGCCGAGGCTCCCGGAGCTCGCGCCGCGGTCAGTCCTCGTTCCGATACTCCTGCTGCATGCCTTCCGTCATCTCGGGCTGATGTTTCTGGCGCCGGGGGCCACCTACCAGGGCGTGCCGGACCAGTTCGCCTATCCAGCGGCCATCGGTGATCTGCTGGCCGCCGTGCTTGCGGTCGCGGCGATCCCGGCTGTTGCGGCGAATGCTCGCCACGCGAAGCCTCTCGTCTGGGTGTTCAACGTCGGGGGCACGCTGGACCTCATTGCCGCGATCGCGCTCGCGACTATCTATGATGCGTCGCGGTACATGGGGCCCGCGTACTGGATTCCAGCCTTCTGGGTGCCCGCCTTGCTGGTCACCCACTACATCGTCTTCGTTGTGCTGGTGAAGTACTGGCCGGTGGGGGAATCCGGCGCGCTGCGCTCACCTCGAGTCCGCGCGCCGGAATTCCACCACGCGGGACGGTAGTCGGGGGAGGCGGGCTATCAGTCCGTCAGGTTCATCATCCCCGCCAGCTTGCGCCAGCGCGGGCTGTCTCGCAGCGGCTTCATGATGGGCGAACGCACGTAGACGACCGCAAACGGCTCGCGGTGCTCGAGCATCGTTTCGAACCAGTCGGCGGCGGCGTCGATCTCCGAGCACACCAGGTGATAGAGCACTCGTCCCCAGATCGGGACGGGCGGGTCTCCCATCTGGCGGATCAACTCCGCCGCCCGGTCCGTGTCGCCAGTCCGGACGAGCGATCCGGCGAGCAGCCCCAGTGGAAACGCGTGCCACGGCGCCAGGCGATGCGCCCGTTCGAAGGCGGCGACCGCCTGCTCGAGTCGTCCGCTCGCGAGATACGCCTGACCAAGGATCGTTTGAGGCGCGAAGTGGCTCTCGTCGAGCTCGACGGCGTTCAGCGCTTCGGCGACCGCGCGGTCGTGCATGCCGGCGTTGGTGAACTGGTCTGCCCAGACGCCGCGCCAGACGGCGTTCAGCGGATCCTGCTCGACGGCGCGTTCCATTTCGGCGGCCGACTCTTCGAAGCGGCCGAACGCGCTCAGGTACAGAGTGGCGTAGGCCCAACGCGTGTCTGCCGACACGTGCGTGGCCTTCACCGCTTCCTGGAAGCGATCGGCGGCTTCGTGCCAGTCATAGTCCCGCGCGGCCGCGACGGCGCCGAGCAGCATGTGCGGCGCGGAATCAGACGGATTGAGCGCCAGCGCCTGCTGAGCCTCCGCCCGGATGAGCGGCGCCAGCTCGCGCAGCGGACGGGTGCCGGTAAACGCCTCCAGGAAATAGCCCAGGCCGAGCACGACGTGCGGGTCCGGGTACGCCGGGTCGAGCGCGATCGCCTGCTCGAGCCATCCCTTCGCGCGTGGACCCGAGTCCCGCGTGAACTTGAAGAGCAGGTGCCGGCCCTTCAGGAACGCCTCGTAGGCGGGGAGCGCCGGCGTGTGCACGCGAGGGCCCGCCTTCTTCGCGGCCATCTTCATCCGAAACGCCGTCGCGATCGCTCCTGCAATCTCGCTCTGGATGGCGAAGACGTCCGCCATCGAGCGGTCGTAGCGCTCGGACCACAGGTGCGTGCCGTCGGCCGCCGAGATCAACTGGGCCGTCACGCGGATTCGATCCCCCGCGCGCCGGACGCTGCCTTCCAGCACTTTCGTGACGCCAAGCGCCTCGGCAATGCGGCGCACGTCCTCGTTTCTGCCCTTGAAGGCGAAGGCGGACGTGCGCGCGATCACTTTCAGGCCCGGAACGTGCGCCAGCTCGTTGATGATCTCCTCCGAGAGACCGTCGCTGAAATACTCGTTTTCCTTGTCCCCGCTCAGATTCGCGAACGGCAGGACCGCGATGGACGGCTGGCGAGTCGCCGGACTCTGAGACGACTCCCCGATCGCCGTCCTCACCTCGGCCATCGTCTGATACCGATCGGCGCGCTGCTTCGCCAGGCAGCGCATCACGACCCGCTCGAGCGCGGGCGGCGCGCCGAGCGGCGGCGGATCGTCGCGCAGGATGGCGGAGATCACCTGGGAGGTCGTCTGCCCGCCGAAGGGGCGCCGTCCGGCGAGGATCTCGTAGAAGACGGCGCCGAAGCTGAAGATGTCGGCCCGCGCGTCGATCGGCTGTCCTTCGATCTGCTCCGGCGACATGTACGCGGGGGTCCCGATGAGCGCCCCGGGCGTCGTCTCCGTGACGTCGAGCGCGCGCTCCAGGCGTTTCGCGATCCCGAAGTCGAGCAGCTTCGCGGTTCCGTCCGGAGTGACCATGATGTTCGCCGGTTTCAGATCGCGGTGCAGGATGCCTCGCTCGTGCGCGGCCTGCAGCGCGCCGGCGATTTGGACAGCGATGCGCGCCGCCTCGTGTGACGGCAGCGGCCCATGCACGGGCTGACCTTCGAGGTACTCCAGCACCAGGTAGTCCGGTCCGACGTCGTACACCTGGCAGATGTGGGGATGGTTGAGCGCCGCGATCGCGCGCGCCTCGCGCTCGAACCGCTCGCGGTGCTCCGGCGTCAGCTGCTTGATCGCGACGATGCGGTCGAGCCGGGTGTCGAGGGCTTTGTAGACTTCGCCCATGCCGCCCGTCCCAATCAGGGCCTGGATTTCGTACGGACCGAGGTGGGCTCCGGCCGTCAACGCCATATACGCACGCGAAGCCAGTCTATCGCGAACGCTCTTGGGGCCACCTGAGGGCACCCATTCTCGATTGCTAGCGCCGGCGTTTTTCCAGCGCCTGGATCCTGCGCTCGTGGTCGTCGACTCGGGTGTCAGTCCCTTCGAGCCTGAGCCTCATCTCCGCTCTCAGGCTCTCAGCGATGACGTCGAAGTGCCGGCGGGTCTCGATGTGTTCCTCATGCGAGCGGCGTTCGATGTCCACCTTCAGCGCACGGAACCCGCCGTCCATCTCCGCCTTCAGGTCGTAGAAGCGGACGTCCATCTCCGTCTTCAGCTCGCGAACGCTCAGGTCCGGCATGTCTTCTCGATTGTCGTCCGACATCCTACCATCGTCGACTGCCAGGAACGTGCCGTGAGGGAGACGCGTGGATTTTCGAGGATTCCGCGCGGTGGGAGCCGCGAGCAGGGCAAGAATTGCAGCGGTCTCGAGCCTCGATCGGGGCAGAATTTCTCTTCGTCGCACCTTGAGCACCCTGAGCACCCTGAGCACCCTGAGCACCCTGAGCACCTTGAGCACCTTTAGAATCAAGCATGGCCGAGCCGCTCGGACCCCTCATCACGGCCCACCTCTTCCCCACGCTCGAGGCCCGACTGATCGATCTGCTGCGCTCGCTGACGCCCGATGACTGGGAGCGGCAGACGATCGCGCCCCGGTGGAAGGTCAAGGATGTCGCCGCGCACCTGCTCGACACACAGCTGCGCAAGCTCTCGTTCGGGCGCGACGGATACACGCCGTCGCCGCCCCCGGCGATCGCGAGCGAAAGCGACCTCGTCGGGTTCATCAACCGGCTGAACGCCGAAGGCGTGGCGGTCTATCGCCGGCTCAGTCCGCCTGTGCTGATCGCCTGGATGGAACAGTCGTCCCGCGAGGCCGCGAGCTACTACGCGTCGCTCGACCCGTTCGCGCCTGCGCGCTTCGGCGTCAGCTGGGCGGGCGAGTCGGTCTCCGCGAACTGGTTCGATGTCGCGCGCGAGCTGACCGAGCGCTGGCACCATCAACAGCAGATTCGCCTCGCGGTGGGTGAGCCTGCGGTCCTGCGCGCGATCATGACGCCGGAGCTGTATCACCCGGTGCTGGACTGCTTCATGCGCGCGCTGCCGTTTCACTATCGCTCGATCTCCGCGCCGCCGGGCACCGCCATCAGGATCCATGTCACCGGCGATTGCGGCGGCGATTGGCATCTCTACCGCGGCGACTCCTGGCTGCTGGCCAGCAAGCCCGTCGGCGCGATCGGCGCCACCGTCACCATCCCGCAGGATATCGCGTGGCGCATCTTCACGAAGGGCATCGCGCGCGAAAACGCCCGCGAGCACGTTGGCGTGACCGGCGACGCGGCGCTGGGCGACCACGTCCTCGACATGTTGGCGATTGTGGGATGAGCTTGAGCACCCAGCGCACCCGCAGCACCCAAACACGCCGCTACCTATCAGCCGCGAGGAAAGAGCGACTCGACCGGCGCGTCCAGATCGGGCATGAGTGGAGATCGGATGGGGAACGGCCCTGTTGCCACCTGTGCGAGCTCGTACCCGCCAGGTTTCAACGTGTGAATCTCGAGCCGTTCTTCGACCGGGTCGACGATCCAGTATTCACGAACGCCGTAGCGCGCGAACATCTGCATCTTCCGGCCGCGATCGGTTGCCGCGGTCGAAGGGGAGAGGATCTCGACCGCCAGGTCCGGGGCGTCGCGGATGGGAGCATCGAGCTGGACGAGATGTTTCCGGGCCTGGACGAAGAAGACGAGATCGGGCATCAGGACGTCTGTACTCGGAGAAGACGATGTCGATCGGCGTCACCAAATACGTCCCACCGTGCGCTGCTACGTATGAGTCCAAGAGCGACGCGACCCTCTGGGAGACAAACTGATGCCGGGGTAGCGGAGCTGCGACCACAAGGACCTCGCCGTCGTACAGTTCGTAACGGCGGCCGTCCTCGGGTGCATTCACCAGATCGGTGTAGCTGACCCGTGGCTTCAGCGTCTTCACCGGCGCCATTTTACATCGTCGATTGCGAGGACCGTGCCGTGAGCGAGACGCGTGGATTTTCGAGGATTCCGCGCGATGGTAGCCGCGAACATGGCAAGAATTTCAGCGGTCTCGAGCATCGATCCAGGCAGAATTTCTCCGTCGTCGCATTCTGAGCACCTTGAGCACCTTGAGCACCCTGAGCACCCGCACCCAGTGCACCGAGGGCACCCAGAGCACCCAGTGCACCAACATTGCGTCGAGTTGCCCCGTATCACTTCGTTTGTGGAAACGTGTACCGCGGCAGCTTCGCCCGGTCCAGCAGCGCGTTGAAGCGCGGCTCGTTCCGAAGCGGATCCAGTACAGGATCCGGGAAGACGAACGGAAGGAGCGTATCGGGATCGCCGCGGAAGTGCGCCTCGACGCCCCGCTCCAGCGCCGAGAGCGCGTCGGCGCGGCGGCCGAGCTGCACGTAAATCGTCGCTTGCGCGAACCAGCGATCGCCCACGCCTCCCTCGTGCGCGATGCGTTCCACCACCGCGAGCGCGTCGGCCGTCCGTCCCATGGCTGCGTCAACCAGGCCTCTCGCGCGCCAGGGCTGCCGGTCGTCGACGCGCTCGAGCCGTTCGATCGTTTCGAGCGCTGCGTCGAACTTGCCGACTTGCGTGTACGCCTCAGCCAGCCGGGTGAGCGCCGGCCGGAACTCGCCGTCCAGTTCGAGCGCGCGGAGATAGCTGGCGATCGCGTCGTCGTATCTCCGCGCGCGGTAGAGGGTCCGTCCGAGATCGGAGAGATGGCCGGCCGACAGCGGGTCGAGCGTGGTCGCGCGTCGCGCGCTGGCGATTGCCTCGTCGAACCGTCCCATGGCGACGAGATAGTACGAAAACAGCGCGTAGGCGTCCGCCAGGTTCGGGTTGAGCTCGAACACCTTTCGATAGGAAGCGTCCGCGCCGGGCCAGTCCCAGTCGTACCGGAACTTGACGCCAGCCAATGCAAAATGCGCCTCCGCGAGGTCGTGGTCGAGCTCGATCGCCCGGAGCGCCGAGGAGCGGACCTCGGCGGCATGTTTCCCGACTCCCACGCCCGTCCAGACGTCGGCCTCCTGATACGCGTTTGACAGGCCCGCGTGCGCCAGCGCGAACGACGGATCGAGCCGGATGGCTTTCTGAAAGTAGTCGATCGAGCGGGCGATCGAGTCCGCCGTCCGTCTGACGACGTGATATTTGCCGAGCAGGTACGCCTCGTGCGCGTCGGGATTGACCGTCGGGGCCTTCTCCAGCCGCGCCGCCTCCTCGACGGTGACGCGCGCCCGGATCTGTCCGGCGATCGTGCGCGCGACCTCCGCCTGCAGCGCCAGCACGTCCTGCGCCGAGCGGTCGTAGCTGTCGGCCCAGAGATGGCGGTCGCTGGCCGCGTCGATCAGCTGCGCCGTGATGCGGACGCGATCCTTCGATCGCTGCACGGATCCTTCGATGATCGCGTCGACGCCCAGCTCGCGCGCGACTTCGGGAAGCGGCTTCGTTGTCCCGCGATAACGCATCACGGACGTGCGCGAGATCACCTTGAGCGACGAGATCTTCGCGAGATCTGCAATGAGCGCCTCCGTCATCCCGTCCGCAAAGAACTCCTGCGCGGGATCCCCAGAGAGATTGGCGAGCGGCAGGACGGCGATCGACTCGACGCGCGGAACCGCGCTGGCGCCCCATCGGTGCCACGACACGAGTCCGATCGCGGCCGCCGTCAGCAGAATCAGGCCGATTGCCGCGAGCACCGCTGTGCGCCGTGTGCCCGTCCGGAGCGTCGCCGGCACTGCCGGAGCCGTGGAGGCGGCGACCGTCGTTCCGCGGTCCGACCATGCGGAGAGCGCGGTCTCCAGCCCGGCGCGCACTTCTCCCGCGCGCTGGTATCGGCGAACCGGATCTTTCTCGAGGCACTTCATGATGACGCCGCGGAGCGCGGCCGGAACCTCCGCCGGCAGCGCCGGCGTGGGATCGCGCAGGATTGCGGACGACACCTCGAACGACGTCGATCCCTCGAACGGCCGGTGGCCCGTCGTCAGCTCGTACAGGACGATGCCGAGCGCCCAGATGTCGGCGCGCCCGTCGGGGACGCCTCCCTGCAGGAGCTCGGGGGCCAGATAGGACAACGTTCCAGCAGTCGTGTAGGCGGCCCCTTCAAGCGTCGCGGCGGACCGCGTCTGGTCGGCGCTGACGGCCGGTGTCCGCGCCGCGACGCCGAAGTCGAGGATCTTCGCGTCGGCGTGCGGCGTGACGATGATGTTCGACGGTTTCAGATCGCGATGGACGACGCCGCGATCGTGGGCGTGCTCGAGCGCGTCGGCGAGCTGCACGCCGAGACGCAGCACGCGCGGGAGCGCCAACGAGTCCGGGCCGAGGTCGGCGGTCAGCAGCCGGCCGTGGACCAGTTCCATCGCGATGTAGACCTGGCCGTCCGCTTCGCCCACGTCGTAGATCGCGCAGATGTTGGGATGATTCAGCGCCGAGGCGGTCCTGGCCTCCTGCAGCAATCTCCGGCGGGCATCCTCGTCGCCGAGCGCCGACGCTGGAAGCACCTTCAGCGCGACTTCGCGGTCGAGCCGGGAGTCGCGGGCGCGGAACACGACCCCCATTGCTCCCGCGCCGATCTGCTCCAGCACGCGATATGGCCCCAGGGAGTGACCGATCATCGGTGCGGGATCACCAGACCCCGGGCATCAGCCTCTGCGTTTTTGCCATGTACGCCGCGTAGTCCGCGCCAAACTCTTCAAGCATCAAGTCCTCCTCCGCATGAACGCGAAGCGCGAGGAGGATCACGAAGGTGACCAAGTAAGAAGGACCCGCCACCCAGTTTGGCAGCACGAGCGCCTGCCCGATCGAATAGAGGAAGAGCGCTGCGTACATTGGATGTCGGATGCGCCGGTAGACGCCGTCCACGACGAGTCGGTGGTTCTCCCGCACCTGGAGCTGTGATCGACCAGTTTGTCCCGAGATCCGCGTGTGACCGGTAGAAGAGCCAGAGGCCGACCACGAAGCACGCAACCCCGGCCAAGAGTGGACCCCTGCGCAGCGGGTACTCTGCAAGCGAGAACAACGGGGAGACGATCCAGACTAGAGGCACAAAGAACCCGAGCATCGCGAGAACGAGCAGGATCACTTCCAGCCGCCCCTTGCGGTCAGTCACGACCGTGATGCCCCGACTGCGCCGGCCGTGTGGCGCACGAATCGCGACCATCACGACGCTAGCTGCAAGGATCACGGCTTTCGCGATCCACGGGTTCATCGCAGCGGACCAACCCCTTTCTCCGCAGCCAACGGCGGCTGCTGTGCCGCCATGTCGCCTGTGGCAACTCCACGACTGGCGGGATGATAGCACCGGGCTGTGCTACACGATCCGCCCGTTGGTTAGCTGCGAGCGGCGTGGTTGGCTGCGGCCGGCTGCTGCTAGCGTCACGAGCGCAATACCTGACGGTTACTAACGAGAAGTCGCCAAGTGTTTTTCAACTCGGACCGACTCGGTCGGACGCTACTACGGCGTTTATCGCGACTAACGCCCGGCTTCTGGGGCGCGCGCTCTCTTCGCGCGTCCGTAGCAAGCCTGACTTCGGCACTCACGTCGATGACGCATCTCGGTTTGTATTCCGTGACTCTCTTCTGCAATCTCTCTATCAAGGTGTATAGCGGGTGAAGATGAAGTCGCGATCTTTGACAGCCTCGTGGCAGGGAAAGCACGTTTTCATCCCTGACTCAGGGCTCGGTTTGCCGTCCTTATCGAATGACGAGTACCCCCAGCCGCCCGTCGCGGCGTACTTTCTTGAGTCCTTGACCATGAACTGGAGGTAGAACTCCGTGGGGGCGCCTGCCACGAAAGATTGGGCACGGCCGAAGGCCTTGTTGTTTTCCTCCGACGGGACGTAGCTCCAGGCGATTCGGCCAACGATCGCGCCTTCCGGGAACGGGAGCTTTCCCGCCCGATATGCGTTGATCGCCACGTCGTTCCCCAGAATGGCGCGAATATCGTTGAGGTCGCCCTCTTCGTGGGCCACCGAGACCACCTTCCAGTCGCGGTATCCAGCCGGAACCTCGGTTACGAAGATCGGGGCGGCCTCTTGAGCCGTGGCGTGGCGAGACGTGATCGCCGTAAAGGCCACAACGCCCACGAGTGTCGCAACCGCAACCAGCAAGACAGTGATTCGTCTCATGGCAACTCCTCCTTCCAAAATGCGATTGAACTGATGGCTTCCATTTGTGGCTAATTACTTTTGGAGTAGACCGCCGAGCGTATGTGCAGCCAACGCCTGGCGCTTTGGAGGCACGTTGGAGAACCGCAACTCCAAGATTGGCGCGATGATAGCACCGGCGGCGCGATCAGGGCCGCCAGGCGGTTAGGCGAGCGGGGCGTATGGCTGCGCCCGGCCGCAGCCAAATCTTCACGCCCATGCTTGTGCGTCGAGCGTTAGCCGCCACTCCGACAAGACGTTGCGCAACGCCCCCTGACCAGCGGCGGCAGTGATTAGCTGCGAGGCCCTGCAGCCAACCGCGTCTTCACGCAAACGCGTTCCAGTGTTGCTAACGACAAGTCGCGAAGTGTTTACCCGGCCCAGGGCCTCCGCCGGGAGGGGTTTTGTTACAGGCTCTAAGCACCTTGAGCACCTTGAGCACCTTAAGCACCTTGAGCACCCTGAGCACCCTGAGCACCCTGACAAGTTACGGCCACTGCGTACCGCAGTCACAGTTCGAATGGCGGCTGGCATGAAGACGACACGCACTGGCAATCCGAAATCCCGCACGGTGTTCGGGTGGTGCCGAGCGTTTGGCAGCTGACGATCTGGACGTTCGAGGGCGGAGGCTGGCTGCCGCTCCAGTTGAACACGACAGCGTCGCCGAAAGCCGAGATCACCAGCGTGCGCACCGGCGTGTACGGTGAGCATGCTCTCACTTCGGTGAGCGTGGCGTCCCAGGGCCCGGTGCTCGAGCTACAGAAATGGAGTCGCGGCAAAGTGCGGCCCTGGATCTCGCGCAGCTTGTACATCTTTGGTGTCTCGCCACCCGCGCCACCCGAGTCTCCCTGAGACAAGACAAGAATCGCGGAGGTCGACCGAGATGAGATCGGGGAACGCGCACTTCGTGTAGGGGAAATTCACTTTCAGCGAGCGCGTTTCGTTGCTCGAGCAACAGGGCGCGGCAGCCGCCGGCGTCGTCGCCGGCAGTTTCTGCGGCTCGCTGAACTGGAGAGCGGTTTTGGTGGCGAGCGTCGTCGAATCCAGCGTGGCTGCGATTTCCGGCGGCAAATCAGGCAGGCGCTCGACGCGCTCCTCGACGCTCGGCTGACGGCAGCTCGAAAGCAGCGCCAGAAACGGGACGACGGCAATCAAACAGCGGCGCAGACGTGTCCTTCTCATTCTCCCTCCACATCTTTAACGTCTACGCGGTCTCGTTCGAACGTTCCCGGCACTTTTGAGCACCCTGAGCACCCTGAGCACCTTGAGCACCGAGCACCCAGTGCACCCGCACCCAGGGCACCGAGGGCACCTAGTGCACCGAGTGCACCAACATTGTGTCGAGTTCCCCCGTCTAACCCCCCATGCAGACGATCTGGCAAGACATCCGCTACGGCCTGAGGGGACTCATCCGTGAGCGCGGCTTCACGACCCTGGCGGTCATCACGCTCGCCCTGGGCATCGGGGCGGCGACGACCATCTTCAGCGTCATCCAGAACGTCCTGCTGGACCCCTTTCCTTATAAGGATGCGGACCGGGTCGTCGCGGTCCAGATTCGGGACACGACGAACCCCCGGCCGGGCGGCCGGACGTTCTTCCAGACCCCGGAATTCCTCGATTTTCAGGAGCAGACCACCGTCTTCGAGGACGTGATCGGCGGCACGCCGGAGGACGTGCTGCAGGCGACCAACGAGGGGACCGAGCAGTTCGTCGGCGCCGCCGTGACGGCGAACAACTTCTCGTTCCTCGGCGTGCCGATGCACCTCGGGCGCGGGCTCGTGATGGACGATGCGAAGCCGGGCGCGCCGCCGGTGTTCGTCATGTCCTACAAGCTGTGGGTCACCCGCTACAACATGGACCCGGCCGTCGTCGGGCGGACGTTCGTGTTGAACAACGTGCAGACGACGTGCGTCGGCGTGACGCCGCAGCGGTTCTTCAAGCTCGCGGCGGATCTCTATCGGCCGGTCGTGCTGAACCGCGGCGATCCGGAGGTCAATCGCAGGTTCTTCATGTTCCAGGCGAAGCTGAAGCCGGGCGTGACGTTTGCGAAGGCGGAGGCGGAGCTCGACGTCATCGCGCGCCGGCTGGCCAAGGAGTATCCGGACCGTTATCCCAGGCAGTTCGTCGTCAAGGTCGTCGGCTGGGCCGACAGCATCGTCGGGGGATTCAAGACGACGCTGTATACGCTCGCGGCGGCGGTGGGGCTGCTGCTGCTCATCGCGTGCAGCAACGTGGCGAACATGCTGCTGGCGCGCGGCGCGACGCGGGAGCGCGAGATGGCGATCCGGCTCTCGCTCGGCGCGAGCCGGCTGCGCGTCGTCCGGCAGCTCCTGATCGAGAGCGGGATGCTCGCGGCGCTCGGGGCCATCTTTGGTTGTCTCGTCGCGTACGCGGGCATGAAGGCGCTCGTCCTGCTGATTCCTGAAGGGCTCATCCCGCGCGAGTCGCAGATCGCGCTGGACCTGCCGGCGCTCGCGTTCAGCGTGGCCATTGCGATGTGCACGGCGCTGCTCTTCGGTCTCGCGCCGGCGATTCAGACCGCGAAGCGCGACATGGTGGAGCCGCTCCGGACGGCGGGCAAGGGCGTCGGTGGGGGATTCCGTCGCGGCAAGCTGCGCAGTGCTTTCGTTGTTCTCGAGGTGGCGCTGTCGCTGGTGCTCCTGGCGGGCGCGGGGCTGCTGATGCGCAGCTTCATCGAGCTCCAGCGAACCGATCTCGGGCTGAACCCGGAGAACATTCTCAGCGCGCGGCTGCCGCTCCCGCGCGGGGTCTACGACACGGCGGAGGCGAAGCAGCGGTTCTTCGAGGCGCTCCTGCCGCGGCTCCAGGCGCTGCCGGGCGTCGTCGCGGCGACCGAGACGTCGACGCTGCCGCCGTACGGCGGCATCCGGACCGAGGCGGACATCATCGGCAAGCCGCAGACGGAAAAACAGTTCGCGCTGTTCCAGCTGGTCAGCGAGGGGTACTTCCCGACGCTGGAGCTGAAGCTCATTCGCGGCCGCACGCTCACGAGGGACGACGTGATCGGCGTCCGCCGCGTCGCGGTCGTCAATCAGATGCTGCTGAACAAGTACTTTGCGGCCGGCGAGGATCCGATAGGCCAGCGCATCGATCTCAAGATGCTCCGGACGCCGCCCAGCGCGGTCGAGGATCCCGTGTTCGAGATCGTGGGCGTCATCTCGGACGCCAAGAACCAGGGCATCCAGGATCCGGTGATGCCGGAGGCTTTCATTCCTTATACGACGACGGGCGCCTTCATGCGGGGAGTGCTCATCCGGACGGCGACCAGGCCCGAGGCGCTGCTCGACCCCGTGCGCCGCGAGATCTGGGCGGTGGATCGGAACGTCGCGCTGACGAATGCGGGGACGCTGACGAATTTCCTGAAGCAGTTCTCGTATGCGCAGCCGCGCTTCGGGCTCGTGGTGCTCGGGATCTTCGCGGGCGTGGGGCTGGTGCTCGTGGCGGTCGGCGTCTACAGCGTGATGGCGTACACCGTGTCGCGTCAGACGCAGGAGATCGGGATTCGGATGGCGCTCGGCGCGCGGCGGGCTGATGTGCTGGGGATGGTCGTGCGGATGGGGCTGGGTCTTGTTGCGATTGGCGTGGTGCTTGGGTTCCTCGCGAGCCTGGCGGCGACGCGCGTCATTGCGTCGCAGCTGTCGGGTGTTTCTCCTCGCGATCCGCTGGCGCTTGTTGCGGCTGTTGGCGTGATGATTCTTGCTGGCGTGGCGGCGTGCTATTTCCCGGCGCGGAGAGCTACGCGAGTGGATCCGATGGTGGCGCTGAGATACGAGTAACCGCGCGTCGTGGTACGAGGCTTTAGCCTCGACGGCCAGCTGCCGTAGCGCAGCCCTTTAGGGCTGCTCAGGGACACGCGTAAGCGCAGCCCTTTGGGGCTGCCGAAGAGCTGAAAACCGCCCTCGCAAAGAGATCGGCGCGCGGACCGCGGATCGTGTAGACTGGTCTGTCGTCGAACTTAGCCTGCCTGCTTCCCTCTAGTCGTCAATAGCGGGGCGCGCCGACCGGCCAACTTTGGCTTCGTGCCGAGCGTGGATCGCGCCACTCACTCTCGAAACTCCTTCTTCACAAGTGGCGACTGAGGCTATTGCCATGAACGGAACAATCAAACGGCTCGTCAGCGACAAGGGATTCGGCTTCATCGCGACCAGCGACGGGACCGAGTACTTCTTCCACCAGTCCGGGTGCACGCAGCCCGCCTTCGACGAGCTGCGCGAAGGGCAGTCGGTGACCTTCGACAAGGGTCAGGGTCCGAAGGGCCCGCGCGGCGAGAACGTCCGAGCGGACTAGGCCCCATGAACACCATCGAGGTGACGGCAATCGTGAAGGACGTCATCGTCCATTACGCGTTGCCGTTCACCCTCGTCTCCGTGAGCAGCTCCGAGCGCCGGTGGGACATCCTCGTGCGCGCGGAGTCGGGGCGAACCATCCCGCTCAGCGTGGCCGATGGGCGGCCCCATTACGTGCGGGAAACCGTTCAGGAAAAGCTGGAAGCCCAGCGCTAGGCCTCGGCCTCGATCTGGCCAGAGCGATCGGGAGATCGGGCCGTCTCATCGGCTCGATCCCATCCCGCGTACTGCATACCCGCCTTCCGTCGCTGACGCCGTCCAGACACTTCCGGAACGGTTTCCTGTTGAGCCGAGTCGCGACATCCGGTTCGACGGAAAGCGTCTCACCTTCATGCCCGATCCGTTCGAATCTTGTCAGATCGCGATCGAGGTCACCGCTCGGGAGTTTCCGCAGCGGCCGTTTCGGACGCGCACCCGGCATTTTCCGGCGCGCGGGAGGTGACGGTTGCTGGGATGGGTTATTGTTTCTTGCTTGCCAGTTGCGCTTTCTTGCTCCGACATGTTCGCTGATGTTGAGCCCTGCTCGCTGCATATGATCGGGGCTAGTATCGCGTTAAAGTTCTCGCCCCTCGCCGCCAAGGGGGTGACGATACTAGTCAGGCGGTGCCGACATTCCGCGGCGACGTTCAGCTCAAGGAATCGATGCCTTCCTCGTAGCTGGGGCGTCGTCATGGTGCCGTCGCTGCGCGACGTCTGTGTCCGACGGTGAGGTAGCGGGATGGGTATCTCAACTACCCTCAGACTTTAGCCTGATCTCGGTCTATGCCGTGGAATGATGGTCTTGAAGGTCCGGCCCTCGACTTCGCTGGTACCAACGCAGAACGACTGCGTGCACTCGCCGGACCTGGAACCGGGAAGACGACTGCCCTTGTAAGGCGCGTAGCCCGTCTGTTAGAGCAAGGTGTTCAGCAGAGCGAAATCTTAGTCGTGACGTTTGCGAGGACGGCGGCCGAAGACTTGAAACAGGCGTTGACTCGGATGGGCGAACTTGTGGGCGGAGTGACCGCCCGCACGCTTCATAGTCTATGTTTCTCGATTCTTAGCCGTGAGGCCGTATTGCCGATTACCGGCCGCACCCCGCGCATTCTCCTTGAGTTTGAACGGGATCACATGTTGCTGGACCTCATGGGTCCCATTCCGAATGGCATCCGCGCACGACGCAAGTTGACGCGAGCATTCGAGGCAGCGTGGGCACGCCTGCAGGTTGAACACCCGGGTGAACCAATTGAGGGTCTTGACCAGGCGTTTCAGGACGCGTTGCTTGAAAGCTTGAGATG
Source organism: uncultured beta proteobacterium (assembly GCA_963820965.1). Lineage (GTDB taxonomy): Bacteria > Pseudomonadota > Gammaproteobacteria > Burkholderiales > SG8-39 > DATEDA01. The sequence goes on along the minus strand of CAWGCC010000006.1, from coordinate 17,096 downwards.
GCACCGAGCAATGCTCATCGGCGAAGTCGTGCCAATCGGTCTCGGCTACCTGCGCGATAACCCCCAGGCGCCAGAGCGAGAGACATACTCCTACGTGCTGGTGGACGAGTTCCAAGATCTAAACAAGGCGGAGCAGACGGTCTTGGACTTTCTCAGCGAACATGCGGACTTGGCGGTCATTGGGGATGACGATCAGTCTATCTACAGTTTCAAATGGGCGAACCCGGAGGGCATCCGGACGTTCCCGGACAACCATCCGGTCACCGTCGATGTGGAATTCACGGAGTGCCGACGTTGCCCACAACGCGTCGTGCGACTCGCTCAGACGCTTATCCAGCGGAACCCCGGACGTGTTCGCGGTCCGCTGCTTCCACGGCCAGCCAACCCAGACGGTGAACTTCACAACGTGCAATGGGCGTCGCTCGCCGCCGAAGCGCAGGGAATCGCCGCGTTCCTCCAGCACGCGATTGCGAACGGCGTTGATCCGGGGAAATGTCTGATTCTGACGAACAGCCGTCGCGTTGGATATGGCATCCGCGAAGCCGTTAGGGCGCTGAATATAACGATCCGATCATTCTTCCGAGAGGAAGCGGTGGAATCAGAAGCGGCCCAGGAGAAACTCATGCTCTTGACGCTGCTTGCCAATCCCGATGATCGAGTTGCGCTTCGATGCTGGCTAGCGTTCGACAGCACCACGCGGCGAGAAGGCCCGTATCGGAGACTCTGGACCGAGGCTCGCAACCGGGGGACTGGCGTGGCCGAAGTGCTTCGGCAAGTCGAGCAAGGCGCGCTGGCGTTGCCGCACATGGCTGGCACGGTTCAAAGATGGCAACTGCTCAATACGCGCCTTGGGGAATTGGCGCCGTTCACCGACAATCTACAGGCTCTCGTGAATTATCTCTTTCCGGCGGTCGAAGCAGGCGAAGAGGACGATTCCGTCATCCTCCGCGCCACCGCCCAGGCGGCTCTGGCAGAGTCCACCTCGGTTCAGGAACTCAATGAAGGTATTCGGTATGGCCTCGCTCAGCCCGAGGTTCCGCTTGAGACCCCCTACGCTCGTGTGATGAGTTTTCACAAGTCGAAGGGTCTCACCGCCGAAGTGGTGGTGCTCGCGGGCCTTGTGGAAGGCTTGATTCCGAGGATTGACGACGACGCATCGGAACCGCAGCAGGTCGCGGCGCTCGAAGAGCAAAGACGCCTCTTCTTCGTGGGCATGACTCGTACAACACGAGTGTTGGTCCTCTCTAGTTATTCTCAACTCGAGGATACCCTTGTCCATCAGCTCAACATTCCCCACGGGCCGCGGAATGGTCGGTTCTTAAGAACCCTCGCCAGTCGGTTCATTGGTGAGCTTGGTGGCGAGCTGCCGCGCGCCATTCGCGGCGAAGACTGGCGGTTTATCTAGGGGTCGCTAGAGGTGCCCCATGGTCGGGCAGCGATCTGTGCGCAGCTCCCTTCGTCTTTCTCGTTCGCGATCCTGCCTCGCGGCGAACCGACAGACTCTAACGGCCTCGGCGTTACTTTTGGCGAAATCTCAGATTCTGGCTCCCGAAACGTAGGCCATAGGCGTACGGTCGAACGTCATTCCGACGTTTCCCGCAATAAAGGGTAACGTTGGCTTCAATCAACTGGTGCCTACACATCCAGAGATCCCTGAGTGGCCCATCAACCTCTGGACAAGCGCTGCTCCCTCGCCAAGGTCTTGCGCGCGCAGCTCTTCCACGCACCACGGCGGCGTTGCTTTGCGCAATCGATCGCGAATGAATGTATCGCGTCGAAGATTCGCCCCGACGTGGAACCTTGCTCCGTCCACGTAGATTGCTAGCCGCCGTTCGGGCACGGCGAAATCTGCGATCGAGATCGGCGGTTCACCATCGACAGGAGATACGGGAACCTGCTTCGCCGGGCTGAAACCGTGTTGCTCGAACAAACGTAGAAACCTCAGCTCCAGTGGCGATCCAACGCCGGCTCGATACGATTCCAACCAAGGACCTGGGTCGTCGAGATCCCCAAACTGCAAGGGTCGCGATTGAGGTGCCTCGTGCGCAAGCTCCTCAAGGTCGGCGAAAATGCGCGGCCACGCGAAGCGATTGTGGAACCGCTGATTCTGGTAGGACTTTAGGCAGCGATAGCAGGCTGTTTCGCAGTTGGGATGATCGAGGTGCTCGATTGCTCTTCGCGCGACGCGGTGGAAGTCATCAGCCGCGCGTTGCAGATACCCGCTGCCTCCGATGCTTGGATCGATGAAGCTCAGAGTTGCGCGGGCATGGCGGGTTTCATCCGCGCCGGTTGTCCACGGACCCTCGAGTTCAAATTCGATTTCTGGCCCGTCGAGCATGTAAAGGCGCCTGAAGCCGATTCGAAGCGCATACCCCAGCGAGACACCCCAGCTCTCGAAATCCTCAGCGTTGAAGCCAACTGGCAAGGGCACAAGAAGCCTCAGGACCTCAGCCTGGTTCTTTGTTGTCAGCGCTAGGGCTCTCGGCGCCGCGCCGCGGGCCGGACAGGTGTCGGCGTGTCCGTACGGGTCAGCGGCATTTCGCCCCCCACGAGGCTGACGACGGCCGCGGGCACCGTTCTGGACCGGCTCTGGCATCGTCAGCAGGCGCCCGCACTCGCGGCACAGGAGAAAGCCCTTGCCGTCGGCATGCAGAAAGCCTCCGCGACGTTGTTCCGCTTCTGTCGGCGGCCGACTCTCATTCAGCCAGCGGACCGCCTCGCCTCGACTGAGCTTCAAGGCCCACCCGTTGGATACAGACCAGCGCCCGACGACCTCGCCATCCCACTGCGGTTGGGCGGTCACGAGGCTCCTGGTGGCGTATCGGTCTTCCTCGTCGAGAATCGGCGCTTCGTTTCGGACGCCGAGGAATCCACCAAGCTCCGAGCCCGGATAGGGCTGACCTGGTGCGTCCGTCGAGCACCTGGGACAACGTGGATGATCTGCTTCGTAGCGCAATCCACAGCTTCCGCACTTTCGATACAGCCACTCCGGATCGGGACCTCTTGGATTCCACGGCGAAGCGAGATCGAGTCCATAAACTCTCCAGCGTCGTGTTCGGGCGAAGACCTGTGCCTCCGGCTGAAACTGCGCCAGACCGAATCGACGTGCGACGGTGATTGGATCCTCTTCGTGGGGATCGCCGAGAAGTCGCAGAGACGCGGGCTCAGTTGGAAATTCGTATCCAGGAAGGATGCCGAACTCCGCGAAGCGTCTCAGGGGATGTCCAGACGACCGGTCGTCCGCATCGTTGCGGTTTACTGTCCGATCGGTCGGAATTCCAAGCAAACGCGCGACGAGCTCGCCTGCATTGATTCCCGCCCGTGCCGATCTCAATTCAGCAGCATACGCTTCGAGGGGCCGTCGAAGTTCCATGACCTGTCGTGATGTACGATCGATGACATCTTGCACACGCTCGGGTAGTTCGACGAGGCGCGCACGAAGTGAGGCGTCGTCGAGCCCAGACGCAGGGAGGACATCTTCTGACCACGCTTCGCGCGCAAGTTGAAGTGCTGCATCTGTTTTCTCCCGCAACGCTTCCTTCAGTAGGTCCAGAACTTCTTGGTTGATCTGACCGGTTGGCGACACGTACTCGACCATCCGGCCTGCTAATCCTGGCTCGGCGGCACCGAACACGATTGCATTCAAGTGTCGCGTCAGGACGTCGCGGTTTCCTAACGCGAGCATCGGTGCGGGCACTTCGCCCGAAATCATCTCGGCGGGGCGATCGTAGAAATACTGATCGTGCGGTGTGCTTCGACAATAGCCGACGACAAGCCCGACTCGTGTGCGCCGTCCGGCCCGTCCGCCGCGTTGCGCGTAGTTGTCGGGCCGAGGAGGAATGTTTCGGAGCACGACCGCATCGAGCCCCCCGACATCGATTCCCAGTTCGAGTGTCGGCGAGCAGGCGAGGACGTTGACCTTGGAGACAGAGGGTGGCGCCTTGAAGCGTTCTTCGAGCTCAAGTCGCACGTCGTTGTTTATCTGCGCTGTGTGTTCGCCCGCTTCGAGGGGGATGACCGCGCCGGAACGGATCCGACGTACCGAGCGGTTCTGTTCCACATCGCGATCCGACCACTGAGCGAGCGATCCGTGGCAGCGCGGACAAGGGTAGCCGCCGTCCGCACCTGCGACAGCGAGGCCGCAGACATTACATCGGATACGCGTTTGCTCCGTTGTCGACGCGAGCTTCACGACTTCGTGGTTTACTTGAAGGAGAGCGACACGATCACGTGCTCCAAAAAGGTCGGCGGCGACGAGGAATGCACCTCGTCGCAGGAACTCCAGCAGCGCGACCGCATCGTCCGCTGTTGGCTCGCATCCACCCAGCCGGCCTAGGAGTTGGCGGAGCGTGCGCTCGAGACCTGGCCCTCGGCCTCCCCCACGTGGACGGCGCCACGCGTTGTTGTTGCTAATGCCTGCCGGAACGGCCGCCCCGTCGAGAAATGCCACTGCACGGCCGCTCGCCGCAGCGAAACCGCGCGGCTGCTTAACCCGGCGTTCCCAGTCCGCGGCAGCGAGGTACTCGGGAGCTGCGGGATGTCGAGGATGGTATCGAAGCAGATCGCGTGAGAGGCCGCCCTTTGTCCGAACCTCATCGAGGACGACGCGCGACAGGAATGCGAGCTGGTCTAGAGAAACTCCGAGCTGCCGCGCAAGCGATTCGCCGCGGCTCGAAACTGTACTCTCTCAAGCCGGTCGTACTGCACCTCTACGACGCCGAGATTCACGACTGTGCCTCGATAGCCGGCGCTCACCGCCAGGTCGTCAATTAGTGGCGCTTCCTCCCACACGCGAATCCGTCGACGTGCCTCGTCGGCGACCCATCCCTCAGGATCTGACGGCGCATACGGATTGTCTCGTTCACGGGTACCCAGATCGCCGAGGAGTTCAATCAGACGCGAGAGGAGCAATGGGCCCTCGCGATCGAGGAGGGCTGTGACACGACGACGCATGCGATCATAGCGGCCGGAAAAAGTGATGAAGCGTGCCTGATGTGCCGCATCCTGGCGACTGTCGCTGAAAATCAGCAACCGCTCTTTGCCGTCGTATCCGTCCTGACCAGCATGAGCTTGGCTAGAGATTCCACGATCCCTTCCGCGAGCACTTTTACGGCGGCAGACGTGCCCAACGCCACGGGCGTTAGCACGCTTCGGCTACCAGCCGATCCACCGCAGGACAGACACCGCGTCCGTGCGGGAGCCAGCATCACCGGCCATGGATAGTCGATTTCAACATTGCTGAAAGCGAGAGTGGAAGGATCGAACGAGCCACGCAACACTGGACGTCCACGCATTTGCTGCGGTTGCTGTGCTCGTCTTCGGAGCTGTGCAGAGTCGATCGCCCCCCCCCCATCATCGGCGTCATCATCGTCGTCAGGCGCAACCGCTGCTTCGAGCCGTCGATAGTCGTAGACCAGGTGTTCCGGATCGTCCGGTCCGACCGGGACGGACCTGAGCGGCCCGGTAGCGGGATTACCGAATAGGCGTAGGTAATCGGCCCCGCAGTTGCGGCAGAGGTAAAGAGGCGCTGTCTGGTGGCCACAGGCGCACTGTGTCTCTCCCATTGGATAGATGCGCCCGCAGGTCGGGCTGATGCAGCGGTGGAATTGCCAACCACCCCGAATAAATCGATGGGCGCGCAAGCGCAGCGACCCGGGAAGATCATCGGGCAGCGCCGCTCCGAGCGCGAGAGCTGCCTCAACTTCCCGCTGAACATCTTGGCGCTGAGCACCCCTTCGCTCGGGTATCTCGGTCAACAGCTTGTCGACAATCTGGCCGATCGACATCGGGCGCGCGACAAGCCAGCGACCAAGATCCCACAGCAGCCGGCAGCGTCGAACCGCCGTTTCGAGCCCGCAGTTCGTCGATTGGCCGGCCAACGCGCAAATGGCGATGCGCACCGCCTCGGCATCGCCTAGGCTACCGACCTGAACTGCCGCCGGCTGCTGCAGGTACCGCGCCTCAGCGGGCGTTTCGATGTTCTCCAGTTCTTCACCTAGAACCTTGATCGTCTCGCGTCCGACCCCGGCAACAGCGGCAAAGAACTGTCTCACTTCCGCGTCTCGCTGCCTGCGAACCTCCGCGCGATCTCCGGTCTCTTCGTTGATACTCTTGATAGTCGCGGATGTGCCCACCGGGATCAGCGTCGGGTAGCGGCGGAAACGGTCAACATCCGCGACATCAATGTTCCAATCCTGGCGCGCGCGCGCTAGGTGCGCTCGAAGCCTTCGGACTAACAGGGCGATGTTGCTCCCGAGAGTTCCCCGATAGGTGTGGACCTCGTCCAAAGCGAGAAACCGGCATCGATGGTTCGCAAAAATGCCATCGCGATCCGCCGGTCGTACCAGAAGGTACTCGAGCATCATGTAGTTCGTGAGGAGAATGTGCGGCGGGTGCTGCCGCATCTCGTCGCGCTCGACCTGCCGCGTTCCGCGATCGTAACGCTTGACCGAGATCGCGCCACGCCATCCAGCCTCTTCGAGATACTGGTCGATGCGCATCAACTGGTCGTTGGCAAGCGCGTTCATCGGGTAGAGCAGAATCGCTGTCAGACCAGATCGATTGAACCTCACTGCGTCGTCGATTGCGTTCTGGATAACTGGCAAGAGAAATGCTTCCGTCTTTCCGCTGCCGGTGCCGGTGGTAACGACAACAGGCGATGCCTCGGGTCCCAGCAGGTGCGCAATTGCGTCCGACTGGTGGAGATACGCGTGCTCGTTGTGCGAGCGCAATTCCATGACTCGGGCCAGTCGTCGATCGACTGGCAAATCCTGCCATCGGGCTCCATGCTTGAATGGCCGGTGCGCCTGATAGAACGGCTCCTGCGAGAGGAAGAGCGGGCGGTCAAGTTCTCGCTCGAGCGCCGTCTTCAGCTCGGGGTCCTTCGCGCGGAATTCTGTCTGCAGGTAGTCGCGGTACTCGCGAATGACCGCGTCAAGAGCACGAATGGGGTGCAGACTCATTGACAATTCCTAGCTGGGAGAAGGCTTGCCGTCAGCGGGCACGCCTTACGCGACCACTAAACACCGACGCTCAGCCCAGTGACTTCAGCGAGCACAGCCATCACCATCGCTTGACGCTGATCCAGAAAATCCTCGAACTCGTTCGATAGTAGCCTGGACGACGAACCTCCCGGCAGAAGGTGCGAGGAGAGGAGATGGTCGAAGTGCTCGGGCCAATCGTCGTACGAATCTCAGTCAGGTAGTCCGACGGGGCCCGCCTGCTTATGCGGATGTTTGTCTCCTTGTCGATTAGCGTGCGGTTCAGCACACAATCGCGAAGCAAGTGCGTCACGTCGGGTCGGTGCTCCTCAAGATAGGCTTGCGGAAAGACGTGGTGGTCATCGATCTTCTTATCGCGGATGATGCTTGCGGTGATCCTAGCGTCGGTGTGGAAGTCCGTCGCTCCATTGCGGAGTACCAGAGCGATCACACCACGGTAAATTGCCCGCTGTCGCGGAGTGGTCTGACGCAGCATCGAGCGATCGAAGGAAAAGTTCCGAACTGCTTGCGGCGGCGACCCTCCGTCGATCCATTCGATCAGTTCTCCGTAGTCCCGAACACTTTGGGAATTCGGCGCCTTCTCATAGGTCTGACCGAACACCGAGCACCAGAACCATTTACGGACCTGCTGCTGCGCAGCCGAAGACTTCGGCCCCTTCAGCGTGCTCACTCTCGCCATCACTGCGGCCATTGGAACGAGAATCGTGTTGTAGGGCAGCCACGCCGGCAAGACGACGCCGCAGTCGTCACGTAACAGGTACAAAGCCCTGGTTAGTCCCTCGAGGATGGGCGCCCACCCCGCTCGGATCTGGTCGACGCGCATGCTTAGAACGTCTTTGCGTTTGCAGGAGGGCGCGCCATCGGCCGTATGGATTGCGACCGCTTGCATGAGGTAGTACGGGTCGACCTCGAAATCGGTAATGATCTCGTGAGTCGTCTGGGCGTCATCCCAGAGCTTGCGTAGATTGACGTCCTCGGGCCAGAAGCGGGCCGCTAGCAGGTCGAATACTGAAAGCTTGACGCCGGTTCGGTTGAGCGTTTCGAAAATCGGTACAGACGGCGTCAGGGGTAGTGCTTTCCCCGAGCGTGACCATCGGAAATTCATAGTCTTCGACTGGCTTCAGCCAGCGGCGTTGCACGTCACGGATGCGTGTCTTAAGAGTTTTCGTATCAGGCTCGGTGCTCGCTCGCAATTCGAGGATTCGATCCAGCCACTCCTCGAAGCCACCGCGGTCTCCGAAAAGCAGCTCGAACGGAAAGACCAGAGCGGAGGCCTGCTTCTCCAGCGACCCGTATCGTTGCTGGCCCACGGGCTTCCGCAGATAGGACACACAATCCTCGAGGTCGAGGCCGTCCAGCAGGCCTTGAAGATCGATGTAGTAGCGGTGTGTTCCGGTCCCATAAAACGCCTGATAAAGGGAGGTGAGGCGCTGCTGGCCGTCAAGGATCAGATACGACGGCGCGTGGGCATCCAGTTTCGGCGCCCCAGCGAACTCCCTCGGCGCAAAGAAGAACCCTGCCGAGTTCTTGATCCGCAGAAGACTGCCGGCGGGGAAGTTCTGACAAATGCTTTCGATCAGCTCCTCCGTTTCACGCGGATCCCAGACGAAATCTCGCTGAAAATCAGGTAGTGCCACCTCTCTGTTCTGGATGCTATCGAGCACAAACCTAAGTTTTTCCGAGGTCGGGTAAAAGATTCTGCTCATCGTCGCCTCGAAACAATTTGTGTCGCGCGTGCCTTTGTCTTTTGACGACCAATTGGACTTGAATTGACAGACCCGTTCGAGACGCTGGTGTCGCCAGCAGGAAGCGACATTTGTGATGACTCGATTTCTTCACTTGGCGACTTCGGGCAGGTCGACTAATGAAACGGGAGGCTTTCATTTAGCGGGATGTCCCAATAGGGATCGTGCTCCTTCGTGAACGCTTCAAGCCCCGTTGACTTCAACTCGTCGAACATCGCAAGACAGAGTTGCGGTGCATTGGGGTAAATGCGGTGCTTGAAGTACGCCAACACGTCGGCGTATTCCTCTCGGCCGAGTTCATAGGCATCCGCGACGACTGCATCGATCGCTGCGCGCACCTTCCATCGTTCACCATCGCCATCAATCACAGGCCACGTTCGCGTTGAAGAGGCCTCGCGCCACTCCTCGCGAAGCTGCTCGTGCCACAGAAACCAATACTCTTGGTCGACAGCGCTCAGTCGCAACGCGGAATGCGCCAGAAATGTGCGACACGGTAGCGTCGACGGACAAATTGTGCCTAAAAGCAAAGCCTGGGTGATCATCACTTGAACCTTTGGTCGGACAGACGCATCGCAGGCAAACGAGTTCAGAAGAGCGACGGCGATCAGCGCATTAGCTGTTCTTCGAGTGGACGGATCCGATTCAACCAGCAGCGAGTCGCTGCACGCCACGCCTGGAATGACGATTGCCGCCGAAAGGCTCCTCTCGTTCGTTTTAGGAGAACCACACTTCCGTCTCAAAGCCAGGCGGAAGAATCGTGCGCGAAGGGCGATGTCAGGGTGATTGACGATTGGCACTGCAAGGATGGGAGCGGCCCGCCAGCGCTTGTGGGTTGTTGTTGGCAGAGCGTCATACTGGCGAATTGCCCTGCCCTCTAGCACGGGAAGGAACCCCGCTCCAGAAGTTTGCCTCTAAACGGGTCAAAGCGAACATCCGTTCCTGCATAGCCCAGCTCTTGAACGAGGTGGCATTGAGTCTTGGATGGATAGACCTCTTGCAAGATGTGTGATGTCTCTCGCAACAACCAAGTCCACAATGACGTGTCAGAGACAAGACCGCCGACTTCGGCCGCCAGTTCAGGCAATGTCAATAGACCAGAGGCGGCTAAACGGTGGGGCGAGGCTATTCTGAATTGTGATGTGCGGAGGAGATCCTCGAAAGTCGTTAGATGGAGTCCGATTCGGCACGCGGCTGAGTCTTGCGTGAGTCGCTTGCGTGATACCAACAGTGAGAACTCGATGATGGAGGGCAGATCAGCAAATAGTCGTCGTTTATTATCAAAGTGAAGAGCAAACGCCCCGGAGGCTTGCACGAGCCAAAGAGATCGAACAGGCAGCGCCGCTGGGTTCTTGGCAAACCCGCCACTGAGAACGAATCCGACGGAGCCAGTCGACGCGGTCAACTCGAACGCTTTGCATGTAAACGCGAGATAGGCATCAACGTGCGCAGCTCCAATGCTTGTATCGGTTCGTTTCTCTGCTTCCCGAACCAACAGAGTAATGGATCGCCTCAGCGCTTGTGCGTAGGTATTGAGATTGTGCCATGCGAGCATGGCGGCGGGATCTTTCTCAAAGAGCTGGTCAGCAAACCGTTCAAGTTCAATGGAGTTCGAGATGTCTCAAGGACCGGAGATCATAAGCACTCAGAAAGAGGCGAAATTCGCTATGAGGCTTGTCCCAAGGAGGGTTGCCGAGCACCACATGAAATCCGTAACGAGCAGCCGAGGTCGGCCAAAAGACCTCTGGAAAGGCTATGTCATAAGGAAGTGCCGGAATAGCATTGGGCCCTACAGCGACAGCGATAAGGGACTCCCGCTTGGACGGAACGCTCGGCAAACCCAACCCTGTAGCGATCATCGAAAGAAGCTTCGGCTGATCACCCAGGTCTGCAGGAAGATCACCAGTCGCCCCAAGAGTCTCCACGAGACGTTCGTAAGCAACGTCGTCTGAGGCGTCTTGTCCCAACGCGAAACCGCCGGCCCAAGCTGCCGCGAGAATCCGAAAAGGCGCCAACGTGCGGTCGAGCTTCGTTTGGCTCGCTCTTGGCCATCAGTTCGGCCACGTTGTTCCCACGGTCGCCTCAAGTTCACGAATGTGGAATAGAACTCTTTGAAGAGCTGTCGTGAGGATATCGCGAAGACCCCTTGAGACAGATCGTCAATGGGCCTCGGTGATCCCGGTACATCAACAACTGTTCAGAGAATGGACCCTGATGGGTCACCAGCTACGACGCGGTGGCTTTGAGGAAGTGAGCGAAACCCTCAGCATGTGACTCAATCCATAGAGACAGTTTCGCAAGCGCGACGGCGAGTGGTTTCGTCTACACCTAAGAGCAATGAACAGCCACAAGGCGTCTGCAGAGCGCCTCTGCCCTGCGTTGTGACAACCCGGATTCTTCGCCTTCCGGAGCTCGACTCGGGAGATACTTCAAGCAACTCATCATCAGGGTCAGGTAAGGCAATGATTCGTCGCCGATACTCGCGCGCTCGGGCAAGGTGGCCGCCTCGCGGTCACTTTTCCTAGTCGCTGAGTCTGCGAGTCGTTCTGCTTCAAGCGCCCGCTCGTCGACAGCCTACAGGACTCGTATAGGGACTGGCCGAAGAAACGGCACGCTTCTACGAGGAAGTGACCACTACCCACGGCCGGGTCGAGAACCTTTATTGTAGGATTTCGAGGGCTGTGCGTTTGGCTCAGGGCTCCTTTCTGAAGCCTGCGGGTCGAGTAGTGTCTCCTCGACGAGAACCTGTACCAACGAGTGCGGCGTGTAATAAGAGCCAGTGACTTGCGTCCCAAGCCGACGCGGAGGAAGAAGCGTCCGGCGGGATCCCCGCAATCCATTCGACCTTGGCTTCTTCTTTCCGCGCGCGAGCGCTTCATCATCGGCGCTTTCATCTTCGGATTCGGTGTCCTCTTCTTCAACATCGCCAGCAGGGTCCGTCGCGGCAGTTGGCCGATAGCGCCGCCCTGGTCGAAGGGGAGCAACCACTTCGAGCTTCTGCCGGCGCGAACGGCACATCGGTTCGGTGGAAATGCCCGGTTCGAGCTCCAGCAGCGCTGCTCGTACACGCGGCCCAAGTCCTCGACATCGAGCGGGCCGTAGTGCACCCGCGCTGGCGCCTCTGTTGCCCGTTTCTTCGCCCACAGCAGCCGATCAAGTAAGTGCGCCACCGCACGCTCACCCCAGTGGAGGCTTTCGAGGAGTGGGGTCGTCGCTGTTCCAGCAACGAACCGCCCAGAGGCCGCACGTTCAACTCAGTAGTCTTCAGGCCGTCGGACAGACGCGGAGAGCGTTCGAACGCCGTCTTCAAGCAGATGTCCCGTGTCCGCGCCTTCGTCAAGAACGGCTCTGGCATGACGTGCGAGCGCCGTCGACGGCGAAACGAGACCGGCCACAAGCTCGTGGAGGCAATGTGAACGACCGAGCAGGGTCGTCAGTTGCCTCGAGCTTCAGCGTGAACAGCAGGCGATAAATGATGATGAGAACTTCGTTCCAGAGCTGTCCGGCGAGCACCGGAGAACGGTCCGTGGACCCGGCCAAGGCGTCGCGATGCCGGATGATCCAGCAGCTCCGCAGAGGTCGTTCAACTGCCTGGCGCGCTGGCACCCGCAGTTCACGAGTAACCCGTACCCGCTGGAGACCGGGCCTTCGATCAGGTCAGGAACGAAGGCGATGCCAGCCGGCGAGGTGAGGGCGATAAAGAGGCAGAACGAATCTGGTGCCCCAGCTCGTCTCCGGCGCCAGGTATCGAGCGATATAGCAAGACGAGAATCAGGTCGGGCGGGATCCGAAAAAAGGATCCGCACTCAACACCATTCGTCAGAAGTCCAAGACGCTCGCCCTTTGCCAGGAGACGCGACCAACAATCTGCAGTCGGCTGGAACGTGCGCAGCGCCGCGCCGCGCTGGCGCGTCGAGGTCTTCCTCAAGATCGGCGGTCCAGACGCGGAGCGCCTCGCCGTCCACGGATTTCAAGAGAAGCCGCCATCTTCATCGCCCTCGCGAGTGCTCACTTCTGGTGCCGCATCGATCGACGTGTACCCGAAGTGTCTCGACGACCGGATCAATGACGTGATGCCGGACTCGATACCGCCGCCCCGAATGTCGAGTGCGCGGAGCTTCCGACGGTATGTCTCCCAGGTCTCGTGCAGCTTGCGCCCATCGGGCCCTGCCATCTTCGGTAGAAGTTTGGCTCGCGTCAGCTCCCGCTCAAGCTCGAATCGAACGAACGGTTCAGGAAGTGCCGTAACCAGGTCGTGGAGTCGCGCAAAACCTCAAAACGACATCAGGTCCCTCTGGAACGATCATCGAAGGCCGATCGAGAACAGTTCGGGCGTTGCGAGAGCCGCGCGTGCGTCGATTGCCTCCATACGCTGCCCGAGGAGGCGTAGAACGCCGTCGGCAGCGCTGCGAAGCACAGACGGTTGCGTCCGATCCGCAGCAAAGCCTGCCAGGCGTTCACGCGGATTGGGCAGGTTTGTCGATGACGTCGTGAGCTGACCGCCCCGTCGCCTTGAAAAAGATCTGCTTGTGCCGTTGCGGTGCCTCTTTCGCCATGATTTCAACGGACCGCTGCTGAAGCCAATCCTTTTGAACCGTCTTCTCCACCTCGAGGTCGGCTTGCCATTCGGCGACGAACGCTTCCGCAAGGGGCCTGAACGCCTCATTCGCTGCCGCTTGCGCTGCTGCTTTTGCTTGCGGAGCCCACGCTTCGAAGTGCGCCGACCAGACGCTGCGCTTTATCGCCTTGGCGAGGATTTGCCAGCGCGAGCCATGCCTCTAGGGTCGAAACGTACCTCGGTGATTCGTGCCGCGTCACTTGCACAGCGAGCACGCGCTCGAACTCGGCCCGCACGGCTCGAGACACGTCCGACAAATGTGCAAAGCAACGTTGGTGTATCGACTGGTCCTGACACTGAACTCGCGCGCGGATCTGGCCGCTCGGCGCCCAGCTGCCGAACGACAGATCGCGAGTCTCTATCCAACGCTCGGCGGACCAACGGATGGGACTGTCGGAATCTGACGGCTTTTCCTCGGCATCCTTCATGATGTCGATGCGGGGTTGGTCGCGTGAACGACTTCCTCAGCCGGACGATAGCCCGCCAGGCCATCGAGCCCGTGAAGCCCAACAAGCGGGAATCGTGAGGCTGAAAACCGGAAAGGTACGGTTGCTTTCAATATCGCCGCCGTCGAGCTGTACGGCCTCGCACAGAGCGGTCAAAGTTAATCTCTCCCGGTTCTGATTCCTGCGATACGGGCTTGGTCAGCTTCGGTTATCAACGACGCTTCGGCGTTCAAACCGTCTGAAGTGAAACATGCGTCTCGAAGCGTCTGCTCGAATCCCTTTAGCGTTTTGTCGATCTCCTCCAGCAGTCTGCCACGCCGTCGTCGTGGTTTCTTCATCGGCGTTGGTGAAATCGAATGTGTGCTCGGTTTGAAATAGGTCGGCGTCCTCGTCGAGAAGCCCCTTCAGAAGACGCGCGGCAGCCGCATCACCGGAAGTAGTCAACCCAGGTGTCGGGAACGAAGGTAAGCCGGCGGCGTCGGCGTTGAACCCGGCGATCAGCCGGAGCAGGATGCGCTCCTCGAAGGTGCCGCGCAGGAAGAGATAGCGGACGCGCGGATCGTGGGTCTGGCCGTAGCGGTCGATGCGCCCGTTGCGTTGCTCGAGGCGGTTGGGATTGAAGGGCAGCTCCAGGTGGATCAGGTGATGGCACCGCGCCTGAAGGTTCAGGCCCTCGGCCGCCGTGTCGGTGCTGACGAGGACGAGGCCGTCGGCCGCGCAGAAGCGCGCCGTGATCTTGCCGCGCGTGGTGTCGTCGTCCTCGCCGTTGATCGTGAGGACCTCCCCACGCCGGCGGCGATCAGGGCGCGGGCGGCGGCGCGCTGGCTGTCGACGTACTCGGTGTAGACGAGGATGTTGGCCGGGGGCTCCACCCGCCGGATGTCCTGGACTCGGCGACGAGCTGCTGGAGCTTCGGATCCTCGCCGATCGCCTCTCCCGCCATGGCCACCAGCTCGTCGAGAGCCTCGACCACGCTGGTTGTCCTCGTGAGGCTCCGCGCCTCGCGGCGCACCTCGCGTTCGACGACCGCGAGCTGACGCGCGAGATCCTCGGCTTCGAGAATCTGCTGCTGGCGCTCCTCCTCCGCGGCCCCGGCCCCGAAGCGCTCGATCTTCCGGTGGTAGTCGCGCAGCGTGCGGAGGCGCTGGCGGCGCGTCTCCTGATCTTCCACGTCCTCGCGCAGGGCCTGCTGGAGACGCTCGGCCACCACGCCGAGCGTCGCCCGGCAGGCCTCGACTCGTCGACACGCTGCGCTTCAGAAGGGCCAGGAAGGCGAGCACGTCGCTGTAGCGGCGCGTGTCCGGAAGGCGCGGCGCAGCTCGGGCGCCACGAGGTCGAGCAGGTTCCGCTGGAGCGCGACGAACCGCGCGTGGCGCTCGGGCGAAGCGGTCACGGGTCGTGGGCTCACCATGCGCTCGCGGAAGCGGGGCTGGCCCGTGGCCGGGTCCGTGATGTGGCGCTTGAGCCGCCTGACCACGTGAGCCCGGTAGCGGTCGCCGCGAAGCTCGCCTCGGCCGTCGACCAGGGACGGGTCGAGCAGCTCGCAGAGCGAGGCGAACGAGCGGTCGTGGCCGTCGTGCGGCGTCGCGGTCAGGAGCAGCATCGCGTCACAGCGGCGCGCCAGCACCTCGGCCAGTCGGCGGCGGAGCGAGTCCTCGCGCTCGCCGGACTGGCCGAGGTCCGTGCAGTGGTGGGCCTCGTCGACGACGACGGCGTCGTAGCTGGCCCGCTCCAGGAGGTCGAGCACGCGCTCCTGCTTCAGGAAATCGATCGAGGCGAGCCCCAGGGGCACGTGGTCGAACGGGTTCGCGCCCACCTCGGTTCCGCGGCGGATCTCTTCCAGCCGTCGCGCGGTCGATCACGTCGAGCCGCAGGCCGAAGCGCTCGAGCATCTCCAGGCGCCACTGCTCGAGCAGCGGTCCGGCCGGCGACACGACGAGGATGCGATGGGCCAGGCGCCGCGCCATCAGCTCGGTGAGCACGAGCCCGGCCTGGATCGTCTTGCCGAGCCCCACCCCGTCAGCCAGCAACAGGCGAGGCCGGCTCATGCGGATGGCGCGCAGCACGGGCACGAGCTGATAGGGCTCGAGGCGGAGGCGGCCGGGCTGGGCGGCGAGAAGCGCGTCGGGGCCGAGGGCCTGCTCGAGGAGGAAGGCCTGGTGGTAGACGAGCCAGTTGCGCAGCGGCGCCGCGCGCTCGGGACGGAGGTCATGGACGACCGGGTCGACGGGCTCGAAGAAGGGATGGAGGAGGTCGATCTCCTGCCCGCTGACGATGCCGGCCAGGCCGCGCAGGCGGTAGACGGTCTGACGTGTTCAGGACGAACACGGTCGACACCAGCACGAACACGATGACTGGCAGCGGGTAACGCCGTGACCTTGTACGGGCGTTTCCATTCCGGGGTGCCGGCGCCGCAGGACGACCACTGACAGCACGACCATCGTGAAGAAGATCCAGTTCGCGAACTGCGACATCGTGATCAGGTGCTCGTAGCCGCCCGTCAGCGTCAGTAAGTCCGGACCATGGCCGCCAGGGCCCAGATGGCGTTCGCGGGCGTGCCGTGTTCGGCGTGAACCGACGAGAGCTGTCGGAAGAGAGACGCCATCGCGCGCCATCGCGAAGAACACCCGTGGTCCCGCCAGAATGTTCGCGGACATGGCGCCGAACGTCGAGCACAGGATCACCATCGTGATGAAGCTCGCGCCGATCGGGCCGATCATCGTCGACATGGTGTCGGCCGCGACCCGCTCGGAGGCGGCGATGTTCTGCTGTCCAAGGACGAAGATGTAGGCGATGTTCGTGGAGACGTAGACGGCGATCACGATGACGACGCCGGCGAAGATGCTGCGCGGCACCGTCCGCTCGGGATCCTGCATCTCGCCCGCCACGAAGCCGACGAAGTGCCAGGCGTCGTACGCGAAAAGAGTCGAGATCATCGCGACCCCGACGCCAGCGAGCAGCGCCGGCGTGAAGCGGTCGGGAAACGCGGGCTTGAAGTGCCACACGGTCCCGTCCTGGGTTAGCAGGACCAGCCCGACTAAGCTGACGAGGCCGCCCACCTTGAGCAGCGTAAAGACGTTCTGCACGCGCGCTCCCAGCTTCACCCCGCGCGCGTTGACGAGAGCGAGCCCGAGGAGCAGCGCGATCCCCAGCGTCTTTTCCGCTCCGATGCCGAGCGGCACGAAGTGTTTGAGGTAGAGAAGAAACGCAGCGGTCAGCGCCGCCAGCGATCCCGGGATGACGACCAGCATGATCGTCCATCCATAAAGGAAGGCCCAGAACGACCCGT
>CAWGCC010000005.1:0-350048 GCA_963820965.1 uncultured beta proteobacterium | reverse complement strand
GGCTCGACGACCTCACGCAGGAGGTCATCCGCAGGGCAAGCGCGCGGGCCGACCTGACCGGCCTGCACACCACGTTCCGCGCCAACACCCCGCAACTCCGCGCCGACGTCGATCGCGACAAGGCGATGCTGCTCGGCGTGCCGATCGAGGACGTGTACAGCGCCATCCAGGCGCAGTTCGGCTCGATCGCGGTCAGCCAGTTCAACCAGTTCAGCCAGGTTTGGTGGGTGATCCTGCAGTCGGACGCGAAGTACCGGCAGACGCCCGACGACCTCACCCGCCTCTACACGCGGACGAACAAGGGCTACCGCGACAACCGGGTCCAGAACGAGACCCAGGGCCAGTCCGGGCAGGCGCAGATGGTGCCGCTCTCGGCGCTGGTCACGACGAGCTGGGTCACCGGGCCCGATCTGCTGCCGCACTTCAACGGCTTCCCGGCGGCGAAGATCAACGGCAACGCCGCGCCCGGTTACAGCTCGGGCCAGGCGATCGCGGCGATGGAGGAGATCGCCCGCGAGGTGCTGCCGGCGGGCTACACGTTCGCCTGGTCGGGGCTCGCGTTCGAGGAGAAGAAGTCGGGCGGGACGTCGATGATCGCGTTCGTGTTCGGCCTGATCATCGTCTTCCTGGTGCTCGCCGCGCAGTACGAGTCGTGGACGCTGCCGGGCGCGGTGATGACGGCGGTGCCGTTCGGGATCCTCGGCGCGCTGACCGCCATCTGGCTGCGCGGCCTCGAGAACGACGTGTACTTCCAGATCGGGCTGCTGGTGCTGATCGGGCTCGGCGCGAAGAACGCCGTGCTGCGCGTCACCGCCGCGGTGGAGCTGCGGAAGCAAGGCAAGTCGATCATGGAGGCGACGATCGAGGCCGGCGAGCAGCGGCTGCGGCCGATCATCATGACCTCGCTCGCGTTCGCGTTCGGCGTGCTGCCGCTCGCGATCGCGGTCGGCGCCGGCGCGAACGCGCGCCACTCGATCGGCACCGGCATCCTGGGCGGCATGCTCGGCGAGACGACGCTCGCGATGCTCTACGTGCCGCTCTTCTTCTATATCTTCGACTGGCTCAACGAGCGCTCGGCGGCGAAGAAGGAGAAGGTGGCGGCGAGTGCGCACGCCGCCGGCGCCGCCGCGCCGAGCGCGCCGCACGCGCGGCACGCGCCGCGGGAGAGCGACTGATATGCGCACCGTAGCCGCCGCGCTGGCGTGCGCGCTCGCCGGCTGCATGATCGGCCCGGACTACCAGCGGCCGGAGGTGTCGACGCCCGGCGCTTTCCGCTACGAGCCGCAGAAAGTGGAACAGACCGCGGACACCGCATGGTGGAAGGAGTTCGGCGATCCGGTGCTCGACGGCTACATCGCCGAGGCGCTCGCCCACAACCGCAACCTCGAGGTCGCGGTCGCGAACGTCGAGCAGGCGGCGGGCGTGCTCACGACCACGCGCTCGCCGCTCTTCCCGCAGTTGAGCTACCAGGCCGACGGCACGCGCCAGCGCTACAGCGAGCTCGTCCGCTCGCAGCAGCTCGCCGCCGCGGTGGGCGGCAACCCGGCGACGACCTACCAGGTGCTCGCCGGCGCGACGTGGGAGCTCGACCTGTGGGGGCGGATCCGCCGGCTCACCGAATCGGCGCGCGCGACGCTCCTCGCCACCGACGAGGCGCGGCGCGGCGTGGTGCTGTCGGTCGTGGCCTCGACCGCCTCGACCTACCTCCAGCTCCTCGGCCTCGACGAGCAGCTCGCGGTCGCGAAGCGGACGCTCGGGGCCTACGGCGAGTCGGTCAAGCTCTTCGAGCTCCAGTTCAAGTACGGCCAGGTCTCGCGGATGAACGTCGAGCAGGCGCGCTCGCAGTACGAAACCGCGGCGGCGCAGATCCCGGTCATCCAGACCCAGATCGCCCAGACCGAGAACGCGCTCGCGATCCTGCTCGGCCGCAATCCCGGGCCGATCGCGCGCGGCAAGCCGCTCGATGCGCTCGCGCTGCCGAGCGTGCCCGCCGGCCTGCCCTCGCAGCTCCTCGAACGCCGGCCGGACCTGCTGCAGGCCGAGCAGACCCTGGTCGCCGCCAACGCGCAGATCGGCGCGGCGAAGGCGCAGTACTTCCCGACGATCTCGCTGACCGGGGCGTTCGGCACCGCCAGCAACGATCTCAGCAACCTGTTCAGGGGCGGGTCGCGCGTCTGGAGCTACGGCGGGTCGATCGTCGGGCCGATCTTCACCGGCGGGGCCATCTCCGGCCAGGTCGCGCAGGCCGAAGGCGGGCAGAAGGCGGCGCTCGCTTCCTACCTCCTCGCGATCCAGAACGCGTTCGGCGACACCGAGAACGCGCTGGTCGCGAACGCGAACCTCGCCACGCAGCTCGAGGCGCAGGGCCGGCTGGTGAAGGCGCTGTCCGAGTACTCGAAGCTCGCGCGGCTGCAGTTCGACGGCGGTTACACCTCCTACACGACCGTGTTGCAGGCCGAGACCCAGCTCTTCCCCGCCGAGCTGAACCAGGCGAGCATCCGGGCGCAGCTCTACGCGTCGTTCGTCAGCATCTACCAGGCGCTCGGCGGCGGCTGGGTGAACAAGGCCGACGAGCTCTCGCCGCAGCCGACTGCCGCCGGCTTGCCCCTGCGCGAGCCGGGCGCTTCGGCGGCGGACCTGAGCCAGTAGGACGTCGCTCGGAGCGACGCTCGCGCGCCGCGCCGCCGCTCGCGCTATCCTTCGCGGCTTCGACTCGAACATGAGACAAATGCGCGCGATCGTCATCGCGAATCCCGGAGGCGCGGGTTCCGCGACGCTCATCGACGCCGGCAAGTGGTGCGGCATCGACCGGCGCACCGACGCCGCGCGTCGCGATCGCTGATGCCGGGCACGGCAGTCCGGCGCAGCCGATGAGCCCGATCTCGGCGGTCTGGCCCGGCAAGCCCTACCCGCCCGGCGCGACCTGGGACGGCGAAGGCGTCAACTTCGCGCTCTTTTCCGAGCACGCCGAGAAGGTCGAGCTCTGCCTCTTCGATCCCGCCGGGCGGCGCGAACTGCAGCGCATCGAGATCAGGGAACGCACCGACCAGGTCTGGCACTGCTACCTGCCCGAAGCGCGCCCGGGAATGCTCTACGGCTACCGCGTCCACGGCCCGTACCGGCCGGAGGAAGGCCATCGCTTCAACCCGCACAAGCTGCTGCTCGACCCCTACGCGCGGAACATCGTCGGCGCCCTGCGATGGAGCGACGCGCTCTTCGGCTACACCGTCGGCGGCAAGCGCGAAGACCTCTCCTTCGACCGCCGCGACAGCGCCGGCGGCATGCCGAAATGCGAAGTCATCGACCCCGCGTTCACCTGGGGCGACGACCGCCGGCCCAACGATCCCATGGAACGAGATGGTCATCTACGAGCTGCACGTGCGCGGCTTCACCCTGCAGCATCCCGAGGTGCCGCCAGCGCTGCGCGGCACGTACGCCGGCCTCGCCACCGCCCCGGTGATCGACCACCTGAAGCGGCTCGGCGTCACCACGGTCGAGCTGATGCCGGTCCACGCCTTCGTCGACGACCGGCGCCTGGTCGAGCGCGGGCTGCGCAACTACTGGGGCTACAACACCATCGGCTTCTTCGCCCCGGACGCGCGCTACTCGGCCTCGGGCAAGGTGAACGAGTTCAAGACGATGGTGAAGGCGCTGCACTCGGCCGGCATCGAGGTGATCCTCGACGTCGTCTACAACCACACCGCCGAGGGCAACCAGCTCGGGCCGACGCTCGCGTTCCGCGGCATCGACAACGCCTCCTACTACCGGCTCCGCGCCGACGATCGCCGCTACTACAACGACTACACCGGCAGCGGCAACACGCTCGACATGCAGCACCCGCGCGTGCTGCAGCTCATCATGGACTCGCTGCGCTACTGGGTGACCGAGATGCACGTCGACGGCTTCCGCTTCGACCTCGCCGCCGCGCTCGCGCGCGAGCTGCACGAGGTCGACCGCCTCGGCGCCTTCTTCGACATCATCCGCCAGGACCCGGTGCTGACCCGGGTGAAGCTCATCGCCGAGCCGTGGGACCTCGGCGAAGGCGGCTACCAGGTCGGCAACTTCCCGCCGGGCTGGGCGGAGTGGAACGACCGGTACCGCGACACGATGCGCGCGTACTGGAAGGGCGACGGCGGCCTCATCGGCGAGTTCGCGCTGCGCCTCACCGGATCGAGCGATCTCTACGATCGCAGCGAGCCGGCGGCCCTACGCGAGCATCAACTTCGTCACCGCGCACGACGGCTTCACGCTGCGCGATCTCGTCTCCTACAACGAGAAGCACAACGAGGCGAACGGCGAGGACAACCGCGACGGCCACAACAACAATCTCGCGTGGAACTGCGGCGCCGAGGGCCCGACCGACGACCCGGAGATCCTCGCGCTGCGCGAGCGGCAGAAGCGCAACCTGCTCGCGACGCTGCTTCCTCTCGCAGGGCGTGCCGATGCTCCTCGCCGGCGACGAGCTCGGCCGCACGCAGGACGGCAACAACAACGCCTACTGCCAGGACAACGAGACTCAGCTGGGTCGACTGGACGCCCGACGAGCGACGGGACCGGCTCGCTCGAGTTCGTGCGCCGGATGATCGCGCTGCGCCGCGAGCATCCGGTGTTCCGCCGGCGCGATTTCTTCCAGGGCCGCCCGATCCACGGCACGGAGGTCAAGGACATCGCCTGGTTCAAGCCCGACGGCACCGAGATGACGGATCGAGGAGTGGGAGCACGAGTTCGCGCGCTGCCTCGGCGTGTACCTCGCGGGCGAGGCGCTCGCCGAGATCGACGCGCGCGGCCGGCCGGTCCGGGACGAGGACTTCCTGGTGCTGTTCAACGCGCATCACGAGACCGTCGAGTTCAAGCTCCCCGCCCATGCCGGGCCGGGCCGCTGGTTCGCGCTGCTCGACACCGCGCACGAGCATGGCCTCGCCGCGAACGGGACGTTCGACGCCGGGGCGAACTATCCGCTGCAGGGCCGCTCGCTCGCGCTGATGCTGCTCGCCAGGGGCGCGACGTAGCGCCGCGGCGGCGGTGCGCCCGTGCAAATGGTGCAATGAGAAGACGGCATTCGATGCCCTTCGGCGCCGAGCTGCGGCCGGACGGCGCGACGCGCTTCCGGCTCTGGGCGCCGGGCGCCGCCGAGATCGCCCTCGAGCTCGCGAACGACGCCGCGCGTGCGTCCCGGCCCATGCGCTGCGACCGGCGACGGCTGGTGCGAGACCGTCGTACGCGAGCGCGCCGGCCGGCACGCGCTACGCGTTCCGCATCGACGGCGGGCTCGCGGTGCCCGATCCGGCCTCGCGCTTCAACCCGGACGGACGTCCACGCGCCGAGCGTGGTGGTCGATCCGCTCGCGTTCGAGTGGCGCGACGCCGGCTGGCGGGCCGGCCGTGGCACGAGGCGGTGATCTACGAGCTGCACGTCGGCACGTTCACCGCCGCGGGCACGTTCGCCGCGGCCGTCGAGCGGCTCGACTACCTGGCGGAGCTCGGCGTCACCGCGATCGAGCTGATGCCGGTCGCCGATTTCCCCGGCAAGCGCAACTGGGGCTACGACGGCGTGCTGCCGTTCGCGCCCGATGCGAGCTACGGCGCGCCCGAAGACCTGAAGCGCCTCGTGCAGGCCGCGCACGAGCGCGGCCTGATGGTGCTGCTCGACGTCGTCTACAACCACTTCGGGCCCGAGGGCAACTACCTGCACCACTACGCGCCGCAGTTCTTCAACCCGCGGCACGACACGCCGTGGGGCGCGGCGATCAACTTCGACGGCGCCGGTGCGCGCGCGGTGCGCGACTTCTTCATCCACAACGCGCTCTACTGGCTCGAGGAATACCACTTCGACGGCCTGCGCCTCGACGCGGTGCACGCGATCGCCGACGACTCGCGACCGGACATCGTCGACCGAGCTCGCGGCCGCGGTGCGCGCCGGCCCCGGGCGCGACCGCCACGTGCACCTCGTCCTCGAGAACGACCGCAACGAGGCGCGCTATCTCGCCCGCGACGCCGCGCGGCGCCCGCTGGCGGCGACCGCGCAGTGGAACGACGACGTCCATCACGCCGGCCCACGTGCTCGCTCACCGGCGAGCGCGACGGCTACTACGCCGACTACGCCGAGCGGCCGCTCTGGCACCTCGGCCGCTGCCTCGCCGAAGGGTTCGCCTATCAGGGCGAGCCCTCGCGCTACCGCGGCGGCCGTCCGCGCGGCGAGCCGAGCGCGCACCTGCCGCCGACCGCGTTCGTCTCGTTCCTGCAGAACCACGACCAGGTCGGCAACCGCGCGTTCGGCGAGCGCATCGGCGCGCTCGCCGCGCCGCGGCCGCTCGCGGCCGCGACTGCCTGCTGCTGCTCGCGCCGTCGGTCCCGCATGCTGTTCATGGGCGAGGAGTTCGGCGCGAGCGCGCCGTTCCTGTTCTTCTGCGACTTCGGCCCGGAGCTCGCCGCCGCGGTGACGAACGGGCGGCGCGCGGAGTTCGGGCGCTTCGAGCGCTTCCGCGATCCGGCGGCGCAGGACGCGATCCCCGACCCGAACGACCCGGCGACGTTCGAGCGCTCGCAAGCTCGACTGGCGCGAGACGGCGACCGCGGCGGCATCGCGAACGGCTCGCGCTTTGCCGGCGGCTGCTCGCGCTGCGGCGCGAGCACATCGTCCCGCGCCTCGCCGGCGATCGCCGCGCCGGGCGCGTTCGAGACTGCGCCGCCCGGGCGCGCTCGCGGTGCAGCTGGACGCTCGGCGACGGCGCCCGGCTCCATCTCCGCGCGAATCTCGTCGGACGCGCCGCAGGCCAGCGTGACGCCGCCGCGCGGCACGCGTGATCTACGCGAGCGACGCCGGCAGCGCTCGCCGGTCGACGTGCTGCCGCGCCGTGGTCGGTGCGTCTGGAGCGCTCGAGCCCGCGCGATGGCTGAGCGCGCTGCGCGCGAGCTCGCGCGAGCGCCACGGCATCGCGCGCGAGTATCACGACATCTGGGGCACGCTGCACCGCGCGACCGACGAGACGCTGCACGCGCTGCTGGCGGCGATGGGCGTCGACGCGGCGGACGACGCGCGCTGCCGCGGCGACGATGCGTGCCGATGCGGCGCGCCGCTGGCGCACGCCGCTCGCGCCGGCGGTCGTGACGCTGCGCAGACGAGCGGCCGTGGCGCGTGCGCGTCAACCTTCCAGCCGCGCTCGACGCAGCGCCGCTCGCGCTGGCGCCTCGTCGCCGAGGACGGCACGCGAGCACGGCGGCGCGTTCGCGCCGCACGCGCTCGCGCTGCTCGAGCACGGCGACGTGGCGGGCGAGGCGTTCGTCGCGCGCGAGCTCGTCGCTCGACGGCCGACCTGCCCGCCGGCTATCACCGGCTCGAGATCGCGCGTGACGCGGAGCCGCTCGGCGCCGCACTCCTGGTCGTCGCCGCCCCGGACGCTGCTATCGGCCCGCCGTCGCTCGACGGCGACGGCCGCGTCTGGGGTGCCGCCGTGCAGCTCTACGCGCGTGCGCTCGGAGCGCAACTGGGGCATCGGCGACTTCACCGATCTGCGGACGATCGTCGAGCAGTGGGCCGCGCGCGGGCGCCGGCGTCGTCGGCGTGAATCCGCTGCACGCGCTCTTTCCCCACAACCCGGAGCACGCGAGCCCGTACAGCCCGTCGAGCCGGCTGTTCCTGAACGTGCTCTACCTCGACGTCGAGGCGGTCGAGGACTTCCGCGAGTGCGACGAGGCGCGCGAGCATGGTGCGCACGGCAGCGTTCCAGGCGCGGCTGCAGGCGCTGCGCGAGGCCGAGCTCGTCGACTACGCCGGGGTCGCGGCCGCCAAGTGCGAGGTGCTCGAGCGGCTCTACGCGCACTTCCGCGCGCGCCATCTCGGCGGCGACACGGCGCGCGGGCGCGCGTTCCGCGCGTTCCAGGCGCGGGACGGCGAGCCGCTGCGCCGCCACGCGCTGTTCGAGGCGCTGCAGGAGCGCTTCCACCGCGCCGACGCCGGCGTCTGGGGCTGGCCGGTGTGGCCGGAGCCGTACCGCGACCCGCGTGCGCCGGAGGTCGCGCGCTTCGCCGCGCGAGCACGTCGAGCGCGTCGAGTTCTTCGAGTACCTGCAGTGGCAGGCCGACCTGCAGCTCGACGGCGTCGGCCGGCGCGCGTTCGAGCTCGGCCTCGGCGTCGGCCTGTACGCCGACCTCGCGGTCTCGATCGACCGCGGCGGCGCCGAGGCGTGGGCGAACCAGGACCTCTACGCCACGGCCGCGAGCGTCGGCGCGCCGCCCGACGACTTCAACCCGCAAGGGCCAGGACTGGGGCCTGCCGCCGCTCGTTCCCGAGCGGCTGCGCGAGCGCCGCGCTACGCGCCGTTCATCGCGACGCTGCGCGCGAACATGCGGCACGCCGGCGCGCTGCGCATCGATCACGTGATGGGACTGATGCGCCTGTTCTGGGTGCCGCCGCGGGATGGCGGCCGCCGACGGCGCCTACGTGCGCTATCCGTTCGACGACCTGCTCGGCATCCTCGCGCTCGAAAGCCAGCGCAACCGCTGCCTCGTCATCGGCGAGGACCTCGGCACGGTCCCGGACGAAGTGCGCGCAGCGCTCGCCGCGCTGCGGCGTGCTGTCGTACCGCGTGCTGCTGTTCGAGCGCGACCGCCGGCGGCGACTTCAAGCCGCCGGCCGACTACCCGGCCGGCGCGCTGGTCGTCGGCGAGCACGCACGACCTGCCGACGCTCGCCGGCTGGTGGGAGGGCCGCGACATCGCGGCTGCGGCACGAGCTCGGCCTCATCGGCCGGCGACGCCGCGCGCGAGGCTCAGCTCGCCGAGCGCGCGCAGGATCGCGCGCGGCTGCTCGCGCGCGCTCGAGCGCGAGCGGCTGCTGCCGCCGCGGCGCGACCGACGACCCGGCGTCGGTCCCCGAGATGACGCCGGCGCTCGCTGCGGTCGCTGCAGCGCTTTCTCGCGCGCAGCCCGGCGCAGGTGCTGGTCGTGCAGCTCGAGGACGTGCTCGGCGCGCGCGAGCAGGTGAACCTGCCCGGCACGACCGGGGAGCGCACCCGAACTGGCGCCGCAAGCTCGCGCTCGCGCTCGAGCGCTGGGCGGAGGACGCGCGCTTCGTCGAGCTCGCGCGCCGCGCTCGCGCGCGTGCGCGGCCGCCCGCAGCCCGTGCGCGCGGCGCGCCGGCGACGCGGCCGCAGGCGGTCATCCCGCGCGCGACCTACCGCCTGCAGCTGCACCGCGACTTCACCTTCGCGCGACGCGACCGCGCTCGTGCCCTACCTCGCCGCGCTCGGCGTGAGCCACGTCTACTGCTCGCCGTACCTGCGCGCGCGCCCGGGCAGCAGGCACGGCTACGACATCGTCGACCACGGCGCGCTCAACCCCGAGATCGGCACGCGCGACGACTTCGACGCGCTTCGCGGCGCGCGCTCGCGCGCGCACGGCATGGGCCAGATCGCTCGACATCGTGCCCAACCACATGGGCGTGATGGGCGCCGACAACGCCTGGTGGATGGACGTGCTCGAGAACGGCCCGGCGTCGCGCGTACGCCGAGCTACTTCGACATCGACTGGCAGCCGCTCGATCCCGACGCTCGACGCGCAAGGTGCTGCTGCCGGTGCTCGGCGACCACTACGGCGACGTGCTCGAGCGCGGCGAGCTCGAGCTCGCGCTCGAGCCGCCGACGCGGGCGCGTTCGCCGTCCGCTACTTCGAGCACCGCTTCCCGATCGACCCGCGCGAGTACCCGCGCGTCGCTCGAGCGCGCGCGGCGCCTGCTCGGACCGCGGCGCGCTGCCGGCGCAGGCGCCGGCGCGAGTTCGAGAGCCTGATCGCGGCGTTCGGCCGCCTGCCGCCGCGCGGACGACACCGCGCCCGGCAGGCGGTCGCCGAGCGCAGCCGCGACAAGGAGGTGCACAAGGCGCGGCTCGCGCGGCTCGTGCGCGAGCACCCCGCGCTCGCCGAGGCGCATCGAGCGCGCGCGTGCGCGCCGTCAACGGCACGCCCGGGCGAGCCGGCGAGCTTCGACGCGCTCGCACGAGCTGCTCGAGGCGCAGGCGTACCGGCTCGCGTACTGGCGCGTCGCGGCGGACGAGATCAACTACCGGCGCTTCTTCGACATCAACGACCTCGCGGCGCTGCGCATGGAGAACGAGGCGGTGTTCGAGGCGACGCACCGGTTCGTGCTCGAGCTCGCGGCCGCCGGGCGGATCGACGGGCTGCGCATCGATCATCCGGACGGGCTGCTACGATCCGGCGCGCTACTTCCGCCGGCTGCAGGAGCGCTACGCGCAGCTCGCGGGCGTCGACCGCGCGGCCCGCGCGCGAGCGCCCGCGGCCGCTCTACGTCGTGCTCGAGAAGATCGTCGCGCCGCACGAGCAGCTGCCCGAGAGCTGGCCGGTGCACGGCACGACCGGCTACCGCTTCGCGAACGTCGTGAACGGGCTGTTCGTCGACACCGGCGGCGCGCAGCGCGCGTCGACCGCGCCTGGCGCGCGTTCGTCGGCGACGAGGCGCTCGACTTCGACGAGAGCGCGCTACCGCGGCAAGCGCGCCGATCATGCGCGAGCGCGCTCGCCGGCGAGCTCACGGTGCTCGCGAACGCGCTGCTGCGCATCGCGCGCGCCGACCGCCGCACGCGCGACTTCACCGCTCAACACGCTGCGCGAGGCGCTCGCCGAGGTGGTCGCGCTGCTTCCCGGTCTACCGCACCTACATCGCCGACGCGCGTCACGCCGCAGGACCGGCGCTACATCGACTGGGCGGTCGGCCAGGCGCAGCGCCGCAGCCGCGCCGCCGACGCGAGCGTCTTCGACTTCGTGCGGACGCCGCTGCTCGCGCGCGCGCCGCGACGGCGCGCGCCCAGGCGCTGCGCAGCGGAGTACCGCGCGTTCGCGATGCGCTTCCAGCAGTTCACCGCGCCGGTGACGGCGAAGGGCGTCGAGGACACGGCTTCTACGTCTACAACCGCCTCGTGTCGCTGAACGACGTCGGCGGCGATCCGGACGACTTCGGCATGACGGTCGTCGGCGTTCCACGGCGCGAGCGCCGACCGCGCCGCCAAGTGGCCGCACACGATGCTCGCCACCTCGACCCACGACAACAAGCGCTCCGAGGACGTGCGCGCGCGCATCGACGTGCTCTCCGAGATGCCGGCGGCGTGGCGCCTGCCGTGCGCCGCTGGAGCCGCATCAACCGCAGCAAGAAGCGCGCGGTGGACGGCGAGCCGGCGCCGTCGCGCAACGACGAGTACCTGCTCTACCAGACGCTGCTCGGCAGCTTCCCGACGGGCGATCTCGACGCGGCGGGCGCTCGCCGCGTACCGCGAGCGCATCGAGGCCTACATGCTGAAGGCGGTGCGCGAAGCGAAGGTGCGCACGAGCTGGATCAACCCGAACGAGGAGTACGAGGCGCGCCGTGACCGGCTTCGTGCGCGCGCTGCTCGGCCGGCTCGACGGCAACCTGTTCCTCGACGACTTCCGCGCCGCAGGTGCCGACCTTCGCCTGGTTCGGGCTGCTCAACAGCCTCGTCGATGGCGCTGCGTCAAGCTCACCTCGCCCGGCGTGCCCGACATCTACCAGGGCAACGAGCTCGTCGACTTCAGCCTCGTCGACCCGGACAACCGCCGGCCGGTGGACTACGCGCTGCGGCGCGCGCGCTGCTCGGGGCGCTGAAGTCGCTCGCCGCGAGCCGCCGGAACCGGTCCGGCACGAGCGGGCTGCGCTCGCTGTTCGATCCATCCGCACGACGGCCGAGCGAAGCTCTGGACGATCTGGCGCGCGCTCGCGCTGCGGCGCGAGCAGCCCGAGCTCTTCGCGCACGGCGACTATCATCCGGTCGCGCTGACCGGCGCGAAGTCGCGCGCACGCCATCGCGTACGCGCGGCGGCTCGGGCGGCGGCACGCTGGTCGTCATCGCGGGCCGTCTCTTCGCCTCGCTCGGGCTCGCGCCGGGTGCGCTGCCGGTGGGCGAGGCCGCGTGGGGCGACACGGTCGCCGACGTCGCTTTCCTGCCGCGCCGGCGCGCGCCTCGCGAACGCGCTCACCGGCGAGACGCTCGCGGTCGAGGACGGCACGCTCCCGCTCGCGCGGGCGCTCGCGCGCTTCCCCGGCGCGCTTCTCCATCTCGAGCCGCCCGATGACGCAACCCGTGAGCGGTCGCGCGCGACCGAGCGTGCGCTCGTCGAGACGCTGCCGCGCGCGGTCGATCGCGCTCCTCGCAGCGCAATCTCTCGCCGGCGGGCATCCTCGCCGCAACGCCGGGCGCGCGCGCCGACGCCCGCGGCTACACCGCGATCTTCGGCCGCGACGCCGCGGTGTGCGCGATCGGCATGGCGCTGTCCGGGCGACGCCGCGCTCGAGCGGGCGGCGGCGACCGGGCTCTGCGACGCTCGCCGCGCACCAGGCGGCGAACGGCCAGATCCCGAAGTTCGTCGACGTCGCGCCGCGCCGAGGCCGACTTCTGGTATCTCGGCTGCATCGACGCCACGCTCTGGTGGCTGATCGCGCTCGCCGTTCCTCGACGGCATCCAGCCGGCCGGGCGGCTCGCGGCGCGCGCTTCGCGCCGAGACGTGCGCGGCGATCGACTGGCTCGCGTGCCAGGAGCATCAGCGCTTCTTCCTGCTGCAGCAGAACGAGGCGAGCGACTGGGCGGACATCATGCCGCGCTCGGGTTCGTGCTGTACACGAACGCGCTCTGGTACCTCGTGAAGCGCCTCTACGGGCTGCCGCAGCGCGGACGAGACGCGGCGCAGCGCCAACCAGCTCTTCCATCCGTTCTCGGCGACGCTCGCCGAGTACCGCCGCGCGCGGCTGCTCGCCCACTACGTGCGCGCGCAAGGCGCGGCATCGCGACCTGTACCTCAGCTTCGTGAACTTCGCGTTCTTCGGCGACGAGGGCGACGTGTTCGGCAACGTGCTCGCGGTGCTCTGCGGGCTCGCCGACGACGCGGCCGCGCAGCGGACGCTGCGCGCCCTCGAGCGCGCCGGGGTGAACGATCCGTACCCGGTGCGGGTGGTCTGCGAGCCGATCGCCGAGAAGAGACTTCCTCTGGCGACCCTACATGTCGCGCCACCGGCAGAACTTCGCCTGGCAGTACCACAACGGCGGCGATCTGGCCGTTCGTCGGCGGCTTCTGGGTCGCGGCGCTCGCCGAGTGCGGGCGAGCGCGCGCAGGCGCGCGCGCGAGCTGGCGAAGCTCGCCCGCGCGAACGCGCTCGACGACTGGGAGTTCAACGAATGGCTGCACGGCCGCACGCTCGAGCCGAGCGGCATGCGCGGGCAGTCGTGGAACGCGGCGGCCTTCCTCATCGCCGGCCATGCCCTCGCGGGCGGGCGGCTGTTCCGCGCCGCGACCCCGCGCCGGAGCCGACGTGAGACGATCGCGGAAGCGCATGCATGATCGGTGGATTGCGCGTCGCGCGAGCGACCCTCGGGGGAGCTTCGGCGGCGTGAGCCCGGTGGCGCCGGCGATTGACGGGAGCGGGCCAAGCGCCCGGGCCTCGGATCGGCGAGGCAGCGCGCGTTCTTGCCCGGTCGGCCGGCTGCGTTCCGCGCCGCGCGCCTGCGCCGGATTCCCGTAGCCGAACTCGCACACCTCCCAACCGCTTTGGAGGCAAGGTTGCTCACTGACCAGGACGTCTATCTCTTCAAGGAAGGCTCGCATGGGCGGCTCTACGAGAAGCTCGGCTGCCAGCTCGGGGACGGCGGCGCCGCGTTCGGCGTGTGGGCGCCGAATGCCCGGCGGGTGTCGGTGCATCGGCGAGTTCAACGGCTGGGACGCGAACGCCCATCCGCTCGCTCGCGCGTCGACGGATCGGGCATCTGGGAAGGCTTCGTGCCCGGCGTCGGGCGCGGACACGCCTACAAGTTCCACATCGTCTCCAACCACGACGGGTACGAGATCGACAAGGCCGATCCGTTCGCTTTCTACGCCGAGGTGCCGCCCGCGACCGCCTCGCGCGCCTGGTCGCTCGACTACCGCTGGGACGACGGCGAGTGGATGGCGGCGCGCCGCGCCGCGAACGCGCTCGACGCGCCGATCTCGATCTACGAGGTGCACCTCGGCTCGTGGCGCCGCGGCCGAAGGCGACGCGCACCTTACCTACCGCGAGGTCGCGCACCAGCTCGCCGAGTACGTCCGCGACATGGGCTTCACGCACGTCGAGCTGCTGCCGATCACCGAGCACCCGTTCTACGGCTCGTGGGGCTACCAGACGACCGGCTACTTCGCGCCGACCGCGCGCTACGGCACGCCGCAGGACTTCATGTACCTCGTCGACGTCCTGCACCGGCACGGCATCGGCGTGATCCTCGACTGGGTGCCGTCGCACTTCCCGAGCGACGGGCACGGCCTCGCCTACTTCGACGGCACCCATCTCTACGAGCACGCCGACCCGCGGCAGGGCTTCCATCCGGAGTGGAACATCGTACATCTTCAACTACGGCCGCAACGAGGTGCGCGCGTTCCTGCTCTCGAGCGCCCTCTTCTGGCTCGACCGGTACCACATCGACGGCCTGCGCGTGGATGCGGTCGCGTCGATGCTCTACCTCGACTACGGCCGCAAGGCCGGGCGAATGGATCCCCAATCGCTACGGCGGCAGGGAGAACCTGGAGGCGATCGAGTTCCTGCGCCAGCTCAACGAGGCGGTCTACCGTGACCAGCCCGACGTGCAGATGATCGCCGAGGAATCGACCGCATGGCCGATGGTGTCGCGTCCGCCCTACCTCGGCGGCCTCGGCTTCGGCATGAAGTGGAACATGGGCTGGATGCACGACACGCTCGACTACCTCGGCCAGGACCCGATCCACCGCAAGTATCATCACGACCGGCTCACCTTCTCGATCTGGTACGCGTTCACCGAGAACTTCGTGCTGCCGCTCTCGCACGACGAGGTGGTGCACGGCAAGGGCTCGCTCATCGGCAAGATGCCGGGCGACACCTGGCAGCAGTTCGCGAACCTGCGCGCGCTCTTCGGCTACATGTGGGCGCACCCGGGCAAGAAGCTGCTCTTCATGGGCGGCGAGTTCGGCCAGCGGCGCGAATGGGCGCACGACGAGGCGCTCGAATGGCGGGTCCTCGAACGACCCGAGCACGCCGGGCTGCAGCGCTGGGTGGCCGACCTCAACCGTCTCTATCGCGCCGAGCCGGCGCTCCACGAGGTCGACTTCGAGCAGGCAGGCTTCGAGTGGATCGATTGCCGCGACGCCGAGGAGAGCGTGATCGCCTTCCTGCGCAAGCCGCGGGGCGGCGCACCGGTGCTCGTCGTCTGCAACTTCACGCCGGTGCCGCGCGACGAACTACGTCCTCGGCGTGCCGCGCGCCGGTTTCTGGCGCGAGGCTGCTGAACAGCGACGCGACGCTCTACGGCGGCAGCGGCATCGGCAACCTCGGCGGCGTCGGAGTCTGCGCCGGTTCCGGCGCACGGGCGCTTCCACTCGCTGACGCTCACCCTGCCGCCGCTGTCGGCGATCTTCCTGAGGCAAGAGGGCGACGATGGCTGAGACCGAAGCACCCGCCCGACCCGCGCCGGACGGCCGCGTGCGGGCCGTCGTCGAAGCAGTCACGCCGTCGGTCGACGGCGGGCGCTTCGCGGCGAAGCGCGTCGTCGGCGACCGGGTCGACGTCGAGGCGGACTGCTTCGCCGACGGCCACGACGTGCTCGCGGCGCGCCTGCTGTGGCGCCGCGAGGCCGAGCGCGAGTGGCGCGAGGCGCCGATGGCCCCGATCGGCAATGACCGCTGGCGCGGGAGCTTCACCGCCGGTGCGCCGGGGCGCTACCGCTACACCGTCACCGCCTGGGTCGACCGCTTTCTCTCGTGGCGCCACGACTTCGCGCGCCGCGTGGATCCCGACGACATTCGCGTCGCCGCGCTCGTCGGCGCCGAGCTGATCGAGGCCACGGCGTCCCGCGCGGCCGGCGCCGATCGTGCGGCGTCTCCTCGAGGCCGCGCACGATCCTGCGGCGCGGCGGCGATCCCGAGGCGCTGCAGCCGCGTCGGACTCGACGAAGCGCTCGCCGCCGTCGCGGAGCGCTATCCGGACCGCCGCTTCGCGTTCGTCTACCCGGTCGAGTTCCCGCTCGTCGTCGATCGCGAGCGCGCGCGCTTCAGCACCTGGTACGAGCTGTTCCCGCGCTCCGACTTCGCCCGAGCCTGGACGCACGGCACGTTCCGCGACTGCGAGGCGCGGCTCGCCTACGTCGCCGCGATGGGCTTCGACGTGCTCTACCTGCCGCCGATCCATCCGATCGGGCGCGAGCAGCGCAAGGGCCGCGAACAACGCGCTCGTCGCCGCGCCCGACGACGTCGGCAGCCCGTGGGCGATCGGCGCCGCCGAGGGCGGGCACAAGGCGATCCATCCGCGAGCTCGGCACGCTCGAGGACTTCCGGCGGCTCGTCGCCGCGGCGCGCGACCGCGGGATCGAGGTCGCGCTCGACATCGCCTTCCAGTGCGCGCCCGACCATCCGTACGTCGCGGAGCACCCGGAGTGGTTCCGCCGGCGTCCCGACGGCACGGTCCAGTACGCCGAGAATCCGCCCAAGAAGTACCAGGACATCTACCCGTTCAACTTCGAGTCCGACGACTGGCGCGCGCTGTGGGAGGAGCTGAAGAGCGTCTTCGAGTTCTGGATCGGCGAGGGCGTGACGATCTTCCGCGTCGACAACCCGCACACCAAGCCGTTCCCGTTCTGGGAGTGGGCGATCGCCGAGCTGAAGCGCGCGCACCCGGAGGTGATCTTCCTCGCCGAGGCGTTCACGCGGCCGAAGGTGATGCACCGGCTCGCCAAGCTCGGCTTCACGCAGTCGTACACGTACTTCGCCTGGCGCAACACGAAGCACGAGCTCACCGAGTACTTCACCGAGCTCGCGCACGGCCCCGGGCGCGAGTACTTCCGCCCGAACGTCTGGCCGAACACGCCCGACATCCTGCACCGAGTACCTGCAGTTCGGCGGCCGCCCGGCGTTCGTCGCGCGGCTCGTGCTCGCCGCGACGCTCGCCGCGAGCTACGGCATCTACGGTCCGGCGTTCGAGCTCGCTCGAGCACGCGCCGCGCGAGCCGGGGAGCGAGGAGTACCTCGACTCGGAGAAGTACCAGCTCCGCCACTGGGATCTCGACCGTCCGGACAGCCTCGCCGCGCTCATCGGCCGGGTGAACAAGGCGCGGCGCGAGAACCCGGCGCTGCAGGCCGACGGCTCCCTGCAGTTCTTCCCGGTCGACAACGACAGCTCATCTGCTACGGAAAGACCGACGCGAACGGCGACAACGCGATCGTCACGGTGGTCAACCTCGATCCCTACCACGTCCAGTCGGGCTGGGTCGAGCTCGACCTCGCGGCGCTCGGGATCGACCCGCACGCGCCCTACCAGATGCACGAGCTCCTGAGCGGCGCGCGCTACCTGTGGAGCGGCGCGCGCAACTTCGTGAGCCTCGACCCGCAGCGCGTGCCGGCGCACGTCTTCCGTCTGCGGCGGCGGGTGCGGAGCGAACGCGACTTCGACTATTTCCTGTAGCGACCGGAGCGCGCGCCATGGAGCAGACCGTGCGGTTCGAAATCACCGACGCTGAGAGCGGCTCGCACGCGGCCGCGCCGACGACGACGCGCTCTGGTACAAGGACGCGGTCATCTACCAGCTGCACGTCAAGGCGTTCTTCGACTCCAACGACGACGGCATCGGCGACTTCCGCGGGCTCACCTCGAAGCTCGACTACGTCAAGGACCTCGGCGTCAACACCATCTGGCTGATGCCGTTCTATCCGTCGCCGCTCAAGGACGACGGCTACGACGTCGCCGACTACCACAACGTCCATCCGCAGTACGGCACGCGCCACGACTTCCGGCACTTCGTGCGCGAGGCGCACCGCCGCGGGCTGCGGGTGATCACCGAGCTCGTCGTCAACCACACGTCCGACCAGCACCCGTGGTTCCAGGCGGCGCGCCGCGCGCCGCCGGGCTCGAGCAAGCGCGACTACTACGTCTGGAGCGACGACCCGAAGCGCTACGCCGGGACCCGCATCATCTTCACCGACACCGAGACGTCGAACTGGGCCTGGGACGAGGTCGCGAAGCGCTACTACTGGCACCGCTTCTTCAGCCATCAGCCCGACCTCAACTTCGACAACCCGCAGGTGCTGAAAGCGATCTTCCGCACCATGCGCTTCTGGCTCGACATGGGCGTCGACGGCTTCCGCCTCGACGCGATCCCCTACCTGTGCGAGCGCGAGGGCACGATCAACGAGAACCTCCCCGAGACGCACGCGGTCATCAAGCAGGTCCGCGCCTCGCTCGACGCGCACTACCGGAACCGGCTGCTGCTCGCCGAGGCGAACCAGTGGCCGGAGGACGTGCGCGAGTACTTCGGCGACGGGCGACGAGTGCCACATGGCCTACCACTTCCCGCTGATGCCGCGGATGTACATGGCGATCGCGCAGGAGGACCGCTACCCGGTGATGGAGATCATGGAGCAGACGCCGGACATCCCGGCGAGCTGCCAGTGGGCGATCTTCCTGCGCAACCACGACGAGCTCACGCTCGAGATGGTGACCAGCCGCGAGCGCGACTACATGTACCGCATGTACGCCGCCGACCCGCGCGCCCGGATCAACCTCGGC
Organism: uncultured beta proteobacterium; assembly: GCA_963820965.1. Taxonomy (GTDB): domain Bacteria; phylum Pseudomonadota; class Gammaproteobacteria; order Burkholderiales; family SG8-39; genus DATEDA01. Next base: position 331,478 of record CAWGCC010000005.1, on the reverse strand, counting down.
ATCCGACGTCGCCTCGCGCCGCTGATGGAGAACGACCTCGACCGGATCAAGCTGATGAACAGCCTGCTCCTGTCGATGCCCGGCTCGCCGATCGTCTACTACGGCGACGAGATCGGCATGGGCGACAACATCTACCTCGGCGACCGCAACGGCGTCCGCACGCCGATGCAATGGAGCCCGGACCGCAACGCCGGGTTCTCGCGGGCCGACCCGCAGCGCCTCTACCTGCCGCCGATCATGGATCCGATGTACGGCTACGAGTCGGTGAACGTCGAGGCGCAGTCGCGCGAGCCGTCCTCGCTCCTCAACTGGATGCGCCGCATGCTGGCGGTGCGCAAGGAGAGCAAGGCGTTCGGCCGCGGCCGGCTGGCGTTCCTCAAGCCCGGCAACCGCAAGGTGCTCGCCTATCTGCGCGAGTACGGCGACGAGGTCGTCCTGTGCGTCGCGAATCTCGGGCGCTCCGCGCAGCCGGTCGAGCTCGATCTCGCGCGCTTCAAGGGCGGGTCCCGGTCGAGCTCCTCGGACGGACCGCGTTCCCGCCGATCGGTGACCTGCCCTATCTCCTCACCCTGCCGCACCACGGCTTCTACTGGTTCCGCCTCGCGACCGACGTCGAGGTGCCGCGCTGGCACGAGGAGCCGCTGTCGCGCGAGGACCTGCCGGTGCTGGTGCTGTTCGACGGCTGGACGAGCTTCTTCCGCGACCGGGTCGTTCCCTGGCGGATCGGGATGGCGCAGAAGGTTCGCGAGCAGCTCGAAACGGAGGTGCTGCCGCGATACCTCGCCGCGCAGCGCTGGTACGCCGCCAAGGGCGAGAAGCTGAAGCGCGCGCGGCTCGCCGACCACGTCGTCTGGGACGTGCGCGGTGAGAGCTGGCTGATCGCGCAGGTCGAGGTCGAAGGCGGAGCGGAGACCGCCCGCTACCTCGTGCCGCTCGCGCTCGCGTGGGAGGACCGCGACGAAGCGCGAACGAAGAGCCTCGCGCCGGCCGCGCTGGCCAGGGTGCGGCAGCAGGCGAACGTCGGTGTTCTGGCCGACGCGTTCGCCGACGAGGCGTTCTATCGCGCCGTCATCGGGGCGATCGCGGCCAGTCAGGGCGTCGCCACCACGAGCGGCCGCCTGCGCTTCACGCCGACCGCGGCGTTCGCGACGCTCGCCGGCCCCGATTTCGGCGCGCTTCCGGTCGGGCGGCCCCAGGCACAGAGCAGCAACACCGTGATCACGATCGGGGAGCGGCTGTTCGTCAAGGGCTACCGCCGGTTGCGGCCCGGCGTCAACCCCGAGCTCGAGATCGGCCGCTTCCTTACCGAGGTCGCGGGATTCGCGCATTGCGTGCCCGTCGCCGGGGCGCTCGAGTACCACGCCGCCGACGGCGCGACGACGACCCTCGCCCTCCTGCAGGCCTACGTCGTGAACCAGGGCGACGGCTGGGCCTACACGCTCGACTATCTCGAGCGCTACTTCGAGGGTCGCCGGACCCTGACCGAGCCGCCACCCGAGGACGTGCACGGCGGGTATCTCTCGCTCGTCCACACGCTCGGCGTGCGCACCGCCGAGCTCCATCGCGCGTTCGCGCTGCGGACCGGCGACCCGGCGTTCGATCCGGAGCCGGTCACCGGCGACGACGTCGCGGCCTGGAAGGCGCGCGTCCGCGACGACGTGGTCGCGACGCTCAACCTCCTCGAACGGAGCCGCGACGCGCTGCCGCCGGCCGCACGCGACGAGGCCGAGGCCGTGCTCGGCGCGCGCGGCGCGCTGCTCGCGAAGATCGAGGCCTGCCGCGTGCCGCAGGAGGGGCTCGTCAAGACACGCTACCACGGCGACTATCACCTCGGCCAGGTGCTCCTCGCGAGCAACGATTTCGTCATCATCGACTTCGAAGGCGAGCCGGCGCGGCCGCTCGACGAGCGCCGCGCGAAGCACTCGGCGTTGCGCGACGTCGCAGGCATGCTGCGTTCCTTCAGCTACGCGCGCTGGACCGCGCTCGACCGGGCGGCGCGAACCGCGGAGGATGCGGCGCGTGTCGCGCCGCTCGCCGCGGCGTGGGAGGTCGAGGCGCGCCGCGCGCTGCTGGATTCGTACGACGAGGCGTTCCGCGGCGGCGCTCATGCGTCGCTCGACGCCGCGCGCGGGCTGCTGGCGCTCTTCGAGCTCGAGAAAGCGCTCTACGAGCTGCGCTACGAGATCGACAATCGTCCGGCCTGGGTCCGGATCCCGCTTGCCGGGCTCCGCGCCCTCGCCGGCGGCATCTAGAAGCGGAGGCACAGCCCATGGAAAAGCTTGACATGCTGATCGAGCCGGTGCGCGCGTTGCTGGTCCAGGTCGGAGCGTTTCTCCCGCGGCTCGCGCTCGCCATCGTGGTGCTGATCGGCGGCTGGCTGCTCGCGAAAGTAGCCCGCTTCGCCGTCGTGAGGGCGCTGCGCGCGATCAATTTCAACGTGCTCACCGAGCGCGCCGGCATGGACGATTTCCTCGAGCAGGGCGGCATCCGCACCGACACCACCGGGATCTTCGGCGCGCTCGTCTACTGGCTCGTGATCCTCGCGGCACTGATCATCGCCTTCAACGGCCTCGGGCTCACGTACATCACCGATCTCCTGCACAAGGTCGTGCTGTTCGTGCCGCACGTCGTCGTGGCGCTGCTGATCCTCGCGTTCGGCGCCTATTTCGCCCGCTTCATCGCCACCACCGTCAGCACCTATTGCCGGAACATCGGCATCGGCCCGGGCGACGCGGAGCTCCTCGCGCGGATCGCGCAGTACGCGATCATCGCGTTCGTGGTGCTGATCGCGCTCGACCAGCTCGGCGTTGGCGGCCACATCGTCCGGGAGAGCTTCCTCATCATCCTTGCCGGCATCGTCTTCGCGCTCGCGCTCGCGTTCGGGCTCGGCGGCCGCGACTGGGCGGCGGCGCTTCTCGAGCGCTGGTGGCCGAGGCGGCGTCGGGAGGACGAGCGCTAGCCGGACCACGCGTGCGCCTCGCGGGCGACATCGGCGGGACCACCACCCGGCTGAGCCTCCTGGGTGCCGGTGACGTCCGCTTCGAGCGGCGATTGGATTCCCCGGCGTTTCCGACGTTCCACGCGATCCTCGAACGATTCCTTGCGGAGGCGCGCGCTGCACTCGGGGAAGAACCGCGCGTCCAGGCCGCGTGTCTCGGCGTCGCCGGACCGGTCGCGAACGACCGGGTGCGGGTCACCAACCTGCCGTGGGAGATCGAGGGCAGCGCGCTCGGGGTCGCGTTCGGCATTGCCCGCGTAGCGCTGGTCAACGATTTCGTCGCGAACGCCCACGGCATCGCCGAGCTCCGGCCAGCCGATATCGCGACGCTCCAGCCGGGCGATCCCGTCGCCGACGCACCGCGACTCCTGATCGGCGCCGGGACAGGGCTCGGCGTGTGCCTCGTCGTGCGCGGCGCAGGCGCAGACCGGATCGTCCCGAGCGAAGGCGGCCACGTCGCGTTCGCGCCGGCCGACGAGGAGCAGACCGCGTTGTGGCGAACCCTGCACGCGCGGCTGGGACGCGTCGAGATCGAGCACGTCGTTTCCGGCCCCGGCCTGGTCCGCATCTACGAGCATCTCCGCGCGAGCGGCCGCCATCCGGCCGAGCCTGCACTCGAGCGAGCGCTTGCGGCGGGCGACCCCGCGGCCGCGATCGCGCGGCACGCGCTCGAGCACGCCGATCCGCTCGCCGCGGCGGCGCTCGATCTGTTCATCGCCTGCTACGGCGCCGCGGCGGGCGATCACGCGCTCACCCTCATCGCCCGCGGCGGCGTTTACGTGGCCGGCGGCATTGCGCCGCGGATCCGGCCGCGGCTCGCCGCTGGCTGCTTCGTCGGCGCATTCAACGACAAGGGCGCTTTCTCGGTGCTCGCGCGCACGTTTCCGGTGCACGTCGTGCTGAACGAGCGGCTCGGACTACTCGGGGCAGCGCGCATTGCCGCGACGCTGTGACCGAATCGGGCGCGGCGGTCCACGCGGCGCAGCAAACATGGAACAATACCCAGCATGCAGACGCCCGGCACCGCCTTCGTCCTGGAGGTCAATCCCCGCCTGCCGCGCCGCCTGATCCGCCTCGAGGATCTCGCGAACAATCTCTGGTACAGCTGGGATCGCGCGACGCGCGGACTGTTCGCGCGGCTCGATCCGGCGCTCTGGGACGCCGTCGGGCACAGCCCGAAGGCGATGCTGAAGCGGGTCGACGAGCAACGGCTCGTCGATGCCGCCGAGGACCCGGTCTTCCTCGGCAACTTCAACCGCGTCCTCTCCGCGTACGACACCTACCACTCCGAGCCGCTGCGCCGCAACGGCTCGGAGTGGTTGCGGCAGAGCGATCTCGTCGCCTACTTCTGCGCCGAGTTCGGCTTCCACGAGAGCCTGCCGATCTACTCCGGCGGCCTCGGGATCCTCGCCGGCGATCATTGCAAGGCAGCGAGCGACATGCGCCTGCCGTTCGTCGCCGTCGGCCTGCTCTACCGGCAGGGATATTTCCACCAGACGATCGACGCGGAGGGCGGGCAGCACGCGGAATACGTCGACTCGGATTTCGGCGATCTCCCAGTCACGCCGGTCGAGCTGGAAGGCGGCGGAGAGCTCCGCGTGCCGATCGAGCTGCCCGGGCGACGGGTCGCGGTAAAGGTCTGGCAAGCGCGCATCGGGCACGTGATCCTGTATCTCCTCGACACCGATCTCGAGGAGAACGGCGAGCGCGACCGCGACATCGCGCACCGGCTGTACGGCGGCGACCGGACGACGCGCATCGAGCAGGAGATCGTGCTGGGCGTCGGCGGCGTGCGCGCCCTCGCCGCGATGAAGATCAGGCCGACCGTCTGGCACGTCAACGAGGGGCACGCGGCGTTCCTCGTCCTGGAGCGGATCCGCGGCGTCATGGCGGACGGGCTCGACTTTCGCGCGGCGCTCGAAGCCTGCGCGGTGAACACCGTGTTCACGACCCACACCGCGGTGCCGGCCGGTCACGACCGCTTCGCGACCGACACGGTGCGCTATTACTTTGAGGACTTCTGCCGCGAGGCGGGGATCGTCCTCGACGATGTCCTCGCGCTCGGCGGGGACCCCGGCAACGCCGACTTCAACATGACCTCGCTCGCCGTGCGCGGCTCGCGCCTGCACAACGGCGTGTCGGTCATCCACGGCGAGATCTCCTCCCGCATCCTGGCGAACCTGTGGCCGCAGGTCCCGGCGGAGGAGAACCCGGTCGACCACGTGACGAACGGCGTGCACCTGCCCACGTTCCTCGCGCCCGAATGGATGGAGACCTTCGATCGCACGCTCGGCTTCGGCTGGAGCCAGCGCCTCGCCGACAGCGCGCTCTGGGCGCGGCTCGATGCCGTGCCCGACCATGTCTTCTGGAACGTGCGGCAGGACCTCAAATCGCGCATGCTGCACCTCGTGTGCCACCGCCTGCGCGAGCAGCACTTCCGCAACCAGGGCAGCGAGGCGCATCTGGACCGGCTGCTCCGCTACGCGAACCCGGGCGATCCGAACCTGCTGACGATCGGCTTCGCGCGGCGCTTCGCCACCTACAAGCGGGCGACGCTGCTGCTCGAGAACCTCACCGAGCTCGCCCGTATCGTCGGCGACCCGGAGCGCCCGGTGCTGTTCATCTTCGCCGGGCGCGCGCATCCGGCCGATGCGCCGGGCCAGGACGTCATGCGCCAGCTGGCGCAGGTGGCGAAGCGGCCGGAGCTCGAAGGCAAGATCCTGCTGATCGAGGGCTACGACCTCCATATCGCGCGCCGGCTCGTCGCGGGCGTGGACGTCTGGCTCAACAACCCGGTCTATCCGCTGGAGGCATCGGGCACCTCCGGCATGAAGGCCGGGATCAACGGCGTGATCAACCTTTCGGTGCTCGACGGCTGGTGGGGCGAGGGTTACACGGGCGACAACGGCTGGGCGATCAAGCCGGCATCGCCCGCGCTCGAGCCGCACCGCCGCACCCAGGAGGAGTCGCGAACGCTCTACGAGTTGCTCCAGGACCAGGTGATCCCGATGTACTACCGCCGCGGTCCCCAGGGCTTCTCGCCGGAGTGGATCCGCATGGCGAAGCGGTCGATCGCGACGATCCTGCCGCGCTTCAACGCCGGGCGGATGCTGAACGAGTACGTGGCGAAGTTCTACCTGCCGGCGGCGCAGCAGTGGCGGCGCTACGCGGAGTCCAAGTTCGCCGCCCCGCGCGAGATCGCAACGTGGAAGGAGCGCGTGCGCACCGCGTGGCACCGCGTCGCGCTGCGGCGGCTCGACTCGCCGCCGCGCCGCATCCCGTTCGGAGAATCGATCCGGGTCGAGGTTGCGGCCAGCCTGAACGGCCTGAAGCCGGCTGACCTGATCGTCGAACTGGTGCTGTCCCGCGGCCAGTCCGCGAACCGGCGGCTGCGCCACGCGCTCGTCTTCGACGGCACCCTGACGGACGCCGGCGAGCACCGTTTCACGCTCGATCTCGCGCCGGAGTTCTGCGGCCGGCTCGACTACCGGATCCGCGCCTACCCCTGCCACGAGCTGCTCACCCACCCGTTGGAGCTCGGGTTGATGACCTGGGTCTAGACCTGCGGGGTCAGACGAGCGTCGCGTACAGCGCCGCGTATTCTCGAGCGCTCGCACGCCAGCTGAAGTCCCGCGCCATCCCGGCGCGTTGCAGCGCGCGCCACGTCGCCGGCTCCCTGTATGCAGCGACCGCACGTTGCGTCGCCCCGAGCAATGCCTCGGGCGACGGCTCGCGGAACAGGAACCCGCTCGCCGTGCCATCGGCGAGCGTCGCGCGCGCGCAGTCGACGATCGAGTCGCAGAGCCCGCCGGTCGCGCGCCCGACGGGCGGCGTGCCGTAGCGCTGGCTGTACATCTGGTTGAGGCCGCACGGCTCGAAGCGCGACGGCATGAGGAAGGCGTCCGCGCCGGCTTCGATGAGGTGCGCGAGCGCCTCGTCGAAGCCGATCTCGACGGCGACTGCGTCGCGGTGCGACACCGCCACGCCCGTCAGTGCGCGCTCGTGCCCGGCCTCGCCGGTCCCGAGAACGGCGAGCTGCGCCCCGAGCGCCGCGAGGCGCGGCGCGATCGCAGCGATCAGGTCCGCACCCTTCTGCTCGGTCAGCCGACCGACGAAGCCGAAGAGCGGCCGCTCGGGGGCGTCCGGGAGCCCCATCCGCGCCCGGAGCACGGTCTTGTTTCCGCGCTTCGCGTCGAGCCGAGCGCCGTCGTAGCGTCGCGGGATCAACGGGTCCGTCGCCGGATTCCAGACCTCGACGTCGATGCCGTTCAGGATGCCGCGGAGGCGGCCGGCGCGCGCGGCGAGGAGATCCTGAAGCCCGAAGCCGAGGGGCTCGCCCTGGATCTCGCGCGCGTACGTGGGACTCACGGTCGCGATCGCATCGGCGAACACGAGCCCGCCCTTGAGGAAGGACATGCGGCCGTAGAACTCGACGCCGGCGAGAGCGAAGCTCTCCGGCGGCAGCCCCAGCGCCGCAACCGTCTCCGCCGGAAAGAGCCCCTGGAACGCGAGGTTGTGGATGCACACGGCGGTAGCCGCGCGGCTCCCGCTCCCGAACCGGAGAAACACCGGAGCGAGCGCGGTCTGCCAGTCGTTGCACTGGAGGATCCGCGGTCGCCATGCCAGCGGGCTCGCCTCACCCGCGAGCAGGGCGGCTACGCGTGCGAGCTGTCCGAACCGCAGCGCGTTGTCGGCCCAATCCGCGCCGGTGGCGGGATCGAGGTAGGGACCGCCACTGCGGTCGTAGAGCGCCGGGCAGTCGACGAGCAGCGCCGGCACGCCGCTCGGGAGCGACGTCTCCAGGATCCGCGCACCGGGCAGGCGCGCCAGCGGCGCGATCCGCGCCACCGCCCGCGGCGCCGGCGCGGCCGCGAGCACCTCGCGATAGGCCGGCAGGAGCACCCGCACGTCGAGCCCCGCGGCCCGCAGCGCGGCCGGCAACGCTGCGCTCACGTCGCCGAGCCCGCCGGTCTTGACCCACGGCGCACACTCGGATGTTGCGAACAGGACCTCGAGTCCCGCGCGGGTGTTCTCGTCGCTCATGGGGTCGCGCCAGCCGCGCGTAGCTTATCAGCGGCGACCCGCTCCGGCGAACGGACGTTGCCCGGACCGACCGCGATCGCCGACGCGGGCGCCGGAACGACCGTATGCTTCGACTCCAGCGCGCGGCGCGTCCAGCGACGCAAGCCCCTCCGCCGGGAGCACCCATGACCGACCTCGCGAACGACCTCGACCGTCCGATCCGCACTCATATGGATTTCACGCCGGACCCGGCGCCCACGCGCGAGGCCGGTGCGGATCGGGCCACCGCGGAGGCGCCGATCGCTCCCCCGCCACAGCTCACCCGCCACACGGTAGCCATGATCCTCGCCGGCGGGCGCGGCTCCCGGCTCGGGCCCCTTACCGACTGGCGGGCGAAGCCCGCCGTCCCGTTCGGCGGCAAGTTCCGCATCATCGACTTCGCGCTGTCGAACTGCGTGAACTCGGGCGTCCGCCGGATCGGGATCCTCACGCAGTACAAGGCGCAGAGCCTGATCCGGCACGTGCAGAACGGCTGGGGTTTCCTGGACGGCCGGCTAGGCGAGTTCGTCGAGCTGATGCCGGCGCAGCAGCGCGTCTGGACCGACTGGTACCGCGGGACGGCCGACGCGGTGTTCCAGAACCTCGACATCCTGCGGCGCCACGCGCCGCGGTACGTCCTCGTGCTCGCCGGCGACCACGTCTACAAGATGGACTACGCGAAGCTTCTCGCCGACCACGTCCGGCGCGGCGCCGACCTGACGGTCGGCTGCGTCGAGGTGCCGCTCGACCAGGCGCGCTCGTTCGGCGTGATGAGCGTCGACGCGTCGCTGCACGTGACCGCATTCGACGAGAAGCCGGAGGCGCCGCCGCCGATGCCGGGCCGCGCCGACGTCGTGCTCGCGAGCATGGGGATCTACGTCTTCAACGCGCCGTTCCTGTACGAGGCGCTGGTGCGCGACGCCGACGACTCCCGCTCGAGCCACGACTTCGGCAAGGACATCATCCCGCGGCTCGTCGCGCGCGGCTACCGCGTGGTCGCGCACCGGTTCTCCGAGAGCTGCGTGAACACTAGCGAGGGCCGCCCCTACTGGCGCGACGTCGGCACCGTCGATGCGTACTGGGAAGCGAACATGGAGCTGGTGAAGATCACGCCGGACCTCAACCTCTACGACGAGGAGTGGCCGATCTGGACCTTCCAGGTGCAGCTCCCGCCGGCGAAGTTCGTGTTCGACGACGAGCGCCGCCGCGGCATGGCGGTCGACTCGATGGTCTCGGGGGGCTGCCTGATCAGCGGCGCGGTGGTCCGGCGCTCGCTGCTCTTCTCGGACGTGCACGTGCACAGCTACTGCACGATCGAGGACGCGGTCGTGCTGCCCGGTGTCGATATCGGCCGGCACTGCGTCCTCAAGCGCGTGATCCTCGACCGGGCCTGCCGCTCGCGCCCGGCACGAAGATCGGCGTCGACCTGGAAGAGGACCGCAAGCGCTTCCACGTGAGCGAGAAGGGCATCGTGCTCGTGACGCCCGAGATGCTCGGGGAGCGGGTGCATCAGGTCAGGTGAGGCGTTGCGCGTGAGGCGCTCGACGGCGACTCCGGTCGCTAGACCCCGCGCGTTCCATCCTCCAGTCTTCCACGCTTTCACTCCCGGCATGTCCATTCCGCCCCTCGACCTGGTTCTCCTATGGCACATGCACCAGCCGGACTACCGTGACCACGCCACCGGCGAGTTCACGCAGCCGTGGGTCTACCTGCATGCGCTCAAGGACTACGCCGACATGGCGGCGCATCTCGAGCGTCATCCGGGCGTGAAAGCGGTGGTCAACCTCGTGCCCGTGCTGCTCGACCAGCTCGAGGACTACGCGGACCAGTTCGCCACCGGGATGCTCCGCGATCCGCTGCTCCGCCTCCTCGCGCGCGACGACTCGACGCCGCTCACCCGCGCCGAGCGCGAGCTCGTCCTCGACCAGTGCTTCCGCGCGAACCACGAGAAGATGGTCGAGCCGTTCCCGCCGTACGAGAGACTGCACGAGATCTTCCGCGCGCTCGAGCAGCAGGGCCGCGACTCGATCGACTATCTTTCGGACCGCTACTGCCACGACCTCGCTGACCTGGTACCACCTCGCGTGGCTGGCGAGACGGTCGAGCGGGAGTCCGGGCTCGCGACGCGCATGATGGCGGCGGGCGCGGGATTCACCGCGGCCGACCGGCGCGCGCTCTTCGCGCTCGTCGACGAGGTCGTCTCCGGCATCATCCCACGCTACGCGCGGCTCGCCGCGGGCGGTCGCATCGAGCTCTCGACCACGCCGCACTACCATCCGCTCGCGCCGTTGCTCATCGACTTCGAGTCGGCCCGCGAGGCGCGGCCCGGAGCGGTGCTGCCGACGGCCGGCGCGTATCCCGGCGGCGCCGACCGCGTGCGCGCGCAAATCGATGCCGCGCTCGCAAGCCACGCGCGGCGCTTCGGCGCCGTGCCGTCGGGCATATGGCCGGCCGAAGGCGCGATTTCAGGGCCGCTCGCCCGGCTCCTCGCCGAGCGTGGCTGCCGGTGGACGGCGTCGAGCGAAAGCGTGCTCGCGAGCTCGCTGCACGCCCGCGGCGCGCCCGTTCCCGACCGGCAGGACTACGTCTACCGCCCGTGGCGCGCTTGCGGGCACCGGAATGGCATGCTTCTTCCGCGACGAGCGCCTGTCCGACCTGATCGGTTTCGAGTACGCGAAGTGGCACAGCGAGGAGGCGGCGGCGCATTTCGTCGCGCGCGCTCGAGGCGATCGCCTCGCATGCGCGCCCCGGCGATACGCCGCTCGTCAGCGTGATCCTCGACGGCGAGAACTGCTGGGAATTCTATCCGTACAACGGCTTCTACTTCCTCGACGCGATCTACGGCGAGCTCGCGGCGCACCCGTTTCTCCGCACCACGACCTTCGCCGCGGTGCTCGCGCCGGCGGCGTGACGGCGCGGCCGCGCGCTGCGGCGTCGGAGCTGCCGCGCCTCGTCGCCGGCAGCTGGGTACACGGCGACCTCACGACCTGGATCGGATCGCCGGAAAAGAACCGGGCGTGGGATCTGCTCGTCGCGGCGAAGCAGGCGTTCGATCTTGCCGTCGGCGGCGGACGGCTGAGCGACGCACGCGCGGCCGCAGCCCGGCGCCAGCTCGCCGCGTGCGAGGGCTCCGACTGGTTCTGGTGGATGGGCGACTACAACCCTGCGGCGGAGGTCGCAACGTTCGATCGGCTGTTCCGCGCCAACCTCGCGCACCTCTATGCGCTGCTCGATCTCCCGGCCCCGGAAGGGCTCGCGCAGCCGATCAGCCGCGGGAGCGGAAGACCGGAGCTCGGCGGGACGATGCGGCGAGCGCAGTGACCGGGGCGAGGATCCGCCGGAAAGCTCAGAGCATCGGTCCCGGCTGCCCCAGCGCGTGCTCGGCAAGCCGGCGGACGATCCAGTCGTATGCCTCGTCGACCGAGTCGGTGCGGTAGACGAGATCGACGTCGGCGGCGGCGATCGTGCCGTGCCGCACCAGCGCGTCGAAGTCGATCACCTCGCGCCAGTACTCGGTGCCGAAGAGCACGATCGGCATCGGCTTGCGCATCTTGTGGGTCTGGACCAGCGTCAGGAGCTCGAACAGCTCGTCGAGGGTCCCGAAGCCGCCCGGGAACACGATCACCGCCTTGGCGAGGTAGGCGAACCAGAACTTGCGCATGAAAAAGTAGTGGAAGTGGAACGCCAGCTCGCGCGTGACATAGCGGTTGTCGAACTCCTCCACGGGGATGGAGATGGTGAGGCCGACGTTCATGCCGCGCGCCTCCGCGGCGCCCCGGTTGGCCGCTTCCATGATGCCCGGGCCGCCGCCGGTGCACACGACGAAGCGCCGTTCCCCCTGCGGATCGAGGTCCTTCGACCACTGCGTCAGCCGGAAGGCGAGCTCGCGCGCCGACTCGTAGTACGCGGACATGCGCAGATCCATGCGCGCGCGCTCTACATCACCCTCGCCGGCCTCCGCCCGGGCGAGCGCCGCCTCGGCCTGCTCGCGCGATAGGGTTCGCGCCGAACCCATGAACACGATGGTGTCGTCGACGCGCAGGCGCTCGAACCTCGCCTTCGGCTCGAGATACTCCGCGAGGATGCGCAGCGCACGCGCCTCCTTGCTGTTCAGGAATGCCTGGTTGCGATAGGCCCTGACGGGGCGTCTTTCGGGCATGGATCGGCACCTCCCGCCCGGGATCGTACCTGCGAAGCCGCCGCGCAGGGCGCCGCAGGATCGCCAAGGGCTGACCGCAATCACCCGCACCGGGCTGCCGCTGCTCAGGTGCAGCGGGATGCCGTCAGCCACCTGTCTGCTGCGGTCGGGCTGCGACGAGCCTCGCCTCGAGGGTGACTGCCTGGTGGCTCAGGAGCACGTCCTCGGCGTCGCCCGTCGTACCGGGCAGGATGAACTCACCCATCGCCGGCGTCACCCTTGGCAATGGATCGACCGCCGAACCATCGCTGATGTCAGCGCGCAGCACGACCGACCGGAGGCGAGGAAGCGGAAGCCGGATGCCCGCGACCCTCTCGGCGCGTGCGGCATCGACGACCAGGGTAGTGGCGCCGGTACGGCGAAGTGCGGCGGCAACGGCTGCCGCTTCGCCTGCGGGATCGATCGGTTGCACGACGATCCCGGCGAGGGCGCAGGCAAGCTCGAACACGATCCAATCCGGTTCGCTGGCAGCGCAGATCGCGATGACGTCGCCGGGCCGGTGGTCGCCGGCAAGTTTCCGGGCGGCGGCCTCGGCAGCGGTGCGCAGTTGCGCCCACGTCCAGGTGCGGGTGCCGTCGCGCGCGTCGATTAGCGCGAGGCCGGCAGGCTTGCGCCAGACAGCGGCCTGAAGAAGGTCGCCGATCGTCGCCTCAGGAAGCGGCTCGGCGTGCGTCGCCGCGCTCCCAGCACGGCGAGCCCTGGTTGGCAACCGCTCCTCACCTCCGCGCTTGAGATTTCGAATGCGCGAGGAGTCTAGAGAAGCGTCGCTGTCCGTTGGCTGACGTATCGGGCATTCCCGTGCGGGACCCCTGCGACCTCGTCGGCGCTCCGCGATCGCCGGGAGAGACGCACCGACGCTGGGTTCCCGCGGGTAGCCGAGACGGTCTACGTCGTGCGGACTACGCTGTAGACTGGAAAGTGGACGAGTTCACGCGCATCGACTGACCGATGACTGACGCGCGACGATGCTGATCGCGCGCGCTTGCGCGAGGCCCGAGAATCGTTGGTCCGGGCGCGCGCCGCCCGCGCTCAAGCCGGCGAGAGGATGTGGATCACTCGGCTCGCGATCAGGTCCTTCGTCCTTGCGCCATACGCGGCCATATGCGGCGCGGCCGCGTGCGCCTTCAGGGCCTCCATGCTTTCCCATTTCTCCACGACGACAAAAGTGTCCGCTCCGTACCTGGTCTGGAAGCCCAACGCGTTCTCCGCGTCGATCGCGGCGCCGTATTCGATGCACCCCTCCTCGGCCAAGACGGCAGGAACGTTCGCCCGGAAGTGCTGCAGGATCGAGTCGCGCATCCCGGGCTTCGCGGTGATCACGGCGAGAACATGAATCATGGATGGTTCCTCCTGTGGGTGTGGGCGACGATGGACGCCGTTCAAAAGGCTCGCGGCGATCCGGTACCTGGCGTTGATCGCGATCGCTCCGATCGGGCTGGGATGAAGATTGTAGTAGCCTAGCAAAGGCCGAACGTGGTCGTTGCGCGCGGCAAAGGAACCCGTGGTCGTGCGGTACTCGACGTCTTCCGGGACGAGCCACGGTCATCCTCGGGCTGCCGAAGCCGAGTCGCTGCCGTTCGAGCGCTCTCCGTGATGGCATCGTCGCCGGTCGTGCGCGGACTCACGCCGGTTGAGGGAGTGCCCGACACCCCGCGCCGCCCACGATCGCAGGTCGGCGAAGGTCACCTGTCGTCGACCTGCGACATCCCGAAATTGCGGCAGCCGTGTTATATAGACGCCCGTTGTTTGTCCCGTCGACGCAGGCTGGTTCAATGATTCCTCCCCGGTGTTCCTTCTGCGAGCACGAAAATCCCGTCGGCGCGAAGTACTGCAACGAATGCGGAACGCTGCTGGACTTGCTGTTCTGCAACTGCGGTGCCGTCAACGGTGTCACCGACGCAGCGTGCTACCGGTGCGGCGCCTCGCTGGCGCTCCCGCAGGCGCCAGCGCGAGTCGTCGGTCTCGAGGCGGAGCTCAGGGAGGTCGAGGAACAGCTCCGAGGCTATGAGCGACAGCTCAAGAAACCCGAGCAGCACGCCTCGAGGTCCGAACGACAGTCCATGGAAGATCAGCGGCCCCCGGCCGCGGCGGCCGGGCAGGCGCGTCGGGGGCTCGAGCAGGAGTTCCGAGGGTTCGAGCATGGTTCTCGGGTGCCCGAGCACGCCCCCCAGGGATTCGAGAAGGAATCACCCGTTCAGAGGCCCGGAGAATCGGCAGCCGGCGGGGCGGCATTGCCCGTCAGCGAGCCGACCGACGCGCCGCGCAGGCGGCGGCACCGGTATGCGGCTGCCGCGTTCGTCGTCGTGATCGTGTTTGCGGTCGCCGCCGGATGGTACTTCTACCATCGCTACGGACCGTCGCTCAGCCTGACCGCTGGCGCCGTGCGCGGATCCGCCGACGTCGCGCGGGTGCCGGGAAGCGGTGCAGCCGGTGAACCAGCCATTGCCGCCGGGTCGGCGCGCGCGACGGAGACCACCGGGCGGTCGTCGGCCGACGCACCGACGGGATCACAGGCTGGGACCGGTGTCTCCGGGACCGCCGCCTCGTTCCCCGGTTCCCCGATCGCGTCTGCGTCGCAAGCGACCCATCTGCCCATGGCGTCACGCGCAGATGTCGTCGAGACGCCCGCGCCGGCCGAGGCGCCGGAACCGCGCTGTCCGCCCGCGGTTATGGCGATGGCCTTATGCGAGTGGGCGGCCGATGCGAACCGGCGATAGGGCGCCGGCGCACTCCGGGCGCCGCGCTCGCGCGTCCGGATGGCAGCGCGCTCGCATCCATGGCGGCGGCGACAACGCAGGCCAGCGCCCGCATCGCCTCGGTCTTCGATTTCATCAGCATCAGCATTCGCCGCACGTCCGGATGGCGGATGATCGCGACCTTGCCGCCTCCTCTCGCACCGGGCTCGGTGCCCTGCACGCGATCACGCGCATAGGCGAGCGCGCGCTGATAGGCGCGCTCGGCGAGGCCCACGCCTTCCAGGCCGACCGAGAAGCGTGCGGCGTTCATCATGATGAACATGTACTTCGAGCCCGCGATTCTCTTCGCCGACCAGATGGCCGATGCGCCTCCGCCGTCCCCGAAGGCGAGCACGGCGGTCGGGCTCGCGTGGATGCCCAGCTTGTGCTCGATCGACACGCAGCGCACGTCGTTGCGCGCCCCAGGGATCCGTCCGCACTGACCAGAAACTTGGGCACGACGAAGAGCGAGATGCCCTTGACGCCCTCGGGCGCGTCGGGCGTGCGCGCCAGCACCAGGTGAACGATGTTGTCGGTCAGGTCGTGCTCGCCGTAGGTGATGAAGATCTTCTGGCCGTGGACTCGGTAGCGTACCGTCCGCCTGCGGCACCGCGCGCGTGCGCACCGCCGCCAGATCCGAACCGGCCTGCGGCTCGGTGAGGTTCATCGTGCCGGTCCAGTCGCCGCTCACCAGCTTCGGCAGGTACGTCTTCTGCAGCGCGCCGGAACCGCGCAGCTCGATCGCCTCGATCGCACCGCGCGTGAGCATCGGGCACAGCGCGAACGACACGTTGGCGCCGTTCCACATCTCCTCGACCAGCGCCGAGACGAGCCGCGGCAAGCCCTGGCCGCCATGCTCCGGCTCGCAGGAGAGCGCGTTCCAGCCGCCGGCCGTGAATTGCCTGTAGACCTCCGCCACCCCTTGGCGTGAGACCTCGCCGTCGGCCAGCGCGCGCCCTCCCGATCGCCGCTGACGTTCAAGGGCGACAGCAGGCCGGCGGCGAACTTGCCCGCCTCTTCGAGGATGGCGTCCACCACGTCCGGCGTCGCTTCCTCGCATCCGGGAAGCCGGGCCACCTCGTCCAGGCCGCCCAGCTCGCACAAGACGAACTGCATGTCGCGAAAGGGTGGAGGTATTCGCCCATGGCATCTCCGGGTCCGGAAGTTGCGGCCTGCGACTCACATGCTGCGGCGGTACTGTCCGCCCACCTCGAACAGGTGTGCTGAGGTGGATGACCTCCGCGCCCGAGCCCTGCAGGAGCGCCGCATGATGTTGATCGCCGCGTCGTGGCCGTCGAAGAGCGACGCGGCGGTGACGAAGCGCACCTTATGCGTCGGGCGATACTCGGCGAGCGTTCTGAACTCGGCGGACAGGTCGGTCACGGCGTGTCTCCTCGGAGGATTGACGTGGATCCGTCAGGCGCTGTCAGGCCTTCGAACCGGGAAAGTCCTCTTCGAGGAATTCCCACTTCCCGCGCTCGTTGGCGGCGCGGCGCCGGGCCTCGCTCGCCCTGAGCTCGACGCGTCGGATCTTGCCGGAGATCGTTTTCGGCAGATCCGCGAACTCGAGGCGGCGGATGCGCTTGTAGGGCGCGAGCCGCGCGCGCAGAAAGGCGAAGATGTCCCTGGCCAGCTCTTCGGACGGATCGTAGCCCTGGCGCAGGACGATGAACGCCTTGGGCACGGCGAGGCGCACCGGATCCGGACTGGGCACCACCGCGGCTTCGGCGACCGCCGCGTCCTCGATCGCAACCGATTCCACCTCGAACGCGTGTGCGGTTGTCCGAGGCTTTGAAGACATCGTCGGCCCGCCCCACGTAAGTGATGTAGCCGTCCTCGTCGCAGCGACATCGCCGGTGCCTAACGCCGTGCGCATCGCCTCGGCGTTCTTCTCTCATCGCCGAAGTAGCCCGCCTTCAGGCCCACGGGCGCGGATCGAGCTGAGCGAGATTTCGCCTTCTCGGCTGGATTGCCGTCGGCATCCACCAGCACGACCCGATAGCCCGGCAGCGGACGACCCATCGAGCCCGGCTTCAGGCGCTGCCCGGGCGTGTTGCCGACCACGGCAGTGGTTTCCGTCTGGCCGAACCGTCGCGGATGGTGATGCCCCAGCCCGCTCGATCCGGTCGACGATCTCGGGTTCAAGGGCTCGCCGGCGCCGATCGCTCGCGGAGCTCGAGCCGGCTGCGATGGCCGCCAGGTCTTCCTGGATCATCATGCGCCACACGGTGGGCGGCGCACACATGGTCGTCACCTGGAACTTCTCCAGCACGCCGAGCATGGCGTTGGCGCTGAAGCGGGCATAGTTGTAGATGAAGACGCAGGACCCGGCGTTCCAGGGCGCGAAGAAGCAGCTCCAGGCGTGCTTTGCCCAGCCCGGGGACGAGATGTTGAGATGGATGTCGCCCGGCTTGATGCCGATCCAGTACATGGTGGAGAGATGGCCCACCGGGATAGCTCTGGTGGGTATGCAGCACCAGCTTCGGCTTCGAGGTCGTGCCCGAGGTGAAATACAGGAGCAGCGGATCGGAGGCGCTGGTCACGCCGTCCGCGGCCGTAGTCGACGGGCGCGTCCATGGAATCGGCAAAGTTCCTCCAGCCGGCAACGCCAGCGCCCACGGACACGCGGGTGTAGCTGCCTGCCACGTCGGCGAACTTCCCGGTGTGCGCAGCGCCGACGATCACGTGTCTCACGTCGCCACGGTCCATGCGGTCGCGCAGATCCTCCGGCGTGAGCAGGCTGGTGGCAGGAATCAGGACCGCACCCAGCTTGATCGCGCCGAGCATGGTTTCCCAGAGCGACACCTCGTTGCCGAGCATCATCAGGATGCGATCGCCGCGCCTGACCCCCTGACCCCGGAGCCAGTTGGCGACCTGGTTCGACCGCACCGACATTCGGGCGAACGAGACCTTCTGCTGCTCGCCGACTCTTCGACGATCCAGAGCGCCGGCGACTCGTTGCCCACGGCCATGCGATCGAAGTAGTCGAGCGCCCAGTTGAATTCCGTGAGCCGGGGCCAGGCAAAGTCCCGATAAGCGGTCGCGTAATCGGTGCCGTGCGCCAGCAGAAAGTCGCGGGCGCGGAGAAAGGCTTCGGTAGCGGACATTGGTCTCTCCTCCTGGATCCTTGACGACTCAATGCGAGGCAGCGGCGACGATGCCGAGCCCCGCCTGCGCTCGGCGATGCTGATCGTCGAACTCCGCGCGTTCTCTCCTCGCGGACGCGCTTCGGTCGAGCCTGGAGACGACGATCGAGACGAGGAACGCGAGCGGCATGGAAAAGAGCGCCGGATGGTCGTACGGAAAGACGGCCTCGGCGTTCCCAAACACGGCTTTCCACACGCCCGGCGACAGAATGACGAGCAGGACAGCCGTCGCCAGTCCCGTCAATGCACCCCAGAGCACCGCCCCTCCTCGCAGCCCGCGCCAGGTCCTGGAGAGAATCAGCACCGGAAGTTGGCCGACTCCGCGACGCCGAAGGTGAGCGCCACCATGAATGCCAGGTTCTGGTTCTCGAAGAGGATCCCGAGCACGATGGCGACGATCCCGATCACGAGCGTGGCGAGCTTGGAGACGCGCACCTCCTGCCGCTCGCTTACCCGGCCTTTGCAAATCACGTTCGCATAGAGGTCGTGAGAGATGGCCGACGCGCCCGCCAAGGCGAGCCCGGAGACCACCGCGAGGATGGTAGCGAAAGCGACGGCCGACAGGAGCCGGCCGATTGGCCGGACTTCGAGCCTTGGCGAAGCAGTTGCACGCCCCTCTCGACTCTGCCGCGCAGCTCGGGATGAGGGGCACTCCTACCAGGCGATCAAGGACGACCTGCGCCGCGACCTGGCGATCAACTACCTGAGCCGCTCACGCAGCTCCGTGATGGACGTCGCGCTCGCCCTGGGGTTCGCCGAGCCGAGCGCCTTCCACCGCGCGTTCAAGAAGTGGACGGGGGCGAATCCCGGCGAGTACCGCCAATCCTCTCAGCGGCGTTCCGAAGCTCGTGCGGACCTGGCAGGGTAGGCCCCATCTTCGACACCGCACCGCGCGGCCGATCGATGGACCGTGCGACCGCGCGATCGCGCCGGTCGCGGTCGTGATGTCGATCACGCTCCAAGCGTGTCTCCGGCCCGACCGTTCGACGATCCGGACTAATTTCTTTGCCGGCGCGGCGCAGGTGGTCGAAAATTGCGCGGCGCTGGTCTGGCGCAAATAGCGGGCGATTTCCATCGCCCCGGAAGGTCGGCAGGCCGTCTTCGCAGCTTTGGGGAGCGCAGTGGCTGCTGTTGAGCCTCTTCGTCGGGACAGGCTGGCGATGCCGCTCCTGGCATCGTCGTGCGTTCTCGCCTTATGCAACGCCGCCGCCGGCGGCGAAGTCTTGCCGCGGGAGTTCCGTCGCGCGGAGCCCGCTCATTGGTCCGCGTCACGCGAGCCCGCTCCGAGCCCGGTGGGACTCAAGGCGTCCTCCGGGGTGTTCCATGCGAGCCTCCCGGCGCCCTACGGCGTTGCTGCTTTCAGCCTGAAGGCAAACGAGACCGCCGGACCCCCGCGGATTGCGCGCCTCGACACGACATGGACCGCCGCGCTTCCCGGACAGCGCGATACGCTGCGCCTGGGCGACAGCCTTACCGATGCCGGGACGTCGGGACGTCCCGTGCGGTTCGGCGGCCTTCACTACGGCACGGACCTTGGCGTCCGGACTGGATTCGTTGCGCAGCCGGCATGGCCGGCTGCCCGCAGCCATCTGATCGCGGCGCCCGGACGGGTGCCGTACACCCTGCCGAGCATCCCCGACGGCGAGCCTCCAGTCGTGCAGACGGTGCGCGCTGCACCAACGCTGCTACAACCGGGACTCGTGGACCGGACCTTTGCAGCCGGGCGTCTCCGCAGCAATTACGGTCTCGAGGACGATCGATATGGGCCGGCGTTCGCCTCGACCGCGCTTCGTCGCGGCATTTCGGACGAAGTCACTGCCGAGCTGCATGGCGCGGTCCAGCGGCGGGCGGGAAACGGCGGGATCGCATTCCTCGTTCGCCCGAGTGGTCTGGGCCTGCTGACCGTCGCGACTGCGGCCAGCCGGAGCGACGCCGGGATCGGCGGGCTGGCGCAAACCGGCTTCGAATATCGCCGGGCAGGCTTCAGCACCTCGATCAGCGCGCAATGGAGCTCCGCCGAGTTTCGCCGCCTGGGGACCGACGTCGAAAGCGTCGCGCCGCGATACTCGACCGTTGCGAGCGCGACCTACGATGCGGCTCGTCACGGCGCTCTGGCTGTGGCCTATGCGACGCTGGCCCACTACAACGAGGCGCTCAGGAAAACCGCGGAAGGCACGTACCGCGTCGCCCTGGGGCGAGCCAGCACGCTGACTTTCGGCGCCTCGCGGGCGTTCGGACCCGAGCCTGCCACGACCTTGATGCTGACGTTCACCATCCCGCTGGATGCGGTGCCGATCACCTCGAAAGCGGGGGGCTGGAAGGGCACCTGGACGTTCGATCGCAGTCCCGAGCTGACGAGCCTGGCGCGCCTCTCCTCCGATCGAAGCTAGCATCGAGTCGCAGCGTGGCAGCCTGACGCTGCGCTGATAGCTTGCGTCCCTATCGATCATGCGCGGCGCGAGAGAGCGAAGTCGTCTACTCTCCGGCCGGATCGTCCGAGCTCTCCGCACGAAAGGGGTCGAACATGGCGCTCGCGTTCGCCGCTCTCCCTCCCGGCATGCGCTCTCGCTTCGTGAACGACGTCAACGGCCTCACGATGCACATCCTGGAAGCCGGCTTCGAGGCCAGGGACCGGCCTTGCATCCTGCTCCTGCATGGCTTCCCGGAGCTCGCCTATAGCTGGAGGAAGGTGATGTTGCCCATCGCGGCCGCCGGATATCACGTGGTCGCTCCCGACCAACGCGGTTACGGGCGCACCACGGGCTGGGACGGCGACTACGACGGCGACCTCGGCTCGTTCCGTCTTCTCAACCTGGTGAGGGATGCGCTGGGGCTCGTCTCGGGTCTCGGGTACCGGTCAGTCGCGGCCGTGGTCGGGCACGACTTTGGCTCGCCCGTCGCAGCTTACTGCTCGCTCATCCGGCCGGACGTGTTCCGCTCGGTCGCATTGATGAGCGCGCCGTTTGCAGGTCCGCCGCCGCTGCCGTTCAACACCGCCGAGCATCCACCGCAAAGGCGCGCCGCCCTCCCTGGTGCCGGTATCCATGAAGAGCTGGCCGCGCTGAAGCGGCCGCGGAAGCACTACCAGTGGTATTACTCGACACGCGAGGCCGACGGCGACATGCGGAACAGCCCGCAGGGTCTCCACGCGTTTCTCCGCGCCTACTACCACTACAAGAGTGCCGACTGGAAAGGAAACAAACCCTTCCCGCTCAAGTCGTGGTCCGCGGACGAGCTGGCAAGGCTGCCGACCTACTACATCATGGATCTCGACCAGGGCATGGCCGAGACGGTGGCACCGGAGATGCCGTCTGCGACCGCGATCGCAGCGTGCAAGTGGCTTCCCGACGACGAGCTCAGCGTCTACAGCGCCGAGTACGCCCGGACCGGGTTCCAGGGCGGCCTGCAATGGTACCGGTGTCGGACGACCGGCAAGTACGACGCCGAGCTCCAGACGTTCTCGGGGCTCACCATCGATGTGCCGTCATGCTTCATCGCGGGAAGGAGCGACTGGGGGATCCATCAGAAGCCGGGCGACATGGAGACGATGCAGAACGGCGCCTGCACGCGAATGCTCGGGTGTCATCTGGTGGAGGGGGCCGGGCACTGGGTACAGCAAGAGCAGCCGGAGGAGGTAAGCAAGCTGCTCATCCAGTTCCTGAGGGGACAGGCTCGACTCGAGCTCCCGCGTTAGTCGAACGCGGTGCCGTTGTTCAGCGGTAAAGCAGCACCGCCTCCCGCTCCTCGCGCCACCCCTCCTCATCGGGCTTCGCGAGCGCATCGAGATCGGCCGCTGTAGCAGCGGCGTCATCCACCCACTCGCGGAACAGCTCGCTGCCGTTGATCAGATCGATGGCGAGACGCCCGTGCTCGTACTCGTACGGGAAGTCGCGCCACAGCTCGTAGTCGGGCCGGAGCGCTCGAATGGCCTTGAATGCAAGAGCGACGAGCCGCCACGGACGAAACGCATCGTGCTCGTAGGCCGCGTCGTCGACGTGGATCTGAATGCCTGCGCAGAGCGTGCCGACGTGCTTGTGAAACGTGGGCTCGAACCAGCAAGCCCGCAACCGGCAGCCGCGCATCCAGCCGGGCGCCAGGGATTCCATCGTTGCGATCAGCGCGCGCGGCTCGAGATCAGGGGCGCCGAAGAGCTCCAGCGGCCGCGTCGTCCCCCGCCCCTCCGACAGCGTGGTCCCCTCCAGCATCACGGTTCCGGCGTAGCAGCGCGCCATCCAGAGATTGGGCGCATTCGGGCTCGGGTTTACCCACGCGCGTTCGACTGCCCAGCCGTACCCCGGTGCGCGAGCCGGCTTCCAGCCCTCCATGGTCACCACCTCGCACTCCACGTTCAATCGGAGCATGCGCACGAACCACGTGGCGAGCTCGCCGAGCGTCAAGCCATGGCGCATCGGCAGCGGTCCCGCGCCGACGAAACTCTCCCAGCCGGCGCGCAGCAGGAGTCCCTCGACCGGACGCCCCACCGGGTTGGGACGGTCGAGCACCCAGACCCGCTTACCCCGTTCGGCGGCCGCCTCGAGAACGTAACGCAGCGTCGTGACGAAGGTGTAGATCCGGCAGCCCACGTCCTGCAGATCCACTAGCAGAACGTCGAAACTGTCCATCATCGCCGCGGTGGGACGGCGCACTTCGCCATAGAGGCTGAAGACCGGGATCCCGTGCGCGGGGTCGGTGAAGTCCGGCGATTCGATCATGTTGTCCTGCTTATCGCCGCGCAATCCGTGCTGCGGGCCGAAGGCCGCAGCGAGCTCGATGTCCCCGAGCGCCGCGAGCGCGTCGAGGGAGTGAACGAGATCGCGCGTCACCGACGCGGGATGCGCGAGCAACGCCACCCGGCAGCCCGCCAGCGGCTTTCGCAGCGCCGGATCCTGCAGCAAGCGATCAATTCCGAACTTCATTCGAGTTCCAGAACGAACGCCTCGCGATGGTGGAAATCCGGACCGCCCTGCGGATGCTGCAGGGCCCAGTAGGAGAGCGCTCCGGTATCGTCTTCGATCACGGCTGAAAGCCCGAGCGAAAGCGGGGCGTCGACATGCATCGGCGAGAGTCGGTCGAGGCTGATCACGGCGTCGAGCGCCCAACTTTCCGCAGCGCCGCGCACCGCGACCCGGGGATCCAGGTCGACGTCCGCAAGGAGCGTGCCGTGGCGGTAGCGCGCAAACGCGTATCCCGCCCACTCGCCGGAAGGTGCGAGGTTGAACTCATGGTACGCGGCCAGCCCTTTGCGCGCGATGAAGATCTCGCAGCAGGTGTGCTCCCAGAGCCGTTCGGCGATGCGTGGCGGGCGGGGTCCCGGAACGCGCAGGCGAGCGAGGTTTCCCTCGAGCGAATAGCTGACCGCGAGCATTCCGCCCGGCGATCGCCGTACGCTCACTCGGACGCTATGCACCGCATGGCTGCGAACGTCGGGATGGCAGGTGAGCGCTGCCGAGTGGACCGGCGAGGACGGCATCGTCGCGCGAAGCCTACCATTCCCCGCGGATGAAGAGGCCGGCTTTCGCCGGCCGGTGGTGAGGCGCCCTCCAAAGCCGCACACGAATCCGAGCGATTCGCATGGGCTATGTGTGCCGGTCCAGAATTGCGCACGCGGAGGAATGGGGGTAAATGTAGTCCTCTTCGCTAAAGAAGCACGGCTCGCGGTCGTGGCCGCGCTGCGCGATGTGCAGGGGCATTGCATAGAGTCATCACGCGAGCGGCGGACGTCCATTGAGCACATCACGATATATGCCGTTAAACGTGAGCCTGCGCGACCGGAGCACGCCTAGCCGAACGGATGCGCTGGAGGAACGGCAAACATCACCTCCACCATCGCCTGGTTCTGATCGTTGATCCCCGGGGTCGGCGGCCAACGCATCTTCGGGCGCTCCGGCGCGCGGCGCGGCGCCGCCGATGCAGCGGCGCGCAAATGGACCTTCAACCTTCACCCGCATGCCGCTGACGACGTGGTCGAAGACGCTGCAAGCAGGACGTGATGGCGGCGATTGCGAAGACGGAACGCGAAGGCGACGCAACTCTGCGTTCAAGGAAAAGCATGTGCCGGTGTTCAAAGGGCTTGAGATCCTCGCGTATCGGGCAGCGAGGGAAAGCGGGCGTCCGACTTGCCCCGATGCTGGCATTGCCAAAGGGGTAGTGTCGTCTTTCCCCGACGGGGGCGGACTTCAGTCGCGCGGGCGCTAGGGTCCGAGGGACGCAAGCGAAGCAAACGCGTGCATACTCTCGTACGTGCCATCCATCCTTGAATGAGGACGTTACCGGAAGAAAACTCCGACATCGCGACCAATGCCTGGACACTTCCACGCATCATCACGGCTACTATATGAAGTGGTTGCGTCGGTCGGGCGAACTGAACCGAGCGCTCGCTCGCGTTTCACCCTCATGCTGCTGCTCAGGCTTAAACTGTCGTTCTTTCAATAACTTATGAGATCACACCCGCGGGATAGAGGGCCACTGGCGAGCGCTTGTTGTAGTTGCACGCACGCTGCCGCCCACGAGTGCCGATACCCTTCGGCCACGAAGCAGCCATCGCGAAACTGTGGTGAAAGCTCGACGCGCTCGCGGTTCGCGATCCGGTACAAACTTGGCGCTTGTCCATGGGCAGCCGCCGGGTTGCATGGATTGCCTCGCCGATCTCTGGAGTCCAGAAATGGTTAAACGCCACGCAACAATTGCACGCGTCATTGCCGACGCGCGCGCGGCCCGGATCGGCGCGGTTCTGAAATAATCGCAGCCGTCATGCCTGTGCTCATCCGCCAAGTCATGTTCGCCGTGCTGGCCGCCGTGCCACTCGCCGCCACCGCGGCGGGCCTCGGCAAGTTGACGGTGCTGTCCAAGATCGGCGAGCCGCTCAACGCCGAGATCGACATCGTCGCGATCCGCGGCGACGAGCGCGACTCGCTCGCGGCGAGCCTCGCTCCGCCGGAAGCGTTCGGCGCCAACGTGACGCCGTCGCCGCGGAGCGACATCGTCCGGGCAACCATCGAGCGTACGGCCAGCGGCCGCTACGTGCTGCGACTCACATCGACCGAGCCGGTCAGCCAGCCGCTCGTCGATCTCCTGCTTCAGCTCTCGTGGAACGGCGGGCGTATCCTGCGCCAGTACACGTTCCTCCTCACGCCCGAGGACACGGCGCCTACGCTCGCTGTGACCCCTGTGCCGCCCCCTGTGCCGCCAGTGGCAGAGGAGTTGCCGAAAGCGGCGACACCGAAGCCTGCCGCACCGCGCGTGCAGGCCGCCACGACGCCCAAGCCTGCCGCACCGCGCGCGCAGGGCGCAGGGACGCACAAGGTGCAACCCGGCGAGACGCTGGGGAAGATCGCTCAGGCGACGCGGCGCGATGGCACATCGGTCGAGCGGATGATCGTCGCGATCTTCCGCGCCAACCCGCACGCGTTCATCGACGACAACCTCAACCTGCTGCGTGCCGGGAGTGTCCTCACCATCCCGTCACCCGAGGACGGCGCGGCGATCGCGCTCGAGGAGGCGAAGCGGGTCATCGCCGAGAGCCGCGCCGGTTTCGACGATTACCGCCGGCGTCTCGGCGGCGCGGTGGCTGCCGGCCCGCCGAGCCAGGCACCGGCGCTCGCTCGCGAAGCGCGAGGCGCCGCCGCGAAACCGCCGGCGCCCGCCCCGCGCAGCGACCAGCTCACGTTGCGGGGCGATGACGCGGCCGACGATCTCGCCGCGCGCGAGCGGGCGCTCCTTGCAGCGCGCCAGCGCATCGCCGATTTGGAGAAAGCGCTCGCCCAGCTACGTCACATCCTCGACGCGCGCGAGCGCGACATCGAGACCCGCGAGCGCAATATCGAGGCCCTCGAGGGCAAGCTCGCACCGAAGACGCGCTGAACGCGAGGCCGCCATCTTCGGCCGGAGCGTGCCGGGGATAAGAACAGCGGGTAGAGAGCGGCTCTCGATCGCCAACAGAGTGCGCCTTCGACGAGGAGCACGCGATCGATAGGCGCAGCGGCGGCGAACTCGGGAACGACCAGCCCGGTTTTGATGCCTGTGTCATCATGCTGCGTTGCAGCAGCAGCGCCCATTTCGCGGGACTCGAGGGCGCCATCAGGAAACCGCCTCGTCGGCAAGACGATCGCCGCGTCCTGGTGTCGCCGCTTCCTTGCCTGAGGCCAGCCTTGGTGCACCCGGTTCCCGAGGGTCGCCGCGGCGCGCTCCAGCGCGCCGCGCGCCGGCTTCTGCGGACCCAAGCCCAGGGCCACAGATTGCTGTGATAGCCCTCCGCCTGTTGCACGACTGTAGGTATTTACACGCCGGGAGGCCCCTGGCGCCACGGAAATGTTGCGAATCGCGGCGCAGGCGCTCATTCTTTCCACCTCGCAACCAAACGATGCGCATCGTTCCGGGAGCGCTGGACGCTCACCGGGCAATTGCGCGAAAGGCGGTGTCGTATGGAAGGGGGATGGGTCTTTCTCGCACCCGCGCTCACGATCGTCGTTCCGGTCGCAATCGGCGTCGCAGCGCTCGTCGTCTATGCCCTGGACGTGAGAAAGATGCGGCGCGAAAACCAGCAGCTCCGCGACGAGCTGGACCGGGTGCGGGAGCACCCGAACGATCCGGACCGGACGGGCGACATGGAGATCCTCCTGCGAGCCCGGAGCGGAAGGCGTGGCCTTCGTCTTCCTTCCTGGCGCTTCCTCGTCACCGGCGCGCTGGTGATCCTCGGAGTCGCATGGTCGCTCGCATATCAGCGCAGCCTGGTCACCGAGCTCACCTCGCAGAGCGAGGTGATCGAGGAAGCGCGGGACCTTATGAGCACCGCCGAGCGACAGATGAATCGGCTGCTGGATCAGAACCGCGTATTGAACGGGCAGCTTCTCGTCAAGCTCCCACAGGAAGAGCCGTCGCAACGCGCAGCCTCTCCGCCCCCGAAACCGCAGAGCGCGCGATCCCGCGCAAGGCCAGGCAGAAGCGTCCAGACAGCCGCGCCGCGCGCAACCCCCGCGCCGCCGGAGGCGACCACCACCAGTGCCGGGCTCGCATCCCAGACCGTGGCCTCGGATCAGAGGGCCGTGCCCTCGCCGGTGATGGCGGCCGAATTGCCCCGACCTCAGACTCCGGCTTCGGCCCAAGCCCCTGTGCCGTCGGCGGGACGGCCGACGATCCGCGATCCGGGGACCCAGATGCTCCCGTTGGGCACGGACATCTCCAGAAGCACGCACCCCTAGGGGTCGCAAAGCGTTGGCAGCGCTCGGGCGGCGTTGCGTTCTCCGGAGCAGCGCGCTCGGACGCTGGTTCATTTTGTGCCACGAGGCGCGCGATGATGTCGGTGGGTCCGCCCGCACGCCTTACCCCGCCTGCGAGTATTCGTACATCACGTTGTCGTCGGAGGACGCGAGGCCGCTCGGGTTGAAGAAATCCTCGTAGTTGCGGATCCGCACTCGACGCGCCTCCGGAGTCTCCCCGGCGGGAGCCGCGCAGTGCGACGTCATCTCGGTCTTGTCCGGCGCGAGCGGCCGCCACGTCCGGAACTGCAGCGAGGTGATGTCGATGATCTGGAGGTTCGGGAAGATGGTCAGGTTGCGCTGCCTGAGCATCCATTTGACGCGAACGCCCCCCACGCGGGTGCGGACCTCGTCGAAATACCGCGCGTCGGAGTCGAGCGGACGGCCGAACCGCTTGACGTTGCGGATGGACCAGATCACCGCGTGGCCGTTCGCGAAACTGAAGCTGCCCTGCCCTTCCGGCTCGTTCTCGTCCTTCTGCGAGGCGCTCACCCCCGACGGGGGCGCCGTCTTCGCGCGCTCCTGCAGGAGGTCGATGTAGGAGCCATGCGTCGGCGCGAAATGGTAATGATCGAGGCCATTCTCGAACTGCAGCTTCCAGTTCGCGTCGAAAGTGTAGGTCACCGAGCCCGGCACGAATTCCAGGCGGCCCTGCGGGCTCTGATCGACGACGAGGTCGATGAAAGCGCGCGCGTCCCCCAGATGTTGCTCGAGGGGAACGACGTCGCGCGACAGGCTGGCGGAACATCAGACCGCGATAGCTCTCGAGTCGCGGCGCGCGCAGGAGATTGTGATCCTGCGACGTGAACGACACGTGATACTGGCCGTCGCGCTGCTGAGAGACGGAAACGTTCCGCCCGCTGCTGTCGTAGGTCCAGCCGTGATAGCGGCAGACGTGTAGCTTCTGATTGCCGCTTATGAACGGGCACACGATCGTGCCGCGATGGCGACACGTGTTCATGAAGCAGCCGATCTGGCCGTCCCCGTCGCGCATCAGGATGACCGGCTGACGACCGATGTGAGTCGTGAAAAAATCGTGCGGCCTGGGAATCTGGCTCTCGAGCCCCACGAAGACCCACGTGCCCTCGAAGATGTGCTTCATCTCGAGCTCGAAGATCTCCGGGTCACGGAAGACGTCGCGGCGTACGCGGAACACGCCCTCGCTCGGGCGGTCCTCAATGAGGTCGTCGATGTTCACGCTGCGCATGCTCGTCTTCCGGCTCTCGTGGGTCAACTGCTACTACGTTTCTGTTCATGCCGCTTCCCGGTAGTACGAGCGCGGATGTGCACGCGCTTCGAGACCGAAGCGGAAGATTGTCGTCCATCGATCGCTTACAGTACAAGTATCGCCGCTGCGGTCGCTAACCGGCCTCGCGCGCGTGCAGGAGGCAAGATGCGCAACGACCATATCGATAAGCGGGAGACTCGTCCTGGCCGGTGGCTGCCGGCGGCCTTTTATGCAATCAACCTTCTAGGCTGGTTTCTCACGGGCGCTGCGGCGGGGGCTGTGGATCTTCTCTGGCTTGTCGTTCTGCCGCTGTTGCCGCTGGGCCTCTATCTGGCGAGAGCCAAGCGGAGAGCGGCGTGACGCCTGACTTCGACCTCGTTCTTGTCAGCGCCATTGTTTTTGCCCTGCCTGTCCTCGCTTTTGTCCGGTGGCGCTTTGGCGGAGCGGACACGGTGGCTTTTGTCATCGTATCGGGCGCCTTTACCGCAATCATGGATTTCATTTCCTCCTTCGTCGCGCAGAACTATGCCTATCCCGGCCAATCCCCGCTTTGGGTTTTCACCTTCATTTTCTTTGGCTGGATCGGCGTGACCGGAAGCTGTCTTTTCATCGCAGAAGGTATCCTGGCGAGACGCGGCGAAGACATGCTCACTCAGCCACGGTTGTGGTGGAAGGTGCCGCTTGCTACCGGCTTGATCGCCGTGCTGGTGGATCTGTTCATAGATCCGATCGCCGTCGCGATCGGGTATTGGGTGTGGCATGTGCAAGGTGACATCTACTACGGCATTCCCCTGCTGAACTTCGTGGGTTGGTTCGTCCTGATGTTCCTTGCGCCCCTTGCCTGGATCGTCATTGCGCGGCGACGCCATTGGGGCTACGCGAAGAAAGCCGTTGCCTCGGTCGCAGCATTGATCCCGCTGTTCGCTGCTTCCGTATTGCTTTCCGTGACGCTGAACGGCATCATCGCTGCCTTCGGACTGCGCTGAGCTCCGAACGACTGCCCGCCTGTCGGGCATGAAAAAGCGCTTGTCTTCCACCGTTGCGCTTGGTCCACTAGCCGCGCTCAAGTCTCATCCAACGGGCGGGGCGCGTTCGGAACACCCCACCGTTCTTGCGCTATCGGCCCGCTCCCGCGACGTCTGCGGGCGTGACGAACGCATCGCAGTGGAAATCCTCCGGCGGCAGGCCGCGCTCGGCTTCGAAGTCGCGTCGCGCGGCGTTGATCATCGCCGGGACGCCGCAGGCATAGACTTCATGACCCGCGAGCGCGGAGAAGTCCTCCATCACCGCTTTGTGCACGAACCCGGTGCGACCGGTCCAGCCGTCGGCGGGGTCGGCCTCCGACAGCACCGGCACGAAACGGAACTTGGGCCGCTCCGCCGCCCACTTTGCGGGGAGCTCGGCGAGGTACAGGTCCCTTGCTTTCCTGGCGCCCCAGTAGAGCACCATCTCCCGGTCTACGCCGCGCCGGAAAGCGTCCTCGAGGATCGACTTGATCGGCGCGAACCCCGTCCCGCTCGCGACGAAGACCGCGGGCCGGCTCGAGGCTTCGCGCAGGAAGAAGTCGCCGTGGGGCAGCTCCACCCGTAGCGCCTTCCCGGGGCTGAGCCCCGGCAGCACCTGCTCGGAGAACCGCCCGCCGGGCACCACCCGCACGTGCAACTGGGCGCCATCGCTCTGCTGCGGGGGATTCGCCATCGAGAACGAGCGGCGCTCGCCATCGTCGAGCACGATCTGGAGATACTGACCGGCCTTGAACTTGACCCGCGTCCCGGCCGGGAAGCGCAGCTGCAGCACTGCGACGTCGTCGGCCGGCCGCTCGACCCGGTAGACCTTCGCGTTCACGAGCTTGCGGGCGTTCGGATCGACCCGCTCGATCTGGCGCGGGACGATCTCGAGATCCGAGCGCGGCTTCGCCTGGCAGAGGAGCGTATACCCCGCGTTGCGCTCCGCCGCGGAGAGGCCATCGAGCGCACGGGTTACGGCCACTTGTCCCGCGGCCACGCGGCCCTTGCAGCTGCCGCATACGCCGCTGCGGCACGAGTAAGGCATGGCGTATCCAGCAGCCTGCGCGGCATCGAGAATCGTCGTCTCCGGCCCGCAGCCGAACGCGATCTCCGAACCCGCGACCCGGATCGTGTAGCTCATCGGCTCAGAGCGGTATCGCGAGCAGCGTGTCCACGATCGAGCTGTCGCAGATGACGATCCGCTCGGCGAGGCGCAGACCCCCTTCCGGCTGCAGCCGGAACGAATCCAGGTAACGCCCGGTGGCGAAGAGATCGGTGCGTCCGTCGCGCATGATGCGGTAGACCGCGAAGGGGGTGTCGGCTTTGGCGGTGCCGTCGACGACGCCCAGCAGCGTGGGCATCGAGACGAGATGCCGATAGCGCTGCTTCTCGAAGATGTTCGCCTCGCGCAACCCCGATACGCGATCGTGCAGCATGCCGCGCGTGTCGGCGTATATCAGCCCCGCCTCGTACCCGCGGCGGTGGTTGTCGTCCGTCGTGACCACGTAGAGACAGGGGTCGGTGAAGAACTCCGGCCAGGCCTCGAGCTCGTCGTTGTCCACGCAGCGCGCGTAGGACGAGTTCAGCAGGCTGATCTTGAACAGCAGCTCCGTGTCGTCCATTTCAGAGCTCCATGTGACGGCGGTAGGCCTTCCAGAACCCGCGAACCGACGCCTCGGTTGCCCGCGTGTCCTGCGACGAGGTGTCGTCGCCGCCCATCTCGACGATCGCGCTCTCTTCCTCGGCCGCCACGACGCCCCGCTGGACGAATCCGCCCACCGCGCCGTCTTCCATCGAGACGAGCCCCGCCGGGCCCACGAGATTCGACTGGCGGATGCGCCGACGTCGCATCTCTGGCGAGTCGTCGGTGAAGCCGATGTAGGTCCAGTTCAGGTGCGTCAGATTCACCCCCTTGGGCACGACCTGCCGCACGACGATGCTGTTATGGATCTGGCCGAGGACGAAGCCCGGGAAGACGGAGAGGATCTGGAGCGTGATGCCGTCGCCCACCTCGTCGATTCCTTCGAGGAAGCTCGGGTCCTTCAGCCGGTATTCCGCGTTGTCCACCCGCAGCCCCTGGTCCTTGTACTCGCTGCCCGCCGGCGAGGCCTGGTCGATGATCGAGTAGCTGACGTGGTTGCCCCCGTCGGGCGACACGATCAGCCCGCCGCGCTGCGTCAGCCGGTTGATCTCGAACGTGGTGAGGAAGAGGTGCAGCAGGCTCGCGTGGTAGGAGTCCTTGACGTTCTCGTAGTAGAGCTTCCAGTTGTTCGGCAGCGCTTGGGTGAACCGGCCGAGCACCGCGAGAGGCTTTCGCAGCACGCGCTGGATGCGCGCCAGGACCGCTTCGCCGATGTACTCCTCCAGCGGCGGCACGTCGTCGCTCAGGCTGCCGAACACGAGCCCGCACAGCGTCTCGATCCGGAGCTTCCGCGGCGAGTGCTCCTCGAGGCAGAAGGATTTCGACATGCCGCCCTTGCCCTGCACGCCCTCCTGGAACGCGACGCCCTTGAGGTTGCCCTGCAGGTCGTACGCCCACGCGTGGTAGACGCAGGTAAAGCCCTTCGCGTTGCCCGAGTTCTCGAGGCAGAGCAGCGCGCCGCGGTGAACGCACCGGTTCTCGAAAGCATAGATCTCGCCGTCGAGATCCCGCGCCACGACGACCGGCATCTCGCCGGCGAAGGTGGAGACGAAATCTCCCGGCTGCTGGAGATCGGCCTCCAGGCACAGATAGTTCCATACCGGGCCCCGGTAGATCCGCTGCTGCTCTGCGCGATAGGTCTCCGAATCGCTGTAGAGCCAGAACGGCACCCGCGTAAGCTGCCCGGCGGCCCATTCCCGGGCCGGCGCCGACATGTTCACTCGCGTCATGGTCTCGCTCATTTCGATTGCTCCAGGTTGTCCGTCGTCAGTCCACGGTCACATTCGCGGAGCGGATGACCTGGCGCCACTTCGCGGCTTCCTGCGCGAGGAAGGCCGTCATTTCCGCCGGCGTGTTCCCGACCGGCTGCGCCGCGACGTCGGAAAATTTCTTCTGCACGTCCGCGGTCTTCACCGCTTCGGCGACTGCCTGGCTGATCGCGGCGGCGATCGGGGCGGGGGTATTGGCAGGGCCGACGATGCCTACCCAGCTTCCCGCCTGGAACCCGCGCACTCCGGCCTCGGTGAGCGTCGGAACGTTCGGCAGCTCGGGGATGCGGGCCGCCGCCGCCACGCCGAGGATCTTGATCCGGCCCGCCCTGTAATGCGCGAGCGACGATGTGATGTTGTCGAACATGAGATCCACCTGTCCGCCCATGAGATCGGTCAACGCCGGCGCGGTGCCCTTGTAGGGCACGTGCACGAGCTGCGTGTCGGTCATCGACTGGAACATGTTCGCGGTGAGGTGCGAGGTCGTTCCGTTGCCCTGCGAGGCGTAGGTCAGCTTCCCAGGCTCCTTCTTCGCCAGTGCGATCAGCTCGTCCACCGAGTTCACGCCAAGCGTCGGCCGAACTGCCAGCACGTTCGGCATCGTCGCGACGAGCGAGATCGGCGCGAATTTCGCCGGGTCGTAGCCGAGGCTCTTGTAAAGCGACTGGTTGATCGTCAGCGGGCCCGGCGGACTGGCGAGCAGGGTGTATCCGTCGGGCTCTGCGCGCGCGACGAGCTCGGCGCCGATGTTCCCGCCCGCCCCGGGCCGGTTCTCGACGATCACCGGTTGCCCCCACTTGGCGTTGAGCTTTTCCGCGACGATCCGGGGAATCGAGTCGGCGGTCCCCCCGGCGGGGAAGGGCACGATGATGCGGATCGCCTTGGCGGGATAGCCGGTCGACGCCTGCGCGTGCACACCCAGCGGGACGAGCCCGGCGGCTGCGATCAGGCCAAGCGCGGTGAGTCGTCGTGTCATCTCGGCTCCAGGTGGTGGGAGAGTTCGTGTGGATCGCGAGCCGGGTCTCTGCCCCCGGGGTCGTGCGGTGTGCGCACACTCCATCTGACGTCATTGTGGGTAGCACGAGAGACTATTGTCAACGAACGGCGTCAGGATGTACGCTATGCGCACAAACGCCGGATCAAGGGGGCAGGCGCGTGCAGATCAAGGAGCGCGACTACGTCGGTGCGCTGGAGAAGGGACTCGCCGTCATCGAGGCGTTCGGTGCGAAGGATCCGCGCCTCACGCTGAGCGATGTGGCACGCAAGGCGGCCCTGACGCGTGCAGCCGCCCGCCGTCACCTGCTGACATTGGTCAAGCTGGGCTACGCCGAGTCCGACGGGAAGTTCTTCTGGCTGACGCCCCGGGTGCTGCGCCTCGGCCACGAGCATCTCGCCGCGGCGCCACTGCCCAAGCTCGCGCAGCCGATCCTGCAGATGATCGGCGACAAGACCGACGAGGTGGCGTCGCTGGCGGTTCTCGATGGGACGGAGAGCGTCTTCCTCGCGCGGTCGGCGAGCCGCCGCATCGTGTCGGTCGCGATCGGCGTAGGAACCCGCCTGCCCGCCTACTGCACCTCGACTGGGCGCGTGGTGCTGGCCGGGCGCTCCGACGCCGAGGTGGAGCGCTTCCTCGCCGGCATACGTCCAATGAAGTACACGTACAAGACCAAGAGCGGTCATCGCCAATTGTTCGACGAGATCAGGAAGGCACGCGCGAACGGGTTCGCGCTGAGCGATGAGGAGTACGAGATCGGGCTCCGTTCGATCGCGGTGCCGGTGCGGGACGGCTCGGGGGCAACGGTCGCGGCGATGTCGCTCAGCGTCCGCTCCGATCGCATGACGCCGAAGCAGATGATCAGGGCGCTGCTCCCGCCGCTGGAAGTGGGCCGGCAGATGCTCTCCGCGATGCTTTAGCGCCTCGCCATCACGCAGACGGAGCGCGATCCGCTCCCGGACGTGCCGACGGTCGTGGAAGGGGGGTTGCCAGCATTCCAGGTGAGCTTCTGGAGCGGGCTCGTCGCCCCGGCAGGCACGCCGCCCGAGATCGTCGCACGGCTGAACGGGGTGCTCCGCCAGGCACTCGTCACGCGCGAGATCCGCGATCTGCTTGCGCGTGAAGGCCTGCAACCGGCCGGTGACACACCCGCGCAGTTCGCAGGTTTCATCGCCGCCGAGATCGGCCGCTGGGAGAAGGTGGTGAAGGCTTCGGGCGCCAAGCTCGATCGACGAGCGTAAAGGGAATGACAATGGTCACATCGCCTCGCAAGCCGCACATCCTCATCGCGGGCGCCGGCATCGGCGGATTGACCGCCGCGGCCGCACTGCTCAAGCGGGGCTTCGACGTCGATGTCTACGAGCAGGCGTCGGAGCTGAAGGAGGTCGGAGCCGGATTGCAGGTGAGCGCGAACGGGAATCGGGTGCTCTACGCGCTCGGCATCGGCGATGAGCTGCAGCGGCTCGCGTGCGAAGCAACCGGCAAGGAAGTGCGCCTCTGGAGCACCGGGCAGACCTGGAAGCTGTTCGATCTCGGCGCAGTCTCGGTTGCGCGATACGGGTATCCGTACTTCACTCTCTACCGGCCGGACCTGCTGGAAGCGCTGGCGGGAGCCGTGCGGCGCGAGAAGCCCGACGCGATCCATCTCGGTGCCCGCTGCGTCGGGATGAGGGCGGAAGGCGGCACGGTGACACTGCGCTTCAACGGCGGCGAGGCGACCGGCGACGCGTTGATCGGCGCCGACGGGGTGCACTCCGTGATCAGGCAAGCGCTCTTCGGCGCCGACGCGCCGGAGTTCACCGGCATCATTGCCTGGCGAGGCGCGATCCGCGCGTCGCGCCTCCCCGGGCACATGCGGCGGCTGGTCGGCACCAACTGGATCGGGCCCGGCGCGCACGTCGTGCACTATCCGGTGCGCGGCGGCGAACTCATGAACTTCGTCGGCGCCGTGGAGCGGAGCGACTGGCGGGTCGAGTCATGGAGCGCGCGGGGCACGGTCGCCGAATGCGCGAACGACTTCCGCGGGTGGCACGAGGACGTCCACCTCCTGATCCGCAACATCGAAATGCCGTTCAAGTGGGCGCTGATGGGACGCCCGCCGCTGGACCGGTGGACGGTTGGCCGCGTGACCCTCCTCGGCGACGCCTGCCACCCGACCCTGCCGTTTCTCGCGCAAGGCGCCGTAATGGCGATCGAGGACGGGTTTGTGCTCGCCCGCGCTCTGGCCGAGTACGAGGAGATCGAGCCGGCGCTGGAGCGCTACGAGAACGCCCGCAAGGCCCGGACGCGACGCATGGTTCTCGGCGCGGCCGACAATGCCAAGCGCTTCCATAACCCGGCGCTCGCCGATCCAGGAGGCGCGCAGGCCTATGTCGATCGCGAGTGGAGCGAGGAACGGGTGCAGGAGCGCTATGAGTGGCTCTTCACCTACGACGCGACGGCTGTTCCGATCTGAGTTTCACCGCGAACCGTGCCGTGGTACGGCCGTGGGGGTCCGGAGCCCGCGACAGCTTGATCGCGGTGTACCACACCTCCGGCACCGCGGATGACCCGATAACGCTCGGCCTTTCCTAGCCCGAACGGAATCGTACGACGACGCGCGTCCCGCGCGCCCCCGCGCCTTCCGACAGCTCCACGCGCGCTCCATGGACCTGGGCGATCTCCTTGACGATCGCCAGGCCCAGGCCGCTCCCCGATCCGGCCGAGCCCGGGATCCGGTAGTAGCTTTCGAAGACGCGCTCCCGCAACTCCGGCGGAATGCCCGGCCCTTCGTCGGTGACGGCGAGCGAAATTTCGCCGGCGTCGTCGCGGAGCACCACCTCGACTACGCTGTCCTCCGGGGCGTGCCGCACGGCGTTGTCGAGCAGATTGTTCACGAGGCTGCCGAGCTTCTGGCGGTCGCCGCGGACCTCGATCTCCGCAGCAACCGGCTCGCAGGCGAGACTTACCTTGATGCCCCGCTCCCGGACGCGCGGCTGAAGGTTGTCGAGCACCTCCGCGACCAGCCGGCGGAGGGACACCGGCTCGACTTGCGCCGGCTCACCGGGCGCGGCAGCGCGGTTGTACGCGAGCATCTGTTCGGCGAGGCGCACGGTGCGCTCGAGCCCGATAAGCATGCGATGGAGCGACGCGTCGCGCTCGGCGGCGGAGGTCGCGCGTGCCGCGTTCTGTGCGTGTACCTTCAGTGCTGCGAGGGGCGTGCGCAGCTCATGGGCCGCGTCGGCAGTGAACCGCCGCTCGCGCGCGAGCGCGTCCTGCACCCGGCCGAGCAGGCCGTTCAGCGCGTCGAGGACCGGAGCGATCTCGGCCGGCGTGCGCGAGAGCGTGAGCGGGGAGACCGCGCCGGGCTGGCGAGCCTCGATCTGGTGCGCGAGGCTCGACAGCGGCGCAAGCCCGTAGCGGATCAGCAGGCCGAGGAGCACGAGCAGCAGGGGGATGCTCACGATCAGCGGCGCGACCGCCGCGAGCGCGAGCTTTTCCGACAGCTCCCGCCGCGCGTCGTCGCGCTCGCCGACCTGGATCCAAACGTGGCCGGAGCGGAGCGAGAACACGCGCCACTGCCGCTCGCCGAACGCCTGCGCGCTGAACCCGGCCGCGAACGGCGCGAACGGCGCGTCCGGCGCCGATGCGGAGCGCACGAGCAGTTTGCCGTCGTCGTCCCACACCTGGAAGGCGATCTTGGTCTCGTAAAAATGGCCGAGCGGGTTGGGCGTGTCGTGGTCCCTGGCCTCGAGCCCATCGGGCAGGGTGATCACGATCGGCGCGGCGACGGTCGCCCGCTCGACCTGCCGGGCCACCAGCGCCTCGAGCACGCGACCCGATGTGGCGAGCCGTGCGTCGAAGAGCTCCTGGGCCTCTTCCTCGCTCGCGTCGAAGCTTACCCACGCGGCGGCGCCGAGCACGACGAGCAGCGCGGCGATCGTGCCTGCAAGAAGCACGGTACGTATCGAACGTGCAGTGCGCGGCTTCTCGCGGGGCGCGGACATCGGTGACCGCCTGCGCTCAGTCGGCCGGCGCGGGCGGCGGCGGGTCGGCGACGTAGCCGACGCCGCGAACGGTGCGGATCACCTCCGGATACAGTTTCCTGCGCAGCTTGTGGATGTGCACGTCGACGGTGTTGCTCTCGACGCTGCCGTCCCAGCCGTAGACCGACTCTTCGAGCTGCGCCCGGCTGAGCACCTGTCCGGCGCTCTGGAGCAGTCTCAGCAGCAGCATGAATTCGCGTCGCTGGAGGACGACGGGCCGGCCCTCGTAGGTGACCGCCAGGGCCGCCGGGTCGAGCAGCAGGCGGCCGTGCTCGATCACGTTGACCGCCGCACCGCGCAGCCGCCGCTGCTGCGCGCGCGCCCGCGCGAGCAGCTCGTCGACGTCGAACGGCTTGATCAGGTAATCGTCGGCGCCGGCATCAAGGCCGAGCACCCGGTCGGGCGCCGTGTCGCGCGCGCTCAGCACCAGCACGGGCGTCGCGGCGCCGCCCGCGCGCAGGCGGCGCAACACCTCGATGCCGTCGAGCCCGGGCAGGCCAAGGTCGAGAATGACGAGCTCGAACGTGCTGGCCTGCAGCGCGGCGAGCGCCTTCGGGCCGTCAGCCACCCATTCGACCGCGTACAGCGCGCGCTCGAGCGCGTCGCGAATGCCGGCCCCGAGGAGCTCGTCGTCCTCGACCAGAAGGATGCGCACGGTGGACGGCTTGAATGCGGGCCGGAAATCTCGATCCGCGAGAATACTCCCGCGTACCCGGCACGCTCAACTTCGCGCCGGTTCAGCTGCTCTTGTCGCGGATCTTCACCAGCAACTCCTCGATCTCCTTGCGCCGGCCTTCGTCGGCGAGCGGGCGGTCGGGGCGGGAAGGCGCCTGGAGCGCCCGCTCGAGTGCCTTGCGCGCGCCGACGTAGTCGCCCTTTCGATACAGGAGATCGCCGAAGAAGAAGTTCGGATCGATCCCGTCGGGGTTTATGGCCAGCGCCGTCTCCAGCAGCTCGCGTGCCTTCCTGTCGTCGCCGAACCCGATCGGCCACCCGGGCACCTGGTAGTAGAGCGAGCCGAGGCTCGTGTAGGCGGAGCCGGCGAGCGCCTTCGGGTCGAGCGCCAGCGCGCGCTCGAGCGCCTGCTTCGCGTCCTTCGCGAGCGCGAGCGCGCCGAGTCCGCCCTTGGCGCCGGCGTAGCTCGCCACGATGATGCCGTACCAGATCTCCGGTTCGGCGCGCTCGGCGTACTTCGTGCGCACGGTGCCCGCAGTCTGACTGAGCGCTTCGTACGCCTTTTCCTGCTCCGCCTTCGGCTTGCGGTACTTGATTTCCTCCCACTCGCGCTGCAGGTGGCGGACATCGTCGTCCACCCCCGCGCGCGCGAGCGGCGATGCGGCGAGCGCGACGAGCGCGAGCACTGCGATTGCGGTCGATTTCATGAAGTGCCTCCCCCTGAAGTGCGGATTGAAGATGCCGCCAGCGGCGGCGCGGAGTCCGGTGCGCCGCCTCGTGCGTAGCGGCGGATGAGCGGCAGCTGCCGCCGGAGCGCACCGTCCACCAGGCCGGGCAGGAGCTGGTTCAGGCGCGCGAGGAGCTTCTCCGGCATCCCGAGCAGCCGCTCGCGTGCCGGCCGGCGAACCAGGCGTACGAGCTCCGCGGCGACCGTGCCGGGAGCGTCCATCGCCACACCGAGCTCGGCGTTGAGCGCGCAGAGCGCGTCGCTGTTCAGCGCGGTGCGCGTCGCTCGCGGCGCGAAGTACGCGACCCTCACCGGCCCGTCCGCGAGCTCGCGTCGGAGCGCTTCGGTGAAGCCGCGGAGCGCGAACTTGCTTGCGCTGTACGCGGCGCAGCCGGGATAGCCGAGGTAGCCGAAGATCGACCCGACGTTCACGATGGTCGCGGCCGGCTGCGCGTGCAGCAGGGGCAGCAGCCGCCGCGTGAGCTGCATCGGCGCGATGGCATTGATCTGCAGGATTCGCTCGACCGCCTCGTCGCTCTGGTCGGCGAGCCAGGCGAACTCGCTCGTCCCCGCGTTGTTGATGAGAAGGTCGACGCCGCCGGGCGTCTCCACGGCCGCACGCACCGCTGCTTCGCGGCCGGAATCCGTCGTGAGATCGGCCGCGACCGCCAGGCTTCGCGCGCCCGAGCGTGCGAGCTCGCGCTGGATCTTGGACAGCCGCGCGGCGTCGCGTCCGACGAGCAGCAGGATCTCGCACATCGGCGCGAGCGCCGCGGCGATCGCGGCCCCGATGCCGCCGCCGGCGCCGGTCAGGACCGCCCGGTAGCGCGGCGCGTTCATGCCGCCCGCCACGTCCGCACGGGCGCGTCGAAGCGCGGCAGCGCGCGAAGGATGTCGCCGTAGAGCCGGAACACCATCGTCGCGACGTGCGTCACCGCCGCCTGGTCGGCCGGATCCTCGAGCCGGTCCATCAGCCCGGCGAAGAAGCGGACGTGCTGCTGGTCGAGCGCGCCGTGGGAAGTCAGGTACGTGAACGCCTCGGGCGGCAGGCCGAGCTCGCTCCGGATCGCCTGCGCGGCAATGGTAGCGAGCGCGATGCTCGTGCCCTCGAGCACGTGCACCATCCCGAAGAACCCTACCGGGTTGCGGCGCGCGATGTAATCGTGCACATAGGCCACCATCAGCTCGGTCGCAGGCGCGGGCGCGCCCATGCGCACCGCGCCGGGATCGCCGCCGCTCGCGGCGATGTCGTTGAGGATCCATTCCTCGTGACCGGCTTCCTCGGCGATGTACTCGACGATCGCGGTGCGCAGCCAACCCTGCGCCTCCGGCACGCGGCTGCCGCATGCCATCAGCAGCGGCACCGTGTGCTTGACGTGGTGATAGGCCTGGGTGAGAAACGCCAGGTACTGATCGCGTGTCACCCGCCCCGCAATGCACTCGCGGATCACCGGGATCGCGAACAGCTCGGCGCGCGCGCTGGAGGTCCGTTGCTGCAGCTGTTCAAAGAACGACATCGACTTCGACTCCGGGTTGGGTTTGGTAGCTGGCGTCCAGACGTGCGCCGTAGCGCGACCAGACGGCATCGCGGCGGGTGCGGCCGTTCGCCGTGGCGAGCCCCTCCTCGGCGCTGAATGGCACATCGGCGCGAATCCAGAAGCGGACCTGCGCGTAGTCGGGCAGGCGGCGGTTGGCGGCGCGGACCTCGGCCTCGATCGCGGCGTCGGGCACGGCCGGCGTCCGCGGCACGATGACCGCGCAGAGCCGCGGACGCGCCTCGCCGAACACTGCCGCCTGCGCGATGGCCGACCCGGCGAGGAGCTCCGCCTCCGGCCATTCGGGCGCGACGTTCCGGCCGAACGACGTGATCAGCAGGTGCTTGCGGCGTCCCTCGACGTGGAGGAAGCCGGCGGCATCGAGCCGTCCGAGATCGCCGGTCCGCAGCCACGCGGTGTTTCCGGACTGCTGCTCGGCGCCGAGGTAGCCGAGAAAGCCCGCACGCGAGACCAGGATCTCGCCATTGTCGTCGACGCGCAGGTCGGCGTGCGCCAGCGCGCGGCCGACGCTGCCCGGACGGTCCGCACCGGGGACGTTCAAGGCGACCACTGACGCGCATTCCGAGAGCCCGTACCCCTCGTACGCCGGGAGGCCCGCCGATCGCGCGCGCGCGACGAGCGAGGGCGCGACCTTGGCCCCGCCCACTGCGGCGAAGCGGAGCTGCGACGGCGGCGGCGCGCCCGCCTCGAGCGCGGCCGTCAGCGCGATCATCATCTGCGGGAGGAGGATCACGCTGTGCGCCTGCCACCGATCGATCGCGGCGAGACAGGCGTGGGGGTCGAACGCCGTCGCGCCGCTCACACCGACTTCGGCGAGCGGCGGAACGCAGCATGTGGCGCCAGCCAGCATCGCGGCGTAGATGCCGGCGACGTTCTCGAGCAACACGGGCAACGGCAGGAGCGACAGGTGCCGTTCGATCCCGAGACCGCTCGTCGCCGCGACGAGCGCGCGCGCGACCGTCCGCTGTTGTACCGTGCCGAGGCAAACGCCCTTCGGCATCCCGGTCGTGCCTGAGGTGAACGTGATCTTCGACGTTTGCGCAGGCACCGGGACCGCCTCCCCGGCGCGTCGGAACCACGGCACGCTCACACCGTCCGGCGTGCCGGCGTGCTGGAAGCCGAGCGCGCGGGCCGCGTTCGTCGTCTCGCAGAAGAGCGCGTCCATGCCGGTCGCGCCGACGGCGTGTTGCAACTGCGCGACCGTGAAGAAAGCGGGAAGCGGAACGACCGGCAGGCCGATGCGCTCGGCGGCGAGATCGATGACCACCCAGTCCGGCCCGTTGTCAGCGAGGACGCCCAGCATCCGGGGACGGGGTGCCGCATGGCGGAACGCAACGGCCAGGCGCTCGATGCGCTCGGCCAGCGCGGGCGCGGAGAGCGTCTCGCGCGTGCCGCAGAGCGCCGGGCGCTGGGCATCGGACGCCGGGTCGCGGCTAGGGTACGGTCGCCCGGTCATGCACGCGACGAGACGTGCAGCCCGCAGGCGATCTTGCCGGCCATTACGAGAGGATCGTGCTCATAGTAGCTGCCCCAGCTCCTGCCGCCGTCGGGCAGTCGCGCCGGGTCGGCACGCGCGAGGCGGAGCGGGTTCAGCCCCAGGCGCCGGAACGAGTTGCGCAACCCACGGGTGGCAGTGAAAACCACCCATTCGTACCCCAGCCGATGTAGATGCCGTGCGAGGAGCGGGATGAGGATCCGCGCCATCCCGGCCGACACGGCGGCGAGATTGCCCACCTCGGCGATCCCATCGCGCGCGACCGGTCGTCCGAACCTCCGCGCCAGCGAATCCTCGACGGGCTGGCCAAGGTATTGCTCCAGGAACAGCCGACGCC
This sequence comes from uncultured beta proteobacterium, assembly GCA_963820965.1. Classification (GTDB taxonomy): domain Bacteria; phylum Pseudomonadota; class Gammaproteobacteria; order Burkholderiales; family SG8-39; genus DATEDA01. The sequence continues at coordinate 289,132 of CAWGCC010000005.1, read as the reverse complement.
CGTGCGCGGGCGTGTAACCGGAGGACGCCTGCCACTGCGCCAGCGAGTCGCGGACACCGAGCAGATGGGGTGAGAAGTGCGCCACCCGGGCGCCGTAGGCGCGGTAGAACCGCGCTGCGATGAAGTGCTCGAACGACGCCCGCTGCGGGTGCGTCCGATGAACCGGCTCGAGGCGCGCCATCCCGCGCCGGTCGAGGACGGCCGGGGGCAGGGAGTGGAGCGCGCAGGAGGCGCGAACGTAAGAAACAACTTCCATCGGAGTCCCTGAGTTGCGTCGGGAGGATGCTATGAAGGTCAGATTAACGGGGCATTAACGGGCTGGGACGCTGGCCGAGCCCACCCTTCGTTCGCGGGCCGCAACCGTAGATCCCGCACAGGTGAGCGACCGCACCGAATCGCCTCTCGGGTGCCGGACGCTCGAGTCATCATCCCATCGGCAGCCGATGGTACGATCCGTCCTGCATGCTTCGGACCAGCGAAGCATCCCCAGACATCTCCGGATGTCTTTCCCTGGCTTGTAGCCCGCTCCCGTCCTGAATATCGCCTTATGGGAATCCTGATTGCCGCCCTCGGGGCATTGTTGCTCAGCGCCCTGCACTTCTTGCCCATTGCGAGCGACGCGCTGCCTGCAAACTTCTGGCAATACCGCGATGTGGCGGTGATGATCCTTGCCGCCTTCATCGCGGTGCAAAGCCTCATCGGACGCCGCGACCGCAAGAATGGCGCTGTGCCCGCGGCCGAGCCGCCGCGCCCCGAGCCGCCGAAGCCCGCGCGGGCGGAACCATCGCAAACGGGCGAGGCTCTCATCCTGCTGTCGCTGCTGCAGGAAAAAGGGCGCTTTCTCGACTACCTGATGGAGGACATCACCACCTTCAACGACGCTCAGGTGGCAGCCGCCTCGCGTGTCGTCCACCAGGGTTGCGCGGCGGTGATCAAGGAATGCCTCGCGCTTTCCCCGGCCCATTCAGGCAAGGAGGGCGAGCGGATCACGATCGAAAAATCGGCAGACCCGCACCAGTACCGTCTGCTCGGCAAAGTGCATGGCGAGCCGCCCTACGGTGGCGTGGTCGTGCATCGCGGATGGAAGACGACGAAGATCGCCCTGCCCCGATTCACGCGTCCCGTGGACCCGGCCGGCCAGAACATCATCACGCCGGTGGAGGTCGAAGTCCGCTAGGCGATCGGCAAATGCCGCTGGCAACAGCCGTTCCGGTCCCGCCAAGAGAGCTTCCGCATACAGCAACCGATGACGAAAAAGTTCAGCATAGGAATCGATCTCGGCACATCGAATTCCTGCATCTCCATCTGCGAAGTGGAAGAAAGGGTCGCGCGGGGCATCGAGATCACCCAGGTTCTCGCCCCCGCGGTGATTGGCGAGAAGCCCCTGCTTCCCTCCGCCCTGTACATTCCCGCGACCGACGAATACGCCGCGGGGGATTTCTCCTTGCCCTGGGGCGATGCAGATGGCATGACCGCCGTGGTGGGCACCTTCGCCCGCGAGCGTGCCGCCCTGGTGCCGGACCGCCTGGTCGCGTCGGCCAAGTCCTGGCTCTGCAATCCCCACGTGGATCGCCGCGCGCCCATCCTGCCCTGGCAATCGGAGCTCGCGGAAGGAAAGGTGTCGCCGCTGGAAGCCGCGCGCCGCTATCTCGAGCACATGCGCCACGCGGTCGAGTACCACCTCGGCAAGCGAGGCGATGCTCCCCGACCTGGAGGACTGTCATGTGGTGCTGACCGTCCCCGCGTCGTTCGACGAAGTCGCGCGTACGCTCACTCACGAAGCCGCGCTCGCCGCCGGGTTCGCGAGCGTCACGCTGCTGGAGGAACCCCAGGCCGCCTTCTATGCCTGGATCGCGCACTCGCAAGCCGACGAGCGCGCGGTTCCCTGGACCGATCAGGTGGCCGCGGGCGATCTGGTCCTGGTCTGCGATGTCGGCGGCGGCACTGCCGATTTCAGCCTCATCGCCGTCGCCGAGGCGCCCCGCGGCCTGTCGAAGGAACTGGAACTGCACCGGATCGCCGTGGGGGAACACATTCTGCTGGGCGGGGACAACATGGACCTCGCCTTGGCCTACGCGCTCAAGAACAAGCTCGAAGCCGATGGCCACGAGCTCGACCGGTGGCAGTTCCTGGCCCTCGTGCATGGCGCCCGAAGCGCCAAGGAAAAGCTGCTCTCGGACGACAGCGTGGGGGAAGTTCCGATTGCGGTCCCCTCGCGCGGCTCCAGCCTTTTCGCCAACACCCGTTCCACCGCCTTGTCCCGCGAGGAAGTGGTCTCCCTGCTGGTCGATGGCTACTTCCCGCTCACCGCCGTGAGCGAACTGCCGGCCCAAAGGAAGTCAGTGGGCCTGCAGGAATATGGCCTGGACTACGCGACGGAACCGGCGGTGAGCAAGCACCTGGCGCGCTTCCTTCGGCGCAGTCTGGAGAACGTCAAGTCGGATGAAAAGCTCGCCGCCCTCATCGCTCATCCCGAGCACCTGGAACGCGCGCCGCTCCTCAGGCCGACCGTCGTACTGTTCAACGGCGGCGTGTTCGAGGCGGAAATCTTTCGTCGCCGGATCGTCGAGTTGCTTCAGTCCTGGCTCGAACCGGATGCCGAGCTCAAGGAGCTGAAGAGCGCGGGCCTCGACATCGCGGTCTCCCGCGGCGCCGCATACTACGGCGCGGTGCAGGCTTCGGGCGCGGGCATCAGGATTCGCGCCGGAACTTCCCGCTCCTACTATCTCGGCCTGGAAAGCCCGATGCCTGCCGTGCCGGGCTATGTCCCGCCCGTCAAAGGCATCTGCATCGTGCCCCAGGGCACCGAGGAAGGGACCGAGCTCGAGCTGCTGAACCGTCAGTTCGGCCTGGTCACGGGCGAGGCGGCGGAGTTCCGCTTCTTCAGCTCCGGAATACGCGCCGGTGATCGCGTCGGGACCATCGTCGACAACGCGACGCGCTCCCTGGACGAGCTCTCCGGGTTGACGCTCACCCTGCCGACGGTGGACGGGGCGATCGGTCAGGTCGTGCCCGTCACGCTGCACCCGCTGGTGACCGAGGTCGGCACCCTCGAGCTGTGGATGCAGCACACCCAGTCCGAGCGCAGGTGGAAGCTCGAATTCAATCTTCGCTCGGCGGAGTGAGCGGGCGCGAGGACCGAACCCGTTCTCTGCCGCAGGTGCGGAGGCCGGGGTGACGACCCCGCGGTATGCAATCGGTATCGACCTCGGCACGACGAACTGCGCTCTCGCCTATGTCGATCCGAAGGCGGAGCACGGGGGTGCCGCGGTGCTGCCGATCACCCAGCGTGCCTCGCTCGACGCCGTCCGCGAGAGCCCCCTCCTCCCCTCGTTCTTCTACTACGCGACGGAAGCCGAGACCGCTCGGGGCGCTCTCAGCCCGTTCGTTTTGGACGTTCGCGACGAGCCGCTCGGCTACGTCATCGGCAGCTTCGCGCAGGATCAGACGAACCGGCTGCCGGGGCGGGTCATCCATTCCGCGAAGTCCTGGCTCGCGCACGGCGGGGTCGATCGCGAGGCGCCGATGCTGCCCTTCGGTTCGGAGGAGATTCCCGCAGAACTGCGCCTCTCACCGGTCGAGGCGAGCGCCGCCTACCTGGAGCATCTGAAGCTCGCCTGGGATGCCGTCTTCGCGCGACAGGACCCGGGCAATGCCTTCGTCGAGCAGCGCATCGTCATCACCGTGCCTGCCTCGTTCGACGAAGGGGCCCAGGCCCTCACCCGCAAGGCCGCCGCGCTGGCCGGCTATCCGCGTGAGCTCAGGCTCCTGGAGGAACCCCAGGCGGCGTTCTATGCCTGGATCGCGGCGAGCGGCGGTGCAGCCGCCGGCGGTGAGCTTCTCCGTCGCTTGCCGGCGCTCGCCGAACGCCCGCAGAGCGTCCTCGTGCTGGATATCGGCGGAGGCACGTCGGATTTCAGCCTGTTCCGGATCGCCCCGCTCCCTTCGGCGAGCGCACGGCCGGCGATCGAGCGGATCGCGACGAGCGACCACTTGCTGCTCGGCGGCGACAACATCGACCTCGCCCTGGCGCATCTGATGGAGCGGCTGCTCAAGCCGGGGACGGAAGAGCGCGTCTCGCGCCAACAATGGGGTCAGCTCGTCCCCCAGGCCCGGGCGCTCAAAGAGCGGATCTTCGAAGGCGGCGCCGCGGCGGGCGAGGTTTTTCCCATCGCTGTCGCCGGCGAGGCCGGTGGCCTGTTTCGCTCGGCGCTCGGTGCCGAGGTATCGCGGGATGCTGTCGAGCAACTGGTGATCGAGGGCTTCTTTCCGCTCAGCCCGGCTGCGGAAATGCCGCGCGGTCGGGCGATCGGCCTGCGCGAGATCGGCCTCCCCTACGCGGCCGATACCGCCGTCAGCCGTCATCTGGCGGCGTTCCTGAGCGGTCGGTCCGTCGATGCAGTGCTGTTCGTCGGCGGCACGCTGCGGCCGCGCCTCTTCCAGGAGCGAATGCTTGAGCTCATCGAGAGCTGGCAGGGCAGACGCCCCGCTCAGCTGTCGCTGCAAGACATGAGCCTCGCGATCGCCCAGGGTGCGGCGCATTTCGCCGCCCTGCTCGAGAGTGGCCGGGAAGCGCATCCGCGGCGGCTATCCGCGCAGCGTCTACCTCGAGTTGCAGCGGCAGGAAGCCGAGAAGACGCCGCGCTTGGTGTGCGTCCTCCCCAAGGGATTCGAAGAAGGCGGCGTGCTCGAGCTGGCCGCGCCGGCCTTTCACCTGCTGGTCAACCGGCCGGTGCGCTTCACCGCCTACACCTCGAACCGCCGCGCGGGCGACGCGGCCGGAACCATCGTCGCGCTCGACGCCGACGCTTTCCACCCGTTGCCGCCGCTGCACACGACCCTCGCGCTCGGTCGCAACGGGTTCAATCCGCGCAAGGCCGAAGCGCAGCGCGTCCGCGTGCATCTCGAAGCGCGGCTCACCGAGCTCGGCATCCTGCAGCTCGCCCTGGTCGATGACGAGACGCGCGAGCAGTGGCTGCTCGACTTCAATCTGCGGAAGCCCTCACCCGCACAGCAACCCGCCGAACCGGGCGAGCCGGCGGCGCTCGGCGTGCCGGTCGAGGCCGCGCAGGCGGCGCAGGCGCGCATCGCGCTCTTCTATGGGAAGAAGCAATCGCTCGACCCGAAGGACAACGCCAAGTCGCTCACCAAGGATCTGGAACGGCTGCTGCGGCAGGAGCGGGAGCGCTGGAGCATCGCGCTGCTGCGGTCCTTGTGGCCTTCGCTGTCACCCGGGATCACTCGCCGCGGCAGGTCGCTCGCGCACGAAAACACCTGGCTGTATCTCGCCGGTTTCGTGTTGCGTCCGGGCTATGGCGACGAGCTCGATCCGTGGCGCATGACCGAGCTGTGGCAGTGCTTCGATCTCGGCCTCGCGCACCGGAAGGAGAAGAGCGCCCAGTCGAACTGGTGGATGATGTGGCGCCGGACTGCGGGCGGGCTCGACGTCGAGCAGCAGCAGCGGCTCTTCGACGCGGCGCTGCCCCAGTTCAAATCCTCCGCCGTGGAATTCGTCGAGGGAACGCGGCTCCTCGGAAGTCTCGAACGCATCGCCCTCCCCGACAAGCTCGAGCTCGCCCGCCTGCTGCTGAGCCTCGTCCTCAAGGGCAAGGCGAGCAATCAGCCGCACGTCTTCTGGGCGCTCTGTCGACTGTTGAGCAGAGTGCCCCTGTATACCGCTGCCGAAACCGTCCTGCCCGCCGCACTGGTCGAAGACTGCTTTGCGCAGGTGGAGTCGCTCGACTGGAAGAAGCTCGGCCTGCAGCCGCTCACCGCGGTGTTTTCGTTCGCGTGCCGCCGCATCGACACGCGCGCACTGGACATCCACGACGACGTTCGCGTCCGGGTGGTCGAGAAGCTCATGAGGTCGGGCGCAACCAACGCCCAGATCCGAGTCGTCCAGGAATATTGCGAGGTCGTGGCCGCAGACCGCAACGACCTGTTCGGAGAGCAGTTGCCCGCAGGGCTTCGACTGATCGAGTAGTCCTGGTTTGAACGGCCGGGTGTTACCTGCGAACATGACGACTTCGTGACCATTCCAGAGCCACGCTGGTCGAGGCCGCCCAGCGGCGTTGATCTCGACAGAGCGAATCCGGTTGATATCATCTCGCACATGCGCGTAGGCTCGCCGCGACTCGTTGGCGAAGCACACGCCCTGCACGAGGAGGACGCGCGAGCATGCATGATCTGGTCATCGACAACGCCCTGTTGATCGACGGCAGCGGCGCGCCGGCGCGGCGCGGCGGCCTGGGCGTCAAGGACGGCCGCATCGCGGCGATCGGCGATCATGTCGGCGGCGGGCGGCAACGCGTGGACGCGCAGGGGCTTGCGCTCGCGCCGGGCATCGTCGACCTTCACACGCACTTCGACGCGCAGCTCATCTGGGACCCGTTCGCATCGCCGTCGGTCGCTCTCGGCGTCACCAGCATGGTGATCGGCAACTGCGGCTTCACGATCGCGCCCTGTCGGCCGGCCGACCGGGACCTCACGCTGCGCAACCTGACCCACGTGGAGGGCATGCCGCTCGACGCGCTGCGGGCAGGGGTGGAATGGGAGTTCGAGAGCTACCCCGACTACCTCCGCATGCTCGAGCGCCGCGGCATCGTGCCGAACGTCGCCTCGTTCATCGGCCACTCGTCGGTGCGGACCTATGTCCTGCGCGAAGACGCGGCCAGGCGGGCGGCGACCGCCGCGGAGGTAGCGGAGATGAAGCGCCTCGTCGTCGACGGTCTGCGCGCCGGCGCGGTGGGCTTTTCGACCTCGACGCTCGAGCAGCACAACGGCGAGAACGGCATCCCGATGCCCTCGCGCCTCGCCGACGAGCACGAGCTGCTCGAGCTCACCGGCGCGCTGGGCGAGGTGGGCCGCGGCGTCTTCATGCTGACCAAGGGGATGACCACCACCGTGCCGTGGCTGGAGCGGGTCGCCGAGCGCAACGGCCGGCCGGTCAACATCGCCGCCCTGTTCGTCGATCCGAACGATCCCGAGCGCGTGTTCGGCGAGTTCGCGGAGATCGACGCGGCGCGCAAGCGTGGACGCGAGCTATGGGGCCATGTCAGCTGCTTCCCGCTCGGCATGGAGTTCACGCTGCGCCACCCGTATCCGCTGGAGGCGCTGATCGCGTGGCGTCCGGCGATCCAGGCCGAGGGCTCCGACGAATACCGGCGCATCCTCGCCGACCCCGAGTTCCGGCGCGCGATCAAGGCCGAAGCTCGCGGCCGCGGCGGCGTGCCCAACCGCTTCTCCTATCACTCGCTCGAGCACATGACGGTCATGGCGGCGCAGCGGCCGGAGCACGCGCGGGTCGTCGGTCGCGCCGTCGCGGAACTCGCGCGGGCCGACGGCAAGGACCCCTTCGACTGGCTGCTCGACTTCGGTCTCGACGGCGAGCTCGACGCGATGATGGACTGCAAGCTGTTCAACACGAACGAGGACCAGGTGCGCGAGCTGCTGCATCAGCGCAATGCGCAGATTTCGCTCTCGGACGCCGGCGCGCATCTGTCTTTCCTGTGCGACGCGGGCTTCGGGCTGCACCTCTTCGGGCACTGGGTCCGCGGCCGCGGCGACCTGACGCTCGAGCGCGCCGTGCAGGCGGTGACCAGCCAGCCGGCGGCGCTCTATCGAATCCGCGACCGCGGTCGCCTCGCGCCCGGCGCTTGGGCCGATCTCATCCTCTTCGATCCTGCTACCGTGGGCCGCGGGCCGAAGCGCCGCGTTTTCGACCTGCCCGCCGGCGCGAGCCGGATCGACACGCCGGCAGTCGGCCTGCACGGTGTATGGGTCAACGGCACGCGCGTCGTGGACGAGAACGGTCCGATCGGCGACTGCGGGCGGCCGGGCAGGCTGCTGCGCGAATTCGACGTTTAGCAGGTCGTAAGGTGCCGTGACTGGCTCGTTCCGGTGCCGGCATCGCACCTTCGCGCGATTCTGAGCGGCTGGAGAGCTCATTACGACCGTCCATGACGCCGGGGCCTGGCGTCCCCGATCCTGTCCGAACGGGACCGGCCCACTTGCCGATCAAAAGAGTTCACGGAATAGCGCGCCCGCACGGGATGTTCACGGTGCGGCAGATGCGGCGCAGCGGATGCTTCTGTCCTCCCCTCCCTCCCGCTGCCAAGGGGTGCACATATGAGAGCGCTTCATCCAGGATCGGCTGCGGCAGGCCTCGCAGTCTTGACGCTCGGCTTTTACGCAGGGACGGTTTCCGTGGCCGTGGCTGATGATGACGACCGCCGCGGCAAGGACCGAAAGGTCAGTGCGCGGCTATCCGGTTTCAACGAGGTTCACTTCATTGCCGGGCCGCCGGCCCCGCTCCGCGCTCCGCGGTGCTGTATCGACAGGCGCGCGCGGGAAGTTCGAGGCCGAGCTCGAGGGGGACGTGATCGATTACGAGCTCAGTTACAAGGGCCTCGAAGGCGATGTCACCCAGGCCCACATCCACTTCGGCCAGCGTCACACGGTCGGCGGGATCGTCGTCTGGCTTTGCCAGACCGCCGGCGTTCCAGCCCCCAGTGCGCCGATTGACGTCAGCGCGGTCACGCCACTGTGCCCTGGTCCACGGAAGGGACTGTGAGCGGAACGATCACGCCCGCCCAGGTGCTCGCCGTTGCCGGGCAAGGGTTCGAGCTGCGCAGTCCCCATCGGAGAGGTTCGACGGCTCGTCAAGGCGATCCGCGCCGGTGCGACCTATGCAAACGTTCACTCGGTGCTGTTCCGGCCCGGGGAGATCCGCGGCCAGGTCGGCGACCGCAAGCGCGGCGATCACGATCACTAGATAGAAGCAGCGCGGATGCACGCGCCGGCGGCCGCCGCTCACGAGCGCGGTGCTGTCGCTTTGCCCATACCGCGGCAACTCCGGGTGGCCATCGCCAACCAATCGAGCACTCCCCCCATGTGATGTCCGGAGATTTGGTGGACATCCATCGTCGCGCGACCCGTCCTGCGAGAGCACAAAGGCCATCACTGACGCTTGCCGCAACACGGCGCCCAGGCGAATGGGGTAAGCTCATCCGCGGACCCGCGGCGCAAACCGCTTGCGCTGGATCCTTCGGTTGCGCTGGTCCCTGCCGGAGACGCCCCATGACGAAGATCGGTGTTGAGATTGCCGTCGGTTTGGTGCTTTGCGTCGCCTGCGGAGTGCTTGCGCACGCAACTCCCTTGAATCAACCAGGCGCCGCCACGCCCTCGCCGCCGCAACTCGCGCAGGCGCCTGCACCCGCCAGCCCCGCGCCGGCTGCGGCGACGCCGGACGCGAGCACGGGCAAAGCAGCCTACTACGGCAAGAAGTTCCAGGGCCGCAAGACCGCGAGCGGCGAGCGCTTCGACATGAACAAGCTCACCGCAGCGAGCAATGACCATCCTTTCGGGACGATGCTCAAGGTCACGAATGTCGCGAACGGCAAGTCGGTCGAGGTTCGCATCAATGACCGCCTCTCCGGTGGGGACCGGATCATCGATCTTTCCTACGCAGCCGCGCAGCAGATCGGGATGGTCAAGGCGGGGCTCGCCGAGGTGAAGGTGGAAGTGAGCGCTCCTGCGCCGCAGAAGAAGAGTCGCTGATTTCCGTCCATCCCGCCTCTCGCCCGCAGCGAGGAAGGACGACCGCCCTGCTCGGGGGTGATTTCACATCCGGAGTCCCCCGGTCAATGCGGACAGCACCTGTTTTGCACTCTCGTACTCGTCTCGCAGCCCGGCAATGACCTCGCGCGCCGGCATGACTTCCCGGATGTTGCCGACACCCTGTCCGGCACCCCAGATCGCCTTCCAGGTCTTGGGCCTCTCGACCCGCTTGTCGAAGTCCATCTTCGACGGATCGGCTGACGGGAGATTGTCGGGGTCAAGCCCGGCCGCGCGGATGCTCGGCTTCAGGTAGTTGCCGTGCACACCGGAGAAGTAAGGCGTGTAGAGAATGTCGGTGGCGGTGGCGCCGACGATCATTTGCTTGTACTCGTCGGCCGCATTGGATTCGTGCGTCGCGATGAAGCGCGTGCCCATGTAGGCCAGGTCGCAGCCCAGGACCTGGGCCGCGAGGATGCCGCGGCCATTGGTGATCGCACCGGCCAGCACCAAGAGGCCATCGTAGAATCGGCGCACCTCGTTCACCAGCGCGAAGGGGCTCAGCATCCCGGCGTGGCCGCCGGCGCCGGCGCAAACTAGAATCAACCCGTCGACGCCGGCCTGGAGCGCCTTCTGGGCGTGCCGCACGTTGATGACATCGTGCAGGACGATCCCGCCGTAGCCGTGCACGCGCTTCACGACGGCCTCCGGAGAGCGCAACGAGGTGATGATGATCGGCACCTCCTGCCGAATGCACACCTCCAGATCATGCTCGAGCCGGCTGTTGGAGTGATGGATGATCTGATTCACCGCGAATGGTGCGACGACTTCGCCGGGGTGCGAGGTTCGGTATTCCGCAAGCGCGGTCTTGATGCCTACGATCCAGTTTTCCAGTTCCTCCTTCGGTCGGGCGTTGAGCGCGGGAAACGAGCCGACGATGCCGGAGGTGCATTGGGCGACCACGAGGTCCGCGTTGGAGACTATGAACATCGGCGAGCCGACGACCGGCAGCGCCAGCTTGCCCTGCAATTGCACCGGTAGGGACATGTGATCGCGCTCCAGGTTTCGCGCGGCTCAGGCCGACGCGGACGACTGGTCCGCCTGGAAGTCTTCGAAGAAGTAGGACCGCATACGCCTTTCTCCGGGAATCGTGCGGCGCGGTCGTCAGGCGGCGTTGCCCTGACGCAGGCGCTCGAGCGCCATGTCGCGCAGCCTCGTGCGCTGGATCTTCACGCCGTTCGCGCTTTCCGTGGTCGGGAACTCGTCCACGAACCACACGCGCGCAGGCACCTTGAAACCGGCCATCTGCGCCGCCGCAGCGGCGACGACGTCCGCCTCGCGCGGCGAAGCGGCCGCGGCCGGAACAGCGAAGGCGACGCAGCGGGCTGGGCGGCGTTTCCACCGCGACGACTGGACATGTCGCGCGCGCTGAACGACCCGTTCAATCGACGGTTGCGCCGGACGCCTTGACGATCTTCGCCCACTTCGCCAGTTCCGAGCGACAGTAGGCGGCGAACTCGTCGGGCGAGTTGCCGGCCGGTTCGGCACCCAGGCCGCCGAGCCGCTCGCGCACGTCCGCAAGCTTGACGATCTTCGCGATCTCTCCCGACAGCTTGCTCACGATCTCCGTCGGCGTGCCGGCGGGCGCCCAAATGCCGTACCACGTGCTGATATCGAAACCCGGTACACCGGACTCGGCGATCGTCGGTACGCTGGGCAGGGCGGACGAGCGCCTTGCCGTAGTCACCGCGATCGCGCGCAGCTTCCCGGACTTGACGTGCGAGATGCTGGAGGGCAGGGAATCGAACATCAGCTGCACCTGCCCGCCCATCAGGTCGGTCAGCGCGGGGCCGCTGCCCTTGTAGGGCACGTGCTGCATGTCCACGCCGGCCGCGATCTTGAACGCCTCGCCGGCGAGATGCGGTGCGGCGGCGTTGCCCGACGAGGCGAAGTTGAGCTTGCCCGACTTCGACTTCGCGAGGGCGATCAGCTCCTTGACTGACTTGACCTCGAGTCCCGGAGCGACGACCAGGACCAGCGGCACCTCGGCGATCAGGCTCACCGGTGCGAAGTCTTTGAGCGCGTCGTACGTCGCGTTCTTGTAGAGGCTCGGGTTGATGACGTGGATCGACGCGTTCGCGAGCAGCGTATAGCCATCGGGCGGCGCCTTGGCGACCAGGTCGGCGCCGATCATTCCGCTCGCGCCCGGCTTGTTCTCGACGACCACCTGCTGACCCAGTTTCTCCGACAGGTTCTGGGCCACGATGCGTCCAAGGATGTCTGTGGGACCGCCGGGCGGGTAAGGGACGATCATGCGGATGGGCTTGCGCGGGTAATCCTGCGCCGGCGCGAAGAACGGCATCAACCCGAGCAGCGCTGCCGCAAGGGTCCGGACGAGCCACGAAAGGTGCGAGGTCATGTTCGACTCCAGTGGGGGCGGGTCAAGTGCGCTGAACGACCGCTCGCGACCGCTCCATTGCGGCGATTTCGCTCGCCGAGTACCCGAGCTCGCGGAGGAGCTCCTGCGTATGCTGACCGGCTCGCGGCGCAGGGCGCACTGGACCGCTGCGCTCGGTCCCGGGCAAATAGGGAACGGCAAGCGGTTGGTAGGGCGGCTGTCGCAACTCGCCGAAGTAACCCATGTGCTTCATTTGGGGATGAGCGCGCAGCTGTGCGTAGGTCTGGACCTCGGCGCAGAGGACATCGGCGGGCTCGAGCAGCTCGATCCATGCCTTGGTGGACCGGGTCGAGAGGATCTCGCCCACCAGGCCGTTGATCTCCGCGGAGTGTTCGCCGCGGCCTTCGTTGGTGGCATAGCGCGGATCCTTCAACCACTCATCGCGGCCGATCGTCCGGCAGAACCGTTCCCACATGTCGTTGCGCAAGGTGAGGAGGACGAGGAAGCCGTCCGCCGTCCCGAATACCCCCGAGGGCACGGCGATCGGCGGCTTGTAGCGGTCGGCGAACAACGTCTCGTCGACGATCGGTGCGGCCTGGAATGCGGCGCAGCATTCCGCGAGCGAGACCTTGATCTCGGCGCCGCGACCGGTGCGGGTCCGCGCGTACAGGGCCGCCCCGACGCACTGCACGGCGTACAGCGCGCCGATGGTGTCGGGCACCAACATGCCGAGCCGCTTCGGCCGCCCGCTGTCCTCCTTGTTGAGCGTGGCCATGCCGGTGTAAGCCTGCAGGACGGAGTCGGTACCGGCCTTCCCCGCCCAGGGGCCCGAATCGCCGAAACCCGTGATCGACAAGTACACGAGACGGGGATTGACCGCGCGGAGAACAGGGTAGTCGAGGCCGAGCTTTTTCATGACGCCCGGGCGGAAGTTCTCGACCAGTACGTCGGCTTTCGATGCCATCTTCTCCACGAGCGCGCGCCCTTCCGGCTTCTTGGCGTCCAGGCAGATCGAGCGCTTCCCCAGGTTGCTGACGATAGCGAGCGCGGTCAGCCCGTCCTGGCCGCCGCCCATCAACCTGATCCAGTCGCCATCGGGCGGTTCGACCTTGATTGCCGTGGCGCCGTGCAGCCCGAGCATCGCGGCGCAGTAGGGGCCGGCGACGCCCTGGCTCATGTCGAGGACGGTTACGCCTTCATACGCCAGCTCTGTCATGGTTCCGCGATGCTCGCACAAATGACCTTCTTGCGCGCCATCTCGCGCCGCAGGTGGTACGTCTGGGACGTCCCGGGCGAGGTGCTGGGCAGCGGCGCGGAGATGATGGTGCGCGGAGGCTTGAACGCGGCGAGCGTCGTGCGGGGAAAGGCGAAGCGCTGTGAATCCGACGGCGTCCGTCTCGAGAACCATCTCATGGCGATCCTCGGCGAGACCGATGCCGGTCAGGGCTTGACTCGCTTGCCGGACCGCGCATTGACCAGCGGCAGGCCGCGTGGCGATACTCCTGGTCCTCGCGGGACACGCAACGACATGGAAAGCCTATGTCATGAAGGTGAATCCGAAGCACCCTGCCCCCGGCGCGCTGGCGGCCGCCCGGCCGGGCATCCCGAAGCACGTCAACCTCCACGGCAAGCAACGCACTGCCGGCGCGGTATTCGAGGTCGTCGCCTACGACGCGCGGGAGACCCGTCAAGATGGTCACGGCCAGCATCGGTTATAGCGTCGCCGATCGCATCGGCTTCATCGGCGCCGGGCGTCTCGCAACGGGTCTCGCCTGGGCGTTGGCCGAACGGGGCGGCACGATCAACGCCGTGGCGAGCGGAAGCGGTGCGACGGCGCGCCGGCTCGCGAGCCGGATCCCGGATTGCCGGGTCGTCGCCACGGCGCAGGATGTCGTCGACGCCGTCGACCTCGTCTTTCTCGCCGTACCCGACGACGCCATCCCCGTAGTGGCCGCGAGCGTGCGCTGGCGCACCGGCATGGCGGCCGTTCATTGCAGCGGCGCGACCGAGGTCTCCACCCTGGCACCGGCAGCACGACAAGGCGCGCAAATCGGTGGGTTCCATCCGCTCCAGTCGTTCGGTGATCCCGACGTCGCCGTGAAGACGTTGCCGGGATGCGCCATCGCGATCGAAGCCGACGACCCGCTGCGCGCCCGCCTGGAGAAGCTCGCGGCGCTCCTCGGTTGCCCGCCGATCCGCCTGCCTGCGGGGAGCCGCGCGCGGTATCACGCCGCTGCGCACTATGCGGCGGGATTCGTGTTCGCGCTGATCAAGGAAGCGGCGGATATCTGGCAGACGTTCGGCATCCCGCGCGCGGACACGGTCGCAGCGCTGGTGCCGCTGTTGCACGGAACCGCGGCCTCGATGGAGCATTCCGGCTTGGTGCAGGGCTTGCCGGGCATATTCTCCCGCGGCGACATCGGCACGCTACGGAAACACCTCGCTGCCCTTGGCGCGGTGGGTCCGGACGCGCTGCGGTTGTATTGCGAGCTGGGACTGCGCTCGATTCCGCTGGGCCTGGAACGCGGCGGGCTTTCCCCGGAACGGGCTGCGGAAATGCGGGAGTTGCTGCTGCACACGCTCGGCGGGTTGCAGCCCCGGAGCGAGCCGATGTGAAACCCGGCGATCGGGCCGCGTCTGGCGCTTGACCGCCGCAGGTCCCATCCCCGTCCACGAACCTCGATCGAGGTGAAGATGAAGATAACCGACATCGCGATTCACGTCCTCAAGAGCCCGCTCTCCGAGCCGTTCGCGTTTTCGCAGGGCTGGGTGCGGCAGCGCTCGGCCACGCTGGTCGAGGTGCTCACCGACGAGGGCATCAGCGGCTGGGGCGAGGCGTTTGCGCAGGGACTGGAACCGCCCGAGATCGCCGCCACCGTGATCGACAAGGCGCTGCGGCCGCTGGTGGTCGGCGCCGACCCGCTGGACACCGAAGTGCTTTGGCACCGGATGTACAACATGACCCGCGACTACGGCCGCAAGGGCTCGGTGGTCGCGGGGATCAGCGCGGTGGACATTGCGCTCTGGGACATCGCCGGCAAGTTTCACGAAGTGCCGGTCTACAAGCTGCTCGGCGGTGCTTTCCGCACCCGGGTGCAACCCTACGCCACCGGCTTCTATCGAATCAAGGGCCAGGGCGAAGCGAAGCGTCTCGGCGAGGAAGCGATCCGTCATTTCGAAGCCGGCTTCTCGCTGATGAAGGTGAAGCTCGGCTACGGCGTGGACGACGACATCGCCTGCATGCGCGAAATCGGGCGCGCCATCCAGGGCAAGCCGGTCTCGCTGATGATCGACACCAATCACGCCTACGGCCGCGCCGAAGCGCTCCGGCTTGGCCGTGCGCTCGAGGAATACGACCTGCGCTGGTACGAGGAGCCCGTGGCGCCCGAGGACATCCGGGGTTATGCCGAAATGCGGAACAAGCTGTCGATGCCGATCGCAGGCGGCGAGAACGAGCACACCCTCTACGGATTCCGTGAGTTCCTGGGCGCCGGGCGCGGTGGATATCGCGCAGCCCGACCTCGGCTCGTGCGGCGGTATCTCCGCGGCGCGCCACATCATCGCGCTGGCGCAGTCGCATGGGGTGCAGGTCAACCCGCACGTGTGGGGTTCGGCGATCGCCCAGGCGGCATCGCTGCAGGTGCTCGCCGCGGTGCCGGTCGCGCATCACTCGCTCTACGCTCGGGAACCGGTCCTCGAATACGACCGCTCGTCGCACCCGTTTCGCCAGCATCTGGTCAGCCAGCCGATCCAGCAGGTCGACGGCTGGATCCAGGTCTCCTCCGCGCCGGGCCTCGGTCTGGAAGTCGATCGCGCCACGCTGGACCGGTATCGCACCTGACTCGCTGCGCGGGCGCGATCGCCTTCACTCGGAGCGATGTGTTGTTGCTCGCCGCCGACCTGCTTCCGCCGGTGTCATCGCTCGGCCCTCCGCAGGATGCACGCGATTCCGCTCAGAACGAGCGCGGCAGCTCCAGGATGTGCTCGGCGACATACGCCAGAATCAGATTGGTCGAGATCGGCGCGACCTGGTACAGGCGCGTTTCCCGGAACTTGCGCTCGACGTCGTACTCGGCGGCGAAGCCGAAACCGCCGTGGAACTGCAGGCACGCGTTGGCCGCTTCCCAGGATGCGTCGGCCGCCAGGAGCTTCGCCATGTTGGCTTGCGCACCGGAAGGCTTGTGGGCGTCGTACAGTTCGCAGGCCTTGTAGCGCATGAGGTTCGCCGCCTCGATATTGACGTAAGCCCGAGCGATCGGGAACTGCACCCCCTGGTTCTTGCCAATCGGCCGGCCGAAGACAACGCGCTCGTTGGCGTACTTCGTGACCTTGTCGATGAACCAGTAGCCGTCGCCGATGCATTCGGCGGCAATCAGCGTGCGCTCGGCATTGAGCCCGTCGAGGATGTACTTGAACCCCCGGCCTTCCTCGCCGATGAGGTTCTCCGCGGGAATCTCGAGATTGTCGAAGAAGAGCTCGTTGGTCTCGTGGTTCACCATGTTCAGGATCGGCCGCACGGCGAGGCCCTTGCCGATCGAATCGCGCAGATCGACGACGAACGTCGACAGGCCCTCGGACTTCTTCTTCACCTCGGCGATCGGCGTGGTGCGCGCCAGAAGGATCATCAGATCCGAGTGTTGCACGCGCGAGATCCACACCTTCTGGCCGTTGACGACATAGCGGTCGCCCTTTCGCACCGCGGTCGTCTTCAGCTTCGTGGTATCAGTACCGGTGGTCGGTTCAGTCACGCCCATCGACTGCAGGCGGAGTTCGCCCGAGGCGATCTTCGGCAGGAACTTCCGCTTCTGCTCCGGCGAGCCGTTCCTGAGCAGCGTGCCCATGTTGTACATCTGCCCGTGGCACGCGCCGGAATTACCGCCTGCGCGATTGATCTCCTCCATGATGACCGTGGCCTCGGTGAGCCCCAGCCCCGAGCCGCCGTACTCCTGCGGGATCAGCGCAGCGAGCCAGCCCGCCTTGGTGAGCGCATCGACGAACGCCTCGGGATAGCCGCGCTGCTCGTCGATCTTGCGGAAGTATTCACCCGGAAACTGCGCGCACAGGTCGCGAATCGCCTCGCGTATTTCCTGGTATTGGTCGGGAGCGTTCAGCACGGTAAGCCCTTTCTCTTGCTCACGGAAAGCCCTGTTCGAGCCAGATCGGCGGCCGCCGATTGGCGATGGGTCGGCAGGCAGTAGATCCGGTGCCGGAGAGGAGGCGGCGGATCGCCCGCCTGGGGAAACGGGTCATCCCGATCCAGCGTCGCGGACAGCGCGGCGATCGTCGCGCGCGTGACCTGATCCGCACGCCGGCACGCCAAGACCATGTCGATCCGGATCATCCGGCTGAGCGACGACTGGGCCACTCGCAATCTGCGGACTTGCGTCTGCTGTTCCCCGACGCAGGCGGGAGCACTCGTCGAGCTGTTGCTCGCCGACGGTGCTGCGGATATCGCCTGGAACGAATCAAACGCCGCAGATGCCGGCGACGAGCCCGCGCACATCCGGCACCGAGTCGAGCGCGAGGAGCGCGTCGCGAATGCGCTCGGCCTTTTCCCGCGACATCACGAGGCCGGCGTTATCCAGGAACTTCACCACTACCTCGTCATTGGTGATCGGCCGCTCGCCCGCGCCGCGGTTGATGTCCTCGCGGTGGTGAATTTCGCTCCCGTCCTTCAGCCTGACGATCAGTTCCCCGGAGTAGTGCTTCGGAAACTTGGAGCGCGGGTCGGGCTCATAGCCCACTTTCTGAGCCAGCGCGAGCGCGCGAGGGTCGCCAAGCGCCTCGGCCTCCAACTCGGCAAGCCCGAACCGGCCGCGAAGCAGCGCCGTGGCTGCGACGTACGGCACGCTGAACTTGGCGTCATAGTCGTTCGCCGGCCGGCGCTTCTTGTCCAGCGGCTCGCACACGGTCTTGATGACCTCTTTCGGCACGAGCGCGCGCATCTCGACGACGTCTTCGACGCGCACGCCGCGGCCGTGCAGCGCAATCGCGCAATCGGCGAGTGAATGCACGAAATGGCAGAGCGGATACGGCTTCACTGCGACCTCATCGATTTCCCACACCGACCCGAGGCCGCGTGTGATGCGCCCGAAATCGACGTCGGCGAGCCCTCCTCTCCCGAGATAGCTCGAATACAGGCCGAAGCGGCCCTCGTATGGGCGTGCAACCCCCACGAAGCCGTGCCGCGCAAGCGTCGCGGCGGTGATGCCGCCCGCCCCCGCCCAGCCGGGATGAAGACGCTTGGTCCAAGCGCCGTCCTCGAGAAACTCGAGGCTGCCCGAGGCAACGGAGAGCGCGATTCCCTGCGCGGTGGCGTGCTGTGCAGCGCTCAGTGCGTACAAATGACCCGCGCTGAACGCGCACCCGAATGCTCCGACGAGTCCGGTCGGATGGAATCCCACTTGATGAAATCCGCCCTTTGCAGCCGCGGCGAGACGGGTGGACGTCTCGACACCCAGAACGTAGGCGGCAAGCAGCGCGCGACCGGAACGGCCGAGATGCGCAGCGACGCCTAACGCGCAGGGGAAAACACTCGTCGTCGCGTGGATCGCGCCGGGGAGGTGCGTGTCGTCGTAGTCGAGTCCGTGCATCAGCAGCGCGTTGATCATCACCGCGTCGCGCAGCGGAAGCTTGGTGCCGAAGCCGAGTACCGGCACCTGGCCCGGCCCTCCCAACTCGAGAGCCGCAGCGTGCGCGCGGTGCGCGAACTCGAAGTGCGTGGCGGCGAGCCCCGTGCCCACGACGTCGAGCATCAAGTGCTTCGCCCGTTCACGAATCGCGACCGGGATGTCCTCGTAGCGAAAGTGCGCCGCGAAGTCGGCGAGTGCCTGCGAGATCGGTTCCGGGGTGGGCTCCGGTGCGGGCGAACGTTCCAGCGCTGCAGCCATGGTGATTTCCTCTATCGTCGCCGCGTTCGCGTCACTCGACCTTGGCGCCCGACTCTTTGATGACCTTGCCCCACTTCTGGATCTCGGCGCGGATGTACGCGGCGAACTCCTCCGGGGTCGTGTTCACCGGTTCCGTGCCGAGCGTGAGGAAACGCTCTCTGACGTGGGGCAACGCGAGCGCCTTCGCCACTTCGGCGTTGAGCTTGGCGATGATGGGTTGCGGCGTTCCCCGCGGGGCGACGAGACCAATCCAGGCGATGCCCTCGAACCCCGGCAGGCCTTGCTCGGAGATGGTGAGCACGTCCGGCGTCGCCTGTGCGCGTTGCAGCGTTCCGACCCCGAGGATCTTGAGTTTGCCGTTCTTGACGTGCGCGAGCGTGGCAGGACCCGTGTCGAACATGAGGTGCACCTGCCCGGCGACGAGGTCCGTGATCGCCGGGGGACTCCCCTTGTAGGGTACATGCGTCATCTCTATGCCAGCGGCGCTACGGAAGCTTTCCATGATCAGATGGTTGGTGACGCCGCTCCCTGCCGAGGCGTAGTTCACCTTGCCCGGATTCGCCTTGGCGTATGCGATGAGTTCACGCACGTTGTTGGGAGGAAACGCCGGGTTCGCGACGAGATACTCTGGAACGCTGGCCACCAGCATCACCGGCGCGAGATCCTTGAGCGGATCGTAGGGAAGCTTCGAGTAGAGGCCGGGGTTCACTGCCAGCGGACCGCTCGAGCTCATGAGCAACGTATAGCCGTCGGGTGCGGATCTGGCGACAGCTTCGGTGCCGATGATCCCCGCCGCGCCCGCCTTGTTCTCGACGTAGAACTGTTGCCCCAGGGACTTCGAAAGCTCCTCGGCAACGGCCCGAGCCAGAATGTCGGTTGCCTGGCCCGGCGGGAAGCCGACCATGATTCTCACCGGCTTCGCCGGATACGCTTGAGCGTGCGCGTGCGCGCCGGCAAGGGCGAGCACCGCGCCGAGCATGATCACCCACCATCGCGCTGCCATCACCTCTTCTCCTCGCGTTCGATTCGTTCCGCCAGCGCTCGATCACGGGCGTTCGGTATTCGTCTATTTGTCAGGACAATTATCCAGGGCCGGTCGTGCGCTGTCAAGAACAGTTGTCTTCACGGCTTACGGTCCTGCGGCATGGCCAGTGTCGTGGCCGGTGCCGTGCTCCGCCGGCGACGTGCCGGCGATCACGCCCAACTCGCGCAGCTTGCGGATCTGCGCGGCGTCGAAGCCGGCCTCGCGCAGCAACGCCTCGTTGTGCTCGCCCATGCGCGGGGCGGCGCGGCGCGGCAGACCGACGCCCGGCACCCGGATCGGGTTGGCGATCATGCGCGCGGCACGACCGTCGGGATAGCCGTAGCCGAGCACGCTGTCGCGCTCGTGCACGTAGGGGTTCTCCAGCGCCTGGGCGATGTCGAGAACCGGCGACACCGGCAACTTCCCCGACAGGCGTTCGATCCACACGCCGGTAGGCTGCTGCATCAGCGCGTCGTCGAGCAGACGCGTCACACGGTCGCGGTTCTTCAGGCGGGCGGGAAAGTCGGCGAGGTCGGGATCGTCGATCCACTCCGGGTGGCCAAGTTCACGCGCCAGGATCGGCCAGAATTTCTCCTTGTTGCACATCACGAAGAGCCAACCGTCCTTCGTGCGATACAGCTGGCTCGGCACCAGGCTCGGGTGGCCGCTGCGCGCGGTGCGCCCGGTGACGGTGCCGGCGTTCAGATACCAGGTACCCGGATAGTTGAGATTGTGCAGGGCGACGTCGAACAGCGACGTATCGATGTCCATGCCGACGCCGGTTTCGCGCGCCTTGATCACTCCGGCCAGCAGACCGAACGCAGCGACGAGTCCGGTCATCAGGTCGACGATCGACAGGCCGTAGCGGGTCGGCGGGCCATCGGGCTCGCCGGTGAGCGTCAGGTGCCCGGTCTCGGCTTGCATCAGGTAATCGTAGCCCGGCCACGCCGTGCGCGAGCCGACGCGGCCGTAGGCCGACAGGTGGGCGCACACGATGCGCGGGTTGACCTCCTGCAGTGCCGGGTACGTCAGGCCGAGCTTCGCCGGCAGGTCGCCGCGCAGGTTGTCGAGCACCGCGTCCGCCTTCGCGACGAGGGCATTGAACACCGCCGTCCCCCGCGGATGCTTGAGGTCGAGCGTCATGCTCTTCTTGTTGCGGTTGAAGGTCTGGAAGAAGTGGCTGTCTTCCTCGCCGAAGAAGTGCGGGCCCACATGGCGGCCGACGTCGCCGCCGTCCTTGTGGTTTTCGATCTTGATGACCTCCGCACCGAGGTCGGCCAGGTAGGAAGTGCCGAACGGCCCGGCGCCGTATTGCTCGACGGCGAGCACCCGCAGTCCGGACAGCGGCAGCCTGGAAGAATCGGTGTTCATCGAGAGTGTCCTCAGGGGCGTGATGCGCGACCCACGGTCTGCTATTTATACGGACAATATAGCCCCGATCGCCGCCGGCTGTCAACCGCCCATGCGCTACTTGGTCAGCTGCATCCGGTAGGAAAAGCGGTCGCTCGGGTGGATGTTGTCGGCGACCTCCAGCAACTGGCCCCGGTCGTCGTAGTAGCGGCGTACGATGCGCAGGGCCGGCGCGCCGGGTTCCGCGCCCAGGTTGGCAGCATCGTCAGCGTCGAGCACCACCCCCTGCAGTTCCTGCTCGACGCGCTGGATCGACATCTTGTATTCCCGGTCGATGAGCGCATAGACGGCGGTCTTGCGCTGACGGAGCTTGCCCTCGATGCCCTTGAGGATGGGATTCAGGTACAGGCGGGTGACGCAGATCGGACGCCCGTCAACCCGCTTCTTGCCGCTGTTGCCGCCCTCGCTACGGATCCCCAGCGCATAGATCCATTCCGCGCCCGGCTCGGTGCCGAACTCGCGCGCCAGCGCCCTGGGCAGAGGCAGCGCACCGATGTAGACCAGCCGCAACTCCGTGTCCTGCGCATACTGGAACAGGTCGCGCAGCGACGATATGTCATGGCTGTACCGCGCATCGTCCGGCGTGGCCACCACGATGGTGCCGACGCGCTGGCGGCGCGTGATCAGTCCGGCCGACGACAGGACGCGCACCGCCGCTCGCGCGGTGAAGCGGCTGATATCGAATTGCTCGCACAACTCGAACTCCGTGGGCAGATGCGCTCCGACCGGGTAGCGCCCGTCTGCGATGCCCCGCTTCAGCTCGGCCGCGATCCGCTGGTAGAGCGGCTGCGCACCATTTGCCGCAGCCGCCTCGCCCGCCCCGGTTGGCGCTTCCGGCGCCGCGCGACCCGCAGCCGAAGCGTTGGCGGCCTTGGCCGCGCGACCGCTGGAACGACGTCGGGAGGTCTTCACAACACCCATCTCCTCGCACGCACGGCGAGCGCTTAATGTCCGGACTAAATCAGTATATCCGCATCGCCCCCGCAAGACCACGCCCCGCCGCAACCGCTCGCACCGCCGTCTTCCGGCGGGGCGGGACCCTCGCCTCCGGCCCGCGGCTTGACAGACCGCCATCGGCCCTCGATAATTGTCCAGACAATCTCTTGTCGAACATGTCATGCCCGCCGACAACATCTGGTTTACGCTGCTGACGATGAACACCCAGCCGATGCACTTCGACGAGGAATGCACAAGAGTCAGCGAGTTCGGCAGGTGCACCGTATGCAGGCCGTTCACCGTAGCGCTCATCGTCGGCATGAGCGTCACCGACGCCAGTCAGAAAGCCATTGCGAACCTCGGCTGGACGGACAACGAGCAGACTCACCCGGTGTTCGCCGGCGACACGCTGTACGCCCGCTCCGAGGTGCTCGACAAGCGCGAGTCCAGATCGCGCCCCGGGCGCCGGCCTCGCGTGCGCACCAGGACGGTGAGGAGGTCTGCACCTTCAACCCCACCATGCTGATCGCCAAGCGCGGTCATAGCGTGGCAGACAAGGTGAACTACTGAGGGCGGGAGACAACGATGGCCGATAGCAGCAACGTCAGCGACCAGCTGGCTTTTGTCGATGCCGTGGAAGGCTGGGTCGAGAAGGAACTGCGCCCGGTGGCGCGCAAGTACGACCTCGCGGACGAGTACCCGCACGAAATCGTCGAGCAGATGAAGGAGCTCGGCCTGTTCGGCGCGACGATCGGCGAGGAATACGGCGGCCTCGGACTGTCGGCGTGGACCTACGCGCAGATCGTGATCAAGGTGGCGTCGGTGTGGATGGCTCCGTCGGGCATCTTCAACTCGCACCTGATCGTGGCCTCGGCGATCGAGCGCGCCGGCACCGAGGCGCAGAAGCGCAAGTACCTCCCGAAGATGGCAAGCGGCGAGCTGCGCGCGAGCCTGGGGTTGACGGAACCGAACGCCGGCTCGGACCTGCAAGCGATCCGCACTACCGCCCGGCTGGACGGCGACCACTACGTGGTCAACGGCAGCAAGATGTGGATCACCAACAGCATGCACGGCCAGTTCACGCTCCTGCTCGTGAAGACCAACCCCGCGGCCGAGCCGCGCCACAGGGGCATGAGCCTCCTGATCGCCGAGAGAGGCCCGGGCTACCAGGTCGTCGGCAAGCTCAAGAAGATGGGCTATCGATCGATCGACACCTGCGAGCTGAACTTCGAGGATTATCGTGTGCCGAGGGAGAACCTGCTCGGCGGCGTGGAGGGGAAGGGCTTCGTGCAGACCGCGGGCGGCATGGAACTGGGTCGCATCAATGTCGGAGCGCGCGGCGCCGGCATCGCCGAAGGCGCGCTCAAGCTGGCGTTGCGCTACGCGCAGGAGCGCAGCGCCTTCGGCAAGGCGATCTGGCAGCACCAGGCCGTGCAGATGAAGCTGGCCGACATGGTGACGCAGGTCGAAGGCGCCAAGCGCTTGCTCGAGAACGCGGCGCGCAAGTTCGACCGCGGCGAGCGTTGCGACCTCGAGGCGGCGATGGCCAAGCTCGCAGGTTCGGAGGCGGGCGCGTACTGTTCCCAGGAAGCGATGCGCATCTTCGGCGGTTACAGCTACTCGGTGGAGTACGAGATCGAGCGCTACTACCGCGATGCGATGCTGATGTGCATCGGCGAGGGTACCAACGAGATCCTGCGCACGGTGATCGCCAAGCAACTGGTCGACCGCTATCGCATCTGATGTGAGGCGCAAAAGGCGATCGCAGGACGCTGGCGATAGGCCTGCGCGTCAAAAGTGCCGCACCCGATGGGTGCGGCAAGCTGTCAGCGCGCGAGCTGGAAACACGCGAAGCGGTGCAACGCTTCTTCGATCCGTCTCTTGTGCGCGCGGTGCGAGCCATTGCCGACCCAGGTCCATTGCTGCACCAGCAGCTTCTGCCGCTCGCGATCGGTCTTGAGATCGACGGCGGCGACGATCGCATCTCCGACGAGCACGGGCTGAGCAAGGTAGCCGAATCGAGTTCGCGGTCGAGCGGTCGAGGTCGGAAGGCCGTCTTACTTCGAGGGCTTCTTCTTGGCTAGCAATTCCTTGAGATCCGCGAAGGGAGCGTAGGTGGACGCGCGGCCACCGACGGAGCGGCTGCCTCCCCCGCCAATCGCTTCCAGCCGCCGCTGGTGTTCGTTGTCGTGGCAATACAGGCACAGCAGCTCCCAGTTGCTGCCATCGGGCGGGTTGTTGTCGTGATCGTGGTCGCGGTGGTGTACGGTAAGTTCGCGCACGTTGACTCGCGTGAACTCGCGGCCGCAGCGTCCGCAGATCCAGGGGTAGATCTTCAACGCCTGTTCCCTGTAGCCCCGTTCGCGCTTCTCGGCGGCGCGACGGGCTTCGGCAACGATGCGGTCCAGTTTGCCAGGATCACTCGCGCTCATGCCGCCACCTGGAATTTTCAGAGATGGCCTGAAGCCCCGCGATCGAATCCGGACCTTGGGCGGCAAGCGACCGCCATGACGGATACCTTCCGGGAGCATCCGGCGCAACCGGAAGCAAAGCTATCATGTTTACGCGTGCGGGACGCTTCCCCGCTCTTCGGGCGAGCGGGGCCGCCAGCGCCTCCTGAACCAGTCTCGATCTCGGCCAACACCGCACTCAAGCACTCTCTTGCCGATGCACGGAGGAGCGGACTTTGCCGTTGCGCCACGCCGCCAGGATCGCGCGCGCCACCGGCACGGCGATCGCGACGAGCGCCGCGACGGTCAGCACGGCGGCGATCGGCCGCAGGAAGAAGATCCCCAGGCCGGCATCGGAGATGATCAGCGACTGGCGGAGCGCGCGTTCCGCGAGCGGTCCGAGCACCAGCGCCAGGACGAGCGCGGCAGGCGAATAGCCGAGTTTCTTCATCGCGTAGCCGAGCACCCCGAAGACCAGCATCTGCCCAACGTCCCACACGCTGTTCTTCAGCGAATAGGCGCCGGTGATGCAGAAGACGATGATGAGCGGCATGAGGATCCCGTAGGGCACGCGCAGGGCGCGCACGAACAGCGGGATGAATGCGGTGCTGAGGACAAGCAGCATGACGTTGGCGATGTACTGCGACGCGATCAGCCCCCAGACGAACTGCGGGTTCTTCTCGAACAGCAGCGGTCCCGGCCGCAGGCCCCACATCATAAGGCCGCCGAGCATGATCGCGGTGGTGGCCGAGCCCGGGATGCCCAGGGTCAGCATCGGCACCATGGCGGCCGTCGCCGCGGCGTTGTTGGCGGACTCCGGGCCGGCCACGCCTTCGACCGCCCCGTTCCCGAAGTCCTGCGGCCGCTTCGAGACCTTCTTCTCCACCGTGTAGGAAAGGAAGGACGCGACCGTCGGTCCCGCCCCGGGCAGCAGGCCGACCATGAAGCCGAGGACGGTGCCGCGGACGATCGCCCAGCGGCTGCGCGCCCAATCCGTGGCGGAGGGCATCACCTCCCGCAGCGTGACGCGGCCCTGGACGATGCGGGCGCCCGCAGCCTCCTCGGCGCCGGCAAGCACTTCACCCAGGCCGAAGAGGCCGATGGCAACCGGCAGGAAGTCGATCCCGTCCATCATCTCCGGGATCCCGAGGGCGTAGCGCGCGTCCCCGGAAATGATGTCGAAGCCGACCATAGCGAGCATGAGTCCGAGCACCATGCTGATGTAGCCCTTCAGCGCGTTCTCGCCGGTGAGCAGCGTGACCGTGGTCAGGCCGAGCAGCATGAGCGCGAAGGTCTCGGGCGGGCCGAAGGCGAGCGACCAGCGTGCGAGCGCCGGCGATACCAGCATAAGCAGCACCACACCGCAGGTGCCGGCGACGAACGAGCCGGCCGCAGCGATCCCCAGCGCCGCGCCCGCGCGGCCCTGGAGCGCCATCTGGTACCCGTCGAGGCAGGTGACGACCGAGGCGGATTCGCCCGGCGTGTTGATCAGCACCGCGGTGATCGTCCCGCCGTACATCGAGCCCGCGTACAGGGCAGCGAGCATGATGATTCCGGAGGTCGGCTCCATGCCGAACGTGAGCGGCAGGAGCAGCGCGACGCCGGAGGGCGGCCCGATGCCCGGGAGCGCGCCGATCAGGATGCCCACGATCACGCCCGCGACCGCCATGAGGAGGTTGAACGGCGTCAGCGCGACCGAGAAGCCGAGCGCGAGATTGGCGAGGAAATCCACCGCGGCGCCTCAGATCCCGAACACGCCCACGGGAAGGGGCACGCGCAGCCAGTACGTGAAGACCAGGTAATTCAGTCCCGCGGTCGCCGCGGCCACCGACAGAGTGAGCGGCCACGGGATGCGGTCGAGACGCCGCAGCAGCACGATCAGGAACAGCGCCGTGCCGAGGATCATGCCGAGGACCTTGAGCAGCGCCACGAACGCGACCGTGACCCCGAGCACCAGCAGGAGCCGCTTCACCCCTTCCCCGCGTGGCAGCCATGGCGGCCCCGGATTGGGCGAACGCAGGGCGCCGGCGAGCAGCATCGCCGCGAGCACGGCCATCAGGATGCCGAGCCAGAACGGCAGGAAGGCGGAGCCCGGGCCGCCCGGGCCGGTGTAGGTGTAATGCTTCAGCGCGCCCGCGGAAAACGCGACGGCCAGGGCGAGCAGCACGGCACCGGCGATCCTGTCGGCCCGGCGCACGGCGGGCGGTCAGTCGTTCACCGGCGTCGGCTACTTCTTGACCGCACCGAGTCCGACGAGCGCGTCCTCGTACTTCTTCGTGAGGCCGTCGAGGTACTTGTTGGCTTCCTCGCCGGTCCAGGCGGTCGGGGTGAGGAGATTGCGCTTGATGTACTGCTCCTGCCACTTCTTCGTCGCCGTGACCTTGCGCAGCGTGTCCTGCCACCACGCCACCGCCTCCGGCGCCATGTTCGCCGGCCCGACGATCCCGCGCATCTGCTCCCAGTAGAACTCGTAGCCCCTCTCGGCGAACGTCGGCACGTCCGGCGCATCGGCGAGGCGCTTGCGCGCGGCAACGGCCAGATTCCGCGCCTTGCCGGCCTCGATCTGGGCGACGATCTCGTTCGGATTCTCGACGGCGGCGTCGATGTGTCCGCCCATCAGGGCCGCGGTCACCTCGCCGCCCGAATTGAAGGGCACGTACTTCACCTTGATCTTCGCCGCCTGCTCGAAGAGATAGGTGAAGATGTGATCCTCGGTGTTGGTGGCCGTGCCGCCAACGGTGAGCTGCCCCGGCTTGGCGCGCGCCGCGTTCACGAAATCGTCGATGGTCTTGAACGGCGACTCGCTACGTACCGAAAGCATGAGCTCGTCGATGGCGACGATCATCAGGATGGTCATGGTGTCGCGATGATCCCCGGGCAGGCGCCCTTCGATCTTGCCCGAGACGATCATCGGGGTCGCGCCCGCGACCACATGGGAATCGCCCTTCTTGTTGATCAGATAGTTGAAGCCGACGGCACCGCTGCCGCCGGCGCGATTGTTCACGTTCATCGGCACCGGCGACCACTTGTTCTCGTCGATGATGCCGGTGATCATGCGCATCAGATTGTCGGTGCCGCCGCCCGGGGCGTAGGGCACCACCACCTCGACCATCCTGGACGGATATTTGGGCTGGGCGAGCGCCTCGGCTGCGGGAGCAAGGAGCAACGCGAGGGACGCGACGGCCGCGGCGGGAACGCGCAGTGTGTCCATCTTAGAATTCCTCCTCTGGGACGCTTGACTCTATACCATCCAACTGCAGGAGGTCACTACTCGTGGAAAAGCCGGCTCAGGCAAACGAAGAGGTGCTCGTCGAGCGCAACGGTCCCGTCGTCACGCTCACCTTCAATCGCCCCGAGGCGCGCAACGCCATGACCTGGGGCATGTACCAGCGGCTCTCCGAAGTCTGCGAGGAGGTCGATGCGGACGACGGCATCCGCGTCCTGCTGCTGAAGGGCGCGGGGGGAAAGCCTTCGTCGCGGGCACCGACATCAGCCAGTTCACCAAGTTCGAAAGCGGCGAGGACGGACTGCGCTACGAGCGCGACAGCGACCAGCGCTCCGGCCGGGTCGCACGCGTACGGAAGCCGGTCATCGCGCAGATCGAGGGGGTCGCCGTCGGCGGCGGCTTCGGCATCGCCGCCGGCGCCGATTTGCGCATCGCAACACCGGATGCCCGCTTCGGCCTGCCGATGGCACGCACGCTCGGCAACTGCCTCTCGATGACGGCGTACGCGCGGTTCACGGACCTGCTCGGACCCTCGCGCCTGAAGGAGCTGATGTTCACCGCCCGGCTGCTCTCCGCCGACGAAGCGCTCGCCGCGGGATTCGTGCACGAGATCGTGCCGCCGGAGCGGATCGAGTCGCGGGTGCGCGAGCTGGCCGAGCGAATCGCCTCGCACGCGCCGATCACGCTGTGGGTCACGAAGGAGGCGATCCGCCGCATCCAGGAAGCGCGTTCGCTCCCCGACGGGGACGACCTCATTGCGAAGACCTACGCCAGCGCCGATTTCCGCGAGGGCGTAAGCGCATTCCTGGAGAAGCGCCCGCCGCGCTGGACCGGGAAGTAGCAGCAGGTCGCGCACCGCGCTCGCGGAGCGCGATCATCGCTGATCGCGTGTCTCCGGCACTCCGTTGCGGTGGGCCGAGTATTCGCCCAACGCTCCCCTTCAGAAGATCCCCGCGCGGTCGAAGCTGCTATGAATTCGCGATTCTTGAATCGCTTCGCCGCTCGCTGACGACCGCACCGATCTGGGCGGCAAGCAGACTCTCCGCCTCACGCCTCACCATGTCCACGAACGCTCGCGCAGCCGGCGAAAGGTGCTTGCCTACCGGGTAAGCGAAGTGCCAGTAGAGTTCGATGGGGAATCCCTCGACGTCGAGCACCGCGAGCCGCTGCGGATCGAGGTCCAGGCCGATGGAATAACGGGCGAGTATCGCTACGCCCAGGCCGGCGAGTATCGCTTCCTTGATCGCCTCGTTGCTCCCGAGTTCCATGCGCACCCTCGGTGCGAGTCCGCGCTCGGCGAAGACCCGCATCGTCACGGCGCGCGTACTCGACCCTGATTCGCGCACGAGAAGCGGCTCCCGTGCGAAGCGCGAAAACGGCACCGACCTCGCATCCGCGAGCACATGGTCGCTGCGCGCGAGCACGAGGAAGGGATTCGGCAGAATGCGCTCGGCTACAATGCCTCCGCACTCCGGGGGATGTGTCATCAGGTAAAGGTCGTCGGCATCCTCCTTGAGCCGTGCGAGCAGTGCTTCGCAGGACAGCACCTGCACCGACGCCTCGATGCTGGGGTACCGCCGCACGAACTCGGCGAGGAGCCGCGGCACGATGTACTTTTCGGTCGTGCCCGCCGCGATCCTCAGGGTGCCCGATCGAAGCTCGCGCAGATCGGCCGCAGTCTCTTCAAAGCGCTGGAGGGTAGCGAGGATCTCTGCGCACGCAGCGTTGAGCGCGACGCCGGTTGCGGTCGGATAGACCCGCTTGCCGATCTGTTCCAGCAGCGGCAGCCCGACCGTTTCGACGAGCTTCTTGATGTGCAGGGACACGGTGGGCTGCGCGATGTGCATCTCTTCGGCAGCACGCGTGAAGTTGCCGTGCCGAACCACCGCCTCGAACACCCGCAGCTGCGGCAGCATCCCGTGCCTGAGATAGCGTTGTATCCTGCTCGTTCGCATGGGTCCTCACGTTGTTGCACAACATACGCGGACCCGCATGCCGGTCGTCGCTCGACCAGAAGCAATGCGGCCATCGCCTCGGACGGGCGAAGGCCGCAAACAAAAAAGACCTCGCCCGTCGGGCAAAGGTCTCGCTTTACAACGCATCGGTTGCCAGGATGGCCGGGGGAAAAGCCCGTAATGACGACCATCCTGCGACGGCCCGTTCCACGCGCCGCCAAGCTACTCCCCTTTGGAGGGAACGCTCCTAGAGCGCGCAAGGATTCTAAGATCCGGTGCTCGTCACGTCAATGCCATTGCGATGATCTATACCAAGCATCGCGAAACGTGATCGTCCTCACGTTTGTCAATCGAAGCGATCAGCAAGCATCATTTCACTTGAGCAGCAGGGCAAACCACAATACGAGCGTCTCTTGTCGAGATGCGGTTCCGGTAGCGCGCTCGGAGCACGGATCGGCGCCGTTCCTCGCAGAGGGGAGTAGCTCAAGGCAGCCAGACGCGGCTGCCCGCAGTGCGGCCGTCAATTCGGGAGCGCATCCCCGGTCGCAGTGGTGATCTCGCGCGCGGAAGCCCGCGGATCGCAAGCGAGACCTCGCCGGACACGGCGGGTCTCATCCGTTCGTGTCTCGCCGCGAGGCAGTCAGGGCACGAAACGGAGGCTTGAACCATGGAGTCGCTCTTCTTCCAGGCGCTCGTCGCCACCCTCGCGGTCTTCTCGATCTTCTTCGCTTCTCGCGCGTCGGCAAGCATGCGCGATCCCCCGACCGATTTGCCCGTTCGCAGACCGCAACCGCGCGGCGGACCCGTGCCGCGCCAGGGAAGCGTACCGACGCTTCGAATGCTCGTTCCTGTCCTGGATTCGGTGAACTCCGCTCCAGCAGTCAGGCACGCGGTTGGTGAACTCCTGCGCGGCGAACGCGTGGAGGTGCACCTGCTGCACGTTCGCACGCCGCTCTCACGCTACGTCGCGCGCTGGATATCCGCCAGGAGTCGCGCCGATTTTCACCGCGAAGCGGCCGAGAAGGCGTTGCGCCCCGCGCGGGATATGCTGGACGCGTTGCACATCCGCTACACGGTGCACATCGCGGTAGGTGACAGAGCTGCGCTCATCCTCGCCATGGCGCGGCAGCTCGACGTCGACCGCATCGTGCTGGGTGTGGCGCGCGACAACACGCTCACCCGGTTCATCGAAGACGCCGTAGTCGAACGAGTCACCGCCTCGGGCCCGGTGCCGGTCGATGTGGTAGCTGGAAAATCGGTCTCTCGGCTCGAGCGGTTCGGCGTCCCGATAGGGCTCGGCGCGGCGCTGGGGCTGCTCTCGATCCGCCTGGGCGATTGAGCGAGGCCAACGTGCACTCGAAGCGCTCGATCGACGCGGGTACTCGTGTGGTCCCGGATTCGGTCGCGGCCGCACCGCCGGCGCCGGATGTCGCGGACAAGCGCGTGCGTACAGCCGCTCGATCGACGGCTGCCCCCCTTCCGCCCATGCCGTTCGACAGCGGCACCGGTCTCCCGCAGGAGCCGCCCTGGCACTGCCTGGCAGTCAACGAGGCGCTCGCGAGGCTCGGCGTCTCGAGCGAGCGTGGTCTCTCCGCAGCCGACGCCGCCGAGCGGCTCCGTCGTTTCGGCCGGAACGCAATCCAAGCGCAGGCACGCCGCAGTCCCCTGCGGATGCTCGCGAGCCAGTTCACGGACTTCATGATCGTGGTGCTGGTCGTCGCCGCGGCGATCTCGGCGGTGATCGGCGAGCCGGAAGACAGCATCGTGATCCTGGTGATCGTGGTCCTGAATGCCGTCATCGGTTTCGTCCAGGAGTACCGCGCCGAGCGCGCGATGGCGGCGCTCAAGCGGCTGGCCGCCACGAACGCGCGGGTGATGCGGGACGGTGCCGTCACGGAGATCCCCGCTTCAGACCTAGCGCCAGGCGACATCCTATTGCTCGAGGCGGGCAACGTCGTGCCGGCGGACGCGCGCCTCCTGGAATCGGCGGTGTTGCGGGTAGAGGAGGCTACGCTCACCGGGGAATCCGTGCCGGTCGACAAGAGCATTCCCCCGCTCGAAGACGCAGGCGCGGCGCTCGGCGACCGCCGGAACATGGCATACAAGGGCACGACCGTCGTCTATGGGCGCGGCCGTGCCGCGGTGGTCGCGACCGGCATGCGGACCGAGCTCGGCAAGATCGCCTCGCTGCTTTCCGGCAAGCACGAAGGCAAGACACCGCTCCAGAAACGCCTGACCCATTTCGGCAAGCGGATCTCGATCGCCTGCCTCCTTGTTTGCCTGGTGATATTCGCGCTGGGCGTCGCGCGCGGCGAGCCCTTGGCCCTGATGTTCCTGACTGCCGTGAGCCTCGCGGTCGCTGCGATCCCCGAGGCGTTGCCAGCGGTCATCACCACGGCGCTTGCCCTGGGCGCATACCGGCTGGTCAAGAAGAATGCACTCATCCGGCGCCTCCCGGCGGTCGAGACGCTGGGATCGGTCACCTACATCTGCTCGGACAAGACCGGAACGCTCACCGAGAACAGGATGCGGGTGGAGAAGTTCCTGGTCGATCGGCAGGCGCGCGGGGTCGTGCACGCCGACGGCGCCGGGAGCGAGGCGCAGCGCCTCCTGCTCGCCGGGATGGCGCTCTGCAACGACGCAATCGCCACCGGGCCGGTGGACGGCACCGGTGACCCGACCGAGCTTGCGCTGCTGCTCGCGGCCCGGACGGCGGGTCTCGAGAAGGCGACGCTCGAGGCGGACATGCCGCGGGTCGCGGAGCTGCCGTTCGACTCCGACCGCAAACGGATGACGACGATGCACCGGACCGAGGACGGAGTCATCGCGTTCACGAAGGGCGCGCCCGAGCAGCTGCTCGAGCGCTGCGTCGCGGCGCTGGTCGGTGACGCCCCTGTCGCAATCGACAAGGAGGCCGTGCTGCGCGAAGCCGAGGGCATGGCGGCGAGCGGCCTGCGCGTGATCGCCGTCGCGTTTCGCCGTTCGCCGGCGCTCCCCGCGTCCCTGACGCCGGAGACGGCGGAACGCGGCCTCACGCTGCTCGGTCTCGTGGGCATGATGGATCCGCCGCGGCCCGAGGCGGCCGAGGCGGTGGCGCTGTGCAAGTCGGCGGGCATCGTTCCGGTCATGGTGACCGGCGATCACCCCGAAACGGCGCGCGCGATTGCCGAGCGCCTCGGGATCGTCGGCCCGGGACGCCGCGTCGTCACCGGCAAGGAGCTGGAACGGATCTCCCCCGACGCGCTCAGGCAGCAGGCGAAGGAGATCTCCGTCTACGCCCGGGTGAGTCCGGCGCAGAAGATCGCGATCGTCGAGGCCCTTCAGGCCGCCGACGAGTGCGTCGCCATGACCGGCGACGGGGTGAACGATGCGCCCGCGCTCAAGCGCGCCGACATCGGCGTCGCAATGGGCAAGGGCGGCACCGATGTCGCCCGCGAGGCCTCGTCCATGACGCTGCTCGACGATAACTTCGCCACCATCGTCGCCGCCGTGCGGGAAGGCCGGCGCATCTACGACAACATCCGCAAGTTCGTCCGTTTCGTGATGGGAGGAAACTCCGGAGAGGTCTGGACGATTGCGGCCGCTCCGCTCTTCGGCCTGCCGCTGCCGCTCCTGCCCATACAGATTCTCTGGGTGAACCTGATCACCGACGGCCTGCCCGGGCTTGCCCTCGCCGTCGAGCCGGAGGAGAAAAACATCATGCGCCGCCCGCCTCGGCCGGCGCGCGAGAGCATATTCGCGAACGGCATGTGGCAGCACATCATGTGGGTCGGCCTGCTGATCGGGGCGATCTGCATCTCCATTCAGGCATGGGCGATCGCGCGCGGGTCGGAGCAATGGCAGACCATGGTTTTCACGGCGCTCGCCTTCTGCCAGATGTACCACGTGCTCGCCATTCGTTCGGAGCGGGAATCGACGCTGGCGATCGGACTGTTCAGCAACTGGCTGCTGATCGGAGCCGTCGCCTTGACGGTAGCGCTGCAGCTCGCGTTGGTCTACGTGCCAGCGCTCAACCCGATCTTCAACACGCAGCCGCTCGCCTGGGAGGAGCTCGCCGTGAGCACGCTGCTGCCGGCACTGGTGTTCCTCGGCGTAGAAATAGAGAAGTGGATGGTCAGACGGGGCTGGATCTACAAGCCGAGATCCGCGAAATTCGAATCGAACCGGGAAGGAGTCCGCTCGGCGTCGGCATGACGCGGTGCGAAAAGCATCGCGCGGGCGACGCGCTAGAGCTCTCAGCCCCGTACAGCCGCACGAGCGATGCAAGTCGTCTCCCGGGCTGGCGTGTGAAATCCAGAAGCCCTCCGCAAGAGGGCGCTGTCTTTAAGGGCGTCTGACGGACTCGACCGGGGGCGCTGCGTCCGTGCTCGCGCGACGACAAGGGCGCTTCTAACTCTGGATGAGCGCCACTTCGGTGCCGTGCGCGTAACCGGGGCTGCAGGGACCGCCTGCCTCGGGGCATGACGCTTCGCAGGCGCCGCACCTTCTGCCCGGCCCGCGGGCCGAATGCAATGGGATAGGTGCACGCGGCGGTCTCGAACGGCGTGAGCGCGCGATCGATGCCGATCGGGGCGTCGACGTCGGCCAGATACGTCGCGCCCTCGCTCCGCGACGAGGCGGCTCCGGCCGGTTACCAACTTCAGGATGCCGTTGGTGATTTTCACCAACAAGGCCTGCAGCAGCTTCGTTCGTCGGCGCGCGGGCGTGCGACTCGGAAGCCGGCCGGTGATTGCGCGGAACTCACAATACGTCAGCCATCTGCAAGGCCGTGGCGTGCATAGTGCGAGCCGACCTCCTCATCGTCAGCTCTGAACGCTCGAGACTGCGCTCGGGCGATCGATCGAGGACCGACGTGAGGGCGTACGCCCCGTGGCTTATCCATAAGGTGTAGTGACAACGCTGGCTGCAACGAGGCATTCTATTTGGCAGTTCGGCGTGCCGCGTGTGCTGAGCCTGTGAACCGACCGCCGTCCGATCCTTCAGCTGAGGACCGGACACCACCCACGCTGGGAGCGTAGAGACAGGCGGTCTGTCATCGATTTGCAAGTCCCAAGGGAGGCGCAGCATGCCGGCCGGCGAAACGATGACCAGTGGGCGCCTGGTCCAATTGAGCTCTGTCATGACCAGCACGCCGACGGTCATGAACGCCACGCAGTTCGCTGCGGTCGTGCCGGCGCCTTCGGTGCAGGCGGGCGCCTCGTTCACGTTATTTGTTCCACCTCATCTTCTCGCTCCCCGGAGCTTCACGCGTGCCGAATCGCCGTATCCGATCGCTCCCGGGCCATCCCTCGCGGATACTCTGATCTACGAGCATGCGACGGACAGTGCCAAACGCTACTGGCTGCCGCGCTACCGCCTTCGGCACTCTCAGGGACGCTACGAGATCGCCATCGCGCTGGAAGCCGACGGGCTGTGGGCCATCCGCTTCGGCCTGGAGGCGTTCCCCGCTCCCGAAACCGCCGAGCCGGCGCGCGGAGCAGAGCAGCTGCCTCATACGCTCGAAGCGTCCGTTCGCTATCGCGCACCCAACTCGAATATCGAAAGGCGGCTGACGGCAACGGAGTTGGCAGCCGATGCAAACGGTCACGTGGTCACGTTGCGGCTGACGCTCGACGAGCGCGACAGCCTGCTGCGGGCGTTCAGGTCCGATGCAGCGCAGACGGAGATGGTCGTCAAACGCTGCTTTGACGTCGCCGTCCAGTTGCCCGCCGAGGCACCGGAGGAAGCTCCACCACCGAAGGTCGTCGTCAGGGATCATCGAACGCAAGTCGGTTCTCGACCGAACGTCGTCGTCAGGGATCATCGAACGCAAGTCGGTTCTCGACCGAACGTCGTCGTCAGGGATCATCGAGCGCGATCGCAAGCCGATGTCGGCCGTCGCGCGACGATGGTGAATGCACGCATCGCCAGCGACGTGACGTTCCGTCCGGCGGTCGAGATCGTGCCACCGCCAGTGAGCGATCAACCGCCCCCTCCGTCTCCCGTTGCGCGATTCGTCAAGAGCCCTGGCGCGCTGGATAGCCTGGTTTCGTTGCGTTTCGACCCGGCTGATCATCCGTATCTCTTCCCCTCGGGCAGCAACGCGCCGGCGGCGCCGGAGTTCGAGCGCATCATGCTTCGCCATCCGGTCGACGATCCGGCCGGGCGCATGCACGCATATTTCCGCGACCTGGCCCGCCCCAACACCTTCTACTATCTTCCAGACGCCGTGCGGCTCGCACGGACCACCGAGCCGCCATTCGTGCCCGCGCTGATATTCCGGGTCGACCAAGGCGACGCGGCCGAGGGAGCGGAGATCACGATGGTCTGCGAGCTTCGCCCCAGCGTCGACGGCAAGCGTCTGCTCGCGGCCGCGACGGCGCTCAAGCCGCATGTCAAGCTGCAAGGCGGCGCTGTGCCGCCCGCGCCGGAACTCCAGCCGCTGCCAGCCAGGGCGAAGCTTCGTCTCGCGCTTCCCAGGGCAGGCATGGCGCAGACTGTCGATGCGGCGGAGGAAATCGATCTCGCCAACGGCTGCCTGCTCAGCGAACGCTTCGCTCTGGAAGACTTCCAGGATGTGTTCGCGGCGCTGACCACCTCGACGCTCGCGACGCTGCTGCGCGGCAACGTCGTGGTGTCGACCGGACTGGCCGCGGACGACCTCGTGCCGGTCGAAATTGCGATCGCGGAGATGGCAGGCGAGATGTTCGCCTATACCGAGACTGTCGATCCCGTCAGCGGCGCCGTGTCGGCAGTGCTGCGCAATGCGACCGAAAGCACGCTTCGAATCCCTTCGCTGCCGGTGTGGTTGAAGCGAGGCACGCAGATGGTCGAAGGGCGGATCGAGGCCAGCGATCCTGCCCTGCCAGCCGACCTGGCGCGCGACGCGCAGTTGACGCTCAGAGTGAATCCCGCGAGTCCGCTGGAAGGCAACGAGAAGACCGACGCGATCTTTGACACCTCGGCCCTCAAAGCGCTGCCGGACCCGGAAACGATTCTGTCGCTGACCCTGGACCGCAGCGTCGCGCAGGAGAGCGAACGAGAGGTCACGGTCGTGACGCGACCCGAGCTGCTCGCTGGCGACAGCCCCGAGAACGAGGTCCTGCTGGTCATCGTGGAGTTCCGGGGCAACGTGCAGGTGACGCTCGATGCAGCCACGTTGCGCGTCGAGAAGGTGAAAGTGCCGGTGCCGCTGATCGACGTGCTGCTGCGCAAGGACACCGAGGGCACCTACCGTTTCCGCCAGACGGTCGTCTACAAGCTGGGCGGCCGAACCGTCAAGTCGGAGTGGCGCGACGACGACAGCGGCGTGCTTGTCGTGCCGCGCGCCTGACCATCATGTCCTTTGCCGGACTACCCGACTGGGATGCGCAGGTCTGGCTCGGGGACCGCGCTGTCTTCGCGGCCTTCGAGCAGCCCACGCGCTATTTCGTCGCGCCGGCAAGGTTCGATGCGGTTGGGATCGGCGATACGCCACCGTTTCAGCTCGACCTGTACCAGCAGGATCGAGTCGACGCCGGGCTCGCCGAATTCGGCTTGCTGACGCTGCGGTTCGCCGCCCAGTTCGAGCTGGAGGCCGCGCGCGAGGCGGCGTTCATGTCGATGCCTCAGGCCCGAATCGAGCCGTTGCGCGCCGAGAGCGGGTTCTTGCGCCTCACTGCGGCGGCCGCGCTCGGGCTGCCCGGTGCGCTGACAACGCCGCAGTCGCTGGATGTCGCCAGCGTCGGGTCGGCCACCCTGGGCGTACGGCTGGACGGTACTGCCGCCGAGATCTTCCTCGGCGCGCTGCGCGAAGGCCTTGCGACGATCGGCGCCGAGGCGTGGCTCGCGGTGCGAGGCGTGTCCGTTCGGGTGCCCGGAACGGTGGAGCTGGATCCGGCGGCTCTGTTCGCAGCGCTCGGCCCGGAGGGCCAACCTTCGCTCGTGGTGGCGGTATCTGCATTGCGCCAGCGGCTCGCCGACGATCCTGGCTCGCTGGCCGTGCGACATGACGGCGCCATCGCGAGCGATCAGCGGCTGCGCTACGCCGAGGCGGTTGTCGATCGGCTGGTCGGTCGGTTCGGAACCCTGGTGGCGGCTCCGGACGGGGCGCAAGGCGCCTGGGTCCGGCTGGATCAGGCAGCCATGGCGCCGGGTTTGCTGCGCTGGTCGCTCGACGAGCCGATGCTGGTTCCGCGCCTCTTCGCGCTCCAGGCCGATCCACTCGGACCGCTTCGTTGGCTGTCACACCACGAGTTCGAAGGGCGGGTCGTGCGTCGGCACGCGGTTGCGGCATTGCGCAGCGGCTGGTGGCGAATCAGCGTCGACACCACGCTGTCTGCGCAAAGGGCCGGAGTGCTGGCCACCGCGGTCGACATCACCGTTCCGGCAAGGCCGCCGCAAAGGCCGGCGACGGTCAAGCGAACGGTGTTGCTCGATGCAGCGACGCGTCCGGCCACAGTCGAACTGCGGCTGGCACCCGGCGAACCCCTGGCGTATGAATGGCAGGTCGTCAACCACGTACAGGTCAACGGGGCGGTGGAAACGATCGGCGGGCCACCTCGACACGCCGATCGCGCGCACCTCACGCTCACGCCGGACGACTACGGCATCGGCTTCGTGCCGGTCGATGCGGACGCCTCCTTGCTGGCGCAGGCGGTGGTCGAGGTCGAGTGCATCGGCACGCGCGGCGCACACCCGTGGCTCGTTCGGGGGGTTCTCGATGCGGCGCACCCGAGCGTGGCACTCGCCCTGCCCGCAGACGTGGCTGATGCGCAAATCGGCGCTTGCGCGGTGGCGCTTGCCGACGGTTGCCGCCGTCGCATGCCCGTCATGCCCGCGCGTGCGCTGCGGATCGATCCATTCAGCTTCGAAGGATCGGGCGTGCGTGCCGTCGAAGTGCAATGCGCCTTCGACGACGATCCCGAAGCTGCCGAAGTGCTGGTGGAGTTGGCGCCCGAGGAGCCGATCGGCGACGCGGCGCGGGGCCAGCGGCTGCGCCTGACGCGCGCCAATCCGACGGCCCGTTGGTCCTGGCTGGCGCTCTCGCCATTTCGCTCAGGCTTTCGTTGGCGAATGGCGGGCCAGGACGACTGGTCTCCGGTTCTTCAACCCGATGCGCCGCTGGTGGTGCCCGGCGGCCGTCGCACCGCGGGAGATGCCGTGGCTACTGAGAGCTTCGAGATCGACGGCGTCCGGCTCACGCCTGTCGCCGGCCAGCCAGCGACATGGGCCTACCGACCGGGCGCAGCCGGCATCGCGCCGGGCCCGGACGGCAGGCCGCAGTTCACGCTGATCGAGGCCGGGCCGGTGGCGATGCTGGCGCTGACCGCGATGTGGGGGGTCGTCGCAGATCGGCTGGAAGCGGTGCGCGCCAAGCTGGCGGAGAGGGCGAGGCTGCCGGTGCGCCAAGTGACGCTGAGCCCGGCGGCGGTCGACGTGCACGAGGTCTCGCTGCTGCTCGGCGACGGGGCCGGGGCCTTCACCCCGCTCGCGAATACGACGTCTTCCGGCGCACCGCCTCACCATGCCGCTTTCAACCTCACGCTCGACGCGGGCCAGCTCGAACGGGTGAAGAAGGCCGTCGCGGGAAAGCGCGGCTGGCTCGCCGTGCGCTATGTCGTCCGCAATCAGCCTCCCGCCGTGCGCGCCGCGTCCTCGACCACATCGAGCTCGGCAAGTACCAGCACGACGGTGACGCGATCGTCCGACGGCGCAACCGTCGCCACCCGCGACGCGAGCAGCGTCGAGCATGCCGCGTCGAGCGGCACATCGTCCGCGGCGCCGGCCGCGCCCGTCGAAGTCTTCCAAACCGATGCGGCGGACTGGGGTCTCCACGCCCGTTGATCACTCGCAATCGCATTCTGAAAGGACTCGAACATGCTCAAGATAGACGACCTCCGCACGCTGCATGGCATGCAGGTCAACGGCGACGACCAGAGCGACCACACCTTCTACATCCTGCCGGACAACCCGACCTTCGCGCGAATGAGCAACGGCGCGCTGGCTCTGCGCTTCGTCGAGTACGGCCAGTTGCGCGAGGACGGCGGCAAGAAGTTCGGCGGCTTCGTCGCTTTCGACACCGAGCTCTCGGTGCCGGCCGACAAGGAAGCGAAGATCGTGGCCGAGCTGCAGAAGGAGGTCGACGAGCGCTATCGGCAGCGAGGCCAGCAGCCTCCGGCAGTGAAGATCGCGCCGCTGAACTACACCGACGGCACCGTGTCGCTCGTGCTGACCGAGGGCAACGCGATCGTCGAGAAGATACGCGGCGCGGCCAAGTCTTCACTGTACGGACGCAACATCGCCTCGTTCATGATGGAACTGAGCGAGCTCGGCACCGCGATCTTCAAGGAGACCCTGAGCACCGGCTCGGCATCGGGGGTCCAGGTCGT
The DNA here is from genome assembly GCA_963820965.1 of uncultured beta proteobacterium. Classification (GTDB taxonomy): domain Bacteria; phylum Pseudomonadota; class Gammaproteobacteria; order Burkholderiales; family SG8-39; genus DATEDA01. The sequence goes on along the minus strand of CAWGCC010000005.1, from coordinate 248,939 downwards.
CTACAACCTCAACTACTACGCTCGCCTGCCGAAGATGAGCGCCTGGGGCACCTGGAACGCCTCGGAGTTCTACAGCTTCTTCCAGGACATCGATACGGAAGACAACTTCTGGAGCGAGGATAGCTACACCGAGGTCGTATCGTCCAGCCGCTACAAGAACGACGTCACCAAGAAGCACTTCGAGTTCACGCAGTCCCCCAACCTGAAGCCTGAAGAGCAGGCCAAGCTGGAGGCCGAGATCCGCGCCATGATCGACAGGGATCTCGCCGCCGCGGTCCAGCGCAACATGCTCAAGGAGATCGCCGAGGTCGACCCGGACACCAAGGCGCTGCAGGAGGGCCAGGACATCGAGGACATCCGCCGCCAGGTCAACAAGTCGCAGATCGCGAACGTGCGCGTCGAATGGAGCGAATCCAAGGCGATCATCACCGAGAAGCATCCGCAGGGCATGCTGCCCACGGTGACCTCGCTGAAGAACGCGCAGAACCAGCCGATCCGCTGGGAGGACCACTACTCGAAGATCAACGTCGACGAGTTCCTGAAGACCGTGCAGGTGACGATGCGAGTCAATGCCGACTTCGCGACCCTGCCGATCCACAGCGTCGAGGTGAAGATCAGCTACCCGCACGGCCCGAACGCGAAGACGCAGGAGTTCACCTTCACCAAGCCGGACGACGTGGCGAAGTTCGAGGCCTTCGTGCACCAGGGCATCCGCAAGTTCCGCTATTCGTACGCGGTCAACTACAAGAACAGCAGTTTCAGATACCAGTCCAAGGAGGTCGAGACCGACGATACCAACCTCACCATCAGCGTCGACGACCTCGGCGTGCTGGTGCTCGACATCGCGCCTGGGGACATCAACTTCGGCCAGGTCGGACGCGCACAGATCGTCGTGCGATACGACGAAGGCGAGATGCCGATCGAAGCCAAGTTCAACATGACCAAGGAGGCGCCCCAGTTCGCCGTCCGCGAAATCATCCAGAAGCCGCGCAGCGCGCCGGTGAAGTACCAGGTCACCTACCAGATGGCCGACGGGCGCGAGATCAAGACTCCCGAACGGGAGCAGCGGGCGAAGGAGCTTTACATCGACGATCCGTTCACGGCGATGAAGACGGTCGGCTTCCGCGCGGTCGGCGACCTGAACGCCGAGATCGGGTCGATCACGATCGAGGCGACCTACTCCGACCCCGACAACGCCTACACGCAGAAGACGACAGGCACGCTCTCGAAGGCCATGACGTTCATGGACTGGACGTTTCCTGTCATCGACGACAGGTCCGGCACCGTCACCTACGCGGGCATCATCAACCTCGCCGACGGCACGATGCGCGAGATACCGGAGACGGTCGCGAAGCGTTCGATCGTGCAAGTGGGCAGCGGGACGGTGGACTTCCTCGACATCGCGGTGGTGCCCGATCTGGTCGATTGGACCAAGGTCAAGCTCGTCAACGTGGCGCTGGCCTACGAGGATGCGGCGAACGGCGTCGCCGAGCGCACCGAGCTGCGCCTGAAGCAGGGCGATGCCGAGAAGAAATGGCGGGTCGCGCAGAAGGATCTGACGAAGACGAGCTACATGTCGACGATCACCTACTTCGGCACGGACGGCAGCCGCAAGGTCGTCGGCCCGACGGCCGAGACCGCGCTGTCGATCTTTCTCGAACTGCCGGCCTGACCGCTAGCAAGGGAGCCTGACCATGCTTCTGCTCGACAGCCGCGTACGCGAGATCGACGGGATATCGGTATTTCCGGACCACGCGAACCCGGAACAGTGGTACTACATGCCGACCCATCCCCACCTGAGCACGGTTCGCGACGGCGCGATCGACGCCGACGTGCCGCAGTTCCTCCTGATCGGTTTTCGCGGCAGCGCCGGCACGGGCGGGTTCCTGAACTTCGACTGCAACGTCGGCGCGACGGATTCCCAGATCGACGACCTCGCACGCGCCATCGCCAACGCCGAGAACCTGAGCAACAAGCCCGCGCTCGGCCCGGTGCCGCTCGTCGACGGAACCGTCAGGCTCATGATGCTCGGCAAGCAGACGGGCGACACGGGGGCGCCTGCGCCCGCCGCCGGGGGCGCACCGGAGTTCGTGCTGAAGATCGACCAGCCGGCCAAGCCCGCGCTGTACGGCAGCAACCAGGCGGCGTTTTCGGTGAAGCTCGATCAGGACGGCTTCACCGTGATGGAGCAGTGCCTCGACGGCGAGATTCTTCCGGTCGCGGTGATCTATTCGCTCGATTTCCTGGGTCTGAGGCCCGCCTATTCCATCCGGCTCAAGATCGATTGGGACCGGGTGCAGAAGCACATGGACGAAAGCTTCTCGGCCGGATTCATGTTCCTCTCGACCGAGATCGGCAAGGCGGTCGATGAGCTAGTCGAGAGCCGCGCGATCGTCCTGGAGTCGGACACATTCGTGCCGGAGGGCGCCGACAGCAAGGGCATCATCGACCGGCGCGACGCGGCGCTCGCGCAGGTCCGGAACATGATCACCGATGCTTTCTTCACCGTCAGCATCCCGCCGTGGACGCCCGAGAAGAAGTCCGACTGGGAGCGCGCGCTCGAGGCGGGCGGCAAGATCGTGGCGATGAGTTCGGCCGCAGCGGCCGGCGGGCCCGCGGCCGGCATCATGGGCAGCACCAGCTTCAGCTACAAGAAGATGGACTACACGCGCGTCGACAAGAAGGTCCTCAACGTGAACTTCTCCGAGCGGGTGACGATCAAGAGGTCGATTCATCCCCAGGGCCATCTGGCGGCGCTGTTCAAGCTGCTTCGCGACACGCCGATGCCGCGCGAGCGCTTCGTCAGGCACGTGGACCTCGACAACGACTGGTTCAAGAAGCGGAGGGTGAGGGCCGTCACGAACGCCGACTTCGCCGCCGACGGCATCGGCAGCATCAATGTCCGCGCGCTGTACGGCGACCAGCCGAGGAATGCGCTGCTGGGGCCGGCGCCGGCTCAGAACGCGGTCGAGTTCGAGTGGCTCAGCCGGATCGACGGCGGCGTGATGGCGCGCGACGTGCAGGTCGAGTACGAGGTCGGCTTCAAGAACGTCGATGCGACCGAACGGCCGCTCACCCTCAAGTCGCCGCCGAAGGTGTACGACGTCGAGAACGTCGAGATCGTGCCGCGCGAGCTGTTCGCGATTGTGCCGATACCGGTGATCGCAGACAACTTCCCGTGGCAGAGCTACACCTCGGTCGAGGTGCATCTGCGCTATGTCGACGAGGCGAACGGCATCAACCAGCGCGACATGATCCGGCTGACCAAGCAGACGCCGGACGGCCTGTGGAAGATGTTCGTGCTCGACCCGCAACGGACCGAATACGAGCTGCGGGTGATATTCCGCGCCGCCGACAACCGCGACGTCGAGCGCGGGTGGACGCAGACCGACGAACCGCAGGTCACGGTCCGCAATCCGTTCCCGACCGAGCGCGTGCTGGAGGTGGTGCCGTCGTTCAACTGGACCGAGGTCCGGGAGGCGTTCGTCGACCTTCGCTACGAGGACAAGGACAACGACCTCCTGCGCGAAGAGTCGTTCACCTTCACGGAAGGCGCCCCGACGCAGCGTTTCCGTGTGGATCTGCGCAATCCCGAACTGAAGACGATCTTCTACAAGGTCTCGGCGAGCTTCAAGGACGGACGCTTTCTCGAACTGCCCGAGTCGATGACCAACGAGCGCCGCATCTCCGCGCGCGCCGACATGAAGGCGCGACGCATCGTCGAGTTGCGGCCGCCGCCGCAATTCGCGCAACGCCGGCTTCGCCGCGTGTCGGCCGAACTGCGCTTCGAGGATTTCGCGGCCGGATTGAGCTTCGCCAACAGCTTTGCGTTCGAGACGGCCGAGGCGCGCGGTGAATTCGAGTACGACTACGTCGACGAGACGCGCAATCGTTTCGAATACCGCACGACGTTCCTGTTCGAGAACGGCTTGCAGCGGGAGACCGACTGGCAGGCTTCGGACGCGACCAGGCTGGTCTTGCAACTGCCCTGACGAGGGAGGTCGGCCATGCTGCTGCTCGACAACCGCGCACTCACCATCGACGGGATCACGATCTTCCGCGATCACGCCGATCCGCTGCAGTTCTGGTATCTGCCCGGACCCGTGACGCTGGCGCGCCGCGCATCCGACGGGCGCAAAGCCTTCACTTTCCTGAAGTACAAGCGGGGCGCTGGCGCCGCGACCCGCGGCGGCGGCTTCCTGATGTTCGAGACCAGCCTGGCGCTCGATTCGGATGTCGAGCGCCGCATCGTCGAGCGGTTGTCCAGCATCAGTCGGGGGCGTCCGCGCCTGAGCGTCGTGCCTTTCGACGACGGTACGGTGGCCTGCGTCGCGCTCAACCTGCAGGGCGGCGGCGGCGTGCGCGCGGCGGCCGGCGCACCCGGTTCGTTCAACGCCGTCGAGACCATCCTCGGCGCGACCAAACCGTCGCTGGCGGGCGAGAACAACGCGGCGTTCAGCCTGGAGCTTTCAGCCGAAGGCGCGACCATTCTCGAGAAGGCGTTCAAGGAACGCACGACGCCGGTCGGCGCGATCTACGACCTGAAGTACACCGGTCTGAGACCGGCCTTCAACATCAAGATCACCGCCGATTTCAAGCAGATCTTCACCCACTTCAGCGCCGCGGCCGACGGCCAACGCGGATTCGTGCGGGCCGGCATCGATGCCGGCTTCGAAACGCTCAGGCGGGACGGCGCGATCAAGATCGAGGTCGCCGACATGACCGGAACGGCCGAGAACGAGACGCGGATCAAGGACGCGCTCGATTTCTTCAAGGCGCAGGTGCTCGCGACGTGGTTCACGCCCGTGCTCGTGCCGGGCACGCTCGCCGGCGGCATGGCAACGAACGTACCCCTCGACCAGGTGCGTGCGTTGGGCGCTCAGCTCAAGCCGCCGCAACCGCCCGCCCCGGACCCGGCGGCACCCGCGGCAACCCCGGCAGACCCGGGGCCGAGCCCGACGGCCGGCACCGGCAAGGGCGCCAAGACGCCGGGCGTGCCCGCCGCCCCGGCCGCCGAGGCCGGTGGCGCGGGGGAAGACAGCCCGACCGCGGGCTCCGGCAGTCCGGCGCCCGGCACGCCCGCACCTGCGCGCGGCGCGGCAGACGTGGCGGCCAGCCGCGATGGCGCACGCCCTGCCGCCGCCACGCCCGCGGCCGGCGAGGGGATGGTTGCGGCGTTCAAGCTCAAGGCGATCCGACAGGAAGAGCGGCGCACCGCTACCTTCGAATACAACCGCGCCGAGGCTCAGCAGCGCAGCTATGCGCCGCAGGGATTCATCGGGCTGATGGCGGCCGACCTCGACCGCGCGCCCTATGTCGTCGAGATCGATATCGACGACCCTTTCTTCCGCACGATCGCCGTGGAGGCGAAGGCGCCGTTCGATTTCGCGAAGATCGGCCTGACCGAGATCCATGCGGCAATCGACTACGGCCCGCCGGCCGATCCGGAAAATCATCGGCACCGGGATCTCGTCTTCACGGCCGCGGATCCGGGGCCGAAGACGGTCGAGCTCGCGGTGAACCTGCGCCGCGACCAGAGCTACGTCCTCGGCACGCAGTACCACTTCGATCCGGCCAGCGGCTGGGAGGGCGAGCATTTCTCGTACGACCAACCGGCGCTCGAAACCGTCGACCGCACGCTGATCCTCAACCCGATGGACGCCCTGGGCTTCCTCGAGGTCCGCATCGAGCCGGGACGGATCGACGACGGGGTGGTGGACGCGATCGACGTGGCGTTGAGCTACGCCGATCCGGCTGGCTGGACCCGCACGAAGGAGGTTCGCGTGACCGCCGGAAGCGCGGCACAGAGCTGGAAGCTGCGCGTCTCGCCGCAATCGCCGCGCACCTACAGCTACACGCTGACGCACCGTCTGAAGGACGGGACGACGCGGGTGAGTCCGCCCGTCACGACGCGAGCGACGACAGTGCTCGTGGACGATCCGTTCCCGGGCGCGCTCGAGCTGACGATCTTCCCGGTGCTCGATTTCGCGACCATCCGGGCGGCCATGCTCGACGTGCGCTACGACGATCCGGCCAACCGCTACAGCCGGCAGCAGCGCCTGCGGCTGACCCCCGACATGAACGAAGCCAGCGTGCGGTTCTCGATCGCCGATCCGGCGCGGAAGCGGTTCCGCTACGAACTGACCATCGTCAGGACCGACGGCCGGACCGAACGGCTGCCGCTGGTCGAGACCGAAGACGACATCGTCACCCTCGTCGCATGACGCGACGGCAAGGGATCGAACCGGACCACCTTGCGAGGAGAACGCCATGACCAAACGAGCCGTGATCGTGGGTGTCAACGACTATTCGGTGCAGGGCTACAACAACCTGCGCTATTGCGTCGCCGATGCCGCGTCGGTCTATCACCTGCTGCGCGACGCCTTCCTGTTCGAGCCGCAGGACATGTTCTACCTGACCGATGCGAACGCCACGTCGACGCGCATCCGCCAGGCCGTGCGTTACGTGCTGTCGCAGTCGCAGCCGGGCGACGTCGCGTGCCTGTACTACTCCGGGCACGGCGGGCGAACGCCGCATCCGGCCCAGCCGACGCAGATGTACGAGACCATCATCCCGTTTTCCGGGCAGCACATCAGCGACCACGAGCTGTTTGCGGCGGCCGACACGCTCGCGCCTTCGACGGTGAACTTCACCATCATCCTCGACAGCTGCCACTCGGGCGGCATGCACGACGAGAGCGAACGTGCACGCCGCGTTCGCTCGCCCGCCTTCTCGCCCGAGCTGATCGCGCAACTCATCCAGTGCCGCACGCTGTTTCCTTGCGGCATTTGCCTTCCGACCGCGAGCCGGCAGGTCCTGGCCGGTAACATCACCAGGGTATCGGCACGCAACTCCGGCGTGGTCGTCGAGGAGGACGCCAACCGCCGTCTGGTGGCACAAGCCAAATCGACGCTGATCGCGGCCAGCGCCGCCGCCGAGACCGCGCAGGAGCACGAGAAAGTGGGCCACGGGCTGCTGACCAAGGCACTGCTCGACATGGTCAACCAGAGCAATTTCCTGATCGACCATATCGGCCTCATCGGCGAGCTGACGAACCGCGTGGCGGCGCTGATGGCGCTGCATTTCCCCGGCGAGAAGCAATCGCCGCAACTGCGGGGTCAGGACAACCGCATGGACGAGGATTTCCTGCTCGGCTGGCGGGACTGCCGCTGATGCGCGCGCCTGTCCCGGCAGCGGCGACCGCAATGAGAAGGAGCCTGCGATGCTGAGCCTCGAACGGCCGATCACCATCGATGGCGTGACGGTGTTTCGCGATCACGCCGATGCCAGCACGTTCTGGTATCTGCCCACGCCGCTGGCGATCGCCCGTCGCCCGACCGATCAGTCGCCGGCGTTCAGCTTCATCAAGTACAAGCCGGCGGTCGCGGGCTCGGGGGTGAAGGGCGGCGGCTTCCTGATGTTCGAGAGCACGCTGCGCCTGCCGCCCGACCTGGAATCGCGCATTCTGAGCCGCGTGAGCGCCGAACCGGGCGTCACGCCGCCTGCGAGCCTGGCTGCCGCACCCTTCGAGGAAGGGACGGTGCAGTGCATCGCGCTGAATGTCCAGGGAGCAGGGGGCACCGCGGCGGCCGCTCCGCCGCCGGGCGCCTTCAACGCCGTGGAACAGATCCTCGGCGCCTCGATCCCGTCGATGGACGCCGACAACAGGGCCGCTTTCAGCCTGACCCTGTCGCAGGAGGGAGCCATCATCCTGGAGCAGGCGTTCAGCGACGGCATGGCCCCGGTCGGCGTCATCTACACGATGAAGTACCTCGCGATGCGGCCGTCGATCGACGTCGAGATCACCGCCGACTACGAGCGCGTCTTCAACCACTTCAGCGCCGGCCTGGAAGGGCAGTACATGTTCCTGCGCGCCGGCGTGGAGGCCGCGTTCGAGTCGCTGGTTGCGGTGGGCGCGATCACGATCAAGGTGCGCAGCTTCACCGACGAGGCCGACGAGCGCGAGCAGGAACGTTGGGCGCTCGAATTCTTTCGCGAGGACCTCGTCTCGAAATGGTTCGAGCCGACGCTGACGCCCGGCAACCTGGCGGCCGACCAGGCAGCCGCCACGCCGCTCGGCGACGTGCTCACAGCCGGCCGCGAGATGCTGCGCGATGTGACCGGCACCGGCCAACAAGGTGGCGGACCGGGCGGCCAGGCGAACCAGGGCGGCCAGACGAACCAGGGCGGCCAGACGAACCAGGGCGGCCAGGCGAACCAGGGCGGCGGCGCTGCGACCGAGCGAGTGCAACCGGCTGCGCTGCAGATGGAGTCGCAGGAGCCCTCGCCGCTGCCCGCCGGCCATGCGGTCACGCACGTTCCCGCTGCGCAGGGCTTGCTCGAGACGCTGACCATCACCGGCGCGGGCGCGGTCGTGCGAATCGGCAATCAGCCGGCGACGCCGGATGCACAGGGCCGGGTGCAGGTCACGGTCGACCCGGCAAGCGAAAAGGCGATCGAGGTCGTCTGGCCGGCGGCGACGCAGGAACAGGTGTTCGGGCTGTTCTTCGATTTCGACAAGCCTGCTGCGGCGGGCTGGCAGCTAAATCCGCCGTCGCCCGAATATCGGGCCTACGTCGAGAACACGACGAGCGACCCGCGTTTCCGAAACGCCTCGGGAACGCTCAGGGTGCAAGGCGATGGCGACTGGTCGGGGCCCGAACGCGGGGCAGACCGGCTTCGGGCGTGGGTCCAGTCACTGCCCGCGCCGAGGAACGTACGACTCGACGCCTATGCGAGCCACGAGCATGTCAGTGCTCCGAATGAAACCGAGCGCGCCGCGCACAACCTCCGCCTGTCGCAGCGGCGATTGGATGTGGCTCTGGCGATCGTGCAGCGCGCCGGCGGCAACATGACGCCGGGGCAGACCGCGCACGGCGACAGCCCGGCATCGACGCGACCGGGCACGCACTCCCCGATGGGCGGCGACCCCGACAACCGCGTCGTGCACGTCACCGGCCGCACGGCGGCAACGGGCCAGATTCGCTGGCGCGGCAAGTTGCGGCGCCCGGCTTCGATCCGGGAGGAGCCGCCGCCGGTCCAGCCGCGCCCCCCGGGTCCATCGCAACCGCAACAGCCGCAACAGCAACAGCCGCCGCGCACCCCGTCCAACGTCGGCAGCACGCCGGTGGTGGCATCGCTGAAGCTGAAATTCGTCAGGCAGGAGGAGCGCAAGAAGATGACGCTGCGCTACAACCGCTCCGAAGCGGTTCGCCGCACCTATGCGCCGCAAGGCTTCATCGGCTTGCTGCTGAACGACCTCGAGGACAAGTCGAAGCTGTTCAAGGAAATCGACCTCGACGATTCCTTCTTCCGGGAGTTCGCCGTCGAGGCGAGCATTCCGATCGACTTCGACCCGATCGGCCTCACGTCCGCGCAGCTCGCCATCGACTATGGCGACCCGGCCGTTCCGCAGGACCACAAGCACGGCGACTTCTCCTTCAGCGCCGGCGACACCGGGCCGAAGACGTTTCGCGTGTTCATGAACTCGACTCGCGACATCGGCTACGCCGCGAGCCTGCAGTATCACTTCAACCCGCAATCGGGCTGGGCTGCTGACCGCTTCAGCTACGAAGTGCCGAAGACCGCAACCGAGGATCGCACGCTGTTCATCAACCCCTACGAGCATGTCGAGTTCACCGAGATCGCGGTCGTGCCGGGCGAGGTCGACTGGGAGATCGTCTCCGCGATCGACGTTCGGCTGGAGGCGAAGGGTTACGCCACGCCCGAGCCGCGCACCATGCTGACGATCAGGCAGGACTCGACCCCGCAGCGCTGGCGCTTGCGTGGGGCCCGGCCGGCGCCCGCCGGGCGGGGCGTGAGCTTCACTCTCGTGCAGACGCTGAAGGACGGCTCGAGCGTGACCACCGCGCCGGCCGAGGTTTCGGTCCCGACGATCGTCGTTCACGATCTGTTCGAGGATGCATTGCGGCTGCTGTTCGTGCCCACGTTCGACGCGGCGCAGGTGAGGACCGTGTTCATCGACGTCGAGTATCGCGACGACGCGAACGGCTACGCCCGCAAGGAGCAGCGCGAGGTGCCCGGCACGGCCACCGAGCCGGTGAGGCTGCGCATCGCGCTGCGCAACAAGGAACTGCGCGGCTATCGCTATCGCCTGACCTTCGTCGGTCCGGCCGGCGCGTTCGATCAGCGCGCGTGGATCGACACCACGGAGGAATTGATCGCACTGCGATGACTGCGCCACTTCCGTCGGCGGTCGCAGCCACGCTCGAACGGGTCGCGACGTTGCTGCCCGAACCGGCCGAACGCGCGCGATCGGCGATCGCAAGGACGCTCGCGCCGGTCACCGCGTCGATCTGGCCGGAGATCGCGCATGGCTTCAGCCGGCTCACGAACACCGGGATGCCGATCGAGTTCGCCTGGTCGTCGCGCGACGCGGCGCTGCGCTGGACCGCGGAGGTCGCGCCTCCCGAGACGCCCGAGTCGGAGCGGCTCGCCGCTGCGGCGGCCGCGGCGGGGCTCGAGATCGACCTGGCTCATTGGCTGACGGCGCAGCGCGCAGGTGTGCTCAAGTACGGGGCATGGATCGGCATGCGGCACGACGCGCAAGGCGATGTCGCCAAGGTCTATGCCGAGTTGCCCGACGGGCTGCCGCCGTCCTGGCGAGGCCGCCACGCGCTGCTGCGGTCCGAAGGGCTCGTCTGGCGCATGGCCGGACTTGGCGCCGATGAGAGTGTCGAGCTCTACGCGCGCGCTGCGCTCCTCGATCCCGAGGCGCTGATCCGCGTCGAATCGGTCGCATTCGGCACCAGCGGGCGGCTTCTCGGCGCGATCGTCTCGCTCGTCGGATCGCCGGGCCTGCCGCGGCCGTCGGGACTGAGCGTCGCCTACGGCCGCGACGGCACCATCCGTGCGTTGACGTGGTTCGCCTTTGCCAAAGCGCTGTTCCGGGACGACGCGACCACGCGGGCAGCGATCCTTCGCGTGACCGAGCCGCCGCTGATTCGGGCGCTCCACGAGGCCCTGGCGTCCGGCCCGGCGGACGGCCGCTGGCGATATGGCATGGTCGGCGTGGGCATCGATGACGCCGGCGCCACCTGGTTGCAGGCCGGGGTGCGACCGGCATGACGGGCGAAGGCTTCGTACCGAGCACGGTCTCGATGCGCGGCGCGGCGCTTCCCGATCGCAACGGATTCGTCACGGCACTTGCCGTCCGGGCACTGCGGCTGCGTCGTCAGCCGATCCCGCCGACGATGCTCGACGCGCTGGAGCGCTGTCGCTCGCCGACCGGCGGCTTCCGCTTCTGGCCGGTCGACGCCCGGCCCGACTGGGCTCCGCCCCTGCCCGACGACGCCGACGACACGGCGATCATGACGCTCGAACTCTTTCATGCCGGCCGCATTGCGCGCGAGGAGGCGCGGCGGATTGCGTGCTTGACCATCGGCCGGCATCGCGTCGGCTCTTTCGGCACGCGCTGGTCTGGATGGCGCCGCGCCGGCGTTTTCGCGACCTGGCACCGACCCGGCAGCGGCATCGACCTTGTCGATTGCACCGTCACCACGAATGTTCTGGCGCTTTTCGCCACCTTGGATCTTTGGCGCCTGCCTGGAGTTCGCGAGGCGGTCGCGATGCTGGCCGACGCCGTCGACTGGGCGCGCGACAGCCGGCCGCGCGCGCAAAGCCTGTCTCCGTTCTATCCCGAGCCCACCGAGTTCATGCTCGCGCTGCGACATGCCGTGACCGCCGGCGCAACTGCGCTCGCTCCCATCTACAGTGCGGCCGCTCGCACGGGGTGGGGCTGCGATGTCGATACGGGACGCTACGGACATGCCGTCTGTTCCAGTCCCTATGGATTCGCAATCTGGCGATCGGCAGAGCTGGCAGTTTGCCGCGGCTACGCGCCAGGACCGATCGGCGAAAGAGAGCGGTGAGGAGAACGCCGTGGCCTACACACTACAAGAGCTTCTCGCCATCGGCGCACCGCCGCCTGGATCCGAAGACACCGTCGATGTCACGCTGATGATCACTCAGGAGGATGGCAGATCGGGCTGGGGGGCGACCACCCTCGTGCTGGATTCTGCCGCCCGGCAGGCTCGACCTCGTCGCTTGCCCATGGATCTTTCATTCAGCGACCGCGACCGATTCAGAGGCAATGCCGACAAGGTCAATCTGGTCGTGACCGACCGCGAGGCGGGGCTGGTCACGGTGGAGGTCCATTTGCTGACATGGCGCGCGACCTTCAGCTTTCCCGCGCAGCTGGTGGAGGATCCAGGCCTGGTCGGCAAGCTGTACTACGGCTGGGGAGACACCATCGGACGTGGCTCGGGGCGGGCGCTCCACGTCTTCTCGTTCACGAACTACGCGCGGCGTCCCATCGCCGTCGCCTGACGACACGGGTTGAGCCGACCGCCATGCCCGCGGCAACGCCCCCGATGCTGCATGCACTGGCGCTGCAGTCGCGTGCGCTGCGAGCGGCGCCGCGACTCGCCACATCCTTGGCCCGGCCGCCACACGAGGCGCACGGGCGAGCGGCATCGCCCGTGCCGATCTCGCCGATCGAGGACCCGGCTGACACGCAGTTGTTCGAACACCCCACCGACCCGGGCGTTCGCTACTGGCTGCCGTGCTACCGGCTGCGGCAAACCCAGGGCCGCTATCACATCGCATCGGCGCTCGACGACGACGGGTCGTGGGCCGTGCGCTTCGGCCTTGAACAGGTGCCGCCGCCGGAACTGCTCGAGGCGGCTCGCCTTGCGCAGCCGCTCGGCCATCAGCGCGAATTCGTAGTGCGCTATGCCGCTGCCCAATCGGGCATCGAACGCCAGCACCTCGCGTCGGAGGTGAGCGAGGACGCTGCCGGAATCGCGCTGACGCTGCGCTTGACGCTGGAAGAGCGAGACGGCCTCTTGCGGGCCTTTCGCTCCGATGCGGCCAACGCCCGGATCGTCGTGACGCGTCGTGTCGAGGTTGCCGTGCCGGTGAAAGCGAGCGCGGCTCGGCCGGTCTGGCCGCTGCTGAGCTGCTCGGACGCGACGCCGCCGGTTCCTACGGCTATCGCCAGACCATCGTGCGCAAGGACGGGCGCACGGAAACATCGGACTGGCGTACCGACGATGCGGGCCTGCTCGTCGTCCCGAAGAGCTGACGTGGTTGAGGATCGACACGTACCGCTCCGAATGCAGCCGCCCGGACCCGGGCGCGCCGATCCAGCCGAGCTCAGGGTCTGTGTGGAACGCGCGGCCGCGATGAATGGCTCGTACCCCCGACACCTTCATTGAGCGTTTCGCCGGTCCGACGTCTGTGCATACGCGGAATAGAAGAGATCCAGGATCCGCATCGCTTCGGCGAGCAGCGCATCGTCGCTCCGGACCTTCTCCTTGATTCCCCTCAGCAGGGTCTCCAAGCCCTTCGCGTCCGCAACCGGGATGCCGCCGACGTCGAGGAAGTGCACTGCGGCGCCGATCTTCAAGAGCGCCGGATCGTTGTCGAGACCGAAGCTCGCGCACAGTACTTCGAAGGTTACGCGGCCGCTCGAATGCGTGAACTCCGCACCGTCGAAGTCGAAGCCGATGGCCTTCCTCGGACGATCGCGCGCACGATCGATCCAGACGAACCGAGCGTCCCGATCGATGAACCGCTTGATGAGCCATGCGCTGGCGAGGCGATCCACCCACGCATCCCTGCGGGTCGCCCACACCCGCCCTCGGTACTTCGCGGTGTCGACGGACCGCACCTGCCTCTTGGTAGGGTGTGGCTCCCCGGACGAATACATTTCGCGGAAGGTCCGTTCCAGGGCGGCTAGCGCGTCCGCAGTCTGGCGTTTGGCCTGGCCCGGGAAGAAATCGATCCGCACCAGCCGGTCGAAGGAACGCCGCAGCCGCTGCATCGTCGTTCGCGCCTTGCGCAGGCCGAGGCGCTTCAACGAGAGCTGCGCGTCCCTGACTGCCGCGACCAGCGTGCCGTATTCCTCGCCGCGATCGAAGAGCTTGCCGAGTTCCGCACGGTATTCGTCTTTCGCCAGCCGCAGTTCCGCCGTCATCGCGAAGCCGCCGGCCGACTTCACCTCCGATTCCATCTCCGCCAGCACTGCGGCGCCCGCCGACCCCGCTGGCAGGACGTACACGCCGTCCCGCAGCACCGCGCAGCCGCTCTCCTTCAGCGCTCGCCATACCCGCATCCGCACCGTCGAGCCGCGCGTCGGCAGGCTGAGAATCAAGGCGTCAAGTTCTCTCATTGCGTTATAGATATCACAGCGATGTTGCGAGAACAACAAGAAACTGTTGACACGCGGGCGCGGAACGAAGTAGGCTGCCGACCCATGTAGGGCCCTGGCCACGAGCAACCGCGGCCCGGCCCTAGCCGGGTCTTTCGCAGACACCCGGTCGACAAGGACGTTTCCGTCTCAAGCGCTGCGCTGTTTTCCTCCGGGAAAGGAGCGCTCATGTGGAACGGAAACGCAATCACGGTCGGCGTGTTCTCGCTCGCCGCCATCATCGTCTTGCTCGGCGGATGCGACGGCGGCGCCACGCCCCGGCGGGACGCGGCGCCCGACGCGTCGCGCCTCGAACCACCCGGCGCGCGCTATCGGATCGATCCGGAGCGCAATCGCATCTGGCTTCTGGCGCGCGAGGGGGTGTTCGTTTACGAGGTCTCGCGGCCGGAGCGGAGGGCGGTGTCCCTTCCGGGCTGGATAACCGTCGACGCTCCCTACAGCTGCCTGCCGGATCTGGCGCTGGGGCCCGCGGGAGAAGCGGTGATCACGAGCAACGTCCTGCCGACCCTCTGGCGGATCGATCCAGACACCCTCGCCACGAGCGTGCATCCGCTCTTGCTCGACGCGGATACCGACAAGGACGTGGGCTTCTCGGGGCTTGCTTACTCGGCGCAATACGAAGCGTTCATCGCAGCAAGTTACGCGCACGGGTCGCTGTGGAGAATCGACGCGGCTCTCAAGAGGGCGGAGAAGATTCCGCTCTCCGCGCCGGTTGCGGAAGCGTGCGGGCTCACCGTGCGATCGCGCGGCCCCGAACAGGCGCTCAGCCGGCTGGGCGACCTGTGCGTGCAAACGCCTCATGGCGGCTGGTCGGTCATTCTCGGGCCCGGATGGCGCTCCGCGTACGTGAGCGCGGCGCCGTGCACGGAAAGCTCCGGCCCGTTGGACACCGCCTTGCTGAAAGGCAAATGACCCTTGCCCGGAGCGGGACTGCAGGCGTGATCGCGGGAGTCCCGGTTGATCACGTATCCCCTCGGAACCGCGTGTGAAAGGAGTCATTATGGTTGGGTTGATGGCGCTCTCGGCGAGCGCTGCGTTCGCGGAAACGGACAACTTCGATTTGCACGCGCGCGGCACTGCCCCCGAGGGCTGGAACTGCGGCGTCACCGGCAAGGGCACCCCAAAGTGGACCGTGGACGCCGATCCATCGGCGCCCAGCGCACCGAACGTGCTCAGGCAAAGCGCTTCGGGGACCTTCCCTTGGTGCGTGAAGAACGCCGTGTCGGTCGCGGACGGCTTCGTGGAAGTGAAGCTCAAGCCCGAGAAGGGCAAAGAAGATCAGGCTGGCGGCGTGGTGTGGCGCTGGAAAGACGGCGACAACTACTACGTCGCGCGCGCGAACGCGCTGGAGAACAACGTATCCCTCTACCACACGACGAACGGGAAACGCAACACCATCAAGTACGTGAACGCGCCCGTGCCCGCCAGTGTCTGGCACACGCTGCGCGTGGAGTTCTCGGGAGCGCGCATCAAGGTGCTGCTCGACGGGAAGTCGTATATCGAGCAGGAAGACGGTCGCATCCAAGGCGCCGGCGCGGTCGGCGTCTGGACGAAGGCGGACAGCGTCACCGCCTTCGACGATTTCAGCTACGGCGCGAAGACAGAATGACGAACGGCGCCGGCCTCGTGCTAGCGGCGCGCGCGCTCCGCGCGCTTGCTGACGGGTTCGCGGCAATTCTCCTGCCTGCCTACCTGCTCGCGCTCGGGCATGGCCAGCTCGAGGTCGGTCTCCTCAGCACGGCAACGCTCTTCGGTTCGGCAATCGCCACGCTCGCGGTGGGGCGATGGGGACATCGCTTCGCGCTCCGGCGCCTGTTGCTCGCCGCGGCAATCCTGATGGCAGCGACCGGCCTCGGGTTCGCCACGCTCACGTCGCTATGGCCGTTGCTCCTCGTGGCATTCATGGGCCCGCTCAATCCGAGCGGCGGAGATGCGAGCGTCTTCCTGCCGCTCGAGCACACGGTCCTCGCGGCGTCCGCCTCGGCGGAAACGCGCACGAGCGTATTCGCCCGGTATAGCTTCGTCGGGTCGATCTTCGCCGCCGTCGGCGCGCTCGCGGCAGCGGTGCCCGACTGGCTGGCGAGTCGCGCGGGCTGGGGCGTGCTCGAGGCGTTGCGCGCCATGTTCTTGGTGTACGCGGCCATCGGCGCCGCGACGTGGGCGCTCTACCTGCGCTTGCCTCAGTCGCCGCGAGGCGACGAGAGCAAGCCGCGTTCATCGCTCGGGCCATCGCGAGGCATCGTCCTCAGGCTCGCCGCCTTGTTCAGCGTCGATTCCTTCGCAGGCGGGCTGGTGATCAACGCGCTCCTTGCGCTGTGGCTGTTCGAGCGCTTCGACATGTCGATCACCGGCGCCGGCGCGTTCTTCTTCTGGGTCGGCCTGTTGAGCGCCGTGTCGCAACTGGCGGCACCGGCGCTCGCACGGCGCATCGGCCTCGTCAACACCATGGTGTTCACGCACATCCCGGCGAGCCTGTGCCTGATCGGAGCCGCTTGGGCGTCATCGCTGGAGGTCGCACTCGGGCTGCTGCTCGCGCGCAGCCTGCTTTCGCAGATGGACGTTCCCGCGCGCAGCGCCTACGTCATGTCCGTGGTCACGCCGGAGGAGCGTCGCGCAGCGGCGAGCTTCACCGCGGTTCCACGCAGCCTTGCGTCCGCGATCAGTCCCTCGCTTGCCGGCGCGATGTTCGCGATGGGGCTGATGAGCGCCCCGCTCGTGGCCTGCGGGGTGCTGAAGATCGCTTATGACTTCGCGCTGTTCGCGGGCTTCCGCAAGGTGGCGCCTCGCTCGTAGGGGTGCTGCCGGCCTGCGCCCCGAGGAGAGAATGTGGACTCTTCGCAGACTCTTCCAGCGCTCTCGAGCCGAATCTGCGCAGAGCCCATCGACTTGAGTTTCTCGCCCACGATGCCATGACCGACGACGACCGCGGGCCGCGCCGAGGCGATTCGATGGACAAGTACCGGCAAATTCAGGGGTGAGACCTTAGTCGGATGGGCGTTCAGCTGGATGGTGAGGCCGTGTCAGTAGCCGAGTGCGGCCTTGCGTTCTTGCGCCCCCGGCAGGGGTTCCTGCTTGTCGCTGATCGTTGGAAGGCTTCGACAGCGCTCGGCATTGATGCCGATCCAATGCCGCTGGTCATCGGGCATGTCGAGAACCTCGTAGATGGCATGGACCGGGCAGGCGGGTATGCATGCGCCGCAGTCGATGCATACCTCGGTATCGATGTAGGTGCGCTCCTGGTCTGCGTGGAAGCAAGCCACCGGACACACCGTTACGCAATCGGTGAAACGGCACAGCTGGCAGTTATCCGTCACGACATGGGGCATGGGGACCTGTGTCGGCTGTCATGCCTGTCGACGACCGTGGCCTCGTCACAACCTTGCGTCCGATCTTGAGCCAGGCAGAATCTGAGAGCCCTGCCCACGCCCCTCTGAGCAGGGTGCTCACGCATTGGCCAATGCCAACGCCGTGCGCTCGTCCCGAAACAGGGCGGCGGCACATGATGCCGTCCACCTATCCGGAACCTCAGCGAGAAGGGTTTGGAGGAACGTTGCCCACGGGCAACGATCATCTTCGCAGCCTTCAAGCTCTCGGCGATTTCAACCCGATTATCTGACTGACAACCGGCTCCTCCCAAGTTGCAGTGCGACGAAGAAGTCGTTGAATTCACTGCCGAACCGCTGCGGCTCAAGCCCGGCCAGTAGCCCAAGTTCGATACCGCTATTCCCTCTAAAACGTCGTCACTTAGTTCCGCCTTACCTTCAAATGAGCCCCGATCGTTGAACACGCGGACGTAGTCACCACTCTTGATGTTACGAGTCGCCGCATCCTTTGGGTGAATAACAACGGTCTGCTCGCCTTGACGTTTCTGCTGCACCGTCTCATTTGCATATTGAGAGTTCAGGAAGGCATGGGGCTTGGGAGAGATTAGACCAATCGGATACAGCTTCGCCAGTTTCTCATCCATGCCGGATGTTTCCGTTGGCGGAATATAGTCCGGGACGGGGCTGACTGGATCGCCCGGCTGCATGTCGTTGTAGCCATTGCGCCAAACCGGCACGATGAAGTTGCCGTTCTCGGCGGCGCTCGCCTTGAACTCGCACTTCCCTGAAGGTGTCTTGAAGTTGCCTTCGGCATGGGGCGCGCGCTTGTCGGGCAAGCCGACATTGAGGCGCATCCACCCGACTTCCTTGAGCTTCTCCAAAGTGATGCCCTTCAAGGCAGGGGAGTTCCAGTCATACATTCTCATCAACAGTTCATCATCTGTCATTTTCCAGTAGTCATCGTCGAACCCCATCGTGTTTGCGAGGCGACGGAACATCTCGATGTTGGGGACGCACTCCCCGGGCGGAGAAACGGCAGGTTGGTTGAGCATGACGTACAGATGACCCCAGGTCACCGCCAGATCGTATTGCTCCCCCTGCATGGTTGCGGGTAGAAGGATGTCGGCATAGCGCGCCGTGTCGGTGATGAAGAACTCGCTTACCACCGTGAACAGATCCTCGCGCTGGAGGCCTTTGACCAGCTTGTTTGCGTTCTGTTGCTGGGACACCGGGTTCGAGTTATGGATGAACACGGACATGAGAGGAGGATCGAGTTTCTTCTCACCCGTAAGGGCGGCTCCGAGGTCAAGCTCGTTGACAACACGCGTACCGGGTTTGATCCAGTCAGGCCTCTGGATGAAGTCGAAATTGAACGGGAACTCCCAGATGGGCATCTCGACGGCGCCGCCGCCGACATGGCGCCAGGCGCCCACGAGTGCCGGCAAAGACGAGACAAGGCGGACTGCGTCGCCGCCGCCCGGGCTGCGCTCGAGGGCCACCCCTTCGCGGATCGCAGAAGGCTGAGTGGTCGCATATTCGCGTGCAAGCTTGCGAATGTCCTCGGCTGGCACTCCGGTGATCGCGGCTACCTTCTCCGGAGGATATTGGGCGGCACGCGTCTTCAATTCCTCGAAGCCCAGGGTGTACTTCTCGACATAGTCGTGATCCACCAGGCCCTCGGCGATGATCACGTTCATCATGCCGAGCGCCAGGGCTCCGTCCGTTCCTGGCCGGATCGCGATGTGCCAGTCCGCCTGCTTGGCGGTCCGCGTGCGGATCGGGTCTATCACCACGACCTTCGCGCCCTTTCTTTTGGCCTCGAGAATGAAGGGCCAGGCATGCAGGTTGGTGCTTAGCATGTTCATCGCCCACACGATGATGTACTTGGAATGGGCGAGGCTTTCCACGTCGAGCCCGCCTGTGGGACCCACGGTCATTATCCAGGCGGTGGAGGAGCCCGACTCGCAATAGCACTTTTCACCGATGGTGGCGCCGAGCCGGTTGAAGAAGGCGTCGCCGCTGGTCAGCCCGTTGAGGGTGCCCTGGTTCCCCAGGTAACAGTGATTCATGATCGCCTGAGGGCCGTATTTGTCGATGATCGCTGTCCAACGCTTCTTGATCTCGGCGAGAGCCTCGTCATACGAGATCCGCTGGAACTGTCCGCTGCCCTTCGGTCCGATGCGTTTCATCGCGTACAACAGGCGGTCGGGGTTGTAGTGGTGCTCGGCATAGTCCTTGAGCTTCACGCAGAGACCCCCGCGCGTCATGGGATGGTCTGGATCGCCCGTCACCTCGACGAGCTTGCCGTCCTCGACGTGGTACAGAAATGCGCAGGTATCAGGGCAATCCTGGGGGCAAGCACCTCGGACGATGCGGGTTTCGCTGATATGGGCAGCCATCTCGGTTCTCCGGGGAAGAGATCTTTGGCGCGCAGCGTCCTACTCCGCTCCGCACCTCGGAACTGGCATTTTCGCTTCGACCCAGCGGGACAAAGCGCGTGCCTGCTAGGCTAGAAGCCTGAAGGCCAGGGCAATAGTGCCAGCGGCCGAAAATCCGATGGTGCCAGCGGTTGCGGTCCCTATCGGCCCACCGCTGCCGCCAATCTGGCCACACCGTGCTCGATCTGCTCTTCGGTCAGCGACGGATAGCCTAGAAGCAGAGTCCGGTCGCAATCCTCCATTTGCTCATAGAGATAGGCCGGGCTGTGGGGCAAGGAATAGACGCCGACACCGTGGCTGCGCGCGATAGCCTGTAAGTCTTGCGCTGGCGGCAGATGGCGCGGCAGGCGCCAGACAACGTGCTCACCGCATTCCGCACCGGAGATCGCGACCTCGCCGAAGTGGCGGTGCAGGGCTCTGGTGAGCGCATCACGGCGTCCCCGGTAGGTGTGCCGAATGCGCTTCAGGTGATTGGCCAAGCTGCCCTCGCGAATGAACGCGGCGAGGGTTGCCTGTTCGAGCCACGGCGGCCCGTTATCGGTCAGCGCCTTGATGATCGTCGCCGCACCGATCAGATCCCGCGGTACCACGATATAGCCTAGTCGCAGGCCCGGTCCGATCGACCGGGAGAACGAGCTCATGTAGATCACGCACCCGTTTCGATCAAGCGCCTGCAGAGAGGGCAGCGGCGAGCCCTCATAGCGGAAGTCCGCATCGTAATCGACCTCCAATATGTAGGCCCCGACCTTCGCCGCCCACTCCAGGAGCGCGATGCGACGGTCGAGCGAAAGGGTGACGCCGGTGGGAAACTGGTGCGAAGGCGTGACATAGGCCAGCGTTACTGGTGGCTCCGGCATATGTGCCACGTCCATGCCGAGATGGTCCACGGGGACCGGCAGAAGCTTGCCGCCATAGCTTTCGAACAGAAAGGCGGCGCCGCGATAGCAGGGCGCCTCCATGGCCACCCGCGTGCGCGCACCGATGAACAGGTGGGCGGCGAGACTTAGCCCCTGTTGGCAGCCGGCGACGATGATGACCTGCTCCGGCGAAACGATCATGCCGCGCGCAGGACCGAGAAAGTTCGTAATCAACTGACGCAGTTCTGGCAGTCCGGCGGGATCCATGTATTCGCTCATGCGAATCGCCGACCCGCCCAAGCAATCCAGCGTTAACCGGCGCCAGATCCGCTCCGGAAAGGACTTGGGGTCCGTCCGGCTCAACGCAAAATCGTAGAGGAGATCGCGATGATCCGGCGCATGGAGTCCCGGCGGACCACGGCCCGTGTAAGGCAATGGCAGATTGACGACACGATGGTGACTTGGGGTTCGGGGATGCGGTTGCTGCGCAGCGACGGCGAATGATTCATCGGGCACCCGCTCCGCTACGAAGGTGCCGACCGCGCGCTGCGTGTAGAGATAGCCTTCCTCGATGAGCAGGTCATAGGCTTCCACCACAGTGTTGCGCGAAACGTGAAGCTGTTCGCTCAGCTCTCGCGAACTGGGCACCTCGCTTCCCGGGCGGAGCCGTCCGCCACGGATCAGATCATGAAAACCCTCGACGATCTGCGCCTGCAACGTACGCGGACTTCGAGAGTCGATACGGATCAGAATTTGCACAAGTTCTTGTCTTCAGGAGCGGCCGGGGCACGGAACGCGCACCGCCGTCACCAACTTTCCAGGCAACGAAGCATTTCCGTGACCCTAACGAACTTTTTTTTTTTTCTTTCTCTCCCTATCTATCTGCCACTCTCATTTTTCTATTTTAATCTACTATCATAGATCCGTATTCTCATCTACTGTCCAGTTCCAGTTTCCATTTTCTATAATCTTCCATCTTTTCCTATTCCTTCTCTTTTTCTCGAATCTCGCGCGGCTTTCCTTGCGGCTTTCCGCGCGCCACTTCCACCGCATCGATCTTCTCCCAGTCGTCGAAGGTTACGGCACGCCTGCCCCGCCCCGCCAGAACCGGCCTCATACCCTCGGCCCCAGCCTTCTGCGCCGCGGTCAGCTGCGGCAGGTCGGCGAGGAGCGCCTTGACGGTAGACACGGCGTCCGCCCGGTTAGTGCCGATGATCCCGGTGGGGCCGCGCTCGATCCAGCCCACCGCGTAAAGTCCGGGTATCGCGACACCGGCACCATTCACGATGCGCCCCTCGCGGTTGGGAAACACGCCACGAAGTGCGTCGAAGGGCACGCCTGGAATGGGGACGCCGGAGTTGCCGATGCTGCGAAATAGCAACCCGCATCGAAGAACTTCGGTCTCCCCGGTCTCCCGCGCCACCTGCTGGAAGGGCTCGCCCTCGAGCCGGGTGCGCGCCAACATCAGCTGCTCGAGACGGTCGGCACCCGCGAGCGCCATCGGGCTTTTCAGGAAGTGAAACACCAGGCGGCGCGGTTTGCTCGCCGCGGGGCGGGAGGCGAAATGACGGAACATCTCGACGTTTTTCGCGCTCACGTAATTCGCCCTTGCTGCGATCTCTGACACACTTGCGGCATTCAGTTCCAGGTCCTGGGTGTCGACGACGACGTCGCAGTTCTCGAGTTCTCCCAGCTCCCTCAGCTCCTTGGTGGTGAACTTGGCCTGGGCCGGGCCGCGCCGACCGATGATGTGGATCTCGCGCACCCGGCTCGCGGTCAAAGCGTCCAGCGCGTGCGCCGCGATGTCGGTAGTTCTTAGTTCGTCCACGGCCTTTCCGAGAATGCGGCAGAGATCCGTGGTCACGTTGCCCTGGCCGATGACGGCGACCACCTCCTCCGAGAGATCGAACCTGCACTCCCGGTAATCCGGATGGCCGTTATACCAGGCGACGAACTCTGTGGCAGTGTGGCTGCCCGGTAAATCTTCCCCCGGGATGCCGAGACGCCGGTCGGCCTGGGCGCCGCAGGTAAACACCACGGCTTGATAATTGGCACGCAACTCCTCCACCGTTACGTCGCGCCCGACGCACACGTTGGCAAGCAAGTTGAAATGGGGCAGGCGCGCGATGACCTGATAGACCAGGATCGGCTCCTTGAGCTTTGGGTGGTCCGGCGCGACACCGTAACGCACTAGCCCGTAGGGAGCCGGCAGACGCTCGAACATGTCGACGTGCACTCCGGCCCCACTCTTAAGTAGCGCCTCCGCCGCATAGAAGCCGCTCGGGCCGCTACCCACAATCGCCACCTGGAGCGGGCCGTGTTCGATTCCCGGTACGTTCATGCAGGGAGCGTCAGCTACCGAGCGTCGCTTCGAGTTGGCTCGCCTCGGGGCGATTGGGGCCCAGCAGGGCAGTCCTAGTGCCCTTCACACGCTCGCGCGTAGACCTTGGATTGTATCCACCGCAAGAATTGGTGGGGCGGCGGGCGGCCACTTGGTGCACGGTAAGCTCCCGGGCGACTCGTCAAGCGGGCCGCACCGGGGAGTCGACGCTGCTGAATCGCTAAGCCCGTGCGTGTTGAGTGTGCTTCGTGTCCGGGGAGGAGGACAGATGGACGCCGGTCGTGGCCTCGTGCTCGATGCTGCGGGCCCGGCGCGGACGATTCCCGCCCGCGGCGACGAGTCTTTGATCAAGGCCGTCGCGCGAGGATATGTCTGGTACGAGCGACTTGTATCGGGCGAAGTCGATTCACTTCGGGCGATCGCCGAGGAGCTTTGCGTGACTGAGCGCTATGTCAGCCGGATCTTCCGTTGCGCATTTCTCGCACCGGATATCGTGGAGGCCATCTTCGAGGGCCGCCAGCTTCCGCATCTCACCGTTGAGAAACTGCGCCTCGGGGTACGACTACTCTGGACTGAGCAGCACAAGTCGTTCCGCTTCAGATCACCCTAGCCGCAACGGCTCGCTCTTACCACCACTTCCCCTAGTCGCAACCGGACCGGCAAAACGCCGCAGGGAGAAATCCGGCCCGGACACGCCTATGGAAGGCCCCGTGTGCGCCGGAGAGAGCGGAGCACGTGCGGAGATATCCGCCGAAGCCTTTGATCATTCGCATCATTCTCCGCGGCGCGGAGAATGAGCGTCACAGCTGCTGACTCTGTGGCGGAGAGGGAGGGATTCGAATCCCCGGTACGGAGAACCGTACAACAGATTTCGAGTTCGGGCGGATTGTGAATCGAATGAGATAGTTAGGACGGCGCGCTTCTCCAAGAGTCCCCCGAGTTTCGCCCGAAGCCGCCCGGCGCAACGTCGGATTAGAGAAGGCGTCTTGAGATCAAAACATTGCCGAATTTCCTCGCTCAAATGGCCGCGAGTCGTGCCACCGTGTCTGGGTAACGCTTCACCAGATTGATCAACAAGGCCGCCTGCGCATTCGGCTTCGCGCGCCCCTGCTCCCAGTTTTTCCAGCGTGCGGAGTTGGTGCGCAGGTACACGGCAAACAGCGCCTGCGAGATCTTGAGATGCCGCCGAACGCGTTTCAGCTCGCGCGGCGTGACTTCGGGTGCAGCCTTAAACTCTGCTGCATGCGTGCGCAACGTACGTTTGCCTTGCCGCGCCTCCGCGAGCGCCGTCATGCCCTCGCTCAGCTCGGCAAACAGATCGCGCTTGCGCACCCGGCCCCATCTCGCCGTTGCCCTCGCCTTCATGTCGCTCTCCTCGATTCCAGTTCCGTCTTGAGCATCGCCTTCAACGCCTTGCGCTGCTGGGGAGTCAGGTCCGCCATTTCGGCGGCAGCTTCGCCGGACGGCGGCCGCGCCGGCATTCGGGCCCGCGGCCGGCTCCCGCGCTATGGAGCATCCCAGGGGTTGATCAGTTCCACGCCGGCACCCGCGAAGTTGGACACGTTCCGGGTGGCCACCGCGAAGCCGTGCGCCCGGGCGATCGCAGCGATCAGCCCGTCTTCGTGCGGGACAGTCCTGCCGGCGCGCCGCGCCTCGCCGGCGATTTGCGCGTAGCTCTCTGCGGCGGCGAGGTCGAACAGGAGGATCCGCCCCTGAAAGAGGCGGGAGAGGCTGGCACGGAGCCGCCGGTCCAGCTCGCGCTTGCGCTTGCCGGCGGGGAGAAGCGCGACCCCAGCCAGCAGCTCGGCGATGTTCAGCGCCGTCGTGTACAGCGTCTCCGGGCTTTGCTCGTTCAGCCAGGCGCGAACCCTGGGCGCGCCCGCCGCGCGCAGCGGCTCGGAGATGACATTCGTGTCCAGGACGATCACGCGAGCTTCGCTGCGCGCATCGGTTTGCCCGAGCGCTTCTCCTTCAGCTCGACGCCGCCGAACGCCGCGCCGAGCGTCGCGAGTTCGTCACCGAAGCGCAGCGTCCCCGGCGGCTGGGCGGCTAGCCTGAGGATCTCCCGGATCTCGGCCTCGGTGCTGCGTCCGTGACGGCGTGCGCGCGCCTTGATTGCCCGGTGCGTCTCGGGCGGGAGGTTACGGATCGTGACGTTGGGCATTCGATATCACCCGGGTGATTTGCTATCAACATGATAGCAGGAGCTGGGCTCTGCCGGCAACGGCGGAGCGAGACCGCAGCGCTCCAGCATCCAACGATCGTGCCCAAGTCGACCCGCCCGAGGGCGGACAAAGGGGAGTCCGTGGCCGCGCTCA
Organism: uncultured beta proteobacterium; assembly: GCA_963820965.1. Taxonomy (GTDB): domain Bacteria; phylum Pseudomonadota; class Gammaproteobacteria; order Burkholderiales; family SG8-39; genus DATEDA01. Next base: position 223,429 of record CAWGCC010000005.1, on the reverse strand, counting down.
TCAAGGATCCGCAGCCCGGCGCGCCCGTCCCGCCGATACTGCCCCCGCAGGACGGCTATCTATCTCTCGATAAGGCAAAGTTCGCCGCTTCCTTCGCCGGCGACGTGGCCAAAGAAAAGGCCGACTTCATGGCCGACTCACAGGTTCCATGGGGCGTGGAAGCCCTCAACGGCACAATCAGCGAACCAGCGTGGAAGACCAAGCCGAGTTGGTACCTGGTCGCAACCGACGACAAGATGATTCCCCCTGCGGCCCAGCAGGTCATGTCCAAGCGCGCGGGCTCGACGGTTGTCGAGGTTAAGGGCAGTCACGCGGTTTACGTGTCGCAGCCAGAAGCGGTGGCCGCCCTCATTCAAAAGGCCGCCAAAGGTGTGAAATTGGCGAGCTGAATTTGGCGAAAAGGCGCCGCCGGCAGAATCCTGAGCGGGGGCCATGCCGGCGGCGGCATAAGCTCATTTCGAATTGATTTCAGAGTGTCCGCCGCATCCTGCCGTCGGCGTAGGCGCCAATAGGAGAAAGTGCCCGGCCCGAGTACCGCGACGGCGACGCGGTCACGTCCAGGTCACAGGGACGCTGCTAACGATTGATCTCGTTGAGAAACGCCCCGGTTCGTAGGCGGTCGTGCGATTCGCGATTTCTCCTTACGGATCCGCCGGATGCGAGCGCCCGTCTGTATCATTCCCCGGGCGCGAGGACAGCATTCTGGGCGAATACGGGCCCGATGCGAGCGCCCGGTGAAGCTTGGTTTGCGCTTTTCAACAAACGCGCGTATCCCCTCGCGGGGATCCTCCGTCCGGAGCGTGGCCATTTCCAGCGCGTAGGATGCATCCATGACCCTCTTCGCCGAGTTGGTGGTCCCCGTCGCCGGCATGAGCCACCAAAGCAACGCACCTACCGGCCATCGTCGGTACCAGCCGCCGCCGCGGGCGGCCGCGCAGCAAGATCAAGCGTCAAGTTCGTGATCGTCGCCAAGCGAGGATCGCGCGCAAGCTCGAAACCCAGCTTGCGACCCAGCGCCAGCATGCCACTGTTCACCGACAACGTTGTACCGACCAGCCGTCGCACCCCATGGCTCTTCGCTGCGACAACCAGGCTCACGAGAAGCCTGGCCCCCAGCCCGCGTCCCTGCCAGTCGTCGCTCAGCACGATCGCGAACTCGGCGTCGCCGGACGAGGACTCCTTGACGTAGCGCGCGACACCGATCTGACGCTCCCTGCCCTGAACAGGCGTGGTGGCGATCAGCGCCAGTTCACGTTCGTAGTCGATGTCGGTAAACCGCCTGAGCTCCTCGAGCGACGGGCTCCTGGCCGACATCAATCGCTGGTATCCGGAGGACTTCGAGAGACCCTTCACGAACTCCTGCTCGAGAGCCAGGTCCGCCGGGTGGATAGGGCGGATGGTGATGACGGTCCCATCGGCGGCTGTCCACGTTTCGAATGTCGGCTGCGACACGTTCGGTGATCGAGGATTCAGGATGCCTTCCCTTTCTGGAACTCGTCCGTCGGCACGGCCCCAGGACGTCAGAGCGTCTCAAGCGCAAGTGCAATCCCTTGACCGCCGCCGATGCAAAGCGTCACGACGCACCGCTTCAGGCCATCGCGCTTCATCGAGTGCAGCAGCCGCGTGGTAAGCACTGCACCGGTCGCACCGATGGCGTGGCCGTGCGCGATCGATCCGCCCTCGACGTTGACCACATCCTCCGCGAATCCGAGCTCGCGCAGGCAAGCGAGGGCGATCGCGGCGAACGCCTCGTTGATTTCGATGCGCTGAATGGTGGATACGTTCCAGCGCGCGCGCTCTAGCGCGAGCCGCACTGCCGGTACCGGCCCGATGCCGAACATCCCCGGTTCGACCGCGGCGACGCCGAACGACACGAGCCGCGCCAGCGGCTTGAGACCGCGCTTCTCGGCGAACGCGCGCTCGGCCACGATCATCGCCGCGGCGCCGGGAGCCGGCGTCGGCGACTGATTCCACGTACGGCCGCCGCCGATGAAGCTCGAGCCCTGGTCCTGCAGCTGCGCGATCTCGGCTTGGGCCTGCTTCAGCGCTTGCTCGAGCAGCAGAGCCCGCTGGACCAGAAGGTAAGCGGCGTCCGGCTGCTTCGCCAGCGCTCTGGCGATAAGCGCCTGAGCGTCAGGGTCTTTTGTGACAGCCTGAGCGCGCGTAAGCTGGGCGAGAAAGTCTTGCAGCAGCTGGTTCTCTTGCGGGGTCATGGTTCATGCCCACCACGATTGAGGTTCGTAATCAGATTCTGAGTTCCGTTTGGTGCGCAGTCTTTGGAAAAGCTGACTCGGACCTCGAACCGCGTCAGACAGGAAGGTGGTGACGTCGACGGCGATGACGCTCAGCAGCGGCGTGTACCGATGCTCCAGTCGCACCGCCGCGGTATCGCTCGCATCGTCGTCGATCGGATCGGTCCCGGGTCGAGGTGCGCGATTCGGGCATCGGGCTCGATGCGGCGCACCTCTTCGAGGCCTTCCACGCCACCCAGGCCGGCGGCCTCACCGTCGGGCTGTCGGTTGGGACGAAGTGATTCGAACACTCGATCCCCTGCACCCCATGGAGAGTCGAAGGCAGGCCGCATCAGGGACTTAGGGCAAAACTGTCCCGAATACTTCCCGGTTTCACTTGGTTTCTCCTCAGTCAGCTGCACCTTCCGACCATTGGTTGGGGACAGTTCTTTCGATCCGGGAAGTGCCATCGAACTTGTCGCGGACGACAGGTGCGAGGCGCCTGTATAGGGGCCTGCGCGCGGTCCAGAATGCTATGGAGCCCGTCTCCACACGCGCAGCGAGGAGTGCGCGGCGACGCGTCCGAAATCCTTGTCGGTCGTCAGCATCGCCAGCTCGTGGCGAATGCAGAGCTGCGCGAGCAGGGCGTCAATGGTGCCGATCTGCACGCCGGCGCGACGGCAGCGGTTGCGCAACTCCGCAGCGGCGACGTGATCCTGCCGGTCCGGGCTGAGGAGCGACAGCGCCGTAAACCGTTCGATGATGTCTTGGCGCGCGCGGGGTCCGGCAAAGCCCTGCAGCAGCTCCTGCAGGACGAGCCCCGTGGTTACGATTGTCTCGCCGCCTTCCAGAGCGTGCCGAAGGGCAGCAACCTCCGGCGCTGACGCGGCCTGGTCGCGACGAAACGCGAGCGACCAGACACTCGTGTCGACAAAGAGGGTCACCGCCGGGAGCGTTCGGCCTTGTAGTCGAACCCTTCATCCCACTCGAGCTTGCCCATGAGGTCGATGAGCCGCTTCTGCTTGCGGCGGGCGATGAATTCCTCGAGCGCGCGCGTGACCGCGGCCTTCTTCGTGCGCTCGCCGCTCACCTCCAGGGCACGCTCGATCAGTTCGGGATCCAGGGAAAGGTTGGTCGCCATGTGTAGCTCCTTACACAAGACTCTACACACAGTAGCCGCGGCTTGCAACTGAGCGCCGTGTGACCCGTACGATCCAAAATCAGGACGGGCTCTTAGGCGGCGCAGTGATGCGGTGCGCTGCGCGAGCTCCAGCGTCAGCAGACCCTTGTCGGTCGCGTTCGTGCTCATCGCGGTACTCCTCTCCGGTGATGGGAAACTCGGTTCGCTTGCTCGGGATCGCGCTCCGCCCGGGTTACCCGAACCGCAACGCTCACCGCGACGAAGAGTCTCCGGTCAGTACGTCCGACCAGGGCCGCGCCCTGTGAGTCATTCGAAACAATCGCTCGGCCAGCCGGCAGCGCGTCCTGGATCGCTAACGGTCGGCGAGCCAGTGCGTCGATTTCGTGGATTGTCCTGCCGCCAGAAAACGGTTCGCGCGGCGCTGGACCTCGCGGTCGACGACGCTCGCGCGCTCGTGCTGGCGCAGGTGCTCGGTCCACGATTCGTCCATGAACGACTCGAGGTACCGCGTGGGCTCGGCCGCGTCGTGAAACAGCGCCCAGAAAAACGCACCGTTGCGCCGTCGCATCTCGCGCACGTCGCGCATCGCGGCGACGAACTCGGCGCGCGTTGCCGGATCGACCACGTATTCGATCGTTACCATGACCGGTCCGCTGTCGGGCGCAGGCGTTTCTGCGATGAGCGGCGTCGGCCATTCCATGGCCGGCCTGAAGTCGGGTGCGTGGCCGTCGATCAGACGAAATCGCCACGTCAGGCCGATGGCGATCACCATGCCCGCGGCCGCCGCAGTCAGCGCGGCCGGAATGCCGATTGCCGTGGCGATCTGCCCCCACAGGACGCTGCCGAACGCCATGCCGCCCATGAACACGATCACGTAGGCGGCCAGACCGCGCGCGCGCACCCAGTCGGGAAGGGTCAGCTGGGCGGAGACCTGCAGCGCGGCGAGGATTGCGATCCAGGCGACGCCGGTCATGAGCATGGCCACGGCGAGCAGCCCGAGGTTCGGCGCGTCGAGCTCTTCCTTGCGAAGGTAGACCTGGGTCTTTTCCACGTATGTCACGCTAGTGTTCGAAGTGAGATACGTGAAGCGTGGTGTCCTCCGCAAACGGGCCGAATGAGTGCCCGAATCACGGCGGGCGCGTTCGAGCGCCCGCCGATGATGAATCTCCGGCCTGGCCCGCGCGGGTCAGCACCTGTCGCAATCGCGCTCGCGCGGATCGGCCGGGCGAAGGCACCCGCATCGTTGCATTTGAGCCGTTTGCCGGTTCCCGCGATGCCCACCGCCCGGCGATCGTCCCCAGCACATTGCGAGGAACGCACCGGTGGCAGACAGTCCAAAAAGAGGCTATACTCCGTCTCAATATAGACACAGCGCTGGAGGCCAGCATGTCCCAATTCGGTCAGAAATCCGCGTCCACGGCCCCGCGACGCCCCCGCCGCAAGCCCTCCGCCGGGCGAGCGCGCCCCGCCGAGGATACGCAGGTGATCGAGTATCACCCGAGGAACGGCGTGGACGACTACGTACGCCGCGTGGCTTCAGCAACGCCGATGCAGCTCGTACAGATGGAACGGACCGGTGTGGTCGGCTCGTTGATTAAGGATCTCTCCAGACGCATGGAGATTCCTTCCACGCGCGTCTTCAGGATTCTCGGCGTCCCCAAGGCGACCGCGGAGAAGAAGGCCGCGGCCAAGGAGATGGTCTCCGGCCGGAGCGGACAGGCCGCGATCGGCATGGTGAGGCTGCTCGGTATCGCGCAGGAGATCGTCCGCGACAGTACTGCCAAGGAGGCGCAGGACTTCGACGCCGCGAAATGGCTCGGTCAATGGATCGAGCGTCCGCAGCCCTCGCTCGGCGGGCGCAAGCCCGCCGAGCTGCTCGACACCCCTACTGGTGTCGAAGTCGTCGCGAGGCTGCTTGGCTCGATTCGGAGCGGCGCCTTTCAGTGAAGCTCTGGCGGATCGTCGCGGAGACCCGCAAGTACGCGGCAACGGATCTGAGCGGCGGTGGCGCCGCCGCGAGTCCCGGTCGGTGGAACGACGATAAGGAGCCGATCGTCTATTGTGCACCGACAATCGCGATCGCCGTGCTCGAGACGGCCGCGCACATCGACGACGCCGGCTTGCCTCTGAATCGCTACCTGATCGAGATCGACGTTCCCGACGCCTTGTGGGCGCAGAGGGAAGAGCTCGACCTCGCCAGGTTGCCTGCCACGTGGTCTGCCATTCCGGCGGGCCGTGCCAGCGTCAAGATCGGCTCGGAGTGGCTTTCGTCTCTCAGGTCGGCGATCCTGCTGGTGCCTTCGGTGATTGTTCCGGAGGAGCGGGCCTCGCTGATCAACCCGAGGCATCCGTCGGCCGATGCGATCACCGCGAACATCGTGCGCCGTTTCGAATACAACCGCCTGTTCCGATCATGAGCCGACCGTGCCCCGACTCGAGCGCCACGACTCACCTGTGGTCTCCGAGTAGGTGAGGGCATTGCTGCCCTCACCCCTCACGGAGCCGAGCGAGCCCAACTAAGCTAAGGGCCCGTTGAACTAAATCCGCCTTCGGCGGATAGATAAAGAGTCTCCGGCGGTATCCCTGAACGCACCGTTCGTCTCCTCGCGTGCGTGGGTTCAGCATCAGCTTCCGGGAGCGAGCCTTCTACCCGTTCCCCGAAAGGAGACATTGTATGAGTCCGTTGCGTCAACGCATGATCGAGCATATGCAATTGCGGGGGTACTCGGCAAGAACGCAGGAGTGCTACGTGCGCGCGGTGCGTCAGCTCGCCGAGCACTACCGCGCGAGCCCGGACCGACTGAGCGAAGAGGATCTGCGCCAGTACTTCCTGTATCTGACCAACGAGAAGAAGTTCGCGCGCGCCAGCGCCACCATCGCGCTGTGCGGCATCAAGTTCTTCTTCGAGCAGACTTTGCAGCAGCACTGGAGCACGCTCGAGTTCGTGCGCCCGGCACGCGAGCGCAAGCTGCCGGTGGTGTTGGGCCGCGAGGAAGTACGCCGGATTCTGGCCCAGGTGCGCATCCCGGTCTATCGGGCGTGTCTGACCACGATCTACGGCTGCGGGCTGAGATTGCTGGAAGGCGCGCACTTGCAAGTCGCCGATGTGGACAGCGCCAGGATGCTGTTGCACGTTCACGGCAAGGGCAACAAGGATCGCTATGTGCCGCTGCCGGCACCCACGCTGGCGATGCTGCGCGCGTTCTGGCGCACGCATCGTTCGCCGATCTGGCTGTTCCCGGCGCCCACCCGCAAGGGGCTGGTGTACAGCCTCGCGCACGATGCCGGTCCGGTCACGCGCAGTTCGCTGCAAAGCGCGTTTCGCGCCGCGCTCAAGCGCACGGGCATCGCCAAGCGTGCGCACGTGCATTCGCTTCGACACTATGTGCCCTTCCTGACTATGTCGCGTACTCTTGTTCCGGCCTAGTTCTTTCCCCTGCCGACCCCCGAGTCGGTAGCGACATAGTTTTCGGCTCTTTCCGTCAGCCCCATGCAGGGGGAAGGAGCGTGAAGTGCGAGATGACCGAGCACTACACGAGGAAGCGAGCGGGAGCGCGTGAGGCCGGTCGGAAAAGAATAATTGGAGAAGATTAGAGAATCCCGAGTTCAGCGATCGGGCATTCAAAACGCTCGCAAGTCACTGATTCTGGCGGAGAGGGAGGGATTCGAACCCCCGTCACCCACAAGCAGTAAAACAGATTTCGAGTCTGCCGCATTCGACCACTCTGCCACCTCTCCCGGGCGGCGGATTCTATCAGGCGGGGCGAATCGTCTCCAAACCGCCCATATAGGCGCGCAAGGCCGCGGGGACGGTGATGCTGCCGTCCGCGCTCTGATAGTTCTCCATGACCGCGATCAGCGTCCGCCCGACCGCCAGGCCGGACCCGTTCAACGTGTGGACCGGCTCGGGTTTGCCCTTCTCGTTCCGGAAGCGCGCCTGCATGCGGCGCGCCTGGAAGGCCTCGAAGTTCGAGCAGGACGAGATTTCGCGGTAGGCGTTCTGGCCCGGCAGCCACACCTCGATGTCGTAGGTCTTCGCCGCCGAGAAGCCCATATCGCCCGTGCAAAGGGTAACCACGCGATACGGTAGCTCAAGGCGCTTGAGAATCGTCTCGGCGTGCCCCGTGAGCTCCTCCAGCAGGTCGTACGAGCGAGCCGGATGCGTGACCTGCACCAGCTCCACCTTGTCGAACTGGTGCTGGCGGATCATGCCGCGCGTGTCCTTGCCGTGCGAGCCGGCCTCGCTGCGAAAGCACGGCGTGTGACAGACGAACTTGAGCGGCAGGCGTTCGAGCTCGACGATCTCGTCGCGGACGATGTTCGTGACCGGCACTTCGGCCGTCGGGATCAGGTAGAACTTCTCGCCGCCACGCGGGACGGCGAAGAGGTCTTCCTCGAACTTCGGCAGCTGTCCGGTGCCGAACATGCTCTCCTTGTTGACCATGTACGGCGCATACACCTCGACGTAGCCGTGCTCGCGCGTATGCACGTCGAGCATGAGCTGGGCGATGGCGCGGTGCAGCCGCGCGAGCGGACCCGTCATCAGCGCGAAGCGCGCGCCCGCGATCTTCGTCGCCCGCTCGAAGTCGAGCTGGCCCAGTCCGGCACCCAAATCCACATGATCCTTCGGCGCGAAGCCGAACGTCCGCGGCGTGCCGACCCGGCGCATCTCCTCGTTGTCCTCCGACGAGCGCCCGACCGGTACGCTCTGGTGAGGGATATTCGGGACGACGGCCAGCAACGCGTGCAGCTTTCCCTGGATCGCGTCGAGCTCTTTCGGCAGCCCTTCGAGCTCGGCGTTCGCCGCGGCGGCTTCCGCCATCAGGGCAGCGGTGTCCGCCCCTTTCGCTTTCGCCCGGCCGATCTCCTTGGCGAGCGCGTTTCGTTTCGCCTGGAGCTCCTGGGTGCGGCCCTGGACCCGCTTGCGCTCGTCCTCGAGCGCGCGGAACGCCGCCTGGTCGAAGACGAACGGCCGGTCGGCGAGGCGCTTCGCCACACCCTCGAGATCGGTTCTAAGCAATTGAATGTCGATCATATGACTCGGGACGTTGCGGGAGTATTACCGCTGCGCCATCCGCATGGCGCTGCAACATGACATCAGCATCCGGTTTCCCTTGCCTAATGCCGGCGACGGAGCTATAAAGAGTGCCCCGCCGCAGTGCTGCCAAGAGAGATCCTTGCCATGCTGTCCCTGCGAGACTGCCTCGCCTTCAGCGATCTCACCGACGAAGAAGTACAGGTCATCGCCGAGCACGAGCAAATCCCTCCGATCGTCGCCGCCGAGCTCGGTAGCGAGCTGCTTCACTCCGACGACGGCATCTTGATGATCAAGGCGTACATGCTCGACTGCATCGAGCATGCCCGCCGGACCGGCGCCTTCGACCGAGCCGACGCGCTCTACGCCGTGTACCGCCGGTTCGACGCGACGCACCCCGCCGGCGCGCCGCACTAGCCCTTCTCGCGCCGCACCTTCGCGTCGAGCCCTCGCAGCTCGGCGAGCCGCTCGGCGATCCGCGCCTCCAGCCCGCGATCGGTCGGGCGATACCAGCTCACCGCGGGCATCCCCTCCGGGAGATAGCTCTCCCCCGCCGCATAGCCCTGAGCCTCGTCGTGCGCGTAACGGTATCCGCGCCCGTAGCCGAGGTTTTTCATCAGCCGCGTCGGAGCGTTGCGCAGGTGCGCCGGCACCGGCCGCGATTCGTCCCCGGCCACGAACGAACGCGCCGAATTATAGGCGACGTACACCGCGTTCGATTTCGGCGCGCAGGCTAGATAGATCGCCGCGTGTGCGAGCGCGAGCTCGCCTTCCGGCGTGCCGAGGCGCTCGTACGTCTCGGCAGCCTCGAGCGTGAGCGTCAGCGCGCGCGGGTCCGCGAGCCCGATGTCCTCGGTCGCCATCCGGATCATCCGGCGCGCGAGATAGAGCGGATCTGCCCCGCCGTCCAGCATCCGCACGAGCCAGTAGAGGGCGGCGTCGGGATCGGAACCGCGGACCGACTTGTGGAGGGCCGAGATCTGATCGTAGAACGCGTCTCCGCCCTTGTCGAACCGGCGCAGGCTCCGCGCGACGGCGTTCTCGACGAACGTGCCATCGATCGTTCCCACTCCGGCGCTCGCGGCAGCGGTCTGGATGATCTCGAGCAGATTGAGGAGCCGCCGCGCGTCGCCATCGGCGAACCCGACGATCCGGTCGCGCGCCGCCGCGTCGAAGCCGAGCTCGGGAAGCGCTTTCGCCGCTGCGCGATCGAACAGCGTCGCGAGCTCGTCCGCGCTCAGCGGCTGCAGGACGTACACGGCGGCGCGCGAGAGGAGCGCGGAGTTGACCTCGAACGACGGGTTCTCGGTCGTCGCGCCGACGAAGGTGACCAGCCCCTGCTCGACATAGGGCAGGAAGGCGTCCTGCTGCGCCTTGTTGAAGCGGTGCACCTCGTCGACGAACAGGATCGTCGAACGCCCGCCGCGGGCGAGGACGTCGCGGGCCCGCTGGACCGCCTCGCGGATGTCCTTGACGCCGGAGAAAACCGCCGACAGCGCGATGAACTCGGCGCTGAACGCGTCGGCCATCAGCCGGGCGATCGTGGTCTTGCCGGAGCCGGGCGGACCCCAGAGGATCATCGAGTGCGGCTTGCCCGACTCGAAGGCAAGCCGAAGCGGCTTGCCGGGGCCGAGGAGATGCGCCTGCCCGACGACCTCCTCGAGCACGCGAGGCCGGAGCGCCTCGGCGAGCGGCGCGACCGGCTTCGGCGCGGCGAAGAGGTCGCTCACCTGTCGCCAACGACGTCGGCGCCCTTGGGCGGCGAGAAACGGAAAAGCGCCGGGTCGATGCGTGGGTTGCGTTGCAGCCCGCTGAACCGGAGCTCGGTCGTCTGCCCGAACGCATCGACGAGTTCCATCCGTTCGAGCCCCGAGAAGCCGAACCCCAACCTGATCCGCTCGAAACCGGACTCCTTGTCGCGCGGGACGGCTTCGACCCACTCGAGGCCGCCGCGCGTGCCCTCGTCCTTGAGCTCGAACGCCTTGAGTGCGTCGTTCGAGCCCGCGAGCAGCGCGGCGGGCGTGGCGCCGAGCGCCTGGCCGAGCTTGCGGACCGTGACCTGGTTGAGGTCCTCGTCGTACACCCACACCCGCGCGCCGTCGCCGACGATGACCTGCGGGTAGGGTTTGGCGTACGTCCAGCGGAATTTCCCGGGCCGGGCGAACGCGAGGGTGCCCCGCGACTCCTGAATGAGCTTGCGGTCGCGGCTGTAGACGCGCTGCTCGAACTCGCCGGTCGCGGTGACCGTCGAGGTCATGAACTCGTTGAGGCGCTCGGTGCCGGCCGCCTGCACCGGCTGGACGAAGCTGAACGCAAAGAACGCAAGGACCGCAAAGGACTTCATGGCAACTGCTTCGTGCGCTCTGCGTGCTCTGCGCTCTCGCTTTGCGGGTTACTCGGCGCGGCTCGGCACCAGGACCTCGCGGTTGCCGTTCGTCTGCATCGACGACACGAGCCCCGCCTGTTCCATCTGCTCGAGCAGCCGCGCCGCGCGGTTGTAGCCGATCCGCAGGTGCCGCTGCACGAGCGAGATGGACGGCCGACGGGTGCGCATCACGATCTCCACCGCCTGGTCGTAGAGCGGGTCGGATTCGCCGCCACCCTCGCCCGGCACGAGGTCCCCGTTCGCACCCCCCTCCTCGTCCGCTTCGAGCAGGTCTTCCACGTAGTCGGGCTGGCCATGCTGCTTGAGATACTCGACCACATTGTGGACCTCGTGGTCGGCGACGAACGCGCCGTGCACGCGCTGCGGGAATCCCGTCCCCGGCGGGAGATAGAGCATGTCGCCCTGCCCGAGCAGCATCTCCGCCCCGTGCTGGTCGAGAATCGTCCGCGAGTCGACCTTCGACGACACCTGGAACGCGATCCGCGTCGGGATATTGGCCTTGATCAGGCCGGTGATGACATCGACCGACGGGCGCTGGGTGGCGACGAGCAGATGGATGCCGGCGGCGCGCGCCTTCTGGGCGAGGCGCGCAATCAGTTCTTCGACCTTCTTCCCGACGACCATCATCAGGTCCGCGAGCTCATCGATCACCACCACGATGTGCGGCAACCGCTGCAGGGGCAGTGGCGTCCCGGTGCCGACGGTGTTCGGGTCCTCCAGCGTCTCGCCGCGCTTCTCCGCCTCAGCGACCTTATGGTTGAACCCGGAGAGGTTGCGCACCCCCAGCCAGGACATCAGCTTGTACCGCCGCTCCATCTCGCCGATGCACCACATGAGCGCCGAGGCCGCCTGCTTCATGTCGGTGACGACCGGCGCCAGCAGATGCGGGATGTCCTGGTAGACCGAGAGCTCCAGCATCTTCGGATCGACCATCACCATCCGGACGTCGCGCGGTTCCGCCTTGTAGAGCAGCGACAGGATCATCGCGTTCAGCGCGACCGACTTGCCGGAGCCGGTCGTGCCGGCGACCAGCAGGTGCGGCATCCGCGCGAGGTCCGCCACGACCGGGTGGCCGCCGATGTCCTTGCCGAGCGCGAGCGTTAGCGGCGAGTGCAGGTTGTGGTAGGCCTGCGAGCCCAGGATCTCGGTGAGGCGCACCGTCTGCCGCCGCGGGTTCGGGATCTCGAGCCCCATGCACGATTTGCCGGGAATCGTCTCGACCACGCGGATCGATACGACCGAGAGCGCGCGCGCGAGGTCCTTCACCAGGTTCACGACCTGGCTCCCCTTCACGCCCACGGCCGGCTCGATCTCGTAGCGGGTGATCACCGGCCCGGGGTAGGCGGCGAGCACCTTCACCTCGACGCCGAAGTCCTTCAGCTTCTTCTCGATCAGTCGCGAGGTGAACTCGAGCGTCTCCGGGCTCATCAGCTCCTGATCGGGCGGCGGCTCGTCCAGGAGCGAGAGCGGCGGCAGCGGCGTGTCCGGCAGGTCATGGAAAAGCGGCACCTGCTTCTCCTTGATCACGCGCTCCGACTTCGGGATCTCTCGGACCGGCGCTTCGATCCGGATCGGCGTGTGATCCTCCACCCGCTGCTTCTCCGCCTCGACGACGATCTCCCGCTTCACCGCGGCGATCTCGCCCGCCTTCCGGTCCTCGCGCCGGTGCCACAGCTCGATCGACTTGAACCAGGCCGCCTCGAACCCCCGCCCGATCCCCTCCATCAGCTCGACCCACGATATGCCGGTAAAGAGCGACAGCCCGATCGCCCCCATCGCAAGCAGGAGAAACGTCGCGCCGGTGAACCCGAACGTCCCGTGGAACACCTGTCCGATCACCGCGCCGAAGAGTCCGCCCGGCGCGAGGGGCAGGGCCGTCTGGATCGAGTGGAAGCGCAGGGCTTCGAGGCCGCAGGAGGCCACGAGCAGCGTCGAGAAGCCCGCGAGCGCGATGAGGAACGGCCGCTTGTCGGAGATGGAGGAGCCATCGAGCCGGCGGTAGCCCCAGATGACGGCGTAGACGAGAAGCACCACCCACCACCACGCGGACACGCCGAAGAGGTAAAGCATCAGGTCGGCGAGCCAAGCCCCCGCGTGCCCGCCGCTGTTGTGAACGCGGTCGACCGCGACGCTATGCGACCAGCCGGGATCGGCGCGGTGATAGGTTCCGAGGATCAGCGCGAGGTAGGCCGCGACCGCGACCAGCGCGAGCCACTTGGCCTCGCGCAGGCGTGCGGCGATCTTGCCGGGGAGGGGTTGTTCCCCGGACGCGGCCTTCATGCCCGGAAAATGCGTTCGCCCGGCGACGCCGGGCAAACGGACGACGAGGGAGAAAACAGCGCCGGCAGGAAGGTTCCGTTTTCCGGCGCCGCGGCTCGCGCGCGGCGGGTGCGCTGCGCTGGAGAGAGTCCGAGGCTCGGCGCTCCGTCGCCCCGTCCCCGCAAGCGGGGCCCCTGCTCCGCGCTCCAGCGCGCCTGCCGCGGCACTAAGCGCGAGCCTCCGACACCAACATCGCTTCGCGCAGGAAGATCGAGCCGGCCTTCACCTCGATGTAGCCGCTCGTCTGGAGGTCCTTCATGACGCGGCTCACCATCTCGCGGGAAGCGCCGATCATCTTGGCGATGTCCTGCTTGGGCAGCTTCTTGGTCACGACCCGCTGGCCGTCGACCAGCTCGGCCATCTCCATCAGCAGCCGGGCGACGCGGCCGTACACGTCCATGAGCGCCAGGCTGCCGATCTTCTTGTCGGCCTCGCGCAGGCGTCTGACCAAGCCCTTCAGGACCGCCGTGCAGATGTCGAAGTTCTCCTGCAGGCATTTCTTGAAGTCGGCCTTGCTGATCGTGAGCAGCTCGCAGGGCTCGATGGCGATCACCGTCGCCGAGCGCGGCGCCTCGTCGATCAGCCCCATCTCGCCGAAGAACTCGCCCTGGTTGAGGATGGCGAGGATCACCTCGCGGCCCTCGTCGTCGCTCATCATGACCTTGAGCCGGCCCGAGATCACGATGTAGAGCGCGTCGGTCGGATCGCCGGCAGCGATGATCGTCGAGTTGCGCGGGTGGGACTTGCGCCCGACCACGCGGGTGAGCAGTTGCAGCTGGCTCTCGGGCAACGCCGCGAACAGCGGCACGTTGCGCAGGAGCAGGGTTGAGACACTTGCTGGACCTGCCATACGTTTTTCTCCCCTCACGGATTCACTCCTTGGCGGCTGAATGTTAACAGGTTGAAACACTTATGCGACCCTCGACGTCAGCGCAGACGCCGCAGCTGCCACCCGATCGAGCGCGTCCCGGCATCCAACAGTCGCGCTTCGCTGTTCGCCGCCCATTGCCATCAGAACACCCAGACCAGGCTGAAGTTCGCCCGCCCGTGGTCCCGGTTGGTGGGCGTCCCCTTCTCGATGAGGAAGCCGTAATCGAGCCGCAAGCTCAGGTTCCACCGGTAGGCGACGCGCACGCCGGGCCCCGCGGACGCGATGCCGGTGACCCCCTGCTCGAACACCTGCGGGTTGATGATCCACGCCCGGCCGTAGTCGTAGAATGCGAGCAGCCGGACACGCACACCCTCCGGCGTCCCGAGCGCAGCCGTCACGTCCGGTGAGTACACCTCGAACGTTCCGGAAAAACCCCGGTCGCCGACGAATTCGCGCTCGAAGAACCCGCGTACCGAGTCCATTCCGCCGAGGCCGAACTGCTCGCCGGGGAGAAGCATGTCCTGCGTGTACTGCGCCGTAAAGCGCGCGCGCGCCTGCACGTCGTGCGGAAGACTGTGGACCCAGTTCGCGTTGAATCGCCCCAGCGTGTAGGCGCTCTCCGCGCCCGGCCGGACGAGATCGAACTGCGCCTGATCGCCGTTGGCGCCGCCCGGAAGGTTCCTGACCCCGCTCCCATAGAACGCGACCTCGTCCGTAGCGCCGCGCCAGACGCCGGAGTACCCGAGGCTGAGCGGGTGCAGCACGTAGTCGGGAACGATGGCGGTGGACGTGCCGACCGGCACGACGTTGTTGTCGTAGTAGCGCACGTCGTAGCCGAAGGCGAGCTTCTGCTCGACGTTCGCGAAGCGCGGCAGGCCGAGATTGTACCGACCGGCATAGACGCGGCCGCTGCCGCTGATGTTGAAAAGGTTCTGCACGACGCCGGAGTTCACGTTCGCGTAGCCGGCGACGAGGTCGATCGAGTCGCCGAGCGCGTACAGCGGGATGTGATATCCGGCGCCGACGATGAACACCCGGCTGTTCGGCGGGAGCGCGAGCGTGTTCGGGTTGTCCTCCTGCGTCGGCGAAGTGACGTACTGCAGGTTCAGCACGTGGTCGCGGTTGAAGAGGTTCGCGTGCTGGAAGCCCGCGCCGATGCGGTAGTCGCCGGTCTGCGGTGTGCCGGTGTTGTCGAGGCTCAGGCTGAACCGGTACGGCCGCTGGTCGACCACGCGCACCTGCGCATCCACCTCGTCCTCGCGGCCGCCGGGTTTCAGGACGATCGTGGTCTGCTTGACCGGGCTCTCGTTGGCCAGCCGCAGCTCGGCCGCCAGCCGGTCGGTCTCGAGCGGCTGCCCCGGCACGAGTGCCGGAAGGCTCGCCCGGATGTTGTCGTCGTCGAAGAATCGGTTCCCCTCGATCCGGATCGCACCGAGTTTCACCTCCACGACCCGCAGCCGCACCACACCGTCCTTGATCTCCTGCTCCGGAAGGAGCACCTGGGTCGCGCCGTAGCCGCGCCGCGCATAGATCGACTCGATCGCGGCGCGCGCCTGCTGTACATCGGAAATCGTGCGGCTCGTCCCCATGTACGGGGCAAGGGTCTGGTCGATCCGCTCCGGCGCGATCAGCGTCGCGCCCTCGACGATGAAGCGCCGGATCTCGAATGACGCCTCGGCCGCCGGCGCCTGCGCGAAGGCGATCGCTTGCCAGCCGAGCAGGCAAGCGAGCGCCACACCGCCGGCCCCCGCCGGGGCCCCGGGCTTCGTTTCGTTGGTCAGGATCGGTCCCGATCACAGCTCCCGGGCAGAGTATAGACTGTGAATCTATGCTAAACAATAGTTTATCTCACCTTTCTCAGGTAACGCTTAAGTCAGTCTCCCGGGTCACGAAAATCCCCCGGCTATAATTGGTCGCGACACCCTTGGCGTCGATCCTCAGGCCCCGAAATGCCCCCAAAAGCCACCCGCCACTGCCGCCTGTTGATCCTCGGGTCTGGACCCGCCGGCTACACGGCTGCCGTCTACGCCGCACGCGCAAACCTGAAGCCGGTGCTCATCACCGGGTTGGCGCCCGGCGGCCAGCTGATGACGACGACCGACGTCGACAACTGGCCGGCCGACGCGAACGGCGTGCAGGGGCCCGAGCTGATGGAGCGGTTCCAGAAGCACGCCGAGCGGTTCGACACCGAGATCGTGTTCGATCAGATCGAGTCCGTCGACTTCAAGTCGCGACCGCTGCGCCTGACCGGCGACAGTGCCGTGTATACATGCGACGCGGTCGTCATCGCGACGGGCGCCTCGGCCCGCTACCTCGGGCTCGCCTCGGAAAAGGCGTACATGGGGCGCGGCGTCTCGGCCTGCGCGACCTGCGACGGCTTCTTCTATCGCGGCCAGGATGTCGCCGTCGTCGGCGGCGGAAATACCGCGGTCGAAGAGGCGCTCTATCTCTCGAATATCGCGCGCCACGTCACCGTCGTGCACCGGCGCGACAGGTTTCGCGCCGAGAAGATCCTTCAGCAAAAGCTGTTCGGCAAGCCGAACGTGACCGTCCGGTGGGACCACCTCCTCGACGAGGTGCTCGGCGACGAGAAGGGCGTGAGCGGGATCCGCGTCAAGCACGCCGGCGGCGGCAAGTCCGAGAAGCTCGCCGTGCAGGGCCTGTTCATAGCCATCGGCCACACCCCGAACACCGCGATCTTCGAAGGCCACGCTCGCGATGGAAGGCGGTTACATCATCACGCGTGGCGGCCGGGACGGGAACGCGACGGCGACGAGCGTTCCGGGCGTGTTCGCGGCGGGCGACGTGCAGGACCACGTCTATCGGCAGGCCGTGACGAGCGCCGGTTCGGGTTGCATGGCGGCGCTCGACGCGGAAAAGTATCTGGACGACCTCCGCTGATACGCCATGAAGCGTCCGCCGACTCCCGGCGTCGACGAGGACGACGCCGCACTCTTCCGTTCGGCGGTGGGGGACGCAGTGCCCCTCCGCGCGCCGGCGCGCCACGCCCGCGCGGCCGGATCGGGACCGGCGGTCCCGGTGCAGTCGCTCCTCGACGAGCACGCGGCTCTTCGCGAGAGCCGCGACGCGTCACTCGATCCGGAAACCGCGCTCGAGACGGGCGAGGAGGCCGCGTTCCTGCGCGACGGTCTTTCGCGGCAGGTGCTGCGGAAGCTCCGGCGCGGTCATTGGGTCGTGCAGGATCAGCTCGACCTCCACGGCATGACCCGCACCCAGGCGCGCGACGCGGTTGCCGCCTTCATCCGCGAATCGGTGCGTCGCGCCCGCCGCTGCGTGCGCATCGTGCACGGCAAGGGCCTCGGCTCGAAGAACCGCGAGCCGGTTCTCAAGGGAAGGGTGAGGGCCTGGCTCGGCCAGCGTGACGAGGTTTTGGCGTTCTGCCAGGCGCCTGCAGCCCAGGGAGGCAGCGGGGCAGTGCTGGTGCTTCTGAAGGGATGATCTCTAGATTGCCGCTTCGTTCGTCTCGCCGGTGCGGATGCGTACGACGTGCTCGACCGAGGTGACGAAGATCTTGCCGTCGCCGATCTTGCCGGTGCGCGCGGCCTTGATGATCGCCTCGATCGCCTGATCGAGCAGCTTGTCGACCACGCACACCTCGATCTTGACCTTCGGCAGGAAGTCGACGACGTACTCGGCCCCGCGGTAGAGCTCGGTGTGACCCTTCTGCCGGCCGAAGCCCTTCACTTCCGTCACCGTGAGGCCGGTGACGCCGACCTCGGCGAGCGCCTCGCGCACTTCGTCGAGCTTGAACGGCTTGATGACGGCTTCTATTTTCTTCATGGCGGCCCCCTGCATACGAGTCCCAAACCAGTATAGCAGCGTCCGCGCCGGCCGTTGCCTCGCGGGACGCCTTCGAAAATAATCGCAGCCGCATGATCAGGAAACACGATCGGAGCAGCGCGTGAGCGGCGGCGAGCGCCTGACCCTGCGCGTGCTCGACGACCTCGCGACGGTCCCCGCCGCCGAATGGAACGCCCTCGCCGGGCGCAACCCCTTCCTCCGCCACGAATTCTTCAGTGCGCTCCATGACACCGGCTGCGCGTCTGCCCGCACGGGCTGGCTACCGCAGTTCGTCACGCTCTGGGAGGGGAAGCGTCTCCGCGGCGCGCTGCCGCTCTACCTCAAGTCCCATTCGTACGGCGAGTACGTTTTCGACTGGGCATGGGCGGACGCCTACGCGCGCCACGGTCTCGAGTACTACCCGAAGCTCGTCTCGGCCGTGCCGTTCTCGCCGGTCACCGGTGCTCGCCTCCTCGCGCGCGACCCCGGCGTCCGCGCCCAGCTCGTCGCCGCCGCGCTGGAGCTCGCACGCGGCGTGTCCTCGCTGCACGTTCTGTTCCCGCCGGAGCCCGAGGCACGCGAGCTCGAGGCCGCCGGGATGATGCTGCGCCGGGGGGTGCAGTTCCACTGGTTGAACGCGGGGTACCGCGACTTCGACGAGTTCCTCGCCGCGCTCACGCACGACAAGCGGAAGAAGATCAAGCAGGAGCGACGCCGGGTGGGCGAGGCGGGCATCACCTTCCGCCGCAAGCTGGGCGCCGACATCACGCGCGAAGAGTGGCGCTTCTTCACACGCTGCTACAACCTGACCTACCGCGCGCACCTCTCCTCGCCCTACCTCAACCTCGCGTTCTTCAGCCGGCTCAGCGAGACGCTTCCCGACCACGTGCTGCTCGTGCTCGCCGAGCGCGAGCGGCGGCCGGTGGCGGCCGCGTTAAACGTGTTCACGACCGACGCGCTCTACGGCAGATACTGGGGCGCGGTCGAGCACGTGCCTTGCCTGCATTTCGAGACCTGCTACTACCAGGCGCTCGAGTTCTGCATCGAGCGCGGGATCGGGGCGTTCGAGGGGGGCGCACAGGGTGAGCACAAGCTCGCGCGCGGGTTCCTGCCGGAGACGACCTGGTCGGCGCACTGGCTTGTCCATCCGCAGTTCGGCGACGCAGTGGAGCGGTTTCTCGCACGTGAGTCCGAGGGCGTCGCACGTTACGCCGACGAGCTCGCCGAACACACGCCTTTCCGGCGCGAGTAGCCTACCGGCCCACCGTGGGCGCACTCTGGCGGGCGGGGCTCGTGACGGCGGCCTCGCGCTCGCGGCGGCTTCGCTCGATGCGCTCCTCGGCCGCCTGCTGCGCTTCCTGGCGCATCCGCTCGCGCTCGTCGGCCCTGGTCGCGGACTCTTCGCTCGTCGCCGCCGGCTCGCGGCCTTCCGGAACCGGAACGATGATCGTGCCGTCCGGACGCTTCACTTGCACCTGCTCCGGCAGGGTCTGGGCGATCGCCCCCGACATGCTGACCACGGCTGCCACCACGGCGGCGAGCGCCGCTGCAGAATGTCCGATGCTCATGTCCATGCCTTTCGTTCGTGCGACGCCGCTCAGAACGCCGGCTTCTTCTTCGCCTTCTTGTAAGCCGCGATGCCGGCGATAATCTCCCGCTTCGCGTCCTCCGGCCCGGCCCAGCCCAGCACCTTTACCCATTTCCCGCGCTCGAGGTCCTTGTAGTGCTCGAAGAAATGCGCGATCTGCGCGAGCGTGATCTCGGGCAGATCGCGCGCCGACTGCACGCTTCGATAGAGCGGCGAGAGCTTGTCGATCGGCACGGCGAGGATCTTGGTGTCGTCGCCCGCCTCGTCCTCCATCTTCAGCATCCCGATCGGCCGGCACCGCACGACTGCCCCGGGAACGATCGGCAGCGGGCTCACCACCAGGACGTCGACCGGGTCGCCGTCCCCGGACAGCGTGTTCGGGACATAGCCGTAGTTGCACGGGTACTGCATTGCGGTCGCGAGGAACCGGTCGACGAACATCGCGCCGGTCTGCTTGTCGATCTCGTACTTGATCGGCTCGGCGTGCATCGGGATCTCGATGATCACGTTGCAGTCGTCGGGCACGTCTACGCCTGGCTTTACGCGGTCGAGGTTCATGGTGGAGCGGATTATATGCGCGCGGCGTTGACCGACGCGAGCGGCGGGCCGGATAATCGTCCGGGTACTCGAAGGAGGCGACCATGCGGCTCAAGAACAAGGTGGCGATCGTGACCGGCGGCGGATCTGGGTTCGGAGAGGGCATCGCAACGCGGCTCGCCGAGGAAGGCGCGAAAGTGATGGTGAACGACATCCACGTCACCGGCGCGGAGCGTGTCGCCGCAGCGATCCGGAAGAGCGGCGGTACCGCCGAGTTCGTGCAGGCGGACGTCGCGGTCACGGCCGACTGGGCGGTGATGACGCAGGCCACGCTCAGCGCGTTCGGCGGCATCGACGTCGTGGTGAACAACGCCGGCTGGACCCACCGCAACAAGCCGCTGCTGGAAGTCACCGAGGAGGAGTTCGAGCGGGTCTACGCGATCAACGTGCGCTCGATCTTCCTCGCGGCGAAGCACGTGGTGCCGGTGTTCCGCAAGCAGGGTGGCGGAGCGTTCGTGAACATCGCGTCGACCGCCGGCGTGCGCCCGCGGCCCGGTCTCACCGTGTACAACTCGAGCAAGGGCGCGGTGATCACGATGAGCCGCTCGATGGCGGCGGAGCTCGGACCGGACAGGATCCGGGTGAACGTGGTGAATCCCGTGTTCAGCCCGTTCACCGGCCTCTCGGCCGATTTCGCGGGCGGGAAGCTGACGCCGGAGCTGGAGGCGAAGTTCATCGCGACCATCCCGCTCGGGCGGCCTTCGACGCCGCTCGACATCGCGAACGCAGTGCTCTATCTCGCCTCGGACGAGGCGGCGTTCATCAGCGGAGTGTGCCTCGAGGTCGACGGCGCGCGATGCGTCTAGCTCACTAGCTGGGCTTGCGGACGAACCCGCCGAGCAGGGCAGCCACTTGACGCTCGCGGCGCTCTTGCGGCGCGGCCGGCTTGGCACTCGGTGAAGGCGGGGGAGCCGTCCCCGGCTCGTACGGCCGGGTGAAGATCGGGTCAGAGGTCGGCGCAGCTTTGGCCACCGGCTCACGCTCACGCCTGCGCGCCCGCGTGAGCCGATCCTCGTCCGCCGCGCGGCGGCGCTCACGGCGCGGCGGCTCCATCAGCGGCGCCTCCGACCGGTGCCCGAACCCGGTCACCACCTCGCGCGGGATCCGGATCCGGATCGTCTTCTCGATGTCGGCGAGACGCTCGTGCTCCTCGGGGCACACCAGCGAGATCGCGGTGCCGGCAGTCCCGGCGCGGCCGGTGCGGCCGATGCGATGCACGTAGTCGTCGGGCGAGTTCGGCAGGTCGAAGTTGACGACGTGCGGCAGCTCCTCGATGTCGAGTCCGCGCGCGGCGACGTCGGTCGCGACAAGCACGCCGACCTTGCCCGCCTTGAAGTCCTCGAGCGCCTGCATGCGCTCGAGCTGCGAGCGATCGCCGTGGATCGCGGTCGCGTGCACCCCCTCGCGGTTCAGCTGGTAGGCGAGCCGGTTCGCGCCGATGCGGGTCGCGACGAACACCAGCACCTGCTTCATGCTCCGCGACTTGACGAGATGCACGAGCAGCTCGCGCTTGCGCTCGCGTGTCACCGGATGGACGAGGTGCGTGACGAGGTCCGCGGTCGCGTGCTTCGGCGCCACCTGCACGGCAATCGGGTCGTGCAGGAAGGACTTGGCGAGCGTCCGGATCTCGTCGGTGAGGGTGGCGGAGAACAGCAGGTTCTGCTTGCGCGCGGTCAGAAGCGCGACGATGCGCTTGACGTCGGGGATGAATCCCATGTCGAGCATCCGATCGGCCTCGTCGAGCACGAAGACTTCGACCTGCCCGAGGCTGAGCGTACGCTGCTGCACGTGGTCGAGCAGCCGGCCAGGCGTCGCGACCAGGATCTCGACGCCGCGCCGCAGCGCCTCGGTCTGCGGGTCCATCGGGACGCCGCCGAAGATCTGTGCGCTCCGCAGCGGGATGTACTTGCCGTACGCGCGGACGCTTTCCTCGACCTGGGCGGCGAGCTCGCGCGTCGGGGCGAGGATCAGCGCCCGCACCGGATGACGCGCGGGCGAGACGCTCGTGTTCGCGTGATGCGCAAGCCGCTGCAGAAGGGGAAGCGTGAACCCAGCGGTCTTGCCGGTGCCGGTTTGCGCGCCGCCCATGACGTCGCGGCCCGCGAGCACGAGCGGGATCGCCTGGACCTGGATGGGCGTCGGCGTCGTGTACCCCTGCTCCTCGACGGCCTTGAGCAGTTCCGGGCGCAGGCCCAGGTCAGCGAACGAAGTCAAACAGCGGTGCTCCGGGAGACGGGGTCCTGCGGTAGCGGAACCGGGGAAGGGAGACGGGCGGCGTCCAGGGGAGGGAAGGCGGCGAGGCCTTAAGTCATTGAGGCGGCGGATTATAGCAGGCGGACTCGGCACCGATAGCAGGAAATGCCGCGGTTGGCTACATTCCGGCCCCGTGATCACGCTGCGCAAGCTCACCCTCCGGCGCGGGGCGAAGTGCCTCCTCGACGCCGCCGAACTCGCCGTCCATCCTGGCGAGCGGGTCGGCGTGGTTGGCCCGAACGGCTGCGGGAAATCGAGCCTGTTCGCCCTGCTCCGCGGCGAGTTGCACCCGGACGCGGGTGACGTCGAGCTGCCGCCGCGCTGGACGATCGCTCATGTCGCGCAGGAAACGACCACGCTCGATCGAGCGGCGATCGAGTTCGTCATAGACGGCGACGAGGCTCTGCGCCGCGCCGAGAGCGAGCTCGCGGAGGCGGAGCTCGCGGGCGACGGCGAGCGCCTCGCTCACGCGCACGAGGCGTTCGCGCACCGGGACGGCTACTCGGCGCGCGCGCGCGCCGCCGCGATGCTGGCCGGACTTGGTTTCGGGCCGACCGACCTCGAGCGGAGTGTCGCCGAGTTCTCCGGCGGCTGGCGCATGCGGCTCAACCTCGCTCGGGCGCTCATGTGCCCATCGGACCTGCTCCTCCTCGACGAGCCGACGAACCATCTCGATCTCGATGCGATCGTGTGGCTCGAGGGCTGGCTCCGTGCCTACCAGGGCACGCTCGCGCTCGTCTCGCACGACCGCGAGTTCCTCGACGCGGTCGCCTCGATCATCGTCAGCTTCGAGAACCGATCCTTGCGCCGCTACACCGGCAACTACTCGGCGTTCGAGGGCGCCCGCGCCGAGCGGCTGGCGAACGAGCAGGGACTCTACGCGCGGCAGCAGCGGGAGATTGCGCGCCTCGAGGGCTTCATCGACCGCTTCCGCGCGAAAGCGACGAAGGCGCGGCAGGCGCAGAGCCGCCTCAAGGCGCTCGCGCGCATGGAGCAGATTGCGCCGGCGCACGCCGACTCGCCGTTCGACTTCCACTTCCGCGAATTTCCGGGGAGCCCGGATCCGGTGCTCGTCCTCGACGAGGCCGCGGCCGGTTACGACGGCGTGCCGGTGCTCGCGAACGTCAAGCTTTCGATCGAGGCCGGGGCGCGGATCGGCCTCCTGGGCCGGAACGGCGCCGGCAAGACGACGCTGGTGAAGCTCGCGGCGGGCCTGCTCGCGCCGCTCGCGGGGTCGCGGCGCGAAGGCAAGGGCCTGCGCGTGGGCTACTTCGCGCAACACACGCTCGAGGTGCTCCGGCCCGAGGAGACCGCGCTCCAGCACCTGCGGCGGCTCGATGGCGCGGCCCGCGAGCAGACCCTGCGCGATTTCCTCGGCAGCTTCGACTTCTCGGGCGACATGGCGCTCGCGCCCGTCGACGGGTTCTCCGGCGGGGAGCGCGCGCGGCTCGCGCTGGCGCTGGTGGTGTGGCAGCAGCCCAATCTGCTGCTGCTCGACGAACCGACGAACCATCTCGATCTCGAGATGCGCGAGGCGGTGACGCTTGCGCTGCAGGAATACGAGGGTGCGATGGTGCTGGTGTCGCACGACCGACACCTCTTGCGGACGGCGACCGATACGCTGATGCTGGTGGCCGAAGGCGCGCTCGCGCCCTTCGACGGCGACCTCGACGACTACCGCGACTGGCTCGCGGCGCGGCGCGCAACCGACAAGTCCCGCGCGGAGAGCGGCCCGTCGCGCCGCAGCCAGAAGCGCGCGGAGGCGGAAGCGAGGCAGGCGCGGGCGCGAACCCGCAGGCCCCTCGAGAGCCGGCTGCGCAAGCTCGAGGCGGAGATCGACCGCCTCACGCTGCAAAAGTCGCAGGTCGAAGCGAAGCTCGCGTCGCCGGCGTTTTACGCGGAGGGCGACCAGGAAGAGGTCGCTGCAGCACTACGCGACCAGAAGCGTTGCGCGGAAGCGCTCGAGCACGCGGAGAACGAATGGCTGCGCGTCCAGGCCGAGCTCGAGGCGATCGAGTAGGGCTTCGTCACGCCGGCGGAAGCCCGAAGTCCAGGAGGCGCGGCACTGGATCCCGGCGTTCGCGGGGGTGACGATGCTTCGCCGCGCGGAGCGCATCGTCAATTGATCGTCGGGCGGCCGCTCTCTTCGGACGCGGCCGAGGCCATGCCGGTGGGCACCTGCAGCTCGAGGTCCCAGTCGGCGCGAACGACGGCGTTCTGGATCAGTCTGACCACGCCGTGAAGGAGGTTGTCGTCGAGGGTGATGTGCACGCCCTGCCCCACCGTCGGCAGCAGCCCCAGGACGTGGCGGCCCTGCTGGTCGCGCCGCGGCTGGATGCGCGTTATCAGCAACGGGTTCTGACCGAGCGGCCGCTCGCGCTGCGCTTCCTCGTACGGCTTGGAGAAGTCCGCCTGCCGGACCGCTTTCTCGTGCTTGAACCCGAGCAACGCGCGTTTTGCTTCGGCGTTCTGCTGCAACGCGATCTCCGGCGTCGTCTGCGCCATGTTGAGCAGCAGCGGCCAGAGGCGCTTGACGCAGCGGCGCGTGAGCCATACGAGCACCTCGCTGCCGCTGTCGGTCGCGAGTCGCATCAGCAGGCGGTCGTGCTCGGCGACGAACTCGATCTTGAGCTGATGGAGACGCATTCGCTCGCGTATCCGTATACGGTTGACCGACAAAGTTTAACCCCAAACACCCGCCGCCGACGTTATTCCGGAGACACGGAGTGCGCTTTAACACGCTCCCGGCGGCTACACTCTGGGTACATGGAGCCCGGACAGTCCGATGAGGAGCTGATGCTCGCCTACGGCGCAGGCGACTGCGCCGCGTTCGACACGCTCTATGCGCGTCACAAGGGCGCGGTGTTCAGGTACCTGCGCCGGCAGACCGGCAACCCTGCGCTCGCCGAGGAGCTGTTTCAGGACGTCTGGTTCAAACTGATCGATGCTCGCGCGGGCTACGCGCCACGCGCGAAGTTCACGACCTGGCTGTTCACCATCGCGCATAACCGACTCATGGACCATTTCCGATCGAACGCGCGCGGCGCGCTCGTCAGCTACGAAGGCGACCCGGCCGAGGACGTACCAGCCGACACGCTGCGCCCTGACGAGTCGGCCGAGCGGCGCGAAGCGGCGGCGCAGCTGCTCGCCGCGATCGAGGCGCTGCCCCCCGCGCAGCGCGAGACCTTCCTGCTGCAGCAGGAGGGCGAGCTCTCGGTCGAGGAGATCGCCGCGGCGACCGGTGTCAACCGCGAGACGGCGAAGAGCAGGTTGCGCTACGCGCTGGCGAAGCTGCGCGCGAGCTTGCGCGAGCCGGAGCGGACGTGAGAGATCCCGACCTCCGCGATCCCCGGCTCGACCGGGCGTACCAGGAGGCGCCTCGCGACGAACCGCCCGCCGCGCTCGACGAGCGGATCAGCGCAGTCGCCCGGCGCGCGGTGTCGGCGCGCCCGCAGTCGCTCGACGGGCAGACCGCCGACAAGCGACGGCGCTCATGGGCTTCCCGCTGGCGCATCCCGCTCTCGGTCGCGGCGACCGTTTTGATCGCGGCGACGCTGACGCTGATGGTGCAGGAGGAGAAGCACTATCCCGCGAGCTACCGTACGGCCCCGAGCGCACCCGCCATCGCGCCTCCCGCGGCAGAGGAGAAAGCCGCGGCGCCGGCGGTCAGCGCACCGGCGCCTGCGAGGCGTCCGCCGGTGCCGGCCCAAGCACCCGCCGCCCGGCCGGAGACGCGGACGCCGCCAGCGGCGGGGACCGCTCCGACGGGGGAAGAACGTCCACCGCAGGCGGAGCAGGTTCGTGCGGCCGGTTCGGCGCGAGATGGACAGGCCGAGATGCGGCTGGAGCAGCCAGCGCCGGCGGACGCAGCGTCGGAGGCGCTGCGGCGAGATCGCGCGTTCGGCGACCGGCCTGGCCGCGTGTCGCGCGAAGCGGCGTCGTCCGTGCTCCGCAGCCCCGAGGGGTGGATCGACCATATCCGCAGCCTTAGGGCGCAGGGCCGCGATGCCGAGGCGATTACCGAACTCGCCGAGTTCCGGCGCCAGTATCCGGACTTTCGTCTCCCGCCAGATCTCGCCCGCTAACCCCATCCGCGACCAGGCGGCGTTTCAAGCGGCGTGTCTATCTCGAGGACCACGCCGTGAACCTACTCGCCGCCGCACCTGCGGCTTTCGCCCTCGCCGGTGCTACCCTCCCGGCCGCTGCCGGCGAGCTGATCGACGTCGCCGTGATCAGCCGCGCGACCGGCCAGCGCGCGCCTGCCTATCAGCATCAGGGCCGGCTATACGTTGCCGGCACGCCCGGTGAACGTTACGCGGTCTACGTCGCCAACCGCACGGCTGGGCGGGTTCTCGCGGTCGTCTCAGTAGACGGCGTCAATGCGGTGACCGGGGAGACGGCAAGCTTGGATCAGAACGGCTACGTCCTCGGCGCGCACCAGTCGTTCGAGATCGCCGGCTGGCGGAAGAGCACGAGCGAGGTCGCCGCGTTCTACTTCACGCAGTTCCCCGACAGCTATGCAGCGCGCACCGAGCGCCCGGACGACGTCGGCGTCATCGGGGTCGCGGTATTCCGCGAGTTCCGGCCGCCGCGGCCCGCCATCCTGCCGCAGCCGCGGCCGTATGCCCGCTCCGATGGCGCCGCGCGCGAGACCGAATCGCCCGCCGCCGATACCGCCGGCGCCCCCGCCGCCTCCGCGCCGAGCGAGAGCGCGGCCGAACAGCCCGCGCTCCGCCGGCAGGAGAAGATTGGCACCGGCCACGGCGAGCGCGAGCGTTCCGATGTGGTCTGCACGCAGTTCCGACGCGCGACCAACTATCCAAACGAGACGATCACGATCCACTACGACACGCGCGCGAATCTGGTTGCGCGCGGGATCATCCCGGGGACTGCACCGGTCTCCGGGCCGAATCCGTTCCCGGCCGGACGGTTCGTCCCGGACCCACGATCCTGAGAGTGTCTACGCGTGGTGCTGCGCGAGCGCCCAGGCGACGTGCTCGCGCACCAGCGCCGACGGATCGTCGGCGCGCGCGCGTAGCGCTGCAGTGACTGCCGCGGTCGTCGGGGCGTTGCCGAGCCCGACGGCGAGGTTGCGCGACCAGCGCTCGTAGCCGATGCGGTGGATCGCGCTGCCCGCGAGCCGTTCGTGAAACACGGGCTCGGGCCAGTCGAACAGCTCGACGAGCGTCGCTGCGTCGAGCCCGTTCCGAACGCCGAAATCGGCCTCCGCGCTCGTCTGCGCGTACTTGTTCCAGGGACACACGAGCTGGCAGTCGTCGCAGCCGTAGACGCGGTTGCCGATCAATGACCTCAAGCTCACCGGGATGCTGCCCTTCAGTTCGATCGTGAGATACGAAATGCAGCGCCGTGCGTCCAGCCGATATGGCGCCACGATCGCGCCGGTGGGGCAGACGTCGATGCAGCGCGTGCAGGTGCCGCAATGATCGCCGACGGGTGAATCGACCGGCAACGGCAGGTCGGTGTAGACCTCGCCCACGAAGAAGAGCGAGCCGGCATCACGAGCGAGCGCGAGCGTGTGCTTGCCTCGCCAGGCGAGCCCCGCGCGCACCGCCAGTTCGACCTCCATCACCGGCGCGGAATCGGTGAACACGCGGTAGCCGAACTCGCCGACCTCGCGCTCGATCCGCTCGGCGAGACGCTGCAGGCGCGCGCGCAGGACCTTGTGATAGTCGCGTCCGAGAGCGTAGCGCGAGACGTACGCCTTCGAACGGTCCGCGAGCGTCGCCTCGGCGTCGGCAGCGTCGGGCGAGTAGTCCATGCGCGCGCTGATCACCCGCAGCGTTCCAGGCACGAGCGCGGCCGGCTGCGACCGTTTTGCGCCGTGGCGCGCCATATAATCCATCTCGCCATGGAAGCCGAGCCTGAGCCACTCGGCGAGACGCGCTTCGGCCTCGCCGAGGTCCACATCCGCGATCCCTACCGCCTGGAAGCCGAGCTCTCTCCCCCACGACTTGATCGCCGCGGCGAGCGGGCCGAGGTCGGTTCGTGCGCGCGTTTCGGTCATCGCCGGGGATGTTAGCGCCCCTGCACGTTCGCCTTCCGGACGAACAGGCGACCCGCCGCCTCGGCGAGCGGCTCGGGGCCTTGCTGGAGCCCGGCATGTCGGTGCACTTGTCGGGGGATCTCGGCAGCGGGAAAACGACGCTCGCGCGCGGGGTGCTCCGGGGGCGCGGTTTCGCGGGCAAGGTCAAGAGTCCCAGCTACGCTCTGGTTGAACCTTATATGGATTCTAGGTTAAGCTTTTACCATTTTGATTTCTTTAGATTCCGAGAGCCTGGCGAATGGCGGGATGCGGGCTTCAGGGAGTGCTTCAACGAGCAGTCCATCTGTCTGGTCGAGTGGCCCGAGAGGGCCGACGGCCTGCTGCCGCCTCCCGATGTGAGGATTCGACTGTCCACGCCACCGCCCGGCGGTCGCGACGCGACCGTGGAGGCCGCGACCGAAGCGGGGCGGACGTGCCTGACCGAGCTCGCGCGCGCCTATTCCGGGCGCTGATCGCCGCCGGCTTAGCCCTTCTCTTCCCAGCGATCGCCGACGCCGAAGAGCGGATCCGCAGCCTCCGGGTGTGGCCGTCGCAGGACTACACGCGCATCACGATCGAGACTGCGGTCGAGCTGCGCTACGAGCTGACCGCGCTCAAGGCCCCCGAGCGCCTGGTGCTCGATCTCGAGCAGGTCGATTTCCTGAGCATCGTCGATCAGTCCGCGAACAAGGTGCTCGCCGACGATCCCTACGTGACCGCCTTGCGCGCGGGCCGGTTCAAGCCGGGAGCGGTGCGCCTCGTTGTCGACCTCAAGGGCGAGGCGAGGCCGCAGGTCTTCACGCTGCGACCGATCGGTGAATACGGCCACCGGCTGGTGATCGACGTCTATCCGGTCGCGCCGCCCGATCCGCTGATGGCGCTCCTCCAGAGTAGGGAGACGGCCGAACAGCTGCCCGCGGCGGAGCCGCGCAAATCGCCGCCCGCCGGCGCCAAGCCGCCCGCACCGCGCATGGTGACCATCGTCGTGGACGCCGGCCATGGCGGCGAGGATCCCGGCGCCCGCGGTCGCCGGGGGACCTACGAGAAGCACGTCACGCTCACGATCGCGCGCAGGCTCAGAGCGCTCATCGATGCCGAGCCCGGCATGCGCGCGGTGCTCACCCGCGACGGCGACTACTTCATCCCGCTTGCGGCCCGCGTCGACAAGGCTCGGCGAGTGAAGGCCGACCTCTTCGTGTCGATCCACGCCGACGCGTACCTGCTGCCGCATGCACGCGGGTCGTCGGTGTTCGCGCTCTCCGAGCGCGGCGCGACGAGCACTACGGCCCGCTGGCTCGCGAAGCGGGAGAACGAGGCCGACCTCATCGGTGGGGTCAACCTCGACCTCAAGGACCGTTACCTCGCCGAGACGCTGCTTGACCTCTCCCAGACCGCGACCATCAACGACAGTCTGAAGGTCGGCCGCGCGGTGCTCGCCGAGCTAGGCGAGATCAACACGCTGCACAAGGCGTACGTCGAGCAGGCCGGGTTCGCGGTGCTCAAGTCGCCGGACGTGCCGTCGATACTGGTCGAGACCGCGTTCATCAGCAACCCGGACGAGGAGAAACGGCTCGGTGACGCGGCCTACCAGGACCGGCTCGCCCGCGCCGTGCTCGCCGGGATCAAGGGCTATTTCGCGAAGAGCGTTCCGGCACGGACGGTCGCGGCGAGCGACGCGCCGGAAAACGCCGCCGCGAAGGCGCCAAGAACGCGACCGAACTGAAGCCGTTCAAGCGCGCTTCCGCGCGGCGAAGCGGACAATTGCCGCCACCCCAACAAACGGGTCACGCCCGACGTGCCAGCGCACGGACATACTCGACGGCGATCGGCGCGAGCGAGAGCGCGATGATCCCGAAGATCACGATCGTCAGGTTGTTCCGCACAACCGGCATGTTGCCGAAGAAATAGCCGGCGCCGACGAGCGACACCACCCACAGGATCGCGCCGCCGATGCTGTAGGCGAGGAACTTCAGGTAGCCCATCCGCCCGATCCCCGCGACGAAAGGCGCGAACGTTCGCACCAGCGGGACGAAGCGCGCGATCACGATCGTCTTGCCGCCGTGGCGCTCGTAGAAGGCGTGCGTGCGGTCGAGCGCGGCGCGGTTGAAGAAGCGCGAGCCTTCCCACCGGAACACCCTCGGCCCGAGATAGCGGCCGATCCAGTAGTTGACGTTGTCGCCGCAGAGCGCCGCGGCGATCAGCGTCGCCGCGAGCACTCGCGCATCCATTGCTGCCGCGGCCCACAGCGTCCCAGCGACGAAAAGCAGCGAATCACCCGGCAGGAACGGCGTTACTACGAGCCCGGTCTCGCAAAACACGATCAGGAAGAGCAGCAGATAGATCCACGTCCCGTACTGCTGCAGCAGCGCGGCGAGATGGCGGTCGAGATGGACCAGGAAATCCCAGAAGAAGGCGATCAGCTCCACGGCGCCTGTATTGTATCGGCGCGTCCTATAATCGCCAGTGACCGCCGTGACCGAAGGAACGCTCGCCAATCACCCCGCCGTCGAGCGCGTACGCATGGCGCTCGCCGCGGCGGGCGTCGAGACCCGCGTCGTGGCGCTTTCCGCGGCCGCGCGCACCGCGCGCGCCGCGGCGGAGCAGATCGGTTGCGAGGTGGCCCAGATCGCGAACTCGCTCGTCTTCCGGTGCGACCCGAGCGGCGCGCCGCTGCTGGTGATGGCGAGCGGCGCGAGGCGAGTCGATCTCGGTCGCGTCGGCGCCATCGTGGGCGAGGCGATCGGCAAGGCCGACGCCGACTTCGTCCGTGCGGCAACCGGGTTCGCGATCGGCGGCGTCGCGCCGGTCGGTCACGTGGCGCCCGTCCGCACGCTCGTCGACCGTACGCTGCTCGGGTTCGCCGAGATCTGGGCCGCGGCGGGTCACCCGCATACGGTCTTTCGGCTGACGCCGGATGAGCTCATTCGCATCACCGGCGGCGCGATCGCGGACGTGATCGAGTAACGATGGCGATCCGGATTCTTCCCGACACGCTCGTCAGCCAGATTGCCGCGGGTGAGGTCGTCGAGCGGCCCGCCTCGGTGGTGAAGGAGCTGCTCGAGAACAGCCTGGACGCCGGCGCGCAGACCGTCACCGTCGCGCTCGAGCAGGGCGGCGCGAAGCGCATCCGCGTCACCGACGACGGCGGCGGCGTCGCGTCCGAAGAGCTCCCGCTCGCGCTCGCGCGGCACGCCACGAGCAAGATCGCGTCACTCGCCGATCTCGAGCGCGTCGCGACGCTGGGGTTCCGCGGCGAGGCGCTGGCGAGCATCGCCTCGGTGGCGCGCGTCGCGGTCACCTCGCGCACGCCTGGCGCGGCGCACGCATGGCGAGTCGCGGCCGAGGGCGGCCCGCCGGGCGCAGTCGAGCCCGCGTCGCATCCGCTCGGGACCACGGTCGAGGTCGCGGAGCTCTACTTCAACACGCCGGCGCGCCGCAAGTTCCTGAAGTCCGAGCCGACCGAGCTCGCGCATTGCGTCGACTCCTTCGACCGCGCCGCGCTCGCCCGCCCGGACCTCGCGCTCACGCTGCGCCACGGCGACCGCGTGAGCCGGCACTATCCGGTGGCGGCGCGCGAGGTCAGGGTCGGGGCGGTGCTAGGTGACGAATTCCGGCGCGCGGCGCGAGAGCTGGCCGCAGAAGTGCCGGGGCTCCGCGTGAGCGGCTATCTGGGCGCCCCCGACCAGGCGCGCAGCGGACGCGACGCGCAGTACGTCTACGTCAACGGCCGATTCGTGCGCGATCGACTCCTCGCGCACGCGCTTCGAGAGGCGTACGCCGACGTGCTGCACGGCGACCGACACCCCGCCTACGTGGTGTTCGTCGAAATCGGCCCCGGCGCGGTCGACGTCAACGTGCATCCCGCCAAGACCGAGGTCCGCTTCCGCGACGCGCGGGCGCTCCATCAGTTCCTGTTCCACGCGGCCTCGCGCGCGCTGGCGGGCACGGCCGCGGACACCCCGGTGCCGGTCGCCACCGCAGCGTTTGCCGGTGACCGGCTGATCGCGCACCCGCATGCGTTCCGCGTCCAGCCGTCGCTCGGCGTCGCGCAGCCGGTCGCCGCGTACGCCGCGATGTTCGAGCGGGCACGGGAGGCCGGACCCGCTGCCGCCGTTGCGGACCCGCCCGCCGCCGAAACGGAACAGCCCCTGGGATTCGCTCTCGCGCAGCTGCACGGCGTCTACATCCTGGCGCAGAACCGCGCCGGGCTGATCCTCGTCGACATGCACGCCGCGCACGAGCGCATCCTGTACGAGGAGCTCAAGGCGGCGCTCGACGCTTCTGGCGCCGGCACGCAACAGCTGCTGATCCCGGTGACCTTCCACGCTGACGCGGCGGACGTCGCGACGCTCGAGGAGCACGGCGTCGCCCTCGCGGCGCTCGGTTTCGAGCTCGCCGCACTGTCGCCGACGGCCATCGTCGTGCGCGGGGTTCCGGAGGCCCTCGCCGGCGGAGACATCCCGACGCTCGCCAGGGCGCTCCTTCGCGATCTCCGCGCAGTACGGGGCGAGCCGCGTGCTCACCGAGCGTCGCGACGAGCTGCTGGCGACGATGGCCTGCCACGGCGCCGTGCGCGCGCACCGGGCGCTGGCGCGTACCGGAGATGAATGCGCTCCTGCGCCGGATGGAACAGACCGAGCGCGCTGGCCAGTGCAACCACGGCCGCCCGACCTGGTACCAGCTGTCGCTCGCCGATCTCGACAAACTGTTCCTGCGCGGACGGTGAGGTCGCCGCCTCCGCCGACGGCGATCTTGCTCATGGGCCCCACCGCGAGCGGCAAGTCAGCGCTCGCGGCAGCGCTCGCGGGGCGCTTCCCGGTCGAGATCGTTTCGGTCGACTCGGCCCAGGTCTACCGCGGCATGGACGTGGGTACCGCGAAGGCGACGCTCGCGG
This sequence comes from uncultured beta proteobacterium, assembly GCA_963820965.1. GTDB lineage: Bacteria > Pseudomonadota > Gammaproteobacteria > Burkholderiales > SG8-39 > DATEDA01. The sequence continues at coordinate 190,270 of CAWGCC010000005.1, read as the reverse complement.
AGCGCGTGGCGGTGCCGCATCACCTTATCGACATCATAGATCCGACCGAGGCGTATTCCGCAGCGCGCTTCCGCGCCGACGCGCTCGCGACGATGAGCGGGATCGCCGCCCGCGGCAACGTGCCGCTGCTCACCGGCGGGACGATGCTCTACTTCAAAGCGCTGCGCGAAGGATTGTCCGACCTGCCGCGGGCGAATGTCCTCCTGCGTGCAGCGATCGAAGCGGAGGCGCGGGAACGCGGTTGGCCGGCGCTGCACGCCGAGCTCGCGCGGTTCGATGCGGAAACGGCGGCGCGGCTCGAACCCACCGACGCGCAGCGGATCCAGCGCGGGCTCGAGGTCTGGCGCGCGACCGGCACCCCGATGTCCCGCCTGCTCGGCAGGCGGACGAGCGCCCTCCCATTCCGCCTGGTGCCGATCGCGCTCGTGCCCGGCGACCGCGCTGTGCTGCACCGTCGCATCGCGGCGCGGTTCGAACAGATGCTCACCGACGGCATCGTGGAGGAGCTGGCGAGACTGCGCGAACGGTATTCGCTGCATGGCGGATTGCCATCGATGCGCTGCGTCGGCTACCGCCAGGCCTGGGCGCATCTGGAAGGCGAATACGACCGCGCGACCCTGCGGGACCGCGGGATCTTCGCGACGCGCCAGCTCGCGAAACGGCAGCTCACGTGGCTGCGCTCGACGCCCGACGTGATCGAACTGGATTGCCTGGCGCCGGATCTCGCCGCGCACGCGGCCGGCCTCCTCTCGCGGGCGCTCGCGGATTCGGCGACGTGAGGACGCTACCCGACTATCTCGCACCGGGGCTCGACATCGTCTCGATCGGGATCAATCCGTCGCTCTACTCGGTAGAGCGGGGGTTCAACTTCGCTCGACCCGGCAACCGGTTCTGGCCGGCACTGAACGCCTCCGGGCTGATACCCGAGCCGCTCGCGCCGTCGGCTGCCTCGGTGAAGCGCCTCTTCCGCGTCCACCGGATCGGCTTCACCGATCTGGTGAAGCGAGCGACGGCCCGCGCCGACGAGCTGACCGCCGCCGACTACGCACGGGGGGCGCGCCTGCTCGAGCGGAAGCTCCGTCGCCACCGCCCGGAGATCGCCTGGTTCCAGGGCACGAGCGCGTACCGCGTTTTCCTCGAGCACCTGGACAGGCCACGGGCGAGAATATCGCCCGGCGTCCAGCCCGAGCGCATCGGCGGGACCCGCGTATTCGTCACCCCCAACCCGAGCGGCGCGAACCCGGCGGCGAACCTCGAGGCGCTGGTGCCGCTTTGCCGCGAGCTCGCCGACCTGCGCGCGTCCCTGCTGACAGGGTAGGACGCTTCAGCTCGGCGAGAAACCCTGGCAGGTGTTCATTCGCCGCGTGCGATACCGTCGCGCCGCGGGTCGGCGGCGCCGATCCACTGCTCGCCCACGCGGCGGATAGCGTGCACACCGCTCGTCATCTCGCGCGGACGAACATCGTGGCCGAGCGCGCTGAGGCGTGCGCGCAGGCGCTCCGCCGAGGTCCCGCTCTCGACCTCGGTGGGGCCGTTGCGGCTGCCGAAGTGGGGTGCGTCGAGCGCCTCCTGCAGGCGCATCTCCCAGTCGAGCGCTGCCACCACGACCCGCGTAACGTAGTTGATGATCGCGTGCCCGCCCGGCGAGCCGGCGATCAGCGCGAGCCGCCCGTCGGCGTCGAACACCAGCGTCGGCGACATCGAGCTGCGCGGCCGCTTTCCGCCCTCGACGCGGTTCGCGATCGGCGCGCCTTCATGCTCGGGGCGGAAGGCGAAGTCGGTGAGCTGGTTGTTGAGGAGAAATCCCCGCACGAACCGGTGGTTGCCGAAGGCGAACTCGATGCTCGAGGTGGACGCCACCGCGTTTCCGTCCGCGTCGACAACCGAGAAATGCGTCGTCGCCTCGAGCTCGAGCACGGCGCCGTCGCGCGCCGCGGTCTGCGCGCCGCGCGGCTGCCCGGCCTGCGCGCGGCGCAGCGAGCGGTCGGGCGCGATGAGCGCCGCCCGCTCCGCAAGGTAGTCGGCGGCAAGGAGCCCCGCGACCGGCACGTCGACGAAGTCGGGGTCGGCGACGTAGCGGTCCCGGTCGGCGTACGCGAGCCGGCCCGCCTCGGCGAAGAAATGCACTGCTGCCAGCGGATCGCGCGCGTAATCGGTCTTCGGCAGCCGCTCTAGGATGCCGAGCATCTGCAACACTGCGATGCCGCCGGCGCTCGGCGGCGGCATGCCGCAGACGCGGTAGGACCGGAACGCGCCGCAGACCGGTTCGCGCTCCTTCGCCGCGTAGCGCTCGAGGTCGGCGAGCGCGAGATTGCCCGGCTCGACCGGATGTTTCTGCAGCGCGGCCACGATGTCACGCGCGATCTGGCCGCGGTAGAAGGCCTGCGATCCGCCGGCAGCGACCTCTCGCAGCACCGCGGCGTACTCGGGGTTGCGGAGGATCGTTCCGACCGGTCTCGGTTTGCCCTCGGGCTCGTAGAAGTAGCGCGCCGCATACGGATCGCGGCGGAGGAACCGGTCCCACGCGAGCAGCGCGTGCAGGCGCGGCGAGACCGGGAACCCGTTCTCGGCAAGACCGATCGCCGGCTCGGCGAGCTCGCTCCACTGGAGCCGGCCATGGTTGCGGTGGGCGAGCTCGAGCACCGCAACCATGCCGGGCACGCCGACTGCTCGCCCCGAGAGCACCGCCTCCATGAATCCCAGCGGCCGTCCGAAGAGCCCGATGAAGCGCTCGGGACGCGCCGCGGCGGGTGCGGTCTCCCGGCCGTCGTAGGCGCGCACGCGCTTGTCGGCCGCCGAGTAGTGCAGGATGAAGCCGCCGCCGCCGATCCCTGAGGATTGCGGCTCGACCAGCCCGAGCATGAGCTGCATCGCCACCGCGGCATCGATCGCACCGCCGCCGCGTCTCAGGATCTCGTAGCCGGCGTCGACCGCGAGCGGGTGCGCGGCGACGGCCATGAACCGGCTGCCGACCGCGGGCTGCTTCGGCGTCCATCCCGACGCCGCCTCCGGCGCCGGCTGGCCGAATGCAACCGCGGCGACAAAAAACAAGGGCAGCCAGAAGGCTGCCCTCGTCGAGCGTACGGAAGCGCGTTCGCGGATCACTTCGCCACGGCGATTTCGACGCGGCGTCCCTCGGCATCCTGGCCCGCGCCCAGGATCACCTGCTCCGGTTTCCTGATGTTCATGCGGTCTTCCGCGACCCCCGCGGCTTTGAGCGCGTCGCGGACGGCCGTCGCGCGCCGTTGAGCAAGCTCGAGGTTCTGCTCCACGTTGCCGGTCTTGTCGGCAAACCCGGAGATATCCACCTTCAGATCGGGTATGTCCTTCATCTTCTGCGCGACCGCCGCGACGATCTTCTGGTTTTCGCTACCGAGTGCCGTGCTCCCGGTCTCGAAATGGATACGCACTGGCCGTCCGACGGCAGGCGTTGTGACCGGCGCCACTGCGACCGGGGCCGCCGGCGTCGCAGCCACCTTCGGCGCCTCGGTGCCACCCATCAGGGGCACGATGAGGAGCGCAACGATGTTGATGATCTTGATGAGCGGGTTCACCGCCGGACCCGCGGTGTCCTTGTACGGATCGCCCACCGTGTCGCCGGTGACCGCGGCCTTGTGCGCGTCCGACCCCTTGCCGCCGTGGTGGCCGTCTTCGATGTACTTCTTCGCGTTGTCCCACGCGCCGCCGCCGGTCGTCATCGAGATCGCCACGAAGAGGCCGGTGACGATGGTGCCCATCAGCACGCCGCCGAGTGCCTGCGGGCCGAGCACGAGCCCCACGACGACCGGGATGAGCACCGGCAGCAGGCTCGGGACGATCATCTCCTTGATCGCCGCGCGCGTGAGCATGTCGACCGCGGTGCCGTATTCCGGCTTCGCCTTCCCCTCCATGATTCCGGGGATCTCCTTGAACTGCCGCCGCACTTCGCGCACCACTGCCCCCGCCGCGCGGCCCACTGCCTCCATGGCCATCGCGCCGAAGAGGTACGGCACCATGCCGCCGATGAAGAGGCCGATGATCACCATGTGGTTCGAAAGATCGAAGCTGAACATCTGCCCCTTCGCCTCGAGCGCGTGGGTGTAGTCGGCGAAGAGCACCAGCGCCGCGAGGCCTGCCGAGCCGATCGCGTAGCCCTTGGTGACCGCCTTCGTCGTGTTGCCGACCGCATCCAGCGGGTCGGTGATCTCGCGCACCGAGTCCGGCAGATCCGCCATCTCGGCGATGCCGCCGGCGTTGTCGGTGATCGGCCCGTAGGCGTCGAGCGCGACGATGATGCCGGTCATCGACAGCATCGAGGTCGCCGCGATCGCGATGCCGTAGAGGCCCGCGAGCCAGTAGGACGCGAGGATCGCGACGCACACCGCGAGCACCGGCCAGGCGGTGGCCTTCATCGACACGCCGAGGCCGGCGATGATGTTGGTCGCGTGGCCGGTGGTGGAGGCCTCCGCGACGTGCTTCACCGGCTTGTATTGCGTGCCGGTGTAGTACTCGGTGATCCACACCATGAACCCGGTGAGCGCGAGGCCGACCACGCCCGCGCCCCACAGCTTCCATGGCGGAATGAATTGCCGGCCGTCCCCGACGTCGAGCGGCACCTTCGCCAGCACGTCGCCCATGATCCAGACCGTGAGCGGGTAGAAGGCGATGAGCGCGAGGATGCCTGCTACCCATAGCCCGCGATAGAGTGCGGGCATCACGTTCCTGTCGCCGGGTTTGGCCTTGACGAACCAGGTCCCGACAATGGACGCGATGATCGAGAAGCCGCCGAGGACGAGCGGATAAATCACCGGCGCGAGCGATTCCGTCTTCACCATCAGCGCGCCGAGGAGCATCGTGGCGATCAGCGTCACCGCGTACGTCTCGAACAGGTCGGCGGCCATACCGGCGCAGTCGCCGACGTTGTCGCCGACGTTGTCGGCAATCACCGCGGGGTTGCGCGGATCGTCCTCGGGAATGCCGGCTTCGACCTTGCCGACGAGGTCGGCGCCGACGTCCGCGCCCTTGGTGAAGATGCCGCCGCCGAGCCGGGCGAAGATCGAGATCAGCGAGCCGCCGAAGCCGAGGCCGATGAGCGGCTTCAGGATCTCGACCAGCGAGGCGGCGCCCTGCGCGCTCGCCAGCAGGATCCAGAAGTAGCCCGCCACGCCGAGCAGGCCGAGGCCCACCACCAGGAGACCGGTGATCGCGCCGCCGCGGAACGCGATCGCGAGCGCCTGATCGAGCCCCTTGCGTGCCGCCTCCGCGGTGCGCACATTGGCACGCACCGAGACGTTCATCCCGATATAGCCCGCGGCGCCCGACAGCACCGCCCCGATCAGGAAGCCGAACGCGGTCGGCCAGCCGAGGGCGGGGATGACGCCGATGATCACGAACAGCACCACGCCGACGATGCCGATCGTCGTGTACTGGCGGTTGAGGTAGGCCGATGCGCCCTGCTGGATCGCGGCTGCGATCTCGCGCATCCGCTCGTTGCCGGCCGGCTGCGCGACGATCCACGAGATCGAGTAGATGCCGTAGAGCAGCGCGAGCACCGCGCAGGCGAGCACGAGGACGAGTGCGACGGTCATGGAGTCCCCCTTCGAGGAGCGCGCGTGGGCAGGCGGACCGGCAACGACCGCGCCCCGGGCCCCAGGTTCTATTGGAAAAGCGCGCGATTATAGCCTGCGGCGGCTCGGCCTTTGAAGCCGGTCGTGCCCCGTCCGCCGTCAAGCGAGCGCCGCGAACGCCCGGTCGCGAATCTCCTCGACGCTGCCGACGCCCGAGATCCGCCGGTACTTCGGCGCGTGCGCGTCGCCGCTCGCGCCGAGCCTCGAGTAGTAGTCGACCAGCGCCCTCGTCTGCGCGTGGTAGACGCCGAGCCGCTTGCGCACGGTTTCGGGCTTGTCGTCTTCGCGCTGCACAAGCGGCTCGCCGGTGACGTCGTCCCGGTCCGCGGTCTGCGGCGGGTTGAACTTCACGTGATAGGTGCGCCCGGATGCGGGGTGGACGCGCCGCCCGCTCATGCGCGCGATGATCTCGTCATCCGGCACGTCGATCTCGAGCACGTAGTCGATCGGCACGCCCGCCGCTTTCATCGCCTCCGCCTGCGCCACCGTCCGCGGGAAGCCGTCGAAGAGGTAGCCCGGTGCGCTGTCCGGCGCCTGCAGGCGCTCCTTCACGAGGCCGATGACGATGTCGTCGGAGACGAGTCCGCCCGCGTCCATCACCTTCTTGGCCGCAAGCCCGAGCGGCGTACCGGCCTTTACCGCGGCGCGCAGCATGTCGCCGGTCGAGATCTGCGGGACCTTGAAGCGGTCGGTGATGTACTGGGCCTGCGTGCCTTTGCCCGCCCCTGGCGGTCCGAGCAGGATGACTCGCATGGATTGTTCCTCTCGTGGTTATTGCGGCGCCTCCGCGACGGCGTTCACCGACGATAGCCCCCGGCAGCGCGCCGGTCAAACCGGCCCGCGAGCGAACAGGCGGCGAGTGTGCTCGAGATCCTCCGGCGTGTCGACGCCGGGCGGTGGGGCGGGCTCGACGACGATCACGGCGATCCGGTGCCCGTGCCAGACGGCGCGCAGCTGCTCCAGTGCCTCGAAGCTCTCGATCGGTACCGCTGGCAGGCGCGCGTACGACCGGAGGAACGCCGCGCGGTAGGCATAGATGCCGAGATGCCGGAAGACCGGCAACCCCTCGGGGAGCGGCGCCCCAGGCGCAAGCCCGCCCGCAAACGCGTCGCGGGCGTAGGGGATCGGGGCACGGCTGAAATACAACGCATAGCCTGACTGGTCGCACACGACCTTGACCGCATTCGGGTTCAGGAACTCGCCGGTCTCGGCGATCGGAACGCACGCGGTTGCGATCGCCGCGGCGGGGCGCTGCGCGAGGGTGTGCACGAGGCGCCCGACCAGAGCGGGCGGGATCAGCGGCTCGTCGCCCTGCACGTTGACGACCAGCTCGTCGTCGGCGAGGGCAAGTAGCTCGACCGCCTCGGCGAGCCGGTCGGTGCCGGACCGGTGATCGGCGCGGGTCATGACCGCGTCGCAGCCGTGGTCGCGCGCGGCGGCGGCGATCCGCTCGTCATCCGTCGCGATCCACACCGCGGCTGCGCCGCTGGCCCGCGCCCGGTCCGCGACGTGGACGACCATCGGCTTGCCGCCGATGTCGACCAGCGCCTTGCCGGGCAGCCGGCTCGACGCGTAGCGCGCCGGAATCAGGACGGTGAAGCGGAGCAGGCCCGGCATCGCGCGCGCGGCTAGTCGAGCTCCTCGGCTGCGGCGAGCTTGCGCGCCTCCTCCTCGAGCATCACCGGAATGCCGTCGCGGATCGGAAAGGCGACCCGGTCGGCCTTGCAGACGAGCTCCTGCTCGGGCTTGCGATAGCGGAGCGGGCCCTTGCAGATCGGGCACACGAGGATATCAAGGAGCTTGGCGTCCATGGAGGCGGAGGGCGACGAGGTCGGCAAGGTGCTCGTCCACGCGCGCCTCGACACGGAGCGCATAGAGGTCGTCGCGCGGGAACGCGCGGCATTTTACCGCATCCTTCTCGGTCATCAGCACGGCATCGCAATCGGGGAACTCGAGATCGCCCGGGAGGTACGCATGGTGATCGGGGAAGGCGTGCGGCGTGAACGCCAGGCCGAGCGAGGCAAGCATGGCGAAGAACCGCGCCGGATTGCCGATGCCCGCTACCGCGTGCAGGCGCTTGCCGCGCAGCGCGTCCGCGTCGATCGTGCGGTGCGCGTCGCGGACCTCCCGGAACCCGGCGGGTTCGAGGCTCATCGCGAACGCGCCGGACCGCCCGACGCTACCGTTGACGACCGTGGCGTCGACCTGCCGCGACGGGCGCTCGCGGAGCGGGCCCGCCGGCAGCAGCAGGCCGTTGCCGTGGCCGCGCTCGTCCTCGACTGCGATCTCGAAGTCGCGCTCGAGAGCGTAGTGTTGGAGACCGTCGTCGCAGATCAGGACGTCGCGATCGGGATGGGCAGCGAGCGCCGCGCGGGCCGCTGCCACGCGATCGCGTCCGATCCACACCGGCACGCCCGCGCGCTCCGCCAGCAGGACCGGCTCGTCGCCAAGCCGAGCCGGCGCACCTCCGGCAGCGACCTCGCACGGCGCCTCGTTCGCGCCGCGATAGCCACGGGACACGATGGCCGGACGGAAGCCCCGCGCGCGGAGCGCCTCGACGAGCCAGAGGACGAGCGGCGTCTTGCCGGTGCCGCCCGCGACCAGGTTCCCGACCACCACGACCGGCACCGGCAACCGCGCGACGCGACGCCAGCCGGCGCGATAGGCGAACCGGCGCGCCCCGACCACGGCGCCAAAGACGAGCGAGAGCGGTGCGAGCAGGATCGAGACCCAACTCAGGCGATACCAGTGCCGCTCGGGGAAGCTCGCGCCCACGGATCGCGCGACACCGCCGCTACTTCGTCTGCGTCTGCGTGGCGAAAGAAACGTGCGACAGGCCCGCCAGCCGCGCGGCCTCCATCACGTGGATCACCGACTGGTGGTTCGCGGCGGCGTCGGCGTTGATGACCACGATCGGATCCTTGAGGCCGGATGCCGCCGCGCGCATCGCATCGCCGAACGCGGCGACGTTGGTGAACGACACCGGCTTGCGGTCGATGGTGTACTGACCCGCGGCGCTCACCGTGATGTTGATCTCGTTCGGCCGGTCGGTCTGCTTCTCGGCGTCGGCAGCGGGCAGGTTGATCTGCAGCTCGGCGTACTTGGAGTACGTGGTCGTGATCATCAGGAAGATCAGGATCACGAGCAGCACGTCGATCATCGGGATCAGGTTGATCTCCGGATCCTCCTTCCGGAAGCCGCGGAAGTTCATCCTAGCTCCGGTCGCCGTGCACGGTGTCCACCAGCCGCGCTGCTTGCTGCTCCATGTCGAGCACGAAACCCTCGACCTTGGCGCGGAAGTGGCGGAAGAAGATCAGCGCGGGGATCGCGACCAGGAGACCAAAGCCGGTGTTGTACAGCGCGACCGAGATTCCGTGCGCGAGGGCAGCGGGGTTCGAGCCGGTCGGCGACTGCGAGCCGAAGATCTCGATCATGCCGACGACCGTGCCGAAGAGCCCCCACAGCGGGCTCGCGGTCGCGATCGTGCCGAGCGTCGTGAGGAAACGCTCGAGCTCGTAGGCGACCGCGCGTCCTTCTTCCTCGATCGCCTCCTTCATCACCGGCCGCGGCGCGCGATGATTGCGCAGGCCCGACGCGAGGACGCGCCCGAGCGGCGAGTCGCGGTACAGGTTGTCGACGAGTTGTGCGGTCACGCCCTGCCTGCGGTAGGCGTCGACGACCTTGTCGAGCAGGCCCGACGGCGCGATCCGCTCCCGGCGCAGGACGATGAACCGCTCGATGATGAGCGCGACCGCGATCACCGATGCGGCGAGCAGGAACCAGATCGGCCATCCGGCCGCTTGCAGGATGCTGAACACGCGGCGACTCGAAACTCGAACGAAAACAAAGGTCGAGACTTTAGCGGCGCATGCTGCTTTGGGCAAGGCGCGCGTGTTCGGCGCGCGGGGCGCAGTATGCAGGTGGCATAGCGCGTTATCCACAGTTGCTGTGGATAAGGTTGTGCATAGTGTGTCAGCACACGCGCTAAGTGGACTGCAGGTAAGGAGATTTCCGCTGCTGATGAAATTCTGATCGACTCGATTTAGGCTGTTTCATCAGGCACTTACGCTATCCTCTCGTAGGGGAACTTTGGGCGCGCGCGACGGTCCTGGCGCAGCGGCCGCGGCCTGTGGATAGGTTAGGATGCCGAAATGGTCGGAGATCCAGCGTTGGTGCGGGGAGCGGCGGTTCCGGCAGGCGCGATCCTCAGTGTCTCCGCGCTGAACCGCAGCGTTCGCGATCTGCTCGAGCACCGCATCCCGCTCGCGTGGGTCGCTGGCGAGATCTCGAACTTCGTGCACGCCCGCTCGGGTCATTTCTACTTCTCGTTGAAGGACGACGCCGCGCAAGTGCGCTGCGTCATGTTCCGCAGCCGCGGGACGCTGCTCGACTGGCAGCCGCGCGACGGGATGCAGGTCGAGGTGCGTGCGCTCGTGACGCTCTACGAGCCGCGCGGCGAGTTCCAGCTCAACGTCGAGTTCATCCGGCCGGCGGGACTGGGCTTGCTTTACGAGGCGTTCCTGCGTCTGCGCGACAGGCTGGAGCGCGAGGGCCTGTTCGACCCGCTCGGAAAGCGGGCGCTCCCGGCCTATCCGGGCGCGATCGGCGTCGTCACTTCGCGGGTCGCCGCGGCGCTGCGCGACGTGCTGACGACGCTCCGCCGCCGCAATCCCTCGATCCCGGTGATCGTCTACCCGACAGCAGTGCAAGGTGAAGGCGCCCCGGCCGAGATCGTCGCGGCGCTCGCCGTGGCGGGCCGGCGCGACGAATGCGACGTGCTGGTCCTTTGCCGCGGCGGCGGCAGCATCGAGGACCTCTGGGCATTCAACGACGAGCGGGTGGCGCGAGCGATCCGCGCCTCGCCGATCCCGGTCGTGGTCGGCGTCGGACACGAAACCGACTTCACGATCGCCGACTTCGCCGCCGACGTGCGCGCCCCGACCCCGACTGCCGCCGCCGAGCTGGCGAGCCCGCCACGCGACGAGCTCCTGGCCTGGATCGCGTCCTCTGTTGCGCGGTTGCGCCGCGGCGCAGCGCGCGACCTGGAGAACAGGATCCAGCTCGTCGATCATCTAGCGCGCCGGTTGGTTCACCCGGGGCGCCGTCTCGAAGCCCAGGGCGCGATCGTCGCCCAGCTGTCATCGCGGCTGGCGCAGGCGATCGCGCGGGCGCTCGACCGCGAACGCTGGCGGGTGCGCGGGCTCATCGAGCGCGGCCGCCGGCGCCTACCGCCGCTCGAGGTGCTGTCGCTGCGCGCTGGACGACTCGGCGAGCGCGTCGGCGGCGCGTCGCAGCGGCAACTCGCCGAGCGGGCGGTGCGCGTCGACGCGCTCGTCCGCAGCCTCGCGCACCTCGATCCGCGCGCGGTGCTCGAGCGGGGCTACAGCATTGTCCGCGACGAGACGGGCCGCATCGTCCGTCGCAGCGGGGAAGTTGCGAGCGGCGACCTCGTCGACATCACCTTCGCCGAAGGCAGCGCGTCCGCGCGCGTGGAAGAGTCCCGGTAGGTTTCGACGCGTGCGGCGCGGGTTTCCGCGAGGAGCGCTGTGCTAAACTCGCCGCCGCCATACCGCTGTACAACGACTCGATTGCAAGCAGAAGAAAGGGGGCAATCCCGTGGGCGCAATCTTTCAATCGCTTGGACGCACCATCACCGCCGGTATCGTCCTCCTGATCGTGATCGTCATCGTGGTGAGCACTGCGGTCGGCGGAGCGATGAAGTTCGACCACGCCTGGTGGGCGTTCTTCATGCGCTGGCTGCACGTGCTGTCGGGCGTGATGTGGATCGGCCTGCTCTGGTACTTCAACTTCGTCCAGACGCCGTCGATGCCGCAGATCCCCGACGAACAGAAGCCCGCCGTGAGCAAGGTGATCGCGCCGCGGGCGCTGTTCTGGTTCCGCTGGGCGGCGCTCGCCACGGTCGTCACCGGCCTCCTGCTGGCGTGGATGACCGGGTACCTCGCCCAGGCGCTCACGTTGAAGCCGCCGGTCACCGCGATCGGCATCGGCATGTGGCTCGGCCTGATCATGGCGTTCAACGTCTGGTTCATCATCTGGCCGAACCAGAAGAAGGCGCTCGGCATCGTGCAGGTGAGCCCCGAGGAGAAGACCAAGGCCGCGAAGATGGCGGGAATGACCTCCCGCTTCAACACCATGCTGTCGATCCCGATGCTCTACTGCATGGTGGCGCAGCAGAACGGCGGCTTGTAGCTCGAAACGCGAGGGGCTCGGAAGGGCCCCGTGCCTTTGCAGCGCCTCTCGCCGAGGTTCAGCGCGGTGGAGGCGCCTTGTCGATGCCGGAAATCGGCGCGCCCGGCCTGATGCCGTTGGCGGCGAACCAGCCCTGGTTCATTTCGAGCGCGAATCGGGCCGGTCCGCTCGCACAATGCGATTCCTCGGTCTGCGGCTGCATGTCGGCGATATTGATGATCACACCGCGCTCGTCGATGAACGCCACGGAGAGCGGCACGAAGGTGTTCTTCATCCACATGCAGTGACGGGCGACGTCGGGGAAGACGAAGAGCATGCCGCGGTCGGTCCCGAGCGACGGGCGATGCATGAGCCCGGTCATGCGCGATTCGCCGGTGTTGGCGATTTCCGCCTGGATCGGATGATCCCCGGCCCTCAGAGCGAGGGTGGGTCCCTGCGCGCCCGCGGAGAACGGCGCGGTCGCGACGGCGATCAGCGAAAGCCGCACGAGGGTCTGCTTCATCCGGAGGCGCCGCAAATGAAAAAGGCAGGGGCTCGCCCTGCCTTCACTCGGCCGAATGGCGATTACTTCTTCGCCGCCTCGCAGCCCGCCATCTTCGGATCCTTCTTACATTCCTCCGCGGTGGGCTTCTTCGCCTGCGCGACGGCCTGGAACGACACGGCGGCGAACATGGCGGCGAAAGCGAGCGCTACGAGCTTCCTCATGATTTCCTCCTGAGCTTGGTCTGGTGCCCGCGGGAGCGGGCAATTCTCTGCCCCCAGGAACCGGGGAGCGGCGGCAGTCTAGCACGCGCTCCGGGCAAAAAGAAAAGGCAGGGACTCGCCCTGCCCTCTCTCGCCCGAACGGCGATTACTTCTTCGCCGCCTCGCAGCCCGCCATCTTCGGATCCTTCTTACATTCCTCCGCGGTGGGCTTCTTCGCCTGGGCGACGGCCTGGAACGACACCGCGGCGAACATGGCGGCAAGCAGAATGGCGATCAGGTTTTTCATCGGTTTCCTCTCTGTGACGGATCGGGTTTGTCGAAACGACCGGTGTTACCCAGTCAATGTCCAATAACGTTGGCCCAGCGAGGCGGTTGACATGTCCGCTAACCGGCCTGAAACCTGCGAAAAACCAAACGCTTGAGCCGTGTACCGGGGCCGGAATCCGGCGTCGGCGCGGCGACCGGTCTGCTAAAATCGGCTACCGTCCCGCGGCATCGGATCGTCGGTCCCGCAGCCGCCGAGTCCCCTACCTCCCGCCTTAGGAGCCCCCGTGACCAAGATCAAGGTGGAAAACCCGATCGTGGAGATGGACGGCGACGAGATGACGCGGATCATCTGGCACCGGATCCGCGAGCAGCTGATCCTCCCCTACCTCGACGTCGACCTCAAGTACTTCGACCTCGGTATCCAGCACCGGGACGCGACCAGCGACCAGGTAACGATCGACGCGGCGAACGCGACGCGCCGGTACGGCGTCGCAGTCAAGTGCGCCACGATCACTCCCGACGAGGCGCGAGTGAAGGAGTTCAACCTTAAGCAGATGTGGCGGAGCCCGAACGGGACCATCCGCAACATCCTCGACGGGACGATCTTCCGCGAGCCGATCATCTGCAAGAACGTGCCTCGCATCGTCCCGCACTGGGACAAGCCGGTGGTGGTCGCCCGGCACGGGTTCGGCGACCAGTACCGCGCGACCGAGCACAAGTTCGACGGGCCCGGCACCATCAAGCTGACGTTCACGCCCGAAGGCGGCGGTGTGCCGGTCGAGAAGGAAGTCTTCAAGGCCCCCGGCGCCGGAGTCACCATGGCGATGTTCAACCTCGACGCGTCGATAAGCGGCTTCGCGCGCGCCTGCTTCAACTACGGACTCGATCGGAAGTACTCGGTTTACCTCTCGTCGAAGAACACGATCCTGAAAGTGTACGACGGTCGGTTCAAGAACCTCTTCGAGGAGATCTTCCAGAGAGAGTTCAAGCATAAGTTCGACGCCGCCGGCCTCACGTACGAGCACCGGCTGATCGACGACATGGTCGCCGCCAGCCTCAAGTGGTCGGGGGGGTACCTCTGGGCGTGCAAGAACTACGACGGCGACGTGCAGTCTGACACCGTCGCGCAGGGATACGGCTCGCTAGGGTTGATGACCTCGGTGCTGATGTCGCCTGACGGCAGGACCGTCGAGGCCGAAGCGGCGCACGGCACGGTGACGCGTCACTACCGCCTGCACCAGCAGGGCAAGCCGACCTCCACCAATCCGATTGCGTCGATCTACGCGTGGACCCGCGGTCTGCAGTTCCGCGGCAAGATGGACGGCACGCCCGAGGTCGTGAAATTTGCCGAGACGCTCGAGAGCGTGTGCGTCGACGTCGTCGAGTCGGGCAAAATGACCAAGGACCTCGCCATTCTCATCCGCGCCGACCACCCGTTCCTGACGACCGACGCCTTCATGGACGCGATCGGCGAGGAGCTCAAGCGCAGGATGGGCTAGCCACCGCCCGCGGCTGCGGAAAGGGTCCCGGCGGGCCCGCGTTTACGCCTCGGCGCAGCCGCATCTTTCCTTGGTTGCGGCGTGGAATGCGGAATCGGGGGCAGGAAAAGAAAAGCCCCGCGGCGCGGCGGGGCTTTGCAATGGTTCGCGTTGCGGGCGGGCGATCAGCCCGCCTTCTGGATGTTCGAGGCCTGTTTCCCTTTCGGGCCCTGGGTGATCTCGAACTGCACCTTTTCGCCCTCCTTGAGCGTCTTGAATCCCCCCATCTGGATCGCCGAGAAATGCGCGAACAGATCCTCGCCGCCGTCGTCAGGCGTGATGAACCCATAGCCCTTCGCGTCGTTGAACCACTTCACCGTTCCCGTTGGCATAGCCCCTCTTCCCTACCAGTTTGTGAACCCGGGGGTTCCCCCCTCCTATGCGTGATCTTCAAGACAGCTCCCATCGCCGCTGCAGGGCGGTACCGCTTGAAAAGCAAACACGCGCCTTTTTTACGCGCTTCGCGAGGACGCGTCAAGTGTCTCGCACCGCGCCGCAACTCCAGCAAAATCCGCGCGTTGGACGGAAAAACGGTGATTGCGCGGGGGCGGGCTTCTGGCTAGGATTAGGGCAGTTCATCGATTGGGGAGTGCGGCTCCGAACCTCGCGGCGACGATGCGGTCAACTGGACGGTGACCGCCGGGTGATGCCGGCAGACGGAATTGGCAGGTATGGCGACCCGGTTGCGTGATGGCACCATACTCGAGACCAAGAAGAGCAAGGTCAAGGCCCCACCGCTCTTCAAGGTCATCCTGCTCAATGACGACTACACGCCGATGGAGTTCGTGGTGCTCGTCCTGCAGACGTTCTTCGGGATGACCCGCGAGAAGGCCACCCAGGTGATGTTGAAAGTGCATCGCGAAGGGATGGGAGTGTGCGGGGTGTACCCGCGGGATATCGCAACGACGAAGGTCGAGCAGGTTGTATCGTACGCACGGAAGCACCAGCACCCGCTCCAGTGCGTGATGGAGGAAACGTAATGATTGCCCAGGAGCTCGAAGTCAGCCTGCACATGGCGTTCGTAGAGGCGCGCCAGAAGCGGCACGAGTTCATCACTGTCGAGCACCTGCTTCTCGCGCTGCTGGACAACCCCACCGCGGCCGAGGTCCTGCGCGCGTGCGCGGCGAGCATCGACGAGCTGCGGAAGCACCTCACCGAGTTCATCAACGCCCACACTCCCACGGTCGCAGGCACCGAGGAGATCGACACCCAGCCGACGCTCGGCTTCCAGCGCGTGATCCAGCGCGCGATTCTGCACGTCCAGTCCTCCGGCAAGAAAGAGGTCACCGGCGCCAACGTCCTGGTCGCGATCTTCGGCGAGAAGGACTCGCACGCGGTGTACTTCCTGCACCAGCAGGGCGTGACGCGACTGGACGTCGTCAACTACATCTCGCACGGCATCACCAAGAGCCCGCAGCCGGCGCAGCCGAAGGCGACCGAGAACGAGGAAGCCGGCGAGGACGGCCAGCAGTCGGGCGGCGCGCTCGAGGCCTACACCGTCAACCTCAACGCCCAGGCGCTGGTCGGCAAGATCGACCCGCTGATCGGCAGAGACCGCGAGCTCGAGCGCGTGATCCAGACGCTCTGCCGCCGACGCAAGAACAACCCGCTGCTGGTGGGCGAGGCCGGCGTCGGCAAGACCGCGATCGCCGAGGGACTCGCGCGGCGGATCGTCGAAGGCCAGGTGCCCGAGATCCTCGCGAAGTGCCAGGTGTATGCGCTCGACATGGGCGCCCTCCTCGCCGGCACCAAGTATCGCGGCGACTTTGAGCAGCGTCTGAAGGCGGTCCTCAAGCAGCTGGTCGACAACCCGAACGCGATCCTGTTCATCGATGAGATCCATACGCTGATCGGCGCCGGCGCCGCTTCGGGGGGAACGCTGGATGCGTCGAACCTGCTCAAGCCCGCGTTGTCGACCGGAGCGCTGAAATGCATCGGCGCGACGACCTACAACGAGTATCGCGGCGTCTTCGAGAAGGACCACGCGCTCTCGCGGCGCTTCCAGAAGATCGACGTCATCGAGCCGTCGGTCGACGAGACGGTCGAGATCCTGAAGGGGCTCAAGAGCCGCTTCGAGGCTCATCACGGCGTCAAGTACAGCGCCAACGCGCTCACTTCCGCGGTGGAGCTCTCGGCCCGCTACATCAACGACCGCCACCTCCCCGACAAGGCGATCGACGTGATCGACGAGGCCGGCGCCGCGCAGCGCATCCTGCCGAAGTCGAAGCAGAAGCGCGTGATCGGCAAGCTGGAGATCGAGGAGATCATCGCCAAGATCGCGCGCATCCCGCCGGCGACCGTGTCGATGGACGACCGCGCCGCGCTCAGGAATCTCGACCGCGACCTGAAGGCGGTCGTCTTCGGGCAGGACAAGGCGATCGACGCACTGGTCTCGGCGATCCGCACGACGCGCTCCGGGCTCGGCAACCCGCAGAAGCCGATCGGCTGCTTCCTCTTCAGCGGCCCGACCGGCGTCGGCAAGACCGAGGTCGCCCGCCAGCTCGCCTACTGCATGGGCATCGAGCTGCTCCGCTTCGACATGTCGGAGTACATGGAGCGCCATGCGGTGTCGCGGCTGATCGGCGCGCCGCCGGGTTACGTCGGTTTCGACCAGGGCGGTCTCCTCACCGAGGCGATCACCAAGAAGCCCTATTCGGTGCTGCTGCTCGACGAGATCGAGAAGGCGCATCCCGACATCTTCAACATCCTGCTGCAGGTGATGGATCACGGCACGCTGACCGACAACAACGGCCGCAAGGCGGACTTCCGCAACGTCACCATCGTCATGACGACGAATGCCGGCGCGGAGAACCTCAACAAGAACGTCATGGGGTTCACCGCGAAGAAGGAATCGGGCGACGAGATGGCCGAGATCAAGCGGCTCTTCACGCCGGAGTTCCGCAACCGGCTCGACGCGAGCATCTCGTTCAAGTCGCTCGACCACGATATCATCCTGCGCGTCGTCGACAAGTTCCTGATGCAGCTCGAGGGTCAGCTGCACGAGAAGAAGGTCGAGGCGGCGTTCAGCGACAAGCTGAAGGACTGGCTCGCCAAGCGGGGCTTCGATCCGCTGATGGGCGCGCGGCCGATGTCGCGGCTCATCCAGGACACGATCCGTCGCGCGCTCGCCGACGAGCTGCTTTTCGGCCGGCTCGCGAACGGCGGCAAGGTGACGATCGACGTCGACGACGACGAGAAGGTCGCGCTGCGCTTCCACGAAACGGAGGCACCGGTCGCGCCCGCGACCGAGACCTGAACCGGGGGCGTGGAATCGGCACCAAGGGCCGCGGGCAGCGGCCCTTGGTGTTTCTGACGCCGCCATGAAGGCACGACGACTCTCCCCTTGACGCCTGCGGGGGCCGAGCGGAAACTCCGCTCGCTGTTCCCCAGCCCCCAGGAGGACAAGATCAATGAGAACGACGCTGCTGGTCGCGGCGGCACTCGCGGGCATTCCGCTCGCCGCGTCCGCGCAAAGCACCTATTCCAACATGGGCCGCGACCTCGCAGCGTCCTGCGCGATCTGCCACGGTACCAACGGCACGAACGCCGGCGGCATGCCGAACCTCGCGGGACAGCCCAAGGACTACCTGGCGATGCAGCTGCGCGACTTCCGGGACGGCAAACGCCCGGCGACGATCATGCACCAGATCGCGAAGGGGCTGACCGAGGAGCAGATCGAGACGGTATCGGCCTACTACTCGGCGCAGAAGCCGAAGTGAGGAGAGAGACATGACGAGCGAATTCAGCCGCCGGGAGTTCCTGAAGGCGATCGGGGCGGGCACTGCGGCGACTGCCGCCCCGGCAATCCTCACCGGCTGTGCGACGGCGCCCGCGGAGCCGCCAAAACCGATCGGCCGGGTGATCGTGATTGGGGCCGGCTACGGCGGCGCCACCTGCGCGAAGTACATCCGGATGTGGAGCGAGCGCCGGATCGAGGTGTTCCTGGTCGAGCGCAATACGCAGTTCGTGTCCTGCCCGCTCTCGAATCTGGTCCTCGGCGGCTCGCGGCGTATCGAAGACCTGACGATCGGCTACGAGAAGCTTCGTGAATACGGGGTGCAGGTGATCCGCGACGAAGTCACCGAGATCGTCGTCGACAGAAAGCGGGTGCGACTGAAGAAGATCGAGGACCTGCCCTACGACCGGCTGGTGGTCTCGCCAGGCATCGATTTCATGTACGACCAGATCCCGGGCCTCAACAACCCCGAGGCGCAGAAGGTCATCCTGCATGCCTGGAAAGCGGGTCCTGAAACAGTCGCGCTGCGCAAACAGCTCGAGGGAATGCCCGACGGCGGCGTCTACATCCTCTCGATGCCGAAAGCGCCGTACCGCTGCCCGCCCGGCCCGTACGAACGGGTCTGCCAGGTCGCTCACTACTTCAAGCAGGCTAAGCCGAGGTCGAAGGTGATCATGCTCGACGGCAACGAGGACATCGTGTCGAAGAAGGGCCTCTTCCTCGCCGCATGGAACGACCTCTACAAGGGGATCGTCGAGTACCGGCCGAACCAGGAAGCGAGGGACGTCGATGTCAGGAGCATGACCATCAAGACCGAGTTCGAATCGTTCAAGGGCGACGTGCTAAATGTCGTGCCGCCCCACGGCGCCGGGCTCATCGCACGCCAGGCGAAGCTGATCACCGCCAACAACCGCTGGTGCGGCGTCAACTGGCAGACGACCGAGTCGGTCGTGGTGTCGGGTGTGTACGTCCTCGGCGACGCGACGCTGTCCGCTGCCGCGATGCCGAAGTCGGCGAGCATGGCCAACAACCACGCCAAGATCGCGGCCTCGGCGATCGTCGCGACGATGACCGGGCAGCCGCTGAACCCGGCGCCGACCATCAACAACACCTGCTACAGCTACGTGTCCGACCGCGAAGCGATGCACGTCGACTCGGTGCACCGCTGGATCCCGGAGAAGAAGGTGCTCGAGCCCGTGCCCGGCTCGGGTGGGGTCTCGGCGCAGCGCAGCGAGCTGGAGAAGCAGTACGCCGATGCGTGGGCGCGGAACATCTGGGCGGACACCCTCGCCTAGGAAGCAACGCCGGCAGGCGCGGTGGGTGCCTCCGGGCGCCCGTGCCCACTTCAGGCCCTGCCCGTACTGCCGAACCCGCCGGCGCCCCGGTCGCTGTCCGTGAACGCCTCGACCACGTTCAGCGCGACCTGCCGCACCGGAACGATGACCAGTTGCGCGATGCGCTCGAGCGGCTGCAGCGTGTAGGGTTCGCGCGAGCGGTTCCACGTCGAAACCATGATCTCGCCCTGGTAGTCCGAGTCGATCAGCCCGACGAGATTGCCGAGGACGATCCCGTGCTTGTGCCCGAGCCCCGAGCGCGGCAGCACCAGGGCGGCCAGGCCGGGATCGGCGAGATGGACGGCGATGCCGCTCGGGACGAGCGCTGTGTCGCCGGGCAGCAGCGTCAGCGGCTCGGGAATGCAGGCCTTGAGGTCGAGGCCCGCCGCGCCCGCGGTCGCGTAATGCGGCGGCGAGTCGTGCAGGCGCGCGTCGAGGATGCGGACGTCGATGAGCGCCATGCTCAGCGCGGGAGCATGGTCGCGATATGCGCGATCAGCTGCCGCGCCAGGACGATCTTCGGCGCACGCGCGAGGACGTGCTCGCCCGCGTCGTCGAACAGCGTCAGTGCGTTGTCGTCGCGCCCGAACGCGTCCTGTGCGAGATTCGCCGCGAGCAGCGGGATCCGCTTCTTCTTCCGCTTCGCCTGCGCGTACTCGCGAAGGTTCTCCGTTTCGGCCGCGAAACCGACGCAGAAGGGCGCGTCCTGCAGCGCCGCGACCGATGCGAGGATGTCCGGGTTCTCGGCCAGCTCGATCGTCGGCAGCGCGTTTTCCGTCTTCTTGAGCTTGTGGCCCTTGCGGTTCGCCACGTGATAATCGGCGACCGCCGCGACGCCCACAAAGACATCGGTATCGCTCGCCCGGGCGATGACGGCGTCGTGCATCTCCCGCGCGGTGACCACGCTCTGCCGCTCGACCCCCGCAGGCGTCGGGAGCGCGGTCGGGCCGGCTACCAACGTGACGGCCGCACCCGCTTCGGCGGCGGCCTGCGCGACCGCGAAACCCATCTTGCCCGAGCTCAGGTTGGTGATGCCGCGCACCGTGTCGATCGGCTCGAACGTCGGTCCCGCGGTCACGAGCACACGCTTGCCCGCGAGCGGCTTGGGCCCGAGTATCGCTGCGATCTCGTCGAAGATCTCCGCGGCCTCGAGCATGCGGCCCATGCCGACCTCGCCGCATGCCTGATCGCCGGCTGCGGGGCCGAGGATCGTGACGCCGTCGGCGCGCAGGCGCGCGACGTTGCGCTGCGTCGCGGCGCTGTCCCACATCTGGCGGTTCATCGCCGGTGCCACCGCGAGCGGGCACTCGCGAGCGAGACACAGTGTGGACAGGAGATCGTCGGCGAGCCCGTTCGCGACCTTTGCCAGGAAGTCGGCCGTCGCCGGGGCGACGACGACAAGCTCCCGGTCGCGCGAAAGCTCGATGTGGGCCATGTTGTCCGGGACGCGGCCATCCCACATGTCGCTGAAGACCGGCTTGCCGGAGAGCCCCTGCATCGTCACCGGCGTCACGAAACGGCAGGCGGCGTCAGTCATCACCACCTGCACGTCGGCCCCGGCCCGGATGAAGAGGCGGCACAGCTCCGCGGCCTTGTAGGCCGCGATGCCGCCGGTCAAACCGAGCAGGACGCGCTTTCCCTTCAGGTCCATCGTCAACGAAGTACCGGGTCCCGGACGTTAAAGTGCGAGGGATTCTACGCGAAGTAGAGCCGTGCTCCGGGAGGGGAAATGGGGGTTCAAAGGACGGGCATCGCAAGCTGGCCGCCGGGGGAACGCCCGCGGGAGAAGCTGCTCGAGCGCGGCCCCGCGAGCTTGTCGGACGCAGAGCTGCTGGCGATCTTCCTGCGCGTCGGCGCGAAGGGCAGGACCGCCGTCGATCTCGGCCGCGAGCTGATCGAGACGTTCGGCTCCCTCAACGGCCTGTTCGCCGCCGACCAGACCGCGGTCGCGAGAACGGTGGGCGTCGGCCCGGCGAAAACGGCGCAGCTCAAGGCGGCGTTCGAGCTCGCGAACCGGGCGCTGCACGAGAAGATGACCGCCCGGGAAGCGCTCGGCTCCCCAGCCGCCGTCCGGGAGCACCTGCGGAGCTACCTCCGCCTCACCCTCGCGAGCCGCGACCGCGAGGTGTTCGTAGCGGTTCTCCTCGACGCTCAGCACCGCGTGATCGCGACCGAGGAGTTGTTTCAGGGGACCCTCACCCAGACCAGCGTCTTCCCACGCGAGATCGTCAAATGCGCCCTGCGGCACAACGCGGCCGCGGTAATCTTCGCCCACAATCATCCGTCGGGCGTCGCTGAGCCGAGCCAGGCGGATCAGGTGCTCACCGCGACACTGCAGCGGGCGCTCGCGCTGGTGGACGTCAAGGTGCTGGACCATCTCGTCATCGGCCGCGGTGCGGCGATGTCCTTTGCCGAACGTGGGCTGCTCTAGGGAAGCGCTTGAGCGGCAAAGGCTTTCTCGCCTATAATCCGCCCCTTTCGCGAAACCGGAGAACGCCGTCATGGCGCGAGTCTGCCAGGTCACCGGCAAGAAGCCGCAGGTCGGGAACCACGTGTCCCACGCCAACAACCGGACCAAGCGGCGGTTCCTGCCCAACCTCCAATATCGGCGCTTCTGGCTCGAGACCGAGAAGCGCTGGGTTAGCCTGCGGGTGTCGAACGCCGGCTTGCGAATCATCGACAAGAAGGGCATCGAGGCGGTGCTCAAGGACCTGCGCGAGCAGGGTAAGGCCTGAAAGGAACTATCCCATGCGCGAGAAGATCAAGCTCGAATCAACCGCCGGCACCGGTCACTTCTACACCACGACCAAGAACAAGCGCACTACGCCCGAGAAGATCGAGATCAAGAAGTACGATCCGAAGGCGCGCAAGCACGTCCTCTACAAGGAAGTGAAGCTCAAGTAAGCCGGTCCACCGCAACAAAAAACCCGCCGGTCGGCGGGTTTTTTGTTCGTTCTTCCGGAGAACTTACGCGTAGGACCGCAGCCTGATCGAGAAGTCGCGCAGCGGCGCGATGCCGCTCTCCTCCGCCCGCCGGCACCAGTCCTGGAGCTGGTTCACCAGCTGCTCGCGGGTGGCCGACGACCGCTCCCACAGCGCGGCAAGCTCGCGTCTCATCGAGTGCGCGGTCGCAAGCGCCTTCGACTTCGCCAGCGCTTCCGCGAGGGTTGCGCGCTCGCGCTCGGGCAGCTTGCGCTCGTCGCGATGCAGCCAGCGGCGGATGCCTTTCAGCACCTCCGCGTCGCGCGGCGAGAACCGCTTGAGCTTGCCGACTTCCTCGGCGTAGGTCTGCTTGAGCGACTTCGCGTACCGGGCGAGGACGTCATAGCGGTTCGCGAGCACGGCCTGCACGGTCTCGAGATCAACCACCGGCTTGGCGCTCGCGAGCCGCGGCCGCGGTGCAAGCTTCTTCACGTTCGCGAGGCCGAGTACCTCGAGCACCCGGATGTACACCCAGCCGACGTCGATCTCGTACCACTTGTTCGAGAGTCTCGCCGACGTCGCGTAGGCGTGGTGGTTGTTGTGCAGTTCCTCGCCGCCGATCAGGATGCCGATCGGCACGATGTTGCGGCTCGCATCCGGCGTGTCCCAGCTGCGGTAGCCCCAGAAGTGTCCGAGGCCATTGATGACACCCGCCGCCCAGAACGGGATCCAGGCGATCTGCACCACCAGGACAGCCAGGCCGGGGAGAAGACCGAACAGCGCGACGTTCGTGAGGCCCATCAGCGTCAATCCGACGACCGTAAAGCGCGAGTAAAGGTTACGCTCCACCCAGTCGTCCGGAGTGCCGTGGCCGTAGCGCTCCAGCGTCTCGCGGTTGTGCGACTCGGCGACGTAGAGGAACACGCCGCGCCACAGCACGCGGTTGATCCCGTACACCTGCGGGCTGTGCGGGTCCTCGGGCGTCTCGACCTTCGCGTGGTGCTTGCGGTGGATCGCCGCCCATTCTCTGGTCACCATGCCGGTCGTGAGCCACAGCCAGAACCGGAAGAAGTGCGCCGGCAGCGGGTGAAGGTCGAGCGCCCGGTGGGCCTGGCAGCGATGCAGGTAGATGGTGACCGCGGCGATGGTCACGTGCGTCAGCGCGAGCGCGACGAGCGCAACACCCCACCACGGCAAGTCAAATACGCCGGCAAACAGAAAGTCGGCGACATTCATGAGAGCTCTTTCTCCTCGGGAGGACGGTTCTTGTTCGAACAGTTGGCGGCAGAAACCCGCGACTCCGGGCGAATTCTACGCGAAATCGTCCTTTCCCGAGCCCGATCGCCTCGCGCAGGGTCATCGGCCAGCCGCGGCCGGCGGCAGTTTGTCCGCTCCCGGCACGGAAAGAATCCGCACGTCGCGCTGCGGATACGGAATCTCGAGCCCCTCGGTTCGGAAGCTCTGCAGGATCTCGAGCCCGATCTCGGACTTCACGCCGAGCGTCCCCTGATCCGGATCGGCGATCCAGAAGCCGAGTTCGAGCGCCACGCCCGATTCCGCGAACCCGGTCAGGAAGGCGAGCGGCGCCGGGTCCTTGAGGACGCGCGGCTGCCGCGCCGCGATCGTCTCCATCAGCCGCAGCGCGCGCCCGATGTCCGCGCCGTACGCGACCTGCACCTCGAGGGCATGGCGTACCTTGTTGTCGGTGTAGGAATGGTTGAGGACCTTGGTGGTGATCAGCAACTCGTTCGGGATGATCGCCTCGCGGCCGTCGAGCGCGCGCACGACGACGTAGCGGGTCGTGATGTCCTTCACCTCGCCGTAGAACTGGTCGGCGGTGATCATGTCGCCGATCCGGATCGACCGTTCGACGAGCAGGATGAAGCCGCTCACGTAGTTCGACGCGATCCGCTGCAGACCGAGGCCGATGCCGACGCCGAGCGCACCCCCGAACACGCTCAGCACCGTCAGATCGATCCCCACCAGCGGCAGCGCTATGATCACCGCGAGCACCACGAGCAGCGCCTTCACGAGCCGCGCGAACACGACTCGCAGGTTCGGGTGCAGCGTCGAGGCACGCATCAGCCGCGCCTCGATCGCGCTGCCCGCCCATAGTGCCGCAAGAACCGTGACCGTCGCCCAGAGCAGCGCCTGCAGGACCAGCCAGACCGAGATCCGCTGCTTCCCGACCTGGAACTGGATCGCGTCCAACCCGTCGACGATTGCCGGCAGCACGCCGACGAGGTAGAGCGCGAACGCGCCCCACACGACGAGGCCGATCCCGCGCTCGAAGGCCGCGAGCACACCGCTCGGCGCGAACACGTAGCGCAGCGTGTAGACGAGGATCCGGATCAGCGCAGCCGAGCCCGCCAGCGGCACTGCGAGATCGAGCAGACTGACGCGCATGTGCTGGCGCAGGATCTCGCGCGCGACTACGACCAGCACCAGCGCAAACAGCGGGAACAGAATCCGCTTGAGGCCCCCGGCGCCGAACCGCCACTTCGCCGCCGCGGCGGCGGGCGTCCGCCGGATGACCAGCCGGCTGAGGGCCCAGGCCAGGATGATGCAAGCCGCGAGCGCGCCGATCTGCCAGACGACGTTCGGCCGCTGCAGGTCGGCCCAGACGGCGAGGAGCAGGTTCTCGAACTGCGTTTCGAGGCGCTCGTTCACTTGCGCGGTACCGGGTAGGGCGACGCCTGCTCCTGATGGCGGCGCCAGTTCGCTTCGTACGCCTGGGCGAGGTCGCGGTTCCGCCGGAGGATCAGCACGTTCTCGGCATTCCTGCGCTGCGCGCCGGCAGTCCAGTTGAATGAGCCGGTCACCACGGCCGATTCGCGGGTGCCAGCGTCGATGATCATGACCTTGTTGTGCGCGGCCAGATAGCGGGTCTCGAGCCATACCGGGATGCCGGCCGCGGCGAGGTCGCGGATGCGGTTCCCTGCCGCGGTGGCGGTCTGTTCCCGATCCGCGGTGACCAGCACCTCCACGCCGCGCCGGCGGGCCGCGATCAGCGCCGCTGCGATTCGGCGGCTGGTGAACGAGAACGCCTGCACGAGAATCTGCCGCTGCGCGTCGGCAATCGCCTGGACGATGAGCCCTTCCGCATCCTCCCACGGTGCGAACGCCACCTGGACGGTGCCGGCGGCGGAGAACGGCGGTGCCGGCGGGACCGCGCGCTGCGCGACCGCCGGCACCGCCGCGAGGAAGCATGCAAGCGCCAACAACGCGTGCCTCATGCCTCGCGCTCCATCAGCGCACCGAAGAAACCGTCGGTGCCGTGCACGTCGGTCCGCAGGCGTAGGTAGCCGTCGTCCGGCTCGCCGGGCGGGAGCTCGATCCTTGTCGCCGCCAGCGCCGGCCGCGCGGGAACAACACGGTACTGTGGATGACGCTCCAGGAACTCGCGGACGATGTTCTCGTTCTCCTCGGTGAGCAGGCTGCAGGTCGCATATAGCAGCCGGCCGCCGGCGCGAACCAGCGTGGCGGCGGCGGCGAGGATCGCCGCCTGCTTCGCGGCGAGCTCGCCAAGCGCGGCCTCGGTCTGCCGCCACTTGAGGTCCGGGTTGCGTCGCAGCGTTCCGAGCCCGGTGCACGGCGCGTCGACGAGCACGCGGTCGATTTTACCGGACAGCCGCTTCACTCTCGGATCGCGCTCGGACGCGATCACCTGCGGATGAACGTTCGACAGCCCCGAGCGCGCGAGGCGCGGCCGCAGTTCGCCAAGCCGCCGCGCGGAGACGTCGAACGCGTACACGCGCCCGGTCGAGCGCATCAGCGCGCCGAGGGCGAGCGACTTGCCGCCGGCGCCGGCGCAGAAATCGACGACCATCTCGCCGCGCCGTGGCGCGAGGAGATGGCAGAGGAGCTGGCTCCCTTCGTCCTGGACCTCGACCGCCCCGCCCTCGAATAGCGGGTGCCGGTTGATTGCAGGCTTCTCCCCGAGCCGGATACCGACGGGCGAGTACGGTGTCGGCGACGCGGCGATCGCGTCGGCGGCGAGCTGCCCGAGCACCGCGTCGCGATGCGCCTTCGCCGTGTTCACGCGGAGATCGAGGGGGGCGGGCTGGTTGAGCGCGTTCGCAAGCCGCGCGAAGCTCTCTTCGCCGAGCACGGGGACGAGCCGGTCAATGACCCAGTCCGGCAGATCGCAGCCGACGCCGAACGGCAGCGCACCGCGTGCGGCGCCCTTCACGGCTTCAAGCCACGCGGCCTCGTCGGGGCGGACCGCGTCCGAGAGTTCGCGGAGGTTCATGCCGCGCACGCGTACCGCCGCCGCAAGCACGAGCAGTCGCGCATCGACGCGGTCGCGCCCGGACTCGACGACCGCGTACTCGATCAGACGCTTGCGACGCAGAAGCGCATAGACTGTCTCGGCGACGAACGCCCGGTCGTGCGCGCCGAGCTTCGGATGCGCGCGGAAGAACGCCCCGAGCACGCCGTCCGCGGGTCGCGCGAACCGGAGCACTTCGCGCGCCGCGGCTGCAGCCGCCTCGACGAGCGCGGCAGTCACCCTCACGCGCGCTGATCAGCGAAGAGCCACTGCCGCGCGCCCGGCTCGCGCACCCGCACGACGTCGTGCTCGATCGCGAGCTTCCCGTCGAGAAACCAGCGGACCGCCTGCGGATAGACGCGATGCTCCTGGGTGAGGACACGCGCCGCCAGGCGCTCCTCGTCGTCGTCCGGGAGGACCGGCACCGCCGCCTGGATGACGATCGGTCCATGGTCGAGATCGGCGGTCACGAAATGGACCGTGCAGCCGTGCATCTTCACGCCCGCCTCCAGCGCGCGCGCATGCGTTTCCAAGCCTGGGAAAGCCGGGAGCAGCGACGGATGGATGTTGAGCAGCCGCCCCGCGTAGCGCCGCGTGAACGCCGGGGTGAGGATGCGCGTGAACCCGGCCAGCGCGACCAGCTGCGGCGAGTGCCGGTCGATCTCGGCCGCGAGCGCCTCGTCGAAGCGCTCGCGCGTCGGATACGCGGTATGCGCGACGGTCGCGGCGGGCAGACGGCGCGAGCGCGCAAACCCCAGGCCGGCAGCGTCGGCGCGATTGCTGATGACTGCCGCGATCGGTACGCCGGCCTCGACCATGGCCTGCAAATTGCTGCCGCGGCCGGAGATGAGGACGACGACGCTCACCGTCGAGCCCTTCACCATACCCGCGTCACGCGATAGCCGTCCCGCGCGATCAGTCCGAGCAATCCCCTGTCGCCGGGAAGGTGCAGCGCGCCGACCGCGACGAACACCCGCCCGCCGCGCAGGGGCATGAACAGCCGGTGGTGCATCAGGATCGTACGGTTGTGAATGATGTGCCGGGTGAGCTGCCAGTAGTGCTGGCCCATGCCCGGGAACCGGTCGCCCAGGCGATCGCTGAGCAGGGCGAGCAGGGCGAGGTCACGCCGTAGCCACGCGTCGATCGTCGCATCCACCCCAGCTTCGAGCGCTCCGCGATGGACAAGCGTGTGCTTGAGCAGCGCCACCTGCGATTCGAGCGGCACCCCGTCGAACGCGGCAATCTGCTCCTCCACCCACTCGAGCGGCGCCACCTTCAGCCCGCGTGCACGGGCGGCGGCGAGGAGCCGCTGGTCGAGGCTCGCCTCCTCGCCGCGCGGCGCCGCACGCGCGATCTTCATCATCGCGGCCCAGGGTTTCATCCGCTCGATGACGCGCTCGGGGACGTTTTGCGCAGCGAGCTCGGTACGCACCTGCACGAACGCCTCGTCACCGATCAGCGGCTGGAGCCGCCGACCGTCACGGAACTGCTCGTGCTCGAAGACCTGCGGGTCGACCACCGCGCCGGCGCCGAGCTCGAGCGCGAGCGTGCGCGAGCGCCCAAGCGCGTCCTCGACCGGCTTCGCGATCCGGTTCACGCGCGGGTCGGCGATGTGGATCGTGCCGAAGACGAAGCTGTCCTGCACACCGGCCCTCGATACGCGCCAGAGCAGGCCCTCGCTGAATGGCGGCGCCGTGGGGTCTGCGGCGACCGGCGCCGTCGCTAGCGCGAGCGCGCAGGCGGCCGCAACGGCCCAATCCCTAGCCCAGCAGCGACTCCTCGAAATCCAGCTCGCGTTCGATCTCATGCAAGACCTCGTCGCCGATTCTACCCTCGCGCCATAGCGCGACGAGACGCCGGCGCTCCGCGCGCACGGCGGCGCGCCGAGTCTTGCACCAGGGATCGTCGCCGGTCGCGAGCGCGAGCGCGGTCGGCGCTGCGCGCGCAAGGCGCGCCTCGTAGTCAGCGTGCAGGGCCGCGGCGATCTCGGGCGTGATGTCGCCTTCGCGCTCGAGGCGATCGATCTCGGCGAGCGCCGCGCGGGCGATCTCCGTGCGGGCGAGGCTCCCTTCCTCCTGCACGCTCCAGTCACCGCCCAGCTTGAGCGCGCGAACGAGCGGCGCGAGCGTCAGCCCCGGGACGACCAGCGTCACGAAGATCACCACGAAAGTGAGGAACACGAGCAGATCCCGCTCCGGGAACGGCGTGCCGTCGGTCAGCGCGAGCGGCAGGGCAAGCGCCGCGGCGAGCGACACGATGCCGCGCATCCCGCACCAGCCGACCACGACCACGTGCTGCCATGGTGGCATTGGCTCCCGCCGCCCGAGCTTCGCGAGCAGCAGGGGTGGCAGATATGCGCCGGGGAACACCCACGCCATCCGCACGGCCATCGCAATCAGGCTGATGAGCACCCCGTAGCCGATAGCTTGCGCGAGCGACTGCCCGACCAGCCCCGCGGCAAGATCGGGCAGCTGCAGCCCGATGAGGATGAAGACCAGGCAGTTCACCGCGAACACCACCACCCGCCACAGCGAGTACGCGACGATGCGCGCCTGCGGCGAGAACACCTCCGGTGCATATCGCCCGCGCACCAGCCCGGCGGCGACGACCGCTAGCACGCCGGACACGTGCACGCTCTCTGCGGCCAGGTAGGCGATGTACGGCAGGATCAGCGAGAGCACCATCTCCATCAGCGTGTCGCGGATCCGGCGGTGGATGGCGACGAACAGGCGGCCGATCGCGATGCCGACCGCAATGCCGCCGACGGCGACGACCATGAACTGGGCGGTCGCCTGGACGAGCGAGAACGCGCCGGTGAGCGCTGCCGCGACCGCGAACCGGTAGAGCACCAGTCCCGAGGCGTCGTTCACGAGGCTTTCGCCCTCGATGAGGGTCACGATCTGGCGCGGGACGTTCATGCGCGACATGGTCGCCGTCGCGGCGACCGCATCCGGCGGCGAGACGATGGCGCCGAAGGCGAACGCCACCGCCCATGGCAGCTCGGGCACCAGCCACTTGAGCGTGGCCGCGACTGCGATCGTGGTGGCGATGACGAGGCCCACGGCGAGCAGCGAGATTGCGCGCAGATTCGCCCGGAAATCGCGCCACGAGGTGAAGAGCGCCGCCTGGTAGAGGATCGGCGGCAGCACGAGCACGAGGATCAGGTTCGGGTCGAACGGCAGCCGCGGCAGGCCGGGCACGAAGCCGATCGCGGCGCCGCCGACCACGAGCGCGATCGGGTACGGAAGGCCGAGGTGGCGCGCGAGCCACGCGAGCGCGATCGCCGCCGCGAACAGCCCGATCAGGAGCTCGACGAGGAGCACCTGGCCGTCAGGCGAGCCGCGCCGTCACCTCGACCAGCCGCCGCCCGATGCCCGCCAGCGTGGCCTGCTGGCGCGGATCTTTCAGCGAGCCGTCGTCGTGGAACGCCTCGTGCGCGCGACCCAACGCGAGCTGCTCGGACAGCACCAGCACGTTGAGGGTCATCAGGATTTGCCGCAGATGCACCAGTCCGCGCAAGGCCCCGAGCGCGCCGGGCGAGGCCCCGACGATCGCGGCAACCTTCCCTTGGTAGGGCACCAGGCCGTTCTGCCCGGCGTCCGGACGCGACACCCAGTCGAGCGTGTTCTTGAGGAGCGCCGACACCGACGCGTTGTTCTCCGGCGAGGCGATCAGCAGCGCCTGGTGAGCGATGAAGAGCGCTTTCAGTTCTCGCCCCTTGCCCGGGACGCCTTCGCGCGCCTCGAGGTCGCCGTGGTACAGCGGCAGCGGATAGTCGCCCAGGTCGATCAGGGTCACGTCGCCGCCGGCGTCGCGCGCGGCCTGCGCTGCTAGGCGCGCGAGCTTCTTGTTGAGCGAGCCGCTGCGCGCGCTGCCGGCGAAAGCGAGGATCTTCGGTTGGCCCGTCATTCGCGTATTCCCGGTGACCTGCGGCGATTATGCCGCAAGGGTTCGCGCGCGCGGGCGGTCGAGCGCGAGCACTGCTGCAGCGAGCCCCATCACCGCCGCGGCGATCGTGAACGCGCCCGCTAGCGACGTGACCGCGACGAGCGGATGAACGAGGAGCGGCGAGCAGAACTGCGCGAGGAAGATTGCCGAGGTGAGTCCGCCGGCGAGACGTCCGCGCAGCGCTGGCGGCGCGAGGGCGAGCACCCACAGGTTGCTGTTGGGAAAGAAAAGTCCGACGCCGATCCCGGCGACCGCGGCGCCGGCGAGCACGCCCGCGTACGATTCGGCGAGCCCAGCGAGCGCGTAACCCGCAGCCATCACCCCGAAGGCCCACGCGTAGACCGCGAGCACGTTGTTCGACCGCCGCAGCCGCGCGAACCACGCCGAGCCGATCGCCGCAGTGAGCGATGCGGCTGCCACGACGATACCCGCGGCGGTGCTCGATTCCACACCGATCGTGCGCAGCAGGAACGGCATCTGCACGGGGATCATGTAGAACATCGCGACGGCGAAGAACGTAATGCCGTACGCCGCGACGATCGGACCGAGGCGCAAGGCCGCCGCGGGCGGACCGGGCGCCGCCGGCGCATCCGCTGCACCGCGCGGCTCGTCGAGGTAGAGCATCACCGGCACGAGCACCGCCCAGCCGGTGAGGTACAGCAGGAACACGAGCCGCCAGCCGATGTCCGCCAGGAGCCCGGCCGCCCCGACGCATACCACCGCGCCGAGCGACATCGCCAGCGACTGTAAGCCCGCGTACCGGGTGCGCGCCTCGCCGGCGTAGTAGTCGCCGACGAGCGCGGTGACGCTCGTCATCGTGCCGGCGACCGCGACGCCGAGCGCAGCCCGGCTCGCGAGGATCGCGTACAGATCATGGAGCACGTAGCCGGCCGCGCCCGCCAGGCCGTAGAGGACGAGGCTTCCGCGCAGGAGCCCCAGCCGACCGAAGCGGTCGACGAGGACGCCGGCGAACGGTGCGCAGACCGCGATCGCAATCGCGGGCGCGGTGAGGACGAGCTTGCTCAGGAGCTCCGCGTTCGGCGCGCCGCTGAACGCGGCCGCGATCCGTGGCAGCGCCGGCGCCACGGTGGCCGCCGACATCACCGTGAGGCAGGCGACGAGGAGCAGCGCGGTCTTGCGGCCGAGGCGATCGGTCACCAGGGCAGGCTGCGCATGGAAGCGCGGAGAATACCCTGCGACGAGGCTGCCTATGGCAGATCGAACAACAGCACCTCCGCGTCCTGCCCCCGCTCGAGCACGATCTCGGGCACGTCGGTCGCCTTCAGCGCGTCGCCTGAGCCGAGCGGCTGGCCGCCAGCGATCACGCTCCCGCGAGCGACATGCACGTAGGCTTTCCTCCCCGGCGCAAGGGCGTGCACGACGCGCTCGTCCCCGTCGAGCAGGGTCGCGTATATGGACGCGTCCTGGTGGATCCGTACCGAGCCCTCACGCCCTTCGGGCGAGGCGATGAGCCGCAACCGGCCGCGCTTGGACGCCGCGTCGAAATGCTTCTCTTCGTAACCCGGCGCGATCCCGGTGACGTCCGGCTCGATCCAGATCTGCAGGAAATGGACGAGCTCCTCCGGCGAGGGATTGAACTCGCTGTGCCGCACGCCGGTGCCCGCGCTCATGCGCTGCACGTCGCCCGGGCGGATCACCGACCCGTTGCCCATCGAATCCTTGTGCTCGAGCGCGCCCCTCAACACGTAGCTGACGATCTCCATGTCGCGGTGACCGTGCGTGCCGAAGCCCATGCCCGGCTGGACGCGGTCCTCGTTGATGACGCGCAGCGGACCGAAGCCCATATGGCGCGGGTCGTAGTAGTCGGCGAACGAGAAGCTGTGGAAGGAGCGCAGCCAGCCGTGGTCGGCATGGCCCCGCTCGCCGGCTTTCCTGAGCTCGAGCATGTCGTTTGGTTCCTTGTCGGTCCGTCCCGATCGGTCGGGTGCGGTGAGATCGAGTATGGGGTCGCAGGGCGGCACTTTCCAGCCCGTCCGGGAAACCGGATCCTGCCGGTCGCGAGGCATTCGATCGCTAGCAACCCGCGCCGCGCTGGCGTCAGCTGCCAGCGGCGGCTTCCCGCGCCGCGATCTCCCGATGCACCTCGGCCATTTCGACCGCCTTCACCTCGGCGAGCATCTGCTCCAGCATGGGCGGCGGCAGCGCGCCGGCCTCGGCGTAGAGGACCACGTTCTCGCGGAAGAACATGAGGGTGGGGATCGAGCGGATGTTGAACGCAGCGGCGACCTCGGGCTGATCCTCGGTGTTCACCTTGCCGAACACCACGTCGGCATGCCGCTCCGAAGCGGTCTCGAACGTCGGCGCGAACGCGCGGCACGGGGCGCACCACGATGCCCAGAAGTCGACGATCACCATGGCGTTGCCGGTGACGACGCTCTCGAAATTGTCCCGGGTCAGCTCGACCGTTGGCACGCGATGCTTCTCGCTCCGGACATGGGCTCGAGTATAGAGTCCCTGCCGCGCCCTCACACGCCTCCCCCCGCGAGGCGCGCGCGCAGGTCCTCGATCCGCGCGCGGTTTACGCCGAAGTCGCTGTGGCCGACCCGGGACGCGGAGCGTACGTGGACGACCATCCCCGCCGGGTCGATCTGGAACTCCACGTCGTCGACGAAGCCGAACGCGCGGCTCGCGTACTCCGCGTGGAGATAACCGGGCCGTTCGTCGACAATCCGCACGCGCGGGCTGGCGCGCACGAGCTCGACAAGCGCAGCCCAGCCCTGGGACGGATCGCCCCGAAGCTCGATTGGCGGAATGTAGTGACCGGGGTCTGCGGCGCGATCGGTCTGGCTCGCCACGCAGTTCGGCGTCGGCTTGCAGGGCGCGAGCCGCCCGTCGCGGACGCCCAGGTCGCCAGGCCGCTCGCCGGCGCAGGCCCCGACGACCAGGCCCGCAGCCGCGAGTGCGACGAATCGCCTCAGCGCTCGTTGCAGCACGTTGAATCGCCTCCGATGCCGGATTTGCTAGTCTACGGCGGCGCCGATGAATGAACCGCATCAACCCGCTTACCGCGGGCGCTTCGCGCCCTCGCCCACCGGCCCGCTGCACTTCGGATCGCTGATCGCAGCCGTCGGCAGCTGGGCGGATGCGCGTGCGCGCGGCGGCGAATGGCTGGTGCGAATGGAAGACCTGGACCCGCCGCGCGAAGCCCCGGGCGCCGCGGACGATATCCTGCGCACGCTGGCAGCGCTCGGGCTCGAGTGGGACGGACCGGTCGTGCGCCAGAGCGCGCGCGGCGAAGCGTATCGGGCCGCGCTCGACCGGCTCCGCGACCGCGGGACATTGTTTGCCTGCGCTTGCACGAGGAAAGAGATCACCGACTCCGGCGTCGCCGGCAGCGACGGTGCGGTCGTTTACCCGGGCACCTGCCGCAACGGCCCGCCACCGGGCTCGGGCCGCCCGGCGCGGGCGCTGCGCATGCGGGTCGACGATGCCGTGATTGCATTCGACGACGCCCTGCAAGGGCACGTGCGGCAGGAACTTGCGCGCGAGGTCGGCGACTTCGTCCTCCTGCGCGCCGACGGGCTCTTCGCCTACCAGCTCGCCGTCGTCGTCGACGACGCGGCGCAGGGCGTCACCGACGTCGTGCGCGGCGTCGATCTGCTCGATTCGACCCCCCGCCAGATGCTGCTCCAGCGGCTGCTCGGACTGCCCACGCCCGGTTACCTCCATCTTCCGGTTGCGACCAACGCTACCGGAGAGAAGCTTTCGAAGCAGACCGGCGCACCCGCGGTGGACCGATCGACGCCCGCGCGCGCACTCGTGGCGGGTCTGCGCTTTCTCGGCCAAGCGGCACCTGCGGACCTGGAAGCCGCCGCCGCCCGGACGGTGCTCGAATGGGCAGCGGCAAACTGGGACCGCGCGCGAATTCCGCGCCGGCGCGCGATCGCTGCCCGCGGCTAGCCCTTCGTCTCCGCCAGAAACGAGGTGATCGGCGGCCAGTAGCCCGGGTCGACCGAGATGTCGTTGTGATCGGCTTCGCCGAGCTCCACGAGCCGCTTCGGTCCGGCCCACGCTTCGACGAGCCGCCGGGAATGGGCCAACGGAACGATGCGGTCACGGCCCCCGGCGATCGCGAGCAGCGGTGCCCGGATCCGCGGCGCGCGCGACGCCGCGTCGAACGGATGCTTCAAGAGCAGCCCGACCGGCAGCCACGGGTAGTGGCGCCCGGCGAGGGCGGTCATGCTGTCGTAGGGCGAGATCAGCACGACCGCGACGACGGGCCGCTCGGCGGCGACGTAGGTCGCCACACCGCTGCCGAGGCTGCGGCCGACCAGTACGATTCGCTCCGGGTCGACGTCGGCACGGCGGGCGAGCGCATCGTAGACCTCGAGCGCGTCTCCGAACAGGGCTGCCTCGGAGGGCTTGCCGTCGCTCTCGCCGTAGCCGCGGTAGTTCACGAGCGCGAGCGACCAGTCCGCCGGCCACGGCTCCGTCATCTGCCACGAGAGCTCCTCGGCGTTACCGCCGTAGTAGATGACCAGCGGCGTGCGCGGGCTCGGCGCCTTGACAAGCCATCCGCGGAGCTTCACGCCGTCCTCGCGCTCGAACGCGAGCGGCTCCACCGGACGCGCGGCACGCGGCGATCCCACGAGTGGTTGCGGGAAGAAGAGCAGGCTGTCCTGCGCGAAGTACATCGCCGTGGGCACGCCCAGGACGAGCACCGCAGCGACGATCAGCCAGCTCAAGAGATCCACCTTCAGTGCAGTTTGACCCGGGGGTCGACGCCGCGACGGAGCGTCCGGGCAAGCGAGTCCACCACCACCCGCCACCAGCCGTGGAGCGCGAGGAGATGCATCTTGTAGAGCGATACGTACATCAACCGCGCGAACCACCCCTCGACGCGGATACTCGGTCCGGAGATAAATCCCATCAGCGAGCCGATCGTGCTGTGCTTGCCGAGCGAGACGAGCGATCCGAAATCGCGATATTGCCAGGGCTGCGGAGGCAGACCCCGGAGGCGCCGCTCCATCGTCCGCACGAGGTGCGACGCCTGCTGGTGGGCGGCCTGGGCGCGCGGGGGGACGTTGCCCTGGTGCCCCTCCCACGGGCAAGCCGCGCAGTCGCCCAGCGCGAAGATGTCCGGATCGCGCGTCGTCTGCAGCGTGGTGAGGACGACGAGCTGGTTGAGGCGGTTGGTTTGCAGGCCCCCGGCGTTGCGCAGCACGTCGGACGCCTTGATCCCGGCGGCCCAGACGGTCAGGTCGGCCGGGAATGTCTTGCCGGCCTTGGTTCGCACTGCGTCCGCCGCGACCTCGATGACCTGCTCGTTGCAGTGGATCTGCACGCCGAGCGCCTCCAGCGCTGCGGTCGTCGCAACCGAGATCCGCTCGGGCAGGCCGGGGAGAATGCGGGCGTCGGCGTTGACCAGCGTGAGCTTCAGCTGGCGCTCGGGATGGATGTTCTCCAGGCCGTAGGCGGCAAGCACGCGCGTCGTATTGTGCATCTCGGCCGCAAGCTCTACCCCGGTGGCGCCGCCGCCGACGATGACTACTCGCAGATCGCGGTCCCGGTGTTCCAGGCGATAGTTCGCCCGCAGCACCGCGTTCACCAGCCGCGTATGGAAATGATCGGCCTCCTCGGCGGAGTCGAGCGCGAACGCGTGCTCGGCGACGCCAGGCACGCCGAACGAATTGGCAAGGCTGCCGATCGCGATCACCAGGGTGTCGTATCGGAGCGTCCGCGGGGGAATCACCTCCTCCCCGCGCTCGTCGCGGATCGCGCCGATCCTGATCTCGCGCTGCTCGCGATCGAGTCCCTCGAGGGCGCCGAGCGAGAACGTGAAGTGATGCCACCGCGCCTGCGCGAGATAGTCGAGCTGGTGATGGTGGACGTCCATGCTGCCCGCCGCCACCTCGTGCAGCAGCGGTTTCCAGAGATGCGTGCGCTTGCGGTCGACGAGCGTCACGTGCGCCCGGCGCTTGCGGCCGAGGCGATCGCCGAGCCGCGTCGCAAGCTCGAGCCCGCCCGCGCCCCCGCCGACGATGACGACATGGTGCATGGGAACTACGTGCGGCGCGGCGGGATGAGGACGGTCGCGAGCGAGGCCACCACCAGCGCGAGCGCCGCGTAGTCGGTCGAGCGCGGCGTCTCGCCGAGCACCAGCGCGCCGCTGAAGACGCCTACCACGGGCACCATCAGCGTGGCGAGGCTCGAGACACCCGCCGGCGCGCTCTGCACGATCTTCATCCACGCCCAGTAGCAGAAGATGAACGCGACGAACATGTTGTAGAAGACGCCGACGCCCGCGCCGAGCGGCAGCGTGAACGGGTTGAAGCTGCCGTCCTCGAGCGTAAGCGCCATCGCCAGGATCGGGATTACGCCGACGACCATCTGCCACGCGCTGTAGCTCGTTGCCGGCCGCGTGGCGGCCCACTTGCGGATCAGCACGAGGCCGATGGCCCATGAGATCGCGGCGCCCACCATGCAGAGCGCACCGAGCGGCGCGCGCTGCATCGCCTGGAACTCGCTCGCGAGGAGCAGCGTCATGCCGCCCATCCCCAGCGCGACGCCGAGCGCGCGCCGGGCGGTAAACCGCTCCCCGAGGAGCCATGTCGACAACAGCACGCTCCACATGGGCATCGTGTAGCCGAGGATCGAAGCGCGACCGGAAGCCATCATGCTCACGCCGTACACGGCGAGGATGTTCCAGCCCGAAAGATTGAAGAGGGAGATCGCTACGAGCTTTCCCCATTCGGCGCGCGGCACGCGCCACTCGATCCGCCCCGCGGCTGCCATCGCGAACAGTCCGGCGGCCCCGGCGACGAGGCACAGCGTGCGGAAGTGCATGGGCGCCATGCCGGCGACTGCCAGCTTGATCATCGGCCAGTTGAAGCCCCACATGATGGTCAACAGCACCAGCAACCCGATCAGCCGCGGCGGGAAGGTCTGATGAGCGTCGTGGCTCATCCGGCGAAGGAGGCCCGCAAGCCCGCCGCAACGGTCTCCGGATGCAGCATGGCGAAACACTCGCCGAGGAGCAGCTGAAAGTGGGAGGCGTCGCCGACGTGAAGTCGCGGGTTGAGCCACAAGCGCGGCACGACGTAGGCGGTGAGCCAGTGGCGACCAGGCGGCGCGTCGAGCTCCTGCGGGACCAGGCTTAGGTTGAAGCTCCACAGGCCGCGGGCGGCGAAGCCGGCGAGCATCCGGGGAAGCGTGGCGGCGAACCCGGCGATGTCGGCATCGTCGAGCTCAGCGAGCGTCGACCGGTCGCGGAAGATCGCCATCGCATCGCCGAGCACCCCAATCGGGGCGAACGGCACTAGCCAGGCGATGCGGCCTGCCTCGCCGATCCAACGCGGGCCGCCGCGCTCGGCGTCGAGCAGATCCCGTGAGAACGGCCTGCCCGCCCGCCTGGCGTATGCGTCCGACGCGGCGAGCGTGCGGGCGATGGCGTTGCCCGGCGTCGTGGTGACCACGACTTGCATGTGGGGATGGATCTGCGTCCCGCCGGCGGGCGGCATGTAATTCCAGGTGACGATCCCGTACGCGGCGCGCCCCGCGAACCGCGGCGCCACGAGCCGGGTGAAGTCGCGCGCAGCGGTGAGCCCGTCGACGACCACCCGCTGCGGCATCGCGTCCATCGGATGAAAGTGCTCGCGGCAGAGCACGGCGATGCCGGAGACGTCGTCGTACGGAAAGAGATTCGGGAACACCACCGCCGCGCCGCGCTCGAGCCGACCGCCGGGGACGAGATCGCTGGGAAACTGCGGCGTGATCGCCGCGAGCTGCCCGGGGCAGAACGGGCAGGTCGCACCGCTCACCTCGACCATCCCCCCGAGGTCGGCGGGCGGCGACGCCTTCAGCGCGAAGTGGCAGATGCGCGCCGACTCGCCGGTGAGCGGGTGATAGCGGACCTCGGCCTCGACCTCCACGAGCGCGAAGCCCTTGCGCGGGTCGTGCAGGCGCGCGAGCTTCTTCTCGGCGCGGAAATCGATCATCGGTGGGCGGCGATTCTAGCAGCCGGTCAGTTCCGCACCACGACCGCGACACCGACCACCGCGAGCACGAACCCGGCGAGCGCGAGCGGGCCGAGCTTCTCGCCGAAAAGGAAGTAGGCGATCGTCGCGGTCACCGGGGGCACCAGGTAGAAAAGACTCGCCACCTTCGTCGCCGCGCCACGGCGGATGAGCAGGGTGAGGAGCGAGATCGCACCGATGGAGAGCACGAGCACGAGCCAGGTCATGGCGAAGACGAACTCGACGGTCCACCGCACCGGTTCGTGCTCGAACGCGAGCGCGAACGGCGCGAGCGCGAGGCCGGCGGCGACGAACTGGATCACCGCCCCGCTGCGGAGGTCGAACGCGCCGCAGAACCGCTTCTGGTAGACCGTCCCGATCGTGATCGAGACGAGCGCGAGCGCCGCCATGGCGAGGCTGAAGCCCGACACCCCCCCGACCGTCAGGCGCTGGGCCACGACGAGCGCGACGCCGACGAAGCCGAGCGCGAGGCCAAGCCACTGGCGCGCAGTCACTCGCTCGCCGAGGAGGGGGGCCGCAGCGAGCGCGGTGAGGATCGGCTGCAGGCCCACGATGAGCGCCGACAGCCCGGCCGACATCCCCGCATGGATCGAGGCGAAGACGCCCCCCAGATAGCCGCCGTGGAGCAGCACGCCCGCGACCGCGATGTGGAGGGCCTGGGAGCGACTCGGTGGCCAGGGCGCGCGCAGGACGAGGGCGATCGGCAGCAGCAGCGCGACGACGAGGATGAACCGGTAGACGAGAAAGGTTGCCGGCTGGGCGTAGGGAAGACCGTACTTGGCGCCGACGAAGCCGGTCGCCCACAGGAAGACGAAGGTCGCCGGCATCCACCCGACCCACCCGTCCCCCGACGGTCGCGGGCTCAACGCCCTGCTCCCGCCACAACGCCTTGTTTACACGAACCTTTTGTGCCCAGCCCCACCGCATCATTATGATGCGCCGCACAAGTTTTTCTTGACAGCCCTTGATTCCATGGTAACATTCGTCTTG
Source organism: uncultured beta proteobacterium (assembly GCA_963820965.1). Lineage (GTDB taxonomy): Bacteria > Pseudomonadota > Gammaproteobacteria > Burkholderiales > SG8-39 > DATEDA01. The sequence goes on along the minus strand of CAWGCC010000005.1, from coordinate 150,747 downwards.
TGCAGTGCAATATGAGCAGGGCGCTGCGAGGATTCCAGAGTGAAGACATGCAGGAACGTTTCAGTTAACCCCTACAGGAGCGATAGACGATGTACGTGACCCCAGACCAAGTGACCGCCAACAGCAAAGCCAGCGTCGAAGCGCTGCTGGCCTTGGCCAACTCCAACTTTGCCGCCGTCGAGAAACTGGCGGCGCTCAACTTCAACGCGACCAAGTCCGCGTTCGAAGACAGCATCTCCCACGCGAAGGCGCTGCTGAATGCCAAGGACGTCCAGGAGTTCGTCAACCTGAACGTCGCCGCGGCCCAGCCGAGCCTCGAGAAGTTCATCGCCTACTCGCGCAGCGTGTACGAGCTCTCCGCCCAGCAGCAGGGGGAGGTCACCCGCCTCCTGGAAGCCCAAGCGGGGGAATTCAACCGCGGCCTAGTGGGTCTGCTCGACAAGTACGCAAAGAACGCGCCGGCCGGTTCGGACGTCGCGGTTGCGGCGGTGAAGTCGGCCCTCGCCGCCGCCAACTCGGCCTACGACAGCTTCGCGAAGGTCGCGAAGCAGGCGACCGAGATCGCAGAGGCGAACATGGTCGCCGCGACTGCGGCGGTCACCAAGGAAACCAAGAAGAAGGCCGCCTAAGCTTTCCCGGCAGGTTCTCCTCCCTAAACCCCCGGGGCTGGCCCCGGGGGTTTTTTGTTTGCCCGCGCGCCTGGTCCCTGGCCGCCCGCAAGGCGGGGCTCGAAGGTCGCGCCGGTATTGAGGACGCCCTGCTTCAGCGCCTCGATCGCTGCCGCGACCTCCTCAGGGTCCCCGCGCACCCCGAGCTCGATGTGGCGGCGCGTCCCGTCCTCACCCATGTGCGGAAGGCTGAACACCTTCAGCCTCCGGAAACGCGTCTCCACCTCGAGCATCAGCGGCGTAAGGATGCTCTCGGCGGAGCCGTAGACGATGATCGAGGCATCGGTCTCCGGCAGCTGGTGGTGGAGATGGTGATAGCGCGTGTCGAGCACCCATTCGACCATCGGCCAGGCCATCACGGGGAAGCCCGGGACGAAATGGTGGTCCCGGAGCGAAAAGCCGGGGATCTGGTTGTAGCCGTTCGGGATGATCGCAGTCCCGCGCGGGAACTCGCCCATCCGCAGCCGGAACGGGGTCGTCTCGCCGCCGAAACGGCCGCGGATCATCGCCTCGGCCTCGGGATGCAGGACGAGGTCCACGCCAAGCGCCGTCGCCGTGCATTGCCGCGTGTGGTCGTCCGGCGTCGCCCCGATGCCGCCGAACGAGAAAACGATGTCCGGGCCCGCCAACGTCCGCCGCAGCGTCGCCGTGATCCGCTCCGGGCTGTCGCCCACGTATTCGGCCCAGTCGAGCTTCAGCCCGCGCGCCGCGAGGATGTCGATGAGCTTCGTGAAATGCTTGTCCTGACGCTTCCCGCGCAGGATCTCGTCGCCGATGATGATCGCACCGAAGGCCATGTCAGGCCGCGACCCGCCGCAGCTCGGCGAGGCGCTCAATGCAGTAGTGAATGAACGCGAGGCCCGCGATCACCGGCATGAAGTCGGCGACCGGGACGTGGGCGATCAGCGACACGATGATCCCGAGGAGGGCGACCGCGATCGACCAGATCATCAGCGCGAGCATCCTTGGATGCGCGAGGCTCGCGAAGGCGCGCGCGAGTGCGCGGGTGATCTGGTTCATCGGCCCAGAGTCTGCCACAGCTTTGCGAGCCGCTTGGCCGAGACCGGTACCGGGGTACGCAGCTCCTGCGCGAAGGCCTGCACGCGCAGCTCCTCGACCAGCCACCGGAACTGCGCGAGCTGCGGATCGACGCTCCCACCCTTGCGCTGCCGCGTTTCCTCGCGCAGGGCCTGGATCTCGAACCGGGCGATCTCCGCCGCGGCACGCGCATCGCGCGCCGGATCGGCGCGCAGCTTGTCAAGCCGCAGGTTCGCCGCCTTGAGATAACGGGGAAAGTGCTGCAGCCGCTCCCAAGGCGTGACGACGACGAAGTCCTTGGGCATCAGCCGCGCCACCTGGGCCTCGATGTCGTGCACCGCCTCGGGGAAAGCCTTCGCCGCCTGCAGCTTCTTCGCCAGCGCCTGCCGCTCTGCGAGGATCGTGCCGACCAACCGCGCGATCTCCTGCGCAATCAGCGCGATGCGGCTCCGCGCCTCGTCGCGTCGGCGGGCGAACTCCGCGTCGTTGCGCGGCAACGGATCGGCCATGCACGTTCGCTCGAAGGCCGCCACCACGAGCTGTCCCTTGAGCTCGTTGGCGTCGCCGAGCCCGGCGAACTGGAGCGCCATGGTCTGCAGGCCGGGAAGGCCTTTCTCGAGGTACTTCGCCTGCTCGCGGAGCTGCAGCATGAAGAGGCGGCGCAGGCCGGCACGATGCGTCTCCCGCGCCTTCTCGGGTGAATCGAACACCTCGAGGTCGACCGCGGTGCCGCGGTCGACGAGCGCCGGGTACCCGACGAGCGTCCGGATTCCGCGTCTGACCTCCATGAGTTCAGGCAGCTCACCGAACGACCAGTCCGTGAGTCCGCTCACCGCGGCCCCGGCGCCGGCGACCTCGGCGAACTGCTCGCCGGCCTTACCGCCCAACTCGGCGCGGAGCTGGGGGAGGCTGCGTCCCATCGCGAGTTGACGGCCGTGCTCGTCCACGACCCGGAAATTCATTGCCAGATGCGCCGGCAGCGTTTCCGGACGGAAGCCGTCGAGCGGGAGGGCAACGTTCCGGCTCTCGCGGGCGTAGCGTGCGATCGCCTGCGCGATCGGGACGTCGCCCGGCGGCACCGCCGCGACGAACTCCGCGGCAAAGTCCGCGAGCGGTCCGAGCTGGTGCCGGGCCTTCTGCGGCAGCGACTTCGCCAGCAGCCGCACCTTGTCTTTGAGCAGCCCCGGTACGAGCCACTCGGCGCGCGCGACGCTCAATTGGTTCAGCGCGATCAGCGGCACCGTGATCGTCACGCCATCGCGTGGACCACCTGGATCGTGGAGATATGCGAGCGGGAACGTGCGACCGCCGAGCTCGACCTGGTGGGGAAACTGTTCGGTCGTTATGCCGGCGGCCTCGTGCCGCATCAGCTCGCCGCGCTCGAGGAAGAGGAGGTTGCGGTCATGCCGCTCGGCCTCGATTCGCCAGGCGTCGAATCCGGCGCCGTCGCAGATGCCTTCGGGAACGAGGCTGTCGTAGAACGCATAGATCAGTTCGTCGTCCACGAGCACGTCCGGCCGGCGCGACTTGTGCTCGAGCGCCTCGATCTCGCGCACCAGCCGCCGGTTGTGAGCGAAGAACGGCGCGCGCGACTCCCAATCGCCCACCACGAGCGCCTGGCGGATGAAGATCTTCCGCGACTCGACCGGGTCGATCGGCCCGTACTGCACGCGCCGGTTGACGTACACCGGAAGCCCGTAGAGCGTCGCCCGCTCCTGCGCGACCACCGCGGCCTGCTTGCTCTCCCAGTGCGGATCGCTCTGCGAGCGCTTCAGGAGATGCGCGCCGAGCCGCTCGAGCCAGTCGGGCTCGATGCCGGCGATCGTGCGTGCGAAGAGCCGCGTCGTCTCGGTGAGCTCGGCGGCGACGATCCAGCGCGGCGCCTTCCGCGCGAGCGCCGAACCGGGGTGGATCCAGAACTTGATGCCGCGCGCGCCCAGGTAGTTCCCCTCCTCCGTTCTCAGGCCCACGTTGCCAAGGAGCCCGGTGGCGAGCGCGCGATGCACCCGGGCGTATTGTCCGGCATCCGGGGCGAGCTCGCCGACCTTCCACCCGAGTTCCGCGACCACCTCCTTCAGCTGGGAATGGATGTCGCGCCACTCGCGCATGCGGTTGAACGATAGGAAGTGATCCCGGCAGGCCTGGTGGAGCTTCCGGTTCGATTCGTTGTGCAGGCCTTCCTCGAAGAACCGCCACAGCTTGAGGAGGCCGAGGAAATCGGACTTCTCGTCGGCGAACCTCTTCTGCGCCTCGTCGGCCGCCTGCGCGCGCTCGAGCGGCCGCTCGCGCGGGTCCGGTATCGACAGCGCGGCGGCGATCACCAGCATCTCGGGGAGGCACCCTTCCTCTTTCGACGCCAGCACCATCCGGCCGATGCGTGGGTCGACCGGCAGCTTGGCGAGCTGCCGGCCGATCTCGGTGAGCTCGCGGCTCCCGTCGACGGCGCCGAGCTCGGCGAGCAGCGCATAGCCGTCGGCAATCGCCTTCGGCGCTGGCGGATCAACGAACGGAAACTCCTCTACCGCTCCCAGGCCCAGCGACTTCATCCGGAGGATCACCGCCGCGAGCGAGGCGCGCAGGACCTCCGGCTCGGTGAATGCGGCACGCCTCGCGAAGTCCTCCTCGTCGTAGAGGCGGATGCAGACGCCGGCGGCAACCCGGCCGCAGCGGCCCGCGCGCTGCTGCGCTGCCGCCTGGCTGATGCGTTCGACCTGAAGCTGCTCGAACTTGTTGCGGTAGCTGTAGCGCTTGACGCGCGCGAGACCCGGGTCGACGACGAAGCGGATGCCGGGAACCGTGAGCGAGGTCTCGGCGACGTTGGTCGCCAGCACGATGCGGCGCCCGGAGTGCGGCTTGAAGACGCGCTCCTGCTCCGGCGCGGAGAGCCGCGCGTAGAGCGGAAGGATCTCCGTGTGCGGCGGATGGTGCTTCCGCAGCGCCTCGGCGGCTTCGCGGATCTCGCGCTCGCCCGGCAGGAAGACGAGCACGTCGCCCGCGCCGGCCCGCGCGCACTCGTCGACGGCGTCGACCAGCGCCTGGTCCAGTTCGATCTCGCCGCCGGCGTCCGGCTGCGGCGGCCGGTACCGGATTTCGACCGGGTACAGCCGCCCGGAGACCTCGATCACGGGCGCACCTTCGAAGTGCCTCGAGAACCGCTCGGCGTCGAGCGTCGCGGAGGTGACGACGAGCTTGAGCTCCGGCCGGCGCGGCAGCAGCTGCTTGACGTAGCCGAGGAGGAAGTCGACGTTGAGGCTGCGCTCGTGCGCCTCGTCGATGATCAGCGTGTCGTACTGCCGCAATTCCGGGTCGCCCTGAGTTTCGGCGAGCAGGATGCCATCGGTCATCAGCTTGATGTAGCCCGACGGGCTCGTGCGGTCGGTGAAGCGGATCTTGAAGCCGACCGCGCGTCCCAGCTCGGTCCCGAGCTCGTGGGCGATGCGCGCGGCCGTCGCGCGTGCGGCAATGCGGCGCGGCTGGGTGTGGCCGATCAACCCCTCGACCCCGCGACCGAGCCCGAGGCAGATCTTCGGGAGCTGTGTCGTCTTGCCCGACCCGGTTTCGCCGCAGACGATGACCACCTGGCGATCCCGGATCGCGCGCGCGATGGCGTCGCGCTTCGCGCTGACCGGCAACTCGGGGGGAAACGCGGGTCGCGGGAGACTCGCGCGGCGCCGGGCCAACTCCTCGGCGGTGAAACGCGGACGAGACAGGGCGCGATGCGCGGAAGCGAGCTTGGAGCCCTTGGGCAATTATCGTTTACCCTTGGCTGGTACGCGGTGTTGGGATGGGGCGTGGGAGCACCCGCAAGCGAAGGTCGCGTCCACCCGGGAGATCTCGAGCTTCGGCTTTCGGCGTCTTCATTGAAGCGGCTCGCACCAGCTTCGCGCGAGGTCGAGGCCCGCGGCGCCATTGCACCGGAGTCCTCCTGCGCGCTTCGCCCGCTCGTGCGGCCCGCTCAACGCTTGCGGTAGCGTCCAGGAAAGCGTCGCCATGACGACGGTTACCAATCTTGCGGTTGCGCTGGTGGCACTGTTGCATCTGGGCTTCCTGATCCTGGAAATGTTCCTGTGGAGCAAGCCGTTGGGTCTGCGCACGTTCGGGCTTACGCCCGAGTTCGCGAAGGCCTCGAAAGCCCTAGCCGCGAACCAGGGTCTGTACAACGGCTTCCTCGTCGCGGGGCTCGTCTGGGGGCTTAGCCTTGGCGAGGCCGAGAATGCTATCAAGATCTTTTTCTTGATCTGCGTCGTCGTGGCCGGAGTCTTCGGGGCATTGACCGCGAATCCCAGGATACTCTGGGTGCAAGCGCTCCCTGGTGCGATAGCGCTCGCGCTGGTTCTGGCGGCTTGAGACCGATGCACGTGCGTTGAGTCGTCGAGCCTCGCGTTCGAGCGGACGCGTGGAACCGCGGTTGCTGTAGCATTTTGTGACGCCGCGCGCCTTCCGCGTCCGTTGGCGCGCGCTCGACCGGAGCCGCAGGTTTCCACTGGAGGTAACCGCCATGTCTGCGGACAAGGCAGCCGTCCTGGAGGCGGCAGTGCCGATCCTTCCCGTGACCGATCTCGCGGAAGCGATCGATTATTACGAGCGCGTCCTCGGGTTTCAGGTCGCGTGGAGATGGGGGGAACCTCCCCGCTTGGCGAGCGTGTGCCGCGATCGCGTCGAGCTGAATCTCTCGCAGTCATCCGAAGCAAGACCCGCGGCCTCGAAAGTGTATTTCCCGATGGCCGGGGTCGACGCGTACTACCACGACATTACCGTCGCCGGCGCGAAGGTCGCAGTGCCTCTTGCGGACCGTCCCTATGGCATGAGGGACTTCAGGATCGTCGATCCGAGCGGCAATGAACTCTCCTTCGGCGAGGCAACCGCCTCGTGAAGCGTCCCGACCGCGGTGGCCGGTGGCGAAGGCTACGCCGGCCCGCCTCGGAGCGGGTTTGCGCCCGCGATCGTCGGGCGGCTCCGGAGCGTCGTTACCCGGTCATCCGGTCAACGCCGAGATCGTCGTGCGCCCGTTGCTTCACGGCCGCTGATCGCGAGCATGAAGGGTCTTAGGTAGACTTCGACGGAGGACCCGATGACGAGCCTCGATCGCAACTCCTCCCGCAGCGCACTCGCGAGCGAGCTGGGTATCTCGGCTCGACCGATTCAACCTGGTCGCGCGCGCCCGCAAGCGGCCGGTGATCTCTGGCGTTGGGGGTCAGGAGCAGGCGCATCAGCTTGGCTCGAGGGAGAAATGAAATGCGGACGATGATCATCATCGCGGGGGGCTTCCTGCTGCTCGGTCTCGCCGTTCTCGCAGGGCGGTGGATCGGCGGCACTGGCACCGGGTCGATGGTCACTGCTACCAAGATCTTCCTCCCGATCTGGCTTCTGGTCGCCCTCCTCAACATGTGGATGGGCGTCGCCCGAGCCGGGTATTCGGTCACCGAGGAGCTGCCGATCTTCCTGCTGATTTTCGCCCTTCCGGCCGCGGTCGCAGTGTTTATCTGGTGGAAGCTCTCGTAGAAGAGGGCCTGATTTTCGCGTCGGTTCGTGCGATGGCTGCCGTCGCGTGTTGGGAGGCACCGGGACACAGCGCAAGGAGGCGGTTGAAAATGCTGAACGGTGGTTGCTTCTGCGGCGCGATCCGCTACGAGAGCGCGGGCACGCCCTCTCAACAGACAAACTGCCACTGCTCGATCTGCCGTCGAACCACGGGCGCCCCGTTCGTAGCCTGGTTCACCGTGCCACGGTCCGAGTGGCGGCTCGTTCGAGGCGCGCCGACTCGGTTCAGGTCGACCGCAAAGGGGATGCGGAGCTTCTGCCCTCGCTGCGGCACCCAGTTGACTTTCGAGCACGACGACGCCTCGGACGAGATCGACGTCACGACCTGCAGCCTCGACGATCCGGAACGGCTGCCGCCGGAGGATCACACGCGCACGAGCAGCAAACTCGGATGGGTCAAATTGGCCGACGGTCTCCCCGAGTACCGCGAAGCCCGGTCCGAAGCGTGACTGGCGGCGCGACGGCTGCGACATTGCCGCCGGATCATCGCCCCTCGCGAAGCGCAAAGGCAGGTCCGCGAAGCCTTACAGGCATGGCAGGGAGGAGTACTGATGACACGCATCCAACTGACTCTGAAGAGCGTTCGCGCGCGGCCGGTCGTGGTGCCCTTGAAGCGGCCGGTGGTCTCGAAAGTCGGCTTGTTTCGGGACTGGCCGCTGATTCTCATCGACCTCTACACCAACGAAGGCATCGTGGGGCATAGTTACCTCGAGCCCTACATCAAGCAATCCGCGCGTTACATCGTTCCCGCGATCGAAGATCTCGCCGAGGCGTCAAGGGGCCAACCCGTGGCGCCGTTCGAGGGTTATCGTCGGGGGGTCGGCTCGCTGCATCTGGTCGGCCGTGAAGGGATCTCCCTGATCGCGGTATCGGGACTCGACATGGCAGCCTGGGATGCCCTCGCCAAGGCCGTCGACATGCCGCTCGCCGTGTTCCTGGGCGGGACGCTCGGTCCGGTCCCCGCCTACAACAGCAACGGGCTGTGGTTGACGCCCGTGGACAAGCTGGCGGCCGAGGCGGCAGCGCTGGTGGCGGAAGGAGGGTTCAGCGCCCTGAAGCTGAGACTGGGAAGAGAGCGGCTAGGCGACGATCTGGCCGCCATCGCCGCCGTGCGGCAGGCGGCTGGCGCCACCGTCAAACTCATGTGCGACTTCAACCAGGGCCTCTCGCTGGGTGACGCGCTCGTGCGATGCCACGCGCTCGACGACCAGGGGCTCTACTGGTTCGAGGAACCGATTACCTACGACAATATTCCGGGCTACGCGCAGCTTGCGCGCGAGCTGAAGACGCCGGTTCAGCTCGGGGAGAATTTTTACGGGCCGCGCCTGCTGTATCAGGCGGTGCTCGCGGGTGCGGGCGACTACGTCATGCCCGACCTCATGCGCATTGGCGGCGTCAGCGGGTGGCTGCGGGCCGCAGCGATCACGAGCGCTGCGGGGATTCCAATGTCCACGCACCTCTACCCGGAGATCGCGGCGCATCTCATGCGCGTGACGGAGACGGCGCACTGGCTCGAGTGGCAGGACTGGGCTGACCCGATACTGTCGGAGCCCTTCCAGGTCAAAGACGGCCATCTCATGGTTCCGGACAAACCCGGCCAGGGCATCGCGTGGGACGAGAAGGCCGTCGCAAGGTTCGCATTGTGAGTCGAGCGTGGCTCGCGTTCTTCCCGCGCGGCCCGAGCCCCGGCTGCGCCCGGAGACGGTCATGACCGCAAGCCAGAATGACAAGGCCGCACGATTCAAGGCCCTGCACGAGGGACCCGGCGCATTCGTCATTCCCAATCCTTGGGATGCGGGCTCCGCGCGCATCCTCGCCGCGCTCGGCTTCGAGGCGCTTGCAACCTCGAGCGGCGCCTCGGCCGGCATCCTCGGCCGCCGCGACGGCTCGGTCACTCGGGACGAGGCGCTGGCGCACGCGCGCGCCATCGTCCTCGCAACGGATCTTCCCGTGTCGGCCGATCTGGAGAAGGGCTTTGGCGACGCGGCGGCGGATGCGGCGGAAACCATCCGCCTCGCCGCCGCGGCAGGGCTGGTCGGCGGCTCGATCGAGGACGCGACCGGCGACAAGGCGAAGCCGCTCTACGGCATCGGCCATGCGACCGAACGCGTGGCGGCGGCGGCGCAGGCGGCGCGCGCATTGCCCTTCCCGTTCACGCTGACCGCCCGCGCGGAGAACTTCCTGCGCGGCAATCCGGACCTCGAAGACACGATCCGGCGGTTGCAGGCATACGAGCGCGCCGGCGCGGACGTGCTGTTCGCGCCGGGCCTGCCGGACCTCGCGGCCGTGCGCGCGGTCTGCGCCGCGGTCTCGAGGCCGGTCAACTTCATGGCCGGCATCAAGGGCAAGTCCTTCACGGTCGCCGAGCTCGAGCGCGCAGGCGTGAAGCGGATCAGCCTCGCCACCTCGCTGTATCGCGCGGCAATGAGCGGCCTGCTCGACGCCGCGCGGGAGGTCAAGGAGCGCGGCACGTTCGGCTACCTCGAGCGCTCGCTGACCACGCCGGAGCTGAACGGCTTCATGCGGGAATCCGGACAGTGACCAGCCAGCCTTTCATCGAGCGGCACGGCCTCTGGACGGACGACCAGAGGCGGCAGGCCGCGGCCCTGAAAGACCGCGCGCGGGAAGAGGGACTGCGCCTGGTCCGTCTCGCGTGGTCCGACGCGCACGGCTGTGCCCGGGCCAAGGCGGTCACCCTGCCCGCCTTCGTCGAGGCGCTCGCGAGCGGCTACAACATCAACGTTGCGACTACGACGCTCGATTCGGCCAACGCCCGCACGTTCAGCTCGTTCACGCGCGGCGGTGGAATGGGGCTCGACGAGATGACCGGTTCGCCGAACATTACGCTCGTCCCCGACCCGGCGACGTTCCGGATGCTGCCGTGGGCACCCGGCGTGGGCTGGGTGCTCTGCGACGAGTACTTCCACAGCGGCGCCGGTTATCACTTCTCGGCGCGCCAGCTCCTGCGCGATCAGATCGAGCGTCTTCGGGAAACCGGCCTCGACTACGTTGTCGGGCTCGAAGTGGAATGGTATCTCTGCCGGGTCGCGGAAGAGCATCTTGAGGAAGCGCACATCGGCACGCCGGGTTATCGCGGCCGCCCGATCGCGACCTGGCCGGTCGAACCCGGTTACTCGTACCACTCCGAGTCCAACATGGATCTGATGCAGCCGGTGCTCTCAGCGCTCGCGGAATCGCTCGATGCGCTCGGCTTGCCGCTGCGGTCGGTGGAGAACGAGTGGGGACCGGGACAGGTCGAATGCACGTTCGCCGCGCAGCCGGCGCTGACAGCCGCCGACGATCTCGTGCTCTTCCGGACGGCAACGCGACAGGTCTGCCGGCGCATGGGGTACTTCGCGACGTTCATGTGCCGGCCGGCCCTGAAGGGCTACTACTCGAGCGGCTGGCACCTGCATCAGTCGCTAGTCGACGCGCGGAGCGGGGCGAACCGCTTTGCGCCGGAGCGTGCCGGCGATCACCTCTCGGCGGTCGGCCGGGCGTTCCTCGGCGGGCTGCTCGCGCACGCGGCCGCGGCGACTGCGTTTGCCGCGCCGACGGTGAACGGGTACCGGCGGTTCAAGCCGAATTCGCTCGCGCCCGACCGCGCCGGCTGGGGCTACGATCATCGCGGGGCGATGATCCGGGTGCTGGGCGGCGTCGGCGATCCGGCCACGCGGATGGAGAACCGGGTCGGCGAGCCGGCGGCCAATCCCTATCTTTACATGGCGTCCCAGCTCGTCGCGGGCCGCGACGGCATCGATGCGCAGCGCGACCCCGGGCCGCAGGACTACGAGCCCTATCAGGCCGACCGGGCGCTGCTGCCCGCAAGCCTCCTCGAGGCGCTCGACGCGCTCGAGAAGAGCGCGCTCTTCCGACGGGAGCTCGGGGAGATCTTCATCGACTACTTCCTGAAGCTAAAGCGGAACGAGGCCGGCAGGTTCCGGCAGTATCTCGAGGAGAATCGCATCGAGCAGCAGGCGGACGAGACGACGGCCTGGGAGCAGAACGAGTACTTCGATTTCTTCTAGAGCGGAGAACCGCCGCCGTTGCGGCGGTTCTCCTGAATTCGCGGAGCATGAGGGTGTGCCCCCTCGTATCGTCAACCCTAGCGAGGCGCAAGTGTCGACCGACGACCTGGACCACCTGGTGCAGGAGGACCGCGTGCACCGCCTGCTCTACACCGATCCCGCCATCTTTCAGGAGGAGATGACGCGCATCTTCGGCGGCACCTGGGTCTATCTCGCCCACGAGAGCCAGATCCCGAAGAACGACGCCTTCGTCACCGTCCGGATGGGCCTGCGGCCGCTGATCGTGCTGCGCGACAGCGGGGGCACGATCCGCGCGCTCTACAATCGCTGCACCCACCGCGGCACCACGCTCTGCCGGCAGGACCGCGGGTCCGCGAAGGCCTTTCAGTGCCCTTACCACGGCTGGACGTACCTCAACAGCGGCAAGCTGAGCGGCGTTCCCTGGCCCGACGGCTACGCGTGCGACTTCAGGGATGCGAAGTTCAACCTGGCGCAGGTGCCGCGGATCGAGAGCTACCGCGGCTTCGTGTTCGGGACGCTGAATCCCGCTGCGCCGCCGCTCGCCGAGCACCTGGGTCCGGCGACCAAACCGGTCGACGAATGGCTCGACCGGCACCCCGGGGGCCGCGTCGTCTTCTGCGAGGCGAACCGGCTCAAGTACAAGGGCAACTGGAAGCTCGCCTACGACAACTCCGCCGACGGCTATCACGTGGTGTTCTCGCACCGGTCGCTGCTCGACATGGAGAATCGCCTCGAGGAGGATCACGACAAGGGCATGTCGTTCTACCGCTCGAAGCCGGATGAGGCGCCGATGTACGTGCAGTACCTCGGCCACGGTCACCATTTCAAGGACAAGCGGCCGAACGTCCCGAAGCACCCGGGCGCGCTGTGGGCGATCGAAGGTATGCACCCCGGCATGGAGTACTTCGAGGAGAAGCTCCGGCGCACGCTGGGCGCGAAGGCGGAGGCCGCGCTCGACCTCGCCGCCTCCGAGCCGGTCAACATCAACATCTTCCCGAATCTGCTGATCCTCGGGAACCACGTCCAGGTGATCGAGCCGCTCGCCGTCGACGAGACGAACCTCACCTGGTACGCCACGGCGGTGGTCGACGAGGCGGGCGTGCTCGAAGGCGCCGTCGAGGACGTCAACGCACTCCGCGTGCGCACGCAGGAGGCGTTCCCGAACTTCGGCGAGGTGGACGACGCGGCGAACTTCGAGGAGATCCAGCGCGGCCTGCGTGCGCCCGAGGACGAGTGGGTCTACATGCACCGCGGTCTCGGAATTCCCGGCCGCACGCGGGTGGACGCGAGCGGCGTCATCACCGCGCCCGCGACCGACGAAGTGTTCATGCGCGAGTACATCAAGGAATGGAAGCGCCTGATGCAGACCCGGCCGACCCTCACCGTCCGGCGCGAGCCATGAGCCCGCCGGGCCGCCCCAAGGGCGAATCCCCGAGCGCGCGAGCCGCGAGGGTAGTCCAATGAGCGCCGCCGGCAGGCCCGACCCCGCGCGGGAGTCCTGGTACGTCGGCGACGCGTTCTATCGCGATCTCGCCGCGGCCTTCGCGGACTGGGCGCGCGAGGACATGGCGATCGCCGATCCGGGCCTGCGCGATCGGCTCCGGCAGCTCCTCGAGCGCGAGGCGCGGCTCCTCGACGAACGGCGGTTCGAGGACTGGCTCGCCCTCTTCTCGTCCGAGTGCCTGTACTGGGTGCCAGGTACGCCCGGGGGCGACCCGCGGCAGGAGGTCGCGATCTCGTTCGACGACCGCCGGCAGCTCGAAGGCCGGATCTACCGGCTGCGCACGGGCTATGCGTGGTCGCAGGTCCCGGCCTCGCGCACCGTGCGGCTGATCTCGAACGTCGAGGTCTTCCGCACCCCTGAGGCATCGACGTACATGGTGCGGTCGACCTTCCTCGTGAGCGAGTTCCGCGCCGGCGAGACGCGCGTGCTGTCGGGCTGGTGCTGCCACCGCGTCGCCGAGCACGCCGGTGGCTGGCAGATCCTCGTCAAGCAGGTGAACCTGATCGATTGCGACCAGAACCTGCGCAATCCGAGCGTGATCCTGTGACCCTGCAACCGCCCATCCCGGTCCTGCGAATCTTCGATCCGGCGCTCGCCAAGGCATTCTACGTGGGCTGGCTCGGTTTCCGCGTCGACTGGGAGCACCGGTTCGACCCTGACGCGCCGCTCTACATGCAGGTCTCCCGCGGCCCGGTCGTGCTGCATCTGAGCGGACACTACGGCGACTGCTCACCGGGCGCGAGGGTGCTCGTCGACACCGACGATGTCGAGGCGCTTCACCGCGAGCTGTGGTCGCGGCCGAACCCGCACATGCGACCGGGCGTCGACATCGCGCCGTGGAACGCCAAGGTGCTCGAGGTGATCGATCCGTTCGGCAACCGGCTCTGCTTCAACCAGCCGCTGCCGCCGGCCTAGCCCGCGTGCAGCTTCTCGACCACGTTTCGATCAGCGTCAGCGACCTCGCGCGAGCGAAGCCGTTCTACGCGGCGATCATGACGGCGCTCGGCGCGCGGGTCGCGTACGACCGCGCCGACGCGATCGGCTTCGGCGAGCGCAATCGCGCCGGCGACGACTCGCACGCCTATCTCAGCGTGCTCGAGTCCGCGCGGGCGAGCCCCGACCCGCGGCGGCACTGGTGCTTCCGGGCGCAATCGGCAGCGCAGGTGTGCGCGTTTCACGCGGCCGGGCTCGCGGCAGGAGGAACGAGCGGCGGCGAACCCGGATTGCGTCCGCATTACCACCCGGGTTACTTCGCGGCCTTCCTCGTCGATCCGGAAGGAAACCGGCTCGAGGCGGTGCATCACGGCGGCGCGTAACATCAGAGCAGACGGAAACGGACCGGCAGCAGGATGGTCTTCCCCGCGAGCGAAGGGCCGAGGCCCCCAAGCTGGCGCGCGGCACGGAGCGCCGCCTGGTCGAGGATCGCATGGCCCGAGCCGCTTGCGACCGACGCGTCGACGATTCGCCCGTCGCCGTCGAGCCCCAGCATCAGGACGACCTCGCCTTCGAGACCCCGGCGCACCGCCTCGGGCGGATAGAGCAGCGTCTCCGAGAGACGGTTGAGCGTCCGTTCGAGCGCTTGCCCGGAGAGTCGCTCGGCGGCCGGCCGGGGCTTCGGCCGCGATGCGGCCGGCGCGGGGGCGCGCGGCGGCGGCTGCGCACGCGGCGCCTCGGCCGGCGGCGCGGTAATCGTGTTCTTGAGCACCTCGGGCAGCGCCGCCTGCGGCTCGAGGTGCGCCGTGATAAATGTCACGGCCGGGTCGTGCACACGGAGCGAGCGCGGCAGCGACAGCCCCGGCACCAGGAGGACCGTCGCGTGCAGCGCGAGCGACGCGCCGAGCGCCCATGCGAGCCGCAGGTTCGTCTGGGTGCTCAGCGCACGTTTCGGAGCCACGGGCTTTGACAATCGCGCACGACTTGGCGACTATGAGGGCCTCGAATGCCACTGGCAAGCGACCGCCGATGAGCTCGTATCGTCCGTCACGCTGGCTCGCCGCGCTTCTCTGCGCCACGTGCCTTGCCGCGGGCGCGCGGGCGGAGCTGCCCGATCCGGTCCGGTTCGGCGTCGCGATCGAGGCCGGCAACATCCACGCCGCTCGCGCGTGGCTCGATGAGGGCCTCGACCCGGATTTCTCCGGCGAGCGCATCGGCACCGGGCTGATGATCGCCGCGTGGGACGGCAACATCAAGATGATGGAGCTCTTCGTCACCCACGGCGCGGATGTGAACAAGATCAACGCGGCGGGCGAGCAGGCGCTCATGCTCGCCGCGTGGAAGGGACGGCTCGAAGCGGTCGGCTGGCTCCTCGACCGCGGCGCACAGATCAACCGGAAGGGACGCGAGTGGTCGGCGCTCCACTACGCGACGTTTGGCGGCCACGAAGACGTCGTGCGGTTCCTGCTCGAGCATGGTGCGGACGTGAAAGCGCGGTCGACCAACGGCTCGTCGGTGCTCATGATGGCGGCGCGCGAAGGACGCGAGGCCCTGGCGCAGCTCCTGCTCGACCGCGGCGCAGATCCGAGGGTGGTGAACGATCACGGGGATGACGCGCTGGCGTGGGCGATGCGCCACGACAATCCGCGGATCGCCCGGATGGTCGCCACGCCCGAACGCTTCGCCGCAGCGGCGCGGAGCGGGCAGGCGAGCTTCGGTCCGGCGGTGCGCTCGCGGTCGGTGCCGGAGCGGATCGACGCCCTCTTTCGCGAAATGCGCGCCGCGGAGGCGGAAGGCCGCCTCTCCGACGAGCTCCGCGCGGCCTACTATGCGGCGGTCTCCGAGCTGGAGAAGCCGACGCCGTCGGTCCAGGAGGCGCGTCAGCCCGAGCCGCCCAAAGCGCTCGAGATCACCGCCCGCCGGGAGGCACCCGGCGAAGAGAGCGTGATGCTCATCTACGAGCGGGACTTCAGCGAGCCGATCACGCGGCGCGTTCCCGAGACGAAGCCGGCGCGGGCCGCGAAGCCCAAGGCAAAGCCCAGGCAGCCCGCGGCGGTCCAGCCTTAGGCTGCGCCCCGCACCGGCGCGTCCGGTCCGCGCGGGCGCGCGCCCTGCGACCGCTGAGAGCCATCCGCGGCGCGCGGGTCAGCCCTTCCCGGACCGCCAGATGCCGAGGATGATCCAGATGCTGTTGAAGAAGGCGACGACGTAGCCGATAAAGCCGAGCATCGTCAACACCGGGATGCCGAGCAGCGACGGTCCCTCGTGGACCGTCATCACGATCGACGACCCGATGACGAGCGACGCCGTCATGATGCCCATCGTCGCGCGGTCGATCGTGCGGTCGAGCTGGCGGCCGAACGAGTCGAGCCGCTTGAGGTCGAGGTCGATGCGTGTCTTGCCCCGCCGCGCGTCGCGGAGCAGCCGGGCGAGGTCGCGGGGAACGCTGGTCAGGAGGTTGAACGCGTGCGCGAGCGCGGTACGGCCGCGCCGCACGACCCCCGCGGGCCGATAGCGCTCGGCGACCGCGGCGCGGACCATCGGCGTCAGGTGGTCGAGCACGTGGAAGTCGGGGTCGTACTGGCGGCCGAGCCCTTCCATCGTGATCAGCGCCTTGAACATGAGCGTGAGGTCGGAGGGCATCACGATCGAGTGCTCGCGGATGATCGCGGCGAACGCCTTGAGCAGCGTGCCGACGCGGATGTCCTTGAGCGGCACGCCCTCGTAGTCGAACACCAGCTCGTCCACGGCGGCGGAGAGCTTCGCCTCGTCGACGACCGCGTCGCCGGCCCAGTCGAGCAGGACGTCGAGCATCGAGTCCTCGTCCATGCGCGCGAGCCCGGCGAGGAGATCGACCACCTGGTTGCGCCGGAGCGGGCTGAGGCGCCCGACCATGCCCCAGTCGATGATCACGATGCGGTTGCCCGGGAGGTAGAAGACGTTCCCCGGATGCGGGTCGGCGTGGAAGAAGCCGTCCACGAGGATCATCTTGAGAATGGCCTCGGCGCCGCGCGCGGCGAGCAGCTTCGGGTCGAGGCCCGCTGCCTTTACCGCCGCGAGGTCGTTGCCCGGGATGCCGGCCACGTATTCCTGCACGTTCAGGGTCTCGCTGGTCCACTCGCGGTAGACCTTCGGGATCACGATGTAGGGATCACCCTCGAAGTGCTTGGCGAGCCGCTCGACGTTGCGCGCCTCGCTCGCGAGATCCAGCTCACGTTCGAGCGAGCGCGCGAAGTGGCCGGCGATCTCCACCGGCAGGTAGCGGCGCGCCTCCGGCATCTCGGACTCGATCAGCTCGGCGATGTGGAAGAGGATCCGGAGATCGGCGTCGATCTTGGCGCGGATGCCGGGGCGGCGGATCTTGAGCACCACCGGCGTCCCGTCCTGGAGCTGCGCGCGGTGCACCTGCGCGATCGACGCCGAGCCGAACGGCCGCGGATCGAGCTCGCGGAACACCTCGAACGGCGACCGGCCGAGCGCGCGCTCGAGCTCGGGCAGGAGGTTGTTGAAGGGGACCGGCGGGACCTCGCTCTGGAGCTTCTCGAACTCGGCGATCCAGTGCGGCGGGAAGAGGTCGACGCGGGTGGCCATCACCTGCCCGAGCTTGATGAACGTCGGCCCCAGCTCCTCGAGCGCGAGGCGCATCCGCTGCGCCGGCTCGAGCCGGACGGTCTCGACCTTCGCGCCCCAGTGGAGAATCTGCCCCGCGCGCTCGAGGACGTTGGCAATGCCGATCCGGCGGACGATGTCGCCCAGGCCGTGCCGGATGAAAACCGAGGTGATCTCGTGGAGGCGCGGGAGGTCCCGCATCACTCCGACGGTTTCGCGCAGCATTACTGCGCCTTGTCTGGCTTGTCCTTCTTCTCGGCCGAGGCGCGCAGCGCATCGGCGAGCCCGCCGAGGATCCCGCTCGCGACGGCCGCGACGCGCGCGCCGAAGTGACCGGCCGCCTCGATGCCGGCGATCGCCGCGTCGGCGGACGCCGCCGAGAACTTCTGCGCGAAATCGCCCATCGTCGCCGCGACCTGCTTGCCGGTCTCGGTTCCGGTCCGCCGCGCGCCGCGGAGCGCCTCGCGCAGCTCGGGCTGCACGCGCGAACTCGCCGCATCGGCAACCTGCCCGACGGTCGTCAGGAGGTCGTCCTCGAGCCTGCGCAGGTTCGCGAGCGCGGTCTTCAGCTCGGTATCGGAGAAGGTCTTGCCGGTGGCCGCGAGCGTCTTGAGCGCCATGTGCCCGGCCTCGGCCGAGGTGCGCAGCGCCTGGTCCATGCCCTTCAGCGCCTCGGACATGGCGAGCCGCATGTCGGTCGTGTTCTTCTCGGCGCCCATCGCCGCCCCCTCGGTGACCGCCCGGATCACCTCGCGCATGCCGTGACGGTCGAAGCGCTGCGAGTTGAGCGCGCGCAGCGTCAGCTCGTGGACCTTCGCGCGGATGTCCGCGCCCTCGCGCACCGTCTCGCTCGCCGCGGCCTTGATGCCTGCGCCTGAGAGGTCCTGGGGAGTTTCGTCTGCCATATGCCCCACCCGTTCCGGTTCGACGGCGCCTATCTTAGCCTCGATGGCGAATGCCGGCCTACCTCGCCGAGCAGTCAGCCGCCGGTAAGGCGCTTCATCATCCGCCGGTCGCGCTTGGTCGGGCGGCCGCGCAGGCCGAACGCCGGCTCGGGTAGCTGCTTGCGCGCCTCGACCGCCGCCTGCCGGCGCGCACGGCTTTCCTCGCGTTCCTCGTAGAGCTTGCGCGCTTCTTCCGCCGGACCGCGGCGCGCCGCGAGTCCGCGCACTTCGATGACCCACTCGAGCTCGCCGATGTGGACCGAGACTTCGTCGCCGGGTCTGACGTCCTTTGCCGGCCTGACGCGAGCGCCGTTCACGCGCACGCGGCCGCCGTCGATGGCCTGCGCCGCGAGGCTGCGCGTCTTGAAGAAGCGCGCGGCCCAGAGCCACTTGTCGATGCGCAGGCGGTCGGCGGGCTCGGTCATCGTGGCGGCGCTCACCCTCGGAGGGACGCTATAGTAGCGCCCGCGACAAGGAAATCGACGATGAGGAACGCTTCCCTGCCGGTCACGCTGATCGTCGTCGGCGCCGCCTGGCTCCTCTGGTATTTTCGCCTCTTCCCCGATATCGACTGGCTGATCGCGGCCGGGCTGATCGCAGGGGGCATCGCGATCTTCATCCTGGATCGCATCACCAAGACCTCGGTCGTCACCGGTCCGATCCTGATCGCGGTCGGAATTGCCTGGGTGCTGCACGACCGGTGGCACATCAGCTGGTTCGTGCTCCTGCCGACGCTCCTCATTATCCTCGGCATCCTGATGCTGATCGCGCGACTCCCTGCCATTCCGGAGCAGCCGGGGCGCGCCGCCGGCAAGACGGGCTGACCATGCTGCTCCAAGGCTGGTGCCGCTGCGGGACCCGTCCGGTTCAGCGTAGAGCGGGGGACGCCCTGCCCGTTCCTGCTCGAAAGTGCCGTGGATCGAGGTCCCGCGCGGGCCGGGCAACCGGCGCGGCCGGCCATTCCCGACGAGGCGACCGTCGACTGGAGCGCCGGCGCGGGCCGCTCCTCGATGGTGAACGGCCCCGCCGCCGACGCCGCGAATATACTTCGCTCCCTTCTGCAGCACGGAGACGGAGACGACGACGATGACACGCTTCGCCGCCGCGCTCGTCGCGGCTGCGATCGTGCTTCCCGCGGCGGCCCAGAGCCCCGGGGGCACGCTCGCCAAGATCCGCGACTCGAAGACGATCACGCTCGGCTACCGCGAGACGGCGGTGCCGTTCTCGTTCACCGGCGAGGGCAAGCAGCCGGCCGGCTACGTCGTCGATCTCTGCAAGCGCATCGTCGCCTCGCTGCAGCAGCAGCTGAGGCTCGACGGCCTCGCGGTGAAGTGGGTCCCGGTCACCGCGGAGAGCCGGTTTGCCGCCGTGACGAACGGCCAGGTCGACCTCGAGTGCGGCACGACCACGGTGACGCTATCCCGCCTCCAGCAGGTGGACTTCAGCGCGCTCACGTTCATCGACGGCGGCGGCGTGCTCTCCCGCGCCGACGCGCCGATCGCGCGGCTCGCCGAGCTGGCCGGGAAGCGGGTGGCGGTCGAATCCGGCACCACTGCCGAACGCGCGCTCCCTCAGGCACTGAAGGAGCGGCTCGTGACCGCGCAGATCGTCGCGGTGAACTCGCAGCAGGAAGCGATCGCGATGCTCGATGCGCGGGAGGTGGACGCGTTCGCGACCGACCGGGTGGTGCTGCTCGGGGCCGTGGCGAAAGCGAAGGACCCGAAGAAGCTCGCGCTGTCGGACGAGGACTTCTCCTTCGAGCCCTACGCGCTGATGCTGCGCAGGAACGACGGCGATTTCCGCCTCGCGGTGAACCGCGCGCTCGCGCAGCTCTACAAGGGCCAGGGCATCGTCGAGATCTACGACCGCTGGTTCGGCGCGTTCGGCAAGCCGGGGCTCCTGCTCGCGTCGATGTACTACCTCAACGCCCTGCCCGAGTGAGACGCGCGGTGAGATCGATTGGATTCGTGCTCGCCGTGATTCTCCTCGCTGCCGGCTGCGCCACTACGCCCGAGCAGGCGCTCCCGTCCGGGGATGGTACGGTCGTTTCGATCCAGGAATCGCAACAGACGAGCACCGGCGCGGCGGTTGTCGGCTCCGTGGGCGGCGCGATCGCCGGCGCGCTCCTCGGCAGCACGATCGGCGGCGGCAGCGGGCAGACGATTGCCACGGTCCTGGGCAGCGTCGGCGGCTCGATGGCCGGCAGCGCGATCGCGAACCGCGCCGGGGCGGAGACGGTGTGGGATGTCACGGTGCGGTTCGCCGACGGCATCGACCGCACGGTGCGGGTACGCGAGAGGCCGAGCTTTCGGCCCGGCGACCGGGTGAGCGTGGCCGGCGGCACGATCACGCGTCTCTAGCTGCTGAAGCGCCTCACCGCAGCCGACGCGGCGAGCAGCATTACTTCGTCTTCTCCGCCCACCCTTCCCGGCCGAAGCCCGGGAGCGCGGGTAGCTGCAAACGGGAGGTCGTGCTACTGGTTGCTGCGAGGTTGCGGCGCTCGTGCCGATGCAGCGACTGGCGCGGCAGCCACCCCGCGGCGGCGCACCTGCAGCACGGTCGGTATCGCGGCGATCAGGAAAACTGCAGCGCCGATGAAGACAAGATCCGGCCGGCCATGATCGAGCGCCCAGCCGAAGAGGAGCGGCGCGATCAGCCCGGCGAGGTCCAGCCCCGAGTACACGAAGCCGTACACCTTGCCGCGCGCCTCGGCCGGTGCGATGCCGCGCACGATGATGTCCCGCGACGGTCCGATCGAGCCGAGGACGAAGCCGGTGAGCGACATGAGCGCGACGAGCGCCGGAGCGCTCAGGCCGCCCGCGGCGATGACGAGCGAGAGCGCCGCCGGTACGCCGGCGCTTATCGCTGCCGCCAGGCTGTGGCGCTGCGTGCGCGCTGCGACCACCCCGCCGACCAGGATGCCGGCGGCACCGCCGAGCAGGAACGCCGTCAGCGCGGTCGACGCCGTGACCAGCGTCACGCCGTGGAGGCTCGTCAGCGCCGCGGTCGAGAACGTCTGGAAGCCGACGAGCGCCACAGCGTAGAAGAAGAAGAACAGGAACGCGAGCAGCACCGGGCGGGCGAGGAGCGGTGCGATCCCGCTGGCGGCGGCGCGCGCCCCCGCGCCCGCCGGGTGCTGCCGCAGCTCGCCGCCAAGGATCCGCTGCGTCGCGAGCGCCGCGCAGAACACGAGTCCCATTGCGCCGGCGGCGACGAGCGCCGCGCGCCAGCCGTGCGCCTGCGCGATCGGGACGACGAAGAGCGGCGCGAGCACCCAGCCGATGTTGCCGGTGATCCCGTGCACGCTGAACGCATAGCCGAGCCGGCTCACGTCCACCTTGCCGTTCAGGAGCGCGAGGTCGGCCGGATGGAAGACGCTGTTGCCGAGCCCTCCGATCACGGCGGCGACGAATAGCCAGCCGAACGAGGGCGCGAAACCCGCCGCGAGCGTCCCAGTGCCGATGAGCGCGAGACCGGCGAGCAGGATCGCACGCGCGCCCACGCGGTCGACGAGGAATCCGGCGGCCGTCTGCATCACGCCCGACACGGCGTAGAACACCGCCAGCACCGCGCCGAGCGCGGCATAGCTCGCGCCGAACTCGTCCTTGATCAACGGGAAGAGCGGCGGAATACAGAGCTGGAAGAAGTGCGACAGGCCATGGGCGACACCCACCAGCCCGATGACGCGGACGTCGGCCCGGAGCGACGCGGCGGCGCCGGTCACTGGCTCTTCGGCGCCGCCTCCGCGCGCCGCATGCAGTCCCGGATCACCTCGGAGCTCGGATTCCCGGGCGCCTGCATCGTCTCCTGCAGAAGGTCCATCAGCATCTTCCTGTCCTGCATCGATGCGTTGCGCCACTCCGGCCGGTTCACCGCGTCCTCGACGATCCGCTGGGCAGGCCAGCCTTCTTGCATGAGTCGGATCGCGGTCAGGCGTGCGCCGAAGAGATCGCCGCAGACGGCTTCGAGCTTCTTGTCCTGCGCGCCGGCAAAATCGGGAAGCAGCGCGAGCACAGCGAGGAGAGAGCAAGCCAACTTCATGGGTCGGTGGCGCCGGCGAAAGGCGCGAGTATACAAGCCGCCGCGCGCGCCTTCCCGCATAATCCGCGCCCACGATGCCCAGTTACCCGCATCTCTTCGCGCCGCTCGCCCTCGGACCCCTTACCCTGAAGAACCGCATCGTGATGGGCTCGATGCATACGCGCCTCGAGTGCGTCGATCGTCCGGCGGAGCGCCTCGCCGCGTTCTACGCCGAGCGGGCACGCGGCGGCGTTTCGCTGGTGCTCACCGGCGGAGTGTCGCCCGACGGGCCGGGCCGGATGGAACCGGACTCGCTGGTGTTCGACCGGCGCGACCAGATCCCCTTCCACCGGGCGATCGTGGATGCGGTGCACGCGGCGGGCGCGCCGATCTGTCTCCAGATCCTGCACGCCGGGCGCTATGCGAAGCTCGACGAGCTCGTCGGCGCTTCGGCCATCCCCTCCTCCATCAACCGCCGCACGCCGCGCCGGCTCGCCGATGCCGAGATCGAGCAGACGATCGACGCCTTCGTCGAATGCGCGGCGCTCGCCCAGGAGGCGGGCTACGACGGCGTCGAGGTGATGGGCTCCGAGGGCTATCTCATCACCCAGTTCACCGCGCTCAGGACGAACAACCGCACCGATCGCTGGGGTGGCTCCCTCGAGAACCGCCTGCGCTTCCCGGTCGAGATCGTGCGCCGCACGCGGGAGCGAACGGGCAGGGACTTCCTGATCGTCTACCGGATCTCGGCGCTCGATCTCGTGGACGGCGGACTCGATGCGGAGGAGACGGCCGCGCAGGCACGTGCGGTCGCGTCTGCCGGCGCCAATCTCCTCGATACCGGCATCGGCTGGCACGAAGCGCGCGTGCCGACGATCGGCTACATGGTGCCGCGCGCGGCGTTCGCGTTCGCGGTGAAGCGCCTGAAGGATGCGGCCCCGATTCCGGTGCTGGCGACCAACCGCATCAATACGCCGGAGCTCGCCGAGGCACTTCTCCGCGACGGTTACGCCGACGGGGTGTCGCTCGCCCGGCCCCTCCTCGCGGACGCCGAGTTCGCGCGGAAGGCGCGCGAGGGCCGCGCCGACGAGATCAATACCTGCATCGCGTGCAACCAGGCTTGCCTCGACTTCATCTTCCGCGACGAGCCCGCGACCTGCCTCGTGAACCCGCGCGCCGGCCGGGAGCTCGATCTGCCGACCGGGCGTGCGCCGCGGGCGCGCCGGGTGGCGGTAGTCGGCGCCGGGGCGGCGGGGCTCGCGTGCGCGGTCACCGCGGCCGAGCGCGGCCACGCGGTGACGCTCTACGAAGCGGCGCCGGCGATCGGCGGCCAGATGAATCTCGCGGCGGCGATCCCCGGCAAAGAGTTCGCCGAGACGCTCCGCTACTTCGACCGCCGGCTGGCGGGGCTCGGCGTCGATGTGCGGCTCGTCTCGCGGCCGGGCGCCGCCGAGCTCGCCGCAGCGGGTTTCGACGAGATCGTCGTCGCGACCGGCGTGACGCCGCGGATGCCCGCGATTCCAGGGATCGACCATCCGAAGGCGCTGCGTTATGACGACGTTCTCAGTGGGCGCAAGGTGCCCGGTCGGCGCGTCGCGATCATCGGCGCCGGCGGGATCGGCTTCGACGCCGCCGTCTACCTGAGCAGACCCGACGCCGACGACGCGGCGACGCACTTTCTCGACGCGTGGGGCGTGGACGGCACCGGCCGCTCCCATGGCGGCCTCAGGGGGGATGCGGGCGAGAGGCCGCCGCGCGAGATCTTCCTGCTGCAGCGGAAGACGACGCCCGCTGGCAAGACCCTCGGGCTTTCGACCGGCTGGGCCATCCGCGCGGAGCTCGCCCGGCGCGGCGTGAAGATCCTCGCCGGCGTGGACTACCTGAAGATCGACGACGACGGGCTGCACCTCCGCCACGAGGGCGAGCCGCGGCTGCTCGCCGTCGACCATGTCGTCATCTGCGCCGGCCAGGAGTCCGTCCGGTGGCTCCACGACGAGCTCGTCGCGCTCGGGCGTCGCGCGCATCTCATCGGCGGCGCCGACCTGGCCGCCGAGCTCGACGCGCTGCGCGCGATCGACCAGGGAATGCGCGTCGCGCTCGCGCTGTGACGTTGAGCCGCAAACCTCGTCAGCCCTGCATCGTGAGCCCGCCCGACACGCTGATCGTCTGCCCGGTGATGTAGGCGGCGTCGTCGCTCGCTAGAAACGCGACCAGCCCCGGGTAGTCGTCGGGCGACCCGAGACGTCTCATCGGGATCGCGCGCTTCAGGCCCTCCAGGATCTTCGCCCCGTCGGGGCCTTCGGTGAAGCTTCGCAGGATCGCGGTGTCGGTCGGGCCGGGACACACGGTGTTCAGCCGGATCCCCTTGGCCACCAGCTCGCGTGCGAGCGTCTTCGTGAGCGCGATCACGCCGCCCTTGCATGCCGAATACACCGCCTCGCCCGACGAGCCGACCCGACCGGCATCGGAAGCGATGTTCACCACGCTGCCGCGCCCGCGGGCGGCCATGCCCTTCAGCACGACGTGGTGCATGTTGAGCGGCCCGCAGAGGTTGATGCGGATCACCTGGTCCCAGAAAGCCGGCTCGGTGTCCAGGAAGTTCGCGGCGCGGTCCCATCCGGCGTTGTTGACGAGGATGTCCACCGGCCCGCGCGAGCTCTCGAGCGACGCCACTGCGCGCTCGACCGCGCGGTAGTCGCCGATGTCGACGATCTCGACGTGCGAGTGACCGCCCTGCGTCTGGATCTCGCCCGCGCACCCGAGGGCGCCGGTCTCGTCGAGATCGAAGATGCCGACCGTGCAGCCTTCCGCGGCGAGCCGCAGCGCGATCGCGCGGCCGATGCCGTTCGCGGCGCCCGTAACGAGCGCGAGCCTGCCCTCGAGTCCTCGCATGAGCCTCCTCCTCTACGTCGCCGCGACGAAGTGCGCGATCGCCGCGCATGTCGCCTCCGGCTGGTCGCGATGCGGGCTATGGCCGCAGGCATCGAGCTTGGCGATCTCGCAGGGGCCGTTGACAGCCCGAGCGATCGCTTCGACCTGTGCCATCGTGCCGTACTCGTCGTCGACCCCCTGGATCGCGAGCACCGGGCAGCGGATGCCGGGAAGGAACGATTCGATGTTCCATCGCCGGAAGTCGGGGTGCAGCCAGACGTCGTTCCAGCCGTAGAAGGTCTTCCGCGCATCGGCGTGATGGCGAGCGAGTTTCTCCGGGAGGTCGGTGGTCTCGAAAGCGACCTTCGCCGCGGCGATGCTCTTCACCGAGATGTCCTCGACGAACACGTGCGGGGCGAGCGCGACCACCCCGGTCAACCGGTCGCGCGACCCGGCGTAGATCAGTGCGATCGACGCGCCGTCGGAATGCCCGACGAGAACCGGGCGCTCGATCGCGAGCTTCGCGAGCAACTCCGGCAGCGTCTCGAGCGCCTCGCGGTGCATGTAATCGACCCCGAACGGCGCGCCCAGCACGTCGGAGCCGCCATAGCCGTGGCGCGAATACACGACGACGGGACAGCCGGTCGCGGTGGCGACCTGGGCCGGAAAGTCGCGCCAGAGCGAGATCGAGCCGAGGCCTTCGTGCAGGAAGACGAGCGTCGACCGACTCGCGTCGCCGTCGATGCGCTCGACTTCGAGGCGGCGACCGCGCGCCTCGACGAAGGACCGCTGGGATCGGCGCGAGCTGGACACGAGGGGATCGTTCGCGCGAGGAAGTCTACCTGAAGCCCCGGCTCGACCCGGCGTGCGGCCGACACTCGCCGGCGCGGACGCGAAGACCAGCAGGAAGCGAGCCACACAGGATTGCGCGAAAATCAAGGAGCGACAATTGCGCCTGTAGGATTTAGTGCACGAATGCGCTTGCTCAGAGGACTAGGCTTTGCGGCGTATCTCCTGCTGTCGGTCTGCCTTCTCGTCATCGCCCTCGAGTTCGTTGTCCGCGTCTCGTTGCCACGCATCAATCACCAGGATACGGACCGGTCGCTCCTCCTTCCGCCTCCCGAGGGCCGGGCCCTCGTCCATTGGCGTCCTGGGGCCTCGGGGATCAGCTTCGGACAGGCGGTGGAGATCGACCAGTTCGGTTACCGGGACGTGCGGGGCGCCGCGAGCGCGTCCAACCCGTCCTGGCTGCTGCTCGGCGACTCGGTGACGTTCGGCGTCGGCGTCGACGCAAAGGAGACTTTCGCCGGCCGGCTGCAAGCGGCACATCCGGAGATCAAGATCTGGAACAGCGCCGTCATCGGCTACGGCATCGAGGACTACCTCGACGTCGTGAAGGAATTTCTCGCGAAGCCGACGCCTCCGAGTCTCGCACTGCTGTTCTTCTGTCTCAACGACCCGGTGGTTCGCCTTCATCTCGAGGACGGCCCCGTTTCCGTGCCGGAGAGGGCGCTCGGCTGGCTCCGTCGCCACTCCAAGCTGTACGTGCTCATGAAGGAGATCCTGACGGATCGGAGCAAGGCGTACTTCTCGCACGACGTCACCTTCTACGACGCGGCAAGTCCTGCGTTTCGGCGGACCATCCAGGCGCTGGACGAGATCCGGACCCTGCTGTCGAAGACGGGGACACCGCTAGTCGTCGTCGTCCTGCCCTATGAGTACCAGCTTCGTCGGAACGACGAGCGGGACCGCGTCCCGCAACGATTGCTCGAGAGGGAACTCCGAGCATTGGGCATCCCGGTGCTCGATCTGTACGACGCATTCATCACTGGCGCACAATCAACCAGCGACCTATTTCTCTACGCCGATGCAATGCATCTGTCGCGAGAAGGCCACGAGCTCGTGTTCAGGGCCGTTTCTTCACAGGTCAGCGAGCTCACTGCTCGGCAGCCATCGCCGACGCCACGAGCAACGCCCCCGCAGGATCCTTCTCGATCGCGTTGATGCGTGCGCCAATAAGGCTGGCGCGCCCCGCTCTCTCGAGGTCCCGATCCGGCGACCGGGAGGATGTCGATACTCTGGTGATGCGTCATTCGGACGCTCGCCGAAGCGCTACGTGCGGCCGAACAGTCCAGCCGGCAATTGCGGCGGAGTTCATCCGGTTCCGTGGACACCCGATCCCTTGATTTGGAAGTGTTCTCGATACCCGAGTCCGGAAAGCCGCAGCGGCTTCCAATAGCCGGTCAGCTCGAGATAGCCGCGCCCGGCGGGCCGACCGTCCTGCAGGGCCGTCACCGCCCCTTCCCAGTAGATCGTGCCGACGCTCGTGCGGGAGTCGAGCTCCTGATCGTCCATGAGCGGCACGAGCGTGAAATCGAGATCGCCGGCGCGCACGCGCATCCCGACCGGGTAGTGCGCCTCGGTCCGCGGCGAGCGCCAGCTGCGCAGCGGCTCGAAGGCGATCTCTCGCGGCGCGAACACGCGCACGCGACCGTCGACGGCGCGCCAGGCACCGCCGGCCCAGTACACGCCGCCCGCTTTGGCGCGAATGCGGAACGCCATGAGCGCACCGCCGTCGGCGAGATTGAGACCGACCCAGTCCCAGCCCGCGGCCTCCGCGGCGAGATAATCGCTCGACCACTCGTGATCGAGCCACGCAGTGCCGTCGACACGCTCGCGCCTGCCGCTTCGCTCCACGGTGCCGCTCACCGCGAGATGCGGCCGGCTGTAGTAGTAGCTCGCCTGGCGCGGTTCGGGGCCCTTGCGGCTGAAGCCGGCGTCGCCTTGCGCGAGGATCGGCTGCGACGGTGTGAACTCGAGATCGAACCCGAACTCCCGCGCGGCGATGCGTGCCCGGTAGACGCCATCCGCGAGCGCCATCGACCAGTCGTCGATGTGCACGTCGGTCGATACCTCGCGCGCCTCGGCGAGGCCGAAGCCCGCGCGCGCGGCGCGCTGATCGTGAACCAGGCGCCCCACCGCCGGATCCGCAAGCGCGGCGTGCGCGAAGAGGAGCTGTCGCGGCGCGAACGCGCTCGGGTTGTCCTCGCCGATGCGCGGCCGGCTGCGGAAGAAGGTGATCTGGAAGCCGAGGGCGCGCACGTCGGCGGCGCGAAGCCATCCCGTCACATACCACCACTCCGTGCGGAAGGCCGCGTGCGCGCCGTGATCGCGCGGGAACTCGAGCGAACGACCGGGCACCACGTCCGGATATCCCTCCGCCGCGCCGACGTGCCGCGCGAGAAGCGCGAGCGGCGTCAGCAGGAATGCCCGGCGCTGCACTACCAGTCCTCCTTCACCGCGCGGACCGCATCGCCTGTCATCGCTGCGCGTGCGCTCGCCGTCGCCGTCAGGGCCGCCGCGACGAGCATGACGGCGCAAAATGCCGCGAGCGGCCACCAGGGGATACTGAAATCCATGCTCCAGTGGAACGACTGGCGGTTCACGACGTAGATCAGGATGAGGCTGATGATCCCGCCGAGCGTCAGCCCGACGGCGAGGCCGAGCGCGCTGACCGCGAAGCCTTCGGTCGCGAGCATCGTGCCGATCTGGCGCCGCGTCATGCCGAGGTGCCGCAGCACGCCGAACTCCCGCCGGCGCGCGAGGACCAGCGCACCGAAGCTCGACGACAGGCCGGTGAGTCCGATGAAGAGCGCGACCAGCTCGAGCACGTAGGTGATCGCGAACGTCCGGTCGAAGGCCTGCACCGAGCGTGCCCTGATCTCGCCCGGTGCGGCGAGCTCGAGCTTCTCGCCGCCGGGTACCGTCGTGCGGATCGCGAACCTGACATCGCCGGCGTCGGTGCCCGCCGCGAGCCACAGGGCGCCGTCGTTCGCGTTGCGATCGCCGGTGAGCCGGATGTAGCGGTCGCGCTCGATCACCACTGCGCCGTGCTGCCGGATGTAGTCGCGCCACACACCTGCGACCGTGAACCGCGCAGGCTGCCCTGCGATCGGCAATTCGATGACGGCTCCGGGCGCGAAGCCGTAAATGTCGACCATCGCCTCGGACACCCAGGCGGGCGGTGGCGCGCCCGCCGGCGGCACGACCGACCCGCCGACGAGCGGCAGGAGGCGCCCGGGATCGGTCGCGTCGACCGGACGCGCAATGAGCATCACCGGCGGCTTCTCGGGCGCGAGCAGGATGCTCTGAGTGCGACCGAAGTCGGCGCGCCGCACCCCGGGAATGCCGGCGAGACGCTCCTGGTCGAGCGGCGCGAGGAACGCGGTGTCCCCCGCGGCGCCGGTCCGGACGTACAGATCGGCGGGCAGCACATGATCGAGCCAAGTACCGAGCGACTGACGAAAGGAGGCGACCATGATCGCCATCGAGACAAGCAGGCTCACCGCCGCGACGATGGTCGCGAGCGACAGCATCGACTGCCCTGGGGCGCCGTGAAGCTGCAGCGCAGCGAGCCGGCCGGGCACGTATCGGCGCAAGTGCAGGCGCGCGAACGCGGCGACCGCGAGCCGCGGCATCAGCATGATCGTCCCGACGAGGAGGAGCGCGATCGCGAGGTAGCCGAACAGCGGCAGACCGTCGAGCGGCGGCGCGGCAGTGAGCACCGCGCCGGCTGTAATCACCACGAGGCCCGGCCACGCGGGCTTGAGGCGCTCGAAGAGCCGCTGTTCGTCGCCGGCCTTCAGTGCTGCAGCGGGTTGTGCGCGCGCCGCCTCGAGCGCAGGCGCGAGGCTCGCCGCGAGCGCGACGACGACGCCGAGCGCGAAGAACACGAGCGCCCAGCCGGGCTCGAAGCGGAGCGCCGGGCGCATCCCGCGGAAATCGCCCGCCCCGAGGTCGGCACCCACCAGATCGAGGATCGCCTGCGCGAGCACGAAGCCGAGCACCAGCCCGAGCGCAGCGCCGACTGCTCCGACGAGCAGCGCTTCGCCGAGCAGCGTCGCGATCAACCTGCGGCGCTTCAGCCCGAGCACCCGGAGCAGCGCGAGCTGCGGGCGCCGGCGCACCACGGCGAGCGCCTGCGTCGAGAACACGAGCAGCCCGCCGGTGAAGAGGGCGACCAGGGCGAGGACGTTCAGGTTCACGCGATACGAGCGCGAGATGCTTGCCGCGCGCTTGATCCCGGCGACCGGACGCTCGGCGAGGACACCGGCGGGCAGCTCGGGCTGCAGCCGCGCCCGGAACGCCTCCACGTCCACGCCGGGACGCAGCCGCAGATCGAGTCGGTTGATCCGGCCGAGGCGATCGAGCGCCGCCTGCGCACCCGCGATGTCCACGATCCCGAAGCGCGTGCCGTCCGCGCGCGTGAGCCCGGCCACGCGCAGGCGCGCCTCGCCGAGCCCGACCTGGAGCGCGATGGGGTCGCCCTCCGCCACGCCAAGCCACTCCGCAGCGGCCGGGCTCAGGAAAATCGCGTCCGGGCGAAGCGTGTCGGAAAGGTCGGACGCAGAGGTCGCCACCAGGTCGGGCTGCAGCAGCCCCGCCCGGAAGACGTCCAGCCCGAGAATGCGAAGCGTCTCGGTCCGGCCCGCGAGTCGGACGTCGGCTTCGATTACCGGGCTCGCGACCGCGACCTCGGGGAGCCGGGCGAGGCGGGGATAGAGCGACTCGTCGAAGCCTGCGCGCGGGCCGCGCAGCTCGAGGTCGGCGGTGCCCGCGAGCGTCTGCACGGCGTGCGCGAACTCGGCGATGGCCGACTGGTTGACGAGTTGCACGGCGTAGCCGAGCGCGACCCCGAGCGCGATCGCGGACAGCCCGAGGGCGAGCCGTCCCTTCCCCTGCCGGAGTGGACCGAGGAAGAGCGCGAGGCCGAGTGCCGTGCCGTTCATGCCCGCAGGCCGGACACGGTCAGCGTGTAGACGCGGTCCGCCGTGGCTGCCGCGACGGGTGAGTGCGTGACCAGGATCCCGGCTGCGCCTTCGCGCTTGACGCTTGTCCGGAGGAGCTCGAGCACCTGCGCGGCGCTGTCCGGATCCAGATTCCCGGTCGGCTCGTCCGCCAGCACGAGGCGCGGCCGATGCACGAGCGCGCGCGCGATCGCCACGCGCTGCAGCTCGCCGCCCGATAGCTCGGCCGGGCGGCTGGTCGACCGATCGCCGAGGCCAACTGCACCCAGCATGTCGCGCACCCGTGCTTCGCCCGCACCGTCGAGCATGCCGTTCAGAAGCAGCGGGACCGCGACGTTCTGTGCGACATCGAGGTACGGGAGGACGTGGAACGCCTGGAAGACGAAGCCCATCCGGCGCCGCCGCAGCTCGGTGAGCGCATCGTCATCGAGCGGCGCGAGCTCGATGCCGTCGAGCGCGATCGAACCACCGTCCGGGCGGTCGAGGCCGGCGACGAGGTTTAGGAGCGTCGACTTGCCGATCCCCGACTCGCCGCGCACCGCCACGTACTCGCCGGGGCCGAGCTCGAGGTCCACGCCGGCGAACACGGTGCGAGGGCGCGGACCGGGGTAGGACTTCGCGAGGCCGCGGATGGATAGCACGCGTCCAGAGTAACGGCGCCCCGAAGCGCTCGCAACCTCACCCGGCGTACGCTTCAGAGAACACGAGGGAGCCTGCGCTCTAGCGCGCGAGGGCGGTCCAAAAGAAAACGGCCGCGAGGCGTTCGCCTGCGGCCGCTGAATGCCTGTCTGGCTTCGTTCGTACTGAGGCGAGGAGCAAGGGAGCGTGCCCCCTTTGCAGATCCCTCGAGTCGGCGTTTTAACGCCTGCTGTTTCGTGCGTCGGTGCGCGCTGTCCGGCGCGCCACGGCGAATCGAAGCCGGTCGATCGGGTCCCGCTATCCGCCCGCTCGCGTGGAGCTGGAGGTGGTCGAGGCCTGCGAATCGTCCGTCTTCACCTTCGCGCCGGGGCAAGCCGACGCCGCGCTGCTCGCGAAGAGAAATGCGACCACGGCAGCGATCCTCAAGTAGCGACTAGACACCGGATCACCTCCTTTCTCCAGAAACCGGCACATGCCGTGCCGAAAGGATAGCAGAGGGGACTCTCGCTCGCCACTCCGGGTCCCCCAGGGACCACGCCCTTGCACTAAACCGGTGCGACTTGGAGCTCCGGATCGATCGACTGGACGAGGCCTTCGATGCCGGTCAGCGTAGCGGAGAGCGAACTGGGGCAGCTCCCGCATGCCCCCTGGTAATGCACTTTGATGAGATTGCCCTCGAGCTCGACTACGTAGAGGTCGCCGCCGTCGCCCTGGAGATAGGGCCGCACGCGCTCGTCGATGAGGTCGGTGATCAGCGAAAGCTTGTGGCGCTGCTCGTCGGTGAGCGTGTCGTCGTCGAGCGCTGGATGGCCACCGCCAAGCGCGGAGTAGGCCTGCGACTGCGCCTCGGCAGCCGGCGCCTCGCGGATCGGAACCGCGAGCTGCTTCAGCAGCTCGTTCCACTCCGCGCCGCCGTCCTGCGTCACCGTGATCCAGTGGTCGACGTAAAAGACGTTGGTGACGTGCGGGACGTCGAAGAGCGCCTTCGCGAGCGGATCGTCCGCCGCCTGATCCTTCGAGTCGTAGGAGCGCGAGGCGCCGTAGGTGAGCGGCTCCTTGAGCACGAACTTCATCGCGTTCGGGTTTGGCGTGCGTTCGATCTCGGAAATTTTCGGCATATCAACAATCAGGCATTGCCCGGGAACCCCTGTGCGTCCAGCGCCACCGGATCGGCTGCACCCTCGGTCGTGGTCGTGCGCTGCTTCGTGAACGCCGCCTGCAGCGTGTGCCACGGCAGGATCGCGCACTTCACCCGCGATGGCAGGTCGCGCACGCCAGCGAATACCGTGAGTCGCCCGAGATAGCGGCCGCTCGTCTCCATGTCCTCGTTGCCGACGGCCATCGCCCGGAAGTGCTCGACCAGCGTCTCGGCATCGGCGGTCGTCTTGCCCTTGACCACCATCGTCATCATCGACGCCGAGGCCTTGCAGATTGCGCACGAGTCGCCCTCGAACGCGATCTTCTCGATCCGGTCGCCGTCGACCTTTACCGCGACCCGGATGTGGTCGCCGCACAGCGGGTTCAGCCCTTCGGCGCGATGGGTCGCGTCGTCGAGGTTGCCCCAGTTCCGCGGCTTCCTGTTGTGGTCGAGGATGACCTCTTGGTAGAGCTGTTTGCTATCCATATTCGGGCATCAGTGCGGAGGCAGTGCCCCTCGGGAGCCGTTTGCCGGTCATCGTCGGCTACGCGAACATCTTCTGCACCTTGCGGACCGCCGCGGCGAGCGCGTCGACCTCTCCGAAGGTGTTGTAAAACGCGAACGACGCGCGCGCGGTGGCGGGCACTCCGAAGCGCTGCATCAGGGGCTGCGCGCAGTGGTGGCCGGTACGGACCGCGACGCCTTCCTGGTTCAGCAGCGTGCCGACGTCGTGCGGGTGGACGTCGCCGACGTAGAAGGACAGCACCGATGCCTTCTCTTTCGCGGTCCCGATCAGCCGCACGCCGGGGATGGACCCGAGCAGCTCGGTCGCGTACTCGAGCAACGCATGCTCGTGCGTGGCGATCCCGGCATGCCCGACCGCGTTCATGTACTCCATCGCCGCGCCCAGCCCGATCGCTTCGGCGATCGGCGGCGTTCCGGCCTCGAACTTGTGCGGGATGACGTTGTAGGTGGTCTTTTCGAATGTCACGGACAGGATCATGTCGCCGCCGCCCTTGAAGGGCTGCATCGCCTCGAGCAGTTTCGCCTTGCCGTACAACACGCCGATGCCGGTGGGCCCGAAAATCTTGTGCCCGGTGATGGCGTAGAAGTCGCAGTCGAGGTCGCGGACGTCGAGCTTGAGGTGCGGCGCGGCCTGCGCCCCGTCCACCAGCACGGGCACGCCGTGCCGGTGGGCGGTCGCGATCATCGCCTTTACCGGGTTGATCGTGCCGAGCGCGTTCGACACATGCGTCATCGCCACGAACTTGGTGCGCGGGTTGAAGAGCCGCTCGTACTCGTCGACGAGCAATTCGCCCGCGTCGTTCACCGGAACGATCCGCAGCCGCGCGCCCCTGTCCTCGCAGAGCATCTGCCACGGCACGATGTTCGCGTGGTGCTCGAGATGGGTGAGGATGAGCTCGTCGCCCGAGCCGATGAACTTCCGGCCGTAGCCGTGCGCCACGAGGTTGATGCCATCGGTGCAGTTCGAGGTGAAGATCACCTCTCGGTCGTCGCCGGCGTTCAGGAACTCGCGCGCGATCCGGCGGGCGTGCTCGTACGCCGCGGTCGCGGTCTCGGAGAGGTAGTGCACCCCGCGATGGATGTTCGCGTGCTCCCAGGTACGGTAGCGGACGATCCGGTCGATCACCGGCTGCGGCATCTGGCTCGAGGCCGCGTTGTCGAGGAAGACGAGCGGCTTCCCGTCGATCCTCACGTTCCGCAGGATCGGGAAGTCGGCGCGGATGCGGTCGACGTCGAGCGGGGTGGCGAGCCGGCGCTCGTCACCGGAGGCACGCAGGGCAGTCGCAGTCATGGCATCTCCCGCGTCTCTTTCATCACCGTCCGGTGCAGCGAGTCGACGACCGAACGGATCGGGATCCGGTCGACGATCTGCGCCGCAAACCCGTAGGTGAGCAGGGCTCGCGCGGCCGGCTCGCTCAGGCCCCGGCTCAGCAGGTAGAACAGTTCCTCCGCTTCGAGCTGGCCGACCGTCGCACCGTGGGCGCATTTCACGTCGTCGGCGAAGATCTCGAGCTGCGGCTTGGTGTCGACGTGGGCGCGCCGGGAGAGCAGGAGGTTCCGGCTCTGCTGCGACGAGTCGGTCCCCTGCGCGCCGGGCCGCACCATGATGCGGCCGTTGAACACGGCGTGCGCATGGCCACCGGCGACGCATTTGTGCAGCTGCCGGCTCGTGCCGTGCGGCCGGGCGTGGTCGATGAAGCTGTGCGTGTCGGCGAGCTGCCGCTCGTTCAGCAGCGCGAGCCCGTCGATCTGGCAATCGGTACCCTCGCCCGCCTGCAGGATGCTCAGGTTGTAGCGCGACAGCCGCGCGCCGCGCGCCACCGACACCGACTTGTACGAGGCGTCGCGCTCGAGCCGCACCGCGCACGTGGCGATGTGGAACGCGGCCGCGCCCTCCTGCTGCCGGCGGACGTGGCGGACGTGCGCGTTCGCGCCGACCGCGATCTCGGTGACGCCATTGACGCAGTAGGCGTCGTCATGCAGCCCCATGTAGTCCTCGAGCACGGTAATCTCGCTCCCCGGCTCCGCGACGATCAGGCAGCGCGGATGAACGGCGACGCCGGCCTGCTTGCTCGCGAACACGAGCTGGATCGGGGCCGGCCGCACCGTATCGCGGGGCGCGAACACCAGTGCGCCGTCGGTCAGGTACGCGGTGTTGATCGCGCGAAACGCCTCGTCGCGCCAACTGGCATGCCGTCCGAGCTGCGACTCGACGAGGTCGCCGTGCGTGTCCAGCGCGGCGCCGAGCGTCGTCACGACCACACCGTCCCGCGGGGTCGACGACAGCGTCGGGACGAACTGCCCGTCGATGAACACGAGGCGTGCCGATGCCTCCGGTGCGATCACCGGCTCGAGCCCGAGTCCGGCCGGCGCCGAAGCGGGCGCAGCGGGCTTGAACGCCAGCGCGTACAGCGGCGCGAGATCGGTGAACCGCCACTCCTCTTCGCGCACGGTGGGGAGGGTGAGCGAGTGCGCCCGCTCGAGCGCGTCGGCGCGCAGGCGATTCACCCACGCGTGCGGTCTCGCGGGCAGATCCGGATGGCCTGCGAGCAGCTTCTCGAGCCAGGCGTGCGCGGCCGTGGTCGTCATGCCGCGACGGCCTCCTTCGCCACCCAGTCGTAGCCGCGGCTCTCCAGCTCGAGCGCGAGTTCCTTGCCGCCCGTCTTGATGATCCGGCCGTCGTCCATCACGTGCACGTAGTCGGGGACGATGTAGTTCAGCATCCGCTGGTAGTGCGTCACCAGTACCACGGCGTTGCCCGGGGTGATCAGGCGGTTCACGCCGTCTGCGACAATCCGCAGCGCGTCGATGTCCAGGCCGGAGTCGGTCTCGTCCAGGAACGCGAGCTTCGGCTCGAGCAGCGCCATCTGGAGGATTTCGTTCCGCTTCTTCTCGCCCCCGGAAAAGCCCTCGTTCACGCTGCGGTCGAGAAACGCCGGGTCCATCCCGAGCAGCTTCATCTTCTCGCGCACGAAATCGTCGAACTCGAGCGGATCCAGCTCGTCCTTGCCGCGCGCGGCCTGGATGGTGTTGTAGGCGAGCCGCAGGAACTGCGCGTTCGCGACGCCTGGAATCTCGATCGGGTACTGGAAACCGAGAAAGAGGCCCGCGCGCGCGCGTTCCTCCGCCGGGAGTTCCAGCAGGTTCCGGCCGTCGAAGATCGCCTCCCCGCCGGTTATCTCGTACGCGGGATGGCCGACGAGCGCCTTGGCGAACGTGCTCTTGCCCGAGCCGTTCGGCCCCATGATCGCGTGGATCTCGCCGGCCCGGACCGTGACACTGATGCCCTTCAGGATCTCGACCCCCGCGACCTTCGCGGACAGGTTCCTGACGTCGAGGAGGACTCGCGCGCCGCTCGCGATCATCCGACGCTCCCCTCCAGCTTGAGGCCGAGCAGCTTCGACGCCTCGACCGCGAACTCCATCGGCAGCTGGACAAACACGTCTTTCACGAAGCCGTTGATGATCATCGACACCGCCGCCTCGCCGTCGATGCCGCGGCTCTGGAAGTAGAAGAGCTGGTCCTCGCCGATCTTCGAGGTCGATGCCTCGTGCTCGACCTTCGCCGAGTTGTTCTGGACGCGGATGTACGGGAAGGTGTTTGCACCGCACCTGTCGCCGATCAGCATCGAGTCGCACTGCGAGAAGTTGCGCGCGTTCTCCGCCTTCGGCCCGATCTGGACGAGACCGCGGTAGGAGTTGTTCGATACCCCGGCGGAGATGCCCTTGGAGATGATCCGGCTGCGCGTGTTCGCGCCGATGTGGATCATCTTGGTGCCGGTGTCGGCCTGCTGCATGTGGTTCGTCAGCGCGACCGAGTAGAACTCGCCCACCGAGCCTTCGCCCTGCAAGATACAGGACGGGTACTTCCAGGTGATGGCCGAGCCGGTCTCGACCTGGGTCCACGAGATCTTCGAGGCCGTACCCTTGGCGAGGCCGCGCTTGGTGACGAAGTTATAGATTCCGCCGACGCCGTTCTCGTCGCCCGCGTACCAGTTCTGCACCGTCGAGTACTTGATCTCGGCGCGGTCGAGCGCGACGAGCTCCACGACGGCGGCGTGCAGCTGGTTGGTGTCGAACTTGGGTGCCGTACAGCCCTCGAGATAGGAGACGTACGATCCCTCCTCGGCGACGATCAGCGTGCGCTCGAACTGGCCGGACTGCTCGGTGTTGATGCGGAAATAGGTCGACAGCTCCATCGGGCATTTCACGCCCTTCGGGATGTAGCAGAACGAGCCGTCGGTGAAAACCGCGGAGTTGAGCGCGGCGTAGTAGTTGTCGCCGTAGGGGACGACCGTACCGAGGTACTTGCGGACGAGATCCGGGTGCTCGTGCACCGCTTCCGACATCGAACAGAAGATGACGCCGGCCTCGGCAAGCCGCTTCTTGTAAGTAGTGGTCACCGACACCGAGTCGAAGATCACGTCGACGGCGACGCCGGCGAGCGCCTTCTGCTCGTGGAGCGGCACGCCGAGCTTCTCGAACGTCCGGATGAGCTCCGGGTCGACCTCGTCCATCGACGCGAGCTTCGGCTTCGCCCGCGGCGCCGAGTAGTAGCTGATGTCCTGGAAGTCGATCCGCGGGTACTTCACGTTCGGCCACTTCGGCTCGGTCATCGTGAGCCAGTTGCGGTACGCCTTCAGCCGGAACTCGAGCAGCCACTCCGGCTCGTTCTTCTTGCGCGAGATGAGCCGGATGACGTCCTCCGAGAGCCCCTTCGGCGCGGTGTCGGAGTCGATGTCGGTGACGAAGCCGTGCTCGTACGGCTTGTCGATCAGGTTCTTGAGCACTGCGCTCATGTTCAGGCGCCTTCGGTGGCCCTGATGCTGAAGCTCTCGCCGCAGCCGCACGTGTCGTCGACGTTGGGGTTCTTCACCGTGAACATCTG
The DNA here is from genome assembly GCA_963820965.1 of uncultured beta proteobacterium. Lineage (GTDB taxonomy): Bacteria > Pseudomonadota > Gammaproteobacteria > Burkholderiales > SG8-39 > DATEDA01. The sequence goes on along the minus strand of CAWGCC010000005.1, from coordinate 112,574 downwards.
CTTGAAGCCCTCGCGGACGAAGTCGAGCTCGGAGCCGTCGAGATAGGCGAGTGCCTTGCGGTCGACGACGAGCTTCGCCTCGTAGCCCTCGAAGAGCCGATCGTCCGCGCCGATTTCTCTCGCCATGTCAAAGGTGTAGGCAAAGCCCGAGCAGCCGACCTGCTTGACGCCGAGCCGCAGGCCGACGCCGCCGAACTTCTCGACCGAGCTCAGGATCTGCCGGGCCGCGCTGGGGGTGAGCGTAATCGCCACTTTCGGGTTCTCCTTCACGCCGGTACGCCGTCGGTCGGGGCCTGGCGCTTTTCGCGCATGTCGACCATCGGCACCGACTCGCTCTGCCGGCTCCTTCCCTGCGCCACCAGATGCGCGAGGGTCACCGAGCTCAGGTACTCGAAGATGCGGTCGTTCAGGCCCGCCCACAGGTCGTGGGTGATGCACTTCTGGTCATCGTGGCAGTTCTCCTTGCCCCGGCATTGTGTGGTGTCCATCGGCTCGTCCACGGCGCGGATGATGTCCGCGACCGAGACATCGTCGAGGCTCCTGGCGAGGAGGTAACCGCCCCCCGGTCCGCGGACGCTCGTGACGAGCGCGTTCCGGCGCAGCTTGCCGAACAGCTGCTCGAGGTAGGACAGCGAGATCCCCTGACGCTCGCTGATCCCGGCGAGCGAGACGGGCCCGCCCTTCTGGCACATCGCGAGATCGAGGATTGCCGTCACGGCGAAACGTCCTTTGGTGGTCAGCCTCATTGAGGTCTCCGTATGCTTGCGCGGCGTGAAAAGCCGAGGAATTTGGTCAAGTTTACTAAAACCCGACTAACGCAGTCAACCTTTTGGGCAAGTCGGGGTGAGCGAGAGGGTTTCCAAGGCCCGGTCGCGTCCGGACGGACTGGACCAGGGCCTACCCCGCGTCGCGCTGACGGAGCTTGAAGCGCTGGATCTTGCCGGTCGCGGTCTTCGGCAGCTCGGCGACGAACTCGACCCACCGGGGATACTTGTAGGGCGCGAGCCGGTCCTTCACGTGCTGCTTCAGCGCGTCGGCGAGCGCCGACGTGCCCTCCACCCCCGGCTTCGTCACGATGAACGCCTTCGGCTTCATGAGCTGCGATTCGTCGGGAACGCCCACGACCGCGGCCTCGAGCACCTCCGGGTGCGTAAGCAGCGCCGCCTCGACCTCGAACGGTGACACGAAGATTCCCCCGACCTTGAGCATGTCGTCGGACCGGCCGCCGTAGGCGTAGTAGCCGTCGGCGTCGTAGGTGTACTTGTCTCCCGTGCGCGTCCAGACGCCGACGAAAGTCGAGCGGCTCCGCTCGCGGTTGTTCCAGTACCCCGCAGCGGCCGACGGGCCGGCGACCAGGAGGTCGCCGATCTCACCCGGGCCGCAATCCTTCCCGACATCGTCGACCACCCGCAGCCGGTAGCCGGGCACCGGCTTCCCGCTCGTGCCGTAGCGAACCTCGCCCGGCCGGTTCGACAGGAAGATGTGGAGCATCTCGGTCGAGCCGATGCCGTCGAGGACCTCTACGCCGAAGTGCTCGGTCCAGCGACGGCCGATATCGGCCGGGAGGGCTTCGCCGGCCGATACGCAGATTCTCATTGCCACTTCCCCGCGCGTCGGCAACGCTCGCGCCGCGAGCATCGCCGCATAGAGCGTCGGCACGCCGTAGAAGATGGTGGGACGACGCGACTTGAGGCGGTCGAACACGGCCGCTGGCGCCGGGCGCTCGGCCATCAGCACCGCGGTCGCGCCCACCGCGAGCGGGAACGACAACGAGTTCCCGAGCCCGTAGGCGAAGAACAGCTTCGCCGCGGAGAACACCACGTCGTTCTCGCGGATGCCGAGCACGGGACGGCCATAGAGCTCGGCGGTGCCGATCAGGCTGGAATGCACATGCACCGTGCCTTTCGGCGTTCCCGTCGATCCCGACGAGTAGAGCCAGAAGCAGGCGTCGTCGCTCGTCGTCGGCGCCGGGTCGAACGACGGGCCCGCCTTCGCTATCAGGTCCTGGAGGCGAAGGTGCCCGTGCGCGTTCGCGCCGGAGACGACGATATGCTTCAGGTGCGGGCAGCGGCCGAAGATTGCCGCAAACTGCGGCAGCAGCGCCTCGGACACGACGAGCGCCTTGGCGCGGCTGTCGTTGAGCATGAACTCGTAGTCGGCCGGCGTCAGCAATGTGTTGACGGCGATCGGGACGATGCCGCCCTTGATCGCACCGAGAAACACCGCGGGCCAGTCGATCGTGTCGAGGTGCACCACCATGACCCGGTCTTCCATCCCCAGGCCGAGCATGGTGAACGCGTTCGCCGCGCGATCGACCCGTTCGGCGAGATCGGCGTACGTGTAGCGGCCGTCATCGTCGATGAAGGCAAGCTTGCCGCCCCGGCCCGCGGCGAGGTTGCGCTCGACGAGGTCGTAGGCAGCGTTGTAATCGCGGGGAATGTCGAGCGCGGGTGGGCTCGAACGATGATCCGCCTGGCTGAGTCGCGCCACCGTTCTTCCTCCTCCTCGCCGACCGCCCCTACCTCACGCGGCGATCCCGGCTTGCTCGCGTGCCTGCGCAATCCACGACCCGATCCACTCGCCCGCGGCTTCCTCGGCGAGCGTACCGCTTGATGCGTCGTGAAACAGGATCTCGCCTGTCCGGCGCGCACCCAGCTCGGTGAGGATGGCGTCGAACCTGCGGCCGCCGTTGCAGAACGTGTCGCGGTACGTGCGGTCGCCGAGCGCCACGACGCCGTACTGGACGTTGGATAGGTCCGGCCGGGTCGCGATCAGGGACTCATAGAGTTGTTTGGCGTTGTCGGGAACGTCCCCCTGCCCGTATGTCGAGGTGCAGATCAGGAACAGCCCCCCGCGGACGAACGTACCGGCGTCGAGCCCGTCCATCACGCGCGCCTGCGCCCGCGTCTCGCCGTCGTCGAGCAGCAGCTCGAGTTCCTGCGCGACGAGCTGGGCGTTGCCGGTCATCGTGCCCACCAGAATGGTCAGTTCGAGCGCCATCGGGTCTCCTGGCGGCGGTGCCCCACGTGCCGCTTGCTTTTTCGTGGACCTGAATTATAATGCAGTCTCAAAACAACGCAAGCATTATATTTCATGGGCGTCCGCGAGCCGGCCGGTAAGTCGTCCCGAATGGGGGAAAGCAGCGTCGTCCAGTCGGATGGGGCGTTTCTCGGCCGGCTCGGCGAGCGTGTGCGGGAGGCCCGCGCCCGGCGGGGGATGACCCGGAAGATCCTCGCCCGGGACTCGGGCGTATCCGAGCGCTACCTCGCCCAGCTGGAGTCCGGCCGCGGCAACGTGTCAGTGCTGCTGCTTCGCCAGATCGCCCAGGCGCTCAACCTGCCCCTCGATGAGGTTGTCCGCGCCGACGACGGCCAGTCGGTCGAGCTGACGTTGATCCTGCAGCTCCTCAAGCGCCTTCCGGCGACGAAGCTCGCCCGGGTCCGCGCGCAGCTGGTGCGGGAGTACGGCAGCGCGTACGGTGCGCGCGAGAACCGCATCGCGCTAGTGGGCCTGCGCGGCGCTGGCAAGTCAACGCTCGGCGCGGCGCTCGGCCGGAGCCTCGGGGTGCCGTTCGTGGAGCTCGACCATGAAGTCGAGGCGGAGGCCGGCACGAGCCTGCACGAGATCTTCCTTCTGCACGGGCAGGCGGGCTTCCGCCGCTACGAGCGGCGCGCGCTCGAGCGGATCCTCGAGAAGAACGACCGCTGCGTGATCGCCACCGGCGGCAGCATCGTGTCGGAGCCCGCCACCTACGACCTCGTGCTCTCCGCCTGTCTCGCCGTCTGGCTGAAGGCGGCGCCCGAGGAGCACATGGCGCGCGTCGCTGCCCAGGGCGACTACCGTCCGATGGCCGGCAACCGCGAGGCGATGGACGATCTGCGCCGCATCCTTGCCGGCCGCGAGCCCCTGTACGCGCAGGCCGACGTCACCGTCGACACTGCAGGCAAGACCGTCGAAGCGAGCCTTTCCGAGCTCGCGCGCGCAGTGATGCCTCGCACTCACATCCACCAGGAGAGCGTATGAGCGCAGTTCCGCAAGCGACCAGCGATGCCCCGACCCTCGTCACCTACGACCGTGCCCCGGAGACCTACGCGCACTGGCGGATGAAGGTCGACGGCCAGCTCGCCACCCTGTCGATGGATGTCGACGAGGAGCGCGGCCTCAAGCCCGGTTACCGGCTGAAGCTCAACTCTTACGACCTCGGCGTGGACATCGAGCTCGCCGACGCGCTCCAGCGCATCCGGTTCGAGCATCCCGAGGTCAAGGTTGTCGTAATCACGAGCGCCAAAGAGCGGATGTTCTGCTCGGGCGCGAATATCTACATGCTCGGGGTATCGAGCCACGCCTGGAAAGTGAACTTCTGCAAGTTCACCAACGAGACGCGGAACGGCATGGAAGACTCGAGCCGCCACGATGGCCTGCGGTTTCTCGCGGCGGTGAACGGCACGGTCGCCGGCGGCGGCTACGAGCTCGCCCTCGCCTGCGACGAGATTCTCATGATCGACGACCGCTCCTCGACGGTCAGCCTGCCCGAGGTGCCGCTGCTTGGGGTCCTCCCGGGAACCGGCGGCCTGACGCGCGTCACCGACAAGCGCAAGGTGCGCCGCGACCTGGCCGATGTCTTCTCCACCACGAGCGAGGGCGTGCGCGCGGACCGCGCCCGTCAGTGGAAGCTCGTGGATCACGTCGCGAAGCCGCAGGCGTTTGCCCAGGCGGTGACGGAGCGCGCTGCGGCGCTCGCAGCGACGAGCGCGCGGCCGGGTGCCGGTCCGGGTGTGAAGCTCTCCCCGCTCGTCCGCACGACCGACGGCGCGGGCCATCACTATGAATACGTCGACGTCGCGATCGACCGGAGGGCCCGCAATGCAACGATCACCGTCGCCGCCCCGAGTTCGCCACAACCCCGCGACCCGGCCGCGATCCTCGCGGCCGGCGCGAGCTGGTGGCCGCTCGCGATGGCGCGGGAACTGGACGACGCGATCCTGTGTCTGCGGACCAACGATCTCGAGATCGGCACCTGGATCCTGAAGACTCGTGGTGACGCGGAGGCGGTGCTCGTCGTCGACGCCGTGCTGGACGCGCACCGCAGTCACTGGCTCGTGAGAGAAACGATCGGCCTCCTCCGCCGGACGTTCGCGCGTCTCGACGTGTCGTCGCGGACGCTGTTCGCGATCGTCGATCAGGGTTCTTGCTTCGCCGGTACGCTCGCCGAGCTTCTGCTCGCAGCCGATCGCAGCTTCATGCTCCAGCTGTCCGAAGACGAGGCCGGCGGTCCGCGGATCGCGCTGTCCGGGATGAACTTCGGCGCGTACCCGATGGTGAACGACCTCCCGCGGATCGCCACCCGTTTCTGCAGCGAAGCCGAACCGGTGGCAGCGGCCCGTGCCCGGGTCGGCGAGAAGCTCGGCGCGGAAGCGGCGCTCGAGCTGGGTCTCGTCACCTTCGCGCCCGACGACCTCGACTGGGACGAGGAGGTACGCATCGCGCTCGAGGAGCGAGCGAGCCTATCTCCCGACGCGCTCACCGGCATGGAGGCGAACCTCCGATTCGCCGGCCGCGAGACGATGGAGACCCGGATCTTCGGCCGCTTGACCGCGTGGCAGAACTGGATCTTCAACCGCCCGAATGCCGTCGGCGAGCATGGCGCGCTGAAGGTGTTCGGGACGGGGAGCAAGGCGAAGTTCAACTGGGAACGGGTCTGACCCGGCCCGATCCGGAGCGATTCATGACAGACCTCAACTACAGCGAGCGCATCCCCAACAACGTCAACCTGGCGAACGACCGCACGCTCCAGCGCGCGCTCGAGCACTGGCAGCCCCGCTTCCTCGACTGGTGGCGCGAGATGGGGCCGCACGATTTCGCGGGGAACGATGTGTATCTGCGCACCGCGGTCGGTGTCGATGCGCAGGGCTGGGCGAGCTACGGCTACGTCAAGATGCCGGACTACCGCTGGGGCATCTTTCTTGCCGATGCGATCCCCGACCGCACCATCGGCTTCGGCGACGTGTACGGCCAGCCGGCGTGGCAGCAGGTCCCGGGTGAGTACCGTTCGCAGTTCCGGCGGCTGATCGTCACCCAGGGCGATACCGAGCCGGCCTCCGTCGAGCAGCAGCATCTGCTCGGGCACACGTGCCCGTCGCTCTATGATCTGCGCAACCTCTTCCAGGTCAACGTCGAGGAGGGCAGACACCTGTGGGCAATGGTGTACCTCCTCCACGCCTACTTCGGCCGCGACGGGCGCGAGGAGGCCGAGGAGCTGCTCTCCCGTCACTCCGGCGACGCCGACAAGCCGCGCATCCTCGGCACGTTCAACGAGCCGATCTCGGACTGGCTGTCGTTCTACTGCTTCACCTACTTCACCGACCGCGACGGCAAGTTCCAGCTGAAGAGCCTCGCCGAGTCGGGGTTCGACCCGCTCGCGCGCACCTGCCGCTTCATGCTCACCGAAGAGGCGCACCACATGTTTGTCGGCGAGACCGGCCTCGGACGCATCGTGAGAAGGACGCTCGAGCTGATGAAGGAGCTCGGCACCGACGACCCCCCGGCGATCCGCCGCGCGGGCGGAATCGACCTGCCGCTCCTCCAGCGGTATCTCAACTTCTGGTTCTCCTCCTCCCTCGACCTCTTCGGATCCGAGGTGTCGTCGAACGCGGCGACGACGTTCGCGAACGGCATCAAGGGCCGCCCGGACGAATCGCAGTACGCGGATCACGTTGCGCTCGATTCGACGATGACGATCGAGGTGCCCGACGGCGCCGGTGGGGTGAAGACCGAGACGGTATCCCTGCGCAACGCGATGAACGAAGTGGTGCGCGGCTCGTACGTGAAGGACTGCGAGCTCGGCCTGCGGCGCTGGAACATGCAGATCCAGCGTGCCGGGCACGACTTCCGCCTCACGCTCCCTTCGACCCGCTTCCGCCGCCAGATCGGTGCGTGGGCGGACGCGTCGACCGCTCCCGATGGCACGCCGATCGCGCGCGACGCCTACGCGAACGGTTTGCGCAACTGGCTGCCAAGCGATGCCGATCGCAGCTACGTGCGCAGCCTCATGCAGCGTGTGGTGGAACCGGGGAAGATGGCAGCGTGGATCGCGCCGCCCGATCGCGGCATCAACAACCTGCCCGTCGAGTACGAGTACGTCAGGTTGGGCTAGCTGCCGTCGCGCGATCGGCGCCAGCGTCGCCGGCGGCGGAGGTGACCAGGTCGGGCGATTGTGAAGGCGCCCGCGTAACGCGGGCCGCACGCTGCTGCGATCGCGACCTACAGTCCCCGGGCGTGAGCTTCAGTCCTCCGACGTGAACCCCGAGGCCTTGATGACCGGTCCCCACTTTGCGTAGTCGGCTGTCAGGATCGCGGCAAGCTCGGCGGGAGAAGTCCCGGTCGGCTCCATCCCGCCCTTCTGGATCCACGCGCGGACGTCGGGCGTCTGGGTCGCCTGCGCGACCAGGCGGCTCAGCCGGTCCAAGGTTTCCTTCGGCGTCGCAGCCGGCGCGAACATCGCGTACCAGCCGCTGCCTTCGAGGTCATAGCCCTGTTCCTTGAACGTCGGCACGTCGGGCAGCGCGTCCGAGCGTTTCGTGCCGGCGACGGCGAGCGCGCGGAGCTTGCCGGACTTGTGCAGCGGCGCGATGTCGGGAACGGTCATGACGGCGGCTGCGATCTGGCCGCCCATGAGATCGGTGAGCGCCGGCGCCGTCCCCTTGTAGGGCACGTGCGTCAGCTCGATGCCGGCGGTGCGCGCGAACATCACGCCGAGAAAATGCGGGATGCTCCCCGCCGCCGCGGAGGCGTAGTTGCCCGCTTTCGCGTCCTTTTTCGCCAGCGCGACGTAGTCGCGGAGGCTCGGCGCCTGCACGGCGGGGCCGACAGCGAACGCGATCTGGAAGTTCGCGACGTGGGACACCGGCGCGAAATCGCGGAACGGGTCGTAACGCAGGCCCTTATGGGAGTGCGGGTTGATCGCCATGTTCGCGACCGGCGTCATGAGGAGCGTCAGGCCGTCGCCCGGCTGGGCCTTCACGTACTCCGCCGCGAGCCGCCCCGCGGCGCCGGTCCGGTTCTCCACGATCACCGGCTGGTTGAGGCTGGAGCGCAGCTTGTCCGCCACCATCCGCGACAGCGAATCGAGCGTGGCGCCGGCGGGGAAGCCGACGATGATGCGGACCGGCTTCTCGGTTTGCGCATGCGCCGCGGGCGCGAGCGCGACGGCGAGCGCGAGGGACAGCCAGCAGGACGGTCGACGCATGATTTCCTCCTCGTCCGCTTCCGGGCGCAAGCCCGGCATGCGGGCGTATGCTAGCTTTTCCGCCATGCTCGCGCTCCGGTGCCTCGCATTGTTCGCGCTCGCGGCCTCGTCGACTGGCGCCGCGGAGCCGCTGCTTGCGCCGGAGGCTGCGGTCGACCTCCTGCGTCACGGCGGCTACGTCCTCTACTTCCGGCACGCGGCCACCGACTTGACGAAGAACGACGCCGGGATGACGAGCTTCGACGACTGCCCGACCCAGCGCAACCTGGTCGATCGCGGCCGCGCCGATGCGCGCGCGATCGGCGCCGCGATCCGCGCGCTCGGGATCCCGATCGGGAAGGTCCGGGCGAGCCCGTTCTGCCGCACCGTCGAAACCGCCGAGCTCGCGTTCGGGCGCGCGGAGAAGACCTCCGACGTGCGCGGAGGGCCGGCGCAGCCCGACGACGACGCCCGGTATGCGATGCTCCGCAGGCTCCTCTCGCAGCCGCCTGCACGCGGCGCGAACGACGTGATCGTGAGCCACGGCAACCCGTTCTACGCTCTCGCCGGGCCGCCTTATCTCGCGGAGGGCGAGGCGGCCGTGGTTCAGCCCGCCGGGGACGGGTTCAAGGTGATCGCACGGATCCGCGTGGACGACTGGCCGGCGCCGCGTTAGCGGCGGCGATATCCAAAGTACCAGCGGGCGGTCGTGCTCCCGACATTGCGCACGGTATGGACCGCGCGCGCCGGGATCAGGACTTCCTCACCCGGCGCCGGGCGAACGCGGCGGCCGTCGAACTCGAGCTCAATCACGCCATCCGCCACCATGACGAGCTCATCCGCGTCGTGGATGAAATCCGGCCACACCTGGCCCGGCGAATCGACCCACAGCTCACAGGTAAACCCGCGAGCTTCCCAATCGGGCTTGGTCATCATGCCTTCCTCGACCCTAGACACGCCCGAGCCGCCGCATCGCCTCGACGTACGCGTTCTGGTCGAGCGCGACGCGGTCGCGGGTGCGCGTATACATGTTCGCGTAAAGGCGGCCGACGGGCGCGTAGTCCGAGGTGACGCGAAGCGTTTGCGGGTCGACCAGCCCGTCGCGAACGTGCAGCCACACGATCTCGCCGATGAGAAGATCGCGCTTCTCGAATGGCACCCGCGTATGCAGCCGGCACTCCATCGACACCGGCGCCTCGGCGACCCGCGGCGCCCCCACCTTCCGCGCCGGCACCGCGGTGAGCCCGGCTTGGGCGAACTCGCTGGTCTCGGACGGGAACTCGACCGAGCACAGGTGCATCTGCTCGAGCAGCTGCTCGTCCACCATGTTCACGACGAACTCACCGCTGTCGAGGATATTGCGCGCCGAGTCCTTGGGTCGGCCGTCGATCCGGCGCTCGATGCTCACGATCACGACCGGCGGGTCCTCGCCGAGGACGTTGAAGAAGCTGAACGGGGCGGCGTTGTCGACGCCGTCCAGTCCGCGCGTGGACACGAACGCAATCGGCCGCGGGGTGACGAGCGCCACGAGCAGCTTGTAACGCCCGGGCGTGGCGAGCGTCGTGAAGTCCCACTCCATCGGCCGGCCGGGCTATCCCGGCTGGAACTGCGGGTCCACCGGGATGCGGTAGCCCTCGGCGAACCGGTTGGTCTCGTTCGCGAGCGCAACGACCGCCATCAACTCGGCAAATTGCGCGTCGGTCATGCCCTGCGCCCGTGCCGACGCAATGTGCGAATGGATGCAGTACTCGCAGCCATTCGTCACGCTGACCGCCACGTAGAGCATCTCCTTCACCAGCGGATCGAGCGCGCCTGGCGCCATCACCTGCTTCACGTCCTCCCACGTTCGCCGCATCGTCGGCGGGTGGCTCGCGAGGACTTTCCAGAAGTTGTTGACCCAGTCGGTCTTGCGAGTCGCCATGATGTCGTCGAACACCGCACGGACCTCCGGGGCGGCGTCCCGGTATTCGACCATCTTCGCCAGCGGCATGGACTTTCCTTGGTGGAATGCGATCAAGTATTCTAGCCGCAGCCGGTGCAAGGTCCGGCGCCGCCGGGCGACCAAGGACCGCGTCCCCAGGAGGTCCCATGGCAGAGAAGAGCGACGAGAAGATCTGCAAGTCCGACGAGGAGTGGCGGAAGCAGCTGACCGACCACCAGTACAAGGTGACGCGCGGGCACGGCACGGAACGCGCCTTTTCGGGCATCTACTGGGATCACCACGACAAGGGAACGTACACCTGCGTGTGCTGCGGCCAGCCGCTCTTCAGCTCCGAGCACAAGTTCGATTCCGGCACCGGCTGGCCGTCCTACTGGCAGCCCCGAAGCCCGGGCGCCGTCGAGACCCAGGCGGACTCGAGCTTCTTGATGACCCGGACCGAGGTGCATTGCGCGCGCTGCGACGCGCACCTCGGGCACGTCTTCGACGATGGCCCCGAGCCGACGGGCCTGCGCTACTGCATCAACTCGGCGTCGCTCAAGTTCGACAAGGGGTAGTCCCGAGGCTGCGCCGGGATCCCCGGCCATCCCGCCCGCAGCGGGCCGGGTGGCGTCGTGGGATAATGCCGCCCGCATGAAGTTCCTGTTCGACCTCTTCCCGGTCATCCTCTTCTTCGTCGCGTTCAAGCTCTTCGACATCTACGTCGCAACGGCCGTCGCGATCGCGGCGACGTTCGCGCAGGTCGGCTGGCTCAAGCTGCGCGGCCGGAAAGTGGAGCCGATGCTGTGGGCGAGCCTCGCCATCATCGCCGTGTTCGGCGGCGCCACCCTCGCGCTCCAGGACGAGACGTTCATCAAGTGGAAACCGACGGTGCTGTACTGGCTGTTCGCCGCCGTCCTCGCCGGCGGGGAGATGTTGTTCGGCCGCAATCTGGTCCGCGCGCTGCTCGGCGACCAGCTCGTCCTGCCCGACCACGCCTGGCGCAAGCTCAGCCGGAGCTGGATCGGGTTCTTCGCGTTCATGGGGGCGGCGAACCTCCTCGTCGCCTACAATTTCTCCACCGACGCCTGGGTCAACTTCAAGCTGTTCGGCGGTATGGGCCTCATGCTGCTGTTCGTCCTGGCGCAGGGGCTGTTCCTCGCGAAGTACGTCGAGGAAAAGCGATGACCGACGTCCCGCAGACGATTCGCGAGCGGCTCGCCGCGCTCGATCCCGAGGCGCTCGACCTCGTCGACGAGAGCGCGGCGCACGCCGGCCACGCGGGTGCCGCTAGCGGCGGCGGACACTACCGGCTCACGATCGTCTCGCCCCGGTTTCGCGGGCTCCGCACGGTCGCACGGCACCGCATGGTCTACGGCGCGCTCGGCCCGATGATGCGCCGGGAAATCCACGCATTGAGCATTCAGGCGCTCGCGCCCGAAGAGCTGGCCGGCGCCGACCCGATTACCCCATTTCAGTGAAAGGAACACCGATGACACGCATCCGCCTGGGCCTCGCAGTCGCTACGCTGCTCGGGCTCGGTCTCCCGGCCATTACGGCGCTCGCACAGACGCCGGCCGCGCCAGCGAAGGGAGCGACCGTCAACGGCGTCGCGATCCCGGCGGCGCGGATCGATTCGATCGTCAAATCGCAGGCCGCGCGCGGCGTGCCCGACTCGCCGCAGCTTCGAGACGAGGTGCGCGAGCAGCTGATCGTGCGCGAGATCGTCGCGCAGGAGGCGACGCGCAAGGGGCTGGCCAAGAGTCCCGACGTCCTGGCGCAGCTCGACCTCGCGCGGCAGCAGGTCCTGTGGAACGCCTATATCGCGGATTTCATCAAGGCGAATCCGATCCCCGACGCGCAGCTCCGGACCGAGTACGACAAGCTCAAGAGCGCACGCGGCGACAAGGAGTACAAAACGCGCCACATCCTGCTCGAGAAGGAGGACGAGGCGAAGCAGGTGATCGCCGACCTCAAGAAAGGCCGCAAGTTCGAGGAGCTGGCGAAGCAGTCGAAGGACCCGGGCTCGAAGGACCGCGGCGGCGACCTCGACTGGAACTCGCCCGCCGGCTACGTGAAGCCCTTCGGCGACGCGATCGTCAAGCTGGACAAGGGCAAGTACACCGAGACGCCGGTACAGACGCAGTTCGGCTGGCACGTCATCCTCGTCGAGGACGTCCGGCCGGCGAAGTTCCCGCCGTTCGAGGAAGTGAAGCCGCAAATCACCGAGCGCCTCCAGGAGCAGGCCTTCTCCCGCAGCGTGTCCGACCTGCGCGCGAAGGCGAAGGTCGAGTAGCCGGCCAGTCGCGCGGTCCAGCAGTCGGGGTTCGCGGCTCCCGTTTCCGCCGCCTGCCCCGGCTCAACCCACCCAGGCTCGCGCGTTGCGGAAGAGTCGCAGCCAAGCGCTCTCGTCACCGCGAGCCCCACCCGGTCGCCAGGACCACTGCACGGCGCGGAACACCCGCTCCGGGTGCGGCATGAGGATCGTAAAGCGCCCATCCGGCGTGGTCAGGCCGGTGATGCCGCCCGGCGAACCGTTGGGATTGAGCGGGTAGGTCTCGGTCGGCGCGCCGCGATTGTCGACGAAGCGAAGGCACGTTAACGCCCGCGCTCGCGCCGCCGGACTCGCGAACGCCGCCAGGCCTTCGCCATGCGCCGTCGCGATCGGCATCCGGCTGCCCGTCATGCCGTTGAAGAGGATCGACGGGCTGTCGGTTACCTCCACCATGACGAAGCGCGCCTCGAACTGCTCCGAGCGGTTGCGCCGGAACCGCGGCCAGTCGGCCGCGCCGGGGACGAGCTCGCGGAGCGCCGCCATCATCTGGCACCCGTTGCAGACGCCGAGCCCGAAGGTGTCGGTCCGCCCGAAGAAGGACTCGAACTCGTGCCGCGCGCGTGGATTGAACAGGATCGACTTCGCCCAGCCCTCGCCCGCGCCCAGGACGTCGCCGTAGGAGAACCCGCCGCACGCCGCGATGCCCTTGAAGCCGGCCAGCCCGATCCGGGACGCGAGGATGTCGCTCATGTGCACGTCGACCGCCTCGAAGCCGGCGCGGTCGAACGCCGCGGCCATCTCGACCTGCCCGTTCACGCCCTGCTCCCGGAGTATCGCGACCCGAGGCCTCGCGCCGCGCCCGACGAACGGGGCCGCGACGTCCTCACGCGGATCGAACACCAGGTGCGCGCTCAAGCCCGGATCGTCGGCGTCCAGACGCCGGTCGAACTCCTCCTGCGCGCACGCCGGGTTGTCGCGCAGCCGCTGCATCCGGTAGCTCACCTCCGACCAGGCGCGCTCGAGATCGATCCGGCGCTCGGCTAGCACCGGCTTCGCGCTTCGTACCAGGCGAATCTCGTCGCGCGCATTCGGTGCGCCGATCACGATCGCGTGCAGCCCGGCGTCCGCGAGCCGGCGCACCACGGCCGTTCGGTCATCCGCGCGGACCTGGACGACGGCGCCCAGCTCCTCGGCGAAGAGGCCGGCGAGCACGCGCTCGAGGTCGCGCCCCTGCATGAGCTCGGGCCGGCGCTCGTTCCCGTCGACGTCGTGCGCGAGCGGGTCGTAGCCGAGGAGGTCGAGGTTGACGGTGGCCCCGCAATGTCCGGCGAACGCCATCTCGCACACGCACGCGAAGAGCCCACCGTCGGAGCGATCGTGGTAGGCGAGAAGTAGCCCGTCCCGGTTGAGGGCCTGGATCGCCGCGAAAAACGCCCTCAGCGCCGCGGCGTCGTCGAGGTCGGGAACCGCGTCGCCGAGCTGGCCGAAGACCTGCGCGAGCTGCGAGCCGCCGAGACGATTCCTGCCGCGCCCGAGGTCGATCAGGATGAGCTCGGTTGCATCGGTATCGGTCCGCAGCTGCGGCGTCAGTGCCCGGCGCGCGTCCTCGCTCGAAGCGAAGGCCGACACGACGAGCGACAGCGGCGCGACGACTTCCCTCGTCTCACCCTGCTCCTGCCACGTCGTGCGCATCGACAGCGAATCCTTCCCGACCGGTATCGCGACACCGAGTTGCGGGCAAAGCTCCAGCGCGACGGCGTGCACCGTGTCGTAGAGCGCTGCGTCCTCGCCGGGAAACCCGGCGGCGGCCATCCAGTTCGCGGACAACTTCACGCGCGCGAGATCGTCGACGGGGGCCGCTGCGAGGTTGGTGAGCGCCTCGCCGACCGCCATCCGGCCCGAGGCCGGAGCATCGATGACCGCGAGCGGCGTGCGCTCGCCCATCGCGAACGCCTCGCCCTCGTAGCCGGTGAAGTCGGTGAGTGTCACCGCGCAGTCGGCAACCGGCACCTGCCAGGGGCCGACCATCTGGTCGCGCGAGCTCAGGCCGCCGACGGTGCGATCGCCGATGGTGACGAGGAAGCCCTTGTTGGCGACCGTCGGCGCGCGCAGCACGCGGTAGCAGGCCTCCTTCAGCTCGGCGGCGCGCAGATCGAGCGGCGACGGGACCCGCTCGACATGCCGGACGTCGCGCACCATCTTGGGCGGCTTGCCGAGGATGATGGCGAGGTCGACATCGACCGGCGTGTTGCCGAACTGCGGGTCCGCGACGACCAGGCGGCCGTCGGCCGTCGCCGTCCCGGCCACTGCGAACGGGCACCGCTCGCGCTCGCAGATCGCACGGAACTCGGCAAGACGCCCGGGCGGAATCGCGAGCACGTAGCGCTCCTGCGCCTCGTTGCACCACACCTCGCGCGGCGTCATGCCGGGCTCTTCGCTCGGCGGCGCGCGCAGATCGATCGTCGCACCCCTCCCGGCGCCGTGCGCGAGCTCGGGGAGCGCGTTCGACAGCCCGCCCGCCCCGACGTCGTGGATCGAGAGTACGGGGCTCGCCGCCCCGAGCGCGGCGCAGGCATCGATGACCTCCTGTGCCCGGCGCTGGATCTCGGCGTTGCCGCGCTGGACCGAATCGAAGTCCAGATCGGCGGGGTTCGCACCCGCCTCCAGCGACGAAGCCGCACCGCCGCCCATGCCGATCAGCATGCCGGGACCGCCGAGCTGCACGAGCAGCGCCCCCGGCGGAATCGGACTCTTGAGCGCGAGCGGTGCGCGCAGGCTGCCCACGCCCCCGGCGACCATGATCGGCTTGTGATAGCCGCGCACGACGCCGCCTGCCGGCATCTCGAATGCCCGAAAGTAGCCGGCGAGGTTCGGCCGTCCGAACTCGTTGTTGAACGAGGCGGCGCCGATCGGGCCTTCGAGCATGATCTCGAGCGCGGACGCGATGCGGTCGGGCTTCCCGGCGTCGTGCTCCCACGGCTGCACGAACTCCGGGATGCGCAGATTCGACACGCTGAATCCGACGAGACCCGCCTTCGGTTTCGCGCCGCGCCCGGTCGCCCCCTCGTCGCGGAGCTCGCCGCCGGAACCGGTCGCGGCGCCTGGAAAGGGCGAGATCGCCGTCGGGTGGTTGTGCGTCTCCACTTTCGCCAGGTAGTGCGTCAATTCCTCGTGGCTGCGGTACCGCCCGTCGCCGTCGGCGAAGAACCGTTGCGCGACACGCCCTTCCAGCACCGCGGCGTTGTCGGCGTACGCCAGCACCGTCCCCTGGGGGTTCGCCGCATGGGTCGTGCGGATCATTCCAAACAGGCTGTGCTCGCGCGGCTTCCCGTCGACGATCCACGAAGCGTTGAAGATCTTGTGCCGGCAGTGCTCAGAGTTCGCCTGCGCGAACATCGTCAGCTCGACGTCGGTCGGATCGCGCCCGAGACGCGTGAAGACGTCGACGAGGTAGTCGATCTCGTCCTCGGAAAGCGCGAGCCCCATCACCGCGTTGGCGCGCTCGATCGCGCCGCGCCCGTCCTCGAGCACCGGAACGCGGGCGAGGGGGCGCGGCTGGGCATGCCGGAACAGCGCGTCGGCAGCCTCGATCCGATCGAGGACCGTCTCGGTCATCCGGTCGTGCAGCAGGCGTGCGACCCGGTCCCGGCTCGGTCCGCCGCCAGCGACGTGGTGCGCAATGCCGCGCTCGATCCGGCGGATGAAGCCGAGGCCGCAGTTGCGGGCGATATCGGTCGCCTTCGACGACCACGGCGAGATCGTGCCGAGTCGCGGCGTGACGAGATAGAGCGTGGTGCCTCGTGCCGTATCGCCCGGCACGTCGCCATACCGGAGCAGCCGGTCGAGCGCGGCGCGCTCGAGCCCGGTGGCCTCGCGCTCGAGCTCCACGAAGTGCCAGAAATCGCTTGCCGCGACGGCCAGGCTGGGGTGCAGTGCCTTGAGGGCGGTGTCGAGCTTCGCCCGGCGGAACGCGGAGAGCGCCGTGCTCCCGCGCAAACGGAGGATCGGCATTACGGCGCGAATTATACCGGCGTGCGCCGCCGTCGCCTACTGCGGAAACCGCCGCGTCACGAGCACGAGGGGGTGTGCCCCTCGCATCGTCAAGACTACCGCTTGATGGCGAGCTGACTCGGTGTGCCCGAGACCTGCAGCGTCGCACGCAGCATGCCGCCTGGCGTCTTCATGTCGGCCGCGAACCGGCCGGCGAGCGATTTGCCACCGTCGACGTCGATTGCGCCGTTCGCCGAGAGCGCGCCGGCGTCGATCTTCACGCCGCGCAGCGCGAGCCGGCCGTGGCCGAGTTGCGCCTGCGCCGTCAGCTCGTTGAACGGCGTCGACCCGCCGACGCTCTTGCCCGATTGCAGCGTGCGCGGCAGATCCACGCCGGCGATCTGACCCTTGGACACGGTGAAGTTGCCGTCGACGCGCGCGCCCGGACCGAGCTTCTCGAGCGACTCGCCCTGCGCGGCCAGTACTCCGCTGCCCTGCAGCCGGCCAACGAGGATCGGCGTGATGCGCTTCGCGTCGACCTGCCGCAGCTCGAAATTCCCGTCGAACGCGAGGGAACCCGCCCAGCGCAGGGTGCCCTTGCCGCGCGTGATGCCGTCGAGGAACCGCGCGTCGAACTCCGACGCTGCGAACTCGGTCGGCGTCGCGACCCCTCTCGTGGACAGGCTCTCCACCTCGAACGGCAGGCCGAGCAGCGCAGCCGGCTTGATCATAGTGAGGTCGATCAACGCCTTCCCGCGCTGCGGCTGGATCTCCGCCGCGATGGTCTTGGGCGGGTTGTTGACGACGATCTTCTGGACGTTTCCGTCCGGCTCCAACGTCGCGGTGGCTTCGAGCTCGGGAAACGTCACCCCGGGGACCACGATCCTCACCCCCGTCGCGCGTACGTGTTCGAGCCCGAGCGCCGTGCCCTTCCCGCGACCGAAGAGAGCGCCCGCGAGACCCGCGGCGTCAAACGTGACCCCTTCCAGGTCGAGCGATTTCAGCTGCGGCTGCCCGCTGATCGCGGAGACGAAGTCCGGATGCGCGGTCGCCACTGCAATCTTGACGTTGTCGTCGTTGCCGACCGAGATGTTTTCGAGGCGGAGCGAGGGCGTCGGCAGGATCGAGATGCTGCCGGACCCGATCTTCACCGGCGTGCCCAGCTGGGTCGATGCCAGACGCTCGTACTGCGCGATATCGAGCGGCATGAAGAACTGCAGGTAGACGAGGCCGGTCACGAGCAGCACCGCCAGGCCGATGCCGACGAGCTTCCCGAGCCCGCGGCTGCTTTTGCCGGCGCGGATCTTTTCCAGGCGCGCCGCTACCTGCGCGGCGTCCTTCTCCTGTTCCTTGCGCGTCTCCCGCGCGCGGTCCTCGGCATCGGCCTTCTCGCGCGCCCGCTCGTCGCGGCGCGCCCGCGCGGCCGCCTCGGCTTCAGCCTTCGCGCGCGCCTTCTCGTCTTCCCGTGCGCGGGTCTCGGCCTCGCGCCGCGCGCGCGCTTCCTCGTCCTCGCGCCGCGCGGCTTCCGCTGACTCGCGCCGCGCAGCTTCCTCGGCCTCGCGCTGCGCGTGCGCATCGGCCTCGCGCCGCGACCGCTCCTCGGCCTCGCGGCGGTCGCGCTCCTCGGCTTCACGCCGTCCACGCTCGGTGGCGTCGCGCTTCGCCCGCTCGGCCGCTTCGCGCTTCGAACGCTCCTTGGCTTCGTGCCGCGCCTGATCCTCGGCCTGCCGCACGCGGTCCTCGAGCTCGCGGCGGATCCGGTCTTCCTGCTCGCGCTGCGCGCGCTCCTCCCCCTCGCGCCGCGCCCGCTGCTCCGACTCCCGGCGCGCCCGCTCTTCCGCTTCCCGGCGGTTGCGCTCGTCGGCTTCGCGCTTCGCTTTCTCCTCAGCTTCTCGCCTGGCCTTCTGCTCGGCCTCCCGCCTCGCCTGCGCCTCGGCCTCGCGCTTTGCCCGCTCTTCGGCCTCGCGATGCGCCTTCGCCGCGGCTTCCTTCGCTGCCCGTTCCGCAGCCTCCCGCTTCGCCCGCTCCTCGGCTTCCCGCTTGGCTTTCTCCTCCGCCTCGCGCTTCGCCTTTTCGTCGGCCTCGCGCCGCGCTTTCTCCGCGGCTTCCTTCGCTGCCCGTTCCGCAGCCTCCCGCTTCGCCCGCTCCTCGGCTTCCCGCTTGGCTTTCTCCTCCGCCTCGCGCTTCGCCTTTTCGTCGGCCTCGCGCCGAGCCTTCTCCGCGGCTTCCTTCGCTGCCCGTTCCGCAGCCTCCCGCTTCGCCTTCTCCTCAGCCTCCCGCTTCGCCCGGCTCCTCGGCTTCCCGCTCTGGCTTTCTCCTCCGCCTCGCGCTTCGCCTTTGCTCTCCTCCGCCTCGGCTTCTTCGCGGCCTCGCGCTGCCTTCTCCGCGGCTTCCTTCGCTGCCCGTTCCGCGGCCTCCCGCTTCGCCCGCTCCTCGGCTTCCCGCTTGGCTTTCTCCTCCGCCTCGCGCTTCGCCTTTTCGTCGGCCTCGCGCCGAGCCTTCTCCGCGGCTTCCTTCGCTGCCCGTTCCGCGGCCTCCCGCTTCGCCCGCTCCTCGGCTTCCCGCCTGGCTTTCTCCTCCGCTTCGCGCTTCGCCTTTTCGTCGGCCTCGCGCCGGGCCTTCTCCGCGGCTTCCTTCGCTGCCCGTTCCGCGGCCTCCCGCTTCGACCGCGCCTCGGCCTCGGCGCGCACTTTCGCCTCGGTTTCGGTCCTTGCGCGCGCCTCCGTTGCCACTTTCGCGTTCACGTCTGTGCCCTGTCGCGCGCGCGCCTGCGCGACCTGCCGCGCGACTTCCTCGGCCTCGGCATGGGTCTGCGCGCTCACCTCGGCCTTGTTCGGCGGCTTGCTCATAAGCGCCGTGAAATCGAGGTCCATGTCCTCCTGGACGATCGGCACCTGCGACGGCGGCGAGATGCTCGCAGGTGCCGAGACGAACTCGCGCACGAAGCCGTCCTTGGACAGCTTGCGGAGCGTCTCGAGCAGCTTCGTCTCGGAGTACTTGTCGAGCTTCTGATGCAGGTCGCCGACGGTGGCCTTGCCGTCGACCTGGGACAGGACGTTGCGCAGGTCGCGCGGCAGCAGGCTCGTCTTGCCGGTGACCTCCATCAAGCCCTTTGCGGTCTTGGTGAGAACCGTTCTTCTATCCATGCGGGACGGAGGGTTGGCGTCGGATGCGCTGAAAGGCTCGCAATCCTAGCATTGGCCCCCGGGCCGGGGCCGTGCAAAAGTGCCCCCGCGCATGGAGTTTATTCCTTTGCGTGCCGAGGGTTGCGGCACTAATGCGGCGTGCAGTATCCGCCCCTGCCGGGGGTCCCGATCACGAACCCGTCGCCTGGCCGATGAACGCAGGACGTCTCGTCGAAGCCGAGCGCCATCGGGACCGCGAAGACCACCGGCCGTGGCGCAGCCCTCCATGGCGCGCCGAGCGCGGCGGGAGCGGCTACCCGCGGACGACGTTGGCGCCCCGCTGCGGAACCTGGATGCCGGTTAGAACGTGGTTTGCGACGAAATGCCGGCGCGGATCAGCCGAGCGATCCCCGTCGGGTGCGCCGTCGCCGCGCACTATGGACACTAAAGAACTGCAAGCTCGGCGTTCCGGCGGTCGGTCACCAGCATCGACCCCGGAAAATGAGTGATGCAGAACGGGACATTCGCGTGTTGCACCACTGCCTGCGGCGTCACGCCGCAGGCCCAGAAGACGGGCAGCTCGTCGGGCCTCACCTCGACCGCGTCGCCCCAGTCGGGCTGCGAGAGGTCGCGGATTCCGATCGCTCCCGGCAGACCGATGTGGACGGGCGCGCCGTGCACGTTCGGAAAGCGCGAGGTGATCTGAATCGCGCGAATTGCGTGGGCCGGCCTGAACGGCCTCATCGACACGACCAGCGGCCCGTGAAAGCGGCCGGCGGGAACGGTGGGGACGTTCGTGCGCCACATGGCAACGTTCTTGCCCTCCTCGATGTGCCGCAGCGGGACGCCCGCCTCGAGCAGCGCCTGCTCGAACGAGAACGAACAGCCGAGGACGAAGGTGACCAGATCGTCGCGCCACCAGCGCCCTACGTCGTGCGGTTCGTCGACGCATCTCCCGTTCTCGAACACGCGGTAGCGGGGGCAGTCGGTCCGAATGTCGATGTCGGCGCCGAGGGTGGGCAGCAGCGGGTCGCCGGGGTCGCCGATCGCGAGCACCGGACACGGCTTGGGGTTGCGCTGGCAGAAGCGCTCGAACTCGCCCGCCCAGTCGCCCGGCAGGATCGCGACGTTGCCCTGGACGAACCCGTAAGCGACGCCGGCGGTGTTGCCCTTCAGCTCCCCCGATCGCGCCGCCCGGCGAGCCGCGCGGGGTGAAGAGAGAAGTTCCGTGGGGTCCATGGCAGCACGCGGCAGGTCTCTGGCCATTATAGCGACGTGAGTACAATCGGCGGCATGTCCGGCGGCACTCGCGCGGTTCGGCGTACGAGGAACGAATGGAGCGTCTAGACGCGGTCGTCATCGGCGCCGGCGTGGTGGGACTCGCGGTAGCCCGCGCGCTCGCGCTCGCCGGCCGCGAGGTGGTGGTGCTGGAAGCCGCGGAGGCGATCGGCACCGAGACCAGTTCGCGCAACTCCGAGGTCATCCATGCCGGCATCTACTATCCGCCCGGCTCGCTGAAGGCCACGCTCTGCGTGGCGGGCAAGCACGCGCTCTACCGCTATTGCGACGAGCGCGGGATCGCCTACAAGCGCTGCGGCAAGCTGCTCGTCGCGACCGACGAGAAGCAGCTCCCGAAGCTGCACGCGATCAAGGAGCAGGCCGACGCGAACGGTGTAACGGACCTGCGGGCGCTCAGCGCCGCTGAGGCGCGCGCGCTCGAGCCGCAGCTCCGTTGCGTCGCCGCCTATCTCTCCCCTTCGACCGGCGTGATCGACAGCCACGGCTTCATGCTCGCGTTCCAGGGCGACGCCGAGGCGCGCGGCGCAATGATCGCCTTCAAGAGCCCGGTGACCGGCGGCGCGGTGCGCGCGGACGGCATCGAGATCGAGACCGGCGGCGACGAGCCCCTGCGCGTCCTCGCGCGGACGGTGGTGAACTCGGGCGGCCTCCATGCGCAGCGGATCGCCGCCTCGCTCGCGGGCTTTCCGCGCGCGCACGTGCCGCCGACCTATTACGCCAAGGGCAACTACTACTCCCTTGTCGGAAGCGCGCCGTTCTCGCGGCTCGTCTACCCGATGCCGAACGAGGCCGGCCTCGGGGTTCACATCACGATCGACCTCGGCGGCCAGGCGCGGTTCGGCCCCGACGTCGAATGGATCGACACGATCGGCTACGACGTCGACCCGCGCCGCGCGGACAGCTTCTACGCCGCGATCCGGGAATACTGGCCCGGTCTCGAGGACGGGCGGCTGGCGCCCGGCTACTCGGGCATCCGGCCGAAGATCGTTGGACCGCGCGAGAAGGCCGCGGACTTTCTGATCGCGGGCCCGCGCGACCACGGCGTTGCCGGGCTCGTCAATCTCTTTGGCATCGAATCGCCCGGCCTCACCTGCGCGCTGGCGATCGGCGACGCAGTGCTGGCGGCGCTCGGCGCAAAGCGGTGAACCGACAGCGACAGGACGCGCATTGTGCCGCCTGGGGAATTTCGCTACGCTTCCTTCGCTGCCCACAGGAGAGGGACCGATGACCATCAAGGCGCTCAGGACGGAAAGCGATCGCTGCGCGCTCGTTATCACCGAAGGGTTTCACGACGCCTTGAGGATCGCTTACCAGAACCGACCCAGGTTGTTCGACCGGCATATCGTCCTGCCGGAACTGCTCTACGAGGTCGTCGTCGAGGTGAAGGAGCGGGTGACGACGGACGGCGAGATTCTCGTCCCGCTGGATCTGAAAGATGCCCGGAGCAAGCTGCAAGCGGTGTTTGACCAGGAGATCCGCGCGCTCGCCATCGTGCTCGTGCACGGCTATCGCTACCCCGAGCACGAAAGATGGCTCGCCAATCTCGCCAAGGAGATCGGGTTCACCCAAATCTCGGTCTCCCACGCCGTGAGCCCGATGATCAAGCTGGTGAGCCGCGGCGACACGACCGTGGTCGACGCTTATCTTTCCCCCATATTGCGCCGCTACGTTGATCGCGTCGCGGCCGACCTCGGCGAGACGCGGCTTCTGTTCATGCAATCCAACGGCGGCTTGACCGACGCCCGCTGGTTTCAGGGGAAGGACAGCATTCTGTCCGGCCCTGCGGGAGGTATCGTGGGTGCGGTGCGTACCTCCGCTATGGCTGGCTTCGACAAGATCATCGGCTTCGATATGGGTGGCACTTCCACCGATGTCTCCCACTACAACGGCGAATACGAGCGAGTGTTCGAAACCCAAGTCGCCGGCGTGCGCATGCGCGTCCCCATGATGAGCATTCACACTGTCGCCGCGGGTGGGGGTTCGATCTTGAACTTCGATGGCGTGCGCTACCGCGTTGGTCCCGAATCGGCGGGCGCACACCCCGGGCCGGCCGCCTACCGCAAAGGCGGTCCGCTAGCCGTGACCGACTGCAATGTGATGCTCGGAAAGATCCAGCCGGCATTCTTTCCCAAGGTGTTCGGACCGCATGCCGATCAGCCGCTCGACGTCGACCTCGTGCGCAAACGCTTCGAAGAGCTGGGCGAGACCATCCGGAAGGCCACCGGTGTTCTCCAGACTCCGGAAGAAATCGTTCTGCCGGTGATCGCCCTTGCCGGCGCGTGGGGTGCGGCCCAAGCCCAAGTGTCGCCCTTTACGGCGCGTGCGGTGCAGACCAACTGACCAATTCACGCCTCACCGATCCGGAAGTTCTCGAGCTGCGTTACCCCGTGCTCCTGGAGAGTTTCGCCATCCGTCGTGGCAGTGGTGGAGCGGGACGACATCGCGGCGGGGACGGTGTCGTGAGAAAAGTCAAGTTCCGCGAAGCGATGACGGCGGCTATCGTGTCGCGGTCACTGGCGCATCCCTCCCTACGGCATGGCTGGGGGTAAGCCGGGGCAACTGGGGAGAAACTGGGTAAAGCGCGGCGATGGCGGCGTGGTAGAGCTGGACGCCACTGCCGACACTGCCGTGGCGCCAGGAGACACTTTTGTCATCGAGACTCCCGGTGGGGGAGGTTACGGTGAGCCATGACGATGTCGAGGCACCTGACAGTGGTTCTTCTTATTCATGACTGAGGAGGTTGCGATGCTACTCCGACAATTTTTTTCCTCGACCTTGGGCCTGTTGGTGCTCGGAGCATCGCCGCTGGGCTTAGTCTCATCTCTGCAGGCGCAGACCAAATTGGACATGCCGACCCCCTACTCGACACGAATTTTCACACCCAGAACATCCGCACCTTCGCCGACGAGGTCAAGAAAGCGACCAAAGGTCAGTTGGAGCATCATCGTCCACAGCAATGCGTCGTTGATCAAGCATCCCGACATCCTGCGCGGCGTTCGACCGGCCAGGTGAACATGGCCGAGACTTCCTGCTCGCAGTTCGGGAACGAAGACCCGTTCTTCGAGGCCGACAACATCCCGTTCGTCGCCATCGGGTTTGACAATGCCTGGAAGTTCTTTCAGGCGCACAAACCGTTTGTCGAGAAAAGGATGCAACGGCGCGGCTTGCGCGTCCTGTATTCGGTGGCGT
Source organism: uncultured beta proteobacterium (assembly GCA_963820965.1). GTDB lineage: Bacteria > Pseudomonadota > Gammaproteobacteria > Burkholderiales > SG8-39 > DATEDA01. Next base: position 88,554 of record CAWGCC010000005.1, on the reverse strand, counting down.
GGCCGGGTCAGGGCATCTACACCAAGACCCCGATCAATTCGATTCGCCGACCTGAAGGGCGCGAAGTTCCGCACCTACAACCCGATGACGGCGCGAATGGCGGAGCTGGTCGGCGCGATGCCGACCATGGTGCAAGCGGCGGAAGTGCCGCAAGCGTTCGCGACCAACATCGTGCACCGCCATGATCACGTCGACCGCGACAGGGGTCGACTCGAAGGCATGGGAGTTCGTCAAGTACTACTACAACTCAAGCGCCTTTCACCCGAGAAAGTCGTGGTGATCGCAACGAGCGCGCGTGGCGCAGGTTACCCGAAGACATCCGCAAGGCGCTAATGGAGGCCGCGGTCAACGCCGAAAAGCGCGGCTGGGTGATTCGGCACGAGAAAGAGATGCCGCCAGCCTGAAACGCTCGCCGACAACGGCGTGACCGTCGTGAAGCCCGACGCGGCGTTGACAGCGGCGTTCAATGACGTAGGCAAGACGATCTTGAGCGAATGGACAAAGAAGGCCAAATCGGATGGCGAGGCGCTGGTTCAGAACTACGCAAGCAATAGGGCCGCGCGGGCGGGCAGGGATTCCACTACGGGCAGATTCGCAATGACTTGAAAGGGGAGGTCGGGAGCCATGGCGAGCGCGTTCGTAACGCACTGAACTCGCTGTACTTCGCCGTGCCGTCCTCGCGGCGGTTTTCCTCGCGGCCACCGCGGCGCTGATGCTGATTCAGGTCGCCGGCCGTGAAGTCGGGATCCAAGTGCGCGGCGCCGACGATCTCACCGGCTGGTTTTGCGCCGCGGCCGCTTTCCTGCCGATGGCGCACACGTTCGCAGGGTGAGTTGATTCGCGTCGGGTTGTTTCTCGGCGCTCTGAAACCGCAAGCGCGCTGGTGGGCGGAGATGTTCGCCCTGGGTCGTTTCAACGCTCGTCGGTCGGTTACATGACCTACGCCGTAGAACCGTTCGTCTACGAGAGCTGGAAATTCAACGAGATCGCGCAGGGTCTGATCATGGTCCCGATCTGGATCCCCCAGATAAGCTTCGTGATCGGCATCGCGTCCTCGCTATCGCGATCGTCGACGAGCTCGATCATCGTGCTGCGCGACAAAGCCCCGCCTACCAACGTCGCCGAAGAGGAGCGGCGATCGCGCGCCGGATTTCTCCGAAACGGTAGAAGGCGGACGGACCGCGGTCGCAGGCACGCACCGATGACGACGCTCGGGATCGCCGCCGCGCTCGCATGCCTCCTGCTCGCGCCTACTCGCAGGCGGCGTCTGGATCGCGATCGCGCTCGCCGCGGTGGCCTGGATAGGCCTTTAGCTCTTCACGACACGCCCCCGACATCAACCTGTTCCCGTCGTTTGGGGGTCAACCGCATCGTGGACGCTCGCAGCGCTTCCGCTGTTCGTCTGGATGGGCGAGATCCTGTACCGCACGCAAGCTCTCTCGAACGAGATGTTCGAGGGGCTTGCGCCGTGGCTCGACTGGCTGCCCGGGCGGCTGATGCACGTCAACATCCTCGCGTGCGGACTGTTCGGCACCGTGTCCGGATCGTCGGCGGCGACCTGCGCGACGATCGCGAAGGTCGCGCTGCCGGAATTGGCGACGCGGTTACAACGAACAGCTCTGCCTCGGGTCGCTCGCGGCGCGGCACGCTCGGCATCCTGATCCCGCCGTCGATCATCATGGTCGTCTACGCAGTCGCCGCCGAGGTGTCTATCCTGACGGTGTTCCTCGCCGGGATCCTGCCGGGGTTCCTGCTGATGGCGCTGTTCTCCGGCTACATCATCGTCTGGGCGTGGCTCAACCCCGGAAAGACCCCGGAGGATACCGGCATTCGATCAGTTTCCGGAGAAGCTCCGCGCAGCTGCGCATGCTCATCCCCTGCCTCGCTCATCGTCTTCGTCATCGTGGTGATGATGCTCGGCTAGGCCACCGCAACCGAGTCGGCCGCGTTCGGCGTGCTCGGCGCGCTCGTCCTCGCCTGGTGGAGCGGCGGCTCTAAGCCGGGAGACCTTCTTGGACGAGCCTGATGGGCGCCACCCGCCTTTCCTGCATGATCATGTTCATCCTGGGCGGCGCGGCTTTCCTATCGGCTGTGCATGGGTTTTACGGGCATTCCGCGCGCGCTTGCAGAATGGGTCACGGCGATCAACCCGAACCCGTATATGTTCATCGCGATCCTGGCCTGATCTATCTCCTGCTCGGTGCCGCGCTCGACGGTATCTCGATGATCGTGCTGACCACTTCCATCGTCGTGCCGATGATCCAGAAGGCCGGCTTCGATCTGGTCTGGTTCGGGATCTTCATCGTGCTCCTGGTCGAGATCGCCGAAGTGACGCCGCCCGTCGGCTTCAACCTGTTCGTGCTGCAGACCATGACCGGCAGCGACAGCATTTACGTCGCCAGGCCGCACTACCGTTCTTCTTCATGATGGTGATCGCGATCGCCTTGATTACTGCTGTGCCCGGTATCGCCACCTGGTTGCCCGACGTCCTGATCGGCTCAGCGAAATAGGGAGACCGCGCCGAGTCCGCTTGAGGTTTCTGGGTGAGTGACGGCGGTCACCTGATCCGCCGCGGCTATGACGAGAAGACCTGCCTCGGGTCGCTCTGCGGCCCGGGCACGCTTGGCAACCGGCTGCGCGCCGCGGGCACGGCCGAACTCGGTGCCACCACGACCGACGCCCCGCCGGAGCGCTTCGGCAAGCTCCTGCAAACCCTGCGCGAGCTGTTTCCCGATGCCGCCGACTTCGGGCGGCCTCGTTATTGGGCGGGCCTGCGGCCGATGACGCCCGATGGCCCGCCGATCCTCGGCCGCACGCCGATCGGCGGCCCCTTCCTCAACGTCGGGCACGGATCGCAGGGCTGGTCGATGGCGTGCGGCTCGGCGCGCATCTTCGCCCATCTCGTCGCCGACCGGGCGCCGGATATCACGCTCGACGGGCTGACGCTGTCGCGCTACGAATAGCGCAGCAACGACGGTTAAACTGCGCTCCGTCATGAAGGTCGACCTGCCGCCGCTGTATACCGTCGCGGGCGTGCGTGCGCTCGAAGCGGCGGCGTTGAAGCGCGATCCGGGAGCGAACCTCATGGAGCGGGCGGGGCTCGCCGCGGCCGAGCTGGCGCGAGCGCTCGCCGGAGACGCCGGCCGGGCAGTCCTCGTGCTCGCCGGACCGGGCAACAACGGCGGGGACGCGTTCGAGGTGGCCACCCACCTCAAGCGCTGGTTCTATCGCGTCGACGTCGTGTTCGCGGGCGACGCGGCCAAGCTACCGCACGACGCCGGCGCCGCGCTCGCGAAGTGGAACGCCATCGACGGCCGCCTGCTGAAGGCGATCCCGCCAGGCATGCGCTACGACCTGGTCGTCGACGGTCTCTTCGGCATCGGGCTCGTGCGGCCGCTCGCAGGCGCGATGGCCGAGCTCGTCGGCGCCGCAAGCGGTCTTCCCGGCGTGAAGCTGGCCCTCGACATCCCGAGCGGCGTCAACGCCGACACCGGTGCGGTGATGGGTGCCGCATTTCTTGCGACGCATACCGTTACGTTCATCGCGCGCAAGCCGGGGCTGTTTACCCTCGATGGCCCGGATCATTGTGGCGAGGTCACCGTCGCGACGCTCGGGCTCGACGCCGTCTCGCTCGTGCCGCCCGGCGGGCACCTGGTGACCGCGGCGATCGTCGCGGCGCCACTGCTGGCGCGGCCGCGGAATTTTCACAAGGGTTCTGCCGGCACCCTCGCGATCATCGGCGGCGCCGCCGGGATGGTCGGTGCGGCACTCCTCGCCGGGCGGGCGGCGATCAAGCTCGGCGCGGGCAAGGTCTTCCTCGGTCTGCTCACCGATCATCCGCCGTGCGTCGACTACGCGCAGCCGGAGCTGATGCTCCGCAAGCCCGAGCAGCTGCTCGCCGACGTGCCGCTCACCGCGATCGCGGCCGGGCCGGGTCTCGGTACCGAGACCGCCGCGCAGCGGGTGCTCGCGCAGGCGCTGCGGCTCGAGCTGCCGCTCGTGCTCGATGCCGATGCGCTCAACCTCGTCGCCGCGTACGGCGTCCTGCAGTCGGCGGTGCAGGCGCGGAAGGCGCCGACGCTGATGACGCCGCATCCCGCGGAGGCGGCGCGCCTTGCCGGCTGCACCACCGCCGAGATCCAGGCCGACCGTATCGCCGCGGCGACGCGGCTTGCCGCGAAGTGCCGGTCCTTTGTCGCACTGAAGGGCAACGGCACGGTAACCGCCGCGCCGGACGGGCGCTGGTGGCTCAACGCCTCGGGCAATCCAGGCATGGCGAGCGCGGGCATGGGCGACGTGCTCACCGGAATCGTCGGCTCGCTCGCAGCGCAGGGTTTCCCGACGGAGGAAGCGTTGATCGCCGCCGTCTTCATCCACGGCGCCGCGGCCGACGCGCTCGCCGCACGCGGCGTCGGCCCGGTGGGCCTGGCCGCCGCCGAGCTGATCGATGACGCCCGCCGTCTGGCGAACGCGCGCGACGCGACTGGCTGACCACGGCCGGCCGTCGGCCGCCCGCGCAACGGCACTTTTCCCCGAGGTGAAATCCCGATGGCCAACGGCGTGCTGATCGACGCGAGGACGTTCCTCGGCAACGTGTGGAAACTCTCCAAGCCGTACTGGCGCTCGGAGGAGAAGTGGCGAGCGTGGGGCCTGCTGAGCGCGATCGTCGTGCTGTCGCTTTCCCTCGTCTACATGCTGGTCCTGCTCAATGACTGGAACCGGCAGTTCTACAACGCGCTGGAGCAGAAGGACGAGCGCGACTTCTTCGCGCTGCTCGGCTACTTCTGCTTCCTCGCCGCCATCTTCATCGCGGTCTCGGTGTACGAGACCTATCTCGAGCAGATGCTGCAGATGCGGTGGCGGATCTGGCTCACGCGGCAGTACCTCGACGACTGGCTCGGTCACCAGGTCTACTACCGGCTGGAGCTCGAGCATCTCGGCACCGACAATCCCGACCAGCGGATCCAGGAGGACATGCGGCTTTTCACCGCCGGCACCCTGACGCTGGGGCTCGGCGTGATGCGCGAGATCGTCACGCTCGCCTCGTTCGCGGTGATCCTCTGGAACCTGTCCGGGTCGCTGCCGCTGCGGCTGGGGGAAACGGAGGTGACGATCCCCGGCTACCTGGTGTGGGTCGCGCTCGTCTACGCGATCGTCGGGAGCGTGCTCACCTACTCCATCGGCCGCTCGCTCATCCCGCTCAACTTCCAGCAGGAGCAGCGCGAGGCCGACTTCCGCTACGCGCTGGTTCGCCTGCGCGAGAACTCCGAAGGCGTCGCGCTCTACGGGGGCGAAGCGGCCGAGAACCGGAACTTCGCGAACCGCGTCGAGCGCATCCGCGAGAACTGGTGGGAGCTGATGCGGATCACCAAGCGCGTCAACACCTTCACCATCGGCTACAACCAGGTCGCGGTCGTGTTCCCGTTCTTCGTCGCCGGCCACCGCTTCTTCTCGGGCGCGATAACGCTCGGCGGTCTGACGCAGATCGCGAGCGCCTTCGGCACCGTGCAGGGGTCGCTCTCCTGGTTCGTCAACACCTTCCAGACCCTCGCCAACTGGAAGGCGAGCGTCGACCGCCTGCTCCACTTCCACCGCGCGCTCGAGGAGGCGAAGGCCGGGCAGACGCGCCACGACGGGCTCGACGTGCAGCGCGACGGCGAGCGGACGGTACGTGCCGAACACCTCGACCTCGTGCTGCCGAACGGTCGCACGATTCTCGCGAACGCGGCGTTCGCGATCGAGCCCGGCGATCGGGTGGTGCTCACCGGTCCCTCGGGCTCGGGCAAGAGCACCCTCTTCCGCGCGCTGGCTGGCATCTGGCCGTTCGGACGCGGACGCGTGCGTTTTCCCGGCAACGCCCGCGTGCTGTTCCTGCCGCAGAAGCCGTACATTCCGATCGGGAGCCTGCGCGGCGCGGTCGCGTACCCCGGCGCCGCCGCAGACTTCGGCGACGACGCGCTCCGGACCGTGCTCGCCGACGTCGACCTGCCAGGACTCGCCGGCCGTCTGGACGAAGCGCAGAACTGGAGCCTCCAGCTCTCCGGCGGCGAGCAGCAGCGGCTCGCGGTCGCGCGCGCGCTGCTGCACAAGCCCGATTGGCTGTTCCTCGACGAGGCCACGTCGGCGCTCGACGAGGCAAGCGAGAAGCGCCTGTACGAGCTGCTCACCGTGCGCCTCCCGGCTGCGACGCTGGTGAGCATCGCGCACCGGCCGACGGTGGCGGCGTATCACCGGAAGCGGTTCAGCCTGGTCGCGGAAGGCGAGCGGATGCGACTCGCTGTCGCCTAGAGAAAAACCGACGCCGAAGGCGTCGCTTTCCTTGGTTCGGGGAGCACGAGGGGGCGCCGCGTCAGCGGCTTTGCCCCCTCGTATCGTGACAACTACCTAGGCGTCCGCGACGCGGAAGCGCATGGCGCCGGGATCGTCGATGCGCCCCGCCTCGATCTCGTCTGCCGTCGCCCCGCGCACGTCGCGCAGCGTGGCGCGGAACTCGATCGCGATCCCGGCGAGCGGATGGTTGCCGTCGAGCACCACCTTGTCGGCGGCGATGTCGGTGACCGTGTAGATGACGCCGTCCTGCTCGCCCCCGGGTACGCCTTCGAACTGCATCCCGACCTCGAGCGCCTCGGGGAACCCCGCCCGGGGCTCGACGCGCAGCAGCGCGTCGTCGTACTCCCCGAACCCCTCGTCGGGCTCGACGCGGAGCGTGACCTTCTCGCCTGCCCGCTTCCCCTCGAGCGCGTGCTCGAGCGCCGGGAGGATCTCGTCGTGGCCGTGGAGGTACCGGATCCGCTCCTCGGCCTGCAGGGGATTGCCCCACAGGTCGGCGAGCTCGAGGTCGAGCCCGACGACCGTGTCGGGGGCGACCCGCATCAGGAGAGGGACTTGAGCAGTCCCAGGACCTCGGCGGCGTGGCCCTTGGGCGTGACGCCGTAGAGCGCGTGCTGGACCTTGCCGCGCTTGTCGATGATGAACGTCGACCGGACGATGCAACTGCGGCGCGCCCCGGTCGGCTCCCGCCACACGCCGTACGCGCGGCAGACGTCGCCGTCGGGATCGGCGAGGAGGCGTATCGACAGGCCGTTCTCGTCGCGGAACTCGGCGTGGGTGATGCAGTCGTCGCAGGAGACCCCGAGCACGACCGAGTCGTACTTGTCGAAGTCGTGTTCGTGGTCGGAGAAATCGATCGCCTGCATCGTGCACCCCGGTGTGCGGTCCTTCGGGTAGAAGTACAGCACGACGTTCTTGCGGCCGCGGAAATCGGTAAGCTCCACCGTCTCCATGTCGGCGTCCGGCAGGGAGAAGGGCGGCGCAGCTTGACCGGCTTGGAGCATCGGCGATTTCACCGTCAGGGTCGCGGCGATTCTAAACCATCTCCGTCGCCCCGTTGTCAAGCGCGGCGGCGTCGATTCATATAATTCATGTCCCGCGACGCGTTCGTCCCACGCACGCTGCTGGGGCGCCTCTCGGCGCGCGAGTTTCTCGCCCGCTACTGGCAGAAGCGCCCGCTCGTCGTCCGCGGCGCGTGGCCACGCTTCACCGATCCCGTGTCCGCGAGTGATCTCTTCCGTCTCGCGGCGCGCGAGGACTGCGAATCGCGGCTCGTCATCCGCGATCGCGCCCGCTGGCGGCTCGAGCACGGGCCGCTTGGCGCGTCGCGCGCGCGCAAGTTGCCCGCGCACCGCTGGACTCTGCTGGTGCAGGGCCTCAACCACTTCGTGCCGGACGCCGACCGCCTCATGCGCGCCTTCCGCTTCGTGCCCTACGCGCGGCTCGACGACCTCATGGCGAGCTACGCCGCGCCGGGCGGCGGCGTCGGTCCGCATTTCGACTCCTACGACGTGTTTCTCTTGCAGGGCCGCGGCCGCCGGCGCTGGCGGATCAGCCGCCAGCGCGACCTCCACCTCGACGCCAGGGCCCCGCTGAAGGTGCTGCGGCGATTCCGTGCCGACGAGGAGTGGGTGCTCGGGCCCGGCGACATGCTCTACCTGCCGCCAGGGATCGCGCACGAAGGCACGGCGCTCGAGTCCTGCCTCACGTATTCGATCGGGTTCCGCGCGCCTTCGGCGCACGAGCTTGCCGCCGGATTTCTCGGGTTTCTGGGGGACCGTCTCGACCTCCCGGAACGCCGCTACGCCGATCCCGACCTCCGACCCTCGCGCCGGCCGGCCGCGATCGATGAGGCGCTTGTCGATCGTTGCGCCGCGATGCTCGCCGCGGTCCGCTGGACCCGCGCCGATGTCGAGATGTTTCTCGGTACCTTCCTCTCGGAGCCCAAGTCGCACGTCCGCTTCGTGAGACCGGCGCAGCCGATCGGCCCGCGGCCGTTTGCACGCGCGGTCGACCGGAGCGGCATCCGGCTCGCGCTCGCGACCGGAATGCTCTACCGCCGCGGGCAGCTCTACATGAACGGCGAGCACGTTGCAGCGTCGGGTCGGACCCGTCGGCTTCTGGAGCAGTTGGCCGACGAGCGCGCGCTTCGCCCGGGGACTTCGGTCACGCCGGATACCGCCGCCCTCCTCTACACTTGGTACCGAGCCGGGTGGATCGAAATTGACAACGCCAATGGATGACCTCGCGAAAATACTCCCGCAGCCGCAGCGGCAGCTGATCGGGACACGCCGCGAGTATCTGGCGGTCTTCGATATGCTTGTCGGGGGCCTACGGCGCGAGCTGCGGGTGTTCGATCCCGACTGCGTGCAGCTCGAGCTGAACGCGTCGGGACGGATCGCGCTGCTGCGCAGCTTCCTGCTCGCGAGCAGCGACAGCCGGTTGCTAATCGCCGTCCACGATCCGGCGCACCTCCGCAGCCACAGTCCGCGGTTCATCGAGCTGCTGGCATGCTTCAGCGCGTCGATCTCGGTGCATCAGACGGAAGCCGAAGCGACGCGCGCCCAGGACTGCTTCCTGCTCGCCGACATGGAGCACTTCGTGCGACGGCCGGTCGCCGCCGCGCCGCGCGGTGTCCACGTGCGAAACGACTTCCAGGAAGCGCGGCTCCTCCTCGACCGCTTCGGAGAGATCTGGCACAGCTCGGTGCCCGCGATATCCGCGACTTCGCTCGGTCTATAGCTTCGCTGCGGTGCAGCGGAGGCATGAACCCGCTGCCGAGGACGCCGCGAAAGCCGCCGCAGCCGGAGCGGGTCAGGCGCCTGCTTCTTTCAGCCGAGCCCGAGCCACTCGAACCCGCTCGCCTGATCAGCCACCACGATCTCGGCCGGTGTGCAGCCCAGCACGCTCGCGAGCGCGGCGGTCGCGAGCTCCGGGCGGTTATTCGTCTCCGAGAGATGCGCGGCCACGATGTGCCGCAGCCGCGACCGATCGAGCGCGCCGAGCAGCGCGGCGGCGACGTCGTTCGCGAGGTGACCGAACGGCCCGCAGATTCGCGTCTTCAGCCAGTCGGGGTACGGTCCGCCGGCGAGCATGGCGGGATCATGATTGCACTCGAGGACGAGCGCATCGCAGCCGGAGAGCATCGCCTCGATGTGCCGCGTCGATCTGCCCGTGTCGGTGAGCACGCCGAGGCGCGACGCCCCGTCGGTCAGCACGAGTTGCGACGGCTCGCGCGCGTCGTGCGGCACCGGGAAGGGACGGACTTCGAGGTCGTCGATCGCGAACGGCGCATGGCTGTCGAAGACGGCGGCCTCCCCCGCCGCGCCCGGCACGGCCCGCGCCGTGCCGTGCGTCATCCAGACCCGGACGCCGTGCCGGCGCGCGAACGGCAGGACACCGCCGGCATGATCGCCGTGCTCGTGCGTGACGATGATTGCCTTGATGTCGCGAGGCTGCAGGCCGAGGCGCGCGAGACGCTCCTCCGCCACCTCGACGGAGAAGCCGCAATCGACGAGCACCCGCGTGGCACCGGCCTCGACGACGAGGCCGTTGCCGCCGCTGCCGCTGCCGAGCGATGCGAAGCGCACGCCCGGCCGCGGCTATTTGAGTTGATCGTAGAGGAGCGAGAGAATCCGCTTCGAAGTGCCGCCGGAGTCGGGCGCTCCCTCCTTGTTGAGCACCTGCACCTGGCTCGCATCCACACCCTGCTGCACGACCACGCGGTATTGCTCGGCCTTGGCCGGTTCGTCGACGCGCCAGAACGCGAGCTTGGACAGGAACCCCCCGCCTGACTTGGTCCCGCCGTCCTTCGTCGGATCGACGTAGCGGACGAAGTAGACGCCCTTCGAGCGGTCGCGGTCCTCGACGGTGAAGCCGACGCGGTCGAGCGCGAGGCCGACACGGCGCCAGGCGCGATCGAACGGCTCGTTGACGCTGAGCGCGGAGGCCCCGCCCGCCGCGGTCACCAGCTTCGCCCGCTCCTCGCGGCCGCCTCGCGTCGCGAGCTGGGCGCGGGAGCGCTGGTCCTCCGCGCCGAGCTTCACCATCAGCCGGCTCAGGAATTCGGCTTCGAGCTCGGGATCCGGCGGACGCGGCTGCCACATGGAACTGTCGTACTGGCCGCTGCGGCCGGTGAGCTGTTCCACCATGCCGCGGTGGCTCACGAAGATCTCCGTGCTCTTGCCGTCCGCGCTGCGCTCCAGGCGGGTGCGGAACTTGTCGCGCTCGCCGGTGGAGTACACCTGCTCGAGCGCCTTGCCGAGGAAGTTGCGGATCGCATCCTGGGGAAGCTTGGCGCGGTTCTCGGCCCAGTCGGTCTCCATCACGCCGGCGTCCGGCATTTCGACCGTCAACAGGAAGCCGTTCTCCTGCCAGAAGTCGCGCACGACCGGCCACAGCTTGTCGGCCTGCTCGCCGACGACCAGGTAGCGCTGATTGCCATCGCGTGCGACGCGGATCTTGTCCGAAGCGGGCAGGACCTCGCTCGACGCCGCGCTCCGCACGCCCTGCCGCTCGGCGTTGTACTGCGAGAATGTCGCGGTGCCGCTCGGGTTCAGATCAGGCATCGCGTACCGGTCGTCGCGGCCGGGCCGCGTGAGATCCGGCGGCACCTCCAGCTGCGGCAGCTTGGCGGCGCTCTTGTAGTCGACCTTCTTGCTCTCGAACATCTCGCCCAGGCTGCTGCAACCGGCGACGAGCGCCAGGACAGCGATTGCGGCGACGAGGCTGCTCGTCGTTCGCTTCATGCCGCTCCTCCTTCGACCAGACGAAGACCGCTCGCCGGCAGCACGCCGGCCTCGCGCATGGCCTCCCTGACTGTCTCGTGATATTCCGCCGCGAGCGGCGTCAGCGGGAGCCGGATTCCGCCCTCGATCAGGCCGAGTCCCGCCATCGCCCACTTCACCGGAATCGGATTCGCCTCGACGAACAGCTTGCGGTGCAGACCCAGCAGCCTGAAGTTGAGCGCTCGAGCACGCGCGAGATCCCCGCCGAGCGCCGCCGCGCACATCTCGTGCATGAGGCGGGGCGCAACGTTCGCGGTGACCGAGATCACGCCTTGGCCACCGAGCAGCATCAGCGCGAGGCACGTCGCGTCATCGCCGCTGTAGTGCGCGAATCCCTTCGGCGCGCGCTTGAGCAGGTCCGATCCGCGCTCGATGTTGGCGGTGGCGTCCTTGAGCCCGACGATGTTCGGAACCTGCGCGAGGCGCAGCACCGTGTCGTTCGACAGGTCGGCGACCGTACGGCCAGGCACGTTGTAGAGGATGTTCGGGATGTCCACGCTCTCCGCGATCGTGCGGAAGTGCCGGTAAAGACCTTCCTGCGTCGGACGGTTGTAGTACGGTACGACCGACAGGCACGCCGCCGCGCCCGCGCGCTTCGCCGACTCGGTGAGCTCGATCGCCTCGGCGGTCGAGTTCGCGCCGGTTCCGGCAATCACCGGCACCCTGCCCCCGGCATGCGCGACGGCGACATGGATCAGCTCCTTGTGCTCGTCGAAATCTACGGTCGGGGACTCCCCCGATGTGCCGACGACGACGATGCCGTCGGTGCCTTCGGAAACATGCCAGTCGATGAGGGACTTGAAGCGCGCGATATCGAGGCGCCCATCCTCGAGCATCGGCGTGACGATGGCGACCAGACTGCCGGTGATCATGGCCTCAGGCCTTGACGGAATGGCGGATTTTAGCCGGATTCCAGCGCTTTCCGCAGCCGTTTTACCGGATCGTTACATGCTCGAGCGGGCCGCGCAGCGCGCAAACCCGCTGGATCACGGCCGGTCTCGGCCGCTCCAGCCGACCCTGCTCGAAGGCGACCACCGCGAGCGGTCCATGCAGCACCTCCAGAAGCTCGTACGGGCGCAGGAGGAAGTCCGGATTCGACGGCTTTCCATAGCGCTCGTTGCCCTGCATGAACGTCTCGTAGATCAATACCCCGCCCGGCGCGAGGCTCGCGATCAGGACGTCGAACAGCGGCCGATGGAGGTAGTTTGCGACCACCACGCCGTCGAAGCCGCCGGCGGCGAATGGCCAGGGCGCGCCCTCCAGGTCCGCGTGCACATTGCGAACACCCGGGACCGCCGCGAGACTCGCGAGAGCGGCCGGATCGCGATCCGCCGCGACCACGCGGCAGCCAAGCTGCGCGAGATGGCGGGCATGCCGCCCGTGACCGGAAGCGACGTCGAGAACCTCGCCGCCGGGCCGGATCAGCGGCGCCCAGCGCACGACCCACTGCGACGGCGCCTGGATCTCGTGCGGAGCCTGCATTGGCGCCGATTATAGAAGTGTCAGCTATCGTGTCGACTTGGTACCAACGCCCAAGGAGACGACATGGCACCGAACACCGAGAAGGTCGAGTTTCCGGGCGCGCTCGGCGAACTCCTGAACGCGCGCCTCGACTCGCCTGTCGCACCGCCGGTCGCGTACGCGCTCTTCGCCCACTGCTTCACATGCTCGAAGGACACCCGTGCCGCCGCCTACGTCGCCGCCGCGCTCGCCGAGCGCGGGATCGCGTGCCTGCGCTTCGACTTCACCGGCCTCGGAGGCAGCGGCGGCGACTTCGCCAACACGAACTTCTCGTCCAACGTGGCGGACCTGGTAGCAGCTGCCGACTTCCTGCGCCGCCGCTATCGCGCGCCGGAGATGCTCGTGGGACACAGTCTCGGCGGCGCCGCGGTGCTCGCCGCCGCACGGCAGATCCCGGAGGTGGTCGGCGTCGCGACCATCGCCGCACCGTTCGAGCCGGCGCACGTGCTCGCGCTGATCCCGCGGCGCGACGAAATCGAGCGCACCGGCGAAGCCGAGGTCGTCCTTGCGGGCCGCCCGTTCCGGATCAGGAAGCAGCTCCTCGACGATCTCGTCGGCCAGCGGCTCGACGAGGCCGTCCGCGATCTCGGCAAGGCGCTGCTCGTGATGCACTCGCCGCGCGATGAAATCGTCCCGATCGACAACGCGACGCGCATCTTCCAGGCCGCGCGGCATCCGAAGAGCTTCGTCTCGCTGGACCCGGCGGATCACCTGCTCACGCGGCGCGAGGACGCAGCCTACGCCGGACACATGGTCGCGGCCTGGGCGGAGCGCTATCTCCGAAACAAGGGACCCGAGGTGCCGGTGCCGGCCCCGGGCAAGGTCGTGGTGCGCGAGACGCGCGAGGGCAAGCTCACTCAGCTTATCGCGGCCGGCCACCACGTCCTTCGGGCCGACGAGCCGGTTTCCGACGGTGGCCTCGATTCCGGTCCGACGCCCTACGACCTGTTGCTCGCTGCGCTCGGCGCGTGCACGTCGATGACGGTTCGGCTGTACGCCAGCCTGAAGCGTCTGCCGCTCGAACGTGTCACCGTCGAGCTGAAGCACGACAGGATCCATGCCGCCGACTGCGCCGACTGCGAGACACGCGAGGGCCAGATCGACCGGATCGAACGGGTGATCCGAATCGAGGGCGAACTCGACACCGCGCAACGGCAGAAGCTCCTCGAGGTCGCGAACAAGTGCCCGGTGCACCGGACGCTGCGCTCGGAGATCACGATTCCCACGCGGCTCGAGTAGCGGAAAGGAGGTCCAGTGCGGACGGCGCAAGGAACGCCCGCCACATCGCAGGCCAGCCCCCGCCCTAGAAGGAAGAGCCGGGTGTCGCGAGGAAGTCGAGCTCCCCGGGCGTAGAGGCGCGCCCGAGGATCGCGTTCCGATGCGGAAAGCGCCCGAAGCGCTCGATCACCGCATAGTGGCGCATCGCATAGTCGATGGGGCTCGCGCTAGCAGGGTCGGCGCGCAGCCGCTCGAAGAGCCGCAGCGATTCCTGCTGCGCCGCGAGATCCTCCGCGTGCTCGAACGGCAGGTACGCGAACCAGCATTGCGCGGGTATGTACGCCAAGTCGAAGCCCCTGGTCGTGATCCCGCGGGCCGCCCCAAGCGCTTTCGCGTCCGCCGCGAACGCCTGCCGGGTGCCGCGAAACATGTTGCGCGGAAACTGGTCGAGCGTCACGACGAGCGCGAGCGACGCGAGCGGGCGCTCGACCCAGCCGTCGAGTCGGCCGGTCGCGGCCGCCTCGTACGTCGCGAGGAAGCGCTCGCGGATAAGGTCGTCAAAGGCTTGCGACTTCTCGAACCAGCGCCGGCGCTGCCGCCCGAACTCGGGCGAGTCCGGCGCGCCGAACCAGAACGCGAGAACCTCGTCCCAGCGCGCGACCGCGGTCACGCTTCCGGCTCGACGACCAGCTTGCCGGCGACCTTGCGGCTCGCGAGCGCCATGAGCGCCTCGGCCCCGCGCGCCAGCGGATAGCGCCCGGAGAGATGCGGCTTGAGCTTGCCGGCCGCGAGCCAGCCGAGCAGCTGCGTCATTCCGGCGGCAGCGGCCTCCGGCTCGCGCCGCGTCCAGTCTCCCCAGTACACGCCGACGAGCGAGCTTCCTTTCAGGAGCATCAGGTTCAGCGGGATTCGCGGGATTTCCCCGTGCGCGAAGCCGACGATGAGATACCGGCCGCGCCAGGCGGTCGAGCGGATTGCCGGCTCGCTGTACGGGCCGCCGACCGGGTCGTAGACGACGTCGACGCCCTTGTCCCCCGTGATCGTCTTCAACCGGGCACGCAGGTCCTCGGTCGCGTAGTCGATCGTCTCGTCGGCGCCGTGCGCGCGGCATACCGCGAGCTTCTCGCTACTGGAGGCCGCTGCGATCACTCGCGCCCCGAGCGCCTTGCCGATCTCGATCGCCGCGAGACCCACACCGCCCGCGGCGCCGAGCACGAGGAGCGTCTCGCCGGCGTGGAGCTGGCCGCGGTCCTTCAGTGCGTGCCACGACGTGCCATAGGTGAGCGTGAATGCGCCCGCGGTGGCGAAATCGAGCTCCGGGGGCATCCGGATGAGCTGCTCGGCGCGAGCGATGCACTCTTCGGCGAATGCGCCCCACGTGGTCATGGCGATGACGCGGTCGCCCGGCCTCCAACCGGCCACGTCCGGACCGATTTCCTTGATCACGCCGGCAAGCTCGGCGCCCGGAGCGAACGGCAGCGGCGGTTTTACCTGGTACTTGTTCTGGATGATCAGGACATCGGGAAAGTTGACCCCCGCCGCCTTGACGTCGATCACGACTTCGCCGGGCCCGGGCTTCGGCGACGGCATGTCTTCGAGGACGAGCGTCTCGGGCCCGCCCCAGGCCTTGCAGAGCAGCGCTTTCATGGCCGAGGGAGATCGGTTATCGGATCGATGAGCGTATCACGCCGGCGGTGCGTCACTACACGGTGCGTCACTTCAGCGTGTCGGCGGTCCAGCCGATGAGGCGGTCGATCGCCGCATCGGCCGCGAGCGCAAGCGCGCGTGCACCGCCCGCGGCATCGGGGCTCGGTGCCGGGCGATCGAGGCTGAAGCTCGTCTGGCCCAGAAGGTGCCCACCCGAGACGAGCACCGCGCGCACGCGGACGACCGCGCGGCTTCCCCCCGGGGCGTCGAACACCTGGCTGAACTCCTGGAGCTCGACGCGGAGCGTCGCGTCGGTGCGCACGCCGTCGCCGGGTACGAGCACGCCGCTTCGCGTCGTCGCGACGAGCCGCTGCCGGAGCTGCGCGGTGAAGAGCGCCGCGGGCGGCGCCACCCAGCGGCTTTCGACGTAGGCGCGCGGCTGCGCCACGTCTTGATACGCGAGGCGGTAGACGATCGCGGACGAGTCGAGCCATGCAGGCGCGGTTGCATCCGCGACCGAGATCGCGCGCCGCAGACGCGGCGGCTCCTCGTGGGTCGCCGCGCCGAGACCGAAGTCGTACTCCGCCACCGGTCCTTTCGAGTCGCCGGCGCATGCGGCGAGCGCGATCACCGCGGCGAGGAGGAGGCCGCGCATCGTCAGCGGCTGGCGTCGAAGCCCGTCTCGCCCGGCCCTGGCCGCCGCGGGGGCGGACCGAAAACGAAGCTCTGCGGCTGCTCGGCAAGCCCAGTCAGGACGCGATCCAGCACTCGTGCCTCCCGCCGCAGCTCGTCCGCTAGCGCGTTGAGGCGCGGCAAGGTCTCGTCGTTGAGCGCGCGCGCGGTCGTGCCGACATCGGCGGCGTTGTCGCCGAGCTGCGCCAGCGCGCCTGATCGTTCCTCGAGCTTCGCCGCGAGGCCGGTCACCGCCACGACCATCTCGCCGGCGAGCTTTACCGTCGCGCGTGCGTCGTTGACGGCCGCTCGCGCGTCGTTGACCGCCGCTCGCGCGTCGGCGAGCAGCGGCGGGATCGCGGCCGCGCCCGGCTCCAGCGTCTCGGCGAGCCGCGCGGCCTTCACCGATGCGGCGTCGAGCCGGGCAAGCGTGCTCATCAAGGCCCGCTGGTTGTCGTCGGCGAGGAGGCGGTTGACGCGCTCGGCCACCTCGCCGAATGCGGTGACAAGACCCTCGCCCGCGTCGAAGAGCGACGCCCGCATCGGGATGCGCGCGGGGGAATCGGGCACGGTTGTGAGCGGCTCGCGCGCACTGCCATCGTCGTCGAGCTGTACGAACGACAGTCCGGTCACGCCCTGGAACCCGAGCTGCGCGAACGTGCCGCGCGTGATCGGCGTCCCCTGGTCGACGCTGATGCCGATCACGACGCGTCCCGGCTCGACCGGATCGAAGCGGATCGTCTCGACCTTGCCAACGTCGACCCCGCGGTACCGCACCGGCGCCTCGACCTTGAGGCCCGACACCGGCCGCGTCGTCGTCACGGCATACGGAACGCCGCCCGCCCGCTCGTCGCGGTTGAGCCACAGCACGCCGGCGATCAGGGCCGCCCCCAGCAGGAGCACGAACGTTCCCGTCGCCAGCGCATACGCTCTGTTTTCCATCGTGTCCTCCTGATTGCCTATCTCGCCGCCAGCGCCGTCGGTCCGAGCACGCTCAACGCGCGCCGACCGCGGTCGCCGAGGAAGAAGTTGCGGATGAACGGATGATCGACGCGCACCACCTCGGGCACCGTTCCGACGGCGACGAGCTCGCCCATGAACAGCACCGCGACTCTGGTCGCGAGCGCGACCAGCGTGTCGAGGTCGTGCGTGACCATGACCACCGTGAGCCCCAGTCGTTCGCGCAAGCTCGCGAGGAGCTGGACGAAGCTCTCGCTGCGGTCCGGGTCGAGGCCCGCCGTCGGCTCGTCGAGGAACAGGAGCTCGGGCTCGAGCACGAGCGCGCGTGCGAGCGCGACGCGCTTGACCATTCCGCCCGAAAGGTCGGCCGGCATGCTGGCAGCGTGACGACGCTCGATGTCCACCATGTCAAGCTTGAGCAGGACGAGATCGCGGATGAAATCCTCGTCGAACGCCCGCAACTCGCGCAGCGGCAGCGCAAGGTTGTCGTAGACCGGCAGCGCGCTGTAGAGCGCGCCTTCCTGGAACAGCACCCCCCAGCGCTTGCGGATCTTTGCGCGCGTCGCGGCGGGCGCGGTCTGCAGGTCGAAGCCGAACACCTCCACCCTGCCCCGGCTCGGCCGCTCGAGCGCGACCATCTCCCGGAGTAGCGTCGTCTTGCCGCTTCCCGATCCGCCGACGAGCGCCAGGATCTCGCCGGCGCGGACGTCGAGATCGATGCCGCGGTGGACGACATTCCCGTCGAACTCGGTCCAGAGGCCCTGCACCGCAATGACGGGCGTGCTAGACACGGAGCTCGAGCCCGATATGGGAGAACGCGATCGCAAACAGCGAATCGACGATGAGCACGATGGCGATCGCGGTGACCACCGACTGGGTCGTCCCGGCGCCGAGGCTCTCGGTGTTCGGCCGGATGCGCAGGCCATAGTGGCAAGCAGTCAGCGCAACGAGCGCGCCGAACACGACACCTTTCGCCAGCCCGAGCCAGTAGTTGGCCGTCGGGACGGCAGCCGGCAGTGCCTGCAGGAACAGGCTGAAGCTGATGTCGAGCTCGAGCCGCGCGGCGACCATCGCGCCGAGGAGCGCGATCGCGTCGGTCCAGACGACGAGCAGCGGCACCGCGATCGCGAGGCCGACGACTTTCGGCAGGACGAGCCTGACGCCGACGGGAATCCCCATCACGTTGAGCGCGTCGAGCTCCTCGGTGACCCGCATCACCCCGAGCTGTGCCGTGATCGCCGATCCTGACCGGCCCGCCACCAGTATCGCGGCGAGCACCGGCCCGAGCTCGCGGATGATCCCGATGCCGACGATGTTGATCACGTAGATCCCGGCGCCGAAGGTGCGCAGCTGCTCGGCCGACAGATAGGCGAGCACGATCCCGATGAGGAAGCCAACGAGGGCGGTGATGCCGAGCGCCTGCGCGCCGGCCCGGTAGAGCGTCGCCGACATCTCCCGCCAGGGCCCGCGCGATGGGTGCGCGATTACCCATATGGCGTCGAGCGCGACCTGGCCGGCGAGCCGGACGAGGCCGCGCATATGATCTGCCGCCCCGGCCGCGCGGCGCCCGAGCGCAGCCAGGGGGTCCAGTATCGAGCGGCCGAGCCGGCTGCGCGCCGCGGCGTCAGCGTGGTCGAGCCGGGCGAAGAAGAGCTCGTGCGCAGGTGCGAGCCGGAGCCGCTCCGGGCGCTGGCGTGCCCAGGCCCGCCAGAGGAGCAGCGCGCCGACGTGGTCGAGGCGCTGGATGCCGGTGAGGTCCCAGACGTCGCGCGGCGCGAACCGGGCGAGCTCGCGCGCGATCGCGCGTGCCCCTCCTTCGAGCGCACGGATGTCCCAGGCGCCGGCGAGCCGGACAGTACGCGTGCCATCCGGCGCGCTCACGGCGTCGATCTCGGGCTCGCGGACCCGCTCGCTCACGGGTGCTGGCATCGACCGTGCCGGGTGCACGTTGCCGCGTGCGCCCGGTCTCCTCCCCCTTTGTTGCCCTAGGCGAGGCTAGCAAATTAATCGTGCGCCAGCCAATGGGAGTCGGGATCTAGACACCGCGCCAGGTGCGCTCGAGAACGCATAGACCACGGCGGGCATGAGCGCAACGCCTCCCGCTGGAAAGCTCCGGGAAGGGCAGGTCGAACTGACTTCCACCGTCGCCAGAAAGTCGGCTGCCGCATCCCCGGCGTATCCGAGGTGGCCGTGATCGGACTGCCGCACGAACGCTGGGTCGAAGCCTTGACGGCGGTAATCGTGCTCAAGACTGACCACCCGCTGACACCGGAAGCCGTAATCGAACACTGCAAGGCCCACCTGGCCGGATTCAAGGTGCCGAAGCAGGTCTACTTCGCCGACAGCCTTCCGAAGAGCCCCAGCGGAAAGGTGATCAAGCGCGAATTGCGCGAGCTATATCAACGCTGACCTGTCCGAGGATCCCCTGAGCGAACCCGCTGCTGTCGGGTGATCGGATTCTTGCGCGTTGCAGCGGATTGAGGCTGACGAGATAAGCTATGTCAGGGCTCGCGCCGCACGCGATTCGACAGCACTCCGATCGCGTCGTTGACGACCTCGACGAGGTCGCCGGGTTTCAGGGCAGGCACCGTCGGGCCGTCGCAGCCGAGCCAGATCACGTCTCCCGGATACAGGGTCACATAGCTCGTCATGCGGGCAATGTAGTGCTGCAGACTGAAGATCATGTCCTTCGTGCTGTACTCGGATACGGTCCTGCCGTTGATGCGCACGCCGATGGTCTGTCGCATGGGATCGATGCCCGAGACCACCACCGGCCCCATCGGTTTGAAGGTGTCGATGTTCTTGGCGCGCCACAGGGTGCGGTCGCTGCGCTGGAAGCTGCGCTCGCTGAGATCGTTTCCCAGCGTGTAGCCGGCAATGCAGCCGAGCGCTTCGTCCTCGGAGACGCGCTTCGCCTTCTTCCCCACCACCGCGACCAGCTCGCCCTCGAACTCGATCGGACCCGGTGAGTCCTTCGGGATGACGATGTCCGCGCCGCTGCCGACCAGGGCGTTCGCCGAGCGATAGCCGATGTCCGCCTGCGGCGGCACCTTGAGCACCATGCCGTGGTATTCGTTGGCCCAGTCGATGTGCGCGCGATAGTTGAGGCCGGCGGCGTAGAAGTTCGGCGGCACCACCGGCGGCAGCAGCTTGACGGATGCGAGCGGGTAGCGCGCCCCGGTGCGCTCGAGGCGCTCGAACGGCGCAGCGCTCAGGACCACGACCTGCGCGCCCTCGACGATGCCGTAGGCGGGACCATGCTCTAGCTCGATGCGGCACCACTTCATGGCGCTATTCCCCCTTCATGTGGCATGGCTCCATTGCGCCGCGCGACGCCTTCAGCCATGCGTCGGCGCTGATCCATTCGGCGTGGCGGGTGCAGGCGGGCGAGGCGAGCTCGAGAAACAGGGGCGCGATGTCCTCGGGCGTCTTCAGCGTCATCGGGTCTTCCTTCGGTGCCACCCTCGCGCGCATCTCGGTGCGCGTCGGCCCGGGGCTCACCATGTTGACCCGGATCGGCGTCGCCGCCACTTCCTGCGCATAGACGCCTGCCATGGCTTCCAGCGCCGCCTTGCTGATGGCGTAGGAACCGCCGCCCGTCTTCGCAAGCCGTGCGACCCCAGTCGAGACGAAGATCACGCGGCCGGCGTCGGACATGCGCAGCAGCGGATCGAGCCCCTGTAGCAGCTGGAGGTAGGCATGGACGTTGACCTGGAAGGTCTGCATCCATGCCTCGAACGGATACTGCGCGAGCGGGACTCGCGCGCCCACGCTTGACGCGTTGGCGACGAAGATGTCCAGCTTCGGGTGGGACGCCGCAATCGAGCGGATCGCAGAGCGCACCGAATCGTTGTCGCCGAGATCGAGGCGCAGCGAGCTCGCTTCTCCGCCCGCGGCCCTGATTTCGCCGGCGGCGCGATCGGTCCCCGCCGCATCCCTGCCTGCGAGAATGCAGCGGGCGCCTTCGCGCGCGTAGGCCTTCGCGATCGCCAGGCCGATACCGCGGTTCGCGCCGGTGATCAGCGCGGTCCTTTCCTGCAGCCTTTTCAAGGTCTCCTAGCTTCCTTGGACGACGAGATCGGGTCCGATCTCGCTCACCGCCCGCACGCCGCACAGCTGCATCGACCGGACCAGTTCATCGCGCAGGATCTCGAGCGCGCGCAGGGCGCCGGCTTCGCCGGCAGCGCACACGCCGTAAAGCGTGGCGCGGCCGACCAGGACCGCCTGCGCGCCCAATGCGAGCGCCTTCACCACGTGCGCGCCCCGTCGTACGCCGCCATCCACCATCACGCTGACCCGGCTGCCGACCGCTCGCGCGATGGGCGGCAGCGCGTCGAGCGTTGCCATCGCCGCCGTCGAGCTGGCGTCCGCCATGATTGGAAACGACCAGAGCGTCGCAGCCCATCGCCGCCAGCCGCTCGGCGTCGTCGGCGCGCGCGACGCCCTTGACGATCAGCTTGCGCGGCCACGCATCGCGGATCGCCTTCATGCTGTCCCAATCGAAGGAGGGATCGTAGTTGCGGCCCGCGATCGAAACGAGCCCGGTACTGCTCACCTTCTCGGGCGTATAGCCGATGAGATTCTCCATGACGGGCGCGCCCCGCAGCAGCATGGAGAGCGCCCAGCCGGGCCGCGAGGCGAAGTCGAAGAAGTTACCGCGCGAGATCTTGAACGGGATCGAGAGAGCGTTGCGGAAGTCCCGCTCGCGCTTGCCGCCGACCGGAAGGTCCACCGTAATCATGAGCCCTTCGTAGCCGGCCTGCCGCGCACGCTCGATGAGTTGCATCGTGAATTCGCGCTTCTTGAAGATGTAGGCTTGGAACCACAGCCTCCCCGGCGCTTCGCGCGCGATGCGCTGGACCGAGGCGGTGCCGGAGGTCGAAAGCGAGTACGGGATGCCGTATGCAGCGGCCGCGCGGGCGATCGCCACATCGCCGTTGGGCCAGCCGAATCCCACGGCGCCGGTCGGAGCGATCGCGATCGGCATACTCGCCGGCGCCCCGAGGATCGTCGTCCGCGTCTCGACGCGCGATACATCGACCAAGACCTTGGGCAGGAAACGCACCCGGTCGAAAGCCGCGCGGTTGTCGCGCAGCGTTCCCTCGTCCTCGGCGCCGCCATCGAACAGATCGAAGACGCCGCGCGGCAGCCGCCGCCTGGCAAGCTGCCGCAGGTCTTCGATGCAATAGGCCCCGGAGACCGACCCAGCCCCAGGACGCGAGGCCGGCTGCGCCGCTTCGGTGGCGACCGGCAGCTCCGCCGCGTCCCCGGAGGGCCTCGCCATCACTCCGCCGTCACGCCCGCGGCCTTGATGACCCGCGCCCAGCGCCCGGCATCCTCCTGCAGCCAAACGCCGAACTGCTCCGGCGAACTGCCTCCCTCGGTGATCGCGCCCAGCCCTTTCAGCTTCTCCTTCGTTTCCGGCTTTGCGAGCGACGCGCGAACCGCCTCGTTCAGGCGCTTGATGACCGGCGCAGGCGTGCCGGCGGGTGCGACCACGCCGAGCCCTTGCGTGTACTGCTCGAAGCCCGGAAATCCGCTCTCAGCCATCGTGGGGACGCCCGGATAGTCGGAATGCCGCATCTCGGTGCTGACCGCAAGCGCCTTGAGGCGCTTTTGCGCCACTTGGTCGGCGATGCCGATCATCGGGTAGAACATGAAGCTGACACGGCCCGCCATCACCTCGGTCAGCGCCGGCGCGTTGCCGCGGAACGGCACGTGCGTCATCTTGGTGCCGGAGAGCGTCTCCAGAAGCGCGCCGGCAAGATGCGCCGAGCCCCCGTTGCCGGCCGATGCGTACGACACTTCACCGGGCTTGGCCTTGCGCCGCTTTCACCACGTCCTGAACCGAGTTGAAGGGCGAATCGGGCTTGGTCACTATGACGAGCGGAAGGAACGTCACCAGGCTGATCGGCGCGAAATCCTTGATCGGATCGTAGGGCTTCTTGTCCGCCATCAGGATCGCGTTCACGTTGTGCGAAAGCGTCGTCATGAGGATCGTGTAACCGTCGGGAGTGGCACGCTTCACCTCCTGCGTGGCGATGAGCGCATTGGCGCCGGTCTTGTTCTCGACGATTACCCCCTGTCCGAGCGACGTGGCCATGTCCTGGGCGAGGACCCGGGCGATCACGTCGGTGGGTCCGCCCGCGGCAAAGCCGACGACCAGCTTGACGGGCTTGGCGGGGTAGTTCTGCGCGGTCGCCGAGAGGTTCGTGAGCGCTGCAAGACAGACACCAGTGGCAACGAGAAGAAGTCGTCTGGTCATGATTCTTCCTGGAAAAAGCGGGTGGCCATCACCTGGCATCGCTTGATGAGGCGCGGTTCATCGGGGCGGTAGTCTGCCACCGCATTGTGGATCGTGCGCATGTTGTCCCACATGAGGACATCGCCGACCTGCCAGCGCGCAGCGTACCGGTACTTCGGCTTGGTCTGGTGCTCGAACAGGAACTCGAGAATCTCCGCACTCTCCTTCTGCGGCAACTCGTTGATGCGTACCGAATAGCCGGGGTTGGCATAGAGTCCCTTGCGACCGCTGATAGGGTGCGTCAGAAAGATCGGATGCGACACCGGTGGCTTCGCCTTGCGCTGCGCGTCCGTGAGGGGCGGGCGCGTGCTGCCTTTCTCCTGCCGCATCATTTCCCAGAACTTGTTGAAGTCATGCAGCACAGTCTTGCCCTCCAGCTTCTGCTTCAGGTCCGAGGGCAGCTCGTCGTAGGCGGCGCGCATGTCGCAGAACTCGGTGTTGCCGAGCGGCTGACCGTCGCGGTGCGGGATCCTGATGCCGTACAGGATGTTGCAGAAGGCGAAAGTCTTGCTGTAGGACATGTCGGTGTGCCAGCTCTGGCCGGCGTCGGCGATGCCGAGTGGCTTGCCGTTCTCGACGATGTTCGAAAGGATCATGACCTCGGGGATGCCCGGCTCCTGGTACATGTTGGCCACGTTGATCTCGAGCTCGCCCCAGAGCGCGCTGAAGTCCTTGAGCTGTTGGGCGGTCAGCTCCTGGCGCGGGTAGCGCAGCACGCCGTGCTCGCCCAGCGCCTGATAGGCGAAGTCGAACTCTTCCCGCGACAGCGGCCTGGACAGATCCAGCCCCTCGATCGTCGCCCCCAGGGTGTGCCCGCTAGGAATCACTCTTGCCATCGTCTTGTCTCCGTTTGCAACTCACCACGCCGCTTGCAGCAGCGCTTCGATCTCGCCCGGATGCTGCACCTGGCGAGGGTTGAAATAGAGTCCTCGTTCGCCCATGACCTTCTTCGCCACCGTGCCGAGCGACTCGCGTCGCACGCCGATGTCCCGCAGCCGCGTGGGGACGCCCAACTCTGCCTGAAGCTCGCGCACGCGCGCCACGGGCAGCGACTCGGGAACGGTCTGATAGTTGAACGCCATGGCATGCGGCAGCATCACGCTGTTCGACTCCCCGTGCGAAACACCGGTGACGGCGCCGATTGCATGGCAGATCGCATGATGAAGGCAGGTACGCGAGTTGACCAGCACCAGCCCGGAAAGGTGGGCGGCGGCGAGCAGGCTCGCTCGGTGGTCGACCGAATCCGGTTCGCGCGCGACACGCGGCAGCGCGTCCGCGAACAGCTGGATCGCGTGCAGCGCCAGGGCGGTCGTGATCGGGGTCTGCATCTTCGAGTACAGGCCCTCGACGCAGTGCGCAAGCCCGTTCATGCCGGTGGCGAGCATGATTGAGGCGGGCACCGCAGTGTTGGCTGCCGGGTCGATCACGATCAGCCTGGCCGCGAGCTTCAGATCGGAAAACAGGAGCTTGCGACCGTCGGCGGTGCGGATGCCACAGCTCGGCGTCACCTCGGCGCCCGAGGCCGTGCACGGCACGGCTGCGATCGGCAGCTTCGCCGCCTTGAGCTCGGGAATCATGAGCGTGGCGGGCGGCGTAAACCGGGTGGCATGAGCCTCGAGTTCCCCGCCCTCGGCGAGCCACAGGGCCGCCGCCTTGGCCGTATCGGAGGGGCTGCCTCCGCCGATCGCCACGAAGCCGTCGGTCCGGTGCTCGCGCGCCAGCAGCATCACCGCTTCGAGCGCCGCAACCGAGGAATGCTGCGGAATTTCCGTGAACGCCGCGACCTCAAGGCCGTCGAGCGCCGCCACCGATTGCTGGTAAGCGGGCGAGCGGGCAGTCCTGCGGCCGGCGAGCACGAGCGGACGGCGCACGCCGAGCTCGGCGAGCTCCTCCCCGAGCTGCGCGCAGGCGCCGGGCCGGGCGATGACCCTCGTCTGGGGGCTGCGGTGAAGGAATTCCGGAGCCACTACTTCCTGGCGCTGAACTCGAACTCCGGGGTGGTCGACTGCTCGGCGATGCGCCACTCCCCGCGGTCGCGGACGAAGCGGATGCTCACCAGCAGCAAGCGGAACGGCCCGTCGATCGTGACCGGTGGCTTTCGCATGGAGCCGTCGTCGAAGCGATAAGCCGTCAGGTAGGCGATGAGCGTCGCGCTCCGCTCGTCCGATTCGCTGAGAAAGGCATTGGTGATGACGTGACGGATGCGCTGAGTGCGCGGGCGCTCCGCCATCGCGGCAAGGACCTGGGCATGTCCCTTGAGGACCTTGCCCTGCCGGTGCCACACGGCGTCCTCGCGCATGACCGCGACGAGGTCCGCGTAGCGCATCTCGTCGAGGTACCAATAGAACCGGTGGGTGAGCTGGAGGAGGTCTTCGAAGGGAGATGGCATGACGCATTGTAGGCCTGCTGGCCTACGCCGGGATACACTGATACGGACGCGTCCTAGGCCCATCTCGCCGTAGTTCAATGGATAGAACGAGCGCCTCCTAAGCGCTAGATCCCGGTTCGATTCCGGGCGGCGGGACCACTAGCGTTATCTCCTTGAGTGCATCCGTGTCGCGTCAAGGTGCAGTAGCCCGTTGACGCGGCAAGCGAAGTAAGCTCATTCGCGGCTTTCAAGGTGCACCACGCAATCGCCTAAAGTGCGGTCCAACGCGCGAGTTTCAGGCGGATGGAGCGGCGGATCGAGAGGCGGATCGGAAATGGGAGAGAAATGGCAACGCGACTGCTCGGAGCGAAGCTCAATCTGCTGTCGGTGCCCGACGTGCTCAACGCGCGCGACAAGGAAAAATCGGACGGCGGCGGGCTGCCGCTTCGCTGCTCCGGCGCGAGCGCGGCTTGGGTGTTCAGGTACACAAATGCTTGCGCGACATCTCGCGCAGCGACAGATGGCCGCCGCGGTAGTCGCGCTCGACCGCGCGACCAATCGATGGTCTGGCGGGGCTCGGCGTCGCCGGCCTTCGAAGACGCCTGGGCGCGAGCGGCCGTTACGTCCGCGTACATCAAGCGATCCTCCCGGATCAGGACTGCACCGGCTGCGTCGGCCCGGTGCGTTGCGCTGCCTTCGCCAAGATCTTCTTCGCGTCGGTCGATCGGAAGGTCGCGACCGTCGCCCTCACGTTCCGGCAGCCGTGTCTTGATGGCGGACGATGCTCGCGTAGTGCGCCATCGCACCGACGGCGGCGTCGGCGTCGCGCGCGCGTAGCTGGACGAGGATGTCGGCGCGCGCGGCGGCGACGTCGGCGCGGTAGGTCGTCGGGAGATTCGCTGCGATCGCGTGGTAGAGCAGCGTCGAGAGCGAGCGCGCGACGATCGCGAGAACCTCGTTGTGAGCCGCCCGGGCGAGCAGCTCGAAGAACTCGGCAGCCTTGTGGGCGCGGGCAGGCATGTCCGAGCTGTCGACCAGGCACTCCATCTGGCCGAGCAGCCCCTCGATGGCGTCGAAGTCCGCGTCGGTGCCTCTCTCGCAACCCAGCCGGAGCAGCATGCCGTAGACGAGCGTGCGCGCCTCATCGAGCGCGTCGTCCGAGATGCGGCCCTTCGAAGTCAGCTCCCGGAGCGACTGTGTGAGCATCATGTACGCGCCCTTGTAGAACACCAGCGCGTCTTCGCTACTGCCGACGTCGAAGCGCTCGACCCGACCGATGAAGATCACGTGGTCGCCGGCCTCGTGCCGCGCAAAGGTCGAGCATTCGAAGCGGGCGATGCATTCCTCGATTAGCGGCACCCCGCCGTAGCCCGCGCTGCATGCGACGCCTTCGAACTTGTCGGCGATCTTTCCGCTCGCGAAGTGCGCCGAGAGGGTGTTCTGGTCTTCGGCGAGCACGTTGATCGCGAATGCCGGAGCCTCGCTGAAGGCACGCAACGACTTGCTCTCGCGCCGCAGGCTCCAGAGCACGAGCGGCGGGTCCAGCGACACCGCGGCGAACGAGTTGCAGGTCAGGCCGACCGGCACGCCGCCGTCCAGCGGTCGTGATGATCGCGACTCCGGTCGGAAACGCCCCGAGCGCGTTGCGGAACGCTCTCGCGTCGAACGGTCCAGGCGACGGCGTCGCTGCCGTGGCGGATTCCTGGTTGGGTCTAGCGGTGAGGGTCATGGCGGCTCCCGGATCAGAACTCTCAAGGCAACGTAGCCGCTTCACTCACCTTCACCAAGGTGCCCGTGAGGATGGCTACTCCGGGCGCAGCCCGAGGCGAAGGATGACGGCACTCCACCTCGCTGTCTCCGACTGGATCAGCGTGCCGAACTGAGCGGGGCTGCCGGCGAGCGGATCCGCACCCAAGACAGCCTACCGTTCGAGAACGGCCGCGATTGCAGTGCTCGATTCAGCTCGCGGTGGGCCGAGCGACGATCGCAGGCGGCGTGCCTGCAGGTGCCAGGACGCCAAACCAGCCGTTTGCATCGAACTTGGGCAACACTTCCTCTGCGACGGTCGGCACCTGCGGCAGCACGGATGACCGCTTCGCCGACGTCACGGCGAGTGCGCGAAGTTTCCCTGATTTCACGAGAGAGACCGAACTGGAGACGGTGTCGAACACGGCGTCGACCTCGCCGCCGAGCAGTCCCGTCAGAGCCGGACCGCTGCCCTTGTAGGGAACGGTCTGCGCCTCGAATCGACCTTCCGTCTTCAACAGTTCCGCGGCCAGGTTGGTGAGCGTCGCGCCGCCGCCGGTGCCGAAATTGAGCTTTCCGGGATTCCGCTTCGCATACGCCACCAGCTCCTTGATCGAGTGGTAAGGAGAGCTAGGATTGACAAGCACCACGACCGGCGACGAGGCGACGCCACCCACAGGTGCGAAGCTCTTCACCGTGTCGTACGGCAGTGTTTTGTAGTAGGCGGCATTTCCGGCGTGGCCACTCGATACGAACAGCAGGGTGTAGCCATCGGCCGGGGCCTTGGCGACTTGGGCGGCTGCGATGGTGCCCCCGGCGCCCGGGCGGTTGTCCACGAGGACCGGCTGCCCCAGGGCTTCGTTGAGGCTCTGCCCGACGATGCGGGCAAGTCCGTCGGCGGGGCCGCCGGGAGCGAAGCCCACAACCAGCCTGATGGGCTTCGACGGGTAACTGGCTTGTGCCCAAGCCCCGGCGGCCGCACCCAAGGCCGCGACCGTGACGCAGAAGCGCCAAGCGAACGAAAGCAATCCCTTTGCAGTCGAGCAGTCCGTCGCGCGTTGACCAAGAAGCAGCTCACGCCGGAGCAGCGTTCGATCGATCAGCGCGTGCGGCTCGAGATGTACTCGCGCAGAGTTATCGAGGTGGATCATGAGCAAAGTCGAGAATCTCGAGAAACAGATTCAGCAGTTGTCCCCCGAGGAGCTCGCCGAGTTCAGGCGCTGGTTCGCCGAATTCGATGCCCATCTGTGGGACCGGCAGTTCGAGGCGGACGTCAAAGCCGGGAAGCTCGACTCGCTAGCCGAAAAGGCGCTTCGGGCGCACGCCGCCGGTCAGTCCACCAAGCTTTGAATCACCACGCCTCTCCCGACTTCTGGTCCTGCTATCGAGCTCTTCCCAAGGAAATTCAGGAGCTACGAGCCGGGTTCGACCGCGTCGGAATCCGGCGTGTGAAAGTTGTGGTTGTTGCACCCTCGCGGGCTCTCGCGCGCGCCCGCCGTGGTCGCGTCGAGTAACGACGTGTCGATCAGTTCTGGTTCGGTCAAAGTGTAATCACCCGTTCTTTGAGCGCGAATCGTCCGCGTCGCGTTGATCAGATCGGCGCGGCGGCCATCTGGCATCGCAACCACGAACTCCGTGCGGTCGGCTTAGGTCGACTTCGCAGAACCTGAAGACGAGTGTCTCCATCCATTTCCCGATGGCACACTAACGCGGATTTTGCGGCGGCGGATCGGTGATGGGATCGCGGCCGATCGGCGGCGACGGCGTGGTGTGAGGCGCGCGGGAACGCCCGGCGCTCGCATCAAGGTCGCGCAAGCACTGCTCGCGAAGCGCTCCCTTCAGCTCCCTGCAGCGGTTGACCTGTCGCTCAGAGCCGCCAGGAATGCCGCCTGCTTCGCCGGGCGCAGTGGAACCGCCCTCGATCGCACCTTCGCTCGGCCGGCTGCCGTCCTGACTGATACCCGGCGGCGTCGAGCCGCGCTCGCCGCCACGACTTTGCGCCGCCGAAACCCCGGCCACAACGACTAGAAGGAGTGCGAGGGACGTGCGAAGCGCGATCATTGCGTGCAGGGATACGAAATAGCGGAATAGCGACTGTCAGCTCTGAAGCCCTTGCAGGGACCTCCTGGACAAGAGCAAGCGGCGTGCCCAGAGCGGCGGAGGCTTCGCATCTAGCGGAATGGTCCATCCGCGGGCCGCTCATCGAGTAGGCAGCGAAGACGAGTGCACGGGGCACGGAGCGTTCCAAGGTACGGTCGACGGTTGGTAGGAGGCGTACCGCATCCCCGCGCCGACCGCTTGCTCTCCGTCCCATGCTGTCTGTCCGTTCCATCGCTGTCTCCCGCGCTCTCCTCGCATATTTCGAGCGCGTCGACGGTGACCGGCTGGATCGTCTCGCAGGTATCGCAACAGGCATACTTCGGCATCTCCGTCCCCGCGGCACGGCAAGGGACGCGCTTATACGATGACGTTACTCTGGGTTACTGAGGATCGAGCATGCCCGCAGAAGAGTCCGCGAATCTATGTCTGGCGATCGTCGAGCAGGCAGCGGATGCCATCATTTTCGCTGATCGGCAAGGCGTGATACGGTTGTGGAACCCGGCGGCAGAAGCCGTCTTTGGTTTCTCCGCCGATGAGGCGATCGGCCAGAGTCTCGACCTCATCATCCCCGAGCGCCTGCGCCCAGCTCACTGGAAGGCGTTTCACCAGGCCATCGAAGCGGGGCGCACGAGGCTAGGAAGATCGGCGCTGGTCACACGATCGATACACAAGAGCGGCGCGAGGCGCTACGTGGATCTGAGCTTCGCGATCGTGCAGGACGCCGCAGGCGAAGTGGCGGGTTCGGTAGCGGTGGCGCGCGATGCGACCGAGCGCTACACATCCGAAGTGACGATGAAGAAACGCCTTGCGGAGCTGGAAAAACGCGATGCCGAGTGAGACCGTCGCCGCACTCTTAAGGGCGACATGCGCGTTGGGAGGACCGGGACAAGGGTCTGCCGACTGACGTAAAGCGCGGAGCCGCGGGAAATTCAGTCCCTTAGCCCGTCGCTGCGATTCCGGGCGGCGACAAATCAGCGTCCAGGATCGTTGCGGCGTAACTTGCGGCACCGCGTGATGGAGCGGCTGGACGAGGACGGGGGTGATGACGCGGTCGCCAAAGACGTCGCCCCAGGCCGCGAAGCTGCTGGCGGATCAAGGGTCCGGGCCCGTAGCGGCTGCTGACCGGGCATCGGCCGCAGCGGCATACACATGTGGACACTCCCGGCCGGACTCCGGGCTCGGCCGCGCAACAACCAGGAATCGCTCACACGATGTAACGATCTTTTGCGTTCGTCCCGAGGAACACCGACTAGGCTCCGTCTGAGGCGGATAGCTCAACGGGAGAGCGTCGGCAGCAAGACAGGCCGAAGGGTGAGGGTTCGAATCCCTCTTCGCCTAAATTGACTTGCACCCCGTCGGCTCCTCCGACGAATCGGACCCTTTCCCCGGCTGCTTCCACATGGACGATCGCGCGAGCGTTCGAGGAGACGCTCGCAGGTGATCGGATAGATCCTCAATGACTCGAACCGAGTACCTGCTCGACGCGCAATAGAACATTGACGCCGCGTGGCGGCGCGATGAGCCATCCCAGCAGCACGCCTGCGGCATCCGCCAGCATGTCGAGAAGCTCGAACGCGCGCACCGCGGTGAAGCTCTGCGCGAACTCCAAGCCGATGCCCAGCGCGATCAACCCGATGGCCCAGCGCAGCCGCTGTGCCGGCATCCGATCGATCTGCGCGAACCAGAACATCAGCAAGGCATAGCCGGCGAGATGCCCGAGCTTGTCCCCCTGTTCGACGGGAACCTCGAGCGGTGTGGGCGTAAGCGACAGCCATACGACGGCGGCGATCAGGCCCCAGCCGATGACTCGCCAGAGAGGATCGAAGCGAAGCGGCGCGAAGGCCTGGGTCGGATGCGAGTCCATGAATGCGGGCCAATCCTGACAAAGATCCCTGGCCCCGGTCCTTTGATCCGGTCGTAACGCTGGACAAGTTGAATGGCGCAGCGGGTCATGCGCAAGCAGCGGCTGGGCGTACGTCCGGGGGTATTGGATGAGGCCTAAACTCTACGGTACCCTACTTTCAATTCGCTGCCGCAAGAGTTCGAT
The DNA here is from genome assembly GCA_963820965.1 of uncultured beta proteobacterium. Lineage (GTDB taxonomy): Bacteria > Pseudomonadota > Gammaproteobacteria > Burkholderiales > SG8-39 > DATEDA01. Next base: position 56,854 of record CAWGCC010000005.1, on the reverse strand, counting down.
TCCGGGCGGCGGATCAACGTTCCGTTCATCAGGCCGGAAGCGTACTTTTGTCCTGACCGGTCTGGGACGAACAGGAAGAGAGTGGACGATCTATGAGAGATGCCGTTCTTGCCGTGTGTGGTGTCGTGATCGTCGCAATGCTGGCGGTAAGCATCCTTCAAAACCATCGCCGTTTCCATCGCCCGCTGATGACGACACCGTATCAAGCGGTGACGCTGATCGATGGCAATGTGTTCTACGGGCGGATCGATCACCTCGGCTCAGATCACCCCGTTCTGCGCGAGCCCTTCAGCGTTCGCCACGAGGTGGATGCTCAGACACAGAAGCCGCGGTACGTGTTGGTCTGGCGCAAGGACGAGATGAATGGCGCGGACCACATCATCTTCCCCGTCACCTCGATCGCCTTCGTCGAGCCGGTGCGGCCCGATTCGACCATCGGTAAGCTCATCGAGCGCGCGCGCCGCGGATAACCTCCTCGAGACCGCCTAGCACGGTACCCGTGGCGGGATCACTCCGCGCCGCGACGTGCTTCGGGGCCGCGCGTGACCCATCGACCCACGACCCCCCATTTGAGTCCGGACAGCGCCACGAACGCATCGCCCTGCTCACTTGCGCCGAACGCAACCCGGGTCCACACGGTCTCCGGCGAACCCAAGGGTCGAGTGAACGCGACCAGCGCTCGCCGACGAGCTGCGTTCCTCCGGTCTCCGCGCGGAGCTGGCCCTCTGCCGACCGGTGGACGGCTCGGGGAAGCGCTCGGCGTGCGCTGAGCTGTCGGGGCCGGGCGAGCCGCCCGTGCGAACCGCGACCTGCGCCGGGCTAGTTAAACGCCCACTCGTGCTCGATGGCGCCGCTCGCGCCGTAGACGCGGACCATGCTCGGCCGGTTCACCGAAGCCCAGATCTGGGCATAGCTGAGCGCCAGCTCGCGGTCGGCGAAGCGTTGCGACCTTTGGCGGGACGTCACGGTGACTTCCCATCGGTCGCGAAGTCCCGATTGCACGAACACATACGTTGGCTGCCGTCGCACGCCTCGCGTAGCGGATGCTTGCATCGTTTCTCCCAACCCTTCTTTGTACGATCAGGTGCGAAGCAATCGTCGTACCCAACCGCCCCGAGCCCTTGAACCCGCTGCACAACGCCGTTCCGTCGGGGGCACCAAGAGGCTACGGGATCCCGTGCGACGCAATTGCAATAGACTGCAAAAAGCGTTGCTACACCACAATTGTTTACACCCGAGTTCTGCCGACAGGCTCATAGTTCTCGCATCTAGCGTGCAGACCCCGCGCACGCCTTGTACCGCCGACCTCCAAGCGTGGCGCGGCGCTAGACCGAAGACTCGGCTCGTCCGTCCGAAAGGGATTGCGGCATGGCAACTCGGGGCATCGGCGCGCTGATCGATATCGAGAAGACGATCCTGGTGAGGTCGCGCGCGAAACACTGGTGGGAGGTTGCGATGACCGGGGTGGAAACGCCACACCGGTTCGTCGATCGGCGTCTCGCAGTCAGCTACGCGAAGATGTGGGCTGCCGCGAATCGCCCGAGCACCGTCCGGGTCATGACACCGGACGACCAGCTCGAGCGGGAGTGGAACTTCCTCTGACTCGCACGCGATCGTCGCAGGGGCGTTTGAGCACTTCGCCGAAGCGAATCCCCGGACCGGCTCGGACGGCTACGCCGCCGGTGGAGAGTGGACCAGGGACCGCATCAAGGCGAGCTCGGTGAGGCCCGGCCGGCGTCAGAACAGAAGTTGACGTCCTGTGTTCTGGTCTAGGCGCACGAAGCGGAGCGAGATCCGGCCACGTCAGGCGTCGCCCGACCACGCGCTCGTCGCAGCCGCAGACGCGAGCCTTCCCGATCGTCCATCACTGCAGGGCTATCGCATCGGCGTTCTCTCGCCGGACGAGGCCGCGCGCTTCTTCAGGTCGTATCCGGCGCGGCGCAGATCGCGCTGACCCGGCACCGTCACCCGGCGGCGGTGGCCAAGGGCCCCGCGCGGCCTCGATCCGCCCCCACGCCGCGGCCTAATGCCAATCCGGGAAGTGGATCAGGAAGATCTGCTTCAGCGTCTCGAACTCCGAGAGCGGCGCGGCGGCAACGCGCTGCATCATCGCATCGCGAACCTCCTTCGCCGGACGATGCCTCTTGAGGGCCTTGACCGTCTCTTCCAACCGATCGATTGGCGTTTGAACGAGCAGCTCGACTGCGGTCGATCTTTCCGCTCGCTCCCGTCTCGAGCCCAGCGTCTTCATGTTCAGCATCCAGTCCCCCGGCGATTGTCGGCATCACTGTCGTCAGACTTAGCAGCTTCCGGGCCCAGGCTGTCACAGCCGATTGCAGGCGTGATCGAGGTCACGCGCGATCAGCGCGCAGGAAGTCGACGGGAGAAATCCATCACGGCCGGGGAGCGAATGGCTGTCGCCGTATCGACGACCTCGCAACGAGCCAGACAAGAGCGATCGCTCGTCACCGCGCTGCCGTAGAAGCGCGGGGTATGCGGGCGAAGCCAGCGCGCCGCGCATCATCGCGGGCACGCGCGCCGCGCCCGCGCTGCGCTTGAGCGCGCACCGCCACGGACGTGCCCGCATTGACGATCGCCGGCGCGGCGCGCAGACTTGGCCATCGATCCTCGGAAGGAAACAGACCTTGCGCCGGCGCGCTCTGACGCTCGCTTCCCTGGGCATCGTGTCCGTCCTGGCGTTCGCGTCGACGGCCGTCGCGGGCGGCCGATCCCATGGCAGCCGGCCCATCAGCGGGTCGATCGTCGGTGTCTACCCCGTGGCGCGCCCGGCTATCGCGCCGTCCTTCCCGCATTCTTCCTTCTCGCGGCCGCGGCTCCATCGCCATGCCCGCTTCGCGACGGTGGGTGTGCCCGTTGCCTATGCGGCCCCGCCCGCCTTCTACGAGGCACCGGCCTACTCCGAGCCACCGGTCGTGACCGCCCCGGCCTTGAGCACGCCACTACCGGCCAGCCCGCCTCCGCCACCGCAGGGGGAGGTCATCCAGCATTCAGACGGTCGATACGAACTCCGTGGCGATGGCGGTACCAGGCCGTACCGGTGGGTGTGGATCCCGAACCCGCCGCCGCCGCCGAAGCCGGCGCGCGACACCCGTCTCTACGGCTGGATCGACGAGCACGGCGCGTTGCATGTGACGGATCGCTGGGACGCGATTCCGCAGCAATACCGCGCCCAGGCGAAGCGCAACCAGTCCTCGTAAGGTGTTCGTCCGCGGGTCGTTTGCCGGCGAATTCCAATCGCCAGCGCGCGGCCGGCGGTGGTTGGCCCGCACCCGTCGCTGGACGGCGCTGCGCGCCGGTCACGAAGCGTCGGCTTCCGCTGACGGCTGGGTCGACGTGAACGCGTCGAGCTTCATGCACTCGTCGAAGATCCGCACGATCGTCGGGTAGGGGCCGAGGTCGCACTCGTAGCGCTGCGCATTGAACACCTGCGGCACCAGGCAGCAGTCGGCGATCGTCACCATGTCGCCATAGCAGTAGCGCCCGGCGCGGCGCTCGCGCGCAAGATAGCCCTCCAGCATCGTGAACCCCTCGGCGATCCAGTGCCGGTACCAGGTGTTCACCCCGCTCTCGTCGAGCTTGTAGGTCCGCTTGACGTACTTGAGCGTCCGCAGGTTGTTGAGCGGGTGCAACTCGCACGCGACGATCTGCGCGACCGCCCGGACGTAAGCCCGGTCGACTGCCCCCTTCGGCATGAGGGGCGGCTCGGGATGCGTCTCGTCGAGGTACTCCATGATCGCGAGCGACTGGATCAGCACCCGCCCCCCGTCCTCGAGCGCCGGCACCAGGGCCTGCGCGTTGACCGAGCGGAAAGCGTCGACCTGATGCTCGCCCTTCGGGAGGTTGACGTACGCGGAATCGTGCGCGAGGCCCTTGTAGGAGAGCGCGATGCGAACGCGGTACGACGCGGAGGAGCGGAAGTAGGTGTAGAGCTTCATGGGTACACTCCTGAACGCTGAACGCCGGCGGGCGAGTGTACTCCATGGCCGCCCGCGGTTCGCTTCGCGGAGGGGGCACGCCGATGTTTCCAGGCAAGCACTACGATGAAGTCGCGGTCGGCGAAACCTTCGGCTCGTCGCTCACGGTCACCGAGACGCATCTCGTCCTCGCGGCGGGACTCTTCGGCGACTTCAACCCGCTGCACGTCGACGAGCGCCACGCGCGCGCCTCGCGGTTCGGCGGCCGCATCCTCCACGGGCCGTTCACGAGCGCGCTGGTGTCCGCGCCGGTCGGCATGTACTTCCACGGCACCGCGATCGCCTACCTCGAGCACACCTGCCGCTTCAAGGCGCCGGTCCGCCCCGGCGACACGCTGAACACGAGCTGGACGATCATCGACAAGCGCGACAAGCCGAAGCACGCCGGCGGCATTGTCGTGCTCGCCGGCGAGTGCCGCAATCAGGACGGGACGCTCGTCGTCGAGGCCGAGGGCAAGATCCTGGTGCAGTCGCGAGAAGAGGAGCGCGGTTAGACCCCGCCCTTCTTCCGTTCCGCCTCCCGCACCCGCAGCACACGTCGCTGCACCTTGCCGGTGGTGGTCATCGGGAGCTGATCGATGAACTCGATCTCCTTCGGGTACTCGTAGGGCGCGAGCCGACCGCGCACGTGCGCGCGGATCTCCTCCTCGAGCTGGGCGGATGCCTGTGCACCCGGCGTGAGCACGATGAACGCCTTGACGACGTTGCCGCGCTCCGGATCGGGACTCGGCACCACCGCTGCGTTCGCGACCGCCGGGTGCTTGACAAGGCAGTTCTCGATCTCGGACGGGCCGATGCGGTAGCCCGCGGCCTTGAACACGTCGTCGGCGCGTCCCTGGTACCAGTAGTACCCGCCCTCGTCGCGCTTTGCGAGATCGCCGGTACGACACCAACCGGCCGTGTACTTGTTGCGGGTTGCCTCCTCGTTCTTCCAGTAGCCGAGGAAGAAAACGGCGTCGCGGTCGCCGTGGATGTCGGTGCGGTGAACCGCCACCTCGCCAACCTCCTCCGCCGCGACCTCGTTCCCGTCATCGTCGATCAGCGCGACCCTGTGGCCAGGGTACGGCCGCCCGATCGAGCCGGGCTTCGCCGGCCAGAACGTGTGCGAGTTGCCGACGATGTAGTTGATCTCGGTCTGCCCGAACATCTCGTTGATCGTCACCCCGAGCGAGTCGCGGCTCCAGGCGAACACCGTCTCGCCCACCGCTTCGCCGGCGCTCATGATGGAGCGCAGCGCGAGGTCGTAGCGCCGCCGCGGCTCGGGCACTGCCTTCATCATCATCTTGAGCGCGGTCGGGAACAGGAAGCTGTTCCGCACCTGGTACTTCTCGCACAGATAGAACGCCTTCTCGGGCTCGAAGCGCCCGCGATAGCCGAGGATCGGATAGCCGTGGTACATCGTGGGCAGCAACGCATCCATGAGGCCGCCGGTCCACGCCCAGTCCGCGGGCGACCAGAAGAGATCGCCCGCCTGCGGGAAGAGGTCGTGCGAGTAGTCGAACCCGGGCAGGTTGCCGAGCATCACCCGCTGCGGCTTGAGCGCGCCCTTCGGCGGACCGGTCGTGCCGCTCGTGTAGATGAGAAGCGCTGGGTCCTCGGCAGAGGTCTCGACGGGGGCGAACCGCCACGAAGCCTGCTCGAGGAGCCGTTCCCACGCGATCACGCCGGACTCCGCCGCACCCGCCACGCCGATGACGTGCTCGAGATCCGGCAGCCGTCCGCGGATCGCCGCGAGGTTCGGAGCCGAAGCCGGATCGACGAACGCCGCCACGGTTTCGCTGTTCTGGAGCCGGTACTCGAGCGCGTCGGGCCCGAAGAGGATCGAGAGCGGCATCGCGACCGCACCCAGTTGGTAGCAGGCGATGTGCGCGATTACCGTCTCCGGCCGCTGCGGCAGGATGATCCCGATCCGGTCGCCGCGCCTCACCCCGAGCGCAGCGAGCGCGTTCGAAAGCCGGTTCGCCTGGACCTGGATATCCCAGTAGGTCCACGCGGACGTGGCGCCCGACTCGTCCTCCCAGTAGAGGCAGAGCCGGCCGCGATCCTGCGCATGGCGCCGGCAGCACGCCTCGGCGATGTTGAAGCGGGGAGGTACCTGCCAGCGGTAGGCGCGGTACAGCTCGTCATAGCGGTCGATCATCCCTCCCCCTTAGCACTTACATCCCTCGAGTGCTAATACGGCCACGCGCTGGCGATGAGCAGGGGCAGGATCTCCCCCGCGCGGCCGAGCAGACTGAAGGTCGCGACGCCGGTCAGCGGCGTCGGCTCCTTGTTGATTTCCACCACCATGGCCCCGGACCTGAGCGCGGTAACCGGGAGCTGGGCGGCCGGGAATACCGCTGCCGAGGTGCCGATGGAGAACAGCAGATCGCATTCGCTCGCCGCGCCGTCCGCGGCCGCAAGTGCTTGCGGCGTAAGCGTTTCACCGAACCACACCACATCCGGCCGCAGTGGCGCGCCACACCGCGGGCACCGCGGAGGCGCGCCGGGCGCGGCTGACCCGTCCTGGACCACGATGCCCTCCTCGAAGCACCTGTTCCGGTAAATGTTGCCGTGGAGCTCGATGACCCGCCGGGAGCCGGCGCGGACATGGAGGCCGTCGACGTTCTGGGTGACGAGCGTGAACTCGGGGACGAGGGCTTCCAGCCGGGTAAGCGCCCGGTGCCCGGCGTTTGGCTCCGCCTGCGAAACCAGGCCGCGGCGCCATTCGTACCACTCCCAGACGAGCTTCGGGTCGTGCCGAAAGGCTGCGGCCGTGGCGAGCTCCTCGGGCCTGAACCGGGCCCAGAGCCCGCTTTGTGCGTCACGGAAGGTCGGGATCCCGCTCTCGGCGGAAATGCCCGCCCCGGTAAGCGCCACGACGCGGCGCGCGCCGCGGAGCTTCTGCAGCAGTCGCGGGTCGAAATCGCCGCTCATGACGGCGTCAAGAGGGTGAGCGTCGCTCGCGTCAGCGCACACGTCGCGCGACGCGTTGAGGTACTCTGAGGCGTCGCAACTTTGCCACACGCACCTTGTCTTAGAGGCGGGTATGGCCCGAAAATCGCTATAAGTTCCTTGAGCGACGAGCGCGAAGCAGATACTGATCGCACGTTCCTCGCAGCGGAGGTTCGCATGGAAGGAAAGCCCACGCAAGTCTTCTCCGCGTTCGGCGAAGCCGCGCCGACCGTCGCATCGAGGCACGCCGTCAGCGCCCACGAGACGCGCGGCGTGCTCTCCCGGTTCCAGGCGCGATACGAGAGCCGGATGGAGGAGGAGTACTCGCTGCAGGAGTACCTCGAGCTCTGCAAGTCGAATCCCGCCGCCTACGCCACCGCCGCCGAGCGGATGCTGATGGCGATCGGCGAGCCGGAGATGATCGACACGCGCAACGACCCGCGCCTGTCGCGCATCTTCTCGAACAAGGTCATGAAGGTCTATCCCGCGTTCAAGGACTTCTACGGGATGGAGGAGACGATCGAGCAGATCGTCGCCTACTTCAAGCACGCCGCGCAGGCGCTGGAAGAGCGCAAGCAGATTCTTTACCTCCTCGGCCCGCCCGGCGGCGGCAAGAGCTCGCTCGCCGAGGAGCTGAAGCACCTCATGGAGCAGATGTCCTTCTACGCGCTGAAGGGGTCGCCCGTGAACGAGTCGCCGCTCGGCCTGTTCACCATGGACGACGACGGCCCCACGCTCGAGGACGAGTACGGCATCCCGCGGCGCTATCTCAACCAGATCCCGTCGCCGTGGGCGGTCAAGCGGCTCGCCGAGTACGGCGGCGACCTCACCCGGTTCCGCGTCGTGAAGCTGCGCCCGTCCACGCTCGCCCAGATCGCGATCTGCAAGACCGAGCCTGGCGACGAGAACAACCAGGACATCAGCTCGCTCACCGGCAAGCTCGACATCCGGAAGCTCGAGCAGTATTCGCAGGACGACCCGGATGCTTACAGCTACTCCGGGGGGCTCTGCCGCGCCAACCAGGGCCTGCTCGAGTTCGTCGAAATGTTCAAGGCGCCGATCAAGGTGCTGCACCCGCTGCTGACCGCGACCCAGGAAGGCAACTACAAGGGCACCGAGGGCTTCGGTGCGATCCCCTTCGACGGCATCGTGCTCGCGCACTCGAACGAGGCCGAGTGGCAGTCGTTCAAGAACAACAAGAACAACGAGGCTTTCATCGACCGTGTCTATATCGTCAAGGTCCCGTACTGCCTGCGCGTATCCGAGGAGATCAGGATCTACGACAAGCTGATCAAGAACTCGTCGCTCGCCCACGCGCCGTGCGCACCGGGCACGCTGAAGATGATGGCGCAGTTCGCGGTGCTCACGCGCCTCAAGGAGCCCGAGAACTCGTCGATCTTCTCCAAGATGCGCGTCTACGACGGCGAGAACCTCAAGGACGTCGACCCGAAGGCGAAATCGATGCTGGAGTACCGCGACTTCGCGGGCGTCGACGAGGGCATGACCGGGCTCTCGACCCGGTTCGCGTACAAGGTGGTGTCGAAGGTCTTCAACTTCGACCACACCGAGATCGCCGCGAACCCGGTGCACCTGCTCTACGTCCTCGAGCAGCAGATCGAGCGCGAGCAGTTTCCGGCCGACACCGAGAAGCGCTACGTTTCCGCGGTCAAGGAGTACCTCTCTACGCCGTACGTGGAGTTCATCGGCAAGGAGATCCAGACCGCGTACCTCGAGTCCTACTCCGAGTACGGCCAGAACATCTTCGACCGCTACGTGACCTTCGCCGACCTCTGGATCCAGGACCAGGAATACCGCGATCCGAACACGGGCGAGATCCTCGACCGGGCGGCGCTCAACGACGAGCTGGAGAAGATCGAGAAGCCGGCCGGGATCTCGAACCCGAAGGACTTCCGGCACGAGATCGTGAACTTCGTGCTGCGCGCGCGCGCCGCGAACCACGGCAAGAACCCGTCGTGGACGAGCTACGAGAAGCTGCGCACGGTTATCGAGAAGAAGATGTTCTCGACCACTGAGGACCTGCTGCCGGTGATCTCGTTCAACGCCAAGGCGTCCGAGGACGAGCGGAAGAAGCACCAGAACTTCGTCGACCGGATGGTCGCGAAGGGCTACACGCCGAAACAGGTGCGGCTCCTGGTGGAGTGGTACCTGCGGGTCAGGAAGTCGTCCTAGGACGTACGGCCTACCTGCGGGCAGGCCGCTTTCTTGGTAGCCTGCGACCATGTCGGACATCATCGACCGCCGTGAGAATCCGCGCCACAAGAGCGCGGTCAACTCGCAGCGCTTCCTCAAGCGCTACCGCGCGCAGGTGCGCGAGGCGGTCGCGCGCGCGATCGCCGGCCGCAAGATCGCCGAGGCCGATCGCGACGCGAGCATCTCGATCCCGTCGCGCGACCTGAACGAGCCGAACTTCCAGCACGGGTCTGGCGGCCGGCGCGAGGGCGTGCTCCCGGGCAACAAGGAGTACGTGACCGGCGACGAGATCCCGCGTCCGCAGGGCGGCGGCAAAGGCATGGGCAGCGGCGCCTCCGACGACGGCGAGGGCGAGGACGCGTTCCGCTTTCGCCTCTCGCGCGAGGAGTTCCTCGACTTCTTCTTCGAGGACATGGCGTTGCCGGACCTCGTCAAGACCCAGCTCACCGCGATCCCGCATCACCGGCGCGTACGCGCCGGCTACCGGACCGACGGCACGCCGTCGAACCTCGCGATCGTGCGCACCATGCGCGAGTCGCTCGCGCGCCGCATCGCCTTCCAGGGCCCGTACGCGGTGCGCCTGCGCGAGCTGGAGGCGGCGCTGGAGGCGCTCGGCGGCGACGCGGCCGACCGCGACGACCCGCGAGTCGCCCGGCTGCTCGAGGACCTCGAGGCGCTCCGGCGCAAGATCTCGGCAGTGCCGTTCATCGACACGTTCGATCTCCGCTTCCGCAACCGGGTCACCCAGCCGCTGCCGATCGCGCAGGCGGTGATGTTCTGCATCATGGACGTGTCGGGCTCGATGGACGAGACGCGCAAGGACCTTGCGAAGCGCTTCTTCATCCTGCTGCATCTCTTCCTGAAGCGGCACTACGAGCGGATCGACATCGTCTTCATCCGCCACCACACCACCGCCAAGGAAGTGGACGAAGATGAGTTCTTCCACTCGACCGAGACCGGCGGCACGGTGGTGTCGAGCGCGCTCACGATGGCGAACGAGATAATGACCGAGCGGTATCCGCTCGACCAGTGGAACATCTACGTCGCCCAGGCCTCCGACGGCGACAACTGGGAGGGCGACTCGCCGCGCTGCCTGGACCTGCTGGTGAACGACATCCTGCCGAAGGCGCAGTACTACACCTACGTCGAGATCACCACCGGCGAGCCGCAGAATCTCTGGGTCCACTACGAGCAGGCGCGGGCGAGCCGGCCGAACCTCGCGCTCGGCCGGATCCGCGACCGCACCGACATCTACCCCGTGCTCCGCGAGCTATTCGCGAAGAAGGAGAAGGTGGCCGCATGAGCGCGCGACCGGGGTTTCGTGCTGCATGCAGCGCGCCGGGGTGCGCCCGGAGCGCCTGCAGGCGCGCAGGTGGCGCGGGGCCCCATCGGGACGATGGGGATCGACGGCAAAACGAGTGCGGCCTGCCGCCGACAGCACGGCGCCGGTAGCCCCACTGCCGGATCGGAGGTGGCCGCATGATTTGCCCCGGACCGGAGGCGACTGCATGAAGCACGCGGAGAACCAGCTGCGTACGGCTGCGCTCAGGCGGCGTCCCGGCGAGCCGCTGCCGTCCGGGTCCGAGTGGCGGTTCGACCTGATCGAGCGCTACGACCGCGAGATCGCACGCGTCGCCCAGTCCTACGGGCTCGACACCTACCCCAACCAGATCGAGATCATCAGCGCCGAGCAGATGATGGACGCCTACGCGTCCAACGGCATGCCGATCGGCTACCACCACTGGTCATTCGGGAAGCGGTTCCTCGCGACCGAGCAGGTCTACAAGCGCGGCGCGATGGGGCTCGCGTACGAGATCGTCATCAACTCCAACCCCTGCATCGCCTATCTCCTCGAGGAGAACACGATGCCGATGCAGGCGCTGGTGATCGCGCACGCCTGCTACGGCCACAACTCGTTCTTCAAGGGCAACTACCTCTTCCGCACCTGGACCCAGGCCGACGCGATCATCGACTACCTCCTGTTCTCGAAGCAGTACATCATCGAGTCCGAGCGGCGCTACGGCGAGGAGGAAGTCGAGCGGGTGCTCGACGCGTGCCATGCGCTCGGGAACTTCGGCGTCGACCGCTACAAGCGGCCGCCGAAGCGCACCCTCGCCCAGGAGCGGCTGCGGCTCAAGGAGCGCGAGGAGCACCTCCAGCAGCTGGTGAACGATCTGTGGCGCACGCTGCCGCGCCGCGACGAGGAGGACGCGGAAAAGGTCGAGGTGATCTTCCCCGCGGACCCGCAGGAGAACCTGCTGTACTTCCTCGAGAAGCACGCGCCGCTGCTCGAACCGTGGCAGCGGGAGATCGCGCGCATCGTACGCAAGCTCCAGCAGTACTTCTATCCGCAGCGCCAGACGCAGGTGATGAACGAAGGCTGGGCGACGTTCTGGCACTACACGATCATGCAGACCCTGTACGACGAGGGCCTGCTCGCCGACAGCTTCCTGCTCGAAGTGCTGCATTCGCACACCAACGTGCTCACGCAGCCCGGGTTCGACAGCCCTTACTACGGCGGCATCAACCCGTACGCGCTCGGCTTCGCGATGTACCGCGACATCCGCCGGATCTGCGAGAACCCGACCGACGAGGATCGCGCCTGGTTCCCCGACATCGCGGGCTCGGACTGGCTGAAGACGCTCGACTTCGCGATGCGCAACTTCAAGGACGAGAGCTTCATTCAGCAGTTCCTCTCGCCCAAGGTGATCCGCGACTTTCGGCTCTTCTGTCTGCTCGACGACGACCAGTCGCCGGCCTGGCGCGTCGGTGCGATCCACAACGACGAGGGCTACCGCGCGGTGCGCGAGACGCTGGCGTCGCAGTACGCGCTCTCCGAGCGCGAGCCGAACATCCAGATCGTGTCGGTCGACGCCGGCGGCGACCGGTCGATGACGCTCCGCCACTTCCGCGCCGACCGCCGCCCGCTCGCGCCGATGTACAAGGACGTGATGAGGCACCTCGCCTACCTGTGGGGCTTCACCGTCCGGCTCGAGACCGCGAACGAGGACGGCACGATCGAGCCGACGCACGAGATCAAGGTCGACAAGCGGCGGCGCCCGGATCTCGCGCTCGCCGCCACGCTCCGCACCCTGCCCTGATCGGGTGCCATAATCCTCCGGGTGGTCCGGAGGAGCGCATGAGCACCCGCCCCGCAGCCCTCGTCTTCGACGCCTACGGCACGCTGTTCGACGTGCACTCCGTGGTCGCGCTCTGCGACGAGCTCTGGCCGGGCCAGGGCGCGCAGGTCTCGCAGCTCTGGCGCACGAAGCAGCTCGAGTACACCTGGCTGCGGAGCCTCATGGGGCGTTACGAAGACTTTGCGCACGTCACCGAGGCGGGGCTCGAGTACGCTTGCGCGGTGCTGAGGCTCCCGTGCGACGACGCACGGCGCCGCCGGCTGATGCGCGCCTATCTGCATCTCGCGACGTTCCCAGAAGTGAAGGACGCGCTCGCCAAGCTCCACGGCGTCAAGCTCGCGATCCTCTCGAACGGTGCACCGGCGATGCTGAAGGATCTCGTCGCCAACGCCGGGCTCGCGGTCGCGATCCCGCACGTCCTCAGCGTTGACGAGATCGGGATCTACAAGCCATCGCCCCGGGTGTACCAGCTCGCCGTCGACCGGCTCGGCGTCCCGGCCGAGGCGGTCGGCTTCGTGTCATCGAACGGCTGGGATGCGGCGGGCGCGAAGGCGTTCGGCTTCCGCACCTTCTGGGTGAATCGCGCGGGCTTGCCGGTCGACGCGCTGGGGGCTGCGCCCGACCGGGTGATCGGCTCGCTCGCCGAGCTGCCCGCGCTGGTCTCGTGATCGTCAGGCCGGCGCCGCCCGGCGAGGCCGGATTGCGATCGAAGCAGAACCTCGCTTCACTCGAATTCGTCCCTGGAGCTGCTGCCGGCTGCGAAGACCGTGACGCAACGGACGGAAGCCTCGCTCGGTGCGCAGCCTGGCCCGGTGGCTTCTTCTGCGGCGTGGCCGACCCGTTCGCAGGCGCTGCGGCGCTCGCCGACCGCGCGGCTGACACAAGGGTGCACCTACCCGCTTGATCGGCTCAGTGCTCCGAAGGGCGATCATCGCGCGCATCGCGTACTATTGAACTGGGTCTCTCGGTCTGGAAGGCTACGGGCCGCGAACACCCTGAGCAAGAGCAGGTGTGATGAGTCGCTGGTGGTTTGCAAGCTTGCGTCGAGCGCTTGCTCGCTCCGGTGGGAACAACGGAGCTACCGACATGCGCCCGGTGCCGCAACCAAACGCCAACCGCCACCGGCAGCAGATCCGTGCCGAGCAGATCCGACTCCTCTTCGAGCAACTGCCTTCCGCGCTGATCGCCACAACGATCGTCGGCGCTCTGGTCGTCTATGTCCTGTGGGGTCATGTTTCGCCGCTGTGGCTCCTCATGTGGCTGCTCGGATTGGCCGCCACGACAGCAGGCCGCGTATGGTTGATGCGCGCGTACTTCAGAGCGAAGCCGTCCGTTTCCCAAGCAGAGCGGTGGGGACGCCGCTTCCTCACCGGCGTGCTGATATCGGGAGTGGTCTGGGGACTCGCGGGGGTCTTTCCGATCTCACCCGACGCCGCTCTGCAGGAGTTGTTCCTGCTCTTCGTGCTGGCCGGCCTGGCAGCCGGCGGCATGTCGACCCTGTCGTCGTTTCGCGGCGCCTACGCGGCGTTCCTGGTCCCGGCGATCCTGCCGTTCGCGGTCAAGCTCATGACCCGGGAAGGCGAAATGTTCGTCGCCATGAGCTCGATGCTGATCCTGTTCATCGCGATGATGTCGCTGATCTCGGCGCGCCACTACAGATCGGTTACCGAGTCGCTCCGGCTGCGCTTCGACAACGCGGATCTCGTGGACGATCTGGCGGCGGCGCGGGATCACCAGCAGGCGGTCAACCGGGAGCTGGAAGGGCAAATGCAGGAAAGGCAGCGCACCGAAGAGGCATTGCGTCGCGCCCATGACGACCTGGAATGCAAAGTCCAGGAACGCACGGCACAGCTGGCAAGGGCCAACGACGTTCTGCGAACGGAGAAAGAGTTGTTCCGCGTCACCCTGGCCAGCATCGGGGATGCCGTCGTCACCACGGATGCAACGGCCCACATTACCTATCTCAACCCTGTCGCCGAGCGGCTGACCGGCTGGGACGACCCGACGGCAAGAGGCCGCCCGCTCACGCAAGTCTTCCATATTCTCGATGAGGTCACGCGCGACCCGGCCGAAGACCCCGTCGATCGATGCCTGAAGGGCGGTGAGGGTGCCGGACCGGCCAACCGCTGCCTGCTGATCTCCCGGGATCAGCGCGAGCTCAATATCGACATGTCCGTGGCATCGATCCTGGACAGCGACAACGCCAGCATCGGCGTCGTGCTGGTGTTCCGGGACGTCACGGAGGAACGCAAGCTCGCGCAGCAGCTGTCCCATCAAGCGACCCACGACACCCTCACGGGCCTGGCGAATCGACTCGAATTCGAGCGGCGTCTTTCGCACCTGCTCGGCTCGGCTAACTCGCACGCTCCGCATGCCCTGCTGTATCTCGACCTCGATCAGTTCAAAGTGGTCAACGACACGTGCGGTCACGCCGCCGGCGACGACCTGCTGCGGCAGATCTCGGCCCTCTTGCGCACCAAGCTGCGCGCGCGAGACACGCTTGCGCGGCTGGGTGGTGATGAGTTCGGCGTACTGCTCGAGCATTGCCCCGTGATCGAGGCCAAGCGCATTGCCAATTCGCTGCGGGAGCTGCTGCAAGGCTTCCGTTTCGGCTGGAACGACAGGAGCTTTACCATCGGGGTGAGCATAGGTTTGGTGCCCATCACGCGGACGGGCGAGACGCTGGCAGGCGTGTTCAGCGCCGCCGACAGCTCCTGCTACGCAGCGAAGGAGAAAGGCAGGAACCGGGTTCATGTCTATCAGACCGGGGACACCATGCTCGCCGCGCGCGACGGCGAGATGCGTTGGATGCCGCGCATTCAGCAGGCGTTGGCCGACGAGCGCTTTCGCCTGTACTACCAGCCGATCCTGCCGGTGGGTTCCGACGCGCCCGCGGCAGCGCGCGGAGAGATTCTGATCCGGATGGTGGATGAAGCGGGACGCATCGTGCCGCCCGGCGCCTTTCTTCCAGCGGCCGAACGCTATGGTCTGATGCTCGCGCTCGATCGCTGGGTGGTGAGAAGAAGCCTGGAAGCACTGTCTGCCACCTTGGGCCTCGGTGGCGATGTGACGTTCGCCATCAACATATCGGGACAGTCCCTGGGTGCGGGCGACTTTCTGGATTTCGTGACCGAGCAGATCGATGCGACGCGGGTGGCGCCCAGCAAGCTTTGCTTCGAAATCACCGAAACGTCGGCCGTATCGGAGCTCGCCCATGCGCTGCACTTCATCGACACGTTGAAGGGGCTTGGTTGCCGATTCGCGCTGGACGACTTCGGCACCGGCCTGTCCTCATTCAGCTATCTGAAGACTCTGCCCGTCGACTACCTGAAAATCGACGGCGGGTTCGTCACCGGTCTCGTGGGGGATGATATCGACCGGGCGATGGTGGAAGCGGTCCATCATATCGGCCACATGATGGGGCTCGAAACCATCGCGGAGTGGGTCGAGAGTCCAGCGATTCTGCTGAAGCTGAGAAAAATCGGCGTCAACTACGGACAGGGATACGCGTTGGGGCACCCTCGACCGCTCGACCTTGACCACATGCGATTCGACTGAACGGGCGAAGTCGAGACTCGACCTTTGCATCGGCTGATGCATCCTGCTTCGTGGCCTTCTCCGCGACTATCTCGCCGGACCGACGCTTCAACGCCGCGCAGAAGGCATCGGGAGTCAGCCGAGCCTCGAGGAGCGCTTGTGCATCCTGTGGCCTCGCGAGGAGTACGAGCGAGCGGACAGGTTGTCAGAGGGTTCCCAGTGGATTCAAGCACATAGCATGATAGAGTGCCTGTGATGCGGTTCTGCTCCAACTGCGGTGCACCGGTCGCGCTGAAGATACCGCCCGGCGACAATCTTCCACGCCACGTCTGCGACGCCTGCAGCACGGTCCACTACTCGAACCCGAAGATGGTGATCGGGTGCATCCCGGAGTGGCGCGACCGCGTGCTCCTCTGCCGACGCGCGATCGAACCGCGCTACGGACTGTGGACGCTGCCGGCCGGCTTCATGGAGAACGGCGAGACGGTGGCGCAGGCCGCGCTGCGCGAGACGCTGGAAGAGGCGCGGGCGCGGGTCGAGCTCACCGGGATGTTCTCGGTGCTGTCGGTGCCGCACGTGAACCAGGTGCACATCTTCTACCGCGCGCAGCTGCTCGACCTCGAATTCGGGCCAGGCGCGGAAAGCCTCGACGTGCAGCTCTATCCGGAGGCGGAGATCCCGTGGCAGGAGATCGCGTTCCGCACCGTCTCGACGACGCTCAAGCACTACTACACCGACCGTACCGCCGGGGCGTTCGGCTTCCACTCCGGCGAGATCCTGCCGGTCAGCCGCTGAGGGCCGGTCCCGGACGCCGGAGCACCGCCGCGCGGCACCCACTGCCCTTTTGTGTTTTCGCCCTCCGCGGAGTAGATTGGCGCGCCGCCCCCAAGGGGCATTCTCGCGCCGGCCCATCGCCCGATTGCCGTGCGACGCGCGCCGGGCGCAATGCATAAGACAAAAGCTGGACCGGGAGACACGCTCATGACCACCTTCAAGGCATGCCTGTTTGGCTTGTTCCTGCTGCATGCGCCGCTCGCGCTGGCTGCCGATGCGCCCAAGCTCGATGCGGCGAACACGGCGTGGATGATCACCGCCTCGGTGCTGGTCCTGTTCATGACCCTGCCGGGGCTCGCGCTGTTCTACGCCGGTCTGGTGCGCACGAAGAACGTGCTTTCCGTCCTCATGCAGTGCTTCGCGATCACCTGCGTCGTCACCCTGGCGTGGGTGGTCGTCGCCTATAGCGTCGCGTTCGGCGACGGCGGCGCCGCCAACGCGTGGTGGGGCGGGCTGTCCAAGTCCTTCCTCTCGGGCGTCGAGGTCAACACGGTGAAGGGCACCATCCCGGAGACCGTATTCGCGATGTTCCAGCTCACCTTTGCGATCATCACCCCGGCGCTGGTGATCGGCGCCTACGCCGAGCGCGTCAGGTTCTCCGGGATGCTGCTCTTCACGCTGCTGTGGCTGCTGCTGGTCTACGCGCCGATCGCGCACTGGGTGTGGGGCGATGGCTGGCTCGCCAAGATGGGGCTCATGGACTTCGCCGGCGGGACCGTCGTGCACCTGAACGCGGGCATGGCGGCGCTCGTCGCGGCGCTCGTCCTCGGCCGGCGCCGGGGCTTTCCCGATACGCCCATGCCGCCGCACAACCTGACCATGACCGTCGCCGGCGCCTCCATGCTCTGGGTGGGCTGGTTCGGTTTCAACGCCGGCAGCGCGCTCGCCGCGGACGGCGCCGCCGGAATGGCCATGCTCGTGACGCATATCGGTGCTGCCACCGGCGCGTTCGCTTGGATGCTGTGCGAGTGGACGCGCTACGGCAAGCCTTCGGTGCTAGGGATCGTGACCGGGATGGTGGCGGGGCTCGGCACGATCACCCCGGCCTCGGGATTCGTCGGGCCGCTCGGGGCGCTCGCGATCGGTGCGGCCGCCGGGGTGCTGTGCTTCCTCGCCACGAGCTACATGAAGCGCAAGCTGCGCGTGGACGACTCCCTCGACGTCTTCCCGGTGCACGGCGTCGGCGGCGTGCTCGGCACGGCGCTCACCGGCGTTTTCGCCGCGACCGCGTTCGGCGGCGTGGGCTACCCCGAGGGGCAGACGATGGGCGGCCAGGTGCTGGTGCAGCTCGCCGGCATCGCCGCCGTCGGGCTGTGGTCGGCGGTGATCACTTATGTGCTCCTCAAGGTGAGCGACGCCCTCGTCGGTATGCGCGTCACGTCGGAAGAGGAAACCGAGGGACTCGACACCGTCCTGCACAACGAGGGGGGATACAACCTCTGACACGTGCACCCTGCGCCCGTCACCGCCGCGGCGGCGCGAGCATTGACAGCGGCGGGGCCCGTCGGTAGCTTCAGACTGAACGAGGGACGCATGCATCGAAGGGATTTCGTCCGCGCCTGTGGCCTCGCCGGGGCGGCTGCTTCGCTGCCCGAGCTCATGACGCAGGCGCTGGCGCAGGGGGGCGATGTGCGCCCCCGCTTGTACGGCCGCGCCCGCCTGGTCGACACCGCCGGCCAGCCGGTCAGATCGAAGGCGCTGCCCGTCGCGCAGAACCTGGTTTTCCACTATCCCTACGCCGGCACGCCCTGCTTCCTGCTGAACCTCGGCAAGCCGACCCGTCCGGCCGCGCGCCTTGCGACGGCGGACAAGCGCGGCTACGAGTGGACCGGCGGAACCGGCGCGAACGGCGGGGTCGTCGCGTACTCGGCGATCTGCGCACACCGGCTGACCTATCCGACGCGCGACATCAGCTTCATCAGCTACCGTGCCGAGAAGACGCCTGGCAACCGGCACGCCCAGGTGATCCACTGTTGCTCCGAGCACAGCCAGTACGATCCGTCGGACGGCGGCCGCGTGGTCGCGGGACCGGCGCCGCAGCCGCTCGCGGCGATCCTGCTCGACTACGACCGCGGCGCCGACGAGCTGTATGCCATTGGGACCGTCGGCGGCGAGGTGTTCGACGAGTTCTTCGCCAAGTACGAGTTCCGTCTCGGGCTCGAGTACGGCGGCAAGGCCAAGGCGGCGGTCGAGGGGACGTGCATCGTGAGCGAGCTGGAGCGATATTGCCGGCAGCAGGTGAAGTGCTGAGGCCGTGATCGCCTGGCTCGGCGCCGACACCCCGTTCCCGCCGCTCGGCCACGCGCAGAAGGAGCCCAACGGCCTGCTCGCCGTCGGCGGCGATCTCTCGCCGCCGCGCCTGCTCGACGCCTACCGCCGCGGGATCTTCCCGTGGTACTCCGAGGGCGACCCGATCCTGTGGTGGAGCCCCGATCCGCGCATGGTGCTGTTCCCGGACGAGCTGCGCGTGACCCGGTCGCTCGCCAAGACGCTGCGCAACAAGTCGTATGAGGTCCGCTTCGACACGGCGTTTGACGAGGTGACGCGTGCCTGCGCCGCTCCGCGACCCGGCCAGGGCGGGACCTGGATCGGCCCCGAGATGCGCGCCGCGTATCGCCGGCTTCATGCTCTCGGCCACGCGCACTCGGCGGAGACCTGGATCAATGGTGCGCTCGAAGGCGGGCTCTACGGAGTTGCGATCGGGCGTGCGTTCTTCGGGGAGTCGATGTTCTCTCGTAGCCGGGACGCCTCGAAAATCGCGCTGGTTCACCTCGTCCGGCGGCTCGCGGCCGACGGTTACGGCCTGATCGACTGCCAGATGCACACCACGCACCTCGAATCCCTCGGCGCCAGAGAAATTCCCCGCGCGGAGTTCGCCCGCCGGGTCAAGGACTTGGTAGACTATCCGCGACCGCCGGGACGCTGGCTCGCGGCGGCGCTGGACGCCAGAGACTAGATGTCGCAGCTCAACGATCTGCCGCATGCGGTACTGCAGTTCTATGTGACTGCCCCGTACCCGTGCAGCTACCTGCCAGGCAAGATGGCCCGCTCGCAGGTCGCCACGCCCTCGCACCTCATCGGCAACGACCTGTACGCCGAACTGGTCCGGCTGGGCTTTCGCCGCAGCGGCATCTTCACCTACCGGCCGTACTGCGACGCTTGCCATGCCTGCGTGCCGGTGCGGATCCCGGTACGCGAGTTCGAGAGCTCGCGCTACCAGCGCCGGGCGAGGCGCAAGCACGGCGCGCTCGCCGCGACCGCACTCGGGCTTCGTTTCCGCGTCGAGCACTATGCGCTCTATCTTCGCTACCAGGCGGCCCGCCACGCCGGGGGCGGCATGGACCAGGACAGCCGCGACCAGTACTCGCACTTCCTCCTGCAGAGCCGGGTCAATACGCGGCTGGTCGAGTTCCGCGACGAGTCGAAGCTCGTGATGGTGAGCATCGTCGACTTCCTGTCCGACGGCCTGTCGTCGGTCTACACGTTCTTCGACCCGGAGCTCGAAGGCGCAAGCCTCGGCACCTTCAACATCCTCTGGCAGATCGAGCAGTGCCGCGCGCTCGGCCTGCCGTATCTGTACCTCGGCTACTGGATCCGCGATAGCCGCAAGATGGCCTACAAGGCGCGCTTTCGCCCGATCGAGGGCCTGGTCGACGGCATCTGGCGCCGCCTTGCCGACAGCGAGATCGACGGCTGAGCCGCTCGCGCGGGTCCGGGGCCGGCGCCCCGGCGGCGACGGTGATGCCCGCGCGTTAGACTCGCCGCCATGCTCTACGGCCTCGCGCGCCCGTTCCTCTTCATGCTCGACCCGGAGACGGCGCACGAGCTGACGCTGCCATCGGTCAAGCTGCTCCAGCGGCTGGGACTTCCGGGGCTCCCCGGAAAGGCTATCCCCGGCCCGCGCGTGAAGGTCATGGGGCTCGAGTTCCCGAATCCGGTCGGCCTCGCGGCCGGCCTCGACAAGCACGGTGCGTTCATCGATGCCCTCACCGCGTTCGGGTTCGGATTTCTCGAGATCGGCGGGGTGACGCCGCTGCCGCAGCCGGGGAATCCGCGCCCGCGCGTGTTCCGCATCGTCGAGCGCGAGGCGATCATCAACCGCCTCGGCTTCAACAGCGTCGGCGTCGAGCGCTTTGTCGAAAACGTGCGGCGCGCGCGCCGCGAGGGCATCCTCGGGGTGAACCTCGGGAAGAACAGGGACACGCCGCTCGAGCGCGCCGCCGATGACTACATCGCGTGCCTCGAGAAGGTGTACGGAATCGCGAGCTACGCTACCGTCAACGTCTCTTCACCCAATACCAGCAACCTGCGGCAGCTCCAGCAGCCCGGCGAGCTGGGCGCGATCCTCGCGCAGGTGACGAAGGCGCGCGACCGTCTCGCGCGCAGCCACAAGCGGCGCCTGCCGCTCGCGGTCAAGATCGCCCCGGATCTCGACGATGAGCAGATCGCCGGCATCGGGCAAGCGCTGGTCGAGTTCGGCATCGACGCGGCGATCGCGACCAACACGACCATCTCGCGCGCCGGCGTGGCGGGTTTGCCGCACGGCGACGAAGCGGGCGGCCTCTCGGGCGCGCCGCTCCGCGGGCCTTCGACCGCGGTCGTCCGCAAGCTGGCGGCGGTGCTCAAGGGGCGCGTGCCGATCATCGGGTCGGGCGGGATCATGAGCGCCGCCGACGCGCGCGAGAAGCTCGACGCCGGGGCAAGCCTCGTGCAGCTCTACACCGGCCTCGTCTATCGCGGGCCCGGCGTCGTGCGCGAGATCGTCCATGGCCTCGCGGCGCCGGCCGCGCGGGCGGCCTAGGCGGCGCGCCGATGCCCGGCGACGCGCTCGTCGACGCGATCGACCGAATCCTGCCGCAGACGCAGTGCACGAAGTGCGGCTATCCGGCCTGCCGGCCGTACGCACGCGCAATCGCCACGGGTGAAGCGGACATCAACCGCTGCCCGCCCGGGGGCGACGCCGGCGTCCGCGCGCTCGCCGCGCTGACCGGTCGCGCGTATGCGCCGCTCGATCCGGCGTGCGGCATCGAGCGGCCGCGCCGGATCGCAGTCGTCGACGAGGCGCGCTGCATCGGCTGCACGCTCTGCATCGCTGCGTGCCCGGTGGATGCGATCGTGGGCGCGCGGAAGCAGATGCATACGGTCATCGCCGAGCTCTGCACCGGCTGCGAGCTCTGCCTGCCCCCGTGCCCGGTCGACTGTATCGCCATGGTGGCGGCGCCGGAGGTGGCGTGGGATGAGCCGCTGGCGGCCGCCGCTCGCCGCCGCTACGAGCGGCGGCTCGCGCGGCTCGAGCGCGACCGGGCCGCGCGGGTTGCCGCCCGCGCACCGCGCGGCACGGCCTCCGCACACGGTTCCGAGGCGAAGCACGCTGCGATCGATGCCGCGCTCGAGCGCGCGCGCGCGCGACGTGCAGCCTTCGGCAAGCGATGAACCCGCAGCAGCGCGGCGAGATCTTCGCGCGCCTCGCTCGCGCCAATCCGCACCCGACGACCGAGCTCGCCTACCGCACGCCCTACGAACTGCTGGTCGCGGTGATCCTGTCAGCGCAGGCGACCGACAGGAGCGTCAACCTGGCGACGCGCGAGCTGTTCAAGGTTGCCGATACGCCGCAGAAGATGCTTGCGCTCGGCGTCGATGGCCTCATTCCCTGGATCCAGACGATCGGTCTCTTCCGGAGCAAGGCAAGACACATCGTCGAGATGAGCCGCCTCCTGATCGAGCGCCACGGGGGCGAGGTGCCGTCCACCCGCGAAGCCCTCGAGCAGCTGCCCGGTGTCGGCCGCAAGACCGCGAACGTGGTCCTCAACACCGCGTTCGGCCAGGAAACGATGGCCGTGGACACGCACATCTTCCGCGTCGCCAACCGGACCGGGATCGCGCCGGGCAAGACGCCGCTCGAGGTCGAGGAACGCCTCATGAAATTCGTGCCCGGGCCGTACCGCCGCGACGCGCACCACTGGCTGATCCTGCACGGGCGCTACGTGTGCAAGGCGCGCAGGCCCGAGTGCCCGCGGTGCCTGATCCGGGAGCTTTGCGAGTACCGAAGCAAGACCGCCGATGTTTGACCCCTCGCGCGAGCAGGTTCGCAACTTCTTCTTCGACGCCTGGCGCAAGTACCGGGAGGGACAGCCGCTCGAGGGGCTGGAGACCGTGGCGGTCGAGGTGATGCTCCTTCACTCCGAATATCACCACGTCCTCGACGACCCGGACCGGTTCCTCGGCCGGGACTACACGCCCGAGGACGGTCAGGCAAACCCGTTCCTGCACATGAGCCTCCACGTCGCGATCGAGGAGCAGCTCGCGATCGACCAGCCGCCGGGGATCCGCGCGGAGTTCGACCGCATCCTCGCGGACCGCGGCGACCGCCACGACGCGCTGCACGTCGTGCTCGAGTGCCTGGGAGAAGTCGTGTGGCAGGCGCAGCGCACGCGCGCGGCGCCGGACGGGGCAGCCTACCTGGAGTGCCTGCGGCGGGCTTGAGCCCGAACGGCTCAGCGCTCGTCGCGGGCGAGCCGGTGCAACGGCACGACGTGCAGCGTGCTGTGCTGCTTCGAGTAGTAGGCGGCGAGCGCCTCCATCTCCTTCGTCGTCAGGTCCTTCGCCTGGCCGGCCATGATCGGGTTCTTGCGCTGGCCCGTCTTGTAGGCCTTCAGCGCGTACAGCAGGTAGTCGTAGTGCTGCCCGCCGAGCTTGGGGAAATCCGGTTGCAGCGGCTTGTTGCCGTCCTCGCCGTGGCAGGTGGCGCAGTTCCTGAGATGCTCCTCGAGCGGCTTGGGCTGGGCCTGCACGGCCACCGGCGCGGCAAGCGCCGCCGCCATCGCAAGTGCCGGGATCGCTTTCATCGCGTACCTCATTTCGCGGCCGTGCCGTAATACACAGCGAGATCGGCCATGTCCTGGGGGGACAGGCTGGCAGCGATGGCGCGCATGCTCGGGTGGTTCCGCTCGCCGGTCTTGTAGGCCTCGAGCGCCTTCACGATGTAGCCGGGATTCTGGCCGGCGATCATCGGGACGTAGTAGACGTCGGGATACGCGGTCCGGTAGTCGGGGATCCCGTGACAGCCGGAGCACATGGAGATCTTCTCCTTCGCCCGCTGGAGATCGCCCTTGACCTCCCCTTGCGCCTGCACCGTCGCCGTGAGGACGGCGAGCGCCGCGCCCAGAATCATTCTCGTCATCGTCGCCCTTGATCGGGTTGGCGTCTCGAGTCCCGAAGCCCGCGGGATTCTACCCCGAGCGCCCGGAAAGTGGTCAAAAGCGACGGGCGCTCGGGCACGAATGCACGCCGTCCGCGACGGCGGCGGCGATCCGCGCCTGCGTCGCGGGCTCGCGCAGCGCCAGCTCCTCCGCGCGATTGACGATCACGCCGGCTTCGAAGAGCACCGCCGCCTGCGTCGCCGTATGCAGCACGACGAGGTTGTCGTAGTAGTGAACGCCGTTCGCCCGGTCGGCGAACGGCTTCGCCTCGCCGGGGATGGGCTCGGCGTGATAGAGCGACGGCGCGAAGCCCGCGCGCCGCATCGACGCGCCGATCGCCGAGGCGCATTCGAGGCTCGCGCCGAGCTGCGGGTTGCGACGCGAGACGAACAGGGAGAATCCGGCAAACCGGTCGCTGAACCGGCGGATCTCGCCCTCGTGCGGCCATTCCTCGAGGTAGTGCGGCTGCACGGAGTCGTGGTGCACCGAGAGGAAGAGGTCGGCGCCGCGCGCCGCAGCGGTGCGGCGCGAGAGTACCGCCATATCGCCGTCCGCACCGATCAGCAGCACGCGCGCGCCTCCCGCCTGGAGCGCATTACGGATGACCGTCGCGAGATCGCGGTTGAACTCGAGCTCCGGGCGCCCGCGCGCGCTGATCGCTCCCGGCTCGGCGACGTAGTGGCCCACGTCGACCGCGACGAGCGGCGCGCCCGCGGCGGCCGAAGCGGCGATCAGCAGGCACGGAATGAGCGCGCGCATGCGGGCAATTGTCGCGTACTGGCGCCGCGAGGGGCGCGGTTATAATCGTCCGAAACTCTCTCCGGGGCACTCCATGCGGTTCAAGGGCTCGTCCACGTACGTCGCGACCGACGATCTCAGGCTCGCGGTCAACGCCGCGATCACGCTTCAGCGCCCGCTGCTGGTGAAAGGCGAGCCCGGCACCGGCAAGACGCGCCTGGCGATCGAGGTCGCCGAGTCGCTCCGCCTGCCGCTCCTCGAGTGGCACATCAAGTCGACCACCAAGGCGCAGCAAGGGCTCTACGAGTACGACGCCGTGAGCCGACTCCGCGATTCGCAGCTCGGCGATCCGCGGGTGCAGGACATCGCCAACTACATCGTGAAGGGGATGCTCTGGCAGGCGTTCACGTCCGACACGCCGGTCGTGCTGCTGATCGACGAGGTCGACAAGGCAGACATCGAGTTCCCGAACGACCTGCTGCGCGAGCTCGACCGGATGGAGTTCTACGTCTATGAGACGAAGGAGCTGGTGAAAGCGACGCACCGGCCGATCGTCTTCATCACCTCGAACAACGAGAAGGAGCTGCCGGACGCGTTCCTGCGCCGCTGCTTCTTCCACTACATCCGGTTTCCCGACAAGGAGACGATGGAGCGCATCGTCGATGTGCACTTCCCGGGACTGAAGAAAGGCCTGCTCCGCGAGGCGCTGGAGGTGTTCTTCGAGCTGCGCGAGGTGCCCGGGCTCAAGAAGAAGCCGTCAACCTCCGAGCTGCTCGACTGGCTGAAGCTCCTCCTCGCGGAGGACATTCCGGCCGAAGCGCTGAGAGCCAAGGATCGCAAGACGATGATTCCGCCGCTGCACGGCGCCCTGCTGAAGAACGAGCAGGACGTACACCTTTTCGAGCGCCTCGTGTTCATGGCGCGGCAGAACCGCTAGGGCACCGCTAGTGCCGGTAGCGAGGGCTCCTCTGCCCGTGAACCCAGCGGCTGCCATGCCCGCGATTCCAGTTCCCGTGAAAACCGGGACCCCAGCCGGAGTAGCTTCCGGCGCGGAAGACCACGGTCGGCGGCGCGTAGACGTACGGCCGCGGGTAGTACGCCACGGGCGGCGGGTAGTAGGCGGCGGGCGGCGGCGGATAGAAGACGACGGGCGGCGGCGGGTAGTACGCGACCGGCGGCCCGCCGATCGCGATCGAAACGCCCACCCGCGGACCGCCGGCGACGCTCTCGGAAGGCAGCGCCGCCGCGGCAAGTGCCGCCGCGCCGGCGAGCGCCAGAACTGCTGTTCTCATGGTCGAATCCTCCTGGCAACCTCTGGCACCGCTCGAAGCGGCGCCGCTTTGCTCCCCCTTCCCTCAACGCGACAGTACGCCAGGGGTTACGCGCAATGCTGTAACCCTTTGTATCGGCGCCGCGCATGCTGACCGGGTTCTTCCTCAAGCTGAAGACGGCGAAGGTTCCTGTCTCCATCAAGGAGTGGCTGACCCTGATGGAGGCGATGCACAAGGGCGTCATCGAGCCGTCGATCGACGAGTTCTACTACCTCGCGCGGACGTCGCTCGTGAAGGACGAGTCGCACTACGACAAGTTCGACCGCGCGTTCGGCGAGTACTTCAAGGGCATCGAGCACCTGATGGGCGCCGAGGCCGACATCCCGCTCGAGTGGCTGCTGAAGCAGGCCGAGCTGAACCTCTCGCCGGAAGAGAAGGCGCTGATCGAATCGCTGGGCGGCTGGGAGAGGCTGATGGAAGAGCTGCGCAAGCGCCTCGAAGAGCAGAAGGGCCGGCACCAGGGTGGCAGCAAGATGATCGGGACCGCTGGCACGTCGCCGTTCGGCGCCTATGGCTACAACCCCGAGGGCATCCGGATCGGCCAGGACAGGTCGCGCAACCGCAGCGCGGTGAAGGTCTGGGACCAGCGCGAGTACGCGAACTACGATTCCGAGATCGAGCTCGGGACGCGCAACATCAAGGTTGCGCTGCGCCGGTTGCGGAAATTCGCGCGCGAGGGCGCGCCGGAGGAGCTCGACCTCGACACCACGATCGACAAGACGGCGCGCAACGCAGGGCTGCTCGACATCTACATGCGCCCCGAGCGGCACAACGCGGTGAAGGTGCTGATGTTCCTGGACGTCGGCGGGTCGATGGACGACCACATCAAGCTCGCGCAGGAGCTCTTCAGCGCCTCAAAGACCGAGTTCAAGCACCTCGAATACTTCTACTTCCACAACTGCCTGTACGATTTCGTATGGAAGGACAACCGGCGGCGTCATTCCGAGCGCACGCGCACCGCCGACCTCATGCACAAGTACGGCCACGACTACAAGGTGATCTTCGTGGGCGACGCGACGATGAGCCCCTACGAGATCCTGCAGCCGGGCGGCTCGATCGAGTACCACAACGAGGAAGCCGGCGCCGTCTGGTTGCGCCGGATGCTGGACGTCTATCCGAAGACGGTATGGCTCAACCCGGAGCCCGAGCAGCTCTGGCCCTACCGTCAGTCGATCGCGGTCGTCCGCGAAATCTTCGGCGGGCGCATGTACCCGACGACGATCGAAGGGCTCGAGCGGGCGATGCGCTGCCTGTCGAAGTGACCGCGGAGAGCGCCGGCGCAGCCGGCGCGCCGCGGTGGCCAGCGCCGCTGCATCGGCGCTTCCCCAATTCCCGGCTCACTCCCGGCGAACGCCGGGATCCAGTACGGCTTTCCCTGGACTCCGGCATTCGCCGGAGTGACGGCCGTGACGGCCCGCTTGGTCCAGTACGGCTTTCCCTGAACTCCGCCTTTCGCCGGAGCGACGAGCTCAGCGCCGCGGGCGCAGCGCGCGCACGTTTCCCGGCCGCAGCCACCGCCGCTCGAACTCGCTCGGCGTTCCCGGTTCGGCCAGGAGGTGCCCCGAGTACTCCTCGCACCCCATGTTGCGCAGGAGATCGAGCTCGGCCGACGTCTCGACGCCCTCGGCGATGGTGTTGATCCGGAGGGATCGCGCCATGTCGATCATCGCCTTCACCACGATCCGGTCGTCGGGGTTGGTGGTCATGCCGCGCACGAACGAGCGGTCGATCTTGATGCCGTCGATCGCGAACCGGCGGAGCTGGCTCATCGAGGAGTAGCCGGTGCCGAAGTCGTCGAGCACGGCCCGCACGCCGAGGTTCCGCAAGCCGCCGAGCACCGCGCGCGCCTCGTCCGGGCTGCGCTGGAGCGCGCCCTCGACCAGCTCGAGCTCGAGCATCTTCGGGTCGAGGCCGCTCGCGTCGAGCGCGCTCCGCACCCGCCCGAGCAGCGCGCGGTTGAACTGCTTGGGCGAGATGTTGACCGAGATCGCGAACCCCGGGCCGTGCATCGCGTGCCACCCTTGCGCCTGGTCGGCGGCGCTCTGCAGCACCCACTCGCCGATCGAGTGGATGAGGCCGGTCTCCTCGACGAGCGGCATGAAGCGGCCGGCGAGGAGGAGACCGTGCTCCGGATGCTGCCACCTCAGCAGCGCCTCGGCACCGGTCAGCGTGTCGCCGGCGACGTCGGCGCGCGGCTGGTAGTAGACGCGGAGCTCGCCGCGGTCGACCGACCCGCGCAGCGCCGCCTCGAGGCGCAGGCGCTCGGTCGCGCGGACGTTCATCTCGGCCGAGAAGAACTGGTAGTTCCTGCGTCCGCTCGACTTGGCGACGTACATCGCGGTGTCGGCGTGGCGCATCAGCGTCGTCGCGTCGGTGGCGTCGGTCGGATAGATCGCTATTCCCGCGCTCGCCGCGGAGTTGAGCGTGTGCCCCTCGATGTCGTACGGCTGCGACAGCGCGTCGATCAGCTTGCGCGCGACCTGCCCCGCGTCCTCCGCCGCCTTCAGGTCCTCGAGCACGACCACAAACTCGTCGCCGCCGAGCCGCGACAGCGTATCGCCCTTGCGCAGCACGCCGCCGATGCGCTTGGCCACCTCGCGCAGCAGTTGGTCGCCGATCTCGTGACCGAGGGTGTCGTTGATACGCTTGAAGTGGTCGAGGTCGACGAACATCACCGCGAGCAGCGCGCCCTCGCGCTGCGCGGCCGCTATGCCCCGCGCGAGCCGGTCGGAGAGCAGCAGCCGGTTCGGCAGCCCGGTGAGCGGGTCGCGCGTGGCGAGCTCCGCGATCCGCGACTCGGCCTGTTTGCGCTCCGTGATGTCGAGCGCGGTGCCGCGGAAGCCAACGAACCGGCCCTCGCCGTCCAGGATCGGCACGCCGCTCACGAGCTGCCACACCTGGCTGCCGGAGCGGCTCATCGACCGGTGCTCGATGTTGCGGAACGCTTCGCGCGAGCGCATGAGCTGGACGAGCCAGTCGCGGACGCGCTCGGCCTCGCCCGGCGGCATCAGCTCGGTGGGCTTGCGCCCGAGCAGCTCGTCGGGGGTGTAGCCGAGCACCTGCTCGACGCGCCGCGACAGGAACGTGTAGCGCCCGTCGACGTCGAGCTCCCAGACGTACTCGCCCGCCGCCTCGGCGAAGTCGCGGAACCGCCGCTCCGACTCGCGCAGCTGGCGCTCGGCCTGCTTGCGCTCGGTGATGTCCATCACCGAGGTCACGACGCAGGCTTCGCCGGCGAGCTCGAGCACGTCGGCGGATAGCAGCACGTCGGCGAGCTCGCCCGAGCGCTTGCGGAACCGGCACTCCATGTTGCGCACGCCCATCCCGGCCTGCAGCATCCGCACGAACTCGTCCCGGTCGCCCGAGTGGGTCCAGATGCCGAGCTCGAGCGAGGTCCTGCCGATCGCTTCGTCGCGCGACCACCCGAACCACTTCGAGCAGGTGTCGTTCACCTCCAGGAACGTGCCGTCCCCGAGGCGGCTCATCGCAACCGGAACCGGGCTCGAGTGGAAGATCTTGGAAAAGCGCGCCTCCGAATCGCGCAGGCGCCGCTCGGCGGTGTTGCGCTCGGTGATGTCGAGCCCCGCCGACAGCATCACCGGCGCGCCGTCCAGCTCGATCACGTCGGCGGACATCAGTACTTCGGCGATCTCCCCCGAGCTCTTGCGCCAGCGGACCTCGAAGTTGCGCACCGCCCCGTTCGCCAGCAGCTGGTCGCGCATCCGGCGGCGCGACTCGACGTCGACCCACAGGCCGAGCTCGACGAAGTTGCGGCCGAGGATCGCCTCGCGCGAGTAGCCGTAGGTTCTCGCCCAGGCGTCGTTCACGTCGATCACCGCGCCGTCCTCGATGCCCGAGATCGCGATCGGCAGCGGGCTCCCGCGGAACATCCGCTCCAGCCGCTCGCGCGAGGCGCGCAGCTCGGCGAGCGCGCGGTTGCGCTCGGTGACGTCGGTGAGCGTCGAGATCGCGCACCGCTCGCCGGCGAGGTCGACCAGCTCCGCCGCGAGCAGCGCTTCGCGCACCTCGCCGCCGCGCGCCCGCACCTTGAGCTCGAAATTGCGCGTCGCCCCCCGCGCGCGTAGCAGGGCGTTGATCCGCACGCGCTCGGCCGGCTCCACGAGCACGTCGATCGCCTCCAGCGTCCGGCCGACGATCTCGCCGCGCTCGCGCCCGAAGAACGCGCACCACGCGTCGTTCACCTCGACCACGCGGTTGTCGGCGATGTGGCTGATCAGCATCGGATTCGGGCTCGAGCTGAAGATGCGCGCGAACAGCTCACGCGACTCGCGGAGCGCGCTCTCGGCCTCCATCTGCGCGGTGATGTCGCGCCCGACGCCGCGGTAGCCGCGGAACTTTCCGGACTCGTCGAAGATCGGCTCGCCGCTGGTGAGCGCGTAGCGAAGGCGATCGTCGGTGCCGCGCCGCACCCGCAGGAAGTCACGGAAGGGCTCATGCGCCTCGAGCTGCCGCCGGTGCTCGTCCCATGCGGGCGTGTCGGGGCCCTCGAACGGCAGCTCCCACCGGCGCTTGCCGAGGGACTCGGACGGCTCGGACGTGGTCGCGGTCCGGAAAGCGGGCGAGATCTCGGTGAACCGGAACTCCTCGTCCTGCTCCCAGTACCAGTCGGCCGAGAGCTTGGTTAGGCTGCGGAAGCGCTCTTCGCTCTGCCGCATGCGCTCGGCCGCCCGGCGGCGTTCGGTGCTGAGCGCGCAGAGCAGGAGCGTCGTGAGCGTGGCCGACGCGAGCAACCCGACGGTCGCGACGAGGTCCGCGGGGTCCGCGCCGCCGACGAACGGCCCGGCCCCGAACCACGCGGCGCCGATGACGAGCGCCGCCAGGGCGACATTGAAGGTGGCGACCTCCCGCATCGGGAAGCGCACCGCCGGCCACACGGCGAGCGGAAACAGCACGAAGGCGGCGAGGATCTCGGTCCGGTCCCGGGGCAGATAGGCCGCCAGCACGACCGCGCCGGCGAACAGGACCGCGGCGATGAGCGCCGCATGGGCAAGCGCCTCGGCGACGGCCATGCGGGGCCGGAGATCGCGCGCCCAGGCAAGCACGAGCGGTGCGATCAGCATCACTCCGAGCGCATCTCCGGCCCACCACACGAGTGCTGCACGGAGCCACTGGTCCGACTCGATGAGCTGGCCTTGCGCGAGCGCCGCCACGCCGATCCCGGCCGCGATCACCGGTGTGCCGAGCGCCGCCGGGAACATCAACCGCAGGACGTCGCGCACCCGCGCGAGCCCGACATCGAACCGGTCGTCGTCATCGGCGCCCGATCGCGCGAGCAGCCACGCCGCCGCAACGGCGGCGAGCGTGCTCCCAAGTGCGATTCCCGCCGCGGTGAACCCCGGCACGCCTTGCGAGAGATTGGCGACGAACGCGCCCACGGCAACGCCCGGGAAGAGCCGCAGTCCGTAGAGCACGAGCGCAGCCACCGCGACGCCGGAAGCGGGCCAGACGAGCGAGACGTTCGCCCCGAAGAGCGCGAACGCGAACCCGACCTCGGCGCCCGCGAAGTACGCGGCGGCCAGGATCAGGTTGGGGACGATATCGCGCGCTGCGATATGCATCGGGACCGTCTCACGCCCCTTCGTGCTGATGCGGCGGCGCGACCTTCAGCACTTCCTCGAAGGTCGTCACGCCGGTGGCCACTTTCATCGCGCCGCTGATCCGCAGCGACTTCATGCCGTCCTTGTAGGCCTGCTCGCGGATCCTGCCGAGATCCGGCGTGGTACCGATGAGGCGCTTGATCGCCGGCGTGAGCAGCATCACTTCGTAGATGCCGCTCCGCCCGCGGAACCCCGTCATCCGGCACTCGAGGCAGCCCACCGGCTTGTAGATGCGGTTCGGCCGCCGTGCCTTCCACGGCCTCACCAGCTCTTCCCACGCAACGTCGTCGCCGCGGTCGTCGCCGTACGGTACCTTGTGCCTGCAATCCTGGCAGAGGGTGCGCACGAGCCGCTGCGCCATGACCCCGAGCACGGTCGCATTGAGGAGATAGGCCGGCACGCCGAGGTCGAGCATCCGCGTCACCGCGCTCGCGGCGTCGTTCGTGTGCAAGGTGGACAGGACGAGGTGCCCGGTGAGCGCCGCCTGGATCGCCATCTCGGCGGTCTGGAGGTCGCGCACCTCGCCGATCATGATGATGTCCGGGTCCTGCCGCATCAGCGCGCGCACCCCCTCGGGGAAGTTGAGATCGATCGCGCCCTGCACCTGCATCTGGTTGAACGACGGCTCGATCATCTCGATCGGGTCCTCGATCGTGCAGACGTTCACGTCGTTCGTCGCTAGCGTCTTCAAGGTCGAGTACAGCGTCGTCGTCTTGCCCGACCCGGTGGGGCCGGTGACGAGGATGATGCCATGCGGCTTCCTCGTCATCTCGCCCCACCGCGCCTTGTCCTCGTCGGAGAAGCCGAGCTCCGTGAAATCCTTGACCAGCACCTCCGGGTCGAAGATCCGCATCACCAACTTTTCGCCGAAGGCGGTGGGCAAGGTCGAGAGCCTGAGCTCCACCTCCTGGCCGTCCGCCGTGCGCGTCTTGATGCGGCCGTCCTGGGGGCGGCGCTTCTCGACCACGTCCATGCGGCCGAGGATCTTGATGCGGCTCGTCATCGCGGCGATGACCGGCGCCGGCAGCTGATAGACGTCGTGCAACACGCCGTCGATCCGGAAGCGGACCTTGCCGACCTCGCGGCGCGGCTCGATGTGGATGTCGCTCGCGCGCTGGTCGAAGGCATACTGCCACAGCCAGTCGACGATGTTGACGATGTGCTGGTCGTTCGCGTCGAGCTGGCGGTTCGCCCTCCCGAGCTCCACCAGCTGCTCGAAGTTCGACAGCCCGGACCGCGCCTCGGCGGTGCCTTTCGCCCCCTTGACCGATTTTGCGAGGTTGTAGAACTCGACGATGTAGCGCTGGATGTCGAGCGGGTTCGCGAACACGCGCTCGATCTCGACGCGGTGGACGCGGCGGAGCTCGGCCTCCCACTCGCGGACATAGGGCTCGGCGGTGGCGATCACCGCCCGCTTCTGGTTGACCTCGACCGGCAGGATCTTGAAGCGCTCGGCGTAGGCGCTCGACATGATCTCGGTCACGCCGGCGAAGTTGATCTTGAGCGGATCGACGTGATAGTAGGCGAGCTCGGCCCTGGCCGCGTACCACTCGGTCAGCGCCTCGAGCGTGAGCAGCCGGTGCGGCGGCGCGCTCGAGCGCCATTTCTGTTCGGCGATCGCGACCAGCGGGTGAATCGAGCCCGCCTTGTGGGCGCGGCGGTCGTGGACGAGCCGCTCGGCCTCCTCGCGCGGCACCAGCCCGTCGGCGACGAGGGCGTTCACCACTTCGGCCAATGTCAGGCGGCGCTCTTCGTTCGACAGGGCGGCAACCAGCATGCAGGGCATCTCCGGGGAACGAATCACTATAGCCACAAAGCCCTTGTGCCTCAACGGCTTCAAGCCGGTTTCTCGTGACGTTTTGACTTCGCCGCCGAAGTCCGCCATCCTCGGGCTCCCCGTCCCAAAGCGAGGAGTCATCCATGACCATCAAGGTCGGCGACCGCCTGCCCGAAGGCCGTCTCACCGAGACCGTCGAGTTCGACCCGCAGGGCTGCCCGGTGAACCCGTATGACTTGAGCGTCCAGGAGCTCCTGAAGGGCAAGAAGATCGTGATCTTCGGGCTCCCGGGCGCGTTCACCCCGACCTGCTCGGCGCAGCACGTCCCGGGCTACGTGGCGAACTTCGACGCGCTCAGGAAGAAGGGCGTCGACGAGATTTGGTGCATCTCGGTCAACGACGCGTTTGTGATGGCGGCGTGGATGCGCGACCAGAAGTCCGGCGGCAAGGTCCGCATGATGGCCGACGGTAACGGCGAGTACACGAAGAAGCTGGGGCTCGAGCTCGACCTCACCGCGCGCAACATGGGGGTACGTTCCAAGCGCTACTCGATGCTCGTCGAGGACGGCGTGGTGAAGACGGTGAACGTCGAGGCCCCGGGCAAGTTCGAGGTCTCAGGCGCGGAGAAGATGCTCGCGCAGCTGTAGCCCGCGCGGCGCGAGGCTCAACCGCCGGCGAACCACGCCGCCGTCTCGACCGTGTGGGCGTGGATCTCGACAGTATCGTCGATGTTTTGCGCGTACCCGCCGGCCATGGTCACCGCGACCGGGATACCGAGCGTCCCGCACTGGCCGAGCACGAGCCGGTCGCGCTCGAGCAGTCCCTGCTTCGTGAGCGCGAGCCGGCCGAGGCGGTCGTCGTAGTACGGATCGGCACCGGCAAGGTAGATCGCGAGGTCCGCTCGCGCGCGAGCGAGCGCCATGCGCAGTCCGCGCTCCAGCGCATCGAGGTAATCTCGATCGCCCGTCCCGTCGGCGAGCTCGACGTCTAGATCGCTCGTCTCCTTCGCGAACGGAAAGTTGTTCGCGCCGTGGATCGAGAACGTGAAAACGGTCGCATCGTCGCGGAAGATCGACGCGGTGCCGTTCCCCTGGTGGACGTCGCAATCGATCACCGCGACCCGCTCGACCAGGCCCTCGGCCTGCAGGACGCGCGCGGCAATCGCGCTGTCGTTCAGCACGCAGAAACCCTCGCCGCGGTCGCGGAACGCGTGGTGGGTGCCACCGGCGAGGTTCACCGCCACGCCGTCCTCGAGCGCGGCGCGCGCCGCAGCCACCGTCGCGCCACTCGTGCGCCGCGAGCGCTCGACCATCTGCGGCGTCCATGGAAAGCCGATCGCGCGCTGCTCGGCCGCGCTCAGCCCGCCGGTTACGACCCGGGCGAGATAGCCGGAACAGTGCGTGAGCAGGATCTCCTCGTCGCGCGCGGCGGGCGCGACGTGCGCGATCGCCGCAAGCTCGCTCTCGAGCACGCGCGCCCGCAGGCGCGCGTACTTGCTCATCGGAAAGCGGTGGCCGGGCGGAAGCGGGAGGACGTAATGGTCGGAGTAGAAGATCCGCACGGGTGGAGTCTAGCAGCGTGATGCAAAACGCCCCCGCAGTATCAAGAACCGACGCGCGCGGTCTTCGCCGGAGCGAAGGCCGCGTTTTGCGTCACTGGGATTGGGGATTCAAAAGGGGCTGTGGCCCCTTTTGAATCAACCGGCGAGACGCCGGCGCTCAATCAGGCGTCCAGATCCGCGAGCCGCCGCCGGCAAGGTCTAGCATCAGCTCGTTCAGCCGCTTCACGAAGCCCGCGGGGTCGTCGAGCGTGCCGCCCTCGGCGAGCAGCGCCTGGTCGAAGAGGAGCTCCGCCCACTCCTTGAAGCGCTTGTCCTCGCGCTTCAGCCGTTCGACCATCGGATGCTCGGGGTTGATCTCGAGGATGGGGGGGAACTTCGGCACCTCCTGCCCGGCGGCGCGCAGGATCCGCTGGAGGTTCGAGCCGGGCTCGTGCTCGTCGGCCACCAGGCACGCCGGCGAAGAGGTGAGACGCGCGGTGGTGCGCACTTCCTTCACCCGTTCGCCGAGCGTCTCCTTGATCCGGCCGACCAGCTCGCGGGCCGCCTCGGACTGCTTCCGCTCCGTTTCGCGGTCGGCGTCGGTTTCGAGCTTGCCGAGTTCCAGACCGCCCCGGGTGACCGAAGCGAGCGGCTTGCCGTCGAACTGCGTCAGGTGGGCGACCACCCACTCGTCGACCCGGTCGGAGAGAAGCAGCACCTCGATCCCTTTCTTGCGGAAGACCTCGAGATGCGGGCTCGACCTCGCTGCCAGGAACGTATCGGCGGTCACGTAGTAGATCCTGTCCTGGCCTTCCTTCATGCGGCCGATGTAGTCGGCAAGGGATACCGATTGCTCGTCGGTGTCGGCGTGCGTCGAAGTGAACCGCAGCAGCTTCGCGATCCGCTCGCGGTTCGCATGGTCCTCGCCGACTCCTTCCTTCAACACCTGGCCGAATGCCTTCCAGAACGACGCGTACTTCTCCTTCTGGTTCTCCGCGAGCTCCTCGAGGAGCTGCAGCGCCCGCCGCGTGTTCCCCGAGCGGATCGCCTCGACGTCTCGGCTCTCCTGGAGGATCTCGCGCGAGACGTTGAGCGGCAGGTCGCTGGAATCCACCACGCCGCGCACGAAGCGGAGGTAGGCCGGCAGCAGGTGCTCGGCGTCGTCCATGATGAACACGCGCCGGACGTAGAGCTTCAAGCCCCGGCGCTGGTGCCGGTCCCAAAGATCGAACGGCGCACGCGACGGGATGTACAGCAGCTGCGTGTACTCCTGCCGGCCCTCGACGCGGTTGTGGGTCCAGGCGAGCGGCGGGTCGAAGTCGTGCGCGACGTGCCGGTAGAACTCCTGGTACTGCTCGTCGGTGATCTCGTTCTTCGGCCGCGCCCAGAGCGCGCTTGCCTGGTTGACCGTCTCTTCCAGCCCGGTAGCGACCGTCTCCTTCTTCTCCTCCGACCACTCCAGCTTCTGCATCACGATCGGGATCGCGATGTGGTCGGAGTACTTGCGCAAGGTGGCCTTGAGGCGCGAGTCGGACAGGAACTCGTCTTCGCCGGCGCGCAGATGCAGCACCACATCGGTGCCGCGGTTCGCCTTCTCCAGGGTCTCGATCGTGTACTCGCCGGTGCCGTCGGACTCCCAGCGCACCGCCTCGCCGGCCGGCCGCCCCGCGCGCCGGGTGAGGAGCGTGATCTTGTCGGCGACGATGAACGAGGAGTAGAACCCGACTCCGAACTGGCCGATCAGCCGCGCGTCCTTGGCCTGGTCGCCGGTCAGCGCGTCGAGGAACTCGCGCGTTCCCGATTTCGCGATCGTCCCGATGTTGGCGATCACCTCCTCGCGCGACATCCCTACGCCGTTGTCGGAGACGGTGATCGTGCGGGCGGCCTTGTCGAACGCGACGCGGATCTTCAGCTCGGCGTGCCCTTCGAAGAGCGCGGGGTCCGCGATCGCCTCGAAGCGGAGCTTGTCGGCCGCGTCGGACGCGTTCGACACCAGCTCGCGCAGGAAGACTTCCTTGTTGCCGTAGAGCGAGTGCACCATCAGGTGCAGGAGCTGCTTCACCTCGGCCTGGAAGCCGAGGGTCTCCTTTGCTGGGGTGGTCATGGGTCGCCTGGGGTCGGAGTTCGAAGTTGGGGAGATAGGGGCGCGAGTATCGCGCATCAAGCCCCCGGCGAGTACAATCCGCGCCGCCCTGGATCCCCCCTGCCCTTGCATCTCTCCAAGGACTTTCTTGCCGGCGCGCGCGCGTGCCTGCCGGTTGTCCCCGGCGTCGTCGCGTTCGGGGTGATTACCGGCGTCGCCATGGTCGGCGCCGGCCTCGCGCCCTGGCTCGCCCTCGTGATGTCGGCCGTCGTCTACGCCGGCACCGCCCAGCTCGCAGCGCTCCAGCTCTACGCCGCGGGGGCGCCGCTGCCGATCATCCTGTTCGCGGGGCTCATTCTCAACCTGCGGTTCGTGCTCTACAGCCTCGCGGTCGCGCCGCACGTCGCCGGCGACTCGCAGCGCCGCAAGCTCGCACTGTCCTACCTCCTCTCGGACAACGGCTACGCCCACTTTGCCGCGCGCTATTCCGGCGCTCCGGACACGGGGCGCAAGGTGGAGTACCTGCTCGGCGCGTGCAGCGCGATCTGGGTCGCCTGGCAGGTCGGCACGCTCGCGGGCATAGCGGTCGGCGCACGTGTCCCGGAGGGCTGGCATCTCGAGTTCGTGGTGACGCTCACGTTCCTCGCGCTCGCCATCGCGGTGATCAGGGACCGGGCGCTGGCGGCCGCAGCGGCCGCCTCCGGCGTCACCGCAATCTTCGCCCATCACCTGCCGTTCCGGCTCGGACTCATCGTCGCCGTGGCGGTCGGCATCGCGGCCGGGATCGTGTGGGAGCGATGGACGCGCTGACCGCCTGGCTGCTGATTCTGGGCCTCGCGGCGACGAGCTTCGGCGCGCGCGGCTCGTTCATCGTGTTCCTCGCTCATCTCGAGGTGCCGCGCGCCGCGCAGCGTGCGCTGCGCTTCGTGCCGGCCGCCGTCTTCACGGCACTACTCGTCCCGGCGCTCGCGTTTCCGGACGGTACGCTCCGCCTCGGCCTCGACAACTCGAACCTCGTCGCCGCGCTCGTCGCGGCACCGGTGGCCTGGCGGACGCGCAGCACGCTCGCGACGATCGTCGTCGGCATGGCGGCGCTTCATCTCGCCGGGCGCTACCTCGTCTGACATAATCGCCGTTCGGATCTCGCAGGAGCCTTGGCATGAGACTGCGCAGCGTCGAGCTCGAGGTGACCGACAGCGCCGCGGCGGTCGAGTTCATGCGCGATGTCTGGGGACTCTTCCCTGCCGGCCGGCGCTCGCGGACGACATACCTCCGCGGCACCGGCGATCACCCGTATCTCCTGGCGCTCACCGAGGCGCCGGCGCCGGCGATTTCTTCCGTCACGTTCACCGGCTCGGCAGGCGAGCTCGACGCACTGCACGCCCGGATCGTCGCCGCGACCGTTCCCGCGCCCGCACGCGTGGCTGAGTTCGACGATCCCGGCGGCGGCGGCGGCTTCACCGTCCGCGGCGCCGAGGGCCAGCGGTACCGCTTTGTCACCGAGGGCGTCCGCGCCGAGCCGCTCGCCGACCGCGACAAGCCGATCCAGCTGACCCACGTCGTGCTGAACGCGCTCGGGCGCGAGGCCTGCGCGAAGTTCGCGATCGACGCGCTCGGCTTCAAGCTCGCCGATCGGACGAGGATCATGACGTTCGTCCGCTGCAACCGTTCGCATCATGCGCTCGCGTTCGTGGACGCGGAAATGTCGTCGCTCAACCATATCGCGTTCGAGATGACCGACATCGACGCGGTCATGAAGAACATCGGACGGCTGCGCGACCTCGGCCTCCAGCCCGCCTGGGGACCCGGGCGGCACGGGCCGGGAAACAACGTCTTCGCGTACTTCATCACGCCGTTCGGCGCGAGCATGGAATACACCGCCGAGGTGCAGCAGGTGGACGATTCGTACCGGGTCGGCGCGCCCGAGGACTGGAAGTGGCCGCCGAACCGCATCGACCACTGGGGCGTCTCGTCGC
Source organism: uncultured beta proteobacterium (assembly GCA_963820965.1). Classification (GTDB taxonomy): domain Bacteria; phylum Pseudomonadota; class Gammaproteobacteria; order Burkholderiales; family SG8-39; genus DATEDA01. Next base: position 17,941 of record CAWGCC010000005.1, on the reverse strand, counting down.
GGGACAACGCGCGTCTCGGCGAGGCCGAACGGACGTTCCGCTTCCGCGCAGCGAGCGCGTGATGAGGCTCCTCCGTGGTGCCGCCCTTGCGCTCGCGCTTGCTGCGACGCCGGCGGCGGCGCAGGACTACCCCACGCGCCCGATCCGGCTGATCATGCCCAACGCGCCGGGCAGCTCGATCGATACCGTCGGTCGCCTTCTCGCCGTGCAGCTCGGCGAAGCGCTCGGGCAGACCATCGTGATCGAGAACCGCGCGGGTGCCGCCGGGGCGATCGGGATCGAGACGGGCAAGACCGCCAACGCGGACGGTTACACGCTGCTCTTCGCTTCAGCGAGCGGGATGTCGATCGCGCCGCTGCTGCAGAAGAAGATCCCGTACGACCCGGTGAACGACTTCGCGTTCGTGTCGCTCGTGGCGGTCATGCCCAACGTGCTGGTGGTGAATCCCGGGCTCCCGATCGCGAACGTCAAGGACCTGATCGAGTACTCGCGGGCAAACAAGGGCAAGGTCAACATGGCCTCGGCCGGTCCGGGCGCGGCGAGCCACCTCGGCGGCGTGCTGCTGATGGTGATGGGCGACTTCGAGTCGCTGCATGTCCCGTACAAGGGCGGCGGCCCGTCGGTAGGCTCGGTCGTCGCCGGCGAATCGCACTGGACCATCGCGCCCGCACCGGCCACGATGTCGCTCGTGAAGTCCGGACGCTTGCGGGCGATCGCGCACAGCCTGCCGCAGCGCGCGCCGCTCTTCGGCGACATTCCCGCGGTGGCCGAGACGGTGCCCGGCTACGACTACAGCGGATGGGCGGGCCTGCTTGCGCCGAAAACCACGCCGAAGCCGGTCCTCGACAAGCTGCACGCCGCGATCGTGAAGGCGGCGGCGAGCGCGGCGCTGAAGGAGGGCTTCGCCGCGCAGGGTGCGGAGGCAGTCGTGAGCTCGCCGGAGGAGTTCCGTCGATTTCTCGAGCAGGACATCGCGAACACGGTCCGGGTCGTGAAGGCGGCGGGACTCCAGCCGGAGTGAACGGCTGCCGGTCGCCCGGGCGCGCAGCCTGCGCCCCGCGCGCCTGCGCTGGGCGAGCGCTACGGACAGAGCACGGAGGACCTCGGGGTTAGATTCTCCCTTGCACGGCTGACGAACCGCCGCAAGCGACCCAAGAGAGACCGTTGGGATTCTCTGATCGACTGTCGTCAGGATCACCTGTCAGCGCCCGCCCGCAGGCGGGCGCGATATTCGGCACTGGCGACACCGTTCAATAAGGCGCTCTCCGCAAGAGCGGTTGTCAAGACGTTCTCCCCCCTTTGCTCGTGCCAGCGGAGCGGTGCCCCCGCTCCGCTGGCTTGGGCCATGCCACCGGTTCAGCTCGTGTTAGGTCGACCAGTCCGGCCGACGACTAACGAACGGGACCCAGCTCGGCCTTGCGCATTGCGTTCGCGATCTCGACGTCGGCGCCGGGCGGGAGCGGCCGGAGGGGAGACCGAACCGTTGCGTGCTCGAGGATCCCCCGCGCGACGAGCGCATGCTTGAGCGCGACCGTTCCTTCCATGTGCGACCCGCGGTGATAGACGGTGCTGGTCACCGGGAGCAGTCGGTTGTGGACGGCGCGCGCCTTCGCATAGTCCTTGGCTTTGCCGGCCGCGATCAGTTCGAGGAGCGGCTCGGGTGCAATATTGCCGTAGCCCACCAGGGCCCCGTCGACGTCGAACATGGTGTGCAGGAGATATTCGTCGTGGCAGGTGTAGATTTGCAGATCGGGACGCTCACGACGGATGACAGGAATCTCCGTGTCCCAGCGCTTCATGTTGCGCACGCCGTTCTTCATGGCGAACACACCCGGTTGCGCTGCGATCTCGAGCTGCGTCTCGAGGTTGTAGGTCGCTTCGGTCTCGTCCGGATACTGGAAGAGGATGAGCGGCAGGCCGCTCTCTTCGTAGATTGCACGGTAGCGATCCTGCGGCGCGCCCTTCTGGTAGCCGAAGCGCAGCCAGCCGTGGGACGGATACACGAGGCCGGCCCCAGCTCCCGCCTTGACGGACCGTTTCGCCTCCAGCGCGGCCACTTTGGTGCCTTCGAGCGTGATCCCGGCGATGATCGGGATCTTTCCGTCCACCGATTTGACGAAGCTTTCGATGACCGCAGTCTGCTCGTCAGGGGTGAGAAAAGTCCCCTCCCCGGCGTGACCGAGAACGACCAGGCTCTTGACGCCAGGAATGCTGCCAAGCCAGGAGCCCAGTCGCTGGATGGCCGCATGATCGACTTCACCTTCCCGGGTGAACGGCGTAACGGGCGCGGGATTGAGACCTCTGAGATCAGGGGCTTTCATTTCATTTCCTCCATGGTGCAGCAAAGGGTGGATGAATATTGGCGAGCGGTCGTCACAAGGGTGGGCACCTCTACTCGGGCTTGATATTCGCGTCCTTGACGATTCGAGCGTACTTGCTCGTTTCGCTCTTGATGTAGGCAGCGAACTGCTCAGGGGTCGAGCCGACCGCGTCGAACCCCTGCTCCCCCAGCCGGCTCGAGGCGAGCGGCGAGCGTATGGCCTTGGCGATCTCGGCGGAGATGCGTTGAGCCAGATCGTTCGGCAGCTTCGCCGGACCCCACACGCCGTACCACGAGACCATTTCAAACCCGGGCAGGCCCGACTCGGCAACGGTCGGAACGTTGGGCAGCAACGGAATGCGCTTCGAGGTCGTGACGGCCAGCGGCTTCACCTTTCCCGACTTCACCAGCGGATACGAGGAAGGCAGCGCATCGATGAACGCGTTCACATGCCCACCGAGGAGGTCGGTGATCACCGCCCCGGTTCCTTTGTAGGGAACGATGAGGATGTCGAGCTTGGCCTCGCGCTTGATCGCCTCCTCCGCGAGGTGGCTCGCCGAACCGAGGGACGAGTGCCCAAACGCGAACTTTCCGGGCTGAGCGCGCGCGACGTCGATGAACTCGCGAAGACTCGACGCCTGCGCGCTCGGGTGCGCTGTCACGATTAACGGGACCGAACCCAAATTGGACAGCGGCGTGAAGTCGCGCGTGACGTCGTAGGGCACGTTCTTGAGGAACAGGGGATTGGTGACGAAGGTCGACGCCTGCACCAGCAGCGTGTAACCGTCCGGCTTGGACTTCGCGACGGCGTCACTGCCGATCGTGCCGTTCGCCCCGGACTTGTTCTCGACGATGAACTGCTGCCCCAGTTGCTCCGACAGGCTTTGCGCGACCACGCGCGCCACCGCATCGACCGTGCCGCCGGGAGGGAAAGGGACGATTATGCGGACGACCTTAGAGGGATAGGCCTGGCCGATGGCGGGGAGGGAGATGCCAAGCGCAAGCAGAGCAATCAGGATCCGGGCGAGTTTCATCATCGGCCTGTAGATGCTTGTGGGGACGAAAGAAGAATACGGAAGCTTCGCTCGGCTGTCTGTTCGTCAGGCAACACTGTCTGATAGCAGACAGTTCTGCGTTGGCGTCTGGATTCGACGCTCCCGGATTTCCTGACTACACGCATAGTCAGGACTCCCGTCGATAGCAATTCGCAGGCTCCGGCTTCCAGCCTGCGCCGATCAAGGATCTCGATGCGTGCCCCACCGGTAGCGAATCAGGCCCCGGTCGTGGATCGCGCGGGCGGCCTGTGAAACGGTTGGTCGCCCCGCGGCCAGCAGATAAGAAAGCAGCTCGTGGGTCAGCTGGAACTTGTCACCGCCCAAGCGAGTCTTGGACGATCAGCAAGTGAGTGCAGAGCCGCTGTTCAACGGTATGGTAGTGATAGCAAACCGCGGCTTGCGAAACCTGGACCAGAAGCTCGTGCGCATGACGCAGCAGCAGCTCCTTTAGCTCTGGCTGTTTGAGCGCGAGCTTGAATGCAGCGGCGCTGATCACCAGTGCTTCGGAAGGGGCTTCAACGACAGCCCGGTAGGCCGATATGCCGACGCCCAGCACAAGGGGTACGCCGATCATGCCTCCCTTCCCGACGGTGTCGACCGCGATTGCCGTGCCATCTTTCGTGCCATAGACCAGGCTGATCATCCCGCTGGTGGGAAAGTAGATGGAATGAATGTGGTCGCCAGGCTGGTAAAGGACTTCACCCTTCGCGAGGCGTGCGCGTGCGAGATGGGGAACCAAGAGTTCGCGGCTGCCTTCGGACAGCATGGCCAGAAGACGGTTTGCCCTAAGAGCCTCGCGGACCTGCCTCAGCCTGTCTACAGTGGGGTTCGGCACCAGCAACTCCGTCCGCATCTCCGGCGTGATCGTCGCCGTATCGCTCGCTTGCCGGACCGACTCTCGGACACCACTCGATCTGAAAATAGACATGTCACAGATGATTCAAATATCTTGAAAATGAGATAGCTCGCGAAGACCGTCGCATGCACCCTTCGTCGCCTCCACTCGCCTTTCGGAAGAGCGCCGTATTCAAGGACGTCGGTCGCGTGAAAGGAGTCTAGGGCGCCCGTTGATCTCACACTAGTCAGATCTCCGAGATTTCAGATATGCTGAAGAGAGATATCTCCTCGCGGAGCCGATCATGCATCCCGCCACGCTCAAGCTCTTTCTCGAAGTCGCAGACCTCGGCAGCTTCAGCAAGGCAGCGATTGCGCGCCGGACGGTCCAGTCGCACATCAGTCGTCAGATCAGCGAGCTGGAGCGCGAGTGCGGGGCGCGGCTTTTCCGACGCACCGGGCGGGGCGTGGTGTTGACGGACCTGGGCCAGCGGATCGGTCCGCGCGTCCGGACGTGGCTCGCGGAGACGGATCAACTCGTCAGTGACATCAAGTCGAGCGCCGAGGTGCCGATCGGCGAGGTGCGCATCGGCATCCTGCCTTCGGCCGCCCACCCACTGGTCACCAGCGTGTACGAGCGCGCTCGCGATCGCTATTCCCGCATCCGGCTCAGCGTGCGCGAAGGGCAAGGCGCCGAGCTCGATGCATTGCTCGACAGCGGGGCGGTCGACCTTGCGATTCTCTTCCGTTACGGGAAGAGCGCGCGGGGCGATGAGCAGCATCTGGCGACGGTGGATACCTTTCTCGTAGGCGCAGCGAACGACGAAGTCACCCGCTCCGCGACGATCCCGTTCTCGCGACTGGATCGACTGCCCCTCGTACTGCCCAGCAGGCCGAGCCCCTGGCGTCACTTGCTCGACGAGGTGAGCAGGCGCAAAGGCATCTCGCTTCCCGTCGTTCTCGAAGCCGATTCCGTGACCATTCAAAAGGAGGTCGCGGCAAAAGGCGGGACCTACACCGTGCTTGGCCCCTATGCCATGATCGAGGACGTGCGGGCGGGACGCCTGCAAGCGTCGCGAATCGTCAACCCCGACCTCAAGCGCTTCGTCACTCTGGCGATGCCCAAGAAGGGACCGTTGACCCTCGCGTGCAAGGTGGTTGCGCAACTCATTCGCGAGGCCGCCAGGGAGCTGGAGGGTGAAGGCGCGTTGCGCCTCGGTCGGAACGCGCCCAATGTCAGGGCGAGTGCCAAGCCCGATCAACGCGGGAAGCGCTCGGAACGGTCAGCGAAATTCGCCTGACGGTGAACATCCGCCTTCCGACCCGACGGCCCCGTTCGGGTCGATGGGCCACTTCGATCCCTCGATCGACTGACGCTCGACCAGCCTTTCGCGCCGGCCGGTGTCGCGAGTATTCGAAAGTCTGCTTGCGAGATCTCCTCGCCGAGTGCGCGACGTTGAGCTACGTCTGCTGTACTTCGGGACGTCGCTTTATGAGCGCGTGGATGGCAGTTCCTGGCCGGTCAGCGACCTTCAATCAGAAGGTCGCGCCGCGACCCAACGCGTCAACCGCGCCTCCCGCAAGCGCGCCGCCGCGCTCACCGGCGCGGCCAGCGCCGCTGCTGCATGCGGCCTGAATTCAGCTTGCTCCGTTCGATTGGCTGGAATGCCGAGCCTGTCGGCAAGGCTAAATCGCCTGGTTCAGACGGGGCTTCCAAAACGGGCGGAACAGCTCGATCTTCGGACACCGGTTCATGACGACCTTCAGGCCTGCAGCCTCTGCCAGCCGGGCCGCCTCGTCGTTGCGCACGCCAAGCTGCGCCCACAGCACCTTCGCGCCGATATCGATCGCCTCGCGTGCGATCCCGGGCAGCGCATCGGAGCTACGGAACACCTGCACCATGTCCACCGGCCGGTCGATCGCCGCCAGCGACTCGTAGACCAGCAGGCCGCGGATCTCCCGCCCGGCCTCGTTGGGATTGACCGGGATCATGTCATAGCCGGTTTCGTGCAGAACCCTGAGGACGCCGTAGCTGAACTTGGTGGGGTCCGAGCTGGCGCCAACCATGGCGATGGTCTTCACCTCCTTCAGGATGGTGGCGAGATAGTCCGCCGGGTAGTCCTGGCCATGGTCCATGTGGGTGACGGCGGTCATGGCGCATCCTCCAGCCGTGTCGCGATGTCCGGTTTCAACTCATGCGGCGCCAGCGGGCTGGCGAAGGGATTGCGGTAGAGCCTGTCATGGCTCTCGACGCCGACATCGAACGTGCAGTCGGTCAGCGGCCGAGCAACGCACAGAAGGACGTAGCCGTCGGCGAGCTGCCGCCCGTTCAGCGCGACGGCCGCGCGCTGGTCGATCTCGCCCGACAGTAGTTTCGCGGCACAGGAAATGCAGCCGCCGTAGCGGCAGCCATAGGGCAGCGACATGCCCTGCGCCTCCAGCGCGTCGAGCAGCGGCTTGCGTCGATCGACACGGAACGACGCGCCGCCCCGGTTAGCGAGCGTGATCGTGACCTCCGCCATCCTCAGAGCCAGATATCCGAGGTGCAGTCGCCCCCCGGATACCGCGTCTCGTGACAGCGGGCCGGGCCGTTCGGCTCCTTCCCGAAATCGACGAAGAAATCCGGGTTGATCGACATGCCCCCGCTCCCGGTGTCGCAGTCGACCATCAGCATGCAGCCGCCGTTCTGCCGGATATCCGGATAGAACTGGTTGTCCCACGTGGAAAACAGCGAGGTGGTGACGTAGAGCCGCTTCCCGTCGAGCGAGAGCTGAATCATCTGCGGCCCACCGGTGATGCGCCGACCGTTGACCACAGGGGCCTTGTTCAGCAGGCCGCCCATCCAGACCTGGCCGGTGAATCTCGGATTCGAGGGATCGGAGATGTCGTATTGGCGGATGTCCCCGTGCAGCCAGTTGCAGAAATAGAGGAACCGGTCGTCCATCGAGATCAGGATCACGCTGATGAGGCCCGGCACCGGGATCGGCCATTCCGGGTGGCGCACGTTCTCGACATCGATGATCTTTTCCCAGATCCACTGGCCGTCCTGCTTGCACCAATGGATGATGTTGGACGAGAGGGCGGCGCCGACGAAGCCGTGGCTCGAATCCGGGTCGTGATGGAAACGGACTTCGAGCGGCACCAGCCCGTCCTCACCCAGGTAAATGCTGTTCTCGACGCGCCTCTCCTTGAAATCCCAGAAGTGGATCTCGCGGCCGTACTTGAGGTGACCGACCTCCTCGAGGTCGAAGCCCGGCATGAAAGTGTTCGGCGCCGCCCATTCGGACGAGACCATCACGTTGTGGCGCGGCTGGTACCAGAAGTCGTAGTTGAACTTCATGCCGCCGAGGTCGTTCTCCCATCGCCCGACGATGTCGAAATTCTCGTTCAAGTGCAGGAAGCCGCCGGGCGCGTTTCCCCGTGCGTCGCCGAGCATCGAGATGATGATGTCGGAGCCGAGGCAGTGCACGGTATGCGGGGCCGACAGATCGGTCCTGGACTTGATGTGGGCGCCCTCGATCACCTTGTGGAGGCGCGGGGCCCTCTGGTCGATGCCACAGTCGACGATGTGCAGATTCGACGAGCGGACACCCGGCACGATGAGATAGCGCCGTTGCTTGGTCGGATCGTGATGGCACGACGAGCAGGCGTTCCAGCCCATGTGATGCAACTCGTCGCCAATGCCCGGCATCTCCAGCCGGCTGATGACCTGGCTGTAGGTGGGGCTCTCCGGGTCCGCGTCGATGGTCGCCAGGTAGTCCGGTTTCTGGATGCCGGTGCCGATATAGAGCGCGACCGTGTAAAGGAGCTTCTCGCGGGGCGCCTTCATCGCCTCGGCCGGCGAGGCATAACCCGGGCCGCAGCAATGCGATCCGCCGTTCTCAGCCATGTCTCTCCTCCTCCATTCGCGTTGTCGGCGCCGCGCGCGTGATGCAGAGCGCAGTCGATCTTGTCGACTAGCTTAGCAGTTTGAACCGGATCGCCAGCCGTTGGGCACTCGGCGCAAACTTTGGAATCCAGAGTAATGTGCGAACATCCTTAGTGGCACTCGATCACCGGAGGTAACCGATGTACACCTCGCGAGATGGGGTCAAGCTCTTCTACCAGGTGACGGGCAGCGGGGGCCGCGATCTTTTCTTGCTGCCCCAGTGCCAGCCGGCCACCTACAGCCGGCAGTGGAAGAACCAGGTCCCGTACCTCTCGCGCTACTTCCGCGTGGTCACCATGGACCTGCGGGGCAACGGGCGCTCTGACCGGCCGGCCGGCGGATACGACCTCGACACCCGCTACCAGGACTTCCTCGCCGTGCTCGAGACGGCGGTGCGGCCCCCCTTCGCCCTGGTGGCCTACTCCTGCGCCGGGATGCTCGCCTTCCGCTACGCGGTGGAGCATCCCGATCGTCTGTCCCATCTCATCCTGCTGAGCGGTCAATATTCGGAGTCGGTACCCCAGCCCTTCGAGGAGAAGGTCGCGCCCGTGATCCGGGACAGCTTCTCCACCTGGCAGCAGCGGTTGTTCGCCCGGTGCCTGCCCGAGCCACATTCACTAAAGGGCGTCGAGGACGGTATCGCCTGGAGCAGCGAGACCACCCCCGAAGTTCTCGTGGAATCGCTCAGAGCCATCGACGGCTCGAACGTCTACGATCTGCTGCCCCGGATGCAGACCCCGACTCTCGCGCTCCACGGGACGGCCGACAAGATCGTGCCGTACTCGCACGCCGAGAAGCTCGCCGCCGCCGTTCCCGGCGCCCGCCTGGTCACGTTCGAGGGGGCCGGTCACGTCCTCCACGGCCGGCACGCGGTCAAGGTGAACCACCTCATCCGGGACTTCGTCCTGGACCGTCCGGTGGAGTCGCACCGGATCCCCGCCACCACCGAGCGGAAGACCCCGCCGCGCTCGACGCGCCGGACCGCACAGCGGCGGATCCTGTGGCTCTCGAGCCCCATCGGCCTCGGTCACATCCAGCGCGACCTGGCCATCGCCCGGAAGCTCCGAGAGGTCTACCCGGACGCGACGGTGGACTTCCTCGCCGCCAATCCGGCCGATCGCGTGGTGGAGGCGTGGGGCGAGCGGCTGCATCCGGCCACCCGCCTGCTGCACAACGAGACGGCGCACTTCGAGGGCTGGTCGGGAGACCACGAGCTACACGCCTTCAACGCGCTGTGGGAGATGGACGAGATCATGCACGCCAATTTCATGACGTTCGCCGACGTCGTGGAGCGGGAGGCCTACGACCTCTGGGTGGGTGACGAGGGATGGGACCTCGACTACTTCCTGCACGAGAACCCCGAGCTGAAGCGGGCGCCCTACGTCTTCATGACCGACTTCATCGGGATGCTGCCCATGCGCGACGAGCCGAGCTCCGTCGAGTTCAAGCGCGCGTGGGACAAGAACGCGGAGAACATCGACCACCTGCGCCTCCACCCGGACGTCCGCGATCTCTCCATCATGGTGGGCGACGACGAGGACGTGCTCGACCGCGACTTCGGCCCCGACCTCCCCAACATGCGGCAGTGGGCCCGGCAGCATTTCGCCTTCCCGGGCTACACCTACCACTTCGACCCGGCCAAGTACCGGGACAAGGCCGCGCTCCGCCGCGAGCTAGGTTTCCGCGACGACGAGCGCGTCATCCTGGTCTCGGTGGGCGGTAGCCGGGTAGGGCGGAGCCTGCTCCGGAAGTGCGCCGAGGCCTTCTCCCTGGTCGCCCCCAAGGTGCCCGACGCCCGGATGATCCTCGTGGCCGGGCCGCGGCTCGCGGCCGACGAGCTGCCCCGCGGGCCCCAGATCGACGTGCGCGCCTTCGTGCCCGAGCTCTTCCGCCATCACGCGGCGGCCCACCTGGCGATCGTCCAGGGAGGCCTGACCACGACGATGGAGCTGGCCGCCTTCCAGACGCCCTTCCTCTACTTCCCGCTCCGCAACCACTTCGAGCAGACCTTCCACGTCGCCCGTCGCCTGGACCGACTCGGGGCCGGCGTGCGCATGGACTACGACCGCGTCGGCGTAGAGGAGCTGGGCATGGCCATCCTCGACCATCTGGCCAAGCCCGTGCAGTATCGAGACGCGCCGAGCGGCGGGACGGAGCGCGCCGCCCGCCTGATCGCCAATCTACTCTGAGCAGGAGACCAAGCGCTCGTCGCTCCAAGCGACCGACGCCCAACGGCCCGTCATCGGACACGATCGCGGATCATTCAGGCCCAGATTTCTGCGTCCGTCGGAACCTTCCTGCCCGTGATCACCTTTCCGATCCGCGAAACGTTCATCAGATGCTTGTAGTCGAGGTTCTCCGAGATCGAGTTGTTGCCCCAGGAGCCGCAGCCGAGCGTCGTGGTCGGCGCGAACCCGTTCGTCAGTGAGCCCCCTGCGGTCAGCGAGCTCGGCTGGTTCACGACGAGCCGGCTGATCGGCAGCTCCACGCCGGTGTAACGGATGTGCGATTCATCGTTGGAGTGCAGTGCTGCCGAGTGGCCAGCGCCTTCGACCAGCAGGTTCGCCTTGGCTTTGGCCACCGCCTCGTCGAACGTCTTGTAGGACAGGATCGCGACCACCGGGCAAAGCTTCTCCTTTGCCAGCACGTCTTCGGTTCCCGCGCCTTCAGCGGGCAGCAGAATGATGCGCGCGGTCTTCGGGATCTCGATGCCGACCCGCGCGGCAATGTCCGCAGCTGACTTGCCCACCACATCCTTGTTCAGATGACCCTCCGGAAACAGCAGGTCGCGCAGCTTCTGAACGTCCTTCTTGTCCGCGGTGAACCACACCTTGCCGGTGGCGAGGAAGGCCTTGATCGTGTCGTCATAGAGCTCATGCGGGGTCAGCACGAATTGCTCGTGCGAACAGATGATGCCGTTGTCGAACGCCGCGCCGGTGACGATCTTGTCGGAAGCCTCCCCGAGATCCACGTCGCGATCGATGATGACCGGCACGTTGCCCGCCCCCACGCCGTAGGACGGCTTGCCCGAAGAGTACGCCGAGCGCACCATCGCGCCGCCGCCCGTGGCCACCACCACGTCGACGTCCTTCATCAGTTCGCGCGTCGTTTCCACCGAGCCATCCGTGATCATCTGGACCAGGTCATCGGGTCCGCCGCCGGCCTTGACGACGCGCGCGAAGGCCTCGGTCAGATGTGCGGTGCATTGCTCGGCCTTCGGATGCGGCGCGAAGATCACGGCGTTGCCCGCCTTGAGCGCGAACATCGCGTTGCACATCGGGGTCACGATCGGGTTGGTGACCGGCGTTACCGCACCGACCACCCCCATTGCCTTGGCGACGAGGATCAAGTTGGTCTCGGCCTTCTCCGCGATGATGCCGCGCGACTTCTTGCCCTTGAGGTTGTTCCAGATGGTGCGCGCCTTGCCCTTGTTCTTGATGATCTTGTCCTCGTAGACGCCGATGCCGGTCTCGTCGACCGCCATGCGGGCCAGCATCTCGGCGTTGTCATAGACGTACTTGCCGATGCCTTTGACGATGGCATCGACCTCGCGCTGCGTGAACGATTCGAAAACGGCCTGGGCGACGCGCGCCCTGGCCACCAGCTCCTGAACCTGGGTGGTCGTGGTCGACGTGTGTTCCCGCGGGCCCTCGAACAGTGAATCTTCAGATCTGCTGGCCATGGCGTTGTGCCTCCGTCATTGATGGTTCGGTTATGGTCGCTCCGGTGCCCGCCGTCGGGGACGCGAGCCGCCGGCCGTGTCGGTCGGGATCACGATGCGCTCCCGCAGCGATCGTCCGCACCTCGGGCAGCCAGCACGACGACACCGTCGGCCGCCCGCACACCCTGTCCCTCCGGCAAGACGAAGACCGGGTTGATCTCGGCTTCGATCATACGGTCTCCCATCTGCGCTGCCATTTGAGAGAAGGCGACGATCGCCGAGACCAGTGCCTCCACGTCGGCCTTCGGGCGGCCGCGGAAACCGTCGAGCAGCGGCCATGTCTTCAGCTCGCGCGCGAGATCCAGCGCCTCGTCGCGGCTCAGGCCCCCCTGCGCCGGCAGCAGCCGCATCGTCGTATCCTTGAACAGCTCGGCGGTGAGGCCGCCCATGCCAAGCAGGATTGCCGTCCCCAGCGGGTCGCGATGGAAGCCGAGGATCAGCTCGGTGCCGCCCGACACCATTTCCTGCACCAGGAAACGCTTCGGCGCCACCCCCGCCTTGGCCTCGACCTCGGCCGCCATCTCGGTCAGGCGTGCGCCCACCTGTTCCGGGGTGAGGTTGACGGCCACGCCGCCGACATCGCTCTTGTGGGTGATCGCCCCGGAGAGGATCTTCAATACCACACGGCCGCCGAGTTCGCGCGCGGCGCGCTCCGCTTCAGCCGGCGTGGTGACAACCGTCTCGCGCACGCCCGGCACGCCGAAGCGTGCGAACAGTTCCTTGGCCTGGGCTTCGTCCAGCGAGCCGGCCGGGAAGTCGGCGGTCGACACCCGAGCCGGGGCGGTGGTCGCTGCGGCCGGCGCTTTCCAGCGGACGGCCCGCAGCATGCCCTGGAGTGCGACGGCGCAGCTCTCGGGCGCCGTGAATGCCGGCACGCCGCGCTGGTTCAGAAGGGCAGCCACTTCGGGGGCATGCGGGCTCACGAATGCCAAGACCGGCTTGTCGCTGGCGGGCAGGCAGTCCTGGATGGCGCCGGCCATCAGCTCCGGCATCGCGAGTCCGGACGACCCGACGATGATGGTGAGCGCATCGTAGCTCGGGCTGTCGAGCAGAGCCTTGATGGCGCCGCGCAGCAAGTCCGGTTGCAAGCCGGCCAGCGTGACGTCGATCGGGTTGCGGTCGAGCGCGGCATGATCGCCGGTCTGCAGCGCACGCAGGCGGGCGGCGGTCCCGGCGTCGGGTCCCGGCGTCTCGAAGCCCGAGACGCCCAGGCTGTCGGACACCAGAGTGCCCGCGCCCCCGGTCGAGGTGAGGATCGCCACGCGATTGCCGCGCAACTTCCGCCCGGTCGACAGGGCCGCCGGGATGTCGAGCAGGTCGCTGAAGGCCTGTGCCCGGATCACACCGACTTGCCTGAACAGCGCATCGTACATGCGGTCTGCACCGGCGAGCGCGCCGGTGTGGGAGACGGCTGCCTTGGCACCCGCCTCGGACCGGCCGATCTTGAACGCCACGACCGGCTTCCCCGCGCCTGCCGCCTTCAGCGCCGCCGCACGGAACTTTTCAGGGTGGCGCACGCTTTCGACGTACAGGGCGATGACTTTCGTGTCCTCGTCGTCGGCGAGGTGATCGACGAAGTCGGCCAGGTCGAGATCCGCCTCGTTGCTCGTCGACACCAGCTTGGACAAGCCGATGCCTCGCGCCGCGGCACGCGAGAGCAGTGCGCCCAGAATGCCGCCGCTTTGCGACACGACGCCGATGGCGCCCACGGGGAAGTTGTCCATCTCCAGGGCGCCGCTGGCCGACAGGGGGATGTTGTCGGTGAGGTTGACGAGTCCGATGGTGTTCGGGCCGAGCAGGCGCATGCGGCCCGCGGCCTCGATCAGCTGCTTCTGCCGGCGTGCGCCTTCCTCGCCGGTCTCGGTGTAGCCGCTGGCCAGCACGATGGCGGCTGCCGTGCCGCGCGCGGCGAGGTCGCGCACCGCCAGATGCGCGCGCTCCGCACCGAGCAGCACGATGCCGACATCGGGCACCTGCGGCAAGGACTGGATGTCGGGATAGCAGCGCAGCCCGTCGATGCTTTCGACGCGCGGATTGACCGGATAGATCTCCCCGGCGAAGCCGTGCTTCCGCAGGTACAGCACCGGGCGACCGGCGGTCTTGTTCGCGTCGGCGGACGCGCCGACGACGGCAACGCTGCGCGGCTTGAGGAGGCGGGAGATTGCGTCCATGTCGCTTACTCCTTGCTGCGGCGCTGGTCGGTACGCTCGTCGGCGCTCTTGCCCAGGAACGCCATCACCGCGTCGCGGTGCTCGCTGCTCGTGTAGCAGATGCCCTGAGCCTGGCTGCCCTGCGCGAACACCTGGTCCGCCGGCAGTTCGAAGCTCTGGTTCAAAATGGTCTTGCCCAGGGCGAGCGCGGTGGCCGAACCCCTGCTCAACTCGGCCGCCCAGGCCTGCGCATCGGCGACCAGGGTCTCGGCGCTCGCCATGCGGTCGGCGATGCCTAGCCGAAGCGCCTCTGCGGCGTCGACCTTCCGGCCGCTGAAGATCAGCTCCTTCGCTTTTGCGAGACCGACGCGGCGCGGCAGGAAGTACATGCCACCGCCGTCGGGGATCAGGCCCCGGTTGATGTAGGACCAGGTGAAGCTCGCCGCTTCGCTGGCGACGATGAAGTCGCAGCTCAACGCCGTGTCCGCACCCAGGCCGGAGGCTGCGCCGTTGACCGCGGCGATGGTCGGCTTGGGCAGCGTGTGCAGCAGCGAAACCGCGTGGTGCACGCGCTGCTGGCGGCTCCAGCCGTTGAACCCCACCTCGCCGGCCGGTGCCTGCATGCGCCGCTCCATGCCGGCGACGTCGCCGCCCGCGCAGAAGCCCTTGCCGTTGCCGGTGAGCACGAGCGCGCGGGTCGACTGGTCGCCGGCCACGCGTTCGAGCGCGGCGATGAACTCGGTGCGCATGTCGTCGCTCATCGCGTTGCGCTTTTCCGGACGATTGAGGTAGATGGTGGCGATGCCGGACTGAATCCGCAGATCGATCAAGCTGGTTGTCATCTCAGGTCTCCTTTGCGATGTCTGCGACTTCACTCCGCGGTGATGTTGCCTTCCTTGACGATCTTTCTCCAACGGGCCTCCTCCGAGCGCACATAGCTGTCGAGCTCGGCGGGCGTACCGGCGCTGATCACGAGGCCTTCGGCCTGGACTCGCTTGTGGAAGGCTTCCGTCTGCACCGCCTTCCTGGCGGCGGCGTTCAGGCGCGCGATCACCGCCGGGGGCGTGCCCGCCGGGGCATACAGGCCATACCAGCTCTCGACGACGTAGCCGGGCACGCCGCTCTCGGCGATCGTCGGCACGCTTGCGAGCGCGGGGGAGCGCTCGGTCGTGGTGACGCCGAGCGCGCGCAGCTTGCCGCTGTCGAGGAACGCGCCGACGGCGGCTGCCGTGGCGAACATCATGTCCACCTGCCCGCCGAGCAGGTCCGTGAGGGCGGGGCCGGCGCCGCGGTAAGGTACGTGCGTCAGATCGACCTTGGCGAGGCTCCGGAACAGTTCACCCGCGAGGTGAGCCGAGGTGGCATTGCCCTGCGACGCGTAAGTCAGCTTCCCCGGGTTGGCCCTGGCGGCGGCGATGACGTCCTGGACGGTCTTGTAAGGACTGTCCGGCCTGACGACGAGGACATTGGGCGAGCGGCCGATGAGAACGATGGGGGCGAAGGCCTTGTCGGTCGAGTACGGGAGCTTCGGGTGGATGCTGGGGTTCACGGCGTGCGCAAACGAGGCGATCACCAGGGTGTAGCCGTCGGGAGCGCTCTTCGCCACCAGGTCGGTGCCGATGATGGTGCCCGCTCCGGGCTTGTTCTCGACGATCACGGTCTGCCCGAGCTCTTGCGACATGCCGGCCCCGAGCGTGCGGGCGATCAGGTCGGTACCGCCGCCGGGCGCGAACGGCACGACGATACGCACCGGCTTGTCCGGGTAGGCGGCGAGCGCCGACGGCGTCGCAAAGCCGCCGAGAGCGGCAGCAATTGCCATGAGCGCGCCGAGCTTGCTGAGCGTCGATGTGATGGGCTTCTGCATGGGATGGCTCCTGAGTCGCAGTGGATGTCGGGCGAAAGTGGCTGTCGAAAGCGTCTTTGTGTGTGGAGAGCTTAGGCCGCAAACTCGCGCCGCGCACTGGCACAATTCCATCAGGTGGAAATGGCGCCGAGTGAAGGAAGCATTGATGAAGAGATCTCCGGAGAGCCCGCCGCGGCGCACGCGGCTCGAGCAACCGGCGCAGAACCGCTCGCTGGAGCGGGGCGTCGAGATCCTGCGGGCCTTCCGGCCGGGAGCCGATCTGCTGGGCAACGGCGAGCTGGCCGAGCGCACGGGGCTGTCACGCGCGACGGTGAGCCGCTTGACCCAGACGCTGGTAGGGACGGGCCTGCTGGACCACGATCGTCGTCAGCGGGCCTATCGCCTCGCCGCGCCCGTGCTGAGCTTCGCGCACGCGATGCGCTCGGGGTCTCCCGTGCTGCAGGTGGCGGCGCCGATGATGCGCAGCGTCGCCGAAAAACGGCGGATCAACGTCGGGCTGGCCGTCGCCGATCGGGACGAGATGGTGTACCTGGAGTCGGTGCGCTACAACCGCAAGGTGTCGCTGCGCAACGTCGTCGCAGGCCAGCGCGTTCCCATCGAGTTGACGTCGTTGGGGCGAGCGTATCTGGCGGTGGCTTCGGACGCGCGGCGACAGGCGCTCATCGCGCAGTTCAGGGCGCGCCGCACCTCAGGCTGGCGAGCACTGGAGCGTGAGATCGCCGAGGCCATCGACAGCGTCCGCCATCGGGGTTACTGCGCCGCGTCCTGGCAACCGGAAGTCGTCGCACTGGCAACGCCCATCGTCGTGGAGGATCACCCCGTCTACGTCCTCAACATGAGCGTAGCGACCCAGGCGTCAACGACGGCCGTCGTCGGCGAACTGAGTTCCCCCCTGATGGACCTTGCGGCGCGAATGCGTGAGGCGATGGGCCACGTATAGGGAACGTCTGGTCCAAAGACGATGGTCACGCCCACCGATGCGAGACGCGACCCGGAGCGCGTCGAACGAGCCCGAACTCGGGCGCATGCCGCGCGTCAGTCGATCTTCGCGCCCGAGCGCTTGACCACGTCCGCCCACTTGGCGGAGTCGCGACGGATCAGCTCGGCGAACTCCTCGGGCGTGCCGCCCGCCGGCTCGTCGCCGATCGTCGCGAAGCGCTCGACGAACAGCGGCGACCGGATGGCGGCGTTGACCGCGGCGTTCAGCCTGTCGAGCACCGGACGCGGCAACCCGGCCGGCGCGATCACGCCGGTCCAGGTCCCCGCCTCGTAGCCCGGAACCCCGGCCTCGGCGATCGTCGGCAGGTCGGGGAATCCCGGCGAGCGCCGCGCGCCGCTCACCGCGAGCGCCTTCACCTTGCCCGAGCGCGCGTGGGGCGAGATCGAGTTGAGGCTCTCCCACATCACCTGGACGTGCCCCGCAATCAGGTCGTTGATCGCCATCGCGCCGCCCTTGTACGGCACGTGCACGATCTCGGTTCCCGTCATGTACTTGAAGAGCTCGCCGCCGACGTGGCCCGGCGAGCCGTTGCTCGAGGACGCATTCAGGAGCTTTCCGGGGTGCTGCTTCGCGTAGGCGATCAGCTCGGGCACCGAGCTGACCGGAAGCGAAGGCGAGACCGCGAGCAGCAGATGGCCGCGCGCCACGATCGCGACCGGCTGCAGGTCGCGCTCGATGTCGTAGGGCAGCTTCGCCACCATATGGCGCGTGATCGCCATCGCGCCGATCGGACCCATGCCGATCGTGTAGCCGTCCGGCGCCGCCTTGGCCACCAGGTCGATGCCGATCGTGAGCGCCCCGCCGGGACGATTGTCGACCACCACCTGCTGGCCGAGCTGCTTCGACATCTCGGGCGTGAGGATGCGCGCGACGGTGTCGGTGGCGCTGCCCGGAGCTTGCGGAACGACGAACCGGATCGGCCGGTCCGGATACTGGGCGAGCGCACCGCCGGCGAAGCACGCGGCGGCGAAAGCGGCGACGGCGGCTCGGACCATGGTTCCTGCCCGGGGATCAGCCCCAGCCGATGAGCGACGCCAGGTCGACGTGCTTCCGCGCGTCATAGGCGGGC
>CAWGCC010000004.1:0-65391 GCA_963820965.1 uncultured beta proteobacterium | reverse complement strand
TTCTGCATGGTTATCTCCATCTACTTCAAAACGCGATCAACACAGGGGATCACAGAGGAAACGTCAGCGGTGAATGCAGTCCTCTGTGTCCCTCTGTATCCTCGCTGGTAAACGCGGTTTTGCATCACGTCCTACTCGGGCAACGCGCTGCGCCGGAAGAACTCGAGCGTGCTTTCGTCGGGCTCTCCGAACCATCTGGCGTACAAAGCACGGAACTCTGCAGATCTGAACAGCCGGCTCAAGGTCCGGTCCACGACCAGGCGAAAGTCGTCGTCGCCGCGCGCAAGCCCAAGCGTCAGCGGGCTCATGCGTGTAGAGGCGGTGCAGCACGAACAGAGATCGCGGGCGGCGGGGTGCGGGCGGCGGCTTTCAGCAGAATGGCGCGCTCGCCGAAGAAAACATCGGACTTGCGCGCCAGCAGCCGGTCGATGCCGGCGTCGTACGTATCGACGGGAACCACCTTGGCGGGGATGTTCATCGTCGCGCGCCGCTCCTGCAGCCACCTTTCGCTGGTGGTGCCCGCGACCACGGAGAAGGTCTGCTGCACCAGGATCTGCGCGGGCGAGCCACGCCACAGCAGATAGGGGCTGGCCGCCTCGCCACTGGCCAGGACCTGCCACAGCCGATAGGAAGCGTCGGCGCGCAGCATGACGCCGATCCCGCCCAAGTAGACCGGGATCGAGAAGAAAGAATGCTTGTTGCCTGCGCGTCAGCGTCACGCTGTCCGCTTCGCACAGCAGGTCCACCCGGCCCTGCTGAACGTCGCGGAAGCGCCCTTCGGCCGTGACCGGCACCCACTCCAGCGCCAGGGTCCGAGACACCCGGCTCGGCCTTGACCGCCGCGGCGACGTGCTTGCACAGCTCCACCGAGTAGCCGGTCGCGTTACCCCGATTCGTCGCGGTAGGAGAACGGCTGCGCGTCGGTGCGATACCCAGCACGAGCTTTTGCCCTCCTGGCGGGCGCGCGCCGAGCGCGCGGACCTGCGCAGGCGGCACCAGCGCCGCCCCGAAAAGTGCAATGGCGAGAATACGCGGTCCATGCACGGTGCCGGCTGCTCCAGGTTGTGCTGCGCCTCATGTCTGTCTTCCTGTCCACCCGTCCATGCCGTCGGTCGAGCTGCTCTTCGGCCACGGTTCCCAGCCCCCCAGGGTCGCGGGTCTCCGGACGGTGGCGAAACGCGGCGCGATGAACGCCCAGATCACCCATCCGAACCCCATAACCAGCATGCCGCCCATCACCGCCTCCAGTCCCGCCGCCCCACAACGCGTAGACGTTGTAGACCATGCCCACCGCGGCCACCGCGAGATTGCGGCGATAGGCCGCCTCGGGAACCTTGGCGGCCTGCATGATCACCGCCAGCGCCGACAGCGCGAAGATGTAGGGAATGACGTTGGTCACCACAGCCAGATTCACCAGCTTGCCGAACTGCGCGCTGAGATCCGGCGACATCGTGGACAGCGCCATCAGCGACTGGACCACCCCCATGACCACCATGCCGGCGATCGGCGCGCCCAGCGCGTTCACCTTGGAGAACAACGCCGGGAACATCCCCTGGTCCGCCGCCGCCTTCCCCGTCTGGGCCAGCGTGAACTGCCAGCCGAGCAGCGACCCGACGCAGGCCATGACGGCGAGCGCCATGACGATGGTACCCACCGTGGGGTTGAACATCTGCGCATAAGCGAGCGCGAACGGTCCCGTCGAGTTCGTCAGCTCCGCGTTGGGCACGATGCCGGCAATGACGGTGGTGGACAGGATGTAGATCACGCCGGCGCCCAACGTGCCGAGCAGGCACGCGAGCGGCACGTTGCGCTTCGGGTTCTCCACCGCCGCCGAGTTCTGGGCCGCGGACTCCAGGCCGAGGAAGGCCCACAAGGTGAGCGTGATGCTCGAGCCTATCCCCTGCAGGATGCTCACGCCGTGCGGGTTCCAGGCCGCCGCGAAGGTGTCGCCCTTGAACCAGAACCAGCCGATGATAGAGATCAACCCTACCGGCAGGATCACGCCCCATACCGTCACTGAACCGATGTGCCCGGTAATGCGCGGCCCGCCGAAGTTGGTCACCGTCGTGAGCCACAGCAGGGCGATCACGCCGATGGTAGTGGCGACGGGCGTGGACGACAGCCACGGGAAGAACCCAGCGAGATATCCCACGGCCGACACCGCCACCGCGACGTTGGCGATCGCGAGCGACAGGAAGTACAGGTAGGACACGCCGAAGTAGCCGGCCTTGCCGTAGGCGTCTTCGGCATAGGCCGCCAGGCCGCCCTCGCGCTGATTGAAGACGCCGGCCTGCGCGAATCCCCATGCCATCGCCATCGACCCTAGCGCCGTCACCACCCAGGACAGCAGCGAGATCGCCCCGACCTTGGCCATGTTGGTCGGCAGCATGATGATGCCCGACCCCATCATGTTGATCGCCACGATGAACGTGAGCTGCATCAACGTCATCTTCTTCACTTGCATCGTCTCTTCCACAAAGCCTCCTTCTAGGGTCGTTGGAGACACTCGCTCGGCGACCATGCCTACTCACGCACGACATAGGTGTAGAACTTGATGCGGCCCTGCTCGCGCTCCTGGAATACGCCCTGCACCTCGTAGTTGAAGCCGGGGAAGCGGTTGCACGACTCCTGGAATGCGAGGAAATACTCGAGCATCGGCTGGGCGCCAGCTCGCCACCTGCGACTTCGTGGCTTTACCCGAGGAAGTGAGTCATGGTGAACCTCCACGGTGAGGGAGAAGAGGGAGTGATGGAGAAGGCGGGTCGGATACGCCGCGAGGCATGCCAATGCACTAGAGCCAGGATATTTCACCAGGCCGCCCCAGATCGCCACCAGATGCACTCCAGTCAACGATCTCGAGATGCTTTTCTGACCGGACCAGGTCAAGCCCTGATTGCGTCCGTCGAGTAGAACCCGCTCCACGTCAACCGAACCCATGGTCGATCTCAGCGTTTGCTGGAATGACCTGGGTGGGGCTCGGGGCGGACCGGTTCGGCGATCCGTAGCTATAGATGCTGTCGCGCCCGTAACGTACAGGCCCCGCGGCCTGGGCGGAGACGGGCGGAGAGGGCGGAGAGAGCGGGCGCGGTATCTGCGTGACATAGAGGCTGTCGCGCCCGGAGCGGTGGATCGGCTCAACCGTGGCCGGCGGTGGTGTAGTGGGCTTGCCCGGGATCGCATACGCTGTCACGCCCGAACGGCTGCTGCTGCGCATGCGCCGCGCCGGCCGCCGTCAGATGCGCGATCGCCACGAGGAGGACGAGCCTGTGTCTCAATGACTTGCTCCTTCGGTTGAATATGCTGGATCGAAGCATCTCTCTGATCTGTTCTCATAGAGGTCTGACACAGCGTAGGCGCAGCCCATTGCGGAGTGGTAAGCGAAAGGTCAATGTTCGGTCTGAATCTCCTCGATTGTTGTCGCAGCGACAGTCATCAACGAAGGCAGGGCAACGCGCCTTCTTTTTTTCCAACCATGCGGCGGCGAAGCCACTAGCGCCAACTTCGCTCATCGGCCAACTGCAGTCCTCGGACTCTTGTGCCACTTAGCAGGCCGTCGCCGATGAACGCGCGCGTCCACGGGTAGGCTCCTCAGTCCCAAATCGCTGCTCTCAGGTCCTTCAGGTGCGCTCGCGTTTGCGGGTCGCGCACCTTCTTGCTCGCCTGATCGAGCTTGTTTGCCAGATCGGCAATTCCGATTCGCAACGCCGCCTTGAACTCGCTCGGGCCCTCCTCGGAGGAGAAGCTCGACAGCAGACGTTTCACGTATCTGCGCTGCAGTTCGCGCCGGTACAGGTCGATCGTCGGATGCGGCTGTTTGAGCTCGAGGAACAGCCCATCGTTCAGATCCACCAGCAGGTCGATGCCCTGATACGACCCGGCCGCACCCGGGAACGGCTCGCCGCCTCGGCCATGCGGTGGAACACGTCCGGATCCACCAGCTGCTTGAGCCAGCGCTTCGATTGGTGTCCTGCAACGCCTCGCTCGCGCCATAGGGCAGCCATGCGCCACCGAACGTTTGCGGTCGAGCAGCGCATCGGGGCGCGTGAATCCGCGTTCGAGCAGAAACTTCACCGCGCTGCGCTGCCGCTCGGCGGTGACCGGCTTGAACGGGAGCGTTCCGCGCCCGGCCTGATAGCGCACCTCCTCCACGCCGCCCACGATCTTCGCTACGGAGGAAAGCTCCTTGTGGCGCTTGGTGACGCAGCGCCTGATACACCTCGCTCAGCTGGTAGTAGGGTCGCCCCAGGGACGTGGTGGCGGGAATCAGCATGGGCGACGACCCGGTCGATGTTGCGCAGCCCCATGTCGGTGGCACCGATCGGGTCGCTGCCCAGGACCTGGGTGTTCACCGTCCGGAGTCGACCTCGGCCGCGTCGTTCTCGCCGCCGAAGCGCAGCGCCGGATCGTCGATCTGGCGCGCGGCGATGCGATCGAGCTCCGGCCATTCGGTCGTCGCAGCTCTTGGCGCCGGGGATGACCCGGTAGCCCCAGTCGATGGCGAAATAGTCGTAGACGCCGACGATCGGCAACAGGTAGGCGTTGTCTCCGGGCTGGGCCACGTAGTTGAACCGCGAGTAGTCCATAATCGAGGCCGAGTTGCCGAACTTCTCGGTGAATTCCCGGCTGCGCAGCTGCTGCACCGAATAAGCCGAGTGAGCCCTGAAGTTGTGCCGCAGCCCCAGCGCGTGCCCGATCTCGTGTGCCGACCACGTAGCGCAACAGCTCGCCTTCGAGGTCGTCGGGCAGCGGCAGCTTCTTCGCGCGTGGATCGAGCGGCGCAACCTGGGTGAAGTACCACAGCTCGACCAGGCGCAGCACGTCGTGCCAGACCAGGGTATGCGAGGAGATCACCTCGCCGCTGCGCGGATCCACCACATTGGGGCCCAGCGCGTTCTCGCGCGGTCCCGGCGCCCAGCGGATCACCGAGTAGCGCAGGTCGCCCGGATCCCAGTCGGGGTCTTCTTCCTTGGTCGGTGCATCCCTGGCGAAGATCGCGTTCTTGAATCCCGCCTGCTCCAGAGGCCCTGCCACTGCTCGACCGCCTGTTTGAGATAGGGGCGCCACTTCGTCGGGTATCTCCGGGCTCAGGTAGAACACGATCGGCGTCACCGGCTCGGACACCGCTGCACTCGGGATCCTTCTTCTCCAGGCGATAGCGCGTGATGGCGGCTTTGCTCACCACGCGGTGCTCGCCGGTGCTGTAGTCGTTGAACGGGATCGAGAAATAGCCGACCCGCTCGTCCTCGCAGCGGGGCAGCATCGGCTTCTCCGGCAGCAGCAGGAAATTGGTCTTGAAGGAGAACCCGAGCGCCGGCGGGCGGCGGGTCCTGGTCCTTGGGCGGTTTGAGCAGATCCTTCTCGTCGGGGACCCAGGTCTGGTAGAAGCCGATCTGCGATGTTCTGCGGAAATGCTCGGACGCTCTGGACCAGCGAGCGCCGGCCATCCACCTGCGCCATGCGATAGTGCCGCTTGAAGTCGAGCGCGAAGCCCTTCGGCGCGTTGGTCGTGAACAACGACGTGATATCGATGATGGGCGCCCCGCCTGCGCCCTCCTTCACCACGTCGAACACATCGATCACGGTGGGCAGCGAAACCGCCTCGATCGCCGCGCTGCAGCGCGGCAGACTCCCCCGCCCAGTTGTCGTAGTTGACGGTGAGCAGCGCCACTTTGCTGCCGAAGCGCACCCAGCGCACCACGCGGCTGTCGATGGCCGTGCCGGGAGCGTACTCCGAGCCCCCGGTCGACAGTGCGGCAAACTCGGTGTAGAAGAGGATGCTGCGGTCGAGCATCGGCACGGGGATCTCCAGCAACACGTTGCTGCACTCCACGTGCACGATGAGGAAAGACTGTCCAGTGTTTTGACCTCATGCGGTGCATTCGGTGCGCACGGGGCCATGTCGCTCACCTGCGCCGCGTACGTCGTCGAAGCGCTTGCCAACATCACACATACGAACAGCAAGCGACTGACCCGATCCATTGTTTCATCCTCCCCGGCCGAGACATTCCAAGTTGTCCGCCTGAGCAGCGGTGCAACCGAAGGCCAGGCATGCGCTAACAGGCCGTACAGTCTCATGGATTGTCCCGTCTGCGGGCTCGCGAAAGCGGAGCATCGAGCTACGACGACAGCGCCGCGGTAATGGCTCTTCGCAGGGTGTTCAGGCCGGCTCGCACATCGGCGCCGAGATGAGCGCGCAGCACGCGCCGGTCGCGCTGCAACAGAACCTCGAAATCGCCTCGTGCTTGGGCCGCCTTGACCACGCCGAACGTATATCGTTGGCCCGGCACAGGCAGGTCGATCGCGTCGTCACAAGTAATCTGCAGGAACACACCCGTGTTTGGCCCACCCTTGTACAGCTGTCCCGTCGAGTGCAGGAAGCGCGGTCCAAAGCCCAGACAGGTGGCGACGCGCTTGGCGTCGCGAACGCTTTGGCGCATCGCCTGCAACTCGCCCTCGTGCGCCTCGTTCATCTGCAAGTAGGCGAGAAGCGCACAATAATCGCCGGCGCCGAGCCGGTTCAGGTGCGCTTTGAGATATCCGACGAGGCTGTCATCACGGTCGGCCATCTTTCGCAACGCTGCCGCATTCTTCTCATCCGTGTAGAGCTTGATTCCGTCAGCGACGAGGATCGGCGTCTCGGCGGACAGCACGCCCGTTTTCTCGTACTCGGCGGTCAGCTGCCGCGTCGCGGTCTTGCTCGCTTCCACGTCCGGCTGGTCGAAGGGGTGGATGCCGAGGATCGAGCCGGCCACTGCCGTGGCGATCTCCCAACGGAAGAACTCCTCCCCGAGGTCGTAAGGATCGTCGATCGCGATGCGCACGACCGGGTGCCCGGCTCGTTGCAGCGCTTCAACCGATTTGTCTTGTGTCGCATCCGGCGCCGATTGCAATCGCAAGTAGACGAATATGCGGTCGCCGCCATAGACCTCGGGCGGGCCGAGCGCCTCGCGGTCGATGGGGATCAATCCCTTGCCTTCCTTGCCCGTCGACTCCGCCAGCAATTGTTCCAACCAGGCGCCGACACCGTAAATCGCGGGCGAAGCAACGATCGTGACCTTGTCGCGGCCCAACGTCGCGGCGGTCCCGAGGATCGTGCCAAGCACGACACCCGGGTTCTCTTCCACCGGAACCGACGGCACGCAGGCACAGACCATTTCCTCGGTCCGATCCAAGAACTTCGCCACATCCACTCCCATGATGGCGGCCGGAATCAAGCCGAAGTCGGAGAGCGCCGAATAACGCCCGCCGATGCTCGGCCAGCCGAAGAAGACATGCCGAAAGCCGTCGCGTTCGGCGGTCTGTTGCATGTTCGAGCCGGGGTCGGTGATGGCGACGAAGCGGCGGCCAGCCTCCTTCTCGCCTACGAGCTGCTTGACCCGGTCGAAGAAGTATTGCTTGAAGATGTTGGGCTCGAGTGTGGAGCCCGACTTGCTCGAGACGATGAAAAGCGTGTTCTTCAGATCGACCTTGCCCTCGAACGCCTTCACCTGGGCCGGATCCGTCGAATCGAGAACGTGCAGCTCGGGGTAGCCGGGAATTCTGCCAAATGTGGTCCTGAGCACTTCGGGACACAGACTCGATCCCCCCATCCCCAGCAAGAGGGCATGCGTGAAGCGCTCGCTCCTGGCGACTTCTGCGACACGAGTCAGGCGTTGGATGTGGGCGAGTTGCCCGTTGGTGATGCCGAGCCAGCCCAGCCATTGGGCTTCATCCCGGCCGGTCCACAGCGACGAGTCACCCGCCCAGAGCCGTCTGGCCTTGCCCTGCGCACGCCAGTCCGCAAGCGAAGCCTTCAGCGCCGCGGCCACGGGCTCGGGCAGTTCATACGTCAGGCGGTTGACCTTTCCGGCCCCTGCGCTTCTGCTTTGCTTGTCCACCGCCTTGAGCAGCTTGTCGAAGGCGTCCGAAAACAGTTGCAGCCCCTCGGCGAGGAGTTTCTCCGCGACTTCCTGCATCGAAATTCCGAGCTGCTTGAGCATATCCATCGTGTCATATGCAGACTCGACGTCTTCGGTGAGACTTGCGCGCGGCCGCCCGTGGTTGCGAAACGCGTCGAAGGTCGCTGGAGGAATGGTGTTGACCGTGTCCGGCCCGATCAGTTCTTCAACGTAGATGACGTCCCGATAGTTGGGATTCTTCGTGCCCGTGCTGGCCCACAGCAAGCGCTGCGTCTGCGCTCCACGGCTGGCGAGCGCCTGCCAGCGCCGGCCGCCGAACAGCTCGCGATACCGCTGGTAAGCAAGCTTCGCGTTGGCGATCGCAGCTTTGCCGGTCAGGCCGCGCAGGAAGCTTTGCTCTCTTGCATTCGTCGTTGCCTCCAACCGTGTGGCGATCAGAGCATCGATCGCAGTGTCGACGCGACTGACAAAGAAGCTCGCCACGCTAGCCACCCGCTTCGGGTCCCCGCCACGCGCAACCAATCTCTCGAGACCCGCGATGTACGCTTCCGCGACCTTCTCGTAAGTGTCGCAGCCGAACAGCAGCGTCACGTTGACGTTGATGCCATCGCCGATGAGCTCCTGGATTGCAGGAAGCCCCGCGGCGGTGGCGGGGACCTTGATCATCAGATTGTCGCGCCCCACCGCTCGCCACAATCGCCTGGCTTCCGCCAACGTGCCCGCAGTGTCGTGCGCAAGCAAGGGCGACACTTCCAGGCTGACGTATCCGTCGCGCCCGGAAGTCCGCTCGTACACGGGGCGCAGCGCTTCGGCAGCGTCTTGAATATCGCGCACCGCCAGTTTCTCGTAGAGCGTCTTCGCGTCCAGGGCGCGCCCTTCCGGCGCCTCGAGCATCTCCTTGTAATCGGAGCTCCCGGTGACGGCCTTCTCGAAGATGGCCGGATTGGAGGTCACCCCCTGCAGTCCGTCCTCATCGATCAAGCGGCGCAACTCGCCGCTGGTGATCAAGGTGCGGCGGATGTAATCCAGCCAGACCGACTGCCCGAAAACCTGCAGCGCGCGCAGCCGGTTTTCCAGCGCCGTCACTTTGGCGAGCCGGCGCAGATGACGTTCTTCGCCGCTGAAGTGCGCGTTCAAGAATGCATGAATCAATTCGCGGGCGAGCTCGCTGCCGACGACGCGACCGCCGAGCACCAGCACGTTCATGTCGTCATGCTCCACGCCCTGGTGCGCCGAGTAGGTGTCGTGGCACAGTCCGGCGCGAATGCCGGGAATCCGGTTGGCCGCCATCGACGCTCCGACGCCGCTGCCGCAGAGGATGACGCCGCGCTCGGCTCTGCGCTCGCGCAGAGCTTCGCCGACGGCTGCGGCGTAGTCGGAATAGTCCACCGGGTCCTTGCTGTAGGTGCCCACATCGAGGGCCTCGTGATTCTCCGCCGTCAAGAAGCCTTTCACCGCCTCCTTCAGCTCGAATCCTGCATGATCTGCACCGATCGCGACTCGCATCGTTCACCTCGCCTTCTCGATCTGCTGCTTGGCCGCCACGACGATGTTCTCGGGGACGAAGCCGAATTTCTTCTGCAATTCCTTCAGCGGCGCCGAGGCGCCGAACGTGTCGAGGCCGACACTCAGACCATCGCTCCCGACATAGCGCGCCCAACCGAGGGTGGAGGCCTCCTCGACCGAGACGCGGGCAGCGACCGACCTCGGCAGGACCTGTTCGCGGTACTCGGGATGGTCGCGACAGTAGCGCTCGAAGATCTCCCACGATGGCATGCTGACCACTCGGGCCTTGATTCCTTCTGCCTTGAGTTTCTCGTAGGCGTCCAGGCAAAGCGACACTTCACTGCCGCTGGCAAGCAGCAGCACCTGGGGTTTGCGGTCATCGGCATCCGCGAGAACATAAGCCCCGCGATGCACGCCTTCCGTGGACGCGTATCTCTGACGATCGAATGTGGGCAATGCTTGACGCGTCAGAATGAGCGCCACGGGGTCGTGGCGCAACTGCATGATGACCCGCCAGGCTTCGACCGTCTCGTTGGCATCGGCGGGCCGCAGCACGATCAGCCCCGGAATCGCCCGCAAGGACGCGAGCTGTTCGACCGGTTGATGGGTCGGTCCGTCCTCTCCGACCCCGATCGAATCGTGGGTGAAGACGTATATGACGGGAAGCTCCATCAGGGCGCTCAAGCGGATCGCCGGGCGCGCGTAGTCGCTGAAGATCAGGAAGCCGGAGCCAAAGGGCCGAACCTTCGACAGAGACAAGCCGTTCAGGATGGCGCCCATGGCGTGCTCGCGGATGCCAAAGTGGAGATTGCGCCCCGCGGGATTCTGGGCGTTAAAATCCCCGGCACCTTCGAAAGTCAGGCGCGTCTTGCAGGAGGGCCCGAGATCCGCCGAACCGCCGATCATCCAGGGCAGGTTCTTGGCGAGGGCGTTGAGCGCCTGACCCGATGCGTCTCGCGTTGCGAGGCCCTTGCTGTCTGCCTGGAACACGGGCAACTGCCTGTCCCAGCCCTCCGGCAGCTCACGCCGCAGCAAGCGATAGCCCTGATCGGCGAGGTCGGGATACTGCCGTTTGAAGGATTCGAACTTCGCCCACCAAGCATCGTGCAGGGCTTGCCCGCGTGCGCCGATGCCCGCCTGAAAGTGCTCGCGCACGCCGTCGGGGACCAGAAACTGGGCATCCTCCGGCCAGCCGTAATGGCGTTTGGCGAGCTTGATTTCTTCCTTGCCCAGCGGCTCGCCGTGGGCGGCGCTGGTATCCTGCTTGTTCGGCGCGCCATATGCGATATGGCTATCGACAATGATGAGGGTCGGCCGGTCGGTCGTGTTCCTGAATGTTTCAAAGGCACGCTCGAGCATCTCCAGGTCGTTGGCGTCACCCACCCTGGTGACGTTCCAACCGTAGCCGATGAAGCGCGTGGCGGTGTCATCGCTGTATGCGAGCGCGGTGTTGCCTTCGATCGTGATGTGGTTGTTGTCGTAGATCCAACACAGCTTGGAGAGCTTGAGGTGTCCGGCCAACGAAGCCGCCTCGCCCGAGATCCCCTCCATCATGCAGCCGTCGCCGCACAGGGCGTAGACGTCATAATCGAACAGCTCGAAGCCCGGGCGATTGAAGTAGCTTGCCATCCAGCGCTGGGCGATAGCCATGCCGACGCTCGTGGCGATACCCTGCCCGAGTGGCCCGGTGGTCGTCTCGACCCCCGAAGTCCAGCGGTATTCCGGGTGACCGGGGCATTTGCTGTCGAGCTGTCGAAAACGCTTGATGTCCTCGAGCGTCACGGAGGGCTGTCCGAGCGTTTCGTACTTGGCGTTGACGGCTTTCACCCCGGTCAAGTGGAGCATCGCGTAGAGCAGCATGGAAGCGTGGCCAGCCGACAACACGAAGCGGTCGCGGTTGGGCCAGATGGGATGGGCCGGATCGAAGCGCAGGAAACGCTGCCACAGGCAGTAGACGACCGGCGCCAACGCCATCGGCGTGCCGGGGTGGCCCGAGTTCGCCTGTTGCACGGCGTCCATCGCCAGAGTCCGGATGGTGTTGATGCACAGGTTGTCCTTCGTGTCAGTCATGGCCTTGAAGCTCCGTCATGCAGGCACTCCGGCGGGCGATGCCAGTCGGCCCGACGCTCGCGTCAGCTCGTGCAGCCGTTGCCAGCATGCGTCGGTCAGTGCCTCGTCGGTACAGCGCCAGCGCCACTGGCCTTCCGCGCGTCCCGGAACGTTCATGCGCGCCGCCGATCCCAGCCCGAGCAGATCCTGCAACGGTGCTATCGCCAGAGCGGATGCCGAGGACCAGGCGAGGCGGATGAGCTCCCACGTCGCCTCCCGTGAATCTGTGGGCTGTCGCTGCAGGTAGTTCCACAGATGGCGGCGCTCGTGTTCCGGCAACGCCTCATACCACCCGCGTGTCGTATCGTTGTCGTGCGTACCGGTGTAAACCACGCTGTTATGAACGCAGTGTTCCGGCAGGTGCGGATTGTTCGGGTCGCCGTTGAAGGCGAATTGAAGCACCCGCATGCCAGGCAGTTGAAATTGGTCCCTTAGCGCCGTAACCGCCGGGGTGATGATTCCCAGGTCCTCGGCCAGCAGCGGCAGCCCGCCCAGAGCCTCACGCACCCGGTCGAAGAACTCGGCGCCCGGACCGCAGACCCAGTGGCCTGCGGCTGCTGTGGACGCTCCCGCCGGCACGTGCCAAGCGGCCTCGAAGCCGCGAAAATGATCGATGCGAACGGCATCGAGGTAGTCCAACGGCGCCTGCAACCGGTCGATCCACCAGCGATAGCCGGTTTTTCGGAGCGCGTCCCAGTCGTAGATGGGGTTGCCCCAGAGCTGGCCGTCGGCGCTGAAATAATCCGGAGGAACGCCGGCGACGACTCGAGGCTGCAAGCGCTCGTCCAACAGGAACAACTCGGGGTTGGCCCACGCGTCGGCCGAATCCGGGGAGGCGAAGATCGGAAGATCGCCCAGCACCCGTATCCCGCGCCGATTCGCGTAGTCCTTGAGCATTTGCCAGTGCCGCAGGAGGATGAACTGGCCGAAGCGGAAGCAGTCGATGGCCTCGGCCAGCTCCCGCCTCGCCTTCTCGAGCGCCTTCGGCTTACGCCGGACGAGGTCTTCCGGCCATTCGCGAAAGGGCGCTCCCTGGTATTTGGCCCGCAACGCCATGAACAGCGCGGCCTCCTGCAGAGCCGCCTTGTCTGCGCAGAACTGCTCGAACGCCGGGCGCAGATCGGCGCGCGCCCCGCTGCGGAACTTCTTCCACGCGCGGTTCAGTAAGCGCTCCTTGAAGGGGATGACGCGTTCGAAGTCGACCCGCTCCCGAGGGAAGTCGCAGACTTCGCAATCGCCCGGCTCGACCAGGCCGTCTTCTCGCAACTGGTCCGGGCTGATGACGAGCAGATTGGCTGCGAACGACGACAGCGCCTGATAGGGCGAATGGCCGCAACCCGTCGGCCCCAGCGGCAGCACCTGCCACCAGGCTTGACCTGCGGCAGCGAGACGATCCACCCAGGCATAGGCGGCTGGTCCCACGTCTCCCACCCCGTAGGGCGAGGGCAGGGAGGTGACGTGCAACAGGACACCCGAAGCGCGGTAGCCGGACGGGAAGGGAGCGCAGAATCGGGTCTGCGCAGAGACCGCTTGCGTGCCCTCGCCCGGCGAGGTGCGGTTCGATGGCCTGCTGTGGGCAGCTGTCATGGAATCGCGCTCTTGCCCTCAGTATGGCCATACCCAGTTGCTGATCTCCTCACGGTCGGTGCCCTGCGTGCGTGCATAGTTGAGGTTGTCGATGATCGCGTCCTTCATTTCCTCTTTCAGATGCGCGGCACGCGCCGCCAGCTTCGGCACCCGGTCGATCACGTCGATCACGAGGTTGAAGCGGTCGATCTGGTTGAGGATCGCGAGCTCGAGCGGCGTGTTGATATTGCCCTTCTCCTTATAGCCGCGCACGTGCAGGTTCTCGTGGTTGGTGAAGCGGTAAGCGAGCTTGTGGATGAGCCAGGGGTAGCCGTGGAAGTTGAAGATCACCGGCTTGCTGGTGGTGAACAGGCTGTCGAACTCGCCATCGGTCAAGCCGTGCGGATGCTCGGCGGCCGGCTGCATCTTGTACAGGTCCACGACGTTCACGAAGCGCACCTTGAGGTCGGGCAGCCGCTCGCGCAGGATGGCCACTGCGGCCAGCGCCTCCACGGTGGGGACGTCGCCGCACGAGGCCATTACGACGTCCGGCTCCACGCCCTCGTCGTTGCTGGCACGGCGCCAGATACCGACGCCCTTGGCGCAGTGCACGATGGCCTCGTCGATGGTGCTGAACTGAAGGTGCTTCTGCTTGTCGGCTACGATCACGTTGATGCAGTCGGTCGAGCGCAAGCACCGATCGGCGATCGCGAGCAGGCAGTTGGCGTCGGGCGGGAGGTAGATGCGCGTGACCGTCGGGCTCTTGTTGGTCACCACGTCGATGAAGCCCGGGTCCTGGTGCGAGAAGCCGTTGTGGTCCTGGCGCCACACGGTCGAGGACAGCAGGATGTTCTGCGAGGCCACCGAGGCGCGCCAGGGCACGTGGTTCTTGCAGATGTCGAGCCACTTGGCGTGCTGGTTGAACATCGAGTCCACCACGTGGGCGAAGGCCTCGTAGGTGTGGAAGAAGCCGTGGCGGCCGGACAGCAGATAGCCCTCGAGCCACCCGATCAAGGTGTGCTCGGAGAGCATCTCCATCACGCGCCCGTCGCGCGACAGCTCGCCGCCGTCCGCGTCCTCCGGCAGCAGATCGCCCATCCACACCTTCTTGGAGGCTTCGTACACCGCCTGCAGACGGTTGGAAGCGGTCTCATCGGGTCCGAATACGCGGAAGCGGCCCATATTGGCGCGCATCACATCGCGCAGGAACTCGCCGAGCGGTTTGGTGTTCTCGTAACGGATGGTGCCTGCAGCCGGGACACTGACGGCGTACTGCCGGAAGTCGGGAAGCTTCAGGTCCTTGCGCAGCAGCCCGCCGTTGGCGTGCGGATTCGCGCTCATGCGCCGCGCCCCGATGGGTGCGAGCTCGCGCAGCTCCTGGATCAGGCGGCCGTTGGCGTCGAACAGCTCCTGCGGCTTGTAGCTCTGGAGCCAGCTCTCCAGCAGCTTCAGGCTTTCGGGATTCTCGCGCACGTCGGAGAATGGCACCTGGTGCGAGCGCCAGGAGCCTTCGGCCTTGTGGCCTTTGACCTCCTTCGGGCCGGTCCAGCCCTTCGGCGCGCGCAACACGATCATCGGCCAGCGCGGGCGCTCGACGCTGCCGCCGCTGCGCGCCTTGCGCTGGATGGCGCGGATGTTGTCGATCGCCTCGTCCAGGTCGGCCGCCATCTTCTGATGCATCTCGGTGGGCTCCGAGCCCTCGACGAAATACGGCGTGTAGCCATAGCCCACGAACAGCGCCTCCAGTTCCTCGTGGCTGATGCGGGCCAGGATGGTCGGATTGGCGATCTTGTAGCCGTTCAGATTCAGGATCGGCAGCACCGCGCCGTCGCGCGCGGGGTTCAGGAACTTGTTCGAATGCCAGGCGGTGGCGAGCGGACCGGTCTCCGCCTCGCCGTCGCCCACGACGCAGGCGACGATCAGGTCAGGATTGTCCAGCGCAGCCCCGTACGCGTGCGACAGGCTGTAGCCGAGCTCGCCGCCCTCGTGGATCGAGCCCGGCGTTTCCGGCGTCACGTGGCTGCCGATGTGACCGGGGAAGGAGAACTGCTTGAAGAACTTCTGCATTCCCTCGGCGTCCTCGCTCTTGTCCGGATAGACCTCGGAATAGGTGCCTTCGAGGTAGGCGGGCGCAAGGACGCCCGGGGCGCCATGGCCCGGCCCGGCCACGAAGATCACATCCAGGTCGTCGCGTCTGATGAGCCGGTTCAGGTGGGTCCAGACAAACGACAGCGCCGGGCTCGCGCCCCAGTGGCCGAGCAGCCGATGCTTGATGTGATCGACGGTGAGCGGTTCGCGGAACAGGGGATTGTCACGCAGGTAGATCATCCCGACGGCGAGGTAGTTGCAGGCACGCCACCACGCGTGCATGCGACGCAGTTCTTCGGCGTTGAGGGATTGGACGCCGGTTGCACTGGCTTTCGGCCTCCCGGTTGAGATGCTTGTCGTCATGGGACTTCCTCCAAGGAAACGAGCGGTCCTACTTCTTCGCGACCTGCCGCACGGCGATCGCCACTGCTTCGCTGTACGTGATGTCAACGAGATCGCCCACCTGGACTTTGCGCAAGTCCGCCGGTTCGCGCACCTTGATCGTCCGCGACCTTCCTTCTGGACCGCTCAGGGTCACGGTGTCGTTGGCCAGATCGATCGCAGTGATGGTGGTGGTCAGCGTCACCGAGCGGCCCACTGTTCCGGCGGGCTTTTCGCCCGCCTTCTCGGTGTTGAACGTGGTTTGCTCGCTGACGCCGGGCGCCGCGTCGCCTGCCCGCCTTACCTGCCACGCCACGGCCGTCGTATAGGAGACGATCACCTCGTCGCCCGCCTTCACCTGGTCGAGGCTCTTCACCCGGTCGGGCACTTCGACGACGATCTCCTGTCCCCGCTCGTCCTTCAGCGTCACCAGGCGCTCCGGCAGGTCCACCTCGGTAACCGTTGCGCGGGACTCGATACCGTCCTCCACCCGGCCCGAAGGCTTCTGGGTGGCGGCGCAACCCGCGGCCAGCACCGCCATCAACATCGCGCAACCGATGCGAACCCTCATCGCTGATCCTCCAATGTGCCGGGATACGATAGATACCGTGATGCCACGCATGGTATCGGCAGTCCCCGGCGACGAGAATCCTCGATTCTCGACGTTCTAAGTTGAGAAATATTCAGCAATGCCGGGACGGTGCAATGCCGGGCCCGGAACTCGTCGCCTCGATGCAATAGGAAACGACATCTTCCGGGAGATGAAGCAGGGCCGGATCGACGGCCGCATCGTGCTCCAGTTCTGAGTGCCCGGCGGCGGCGCGCCGGAGAAGGCGCGATTTCCGAGGGTCGAGCGGGCCCGCGATGTCAGTCCTTCTCGGAGGCGCCGCTCGAGCCGATCGGCCATGCGCACGAGCTCGGGCAGGGACTTCGCTCCCATCTTGTGCATGATCTGGCTGCGGTGGGCCTTGACGGTCACCTCGGCCAGGCCGAGCTCGGCCGCGATCAGCTTGTTGAGCCGGCCGACGACGACGAGCGCCATGATGTCGCGCTCGCGCTCAGTCAGCGATCGGTAGCGCTCTTCCAGGTCCGCCACCCCGATGACGCTGCTGGCGCCGCGCGCGGTCGCGCTCGATGGCCGCATGCACCGCATCGAGCAGGTCCTGATCGCGAAAAGGCTTGATGAGGAAATCCACCGCCCCGGCCTTCATCGCCCGCACCGACATCGGCACGTCGCCGTGCCCGGTGATGAACACCACAGGCAGGTCCATTCCGGACTCGGCGAGCGTGCGCTGGAAGTCCAGCCCGCTCTGGCCGGGCAGGCGCACATCCAGCACCAGGCAGCCGGGCGCATCGGGCAGCGTGCTGCCCATGAACTCCCGCGCGGACGCGAAGGTCTGCACCTGGAGCCCGACCGAGCGCATCACGTCCGCGAGCGTTGCGCGCATGGATGGATCGTCATCGACCACGAAGACGACGGGCTGCTCGTCTGCAGGTGGAATGGAGAATGCCCTAGGCTCATGCCGCGTATGAGATTTGCTCCGTGGCCCCTTCATGCGTCAGCTCCCTTCGCTAGAGTAACTTGATAGGATACGGCGGAAACGTTGATTGTCTTTGATCCGCGTCCACCGTTCGATGAGTGCGCTCATTAGTCGGCCCGCCCCTCCGATCGAGACGAATGCCGGCGCTGGCGGCCTTGGCGCGCCGCCGATTCCGCCTTGAGCTTTCTGCCCGGGAGCGAGAACTGGAAAGCCGCGCCCCGGGGCGGGTTCGGCGTAACCCACAGCCGCCCTCCGTGCGCCTCGATGATCGAGCGGCAGATCCAAAGCCCCATCCCGATGCCGTCCGCCTTGGTGGTGTAGAACGGCTCGAAGATCCGCTCCGCGCCGTCCGCGTCGACGCCCGGGCCGCAATCGCGCACCTCCACTCGCACCCCGCCGCCGTCGTTCGCCGACAGGATGGCGAGCTGCCGCCGCCGGTCGCGGATCGTGCTCATGGCTTCGATCGCATTCGCGATCAGATTGAGGATCACCTGCTGCAGCTGGACCCGGTCGCCGTGTACGACGATGAGATCTGCGGCAAGCTCGCTTTGCAGCGCGACGTCGTGGCTGTGCATCTGGTCACGCGTGAGGGCGATCACCTCCGAGATCACCTGGTTCACATCGACCCGCTCGTGGCGCGGCGGCTCGCGCCTGACCAGCGCGCGAATGCGGCTGATCACCTGGCTCGCCCGCTCGGCGTCGGTCGCGATACGCTCGAGCGCTCTGCGGGCGCTCGCCAGGTCGGGCGGCTGCGCATTCAGCCAGCGCAGGCACGGGCCCACGCTGGCCAGGATCGATCCCAGCGGCTGGTTGACTTCGTGCGCGATGGACGTGGCGAGCTCCGCCGTCGTCATCACCCGGCTCATGTGCACGAGATGCAGGTGCAGCCTTTGCAGCTCCTGCTCGGCGCGCTTGCGCTCGCTGATATCTCGCCCGACGCCGCGGTAGCCGATGAAGCGCCCCGTTTCATCGAACATCGGTAGTCCCGACACGGACACATAGCGCTTGCGATTGTCGGAAGCAGGCCGCGCGATCTCGAAATCGCGGAACGGCAGGTGTGCGTCGAGCGTCGCGCGATACTTGCGCCAGGCCTCCTCGTCCGGCTCGAGATAGGGCAGTTCCCAGCGTGTCTTGCCGGTCTCCGACCCCGGTTTGGGTGCGTCGGCGAGACCTTCCATGTACTCCTGCCGGGTAAAGCGATGCTGTGCGTCGGTCTCCCAATACCCGTCGAAGGAGAATTGGACGAGCGTGCGGAAGCGCTCCTCGCTCGCCCGCAGCTCCTGCTCCGCGTGCCGCAGATCGGTGATGTCTTGCATCATGCCGAACATGCGGCGAGGCCGTCCCGACTCGTGCCGGGTTACTTCGCCGCGGCTGTGCACGATGCGCACATCGCCATCCGGACGCACCAGGCGATATTCCACGTCGTAGCGCGGGCCGCCGTTCTGCGCGATCGCCGCGGCTTGCGCCGTTCTGGGCCGGTCCTCCGGGTGCACCAGCTCCCGAAAGCGCTCGTGCTGCTGCGTCAGGCTGGTTTGGCCTTCGTCTAGCTGCAAGCCGAAAATACGGCAGGCCTCGGCAGAGACTGTCGTATAGCCGGAATCAAGGTCCCGCTCCCAGTACCCGACATGCGCGATGCGCTGCGCCTCTTCCAGCCTGTGCTCGCTTTCGCGCAGCGTGCGGAACACGAGCAGACTGGTGAGCGCGTCGGCCAGCCGCGAGCCGACCTCCTGGAACAGGCGCTTCTCCGGCTCCGTCCAGACCCGTTCGTACGAGCACTGGTGCAAGCCGAAGAGATAGGGCTGATCGACCTTGGGATGAACCGCCATTGCGATCTGCGACCGGATCGCGAGGCGCTTCGCGACTGTGCCTGGCACGAGCAGCACGGGGGCGCTGGATGCCAGCGCGGACGCGAAGACGGCGGCCTTGTCGGTATCGGTCGGCAGATCGGCGTTGAGGGCCAATGCGCCAGGGAACTGCGGCCGCGTGCGCTCCATGACCGTGCGCCAGGACGGAGCGTGCGGGTCGCATGGGTAGATGAGCCACGCTCGATCGCAGGCGAAGATGTCGAGCAGCACATCGAGCACCTCGCTCATCATCCGCTCGAGGTCGTTGGTTCCCTGAATCGCGCGGTTGATGCGGTCCATCGACTCCAGGAACCACACATGCGCCCGGCGCTCGTCCTCGGCGCGCTTGCGCTCGGTCAAGTCGAGCACGAACGAGATCGCCTTGGTGCGCGCCTCGTCGAACGCCGCTCCGCCTACGAGCACTCGCACGCGGCTGCCATCCTTGCGGAAGTACTCCTTCTCGAAGGCCTCGCACCGGCCAACGGCCCGTGTCTGCTCCCATGCCCGTTGGTTGGCGGCAAGCCATTCGACCGGCGTGATGTCCGCCCACCGCAACCGCCCCGCTGCCAAGTCGTCCTGGCTGTAGCCCAGCATGCTCAAGAATGCTTCATTCGCCTCGAGAATGGCGCCGTCCAGGTCCGCGATCACCACGCCGATGATGTTGGAGTCGACCAGGCGCCGGACCTTGCCTTCCCGTTCCTGCAGCTCGCGGTAGAGACGGCTGTTCTCCAGCGCTGTCGCCGCCTCCGAGGCGAGCAGCCTCAACACTGCGACCGTGGCCGGCGTGAACACACGTGCGGCCAGGTTGTTCTCGAGGTAGAGCAGGGCAACTACCTGGCCTTGCTTGATGAGTGGCAGGCAGAGTATCGAGCGGACATGCGAGTCGCGGACGTACTCATCGTCATAAAACGGGCTCTCGCGCTCGGCGGTGTCGAAGATCGCGACTTCGTGAGTGCGCGAGACGTAATTGACGATCGATCTGGATAGCCCAACCGTCTCGATCGGATCCCGTGTCCGATGCACGATGATGTCGTTCCCGCTCGTCACGGCTTGCGCTTCGAGGTGAAGCACGCCCTCTCGGGAGTCGATGAGCAGGCCGCGCTGAGCGCCTGCATGCTCGAGCGCGGTGCGCATCAGCTTGTCGATGAGCTTGTCGAGGACGAACTCTCCCGACACGGCTTGCGAGACCTTGAGGACGGTCGCGAGGTCGAGGTGCTCGACGGGCGCGGCGATGGTGCCCGCCGCGCCGCTCGGCGCCTCCTCCGCCCTCAGATGCGGATGCAGCGCGTCGAGCTGGCGCACTTTGCCGTCCGCGCCCCAGCTGGAGTAGCAGCGCCTGGCGTTTCTCAGGTAGAGGCGCGCGATCTCCTCGAACCCGCGCCCCGCGTAGAAGCGTGCGGCCAGCTCATAGGCGAGCGCCTCGTTGTGCACGAAGCCGTTTGCGCGGGCCGAGCGGATCGCTTGTTCGTAGAGCCGCTGCGCATCGAGCTCGCGGCCTTCGAGGCGTGCGATCTCCGCGCCCACCAGCGCGGCGCGGTTCTCGAAATTCTCCGGGCAGGCGTCGGCCCACGCTTGGAGCAGACCGTGGTGCACGGCGAGTGCATCGAGGTGCTGCCGCCGCTCTTCCTCCGCGGCTACCTCGCACCCCGCGGCGCGCGCAAGGGCGGCGTAGAAATGGTACTCCGCCAACTGGAACAGCGATCCCGAGGCCCACATCAACCCTTGCGCATGGGATAGCGCGTCGATCGCCGCGGCGTAATCGCATGCCAAGAACGCAGCCTGCAACTTGCGCACCCAGTACCAGCTCTCAGGGAAAGCCACGCCGGCGCCGCGCTGAAAAACGGCGTCGCATGTCGAGCTCGTTGTACTGCTCGTCGTCGAACGAGCCCAGATTCGGCGTCAACCCGCGCAGCGTGCGGACAAACGCGAGCTGAGTGCTGATGATGTCGATCATGATGCCAAAGCGCGCCCTCTGCGCGAAGGCCAGGGCGTGCTCGGCTTGCTCCTGCACTTCGCGCAGCGGTGCACCGGCGGCGAGAAGGACGGTGACCATGGCGTTGCCGCTGTTCGTGGCGAAGATCAGGTCGCCGGCGCTGTTGGCCAGTGCGAAGGCCCGCGACACCAGGTCGCGACTGATTGCGACAGGTCTCCCCCAGGGCAGGACGCGAACGGCAAAGTTGAGACAGGTCCTGGCGTGGAAGCGCTTCAGACCGCGTTTCTCGGCGAGCTCGTATCCCAGCTGTCCGAAGCGGAATGCGGTGTCGTAGTCACCGACGAACCCGCCAGCGATGGAACCGAGCATGACATAGGCAAAGCAGGATCCATCGCTGTTGCCGCCCTCCAGGCTCAGGTTCACCGCCCGGCACATGGTCAGAGCGCGCCAGGTTTGCATCGGTGTACATCGCC
This sequence comes from uncultured beta proteobacterium, assembly GCA_963820965.1. Lineage (GTDB taxonomy): Bacteria > Pseudomonadota > Gammaproteobacteria > Burkholderiales > SG8-39 > DATEDA01. The sequence goes on along the minus strand of CAWGCC010000004.1, from coordinate 44,052 downwards.
GGAGAATAGAGCGCGGTCAGAACATCGAGGGTGGCCAGGCCAACGCGGTCGTTCATCAGTGGCAGCTCGATCAGCGCTTCGATGCTTCGGCTGCGCAGGCGCGACATGATCAGTGCGTATTCGCGACGTAAGTCGTCATCGGAAGGATGCGCTGTCCATTGGATGCCGACGGCCTGGAGATAGTCGAGCCCGACGTCGATCGGCGCGATCGCTCGCGCCGATCGCCGTGTACAGCTCCACCCGCAAGCAGGCGACGGCTGCACGTTCCATCGGTTCGCGGGCGCGGTTGGCAAGCAGGTGCAGCCGCTTCTCGGCGGCGTCCCGCGCGCCGGTCAGGAACTCGCATTCAGCCCGGTTCAGTTCCAAAGCAAAGCTGAGCTCATGCCGGCGCTCCCACGCGCCGTTCGCCAACTGGTCCGCGCCGGCAGCTAGATATTTGAGCGCCGAGGCATACGCCGCGGACGCCTTGGCACGCTTGCCGGCAAGCAGGTTGAGCTCGGCCAGCTGTTCCCGTTCCTCTGGTGAGTCGATCAGCTCCGCACCGCGGTTGAGCTGGCCCACGATCTCGAAGATCGACTCCTCGCGCTTGTCCTCAGGGGTGTGTGCCGCGAGCAGCCGGCCGATGCGCAGGTGGGCGGCAGCGCGCGCGTCTTCCGGGATCAGGGAATAGGCGGCTTCCCGCACCCGATCGTGAATGAATCGGTAGGCGCTGTCCTGGCGTTCGACGAGCTCGGCGGCAACGGCGTCGGCGAGCTGCGCGTGAAGCTCGTCCTCGGAGGTCCCGAGGATGAGGCTAAGCCGGGTGAGCTCTGCGTTGCTGCCAAGGCAGGCGAGCTGCCGCAGCGCCTCCTGCGTTGGCGCCCCCAGGCGAGCCAGCCTGCCGACGACGAGCTCCACCACGTTGTCGGTGTAGCCCTGTGCGTGAATGCGCTCCGGGTCCCATGACCATCGCCCGCTGCCATGGTCGTAGAAGAGCGGGCCGTTCTCCACCAGTGCGGACAGGAACTGGATGACGAAGAACGGGTTGCCGCCGGTCTTCTCGTGCACCAGCTGAGCGAGCGGCATGGCGTGCGCTCGCTCGCACCGCAGCGCATCGGCCATCAGCTGCCCCACATCGTCGCCGGCGAGCGGCCCGAGGCTGATCTCCTGCACTGCCGCTTGCGCTTGACGGATCGCAACGAGCTTGCGCTGCAGCGGATGCAAGGCCCCAACTTCGTTGTCCCGGTAGGCTCCGATCAGCAGCAGGTGCCGGACGTCGGGCTGGGTCATCAGGTCTTCGATCAGATCCAGAGTGGCCGCATCGAGCCATTGCAGATCGTCGAGGAACAGCGCGAGCGGATGCTCCGCGCGCGCAAACACGCCGATGAAGCGCCGGAGCACGAGCTGGAAGCGGCGTTGCGCATCCTGCGGCGGCAGGTCGGTCAATGGCGCGGGCTCGCCGATGATGAGCTTGACTTCGGGCACCAGGTCCACGACGAGCCGTGCGTTCGATCCCAGCGCCTGCTGCAGCGCCTCGCGCCATCCCGCCAGCTCCGCCTCGCTCTTCGCGAGCAGCGGCCGGATCAGACCTTGGAAAGCCTGCGCCAGCGTCGCATAAGGGATGTCGCGCTGGTACTGGTCGAACTTGCCCGAGGCGAACAGTCCGCGCGCCGGCACCAGCACCCGGTGCAACTCGTTGACCACCGAAGACTTGCCGATGCCCGAATAGCCCGCTATGAGCACCAGCTGCGGCCTGCCGCTGCTGACCATGCGCTCGAAGGCGGCGAGCAAGGCCGCGACCTCGTTCGAGCGCCCGTAGAGCTGCTCGGGGATGACCAGCCGGTCCGGCGTGTCGTGCTCGCCGAGCGCGATTGCGTCGATGCGCTGTTGTGACTCCCACGAGGCGAGGCACCGGCGCAGATCATGCTCGACCCCGCGGCGGTCTGGTAGCGCTCCTCGGGTGTCTTCGCCAGCAGCTTCATCACGATGGCAGAGACGGCCGGCGGCACATCCGCGCAGCGCTCGTGCGGCGGCACCGCCGTTCTGGCGATGTGACAGTGCACCCACTCCATCGGCTCGGCAGCGTTGAACGGCAGGCTGCCGGTGAGCATCTCGTACAGCGTCACGCCCAGCGCGTAGAGGTCGCTGCGCGAATCGACCGAGCGGTTCATCCGCCCAGTCTGCTCGGGGGCCATGTAGGCCAGCGTCCCGGCGATGAGCTCGGGGGGCGCGGGCGACTGGCGCTCGCGCGGCAGGCGCGAAGCCAGGCCCAGGCCCATCAGCCAGACGCGGCCGTCCGCCGCATCCACCAGGATGTTGGCCGGCTTGACGTCCTTGTGCACCAGGCCGCGTTTGTGCAGCTGACCCAGTGCCCCGGCGATGGCAGCGGCCAGGCGCAAAAACCGGGCGATCGGCAGCGGCCCGCTGAGCAGCCGATCGAGCGGCATGCCGCCAGGGTCCTCCAGCACCAGTGCGCTGCGCCCCTCGAGCTGTGCCAGCGCGAGAGGCCGCACCGCACTCGCGCCATCGAGCTGATCGCGCAAGGCGTACTCATGGCGCATGCGTCTGAGCGCTGCCGGCGAGGGTTGCGTGAGCGGCACGACGACCAGCATGGATGGCGATGACTTCGACGATTCGGCAGGGTGCGCGCGATACAGCGCCAATTCCCCATCGCCGCCGAGCGGCTCGAGCTTGTGCGACGCGAGATCGAGCGCGCCCGTCTCCAGCTGCGCTTGCGTGCTGTTACGAATGTCGAGGTTCATGCTCGTCGCGCTCACCTTCGGCCGTTGCCCGCGGCTAGATTCACGCGGGTCCTCTCTCCCCGCGCGCTCTTGCCTGGTGCTGACTGCGCTACAGGCAGCGCGAACTGGAACACTGCACCATGCGGTACGTTAGCCGTTGCCCACAGCGACCCCTGGTGGGCTTCGATGATCGAGCGGCTGATCCACAGCCCCATGCCGATGCCCTGCGGCTTGGTGGTATAGAACGGCTCGAACAGCTGCTCGGCTCGTTCCGGCTCGATGCCCGGCCCCGAATCGCGGACTTCGACGCGCACCCCATTGCACGCCGTCGTTCACAGACACGATGGCCAGTCCTTGCCGCCCGGCAGGCATTGCGCTCATCGCGTCGATCGCATTGACGATCAGGTTGAGCATCACCTGCTGCAGCTGGACTTTGTCACCCAGTACCGGCTTGAGCTCCGCCGCGAGCTCGGTGGTGAGCGAGATATGGTTGCTCCGCATCTGGTCGCGCGTCAGCGCGATCACTTCCGAGATCACCTCGTTCAGGTCGACCCGCTCGTGGCGGGGCGGCTCGCGCCTGACCAGCGCGCGAATGCGGCTGATCACCTGGCTCGCCCGCTCGGCGTCGGTGCGCGATGCGCTCGAGCGCTCGGCTGGCGCTCGCCAGGTCGGGCGGCTGCGCATTCAGCCAGCGCAGGCACGGGCCCACGCTGGCCAGGATCGATCCCAGCGGCTGGTTGACTTCGTGCGCGATGGACGTGGCGAGCTCCGCCGTGGTCATCACCCGGTTCATGTGCACGAGCTGCAGGTGCAGCCTTTGCAGCTCCTGCTCGGCGCGCTTGCGCTCGGTGATATGGCGCCCGACGCCGCGGTAGCCGATGAAGCGCCCCGTTTCATCGAACATCGGTAGTCCCGACGTGGACACATAGCGCTTGCCACCGTCGGAAGCAGGCCGCGCGATCTCGAAATCGCGAAACGGGAGGTGCGCGTCGAGCGTCGCGCGGTGCTTGCGCCAGGCCTCCTCATCCGGCTCGAGATAGGGCACTTCCCAGCGTGTCTTGCCGATCTCCGACCCCGGTGCGGGTGCGTCGGCGAGACCTTCTATGAACTCCTGCCGGGTAAAGCGATGCTGCGCGTCGGTCTCCCAATACACGTCGAAGGAGAATTGGACGAGCGTGCGGAAGCGCTCCTCGCTCGCCCGCAGCTCCTGCTCAGCGCGCTTGCGCTCGCTGATGTCGCGCACCAGGGACAGGATGAGCTGCTGTTCTCCCTGCTGAAACGCACGCGCGCGGATCTCCACCGGGAACACGACGCCGTCCTTGCGTTGGTGCACCGTCTCGAAAGTCACGGTCTCCCCGGCCCCCACGCGTGCCCCGAGCTGCGCGATCGACCGCTCGTCCAGGCCCACGTCGAAATCCCGCGGATGCATCCCGATCAAGTCCTCGCGGCTGTAACCCAGGCCCGCGCAGGCCTGCCGGTTGACGTCGACGACGAGCAGCTGCTCGTCGAGCAGGAAGAAGGCGTCGGTCGCGTGGTCGACGAAGGTGCGGAAGCGCGCCTCGCTCGCGCGCACCTCGTGCTCCGCCTGCCGCAGCGCCGTGATGTCCTGCAGGACGCCGAACTGGCGTACCGGCCGGCCGGACTCGTCCCGGATCACCTCGCCCTGGCTGTGGACCACGCGCACGGACCCGTCCGGGCGCACCACGCGGTATTCGACGTCGTAGGGCGGCCCGCCGTTCAAGGCCGCTGCGCGCGGCTGCGGCGGCCTTCGGCCGGTCCTCGGGGTGGATCACGTTCACCCAGCGCTCGTGCCAGTGCGGCAGGTCGAGCGGCTCGCACGCCGAACGTGCGGCGGACCTCGTCCGAGAGCGACACCCGGTTGGTGCGAAAGTCGCGTTCCCACCACCCGACGCGGGCGATGCGCTGCGCCGCTTCGAGCTTGCGCTCGCTTTCGCTGCAGGCTGCGGAACATCAACGAGGCTGGTGAGCGCGTCGGCCAGCCGCGGGCCGATCTCCTGGAACAGGCGCTTCTCCGGCTCCGTCCAGAGCCCGTTCGTACGAGCACTGGTGCAAGCCGAAGAGATAGGGCTGATCGACCTTGGGATGAACCGCCATTGCGATCTGCGACCGGATCGCGAGGCGCTTCGCGACTGTGCCTGGCACGAGCAGCACCGGGGCGCTGGATGCCAGCGCGGACGCGAAGACGGCGGCCTTGTCGGTATCGGTCGGCAGATCGGCGTTGAGGGCCAATGCGCCAGGGAACTGCGGCCGCGTGCGCTCCATGACCGTGCGCCAGGACGGAGCGTGCGGGTCGCATGGGTAGATGAGCCACGCTCGATCGCAGGCGAAGATCGTCGAGCACCGCATCGAGGACCTCGCTCATCATCCGCTCGAGGTCGTTGGTTCCCTGCATGGCGCGGTTGATGCGGTCCATGCTTTCGAGAAAGCGCAGATGGGCGCGGCGCTCTTCCTCCGCGAGCTTGCGTTCGGTGATGTCGTGGACGACGCCGCGATAGCCGATGAAGCGCCCGGCCTCGTCGAACGCTGGCAGCCCCGAGATCGAGAAGTAGCGCTTGCCGCCGTCCGGCGTGGGCCGGGCGAGCTCGAAATCACGGAACGGCAGGTGGGCATCGAGCGTGGCCCGGTGCTTGCGCCAGGCCTCTTCGTCGGGTTCTAGGTAGGGTACCTCCCAGCGCGTCTTGCCGATCTCCGAACCCGGGGCCGGCGAGTCGGCGAAGTCCTGCCGGATGAAGCGATGCTGGGCGTCCGTCTCCCAGTACACGTCGAAGGAGAACAGCACGAGCGTGCGGAACCGCTCCTCGCTTGCGCGCAGCGCCTCGTCGGCCTGCTTGCGGTCGGCGCGGTGTTGGGCTTCGCGCAGCGCGCGGGGTACCACGCTCACGATCCTCGAGAGCCGCTCTTTCAGCACGTAGTCCGTTGCGCCCAGCTTGAGGGCTTCGATCGCCACCTCTTCGCCGAGCATTCCGGAAACGAAGATGAACGGCACATCCGGCGATCGCTGCGCTGCGATCTTCAACGCCGACATGCCGTCGAAGGAAGGGAGCGAATAGTCCGCGAAAATCAAGTCCAAACCGCCTTTCTCGAGCGACGCGACGAAGTCCTCGCGGGTCTGCACGCGTGTGATGTCGCAGGCGATCCCGCCTAACTCGAGCACGTCGCGAACGAGCCCGGCGTCCCCGGCGTCGTCCTCGAGGTGCAGCACGCGTAGCGCGCGATCCACTTCAGTTTCTCCTGGCGACGCTCCCTGGCGGCGGCTCGTTGATCACGGCCCAGAAGACGCCGAGCTCCTTGACGGCGTTGACGAACTCGTGGAAGTCGACCGGCTTCACCACATAGGCGTTCACGCCGAGCTTGTAACTCGCCACCATATCCCTTTCTTCGTGGGAGGAGGTGAGCACCACGACGGGAATGAGCTTCAGCCTCTCGTCGGACCGGATCTGCCTGCAGGACTTCGAGGCCGTCGACTTTCGGCAGCTTCAGGTCGAGCAGCACCACGGCAGGATTCTCCGTGGCGCGCGACCTGTAGTTGCCCCTCGTGTGGAGGTAATCGAGGGCCTCCGCTCCGTCGCGCACCACGACCACCTCGTTCGCCAGCTTGTATTCCTCGAGCGCGGCGAGCGTGAGGTCGATGTCCTTGGGATCATCCTCGACCAGCAGGATCCGTCCGAGTTCGTTCACGTTTGTCTCCTCATGGTTTTGGCACTGAGAAATAGAACGTGGCCCCGCCGTCCACGACGCCTTCGGCCCACACCCGGCCACCGTGACGGGCGACGATGCGCTGCACGGTCGCGAGCCCGATGCCGGTCCCTTCGAAGTCTTCGGGCAGGTGCAGGCGCTGGAACACGCCAAAGAGCTTGTTCGCGTATTTCATGTCGAAGCCGACGCCGTTGTCGCGGACGAACACCACCACGTCTTCACTCGCGCCATGGCTGCACCCGATCTCGATCTCCGCACGCGAGCGCGTGCGGGTGAACTTGACCGCGTTGGAGACCAGGTTGAAGAGCGCGAGCCTCAGCATCGAGCGGTCGCCGTGCACGCTCGGCAGGGGGTCCGCGATCTTCCACGCGATGTCGCGCCCGTCCGTTTCCCGCTCCATGTCGCGCAACACCTCGCGCAGCAGCTCGCCGAGGCTCACCAGCGTCATGCGCGTCTCGGCCCGGCCGATGCGCGAGAACGCCAGGAGGTCGTCGATCAGCGCACCCATCTTCTTTGCCGCTTCCAGAAGGTTGGCCACGTAGCGCCGGCCCCGCTCGTCCAGGACCGAGGACGCGGTCCGTTGGAGCAGCTCCGCATAGGCAGCGAAATGACGCAGCGGCGCGCGCAGGTCGTGCGACACGGAGTACGCGAAAGCCTCGAGCTCCTTGTTGCTCGCTTCGAGCTCGAGAGTTCGCCGTTCGAGCTGCGCGTTGAGCCTGCGGATATCGTCCTCCCGGCGCTTTCTCTCGGTGATGTCGTTGTTCGTATCCAGGATCGCAATGGGCCGGCCGTCCACATCGCGCTGCAGCGACCACCGGCTTGCGACGACGATCTGTGTGCCGTCCGCCCTGGTCTTTGTGAGTTCCCCCTCCCATCGTCCGGTGCGCAGGAGCTCTGCGCGGATCTCCTCGAGCGGACGCGGAAAGGCCGTGCGCAGAAGCTCACCGGCGCGCTTGCCGACGGCTTGCTCCGCCGTCCACCCCAGGGTCTCCTGCGCGCCGCGGTTCCAGTAGGTGATCACGTCGTTCATGTCGCGGACGAAGATCGAGTCGTGGGTGAGATCGAGCAGGCTCGCCTGGCGCGCGAGCTCGTCGCGCGCGAGGCGAAGGTCGTGCTCGATGCGCCGGCGCAGCGCGGCGAACCAGCCGATGACCAGCGCGAAGACGGCGAACAAGCCGGCATTGACGAGGTCCTGGCGCCCGAGGCTAAAGTGGTATGTCGGCAGAGTGAAGAAATAGTCGATGCAGAGGGTCCCCGCGACAACAGCGGCTACGCCCGGCCTCGGCCCGCCGTACCAGACAATGGCGCCGACCGTGATGAGGAGAAGCGGTCGCTCGATGCGTCCGAGTCCGAGGTGCGGGGCGGCGAGCGCGAAGGCGACGGCGACCGCGACCGCGAGAAGACCGAGCCCATAGGGGCGAAGCGCACGCACGCTCACTCCAACACCAAGATGAAGTACATCGTCGGATTGGCTTCGAAGGCCGCTCGCCATTGCTCCTCGATCCCCTGCCAAGCCTGCCCCGCCAGGCTTCGCTCGGTTATTGGTAGCTGCTGTCCCGCGCTCATGGTACCGGTTCCTCCCTCCTCATGAGCCTCCCGCATTGGCCCGGTACGAGCTCGCCTGTCGTCGAGCTGCGCCGCAGCTCGCAGCCATCGAGCTGGAATCGCGCAGCGGCGCACTGCAGGCGCATGCGTCCGAGCGCCGCCGGCGAGGGTTGCGTGAGCGGCACGACGACCAGCACGGATGGCGATGACTTCGACGATTCGGCAGGGGCGCGCGATACAGCGCCAGTTCCCCATCGCCGCCGAGCGGCTCGAGCTTGTACGAGGCGAGATCGAGCGCGCCCGCCTGCAACTGCGCTTCGCGGCTGTTAAAGTCGAGGTTCATGCTCGTCGCGGTCACCTTCGGCCGTTGCCTGCGGCTCAGATTCGCGCGGGTCCCTCTCTCCCCGCGCGCTCTTGCCTGGGCTGACTGCTCTACCGGCAGCGAGAACTGGAACACTGCACCGTGCGGTACGTTAGCCGTTGCCCACAGCGACCCCTGGTGGGCTTCGATGATCGAGCGGCTGATCCACAGCCCCATGCCGATGCCCTGCGGCTTGGTCGTATAGAACGGCTCGAACAGCTGCTCGGCTCGTTCCGGCTCGATCCCCGGCCCCGAATCGCGGACTTCGACCCGGACCCGCCTTGACGCCATCGTTCACGGAGGCGATCACCAGTCGTCGCCGCCCGTCAGGCATTGCGCTCATCGCGTCGATCGCATTGACGATCAGGTTGAGCATCACCTGCTGCAGCTGGACCTTGTCACCCAGTACCGGCTTCAGCTCCGCCGCGAGCTCGGTGGTGAGCGAGATGTGGTTGCTGCGCATCTGGTCGCGCGTCAGCGCGATCACTTCCGAGATCACCTCGTTGAGGTCCACCGGCTCCTGCCGCGGCGGCTCGCGCCGCACCAGCGCGCGGATGCGGTTGATGATCGCGCTGGCGCGTTCGCCGTCGCTGCGCGATGCGCTCGAGCGTGCGCCTGGCATTGTCCAGGTCGGGTGGACGTGCGTTCAGCCAGCGCAGGCACGCGCCCACGCTGGCCACGATCGATCCCAGCGGCTGGTTGACCTCGTGCGCGATCGAGCTGGCGAGCTCGGCCGTGGTCATCACCCGGCTCATGCGCACGAGCTGCAGCTGCGCCGTCTGCAGCGCCTCCTCGGCGCGCTTGCGCTCGGTCAGATCCAGCACGAAGGCGATCGCCTTGGTGCGCGTATCCTCGAATGCCGCCTTGCCGACGAGCACCGGAACGCGGCTGCCGTCCTTGCGGAAGAACTCCTTCTCGAAGACCTCGCACCTGCCCGCAGCGCGGATCTGCTCCACGGCGCGCCGGCTCACCGCCTTCCAGTCGGCCGGGGTCAGATCGTCCCAGCGCAGCCGGCCTGACGAGAGATCGTCGCGGTCATATCCCAGCATCTTTAGAAAGGCATCATTGGCCTCCTCGATGCGGCCTTCCAGATCCCAGATCGCCACCCCCACGATGTTCGAGTCGACCAGGCGCCGGATCTTGCCTTCCCGTTCCTGGAGGTCGCGGTAGAGGCGGCTGTTCTCCAGGGAGGTCGCGGCCTCGGAGGCGAGCAGCTTCAACACTGCGACCCTGGCGGGCGTGAACACACCTGGAGCCAGATTGTTCTCGAGGTAGAGCAGGGCGACGACCTGGCCTTGCTTGATGAGCGGCAGGCAGAGTATCGAACGAGCGGGCGTGGCACGGATGTACTCGTCGTCCGAAAACGGATTCGGACGCCCGGCGTCGTCGAGAATCACGACCTCGTGGGTGCGCACCACGTAGTTGACGATCGACGCAGGCAGCGCCGCCGTTTCGATCGGAGCCTGCGCCCGGTCCACGATGACGTCGTTGCCGGCGGTTGCGGCCTGCGCCTCCAGCTGAAGCGCGCCATCGCGCACGGCAATGAGCAGGCCGCGCTGCGCGCCGGCGTGCTCGAGCGCGGTGCGCATCAGCTTGTCGATCAACGTATCGAGCACGATCTCGCCCGACACGGCCTGCGAGACCTTCGAACACGGTCGCGAGGTCGAGCTGTTCGACCGGCGCCGCGATAGCTGCCCGCCGGGCCGGGGAGGACCTCCTCCTGACGAAGATACGGGTAGAGCTCATCGAGTTGTCGTACCTTGCCATCGGCTCCCCATCGCAGGTAGCCATGGCGTGCTTTCTGGAGGTACAGGTGCGCGAACTCTTCGAACCCGCGCCCGGCATAGAAGCGGGCGGCGAGCTCGTGGGCAAGCGCCTCGTTGTGGACGAGATCGTTTGCACGGGCCGCACGGATAGCTTCGCTGGTACAAATGCTCGGCGTCCAGCTCGCGCCCTTGGATGCGGGCGATCTCTGCGCCGACCAGCGCAGCGCGATCCGAAAAATTCTCTGGGCAATTCTGCGCCCAACCTTCGAGATGGCGGTGATGCGCGCGCAGCGCCTCGAGATGCTCCTGACGCTCGTTGGGGGGTGCGAATCCCAGACCGCGGCCCGGGACAGCGCGCAGTAGAACTCGTACTCGGCCACCTCGAACAGGTGCGGCGGCGTCCAGCGCAAGCGTCGGGCCTTCTCTGCTGCATCCAGGGCGGACGCATAGTCGCCGGCGAAGAAGCGCGCCTGCAGCTTCCTGATCCAATACCAGCTCTCCGGCACCGCGCGCGCCCGGCTGGCGCAGAGGTGGCGCTCGAAGCCAAGCTCCTCGAACTGCCCGTCGTCGAATACGCCGAACCTCCGCGTCAAGCCACGCAGCATCCGGATCAGCGCCAGCTGCGGCCTGATGATGTCGACGACGAAGCCGAACCGGGCATTCTCCGCGAAGCGCAGTCCATTCTCGGCTTCGCATTGCGCTTCTGCAAGCGGGTCCCCTGCCGCGAGGAAGTTCACGTTCAAACTGGCACAGCTGTAGGCGGCGAAAGTGACATCCCCGCTGTTGCTCGCGGTCTCGAAGGCGCGTCGCAGCAGATCACGACCGCTGCGGAAACGCTGGGTCCACGGCATCACCACATTGGCGAAATTCAGGTACGTCCTGGCCTGGAAGCGCTTGAGCCCGCGATGTTCCACCAGCTCCTTGCCGAGCCTGCTGAAACGCAATCCCGCCTCGTAGTCGCCAAACCGTGCGCCGGCGATCATGCCAAGCATCACATAGGGGGTGCACGAGGCGTCGCTGTTGCCCCACTCGAGGCTGAGATTGACGGCTTTCAGAGATCACCAGCGCACGCAGGTTCGCGTCCGTGAAAAATGCCGGCGGCAACAGCGCAGTGAGGACATCCAAGGTCGCGAGTGCCAGCGGGTCGCTCATCAGGGGCAGGTCCAACAGCTCCTCGATCGCACGGTGCCCGAGCCGGCAGCGGAGCGCTTCATATTCGGACCGCACGTCCTCGTCGCTAGGATGCTCCAACCATTGAATGCCCATTTGACGCAGGCAATCGAGCCCCACGGCGACCGCGCGGTCGCTCTGACCGAGCGTCGTATACACGTCCACGCGCAAACAGGCTACGCAAGCCTGCTCGAGCGCATCTGCCAGCTCGAGCCGAAAGTGCCGCCAACCGAGCTTCCGCCGCCGGCAGCATTCCAGTCAGGAACTCGCACTCCGGCACGATTCAGTTCGAGAGAAAAAGCCAGCTGATGCCGACGCTCCCAGGAGTCGTCTGTCAGCAGTGCGCCACCGGTGACGAAATAGTTGAGCGCGGTGGCGTAAGCGGTGGATGATTTCGCGCGCTTGCCTGCGATCAGGTTGAATTGCGCCAATTGCTCGCGTTCGTCTGCGGAGGTGATCAGCGCGGCGCCTCGGTCGAGCTGGTTCACGATCTCGAAGATCGCCTCTTCCTGCTTTTCCGCCGGGGTGTGTGCGGCGAGCAGTCTGCCGATGCGAAGATGGGTCTGCGCGCGCTCTGCCGGCGGGATCAGGGTGTACGCCGCCTCGCGGATACGATCGTGCACGAATGCAGTAGGAGAGCTCGGTGCGCTCGATCAGCTCCTGGCGGACGGCCTCCCACAGGTGCGCATGGATCTCGGCCTCTGGCGTACCGCAAACGAGCGACAGCGTGCTGGTCTCAGCGGCGTTGCCCAGGCACGCCAGCAGTCGCAGCACGCTGCGCGCTTCGACCGGCAGCCGGTCCAGCTTCCCGGCCATGAGGTCCGCCACGTTGTCGGTGTATTCCTTGGCGTGAATGCGATCGAGGTCCCAGGACCATCGCGCCTGCTCGGTGGTCGAAGGCGAGCAAGCCCTCCTCGGCGAGCACGTGGAGGAACTGGATCACGAAGAACGGGTTGCCCGCGGTCTTGTCGTGCATGAGCTGCGCCAGCGGAGCCGCGTCCGCGGCCTCGCAGCAAAGCGCATCCGCGATGAGCTGGGTGACATCCTCACGGGCGAGCGGGGCCAGGTGGATGTCCTGCACCGCGGCCTCCGGCTGCCCGGATCGCATCGAGCCTGCGGGCCAGGGGATGACCCGCATCCACTTCGTTGTCCCGGTACGCGCCGATCAGCAGCAGATGCCCGGCATCGCTCTCGATCAAGACCTGCTCGAGCAGATCGAGCGTTGCGGCATCGAGCCATTGCAGATCGTCGATGAACAATGCGAGTGGATGCTCGGGGCGCGCGAATACGCCGATGAAGCGCCGGAGGGCGACATGAAACCGTCTTTGCGCGTCTTGCGGCGAAAGCTCGGGGACCGGGGGCTGCTCTCCGATGATGAGCTTCAGCTCGGGAACAAGCTCGATCATGAGCCTGGCGTTCGGGCCAAGCGCCTCGCGCAGCGCGTCACGCCAGAGCGCCAGTTCGGCATCGCTCTTCGCCAGAAGGTGACGCATGAGGCCCTGAAACGCCTGCGCGAGCGTCGAATACGGAATGTCGCGCTTGTACTGATCGAACTTGCCGGACGCGAACAGCCCGCGCGGCGGAACGAGCGCCTGTGCAGCTCGTTGACCACCGCGGACTTGCCGATGCCCGAATAGCCCGTTATGAGCACCAGCTGCGGCTCTGCCGCTGCTGACCACGCGCTCGAAGGCGGCGAGCAAGGCCGCCACCTCGTTCGAGCGCCCGTAGAGCCTTTCCGGAATGACCAGCCGGTCCGGCGTGTCGTGCTCGCCGAGCGGGAATGCGTCGATGCGGCGCGCGAGCCTCCCACGAGGCGAGGCAGCGGCGCAGGTCGTGCTCGACCCCGCCCGCGGTCTGGTAGCGCTCCTCGGGCGTCTTCGCCAGCAGCTTCATCACGATGGCAGAGACGGCCGGCGGCACATCCGCGCAGCGCTCGTGCGGGCGGCACGCGCCGTTCGGGCGATGTGACAGTGCACCCACTCCATCGGGTCGGCAGCGTTGAACGGCAGGCTGCCGGTGAGCATCTCGTACAGCGTCACGCCCAGCGCGTAGAGGTCGCTGCGCGAATCGACCGAGCGGTTCATCCGCCCGGTCTGCTCGGGGGCCATGTAGGCCAGCGTCCCGGCGATGAGCTCCGGCGGGCTCGAGCGACTGGCGCTCGCGCCGAAGCCGCGACGCGATGCCGAAGCCCATGAGGCGGACCTGGCTCGTCTCTGCATCCACCAGCACGTTGGCCGGCTTGACGTCCTTGTGGATCAGGTTTCGGGCATGCAGTTCGCGCAGCGCGCGCGCAATGCCGGCCGCGAAGTGCAGGAACCGTCCCAGTTCCATCGGGCCGTGGATCAGCCGGTCGAGCGGCTGCACCGCCCGCGTCGTCGAGCAGCAGGGCGGGCCGGTCCTCGTGCTCGACGAGCGCGAGCGGTACGGCGGCCCACTCTGGATCGAGGTCTACTTTCAGGGAGAGCTCGTGCTCGAGCTTCTGGATACTCTCGCGCGAGGGGCGCGCCGACACGGGGGCAAGCAGCAGCACCGTCGCCTTGGGCGCTCCGCGCCGGGGTATCGGCTCCGGAACAGGATGAACTCGCCATCCTCGCGCAGCGCCTCGCGCGCGCCATGTGGAAAGTGCGCTGCCGTCATATGCGTCGTCTCCCCCCGCGCAGTTCCGCCGTGCTTGGCCCGCCCGCGCTCCATGCCTTCCTGGCCGCAATGCCGTGCAATTGTACTTCCAGCCGAGCGTTGGCCGGTCCGTGGGAGGAGAGAGTCCTGCCACGAGCCGGCGTGCGGGCGCTTGTCGTCAGTCGCTGTCCGGCGCGCCGCGCAGTCGGCCTGCCATGCGCACCAGCTCGGGCAACGACCGCGCTCTCATCTTGTGCATGATCTGCCGGCGGTGCGCCTTCACGGTGACCTCGGCCAGCGCCCAGCTTGGCCGCGATCTGCTTGTTCGGATGCCCGAGCACGACGAACGCCATGATGTCGCGCTCGCGCTCGGTGAGCGATCGGTAGCGCTCCTGCAGCTCCGCCGCCTTCACGGCACGGCCGCGCCGGGCGCGATCGCGCTCGATGCCCTCGTGCACCGCATCGAGAAGGTCCTGGTCGCGGAACGGTTTGGCGAGGAAATCCACCGCGCCCGCCTTCATCGCCCGCACCGACATCTGCACGTCACCATGCCCGCTGATGAACACGACCGGCAGCTCGATCCCGGATTCGGCGAGGGTGCGCTGCAGGTCCAGGCCGCTCTGGCCGGGCAGGCGCACATCCAGAACCAGGCAGGCGGGCGCGTCGGGCAGTTTGCTGCCCAGAAAGTCCTGCGCGGACGCGAACGTCTGGACGGCCAGGCCGACCGAGCGCATCACGTCCGCGAGCGTGGCGCGCATGGACGGGTCGTCGTCGATGATGAAGATGACCGGATGCTCGTCGGTCAAGTGACATACTCCAGCTGCGTCAGCTGCATCGGTTTGCGCCGTCACCCCGGTGTCGATTGCCTCTACGACCTCACCGGCGGGCTGAACCAGGTGGTGCAGCTCCGCTGGCGGCTCGGCGCCGCAACAGCCGCCAGCCCAGCTGCCGCTCGCTTAAGCGCCGGCAGGCATGGCGACAATCGACGCCTCAAACCACCAGCCAGAGCAGGGCGCTCACCATTACCTGGCTGCTGAGGAAGGGATGGTCTGCAACTCGAAGGCTACTTGGGTGATGCGCGCCGCGCTACTTATCGATGGCACGCTGGAGAGCTACCGCGGGAGGGGACTGCAGCACCTTTCAGCTGCACCCGGTATACCTTGGTATAGCCGTGCGGGAGGACGCGGTGCCGCTACGCGGCCTTGGCAGCGATGTCGGCGCTTGACCGCCACGCCACAGGGCCGATCTGCCCCGGCATTGCGCAAGGCGAGCGCCGCCGGCTGGGGCGCCTGGCGGATCATGTCGATGAGCGCGCGCAATGCCGCTGGGATCTGGCGGTGCCCGGCATGGCGCAGGAAGAGACCGTCGACGGCAGGACACCACTTCTCGAGGACCCGGATCAGCTGCCCGGAACGCAGGAACGGGGCGGCCAGGGCATCGGGCACGTAGGCGAGGCCGAGCCCGTCGGCCGCGGCGCGAACCGCGAACTCCGGCGCCGTTGACGATCACCGGACCATCGACCGAGATCCGCCGGGCCGTCCCGCCGCATTCGAACTCCCACTTGACGACACTGCGGTCCGCTCCGTTGCGCGCCTGAATGCAGCTGTGGTGCGCCAAGTCCTCCGGTGTGCGCGGCGCAGGCCGCTGCGCGAAGTACGACGGCGCGCCCGACCACCGCCAACTTCATCGGACCCGTCACACGCACAGCGATCATGTCGGCTGCCGCATGCTCGGCCGGCCCGATGCCGGCATCGAATCCCTTTTCCACGATGTCGAGCGGCCCGTATCCGACCTCCAGCTCCAGCTGGACTTCGGGGTAGGTCATCAGGAAGCGGGTCCAAACCGGCGCGACGACCGTGGCTGCCGCGATCGACGTTGCGTAGACCCGCAGTCGCCCGGAGGGCCGGCGCCGCTTGGCGTCCAGGTCCTGCAATGCTCCCGCGATCTGCTCCATCGCTGGCCGGAGCTGCTCGAGCAGCCGGCTGCCCGCATCGGTCAGGGACACGCTGCGCGTGGTATCGCTGCAGCAGGCGCACGCCGAGGCGTTCCTCCAGTTGCTTGATGGTGTGACTCAATGCCGATGCCGTGACGCCGAGCCGCTCGGATGCCGCCCGAAAGCTGAGCAGATCCGCGACGGCAACGAAGGCGGTCAGGTCAGCAAGATCGCCGCGACGCATGCGTGAGTTCCCCGATCCGGACTGTGGCCATCGACGGGATTGGCCGCGACACTGTCATCGTCGACCCGCTCAGCCGCTGCGGATCGGCCGGCTCGCCGCACCGTCGCTCGCCTGGATGTCGCTTGCAATCGATTCGACCAGCTCTTCGCCTGACGCGAACTCGCGGCGCATGCCGGTGACCAGGTTCTCCAGACGGCCGGCGAGCGTCGCGGGTGTGGCGTCGCTGCGCACCTTTAATACGTAAGCGCGCCTGCTCGGGTACTTGGGTTCGTGCTTCAGAGACATGGCACAGTGTCCGCGTGAAAGTTGGATACAGCGTAGGGGTATCCGATCCGGGAGTCGTAAGCGAAACGTCAAGGTTTGGTCCGAATCGATGCGATCGGTGCAAGAATGACGGGTGACGCCGGGTACCCGTGACTTTGCCCCCGCAATCCATACCAACGTATGGTGTGCGGAGATGAAAGACGCTTCGATCCAATCCGCTGGTAGGCGTTGCGCGCTGCGAGCGTCCAATGGCGCTTTCGCCCTCAGTTGGCCTAAGGTTCCGCCAACGGATCGCCACTGTTGTCCCCGCGCCATGCACACACCAGATCAGATTGGAACGATGCCGACCAGATCAGTTTGAAATGTCAGGAAGTCCGCTTTGCCACGCTCCTTGCGCCCGGGTGCGGCCGAGCGTTGGCGCTTCGGCAGATTCGAGCTGGACGAAGTGAAGGCGTGCTTGCTGCGCGATGGCAAGGTCGTCGCCCTCCCGCCGACGCCCTTCGCCGTGCTCTGCGCGCTGGTGCGTCAACCGGGGGTGCTGCTCACCAAGAACGCCTTGCTCGATGAGGTGTGGGGGCACCAGTTCGTCAGCGACTCGGTGCTGAAGACGGTGATCAGCGAGCTCAGAACCCTGCTCGAGGACGATGCCCGCCAACCGCGCTTCATCGAAACGGTTTCGCGGCGAGGCTACCGGTTCATCGCTGCCGTGAATACCTCGCCCGGCTCCTCGCCGGGGCGGCGCGCGTCGCGGCAATCGCGTCCCACCGGACGCCGTCCTTCATCGGTCGAAAAGAGGAGCTCTCGCGCCTACACCGCGCTTGGGATGGCGCGTGCGGCGGCCGCTGCGAGGTGGTCTGGGTCGCCGGCGAGCCGGGTATCGGCAAAACGAGCTTGATCGAGCAGTTCCTCGGCAGCCTGGGCGATGTCGTCTGCGCGCGCGGCCAGTGCGTGGAGCACTACGGCACCGGCGAGCCCTATCTCCCGGTTCTCGAAGCCCTCGCTGAGCTATGCCGCTTCGACAGCAGCGTCCCGGCCCTGCTGCGTGCCGTGGCGCCGCCGACGCTGCTGCAGCTGCCGTGGCTGAGCAGCGCGGAGGAGCGCGATGCCTTGCGAGGCGAGCTTCCGCGAGCGGGCCTGGATCGAATGCTGCGCGAGATGGGCGAGGTGCTCGATCGCTATACCGAGGGCCGGCCGCTGCTGCTGGTGACCGAGGACCTGCATTGGAGCGACCGTTCGACCATTCAGCTCATCGACTACATCGCCCGTCGGCGCGGCAGCGCGCGCCTGATGTGGCTGGCAAGCTTTCGTCCCGCCGAGGTCATCGCGCTGGATCATCCGCTCAACCGGGTACGGCACGAGCTGCGCCTGCACGGGCTTTGCGAGGAAGTCGTGCTCGATCCGTTCTCCGAAGCCGAGGTCGCCGAATACGTCGCTGAGCGCCTGCCATCGCTGCGCCGGGGACGAAGCCTTCGTCCGTGCGCTGCACGAGCGCACGGACGGAGTGCCGCTGTTCGTGGCCTCTCTGATGAGCGAGGTCGTGGCGCGCGCCGCCCGCGACGCGGACGGCCTGCCGCAACTCGCAGACCTGGCGGTTCCGACCCATCTGACCGCCATCATCGATCATTACATTGCCAAGCTGGGGATCGAGCAGCGCGCGCTCCTGTCGGCGGCAGCCGTGTGCGGGGTCGAATTCCGTGTGAGCACCGTCTCTCATGCGCTGGACCGCGATGGTGCCTGGGTCGGCCAGGCCTGCGAGGAGCTCGCGCGCGAGCAGCTGTGGCTGAGGGGGCCGCGTGCACAGGAAGTGCACCCATGCCTCCGAACAGCCATACTCGTTCCGGCATACTCTGTTCCGGCAGGTGTTGTACGAGCGCACGGCACCCTTGGCGCGCGCGCAGCTGCACCGCAAGGTGCGCGCCGCCCTCGAGAAGGAGCGTGCCGCAGGCGTGGCGGTCACTGCCGCGGAGCTCCACGTGCACGCGTGCAAGCCACCGGGTGGTATGGACATCGAGCCGTCAGAAAACCCTGCGGGACCCGACCGCGAAGCACTCGGCGAAACGTCCACGGTCCCTCCATATCTGCCGGGCCGTGGCTGTGAAGATTGTCCTGTCGGGCGGCGCATGCTCGTCTGCGACGGGTCGGGACAGGCAGAGCGGCCGGGTCTTGATCTTCGTCAAGCGTCCGTCGCCGGCGTCTGGTAAAAGGATCGATCGGGAACCGATTGTCATGGCTCCAGGGCATGAGCCAGGCGAGAGCGGATGTCAGCGCGACTGATGTAGGGGCATCGTGTTGGAACCAGGTCACGGCGGGATGGCAGGCAGTGCTACGTTGCCTCACTCGAAGGCTACATCGAATGCCGTTCGCGTGCGTTTCGGCCGGTTCGAGCTGGACGAGGCGAATTCCCGCCTGCTGCGCGATGGCAAGGCCGTCGCCCTCGCGCCAACGCCATTCGCGGTGCTGTGCACGCTGGTGCGGCAACCGGGGACGCTGCTCAGCAAGAATGCGTTGCTGGACGAGGTCTGGGGGCACCAATTCGTCAGCGACTCGGTGCTGAAGACCGTCATCAGCGAGCTCAGGACGCTGCTCGATGACGATGCGCGGCAACCGCGCTTCATCGAAACCGTCTCGCGGCGAGGGTATCGGTTCATCGCCACCCCGATTGCGGTCCCCGCCGCGCCAGCCGCTCAAGCGAGCGCTGCGCGCATTCCCGCACCTCAACTGCCATCGTTCATCGCACGCGCGGAAGCGCTTTCACGGCTGCACCGCGCCTGGGACGCCGCATGCAACGGCACGCGCTCCGTGGTCTGGGTTGCCGGAGAGCCCGGTATCGGCAAGACCATGCTGATCGAACACTTCGTCGCCAGCCTCGGCGACATTGCCTGTGCGCGTGGCCAGTGCGTGGAGCACTACGGCACGGGCGAGCCGTATCTCCCTGTCCTGGAAGCGCTCGCGCGGCTGTGCCGCACCAACGACGAAGTCCCGGCGTTGCTGCGTGCGGTGGCCCCGACCTGGCTGCTGCAGCTGCCGTGGCTCAGCAGCGCGGAGGAGCGCGACGGCCTGCGGCGGGAGCTCGCGGGCGTCAGCCCGCACCGGATGCTGCGCGAGATGGGCGAACTGATCGACCGCTTCACCGAGGCCCGGCCCTTGTTGCTGGTGACCGAGGACCTGCATTGGAGCGACCGTTCGACGATCCAGCTCATCGACTACATCGCCCGGCGGCGCGGCAGCGCGCGCCTGATGTGGCTGTCGACCTTTCGTACCGCGGAGGTGGTCGCGCTGGACCATCCGCTCAACCCGGTGCGGCAGGAGCTGCGCCTGCACGGGCTGTGCGAGGAGATCGCGCTCGACCCGTTCACCGAGGCCGAGGTGGCGGACTACGTGGCGGAACGCTCCCCGGCGCTTGCCGGCGACGAGGCGTTCGTGCGCGCGCTGCACGAGCGCACGGACGGAGTTCCGCTGTTCGTCGCGTCTGTCCTGGCTGAAGTCATCGCGCGCGCCGCCGCTCGAGACGACCTCGACGCTGGTGCCGCGGCACAGTTTGCAGGTCTAGCGGTGCCCGAGAATCTGACCGGCATCATCGATCATTACATCGCCAGCCTTGGGGCGGAGGAGCGTGCCCTGCTGTCCGCGGCGGCCGTCTGCGGTGTCGAGTTTCGCGTCACTACGGTGTCCCACGTGCTCGAGCGCAGTGGAGCGTCCGTGGGTCAGGCCTGCGAGGAGCTCGCGCGCGAGGGGCTGTGGCTGAAAGCGGCGCGTGGCGGAGACGGGCGCGACGTATCCGAGCCTTCGTACGCGTTCAGCCATGCCCTCTTCCGTCAGGTGCTGTACGAACGTACCGCGCCAGCGGCCCGCGCGCAGCTCCACCGCCAGGTCGGTGCGGCGCTGGAAAGGGAGCGTGCCGCGGGCCTGCCTGTCGCGGCCGTGGAGCTCGCAATGCACTTCGAGCGAGGCCGCGAGCCGATGACGGCGTTGCGCTACTACGCCGAAGCCACAGAAGCCGCGCTCCTGCACTTCAGTGCAGCGCAAGGCATGTCCCTCACCGAACGTGGCTTGATCCTGCTCGATCGGGCGCCCGCGGGGACGCAGCGCGATGCCCTGGAGATTAGTCTTGCAACGCTTCGTGGCGTGTCGGCCTTCCAGCTGCTCGGCGTCGGCTCCGAGACGAAGAGCGCCTTGCTGCGTGCCTACGCGCTGCTTCGCGACGTCCCGCAGCATCCCCTGCGCGGGCTCCTGAAGCATGGATGCGGATTCGTGCTTTGCCTGCGTGGGGAGTACGCCGAGGCGCTTGCCGTGGCGGAACAAGTGCTTTCGTCCGCGACCGACGATCCGGTCTTGCTGCTGGGCGCGTGCACCGTGCAAGGCCAGGTGCACATGCTGCAGGGCCGCCCGCTTGCGGCTCGCGCCTGGCTCGAGCGCGGGCTCCCTGCGCTGGAGTCGCTCGACGCCGCGGCCGGTGAAACCTTCGTGGTCGATCCGAAGGCCATGCTCCTGGGGCTGCTCAGCATGCAGTTGCTTCACCTTGGCTTGGTCCAGCAGGCGCGTGCACGCATGCAGCAGGCGTACGCGCGCGCGGAGCAGCTGAGACAGCCTGTAGCGCGGATGATCGCCATCTGGTTCGACGCGCTCCTGGAGGTGCGGCTGGGCAACGCCGAGCGTGTCGCAGCACTTGCCGACGAGATGCAGGCGCTTGTCGACAGGTTCGCGCTCGCGCAAGGCCGAACCGCGTGCCAGTGGTTTCGTGGTTGGGCGGACGCTCGAATGGGACAACCGCGCGACGGTCATCGGCGGATTCGAGAGGCGCACGAGAAGAACGTGGCGCTCGGCATGCTGGCGGGAGGCAGCGAGAACCTGGGGTATGCCGCGGAAGCGCTCGTGCTCGCCGGCGACTGGGACGCAGCCGAGGCGCAACTCCGGGAAGCGCTGCAGTTCGCAGCCGCGCACGATGAGCGCGTGTATCTGCCGCAGCTGCTCGTGATCGAGTCGCAGATTGCCCGTGCACGAGGTGAGCCGTACGCCGCTGACGCTTCGGTTCGGCGTGCCGTCGCCGAAGCACGCGAGCAGGAGGCGCCCTGGCTCGAGCTGCTCGCCCGGATAGAGCTGTGCGAACACGAAAGCGCGACGGCGGAAGACCGCGATGCGCTGGCCGCACTGGTCGACCGGCTTCCGGAGGCGAGGGAGACAGCGGCTGTGAAGAAAGCGCGAGCGCTGCTCGAGGGGACGAAGCCTCGGCCGATGGTCGCGTGAACGCGGTTCTCGGGCCGCACCAAGGTCATTTCACGTTAGCCGTCGACGGGGCAGCTCGGTTCCTCGGCGTCCGCAACCGCGAGCGCGCGCATGCGCTCGTCCCACAGTTCGCGCGTGAGGGCGAGCAGGACCGGTCCGACAACCAGCCCGACGAGGCCGAGCACCTCGAAACCGCCGAGGCAGCCCATCAGGACCCAGACGAAGGGCAAGTTAGTCCCGTTGTGCGCGATCATGGGGCGCACGATCTTGTCGCCGCAAAACAGGACGAGACATCCCAGCGCCAACGAGAGAAGCGCCGGCGTGGTAGCGCCCGCCAAGGCAAGCTGAACGGCCAATGCAGCGACGGCTGCATAGCCGAGGAATGGAACGAGCGCGAGCGCTCCGGTAATCGCGGCCCACAGGGCCGCGTGCTGGGCGCCGGCGAGGGCATATGCGATCCAGCATGCGAACCCGTCGAACAGCCCTACGACCAGCATGCTGCTCACCGAGGCGCGCAAGGCCCGCGTGGCCACGTCGATATAGCCTTCGGCGCGCTCGCCGATGCGGTCGCGAAGCACCCGCCTTACCGCCTGCGCCAGCGATTCGCCCTCCTGGTACAGGAAGAACAGGACCAGGATCGTGAACAGGATGATCAACAGGTGTCGCGCGAGGAAGTGGCCGACGCGACTGCGCTCCAGTCAGCAGCGCAGCCGGGTCGATGCGCTGCATCCATGTCGCAAGGGCGCCGGGTCGCGCAAGTGCGCTCTCCCAGCTCGCAGCCAGCCAGGGCCCGCCGACCGGAATGTGCTGCAGCCAGACGCGGAACCGCAATGCCGGCCTGGTCGGCCGCCGCGATCTTGAGGAGCAGTGCGTGGGTCTCCGCGAGCAGCGCACCGAGCGCGAACATCAACGGCGCGAGCACGAACACGGTCATCGCGGCCGTAAACACAAGAGGGGCCGTCGCTGCGCGCCATCCCCGGCGGCAGACACGCAGAGAACTTCCGGTAGAGCGGCCAGCTGGCGATCGCCGTTACGCAGGCCGCGAGCAGAGCCTCGACGAAGCTGTGCAGGACCCAGGCGGACAGGACGATGATCAGCGCGGCATAGATCGAGCCCGCGGTGGGCCTGGCCTTCATGGTCCAGCGCGTCCTGCTATCGCCTGATCCGACAGATTTCCGACGCTTTGCTCGCTCGAGCGTGGTTTCATGAATGTCCACACGGCGCTCCGGTATTTGGAATGCGTGCCTCGGGTGCAGATACCCGCGGCCTGCGCAGATCGGCGCCTTCGCCGCGCCGCTCGCAGCCGAAGACCGCCGCTACCGCACGTTATCCTGCGCCACGCGGGCAGGCAAGTCGTAAGCGAAACGTCGCGATTGAGTCCGTATCGAGGTGAAGGTCCGCGGATCGTGCTCCAGCCCTCGGATCGCTGCCGTCGAGTTGCTCGATTCCGACCAAATGCCGACCTTTCGTTGACCACTGCGCTACCGCAGCGCGTTAAGGTTGCGCCATGACAACTCTGCAAACGGGCGACATGACGCCCACTGCAAATGGTGCGGCCGTCATCGGCCGCAAGTCCGGACGCGGCTTCTACACCTACAGCTGAGGCATTCGATGAACACCGGCGAGAAACTCTCCCGCAGCGTCGACATTTCCGAACGAATCACCCGCGTGCTGCAGAACCGGGTGCAAACCGCAACTGACCGGTTCCGCGGGCGGGTGCAAAAAGCAGTGCAGGACATGCAGCCTGCCGCCGCCGCTGGCCGGCGTGGCCGCAGTACGCGATCGACTGCGCGCAGCGCGCGGTGATCTTCTGGGACACGCTGCGCCAGCGCGGCAACAACTATCTCGAGCACGTGCAGCAGGGCCAGCCGCCGGTGCTGCGCTTCGAGTACGAGACGGTGCTCGACGGGCGCACCCTCGAGCGGCCGGTCAACTACGCGCTCGTGCGCATCATCCCGCCCGAGGGGGTGAGCGTCGATCCGCTGCGGCGCCCGTACATCATCATCGACCCGCGCGGCGGCCACGGCCCCGGCATCGGCGGCTTCAAGGACGACTCGCAAGTCGGCGTCGCGCTGCGCGCCGGACACCCGGTCTACTTCGTCATCTTCTTCCGCGATCCGGAGCCCGGGCAGACGCTGCTCGACGTGAGCGCGGCCGAGCGCGAGTTCGTGCACAAGGTGCGCGCGCTGCATCCGGAGAGCCCCAAGCCTGCGATCGTCGGCAACTGCCAGGGCGGCTGGGCCGCGATGATGCTCGCCGCCTCGGACCCCGACGAGACCGGGCCGCTCGTGATCGTCGGCGCGCCGATGTCGTACTGGGGCGGTGCGTGGCGTGACGGCGAAGGCGACAACCCGATGCGCTACGCCGGCGGCATCCTCGGCGGCACGTGGCTCGCCTCGCTCTCGGCGGACTTGGGCAACGGCAAGTTCGACGGCGCACACCTGGTGCAGAACTTCGAGTACCTGAATCCGGCCAACACCTTCGTCGACAAGTACTACAAGGTGTTCGCGAACGCCGACAGCGAGCCGGCGCGCTTCCTCGAGTTCGAGCGTTGGTGGGGCGGCTACTTCCTCATGAACCGGGAGGAGATCGAGTGGATCACCCGCAACCTGTTCGTCGGCAACAAGCTCTGGTCGGGCGAGGTGAAGTCCGGGCCGCGCGCGAGCGGCGGGTTCGACCTGCGCCAGATCCGCTCACCGATCATCATGTTTGCATCGCTCGGCGACAACATCACGCCGCCGCAGCAGGCGTTCAACTGGGTGGCCGACGTGTACGGCTCGACCGAGGAGATCAAGGCGCGCGGCCAGGTGATCGTCGGCCTGATGCAGGAGGAGGTCGGCCATCTCGGCATCTTCGTCTCAGGAAAAGTCGCGCAGAAGGAATACACGCAGATCGTCTCGGTGATGAAGTCGATCGAGCTGCTGCCGCCGGGCCTCTACGGCATGGAGATCCGCGAGCGCAAGGTCGACGGCAAGGCGGACTATGAAGTCGAGTTCCACGAGTACCGCCTGGAAGACGTGGTGGCGCGGCTGAACCGCCACCAGCGCGTCGACGAGAAGCCCTTCGAAGCGGTCGCCGCCATCTCGGAATTCAACCAGCGCGCGTACGAGATCTTCGCGCAGCCCCTGGTTCAGGCGAGTGCCGACGAGTTCACCGCCACCACGATGCGCCGCTTCCATCCGCTGCGCGTGCAGCGCTGGGCGTTGTCGGATTTCAATCCGTGGCTCGCGTGGCTGCCGGGCGCCGCGCAGCTGGTGAAGGAAAACCGCCAGGCGCTGCCGGCAGATCATCCGCTGCGCCGCGCCGAAGCGAGCCTCGTCGATCTCGCGAGCGCCACGCTCGAGTACCACCGGGCGCTGCGCGACGCGCTCGCCGAGGCGCTGTTCTTCCATGTCTACGGCAACCTGTTCTCGCTCTACATCGCCGACAGGCAGCCCGCGGCCGGCGGCGCCGGCCGACCCGCGCGAGCTGCCCATCGTGAAGGAAGCGCTGGCGTCGATGGACAAGGGCGGCAACGCCGAAGCGTTCGCCCGCGTCGCCTATCTCGTCCGCCGCCGCGGTGACGTGCCGCTCTCGCGGCTGGAGGCGGGGCAGGAGATGATCAAGGACTACAACGAGTTCCTGCCGCCGCTCGACGCTCGACAAATGGCGCCGCGTGCTGGGCGAGCAGGAAATCATCGCCACCTACGAGCCGGACCAGGCGATCGCAACGCTGCCCGCGCTGCTGCCCCGGCGTAAAGACCGCGAGCGGCTGCTCACGCTGCTGGATCGGCTGGCGAACGATCCGCGGGTCCGGCGCGAGGGCCTGACGCCCGAGCAGCGCACGATGCTCGAGCGGGTGCGCAGCGCGCTCGCCGGGCCGGCGCGGGTCAGCAGACGCGGCTGCGGTTCATTAGAGAAACGCCCATGGACCTTCGCTGCACTGTCGCAGCTGGCTCGTCGAGAACGCTCGCTCGCAGCGGCCGCAAAGGCCTGGTGGTCGGCATCGCCAACGAGCACAGCATCGCGTACGGCTGCGCTCGAATCCTCCGCCAACTGCGGAGCCGAGCTTGCCGTGACCTGGCTCAACGACAAGGCCCGGCCCCATGTCGAGCCGCTGGCGCGCGAGCTGTCCGCTGTCATCGCGATGCCGCTCGACGTCGAGCAAAAGGGTGCGATGGAGGCGGTCTTCGCGGCGATCCGCGAGCGCTGGGGACGCCTGGACTTCCTGCTGCACTCGATCGCCTATGCGCCGGCCGCCGATCTGCGCGGCCGCGTCGTGGACAGCTCGCCGGAGGGCTTCGCGCGCGCCATGGACATCTCGTGCCATTCGTTCATGCGCATGGCGCGCCTGGCCGAACCGCTGATGGACAAGGGCGGAACGCTGCTGACCATGAGCTACCTCGGTGCCAACGAGGTGGTGCCGAACTACGGCGTGATGGGGCCGGTGAAGGCTGCGCTCGAAGCCTCGGTGCGATACATGGCGACGGAGCTCGGCCCGCGCGGCATCCGGGTGAACGCCGTGTCGCCCGGTCCGATCAAGACGCGGGCGGCATCCGGCATTCCGGCCTTCGACCAGCTGCTCGCCGATGCGCGCAGCCGCGCGCCCGCTGGCGCGCGAGGTCGAGATCGACGACGTCGGCTCGCTTTGCGCGTTCCTGGTGAGCGACGCCGCGCAGGCCATGACGGGCGACGTCCACTATGTGGACGCGGGCGTCCACATCCTCGCGTGAGCGGCGTGCGTGTATCGGCGCGCGGCGCTGCGCATGACCAGCCATCCATGCGATGGCGTTGACTTAAAGAGCAGGCATCGACTGTGACCAGCACATTCTCCTATGAGGACCTCGAGGTCCTCCGCAACCGCACCTTTGACGAGATCGCGGTGGGCGACCGGGCAAGCATCGAGCGCACCCTCACCGCCGCCGACATCCAGTTGTTCGCCGCCATGTCCGGCGACATCAACCCGCAGCACATCGATCCGGAGTTCGCCGCGTCGACGCGCTTCCACGGCGTCATCGCGCACGGGATGTGGGGTGGGGCACTGATCTCCGCCGTGCTCGGCACGCGGCTGCCCGGGCCGGGGACGGTCTACCTGGGCCAGACGCTGAAGTTCCACGCGCCGGTGCGCGTCGGTGACGTGCTGACCGTCACGGTCACCGTTGCCTCGAAGGAGGAGACGAAGCATCGCGTAAACCTGGATTGCGTGTGCGTGAACCAGGACGGCAAGACCGTCATCTCGGGCGAGGCTGCCGTGCTTGCGCCGACCGAGCGCATCGAGCGTCCGCGCGGCACGCTGCCGCAGGTGCGGATCGCCCTGCAGCACGGTGACGATCTGGTGCGGCTGCTGCAATATGTGCGGCCGCTCGGGCGACTGAAGATGGCGGTGGTCCACCCCTGCGACGCGGTCAGCCTGTCCGCGGCGCTCGACGCGCATGCCGCCGGGCTGATCGAGCCGGTGCTGGTGGCTCCGCGGGCGCGACTGACGGCCGTCGCGCAGCAGTCGAATCTGAAGATCGATCACCTCACCATCGACGACGTGCCCGACAGCCGTGCGGCCGCCGCGCGCGCAGTCGAGCTCGCACTCAAGGGCGACGTCGACGCGCTGATGAAGGGCAGCCTGCACACCGACGAGCTGATGGGTGCAGTGGTTGCCAGCGCACTGCGCACCGGACGGCGCATGAGCCATTGCTTCCTGATGCAGACGCCGGCGTACCCGCGGCCGTTCATCATCACCGATGCGGCCATCAACATCGCGCCGACCCTGCAGGAGAAGGCGGACATCGTGCGCAATGCGGTCGATCTTGCGCACGCTTTTGGTGTGGCACGCCCGCGTGTGGCAATCCTCGCGGCGGTGGAGACCGTCAACCCGCACATGCCGGCGACGTTGGACGCTGCGGCGCTGTGCAAGATGGCGGACCGCGGCCAGATCGGCGAGGCCGTCGTCGACGGGCCGCTCGCGTTTGACAATGCCGTGTCCGCGGCTGCCGCCAGAACCAAGGGCATCGTTTCGGACGTCGCAGGCTCCGCCGACATCCTGGTCGTGCCCGACCTGGAGAGCGGCAACATGCTCGCAAAGCAGCTGGAGTATCTGGGCGGTGCGGCGAGTGCCGGCATCGTGCTCGGCGCCCGCGTGCCCATCGTGCTCACCAGCCGGGCGGATCCGCGCGAATCGCGCATCGCATCCTGCGCGGTTGCGTTGGTGGCCGCGCGCCGGCTCGCGCAGCCCGATGCCATGGCGCCAGGAGTACGCAAGGACAGCGCCGCCACGTCAGGTGCGGCTGCGCGGCCACCCGCGGCCCTGGAGTTGCAACGGTGAGCGCTGCCGAAGCGCTTGAATCCCTTAGGCCCGGCGGCTTCTCGTGTGAAGGAGGCATGACGCATGAGTGAGCAACAGGACCCCTTCCTGGTCGCGTGGTGGGCCGAGAATCTCGACGCGCTGGACCGCGAGATCGCCAGGCTGGCAACGCTCTGTGAGGTGCAGATCCTCGATCCCGAGGTGATGAGGCGGGTGCTGCAGCGAGACGCTTCGGTATGCAGGGCACCCAATCCTCTGGCTTTCACGAAGCTGCACGACCTGCTGATGCTGCACATGGCGATACGCCAGAAGTCGGTCGAGACGGTCGGCGAGGCGCGGACCGCGGCGATCGAGGACTACATCATCGACCGGATCAAGAAGGCGTTCCCGGATGTGACCGGGAAGTGGCCGCCCGGGTAAGTCAGCAGGATTCACACCGCGACGGCGACGGGCGCTCAAGCCCGCTCAGAGCCGCTGCCGAGGGAGGCTGTCGCAAAGCGCGGGTGAAGCGCACAGCCGATCCTGACCAAATTCCGACCCTTCACTTACGACTCGCTGCGCGTCTTTGACTACGCTGGCACCACATGAAGCTCAGTTACTCATTCAACCCGATGCTGCCCTTCCGACAGGTTTCTCAGATGCCTCAGCGCGCGACACTGGATGGCAAGTTCGAGGAAGCGTACCGCGCCGAGCGCAGCGCGCCGAGCCGGGCGCTCGTCTGCTGCAGCCTGCGTCGCTGCCTGCGCGGTGCCGGGATCTCGGCGCACGCCGCCGCAGCCACGCTTGCCGTGTCGCTCGCCCTTGCCCTGACGGGATGTTCGACCCCCGTCTTGAAGTCGTCAGTCGAGGTGCCCGGACAGTACGCCGCTTCCCCCGCGGAGCAGACCGAGCCCGAGGCCGCGTGGTGGGAGAAGTTCGGCGACCCGGTGCTGTCCGACCTCGTGCGCCGCGCGGCGCACGAGAACCGCGACATCAAGATCGCCGCCCAGCGCGTGCGGGCAGCCCGCGCCGGAGAGACGGTCAGTCGTTCGTGGCTGTTCCCGAGCATCGGGCGTGGGCGCTGCCGGGCTCGCTTACGACACCGGGTATGGCTCGCCCGCCAAGCAGGCCGTTCCGGATATCAAGGCAGCCGGCGCCGGCGTCGATGTGTCCTGGGAAGTCGATCTCTCCGGACGCCTGCGGGCGGGTGCGTCGGCGGCCGCCGCCGACGCGATGGCGGCCGAAGACAGTGCGCGAGGCGTGCGCCTGCTGGTGATGACCGACGTCGCGGCCAACTACTTCACGCTGGTCGGGGCGCTGCACCAGCTCGAGACCGTGCGCGCGATATCGGCGGCGCAGGACGAGACGCTGCGCCTGGTATCCGCGCGACAGCGCGTCGGGCCTCGCTACGTCGTTCGACGTCGAGCGCGCCCAGACCGACGCGTCGAGCGCGCGGGCGGCGATACCACCGCTGGAGACGCTCGTCGCAACGTCGCGCACACCGCATCGCGGTACTCATCGGAGATCAGGCGTTCAATGCCGCGCGCGTGGTGCCTTGGAGCGGCAAGGCCGCCGTTCCGGCGGCTCAGCCCGGGCAGCCCGCGGCGCTGCTGCAACGCCGGCCGGACCTCCTCGCCTTGCAGGCGCAACTGGATGCGGCCAATGCGCGCCGCCGGCAGGCCAAGGCAGAGTATTTCCCGCGGCTCTTTCTCGGCGCACTGTTCGGTGGCCAGAGCGTGGAGCTCAACAGCTTCAACGCGGGCACGACCGGCTTCAGCCTGGTGGCCGGGTTGCTGGCCATGCCCGTCTTCAACGCGGGGCGGACGCGGGCGATCAACGAGATCGCCGAGAGCGGCCAGAACGAGGCTCTGCTCCGATACGAGGACGGGATCGTGCGCGCGCTCGAGGATGTCGAGAACGCGCTGGTCGCACTCCGGGATCAACGGCAGCGGGCCGAATCGCTGCAGTCCGCCGCCGCGTCCGCAGAAGCGGCGCTGGGCCGCGCGCAATCGCTGTACAACCGCGGACAGATCGACCTGCTGCCACTGCTCGATGCGCAGCGCCAGCGCCTGCTGGTGCGGGTCAGCGCGAACGACAGCAACACCCAGCTGCTGCTCGACAGCGTGCAGCTTTACAAGGCGCTCGGCGGAGGGTGGCAGGTGTTCGAGCCCGCCAAGCCCGCCGCAGCCGGCGCCGCCCCTTCCCCACAGTCCTGACTTCCATTGCCCGACAGAGGAACCGTCGTGAAACCATCTCTTGCCACCGCCGGTCTCGCCTCAGCGCTGGCCGCGATTCTGTCCGCATGCGGGCAGGACCAGGCCGCCGGCCGAGGCGCTGCGGCCCGTGCGCACCGTCGAGCTGCGCTACGACAAGGCCGCGGAGGTCAATCGCTATTTCGGGTCGGTGCAGGCGCGGCACGAGGTGGATCAGGCATTCCGGGTCGGCGGCAAGGTCGCGGAGCGCAAAGTCGAAGTGGGCCAGAGCCGTGCGCGAGGGTGACGTGCTTGCCGTGCTGGACGCCACCGACTACCGGCTCGCCGAGGAAGCGGCGCACCAGCAGCTGCTCGCCGCTATCGCGAATGCGCGTCAGGCAGAGTCGGATCGCCAGCGGCTTACCGCCCTGAAAGCCGACGGCTCGGTCAGCGCATCCGACGACGAGCACGCGCAGAGCACTGCCGTGACAACGGAGGCGGCGGCGCACGCGCAGGCGCGGCAAGCTCGATCTCGCCCGCAACCGCTTGAAGTACACGGTGCTGCGCGCATCGCGCAGCGGCGTGGTCACGTCGCAGGAAGTTCGAGGTCGGGCAGGTCGTCGCCGAGGGTCAGCCGGTCGTCTCGATCGCCGCCGAGGGCGAACCCGAGATCGTCGTCGACGTGCCCGAGGATCAGCTCGCAGCGTTCAAGAAGGCTCAGTTCAAGGCATCGCTGGGGAGCGAGCCCGATGCAACGTTCGAGGTCGTCCTGCGCGAGCTGTCGCCGCAGGCCGCCTCGCAGACGCGCACGTATCGCGCCCGCCTGAAGCCCGCCGGCCCGCAGCGTCTGCCGCTCGGCGCAACCGCCACGCTGGTCGCCGAGTACCCTGCCGGAGACCAGTCCGTAGCTGTGATTCCGGCCAGTGCCATCACGCAGAGCAATGGGCAACCGGCGATCTGGGTCGTGCGTCCTTCGAACAGCGACCCGGTCGGTACCGTCGATTTGATCCGCGTCGCCGTGCACGGGTATCGCAACGACGAGGTGCTGGTCTCCGGACCGCCACCCGGCGCGCTCATCGTCACCGCGGGCGTGCAGAAGATGGCTCCCGGATTGCGCGTCGCGCTGTCCGACGCCGCGCGCAGCGACGCATCCGAGCAGGCCGCCCGATGAAATCCAATCTCACCGAATGGGCGCTCAACCACCGCGCCATCGTGCTGTTCCTGATCCTCGTGATCGGCGTGGGCGGCACGCTCAGCTTCACCAAGCTCGGTCAGCTCGAGGACCCGAACTTCTCGGTGCCGTCGATGACGGCCATGATCTACTGGCCGGGTGCCATCGGCGCAGCAGATCCAGAACGAGGTGCTCAACCGCATGGAGAAGAAGTTCGAGCAGCTCGACCACTACGAGAAGGTCGTCACGTTCGCGCGCCAGGGCTTCGGCGGCATGACGCTCAGCGTGTGGGGCGGCACCTCGAAGGCGGACCAGCGCGAAGCCTGGTACCAGGCGCGCAAGAAGTTCAACGACATCAAGCTCGAGCTTCCCGAGGGCGTCATCGGCCCGATCTTCAACGACGAGTACGGCGACGTGGCCGGGATGCATGTATGCCGTCAAGAGCCGATGGCATCGGGCAGGCCGAGCTGTCCGACATCGCGGAGGTCATCAAGCGCCGCCTGCTGAAGGTGCCGATGGTCAAGAAGGTGGACATCTACGGCAAGCAGGGCAAGAAGGTCTACGTCGAGTTCTCGCACCAGCGGCTGGCCGCGCTCGGCATCACGCCGGTCATGATCGCGGAAAGCCTGCGCAACCAGAACACCGTTATCCCGCGGGCTCGATCGACACGCGCGGCGACCGCGTGCTCGTGCGCGTGAGCGGCCAGTTCGCCAGCCTGGACGACATCCGCAACGTCCCGATCACGGCCGGCGGTCGCACGATCAAGCTCGGCGACTTCACGACCATCACGCGCGGCTTCGAGGATCCGCCCACCTACACGGTGCGCCACAACGGCCAGCAGGTGCTGATGCTGGGCATCGTGATGACCGACGACGGCAACATCGTCGATCTCGGCAAGGCGATCGCGAGCGCAGTCACCAAGATCCAGGCGGAGCTGCCGTACGGAGTCGAGCTCGAGCGTGTCGCCGACCAGCCCACCACGGTGAGCGAATCGCTCTTGGAGTTCGAGCGCTCGCTGCTCGAGGCGCTGGCGATCGTGCTCGCGGTGAGCCTGCTCAGCCTCGGCTGGCGCACGGGCATCGTCGTCGGGCTCTCCGTGCCGATCGTGCTGGGAGCCGTCGCTCTCGTGATGCTCATGATGGGCTGGAACCTCGAGCGCGTCTCGCTCGGCTCGCTGATCATCGCGCTGGGCCTGCTCGTCGACGACGGCATCATCGCGGTGGAGATGATGGTCGTGAAGATGGAGCAGGGCTGGGATCGGGTCAAGGCAGCGGCTTTCTCCTACTCGGCGACCGCGATGCCGCGGCTGACCGGAGCGCTGATCACCGTCGCTGGCTTCATGCCGATCGGGTTCGCGAAATCGGTGACCGGCGAGTACGCGGGCGGCATCTTCTGGATCGTCGGCACCGCGGTGATCTTCTCCTGGTTCGTCTCCGGGCTGATCACGCCCTACCTTGCGGTCAAGATGCTGCCGAAGGACTTCGGCAAGCACCACCAGGGCGGCGACCCGTACGACACGCCCTTCTACCGCAAGCTGCGCCGGCTGATCGACCTCGCGTTCGAGCGGCGCTGGTGGGTCATCGGCGCCACCGCCGCCGCGCTCGCGTTGGCGTTGCCCGCCATGAAGTTCGTGCCGCAGCAGTTCTTCCCGGCCGCTACGCATCCCGAGCTGATCGTCGAGCTGCGGCTGAAGGAAGGCGCTTCGTTCGCCGCGACCACCGAGCAGGTCGAAGAAGATGGAGGCGGTGCTCAAGAAGGACGAGGACGTCAAGTTCTTCACCGCGTACACGGGCGCCGGCGCGCCGCGCTTCTATCTCGCATTCACCCCCGAATTGCCGAATCCGGGCTATGCCGTCTTCGTCGTCATGACCAAGGACATCGAAGCACGCGAACGGCTGCGCTCGCGCCTGATGGCCAGCGTCGACGAGCAGTTCCCGGAGGTGTGGGTGCGGATCTGGCGGCTGGAGATGGGTCCGCCGGTCGGCTTCCCGGTGCAGTTCCGCGTCGTCGGTCCGGACACGCAGAAGGTGCGGGCGATCGCGCGCGAGGTGGAACGCGTCGTGGCGTCCAGTCCCAAGGTGCGCGACGTGCAGCTCGACTGGAACGATCCGGTGCGCACGATGAAAGTGGACCTCGACCAGGACAAGGCACGCGCGCTCGGCCTGGCGCCGGCCGACGTCGCCCTGGTGACGCAGACGGTGATGAACGGCGCGACGCTGTCGCACCTGCGCGAGCACGAAGACCTGATCGACATCGTCGCCCGCGCCGTGCCATCCGAGCGCCTCGATCTCGACACGCTGAAGGACGTCAATCTCTTCACGCGCCAGGGCACGGTCGTGCCGCTCTCGCAGGTCGCGCGCGTGCGCTACGAGCTCGAAGAGCCGGTGTTGTGGCGCCGCAACCGCGACATGG
Organism: uncultured beta proteobacterium; assembly: GCA_963820965.1. Lineage (GTDB taxonomy): Bacteria > Pseudomonadota > Gammaproteobacteria > Burkholderiales > SG8-39 > DATEDA01. The sequence continues at coordinate 10,465 of CAWGCC010000004.1, read as the reverse complement.
CCATCACCGTGCGCGCCGACGTCAAGGACGGCGAGCAGGGCGTGTCGGCGACGCAGTCCATCCGCCCGCTGCTCAAGGATATCGAGGCGAAGCTGCCGTTCGGTTACCGCATCGACGTCGGCGGCGCGGTCGAGGAAAGCGACAAGGCCAACAAGGCACTGGCTGCCGTCGCGCCCGTGATGATCGTGACGATCCTCGTCATCCTGATGCTGCAGTTGCAGAGCATGTCCCGCATGGCGATGGTGTTCATGACCGCGCCGCTTGGACTGATCGGGGTCGTCATCGCGCTGCTCGTGACCCGGGCGCCGCTCGGGTTCGTCGCGATCCTCGGCATCATCGCGCTCTCCGGAATGATCATGCGCAACTCGGTCATCCTGATCGACCAGATACAGGCCGAGATGGACGAGGGCCTCGACCCGTGGAACGCGGTGGTGGAGGCTGCCGTCCATCGGACCCGCCCGGTGGTGCTGACCGCGACGGCCACGGTGCTGGCGATGATTCCGCTGACGCGCAGCGTGTTCTGGGGCCCGATGGCCATCGCCATCATGGGCGGCCTGACCGTGGCCACGTTCCTGACGATCTTCTTCCTGCCGGCGCTGTACGCGGCGTGGTTCAGGGTGAAACGCGGGGATGCGGCGACGCCGCCGTGCCCTGCGCCTGCGCCTGTCCCGGCGCCTGCACACTGAGTCGCGCCCGAGGAGGACTAAGATGGATGGCACAGCGATTCGCCGCCACCGGGTCGCGATCGTCGGGGGCGGCTTCGGTGGGCTCTTCGCCGCCAAGCGGCTGGGGCGCGCCGCCGATGTCGATGTCACGGTCATCGACCGCACCAACCATCACCTGTTCCAGCCGCTGCTCTATCAGCTCGCGACGGGGATCCTCTCCGAGGGCGACATCGCGCCGCCCATCCGCGACGTCCTCCGCCACCAACAGAACACGACGGTCGTGCTCGGCGAGGTCGATCGCCGTCGATCTCGACGCTCGCAGTCTCACTGTCGAAACCGTCGGTCGCCGCAGCCGGATACCCTACGACAGCTTGATCGTCGCCACCGGCGCGAGCCAGTCCTACTTCGGGCACCCGGAGTTCGCGCACGACGCGCCGGGGATGAAGACGATCGACCACGCGCTCGAGCTGCGCGGGCGCATCTTCGGCGCGTTCGAGATGGCCGAGCGCGAGCCCGACCCCGCTGCCCGACGCCGCTGGCTGACGTTCGTCGTCGTCGGCGCGGGGCCGACCGGCGTGGAGGTCGCGGGTCAGCTCGCCGAGCTGTCGCGCCGATCGCTGCGCCGCAACTTCCGCAACATCGATCCGCGGCAGGCGCGGGTGGTCCTGCTCGACGCCGGGCCGACGATCCTGCCTTCGTTTCCCGAGCCGCTGCGAGCGCGCGCGGCGCGAGACCTCCGAGACCTGGGCGTCGAGATCCATGTCGGCACGATGGTCACCGGCGTCGACGAGCGCGGGATCGAGACGAACTCGGCGAATCCACAGCTGCGGCGGATCGAAGCCGCGGCGAAGATCTGGGCAGCAGGAGTGCAGGCCTCGCCGCTCGGTCGTCTGCTGGCCGACGCGGCGGGCGCCGACGTCGATCGAGCGGGTCGTGTGAAGGTCGAGCCCGACTGCACGCTTCCGGGCCACCCCGAGGTGTTCGTGATCGGCGACCTGATGAGTCTCGATCAGCTTCCCGGAGTGGCCCCGGTCGCGATCCAGTCTGGCCGGCACGCCGCAGAGACCATCCTGCGCCGGATCGCGGGCGACACGGCACGCCGGCCGTTCCGCTACCGCGACCTCGGGTCCATGGCGACGATCTCGCGCTTCCGTGCGCTCGCCGTGATCGGCCGTCTGCGCGTCTGCGGCTTCCCCGCCTGGGTGCTCTGGCTCCTCGTCCATGTCGCCGTGCTGACCGGGTTCAAGAACCGCCTGTCCGTCCTCTTCAACTGGACGGTCGCGTTCCTCGGCCGCGGACCCTCGGAGCGCGTCATCACCGCGCAGCAGGTGTTCGGGCGGCACGCAATCGAAGCACAGCTGGAGCGGACTCGATAAGCGCGCGGACATCCACCGCTTCACGCGGCTTCTCCTGCTGCGCTCCAGAGGCGATCTCGCACGAGGCAGGCTGATGCTGAACCTCAATGAGATCCTGCGCCAGGCGCGGGTCGAGTGGCACGGCGTGAGGCTTGGGTGCCCGGACTGGAGCGACGAGTCGCACAGCCTTGCATTCACTGCCGGCACTTTGGATGGCCGGCTTGCGCGGCGGCGCAATCTTGATGTTGAGGAGTGCCGTCATGGCTGGATTGTCGCGAAGCCTGGCCGGCGCACGCGCAGCACGTCGCGCCGGCGCGCCCCTGGCGACCGACTCGTCAGGCGTGCAGATCGTGCCGGGACCACTTCAGGCAGCGTCCGGCCGGGCAGCTGCATCATTTCTCGGCCCAGGCGCTGGAGTTCATAGGATCGAGCCTAGCTAGACGTTGCACGCTGCCGAGTCGTCCGCGAAACGTCGGCGTTCGGTTGGAACTGGGTCAGATGCACCAGCAAGGGGCGAATGCTGCATCCGTAGCGGCGCAAATCGGGGCACTTCGTTAGGCATTAAGGGAGGCTCAAGAGCCAAAAAAGCGGCGGGCACGCAGGCCCGCCGTCAAAAGCCCCGGTCAAGGGGAGGAGAGGACCGGGGAGGGAGGAGTCAAACAGTTCCTTCAAGCGATCATCTTCATTCCGCAGCGTCCGCGAAGCCGTAGCCCGGCACTTCGTTCGCCTGGGCGCCGGCGCACGCGATGAGGATTGCTGCGGCGGTGATAGGTCGCAGGTGCCGGCGATTGATGAGCATAGCGAGCGGAAGTCTCATGACATTCCCTACGTGGAGATCGTTAATCGGTAGGGTCAACGTTACGCCGCCAAAGCGCTCGACACTATTGATCCCTGGCAGGATGATCGGCTACCAGCGCATCGAATCGAAGACCCCGAGGTCGCGACGAGGTGTACCTTGGTAGGGGCAGGAAAAGGCAGGCGGTGAACGGGTTGCAACAAGCCATACGTTGGTAGGCAACGACACGGCCGAGCCGTGCGATATGGCGGCGAGCCATACGTCGGGCTCCAGCGTATGCTCCGGTCGAGCGTGGCTCCATTGCGCTCACCCGCAGCCGGCCCGGCTCGACGCAGCGTCTTGCACCGGGCGATCAACGATTTGGCGGAAAACTTCCGGCGCATGGTTTCGGTGAACCGCAACTCCGATTCTTCACCACGGGCTACAACGACCTAATCCAGATCATCCCGATTCTCCTGGTCGCGCCCCGGTTCATCCGAGGAGAAATCGAGTTCGGCGTCATCACGCAGTGGGCCATGGCTTTCGGCCAGCTGCTCGGCGCATTCTCCGTGATCGTCAATCAATACAGGTCGATCTCCTCCTTTGCCGCGGTCATCGCCCGGCTCGTCGGTTCCGTCGAGACCGCCGAGGCCACGCACGCGGCTCGCCCGAGCATCATTACTCACGAAGATCGCGGGCGAGTGGCTTACCTGCGGCTCACGTTGCGCCCGGGTCACGGCGTCACATTGATCAGCGACCTGCCGGTTTAGAGATCCACAACGATGGAACATGGAAATGGCAGATCCCGACCGAATCCCCCTTGCGGGGATCCAGTCTCGCTTGCGCTGACCGCGCCCTCTTCCATTGCGCCCGCCTTGAGCCTTGGCCGATGAGACGAAGCGACGGCGATCGCCATACGATGCTGCAAGAATTCCGCAGCTTCCAGTCGTGCGAAACCGTATCAAAATAGGCGGCGAGTCCGCGTCTAAAATCCAGCTTCCCCGTGCTTCCGCGTGATCCCGAAAGCCAGTGCATCGAGCGCGTCGTGTTGCCCGCGCCCAGGCCGGAGTCCGTATGAGATCCCAAGAAGTCCTGCATCGTAGATCGCATTGAGCACCTCCACTCTGCGTCGCTGGACGATCTTGTCCTCCAGGGCGGCAATGCCCAGCGGGCGCACGCGAACCAACCGTAAGGAGGCGTTATGCAAGCGAAGAAGATGACGTTGATGCAGCTGACGTTCATCGTGGCGATCAACATGATGGGGTCGGGCATCATCATGCTGCCGACCAACATGGCCAAGGCCGGGGCGATCTCGCTGCTGTCCTGGGTGGTGACGGCGCTAGGGTCGATGGCGATGGCATGGGGCTTCGCGCAGGCCGGCGTCTTCAATCAGCGCGAGGGCGGCCTGGCGGCCTATGCCGAAGACGCCTACGGCAAGGCCGGCTACTTCGGCGTGTCGTACCTTTACTTCTTGTCGCTCGCGATCGCCAACGTCGCGGTGGCGGTGTCGGCCGTGGGATATCTCACTGGGTTCTTCCCGTGGCTGTCGTCCACGCCCGTCGCCACCACCATCGGCGTGATCGCCCTGCTGTGGCTCACGACGGTAGCCAACTTCGGTGGGCCGCGCATCACCGGGCGCATCGGTTCAGTGACGGTATGGGGCGTCATCCTGCCGGTCAGGGTTGATCTCCATCATCGGCTGGTTCTGGTTCAAGGGCGACACCTTCGCGGCGGCCTGGAACCCGCACGGCGTCAGCATCCTGCAGGGGATGGGCTCGAGCATCACGCTCACCTTGTGGGCCTTCCTCGGCCTGGAGTCCGCGGCACAGAACTCGGCGGCGGTGGAGAACCCGAAGCGCAACGTGCCGCTCGCGTGCCTGCTCGGCACGTTGGGCGCCGGCGTGATCTACATCCTGTCCACCACCGTCATTGCGGGCATCGTGCCCAACGCGGAGCTGGCGAACTCGACGGGACCGTTCGCGCTCGCTTATGCGCAGATGTTCAACCCGACGGTGGGCAACATCGTCATGGCCCTCGCGGTCATGGCTTGCGTCGGGTCGCTGCTCGGCTGGCAGTTCACGCTCGCGCAGACCGGCAAGTCGGCGGCGGACCAGCGCATGTTTCCCGCCTTCTTCTCCAAGGTGAACGCGATGGGCGTGCCGATTACCGGCATGGTGATCATGGGCGTGGTGCAGTCGCTGATGGCGCTGTCCACGATCTCGCCCGATCTCAGCGCGCAGTTCAGCGACGCTGGTGAATCTGGCCGTGGTGACCAACGTCATTCCCTACATCTTCGCGCTGTCCGCGTTGGCGGTGATCTTGCAGGCTGCGAAGGTTTCGGAAGTGACCTACCGCCGCGACCTCGCGGTGGCGGCCCTGGGCATCGTCTACAACGTTTACGCGTTGTGGGCGGCGGGACTGGAAGCGGTGATGGGCGGCATGCTGGTGATGGGATTCGGATGGCTAATCTGGGCGTTCATCGCACCGCGTTTCACAACGCCGGCAGCGGCCGCAACCGCAGCCGAAGCAGCCTGGCCCAAAGCAGCTTAACCGTGGCCGTATCGACTGGCGACAGGAGACAGAACATGAAGCGCACACAATTTGGAAGCACTTGCGGGCAGCGCATATGGCTCGCACTCTTCGCCGCTGCATTTCTCGCGGCGGCACTGGTGCCGCCTGCGCAGGCGGCGGGCGCGCTCACGCGCGCCCGCCAGGAGGGCAAGCTTGTCCTGGGGTATCGAACCGACGCGCAGCCGTTCTCCTATCGGGACGAATCGGGCAACGCGGCCGGCTACTCGGTGGAGCTGTGCAAGCACGTCGCCGCGGCGGTCAAGGCCGAGCCGGGTGTCTCGACCCTGGCGCTGGAGTGGGTGCCGGTCACGGCCGAAGGGCGTTTCCGCGACGTTCAGCAGGGCCGGGTGGACCTGCTGTGCGAAGCGGACAGCGTGACGCTGACGCGCAGGCAACAAGCGTCCTTCTCGATCCCGGTCTACTCGGGCGGGATCGGCGTCATGCTGCGCGCCGACGCTTCCTATCGGGTGTGGCAGGTCCTGGCCAGTGGCGAGGCGGCCAGCCCCTGGCTGCTGTGGCGTGGCTCGCCCGCGCAGATCCTGGTGCAGCAGACCTTCTCCGTGGTCGCGGGCACCACCAGCGAAAGCTGGCTGCAGGAGCGGCGCGCGACGATGAACATCCCCGCCAAGGTGGTTCCCGTCGATACGTACGACGCCGGCATCGACCGGCTGCTGGCGCGCAAGTCCGATGTTTTCTTCGGCGAGCGCGCGATCCTGCTGAAAGCCGCCGCCCGCAACCCTGCCGCCCGCGATCTGTTCGTGCTGGACCGCCTCTACACGCATGAGCCGCTGGCGCTTGGGCTTGCGCGCGGCGACGACGACTTTCGCCTGGTCGTGGACCGGACCTTGAGCCGGCTGTTCAGATCTGCAGAGTTCCCGTGTTTTGTACGCCAGATGGTTCGGAGAGCCCGACGAAAGCGCGCTCGAGTTCTTCCGGCGCAGTGCGTTGCCCGAGTAGGCCGTGATGCAAAACCGCGTTTCCACCGAGGACACAGAGGAACACAGAGGACTGCATTCACCGCTGACGTTTCCTCTGTGATCCTCTGTGTCCTCTGTGTTGATCGCGTTTTGAACTAGATGGAGATAACCATGCAGAAGTTCGGAGTGCACAGCGAAGCCGGCAAGCTGCGGACTGTGCTGGTGTGTCGTCCGGGCCTGGCCCATCAGCGCTTGACGCCCGGCAATGCCCGCGACCTGCTGTTTGACGACGTCCTGTGGGTGCACGAAGCGCAGAAGGACCACTACGATTTCGTGCTGAAGATGCGCGAGCGCGAGGTCGAGGTGCTCGATCTGCACGATCTGCTGGCCGAGACGCTCGAAGACAGGGAGGCACGTGCCTGGGTGCTGGACCGCCGCATTACCGTCAACGATGTCGGGCTGGCCGCGTCCCGCTTCATCCGCCCCTGGCTCGACGAGATGCGGTCGCAGCGGCTCGCCGACCACCTGATCGGCGGGATCGCGATCCTGGACCTGCCCAAGGGCGAGCTCTCGGCGACGATGGCCGAGGCCTTCGGCGGCACCGATTTCGTCCTCCCGCCGCTGCCCAACACGCTGTTCCAGCGCGATCCCTCTTGCTGGATCTACAACGGGGTCACCTGCAATCCGATGTACTGGCCGGCGCGCAAGCCCGAGGCGCTCCTGCAGCGCGCCGTGTACAAGTTCCACCCGCGCTTCAAGGGCGGCGGTTTCCACCTGTGGTGGGGCGACTCCGACGAGAACTTCGGCGCCTCGAGCATGGAGGGCGGCGACGTGATGCCCATCGGCAAGGGCGTGGTGCTGATCGGGATGGGCGAGCGGACCACGCCCCAGGCCGTCTATCAGGTCGCGGACCGCCTGTTCAAGCACAAAGCCGCCACGCGCGTGGTCGGCTGCCTGATGCCAAAGAGCCGTTCGGCGATGCACCTGGACACGGTGTTCAGCTTCTGCGACCGCGACCTGTGCACGGTATTCCGCGAGGTCGTGGACCAGATCCGCTGCTACAGCGCGCGTCCCGGCGGAGATGGCGAAATCGAAGTGCGGCGCGACAAAGGCCATCTGTTCGACGTCGTCAAGGAGGCGCTGGGGCTGAAGGAGCTGCGCGTGGTGGAGACCGGCGGCAACGCCTGGCAGGCGCAGCGCGAGCAGTGGGACGACGGCAACAACGTGGTCGCCCTCGAGCCCGGCGTGGTGGTGGCCTACGACCGCAACACCCACACCAACACGCTGCTGCGCAAGGCTGGCGTCGAAGTCATCACGGTGCGCGGCTCCGAGCTGGGCCGCGGCCGCGGCGGCGGCCACTGCATGACCTGCCCGATTTCGCGCGACCCGGCGTATTGACTTCCCGCCCCCTCTCCCCTTGCGGAAGAGGGCTGGGGTGAGGAGATCTGCCTGATCTTCGAGAAGACCTCGACCCGCACCCGCTGCGCCTTCGAGGTCGCCTGCTACGACCAGGGCGCAAACGTCACCTACCTCGATCCGTCCGGCTCTCAGATCGGCCACAAGGAATCGTTCAAGGACACCGCGCGCGTCCTGGGACGCATGTACGACGCCATCGAGTACCGCGGTGCCAGCCAGGGCGGGGTGGAGACGCTTGCCAAGTATGCCGGCGTACCGGTGTTCAACGGGCTCACCGACGAATACCATCCGACGCAGATGCTCGCCGACGTGATGACCATGCGCGAGCACAGCGACAAGCCGATCTCGGACATCAAGTACGCCTTCGTCGGCGACACGCGCAACAACATGGGGCATTCGCTGATGATCGTGGGCTGCCTGATGGGATGGAAGTGCGCATCTGCGGGCCGCGCAAGCTGTGGCCCTCGGACGAGTTCGTGACCATCGCGCGCGACCTGGAGAAGAGGTACGGCGGCAGCCTCACCATCACCGACGACGTCAAGCAGGCGGTCAAGGGCGTGGACTACATCCACACCGATGTCTGGGTGTCGATGGGAGAGCCGAAAGAGGTGTGGAAGGAGCGCATCGAGCTGCTGCGGCCGTACCAGGTCAACCTCGAGCTGATGAAGGCGAGCGCAAACCCGCACGTCAAGTTCATGCACTGCCTGCCTGCTTTCCACGACACCGAGACGACGCTCGGGAGGCAGATCGCCGAAGTCTACGGCATCTCCAACGGCCTCGAGGTGACCAACGACGTGTTCGAGTCGGAGTACAACCTCGCCTTCGAGCAGGCGGAGAACCGCATGCACACCATCAAGGCCATACTGGTGGCCACGCTGGGAGACTGACGCCATGCGCTCGTAGTCACAGCCTTGGACGGCAACGCCCTGCTGCGGCGGGGGGAGCCGATGACCGCCGATAGCCAGCGCCGCAACGTGCGCATCGCCGCCAAAGCGCTCTCCCCGGTGACCATGCAACATCAGCTCGTGATCGGCCACGGCAACGGACCCCAGGTGGGACTGCTGGCGCTGCAAGGCGCGGCGTACGCCAAGGTGGAGACCTATCCGCTGGACGTGCTGGGCGCCGAGACCGAGGGCATGATCGGCTACATGATCGAGCGGGAGCTTGGCAATCTGGCCGGCATCGAGTGCGTGATCGACAAGGACCTCGCCTCGGAGCTGCTCGCGCGCGAGCTGGGTGCGGACCTGTTCGTGATGCTGACCGACGCCGATGCAGTCTACGTGGACTGGGGCAAGCCCACGCAGAAGGCGATCCGGCGCGGTTCGCCGGCGGCACTCTGGGCCATGCAGTTCGCGGCCGGCTCGATGGGGCCGAAGGTCGAGCCCGCATGCCGTTTCGCCTCGGCCACCGGCAAGCGCGCTGCGATAGGGGCGCTGGCCGACCTCGGCAAGATCGTCGCGGGGGAGGCGGGCACGACCGTGTCGGCCGAGCAGAGCGGAATCGTGTACGCGGCTTGACGGGAGCGGACTTACAACTTCAGCTAAGGCATCGATCCTGATCCTGTCATTCCGGCCCCGAAGGGGAACCCGGAATGCAGGAGAGTCATGGCCCGGATGCTCTCACATGCCAGGTGACCTTAGGCAGTAGTTTGCAGGTGGCAAGTCACGCTGCCGAGCGCGCCGAGACAAACCTCGACCGCATCGCCCGCCGCGACCGGCACCATGGGGCCGAGCGCGCCCGACAGGATGACCTCGCCGGCCTTCAGGCCCTGGCCGCGCGCAGCCATGGTTCTTGCCAGCCAGTACGCCGCACGCAGAGGATGCCCCCGACGAACGCCACCTCCGCCTCGACCTTGGGCTGCATCAGACGCTGCATCGGGATGTTCGCACGGTCGAGGAGCTCCATGTCGTCGAACAGCACTCGAAGTCCGGCTGATCGACGCCGAGCTGCTGCTGCACGCTGCGCGAGCGCCGATCGCTGCGCCGCAACTTCCGCAACATCGATCCGCGTCAGGCACGGGTGGTCCTGCTCGACGTCGGGCCGACGATCCTGCCTTCGTTTCCTGAGTCGCTGCGAGCGCGCGCGGCCCGAGACCTCCGAAACCTGGGCGTCGAGATCCATGTCGGCACGATGGTCACCGGCGTCGACGAGCGCGGGGTCGAGACGAACTCGGCGCATCCACAGCTGCGGCGAGCACGCACGCGATCGAACGCGGCATGACCATCAGTGCAAACGCTGTGCGCCGATGACCGCAAATGGAGAGCTGCTCGAAGGAGGCAGGATCAATGAGCTCGGAGGAGCCGATGGGCTGGGACACGCAGCTTCCGAACGGTACAGTGTTCAGGGACAGCCCGATCAGTCGACACAGAGCCTTTCATCGGCATGGCGACGGTCGGCATCTCCGTGCGACATCGCCGTTTCGTAGCCTTCCTCGGTAGAACGTACTTCACCAAGACCTTCGAAACCGAGCGGGAGCACGCCGAGCTCGGGACTTTGAGCTTGTCCTGGTATTTCTGAGCGGCTCCAGGTGGCGCCGGCCCCCTCGGGGACGTACTGCTTGACCTGAGCCGCCTTCAGGCATAATCCCCCGCTGTGCCTTCACAGTCTGCCGGCCACGACGCCGGTCGCCCATGCACGGTTTCCCGGCATGGAGCGGCTCGGTGCCAGCCGGCGCCGGCAGGGACGGCGTAAGTTTCATTTCGTCAAGGTTGCCGTAGCCGATCGAGGGTCTAATGGACGTTGCCCGCCGGCCTGGCTCTCGTTGCC
>CAWGCC010000003.1:0-188356 GCA_963820965.1 uncultured beta proteobacterium | reverse complement strand
TCCCCCGCCCGGGACCCTGGCGTCGCCGGCGTGGAAAAGTGCACCCCGCACGCGCGGCGTGGCCCGAGCTCAGGGCTTTCCCGGCCGCTTCTCGGGGAAGCCCCGATTCCCGCCGGCCTGCACCGGCCGAACAATGCAATCCTTCGCGATCGGATCGAACAGGGCAGGGAGAAGCGGCACGCGCGACCGGGACCGCGTCAGCCGCGAGGGGTGCGGGGGAGTCGTGGAGTCCCGGACTGCGGCCCGCAGGCGCTTCGGTGCGCCTGCGGGCAGCGGGCTCATCCGGGGGACGTGACATGACCGCCACCGTCGTCGCCGCCGTCCTCTGCATCATCGTCGGGCTCGAGTTCGTGCGCCGCAGCCGGCGGCCCCGGCGAGCGTGCGTCACGAAGCCGCGCCGCAGCCTTCGCTGACGCGCGGCGACCGCGCGCACCGACGCCGCGCGGCGCGCGATTGCCGCGCGTTGCGCCGTCGCGGATAATCCGCGCGTCATGGAGAACGCGGCGCCCGCGCTTCGTCCGCCCCGCGCGATCACCTGCCGTTCGCTCGCCTGGGGCTTCGCGCGCATCGGGCTCTCCGGCATCGGCGGCGTGCTGCCGTATGCCCACCGCACGATCGTCGCGGACGAGCGCTGGCTCGACGACCGCGAATTCACCGAGGTGCTGAGCGTCGCGCAGCTCCTCCCGGGACCGAACATCGGCAACGTCGCGATCCTCGTCGGCACCCGCTTTCGCGGCGCGGCGGGCGCGGCGGCGGCACTCGGCGGGCTCTTCGTGCCGCCGCTCCTCGTGTTCCTGGTGCTCGCAATCCTCTACCGCCAGTTCGCCGAGATCGCCTGGCTGAAGCAGATGTTCGTCGGCATCGGCGCCGCGGCCGCCGGGCTCATCCTCGGCATGGGGTTGAAGCTCGCGGTCGCGCTGCCGCGGAAGGCGTGGGCGGCGGCGGTCGCGCTGGCCGCGCTGGGCGCGGCCGTCGTCTGGCGCATTCCGCTGCCGTGGGTGGTGCTGGGCCTCGCACCGCTCGGCATCCTGTGCGCATGGCGGTGGCGCGGGTAGATGGACAACATCGTCGCCGATCCGGCCTGGTCGTTCGCGGCGCACCTCGCGCTGCTGTCGATCGTGTCGGTCGGCGGGGCGCACGCGATGCTGCCCGACATCTACCGCTTCGTCGTCCTCGAACACGGGTGGCTGAGCGGCCAGGACTTCGCCGCCCTGGTGGCGCTGAGCCAGGCCGCGCCGGGGCCCAACGTGCTCGTCTCGACGCTCCTCGGCTACCAGTTCGGCGGGCTCCTCGCCGCGGTCGTTGCCCCGCTCGCATTCATCCTGCCGTCGTCGTTTGCGACGTATGCGTTCGCGCACTTCGATCGCCGCGGCGGCGACGCGCTGTGGAAGGCGATCGCGCTGCAGGGCCTCGCCCCGCTGACGGTCGGGCTCGTGATCGCGAGCGGCATCGTGCTCGCGCAAGGGATCGGCGCCGGCGTTGCGGGCTACGCCATCACCGCCGCCGTCGCGGTCGGGAGCGCGTTCACGCGCGCGCACCCGCTCGCTCTTATCGCCGCTGGCGCTGCCGCCGGCTTTGTACTGTAAGTCGTCGGGTACGCCGTCATGCCGAACCCGGCCCCGCGAACAGCGATTTCGCCACCGCGCGCGGCTGCTCGACGAAGAGCCGAGCCACCGGGCTGACGGTCCGATTCTTCAACGTAACCGTCGCAATCGACCGCGGCTTGACGCCCAGATCGACGGGCAACGCCTTGAGCGACCACTGCTTGGCGTTGTATCGCAGTACCGAATCGGGAAGGACGTCGAGAAACCGCCCGGTTGCGAGGAGCTGGCTGCGCAGCAGGATCGAGCCGGCGCTCACCCGCTCCCGCGGAACCTCCAGTTTGTGCGCTTTGAAAGCCTCGGCGATCAAAGCACGGACGACCTGAGTCGCGGGAAAGATCCACGGCTCGTCGACCAGTTCCGCAAGCGCGACCTTGCGTCGACGTGCCCAGCGGCTTCGCGTTCCCGCCACGACGAAATGCCGGTCGTGGCCGAGGACTTCGATATCGAGATCGTCGTCCGCAAGCGCCCCGTGCGTTCTTGCCAGCACCAGGTCGACAGTTCGCTCTCGGAGTTCCTGGAACTCGAGCGTCGCGGTGTTTGCCTGGAATACGCAGACCGAGACGCGGGGATGGCGGCGCGAGAACCGGGCGATCGCGGCCGGCAGCAACCCGGCGGCGAACAACTCCGACGAGGCAATGCGAACCTCCCCCACACCCGGGTCCGCCAGGTACTCGATTTCCCTCACGCCCTGCAGCAACTCGTCGAACACGACGGTCCCGCGCTTGAGCGGCGCGCGCGCATACATCGTAGGCTCGATGCCCCGCGAGCTCCGATCCAGAAGGCGGACGCGGAGGGACCGGGCCCGCACTCAACGAGCTGCTCGGCGCGCAGATTCAGCTCATGTTCGGCAACATGTCGGTGATGATCCCGCACCTCAGGTCGGGGCGCCTTCGCGGCGTCGCGGTCACTACCGCCAGGCGCGCCGACACCGTGTCGGAGATCCCCACCGTGGCGGAAACCCTGCCTGGCTACGAAGCCGTGACGTGGGCGGCCGTCCTGGGGCCGAAGGCGGTTCCGCGGGACGTCGTCGCGCGCTGGAACAGGGACGTCGACCGCATCCTACAATTGCCGGATGTGAAAGAGCGCCTGGCGGCCAGCGGCATGGAGCCCGCGGGCGGTTCACCGGAGCGCCTGCGGATGGTGCTCGAGCGGGACGTCGCGAAGTGGCAGCGGGTGGTTGAAACCGCCGGCATCAAGCCGGGCGGGTGATTTTCCTCGGCGTCCGGCAAGGGCGCCCGAGCCATCGTTACCCGGAGGTTGCAGCATGTACGTCGCGAACACGAAGCGTCTGACCCGCGCCGGCGCGCGCCGGATAGCGGAAACCGCCATCGCCAAAGCCGAGGAGGCGAAGATCGCGATCACGGTCGCGATCGCCGACGCCGGCGGCAATCTGGTGCTCCTCGAGCGCATGGACGGCGGGCGGTTCCACACCGTGCACTCGTCGACGACGAAGGCCGTCTGCGCGGCATCCAACCGGCGGCCGACGACCATGCAGGGCGCGCAGGGACAGCCGCTCGACACGACGCACGCGCTCGGGCTCGCGCTGGCGGCGGGCCCGGACCGCTGGACGGCGATGGAGGGCGGCTTCCCGATCCTCGTCGACGGCGAATGCGTCGGCGGGATCGGCGTGAGCGGCGGCGACTGGGAGGCCGACGCGCGGATCGCGCAGGCTGCAGTGGAGTCGATCGGGGCGAGCTGGAAGTGAGTGCCGCGCCGCTCCGCGTCGCCTGCATCGGGATGGGCTGGTGGTCGGACGTGCTCGCCGATGCGATCGTGCGCTCGGGCAAGCTCGAGATCGTGGCGTGCTACACGCGCTCGGCGGACAAGCGGGCGAAGTTCGCCGCCAAGTACGCATGCCGGGCGGCGCCGAGCTATGAGGCGATCCTCGAGGACCGCACGATCGAGGCGATCGTCAACACGACGCCGAACAACGTGCACCTCGAGACGACCCGGCTCGCGGCGCACGCGGGGAAGCACGTCTTCCTCGACAAGCCGATCGCGAACACGGTCGCCGACGCGCGAGCGATCACTGCGGCGTGCCGGAAGGCCGGCGTCGTCCTCGCGATCGGCTACCAGCGCCGCCGCGAGAGCCAGTTCCGGTGGATCCGCCGGGAGATCGACGATGGAACCTTCGGGCGCATCGTCAACGCCGAGGCGAACATCAGCCGCGATCGCCTGGGCAAGATCGACTTGAGCTCGTGGCGCTACACCGCCGAAGGGATGCCCGGCGGGGTGATGCTGCAGATCGGGGTTCATTACACCGACGTCCTCGAGTACCTCCTCGGTCCCGTGAAGGCGGTGAGCGGGAGCCTCGCGCAGCTCGTCCTCCCGGGCGACAACCCGGACGTCGCGAGCCTCCTCCTCGAGCACGAGAGCGGTGCGCTCGCGACGGTGAACGCGAGCTACGCGTCGGCCTCCGAGTACTACCTGATGAACATCTACGGCAAGGAGGCGAGCGCGTACTACGACTTCCACCAGGGCCTCCGCTTTCTCAGGCGCGGCGCCGAACGCTCGGAACCGGTGGCGGTGCCGAAGCTCGACGCGTTCGTCGACGAGCTCGAGGAGTTCGCCCGCGCCGCGCGCGGAGCGGGGCGTCCCGAGATGGACGGCGAGGCGGCGACGCGCTCGCTCGCCGTCATCCGCGCCGGGATCGAGTCCGCGCGGACCGGGCGCCGGGTGACGGTTGCCGAGGTGCTCGCGGACGCAAGCGCCTAGGAGGAGAAAACGATGAGGATCACGAGGAGAATTCTGCTGATCGGCTGCGTCGCGCTGCCCGCGCTCGCGTTCGCGCAGGAGCCGCCGTTCCCGCAGCGCGGCAACGTCGAAATGACCGTCCTCTTCCCCGCCGGAACGTCGGCCGACGTCACCGCACGGCTGCTTGCCGAGGGCATGTCGAAGCACCTCGGCCAGACCGTGCTCGTCGTCAACCGGCCCGGCGCGGGCGGCGCCATCGGCTACAAGCACGTCGCGAGCCAGAAGCCCGACGGCTACTCGCTCGTGTGGAACTCGAACTCGATCTCGACCACGTATCACTCCGGCCAGCTCGCGTTCGACTACAAGGCGTTCGATCCGGTGGCGCGGGTGCTGGTCGAGTCGCCGGTGGTCGCGGTGCGCGGTGACGGGAAATGGAAGACGCTCGGCGAGCTGTTGGCCGATGCGAAGGCGCGCCCCGGCGTCATCACGGTCGGCAACTCCGGGATCGGCAGCCACACCCACATCTCGTCGGTGGCGCTGTTCCATACGGCGGGCGTCAAGGTCGTCGACGTTCCTTACGCCGCGGCGCAGGTGGTGCCGAATCTCCTCGGCGGTCACGTCGACGTGCTCGTGCAGCTCCCGGGCGCGCTCGCCGCCCAAGTGAAGGCGGGCAACGTGCGGCTGCTGGCGGCGATGATTCCGGAACGCGACCCGGCACTGCCCGACGTGCCGACGGCGAGGGAGCAGGGCGTCGACGTGTCGCTCGAGGCTTGGCGCGGCATCGCGGTGCCGCGCGGCACGCCGCGCGTGATCATCCTCGGGCTCGCGACCGCGATCCGCCAGACGGCCGAGAGCCCGGAGTTCGCGCGCGCCGCCGAGAAGCTCGGCGTGCGTCCCGCGTACCTGCCGGCGGGCGAGTTCGGCGAGCTGATCGCGAAAGAGGACGCCGAGCTCGCCCAGCTGATGGGCCTCATCGGGCTGAAGAAGTAGCCGTGGGGGAGGTCGTCCTCGGCATCGGCACGTCGCACTCGCCGATGCTGAACGCGACGGCGGAGGAGTGGGCGCGGTTCGCGCCGCGCGACCGGACGCTCCAGCTCTTCGATCGGAACGGCGAGCGGACCGGCTACGACGCGCTGCTGGCGCAGGCCGGCGGCCGGCTGAACGGCGAGTGCACCCCGACGCGGTTCGCCGAGCGGCTGCGGACCGCGCACTCGGCGCTCGATCGCCTCAGCGGGGAGATCGGGCACGCGCGCCTCGATGCGCTGCTCGTGATCGGCGACGATCAGAAGGAGCTCTTCCTCGACGACTGCATCCCCGCGCTCGCCGTCTACTACGGGAACACGATCGCGCACCAGATGCGTCCGCCGAAACCGGACTGGCCCGACTGGTTCGCGGCGATCCAGTCGCGCTATTACGTCGGCCCGGGACGCGCCGAGTATCCGGTCGACGCCGGGCTCGCGCGGCATCTCGCCGCGCACCTCGTGGCGAACGGATTCGACGCCGCGGCCTCCGACCGCCTGCCGCGCGGCGAGGGGGAAGGCCACGCGTTCGCGTTCGTGCACCGGCGCCTGCTCCGCGACGAGGCGAAGCTCGCCTTCGTGCCGGTGTTCCTCAACACTTACTATCCGCCGAACCAGCCGACGCCCGCGCGCTGCCAGGCGATCGGCCGTGCGATCCGCGCCGCGGTCGAGTCCTGGCCGGCGCCCGCACGCGTCGGCGTGCTCGCTTCCGGCGGCCTGAGCCACTTCGCGATCGACGAGCCGTTCGACCGGGCGATCATCGCTGCGATGCGGGGCAAGGACGCCGGGTCGCTCGCGTCGCTGCCGGCGAAGAAGTTGAACTCGGGAAACTCCGAGATCCGCAACTGGATCGCGGCTGCCGGCGCGCTGGAGCATCTCCCGCTCGCGTGGGTGGAGTACGTTCCCGCGTACCGCTCGCCGGCGGGAACCGGCACCGGGCTCTGCTTCGCGGCCTGGCGCGCCTGATCCGTGTCAGGCGCGCGTCGCGCGGAGCGGTCGAGCACGTCCTCGAACAGACCTTGAGGGGATAGCCGGGTCGCGCGCATCAGCAGTCTCCGCGCTGCGCTCGCGTCGCCACGCTGCCGGCGGCTTGCCCACCAGGCGCTTGAACGCCCGCGCGAACGCAGCCTCGGAGTCATAGCCGACTTCGAGGGCGACCGTCGCCACCGTGGCGCGCGTGTCGAGCAGCATCCGCGCCGCCGCCTGCATGCGCCACTGGGCGAGGTATTGCATCGGTGGCATGCCGATCAGCTGAACGAAGCGTTCGTGCAACGCCGAGCGCGACAGGCCGATGCGCCGTCCGAGTTCATCGATCGTCCAGTCTTGCGCCGGCTGTTCGTGCAGCAACGCCAGCGCGCGCCCGACCAGGCGGTCGCGCAGGCCGGCCAGCCAACCGGCGCTGTCCAGCGGCAGACCGGCCGTGTAGCGCCGCACCGCGTCGACGAACATCATCTCGCTCATTCGCGCCAGCATCGCCTCGCCGCCCGGGCGCCTGGCGCGCGATTCGGCCACGGCCTGGTGCATGAACTGCGCGATCCAGCCGCCATCGTCGGGCGCACGCAGATGCAGCAGGCGCGGCAGGGTCGCGATCAACGGATTGAACGGCTGCAGATCGCAGCCGAGGAAGCCGCACACGATGGTCGTCTCACCGGGGAGTTCGGAGGGTACGGTCGATGGACTGTTCGA
This sequence comes from uncultured beta proteobacterium, assembly GCA_963820965.1. Taxonomy (GTDB): domain Bacteria; phylum Pseudomonadota; class Gammaproteobacteria; order Burkholderiales; family SG8-39; genus DATEDA01. Next base: position 181,353 of record CAWGCC010000003.1, on the reverse strand, counting down.
GCCGTTGTAGGCGATCCGCAGCGGCAACTCGTCCATGGTCGATTCGCGGAACCAGCGCGGGTCCGGCGGATCGCCCCGCATCCCCGGTGCGCTCGAGACGACGTGCGCGTCACCGTGCGGAAACATCACCACGTCGCCGGTCGACAGGCGCACCGCCGGCCCGTCCGGTATCGCAGCCCAACAATTGCCCTGCGCAACGGCGTGGTACTCCATCACGTGTTCGACGCCGGGCATCAGCAGCCGTGCGATCTCGTTCGAGGCGGGCGCCTCGGCGGCCCACTCGCTGCAGCCGCTGATATAGAAGAACACCGCGCCGCGCAGGCGAACGCTGCGCAGCACATCCGACAGGATGTCCCGGCTCATTTCGATGCTCGCGCCGGAGTCTCGATCAAGGCGCGCGGACGATGGATCAAGCCGGCAGTGTACGACCTCGCGACGCCGGACGCGCGATCAAGATCGAAGGACGCCGAGTCAAGTGCCGGGTCGCGCAACCGCGCAAGATCCGGCCATGCGCGCTGCGACGAAACCGCAGCAAGTCGCCCACCCACGCTTTCCCTTGCCGGAGGATGATGTGCATACGCTGACCTATCAGACGCTGGACAACGATGTCCGGCAGCTTCGCCGGACCGATGCCGACGCCCTCGCCGCGCGCGTCAGCGGCGGCTTGCTCAGTGCCGCGGATGGCGCTTACGAGGAAGCGCGCAAGGTCTGGAACGGCACGGTGGATCGCCGCCCCGCCCTGATCGCCCGCTGCCTGAACGACGCCGACGTCCAGTCCGCCGTGCGCTTCGCGGGCGCGCACCGCATGCTGGTCAGCGTGCGCGGCGGCGGTCATCACATCGCCGGCAACGCGGTCGCCGAAGGCGGGCTGATGATCGATCTGTCGGGCATGCGGGCGGTGAGCGTCGATGCGGGGAACCGTACCGCCCGCGTCGGTCCGGGCGCGCTGCTCGCCGACTTCGATCGCGCAGCCCAGGCCCATGGCCTCGCCACGCCGCTCGGCATCAATTCCACCACGGGCGTCGCCGGGCTCACGCTCGGCGGCGGCTTCGGCTGGCTGACGCGCCGCTACGGCATGACGATCGACAACCTGCTCGCCGCCACCGTCGTGACGGCCGACGGCGAAGTGCGCGTCGCGTCGGCCACGTCCGAGCCCGATCTGTTCTGGGCAGTGCGCGGCGGCGGCGGCAACTTCGGGGTGGTGACCTCGTTCGAGTTCCAGCTGCACCCGGTCGGACCGGAGATCTACGCCGGACTGGTCGTTTACCCGTTCGCGCAGGCACGGCAGGTCCTGCGCGCGTGGCGCGATTTCACCGCCGATGCGCCGGAAGAACTGAGCGTCTGGAGCGTGCTGCGCAAGGCGCCGCCGCTGCCGTTCCTGCCCGCGTCGGTGCATGGAACCGAGGTCGTGGTGCTCGCGGTCGTCCACAGCGGAGAGGTCGCTGCGGGCCAGCGCGCCGCGGCGCCGGTCTTGCAGTTCGGCGAGCCCATCGGCAGCGCCCTGATGCCGACGCCGTACGCGGCCTTCCAGTGCGCGTTCGACCCGCTGCTCACCCCGGGCGGTCGCAACTACTGGAAGTCCAACAACTTCAGCACCCTGACCGATTCGGCGCTCGACGTGGTGATCGAGGCGGCCGGCCGACTGCCGGGGCCGGAGTGCGAGATTTTCGTCGCCCAGCTGGGTGCCGCGATGGCGCGCGTGAATCCGTCGGCGACGGCCTATGTCGGCCGCGATGCGCGCTACATCATGAACGTGCACGGCCGCTGGTCCGATCCGCACGACGACGACCGGGTCCGCTCGTGGGCACGCGAGGTCTTCCGGAACGCGGCGCCGCACGCAACGGGCAGCGGCTACGTCAACTTCCTCACCGAAGACGAAGCCGAGCGCGTCGCAGCGAGCTACGGCACGAACTACCCTCGCTTGCAGGCTGCGAAGCGGCGCTTCGATCCGGACAATCTGTTCCGCATGAACCTGAACATCGAGCCGGCCGGCCAGGCGCCGCGGAGCACGGCGCTCCAGGCGGAACGCTAGCACGGCGGCCGGGTCCCGCGCCATGAGCCGCATCGACTTCCGCGCGTGCGATATCTCGGGCGCGACACCCGCTGCGCTGGAGGCGTTTGAACGCGCGCTCGCCGCGTTCCAGAGCTGGCGCAGCGGCGCCGAGAGGCACCTCGCGGAGACGACGCGACGCGTCGGGCTGCCGGCGTGCCGCGCGCTGATCGCGTTCGGCCGCGGCGACTACACCCGCGCGATCAGCCTGCTGGCCCGGCTCCCGGCGCTCGCGCATCGCATCGGCGGCAGCCACGCGCAGCGGGATGTGCTGCACCTCACGCTGCTGCAGGCCGCCGAACACTTCCGCCGGCCCCCGCGCCGGCTACGCATGGCGGCTTGACGTTCCGAACATCGCCCGCCGACCCGGCAGGATCGGCGCGACGCGCTGATCGGCCGGAAGCGGCGCGCCTAGCTTCGCGCCTGCGTCGCCGGACGCAACGCCAGCCCCTGCTCGCGCTCCACGCGCGCCGTCGGCCGCGTGTTCATCATCATCTGCGCGATGCCGGCCAGTATTCCGATCCCCGCCGCCCATTGCCACGCGGCGTCGTACGAGCCGAGCATGCTGTAGATCAGCCCCCCACCCCACGCGCCGATGAACGAGCCGACCTGATGGCTGAAGAACGCGATTCCTGAAAGCGTCGCCATGTACCGCAAGCCGAACAGATGCACCACCAGCCCGTTGAGCAGCGGCACGACGCCGAGCCACAAGGCTCCCATCGCGGCGGCGAACACCAGCGTCGAGGCCGGCGACGGCGGCACCAGGAAGTACGCGGTGATGAAAAGCGAGCGCAGGATGTAGATCCCGCCGAGCAGCACGCGCTTGGAATGGCGCCCGCCGAGCCAGCCGAACAGATAGGACCCGGCCACGTTGAACAGCCCGATCAGCGCCAAGGCATTCGCGCCCACCGACGGGTCCAGGCCGCAAATCTCGAGATAGGTCGGCAGGTGCGTGGTCAGGAACACGAGCTGCAGCCCGCAGACGAAGAACGCGAGCGCCATCACGACGTACCCGGGATGGCTCGCGGCTTCCCGCACCGCCTCTCCCAGCGACTGCGGGGCCCCGGCGCCCGAATCGACCTTGATCTTGTCCGCGCCGCCCGCGAACCACGCGGCCGGCAACATCACCGCGGCGAGCCCGACAAACGCCACGACCGCGACCTGCCAACCGCCGCTCGTGATCAGGGACTGCGCCATCGGCGAAGCAAGCGTCAAACCGAGCGAGCCAACCGCCGAAACGGCACCCATGGCGACGCTGCGCTTCGCCGCGGACACGGTGCGGGAAGTCACGGTCATCGCGATCGTCGAGGCGGTGCAGGACAGCGCCAGCCCGATGCAGATGCCCCAGCCGAGCATCAGCAGCAACGACGAAGTCGCGACCACGCTGAGCCCGAGACCAACCGCGTAGACCAGAACTCCGCCGACCATCACCGGACGCGCGCCGTAGCGGTCGGCTAGTATCCCGACGAAGGGTTGCGTGGCACCCCAGAGGATGTTCTGGATGGCGAGCGCGAGCGAGAAGTCCGCGGCAGTGATGCCGATATCGCGGATGAGGTGCGGCTGAAACAGCCCAAGGCTCTGGCGCATGCCCATGGCAAGGCTCAGCATTACGGCCGCGCCGCCGAGAATGGCCCAGCTCTGCGCGCGGGAGAGGTCGGTCTGCTTCATGACGTCGCAGCGGCGTGGAGGAGTCGCCGAGTGTTCATCGCCTGTTCGTCCTCGAGCCGCGAGTCCGCGATTGTCGAGGCGATCGCGCCGGTGCTCAAACGATATTCGAACATGCCGTGCATGCGGCGCAGGAATGCATCGGCGGATCCACGGCGTGTGCGGCTACCTGGCAGCGAGGGACGCGGCGGAGTGACCCGCGCGCCGGTCTCACTGCCGTGCACTGCCGCACCCGGTCGAGGTAACGGCACCGGCTCGGCTTCGCCACCAGTCTGGCTTGGACCGAGGATTCCAAGCGATTTCCCAGCGGCGGTCCGAGGATAGTTCTCCGGCGACATCGGTCCTGGCAGTTCTAGCTCGGCCAGCCGCCGTTTGCGGACACGCCGCTCGAACTTGCAACCCTTCAAGCGGCTGCGCGCAAGGCCGATCCCGACCCCCAAGCCGTCCACCCTTGTGATATATTGCCATCTCGTTGGATGGTAAGAGGATGGCTAGAGGATGGTACACGGATGGTCAAGCTTCGATTAGTCGAGCCGGGGCGCAAAGAGCCCGACTCGGAAAAGATCACGATCAATCTCGGGTACATCGATCTTGGACAGATCGATTTGCTCGTGCAGGAAGGGTTCTATTCCAACCGCACGGACTTCATTCGAACGGCAATCCGTGCTCAGCTTGGCGGCCACGGCGACGTTCTGAAGCAGACCGTGGCGCGACGCTCACTGGTGCTTGGTTTGCAGCGTTACACCCGCCAGGATCTCGAGAGCCTGCGGGCGGCGAATGAGCAACTGCACATTCAGGTACTTGGCCTGGCGACGATCGACGACGACGTGCCGGCGCAGCTCGCAGCGCAAACCATCGCCTCCATCGTGGTCCTGGGTGCCCTGCGCGCCAGCCCCGAAGTGAAGGCTGCCCTGGCCGACCGTATCCGCTAGCCGCCTGTCTACTCTTGCGAAGGGAGATCATGGTTACGAACAAAGGAATACCCATCGGCCTGATCGAGGCCACTGAGCTCACGCGTGCGGGACGCCTTCTAGAAGCCACAGCACTCATTCAACGCGTCCTTCGGCACAGCTCGGCAGCCGCTGAAGGTGCCGATCGCCACGCGTCGGACCGCGACGGCGGCGCGAGCAACGACGTTATCGACGTCGAGTTTTCAAACGTCGCGGAGCCCGTGAACCGTGGCCTGGCTCCACTTCAAAGGGCAGCGGGCGATGACATATCCCAGCGCTTCGACCGCGACTCCGTCACAGACGCGCCGCGTCCCGAGACGACGGTGGTTGACGGGCAACCTGGACAGTTCGTCACCGGGTCCTATGCCAGCCAGGCCGGGGCACGCCCCTACAAGCTTTACATCCCGACGACCTACGCGGGACAACCGCTCCCCCTTGTTGTGATGTTGCACGGTTGCACGCAAACACCCGACGACTTTGCAAACGGCACCCGTATGAACGCGCTGGCCGAGGAGCGGCAGTGTCTTGTTCTCTATCCCGAGCAAACCCGTGCTGCCAACCGTTCGCGGTGCTGGAACTGGTTTAGGCGCGGCGACCAGCGCCGAGACCAAGGCGAGCCGGGGATCCTCGCGGGCATGACGCGCGAAGTCATGAAACGCTACCGTATCGACCCAGGTAAGGTCTATGTGGCTGGACTGTCGGCCGGCGGCGCAATGGCCGCCGTCATGGGCACGGCCTACCCTGAGCTCTACGCGGCCGTCGGCGTCCACTCGGGTCTCGCCTGCGGAAGCGCGCACGATCTTCCGTCCGCGTTCGCCGCCATGCGCGGAATACCGGCGTCGAAGGCCGGCCGCAATATGGACCCAACGTCTCTACCGCCGGCAACCCCGACTATCGTGTTTCACGGCGATCGGGATAAGACCGTGCATCCTCGAAACAGCGAGCAGGTGGTTTCGCAATCAGTGGAGCACAACGGCGCATCGAGGGCCGATGCCTCGACAGAACGCGGCCAAGTGCCGGGCGGTCACGCCTATACCCGCACCGTTCACCGCGATTCGACGGGACGCGTTGTTCTCGAACACTGGCTGGTGCATGAAGGCGGTCACGCGTGGTTTGGCGGGAGCCCGCGCGGCTCGTACGTGGATCCGAAGGGCCCGGATGCTACGCGCGAGATGACTCGCTTTTTCTATCAGAACACCCTTGAGAAACGATCGTAAGGTGGTTTAGGGGCGACGTGAATGTCGGCAACGGCTCGCTTCCCGCCACGTCGCAAACCGGCCAGCAGGAGTCGACCGCCGCCGGCTGCTTCGAAGCTCTCGGTATCCACCCCGATGCCGCCATTGGTGTCGACACGGCGCCGGTTCCGGTGACACCGCGGGCCCGGCTCGTTTGCAGGGCGTCGTGGCCCCGAACGCCAAGCTGCCTGCGCAGGTGGTCCTCGCAGGGCCGGACAAAGACGCTCCTAAGGTGCGATCTGGACGATGGAAGCGCCAATGCCGTCGCGAGCGGTAAGACCGTTGGCGTCCACGTTGTCGCGCCGCGGCGTATCGAAGTTTGAGACATAACCACGATCGCCGGCAAAGACGATCGCCGACGGGAATTCCAACGGTCCCCGGCTGCCGTTCTTGGCGACCTGCCGCACTTGTCCATCCGGCGTAACCGTGACGATGGCGTTAAGCTCATTAGGGACGACCCAGAGCGTGCCACTGCGATCGAACGCCAGACCGTCGGCACCTTCGAGCAGTGGACTCTGAGCGAGTAGCACCGGTTTGCCGCCTTTGCCATCGGCGCCGATCACAACCTTCCAGATCGCGCCGCGCGCCGTGTCGGCGACATGGAGCACACCGTTGGCATCGAACTCGACACCGTTGGCGACAATCTGCTGCTGGGTCTTGCCGTCGGGCAGCGTGCGCACGTACTTGTCGATTTGCACCGCCGCTTGGGCTGCGCCGCCATTCGGACCGACACGATAGACGATGCCGCTGGCGCCGCCTGAGACGAAAAGATTTCCTTGCCGGTCAAAGACGATGCCATTCGCGCCAGCCGTCCCGGTCGCAAAGGTTTGCGCCAATCCCGGCTTCGCCGGATCGAGCTCAGCACCCCGGATGCGCACAACTTCACTGAACGGACCGACGGCTACGAAAAGATCACCTTGAGAGTTAAACGCGATACCCGAAGGATCGGCATTGACTCTTTTGCCCTGGATCTCCCGGGCCTCGATCCTTCCGACGACAACCGCCTTCGGCGACTTGGGATCGACCCGGAGGATATTTCCGGTCACCCGATCGGGGAGATAAAGCATGCCGCTGCGGTCCGCGGTGATGCTCTCGACGATCACCGTGCGCTCCGTACTCGCCGGATCGAGATCGACCAGTATCGACACTGTTGGATCGCCCATCGGCGTGGTCGCACAGCCGCTCAATGCAAACGCCAAGAGGCCGACCGAAATCGCTCTCATCTCCACCCTCCTTTGCGGGCTACGGCATGTTGGGTTTATCGCCGGACAGTGGATTCTAAGCCGCGGATGAATTACCGCGGCGCCGAGCCGAAGATCGTTGCCGCCGTCTTCGCGGCGCCGGGAAAGCAGCGCGTGTGCCGGCATCGGCTCGACCCGCAGTAGTCAGGTCGGCCACGGTCAGCTCTGCGGCTAGGGGTCGAGACCGACTTCCTACTGCCGCTCCAGTTCGGCGAGGAATCTTTCCAGAGCCTCCCCGGTCGACCCCTGAGGCACCTTCTTGAGGTCGCGGATGATCGTTCGCAGCTCTCCTCGACTCTCGTACATCGAGACGATGCGGTCGTAGTATTTGTAGTATGCGAGATCGTGGCTGATCTTGGCTTCCAGCGCGCGATCCGCGTCCTGGTGCTCGAGATGGGACTCGAACCAGCGCGCATAACGACGCGAAGAGCGGACCAGCTCGAGTACTTTTCTCCTCGACTCGGACGGCGCCCCGATCCTGAAGAGCTGGTCGGCTGTCCGCGCGATCGCAACGAGCTCTCGCGAAAGGGTTCTCTCCTCTTCGATCCCCTCCAGCGCGCGCTCGGTATTTGCCCGATCGGCCTTGTGCTTGAAGAATTCCAGGGCGGCCAGCGCCCCGAGCGGCGTGATGATCGACTCCTCGTCTTCCCACGGGAGATCGAAGTTCCTGTCGTCGTGCATGTCCTCGTGCAGCACGGTCTTGACCTTGATCAGCATCGAATCGCGCGCGAAATCGACCGTGGCGACGGAGCGCGGGTCGCCGAACTGATTCCCCTGCCGGAAATAGGCGCTGTAGCTGCCGGAAAGATAGAGGTACTCGAGCGGCAGCTCTTCCTTGGTGGCTGAGAACTGTATCTCGAGCCTGATATCCAGGGAAGCATGAAGCGCAATCGTGCCGAGTCTCTGGAGCCAGAGCCACAACATCGAACGGGCAGGCTTTTCCCGGCTGCTCTGACTCAGGGCCTCGCTCGGCTCGACGCCGAGCGTTCGCCCGAACGCCTTCACTTCCTCGATCAGCACGAGGGTCTCCCGGAGAGCCTTCACGTCGTCGTCTCCTGCGCCCTGCGCCAGGCCGCAGGAGAAAGGAGCGGACAGCAGAAGAGGTACGAGGAGAACTCCGCGCATCCAGGAGAGTCGTTGGTCGGACATGCGCGAACCGTTCTCTAACCCTCGGGCGCGAGCGCCGCGACGAGCGCGAGATCGCCCGCTTTCACGCTCTTCGGGTCGAAGCGCCTGGCCGCCGCGGCCATCCGCGTGAGCGCCGCCGCGATCGGCATGATCGGCTCCAGGAACGCGCCGGCTTCGTCGATCTTCTGCGCGAGGCGCTTCGTGTGCGTGGGCGAGAGATCGCGCTGGAACGGCGTCGGCTGCACTGCGGCGACGGGCAGCAGGGCGCGGCCGGAGAGCGGCTCGCGATAGGCGCCGATCGGCGCACCCCCGGCGGCGCGCACCTCGGCGCTGAGCGGCGCGAGTTCGGGCGCGTCCGGCGCGAGCGCGATCTGCGCGGCATCGAGCCCGCGCTTCTCCCTGCGCGGGGCGAGGCTTGCGCGGCGGCGGGTCGGGCGGGCGGCGGGCATCGTGTCCCGGGCGATTGTCCGGAAACTCGGCGCTAAAGTCGAACCCCCGACGCCTCTCTGATGGATGGGCGCCACCTCTTTCACCCGCGCCGGCTCGACGCATGGCTCGGGGGCGGGAACCGCGTGACAGATGCCGCAGTGTACGGCCCACCTCGCCGCGCGCACGCGGGCGTGTACGGTACGCTGGCAGTCGTTCCATCCACCCGTGAGCTCGCATGAGACTCGCTTCCACGCAGCAGGTCGCCGTCGCCCTCGTCGTCTGCCTGCTCGCGGCGGTGTGGTTCCCGAACGCGAACCGGACGCCAATCCGGGAGCTCGATGCGTTGGAAGCGAGCCGCGTCATCGCGGACCAGGCTGCCCTCGTCCTCGACGTCCGGCCGAGCGACGCCTACGCGCGCGAACGCATCGCGAACGCGGTATCGGTCCCGATCGGAGATCTGGAGCGCCGGTTGGCCGATCTGGCGCCGGCCAGGGACCGTTCGATCGTCGTCTATTGCAGTGACGGCAACGCCGGCGAGCGCGCCACCCGCACGATGACCGAACGCGGCTACACCGACACCGCGAACGTGCGGGGCGGCATCGCTGCGTGGAAGGACGCGGGATTGGCGGTCGTGAAGTAGCGCCCGCTCCGCCACACCTGCGGTCCGCATTCTGTCGTTTCAGGCGCGGCGTGCGCGCCGCGTGAAGCCGAGCTCGCGTGCAAGCATCACACCGCCGAGCGCCAGCCCGGCGAAGTCGGTGTAGATCGCTCCGGGGAACATGTCCGCGGGGATGAGCGTCAGCACGCCGGCGACGATGAAGAGCGCGCGTCGCAGCGGTGGAATGGGCGCGTAGAAGAAACCGACGACCCCGAGAGTCCCCAGCCAGATCCCGACCGCCGCGGTCGCGACCGCCCAGGCGATCACGAACGGGCTCCCCTGCATGAGCAGGCTCGGCGAGAGCACGAAGAGAAACGGCACGATGTAGGCGGCCCAGCCGATCCGCGTCGCGGTCCAGCCGGTCTTGTCGACGTCGGCGCCGGCGATGTTCGCGGCCGCGAACGCCGACAGGGCCACCGGCGGCGTCACCATCGACATGATCCCGAAGTACAGCAGGAACATGTGCGCCGCCATCGGCGCGATCCCGACCTTCACGAGCGCCGGCGCGATCAACGTGGCCATGATGATGTAGACGCCCACGGTGGGCAGACCGAGGCCGAGCAGGATCGCCATGACTGCGGTGAGCGCGAGGAGCCACGGCAGGCTCTCGCCGGTGATCGCGAGGAGCTGCAGCGTCATGCCGAAGGCGAGCCCGGTGATGTTGAGGATGCCGATGAACATCCCCGCGACCGCACAGATGAGGATGAGGTCCACCACGGCGCCGCCGGTCGACACGGTCGCCTTGAGCATGTCCTTCAGCGGAATCCGCTCGCCCTTGTACCCGAAGGCGAGCGAGCAGGCGATAAGCACCGCAGCGGCGGCGAGCGCCGCGTACTCGGCGCGCCAGTTCCAGACCACGAGCGCGTAGACGAGCAGCCCGAACGGCACCGGGAAGTACCAGCCGGCCTTCAGGACCGCGAGCGTCTGCGTCGCGCGCGCCGCGGGCTCGCCGCGGATGCCGCGCTTGGCGGCCTCGAGGTCGACCTGGAAGAAGAGCGCGAGGTAGTACAGGAACGCCGGGATGATCGCGGCGATCATCACCGCGACGTACGGCACCTGCAGCACTTCGGCCATCAGGAACGCCGCCGCGCCCATCACCGGCGGCATGAGCTGGCCGCCGGTCGAACCGACCGCCTCGATCGCCGCCGCGATCTGCGCCGGGAAGCCGGAGCGCTTCATCATCGGGATCGTGACGACGCCGACCGCCGAGACGTTCGCGACCGCGCTGCCGGAGATCATGCCGAAGAACGCGGAGCCGGCGACCGCGATCTTCGCCGCGCCGCCCCGGTAGCGTCCCATCCACGCCATCGCCAGGTCGGTGAAGAACTCCGACCCGCCGCACCTGCTGAGGAGTGTCCCGAGCAGGATGAACGGCACGACCACGATCACCGCGATGCTGAGCGACGTGCCGAGGAGCGCGTTCGTGTCGAGGCCGAGGTACACGAGCAGCCGCGTGAAGTCGACCGGCCGCGCCTGGAACACGCCGGGCAGATGGTGGCCGACCATTGCGTAGACGACGCCTGCGAGCGTAAAGCCGACGAGCGAGATGCCGGTCATGCGCCGCGTGCCCTCGAGCACGAGGAGCGCGAGCACCGCCGACATCAGGATGCCGTCGAGCGGTCGGCTGGCGAGCTCGTACACGAGCGTCGGGTAGCGCCAGGCGATCCACAGGCACAGCGCGAGCCCGACGAACGCCGCGACCGCATCCCACCACGGCACGCGGCCCTCAACGCGCGAGCGCGTTCCTTCATGGTCGTGGGGTCGCGCCGGCGCGGTGAGAAAGCAGAGCGCGATCGCCAGACCGAGGACCGTGACGAGAAACTGCTCGGTGTAGAGCGCAATGCCCGCCTTCTGCGGCAGGTCGAGCACCCACGCGACGACGCAGGCGACGAGCATCGCCTGGAGGAGGAGAATCGTGCGCGCCCAGGGGCGCGCCGCGCCGGGAGGCTGAGGGCTCTCGATGAACGCCTCAGCCATCCGCTACTGCTTGAGACCCTTCTCGCTGTAGTACTTCACCGCGCCGGGATGGAACGGAGCCGGCATCTGCTTGAACATGCCGTCCGGGTTGAACCCGACGAACGCCCGGAGGCTCTCGACCAGCTTCGGCTTGTTCTCGTACATCGCCTTCGCGATGCGGTACACGACGTCGTCCTTGACGTGGCTGCCGGCGACGACGAGGTAGTCGTAGGCCATGAGCTTGGTGGGCCCGGCGAGGCCGGCGAACGCGGGCGAAGGGTTCACCGTCGTCACGTACGCGTAGGCCATGATCTTCTGCATCGCCGCCACCGCGGCCGGGTCGTCCGACACCGGCAGGTAACGGATGCCGCCGACCGACTTGTCGATCTCGGAGACCTTGGCCGCGCCGAGCGCGAAGAAGCCGCCGTCCGCCTTGCCCTCGGCGAAATCATCGACGCCGCGGATGACGTTCGGGACCAGCACCGGGACGATGTCCTTGCCGGTGAGCCCGCCGGTCGCGAGGATCGCGTCTACCACCCGGTTGAGAGTGAGCTGCGCCGTGTAGCCGTACGGCAGGCGCTTGCCCTTCAGCTCGGCGATCGTCTGGATCGGCGAGTCCTTCTTCACGAAGATGCTGGAATAGATCGGGAAGATCACCGCGAGCACGCGCACGTTCGGCTGCTTGCGGCCGTTGTAGGGCCCTTCGCCCGCCGCCGCCTCCTGCGCCTCGAGCACGTTGCAGACCGTGAGGTCGAGCTCGCCGGAGTTGACGAGCGGCAGGATCGCGCTCGACCCGGAGTACGGCTGCACGCGGCTCTGCAGCTGCTCGGTCTCGGCGACCACTTTCGCGATCGCCGAACCCATGTTGTAGCCGATCGAGCCCTGCGGCGCGGTGCCGATGCCGAGCGTCTGGGCGTGGACGGAACCGAGCGAGACGAGCGCAGCAGCGCCCCCGGCAATTGCCATGAGCTTCATCGCATCCTCCTCCGTGGAAGCGGGAGCCAGTATATCAACTGGCTCCGCGTCAACTGGAGGAAGAATCGTGCTGCGCTGCTTTACCGCGAGATTTCGACCGGCCGCGGCGCGAAGCTCACCCGCCGCGTCTCGACGATCCGCTTTTCAGTCGCCGCGCCCTCGACGATCTCGTAGCCCATCAGCGCGAAGACGCGCCCGCCGACGAAGAGCGGCCGCGAGTTGCCGTACCAGTCCACGCACGAGGCGCGGCAGCCGTCGTGCCGCTCGGCGACACCGGGGCGCGCTTCCAGGAGCCCCAGCTCGCTGAAGCTCAATCCGCGGTTCCGCAGATAGAGCAGCGCGGCCGACTCCTTCCGCAGCTGCCGGGACGCCGCTTGGCTACCGCCGATGATTGGCAGCCCGAGCATGCCGTCGTCGCCCCTCTCGGCCTTGTAGAAAAAGCCGTGGCTCCGCGTCTCGCCCTGCGCCGCGTCCTTCCGCGTGTACCGGTCGACCGCGACCGGGACCCGCGCGAGGCGGAGGCTCGTGAGATGGAGGTCCCTGCCGTCGCTTCCGACCGCCACCGCGTTCGCGCCGAGCGCTTCGATCCGATCCACGGCGTGGACGAGCGGCACTTCGTAAGTCTGCGCGTCGCCCGCATAGCTCACCGCGTAGAGCTGCGACCGTGTCATCGCCTGCGGCCGGCGCCAGCCGGTGCCACCGCCGTAAAGGAGATATGCGCCGATATACCGGCTCTGCAGCGCGTACCCGTTCGGCTTGGGCAGTGAGCGATAGGCCGCCGCCGGCGCGCTGTCCCGCCCGTCGGAGAAGCTCGCGAGCGGGACGCGCAGCAGCGCGAGATCGCCCGCGTTCGTCTCCGCCGCCCACATGCCGTCGCCGCGCCCGGTCGAGCGCACGAGGACGTTGAGCATGCCGTCCTCGCCTTCGAGAAACGAGAACTGGTCGACGGGTGAGCCGGCCGTCTTGAGTGCGCTGGGGGCCGCGCCGTCGAGCGGAATCCGGAACAGGCTCGAGCCGGTGGCGCCACCCGCGCCATCCCGTCGCCAGGCCGTCGTCCACACGAAGACCGAGCTCGGTGACACATAGAAGACTCTTCCCGGCGGGGCCATCACCGCCGTGCTCGCGCACTCGAGCTCAAGTCGAGCGAGATCGCAGACCGAGACGGTGTGGAGCGCGATGCCCGCATGCGGGTCGAGGTTCTCGTCGGTCCGATAGATGCGCGTCGCCGGCGCGATACGCTTGAACTCGGCGGCGGTCGCGCCTGCGTGCCACCTGCGCATCGCCGGGAACGAGGCGTACGGATCGCCGTACCATAGGTTGAGGTAGAGCGGGGAGTAGAAGACGAGCTTGGTACCGATCAGCCGGCTCGCGTAGTTGCGCGAGGAGTAGTAGTCGTTCGAGCGCAGGTGATAGGTGCCCTTGTGCGCGAGCCGGCCCGCGCTGGAGATCTCGAACAATCCGACCTCGGTGCCGCCGCGCGCATAGCTGTAGCCGATGACGGCGATCGTGTTCCCCGAGATGAGCATCTCGTCGTACCACGCGCCGGCGGGGTCGACATCCGGGCCAAATGCTTCGGCCGACGACACGGGCTCGAGCGCGCCGCCGGCGATGCGGACGGTGAAGAGGCGTCCCCGCCGCAGGATGACGAGGTGCTCGCCGTGCAGCTTGACGATTCCGCCCTCGTCCACGCCCGCGTGCTGGACATTGGTGACCGACTCGGCCTCGGCGGCGGCCGCCGCGGGAGCCGGCGCGGTCGCCGCGGGAGCCGGCGCGGTCGCTGTTGCGGCCTGGCTGAAGAGCATTCGCCCGGCATATAGGTCGCGGAGCCGCATCTCGTCGGCCCAGCGCTTGAGGACCGCGGCGAGCTCCCGTTCGTCGGCGAAGGCCGTGAGCGTCTTTCGCGGCGCAGTAGACGGGCCAGCGCCGACCGGGGCGGAGCTCGTAATCGCGGCGAACCCCGCCACGGCGGCGGCCAGCAGGAGTGCCTTCGGCATCGGTCGTTCCCTCCCTCAACTTCTCGCTGGCGGTAAACGGCGGGCGGGCGGGAATGGGGTTAAGCAGCGCTGGGAGTCTGGTCGGTACGCGAGCGTCGATAAACGAACACCGGCCCGCACGGCGCGCCGCGCGACGGCCTCGCTCGGGCCGGCGCTATACTGCGCGCCCCGCCGCATCCGATGAGGGCAGGCACCATGCGTCCCGGATCGCTCCTTCGTCTCGTCGCGCTCGCCCTCGCCGCACCGGGCCTGGCCTTGGCCCAGGGCGCGCTCTCCTCGAAACAGGTGAAGCTCATCGTGCCGTACTCGCCCGGCGGCGGCACCGACATCCTGACGCGCTCGACGGCGCAGAAGCTGGGCGAGCTGTGGGGCCAGGTCGTGATCGTCGAGAACCGCGCCGGCGCGAACGGTGTCATCGGCACGCGCGCGATGATCGACTCGCCGCCCGACGGGACGACCCTGGCGGTCGTCGTCGCCACGCACGTCATCAACGCGTTCACGATGAAGGAGATGCCGTTCGATCCGCGCCGCGACGTGGCGCCGGTGACGGTCATCGCGAGCTCGCCCTTCGTGCTCGTGGTTCCGGCCGGCTCGCCGTGGAAGTCGGTGAAGGAGCTGGTCGCCGAAGCGAAGGCGAAACCCGGCAAGCTCTCGATCGCCCATTCCGAGGGCAGCACGCAGCTCACGGGCGCCATGTTCGCGCAGGCGGCCGGCGTCGAGCTGCTGCCGGTCGCCTACAAGGGCGGCGCGCTCATCATGACCGATCTCATCGGCGGCCATCTCTCGATGGGATTCACCAGCGTGACGACGGCGCTCTCGCACGTGAAGGGCGGCAAGCTGCGGGTGATCGGGGTGGCGCAGTCGAAGCGCGTGGCGGCGTTTCCCGACGCGCCGACTTTCACCGAGGGCGGTGTCCCCGGCGTCGAATCCGCGGCCTGGTACGGCGTCCTCGCGCCGCCGAAGACGCCGCCCGAGACGCTGAAGCGGCTGCAGGCGGACATCGCGAAAGTGCTCGCGACGCCCGAGCTCAAGGAGCGGATCGCCCAGGTCGGCGCGGAGCCCGTGGGGAACACTCCCGAGCAGTTCGCGAAGCTGATGGACGCGGAGTACGAGAAGTGGTCGCGGGTGGCGAAGGCCGCCGGCGTGAAACCGGAGTAGGTCCGAAGGAGAGAGCCATGAGCGAAGCAAAGCGCCGCGCGTTCGCCGGACGGCTCGCGCGGAAGGAACTGATCTCCGCGCCGGGCGTGTACGACATGATCTCGGCGAAGCTCGCCGACCGCATGGGGTTCGACGTGCTCTACATGACAGGCTACGGCGTCGTCGCGTCGCACCTCGGCCTGCCGGACGCGGGCCTCGCCACCTACAGCGACATGGTCTCGCGCGTCGGGCAGATGGCGTCGATGACGCAGACGCCGCTCGTCGCGGACGGCGACACCGGCTACGGCGGCCTTCTCAACGTCCAGCACACCGTGCGCGGCTACGAGAATGCCGGCGCGGTGGCGATCCAGCTCGAGGACCAGGAGTTTCCGAAGAAATGCGGCCACATGCTCGGCCGCCGCGTGGTGCCGGCCGGGGACATGGTCGCGAAGATCCGGGTCGCGGTCGATTCGCGGAGCGACCGCGAGCTTCAAGATCATCGCGCGCACCGATGCGCGCACGACGCTCGGCCTCGACGAGGCCCTGCGGCGCGCGGAGGCCTATCTGGAAGCCGGCGCGGATCTGCTCTTCATCGAGTCGCCGGAGAGCATCGAGGAGATGCAGCGCATCGGCCGGACCTTCGACGTGCCGCTCGTCGCCAACATGGTCGAGGGCGGGCGGACGCCGGTGCTCGATGCCGCGACCTTGCAGGAGATCGGCTATCGGCTGGCGATCTTTCCGGCGCTGGGCTTCCTCGCGGCGGGCGCGGCGCTCGAGCGAGCCTACTCGGGGCTGAAAGCGAAGCGCTCGAGCGCCGGGCTCGACCTCCCGCTGTACCCGTTCAAGGACTTCAGCGAGATGATGGGCTTCGGCTGGGTCGCCGAGTTCGACGCCAGGTATCGCGGCGCGGACGAGCGCAAGGGCTGAGCGGGGAGATGCGATGAAACTGCTCTGGAGCGCCGCCTGTGCGCTGTCAATCGCGTTCGCGGCCGGTGCGCAGGACTATCCGACGAAGCCGGTCCGCATCGTCGTGCCGTTCTCGCCCGGCGGCGTCGCGGACAATAGCGCCCGCGTCGTCGCCGACCGCCTCGGCAGCGCAGCTCGGCCAGCAGGTGATCGTCGAGAACCGTCCGGGCGCGAGCGGCAACATCGGCACGCAGGCGGTCGCCCAGGCCGCGCCGGACGGCTACACGCTGCTGCTCGGCTTCGACGGCACGATGGTGATCAACCCGCACGTGTTCCCGAAGATCCCGTTCGACACGCTGAAGGACTTCGCGCCGGTGACGAAGCTCGGCGACGCGGTGCTGATCCTCGTCGCGCATCCGTCGCTGCCGGCGAAGACGCTCGCCGAGTTCATCGCGATGGCGAAGAAGGAGTCGCGCGCCTATCCCTACGGCACCTCGGGCACCGGCGGCACGCCGCATCTCGCCGGCGAGCTGCTGAAGCAGCGCACCGGCATCGCCCTCGAGCACGTGCCGTACAAGGGCGGCGGGCAGGCGATCATCGACGTGGTCGGCGGACAGATCCCGCTCGTCTACACCGCCATCGCAACCGCGCAGCAATACGTGAAGGGCGGCCGGCTCGTCGGCCTCGGCGTATCGAGCGCGAAGCGGTCCGGCGCGCTGCCCGATGTCCCGACGTTCATCGAGAGCGGGCTTCCTGGCTTCGAGGTGTCGTCATGGGTCGGCATCCTCGCGCCCGCGAAGACGCCCCGCCCCATCGTCGAGAAGCTGCAGAAGGAGCTTGCCGCCGCGCTGCAGACGCCCGAGGTGCGCGAGCGCTACGCGGCGCTCGGCATCGATCCCGTGGGCAACTCGCCCGATCGGTTCGGCGAGCAGATCCGCGCCGATCTCGCGCGGTGGGAGAAGGTCGTCAAGGCCGCGAACATCAAGCTCGAGTAGATGGACCACGCGGCCGCCAGCCGCGGCCGCGCGGTCCCGGGCAGCCGGCACTACTTCGGGGGCGTCCGGCTCGCCGTGGTGTAGAGCTCCGCGAGCGGCACGACCCGGCCGTGGATCGGCAGGATCCGGTCCACCGAAAGCTTCAGCCGCTCGATATTCTCGATCAGGTTCACGTTGTTCGCGTTCGGCGTCGAGGGCGCCGCCGCTTTCGGCGCGAGCGGCGTGTACGCGTCCGCCTCGATCAGCAGCCGCTCCTTCGGCAGGTACGCCATGAGGAACGTGTCGGCGTGGATGCTGTCGCCGATTTTGTAGAGCTCGATCGTGCGCGAGCCGTCGCTGAGCGTCGTCTTGTCGTCCACGCCCCTCACCGCCCCTTTCTTGCCCGATTTCGCGAGCTGGTCGGGCCGGATCCTGGCCGGCGTCGCGAGGGCGCGCTCGAAGTACGGCTTGCTTTCCGCTTTGGCGATGACGGTCGCACCTTCGGCCGCCGCCGCGCGCAGGCCGCCGGAGTGGTCGAAATGGTGGTGCGTATTGATCACGTAACGGATCGGCTTGCCCGGCACGAGCTTCCTGACCGCTTCGATCACCGGAACCGTGCGCGCGTCGTTGAGCGGCGCCTCGACGAGCACGATATGGTCCTTCATCTCGATCGCCACGCTGTGATGCGAGCCCCCGGCGACGTACCAGACCCCGTCGGCCACGTTTTCGGTGGTGACCCGCTCCGAGGCGTTCCGCACCACGTCCGGCACCTGGAACTCGGCCGGCGCGTTGGGCTGCACTTCCTTGACGCTGAGGTCGAGCGTCGGGTGGCCGCCCTGCGACTGCTGGATCCGGCCGGGGAATTTCACGCCGCCGTAGTCGCGGTAGTTCGAGTAGATCGTGACGGCCGAGACCTCACCGAGCACCGGATCGGGGAGCCGCGATTCGACGCGCTCGACCAGGTAGTCGCCGTTGATGAACGCCGTGGCCGAGAACTTGCCCGGCTCGGTGAAGGAGACGGCGGCGAGCGACTTCCCGTCCTTCGTCTGCCACTGGACGGTGGCGTTGTTCCGGATCGCGGCGTTGATCACGCCGTGCGGCGAAATCCACAGCTGATGCGTCCGGTCGGTCACGAACCTCGGCCCGGGGACCGGCGCCACCGCGACCTGGTTCCAGGCAAAGTCCCCGCTCACGTACTGGTCGTTGCGCTGCTGGCCGGACAGCGGATACCCGCCGCCACCCCGCGGCTCGGCGCGGCTGAACGCGATTTCGTCGCGCATCGAGGCGGTCGCGTAGTTGATCGTCCGCGCCTGGCTCTGGATATCGATCTTCGGCCATGGCATGCCGGGCTTGTAGGCCTGGCCGAAGGTCCAGCCGGTGCCGTCGCCGGCGTACCGGATCGACTTGGGGTCGCCCATCGCGGCGGATGCGCGCTTGAGGACAGCCGCGGCCGAGTCCTGGGCGAGCGCCGATCCTGGGAAGAACGCCAGGGCGGCGACCGACAGGGTCAGCCTGGTCAACTGGACCTTGCCGAACATCGTCTTCTCCTCCTTGTGTGCGGACAACTCACGCAAACACTCCGGAGCGGGGTTTCTTCCCCGGCCCGCAGTGTTTCGGCCGCGGCGCTCAGACCTTGGTTTTCTCGTCCGCGACGACGCGCTGCACTGCGGGACGAGCCAGCATCCGGTCCTTCAGCGCGGTGTAGTTGGCGAGTTCGCCCATGGGCAGCTCCCGCCGCACGCCCCAGGTGTAGAAGACGAAGGCGTAGGGGTCGAGGACCGAGTAGCGGTCGGAAAACCATTCGCGTCCGGCCAGCTTTGCGTCGATCTGCTTCAGGTAGCCCTGGAAGGCCTTGAGCCCGGCCTCCTTGATGGTCGGGAACGCCGCCGTGTCGAGCGCGTAGCGCTCCGGGCGGCCGATATGCGCGTGCGCCGGATGCACGCTCGCAGCGAAAAAGCCGACGAGCGAGAGCGCGCGTACCTCCGCCAGCGGCTCGGTCGGCCAAAGCCCGAACCGCTTGCCGAGGTACGGCAGGATCGCGGTGTTCTCGCTGATCGCTTCGCCGTTGTCGAGAAGCAGCGCGGGAACGCGCCCCTGCGGGTTGATCTTCAAGTACGCCTCGGTCCTCTGCTCGCCTTTGCCGAGATCCATGCGGTGACCTTCGTACTTCTCTCCGCTTTCCTCGAGCACGATGTGCGCCGCCATCGAGCAGGCGCCGGGGGCATAGAAGAGTGTCAGCAAGGTGGAGCCCTCCTGTTCGTTGCAGGACCCGTACCCGAGACGGCTCGAGCCGGGGAACGCGGCGATTCTATAGTGCTCCCCGGAGACCCGGGATCCGATCAGCCGTCGGTCGCACATCGCACGCCGATCTGGCGGTGACCGGTGGCGGGGTTGCGGAACGCCACCGTGCGGTTCCAGCTCACGAGGGTCAGCGCATCGAATGGCGTGCCAACGTCCGCGTACTCAGCTCCCCGGCCTCACCACTCGCACCGCACTCCCGGCGATCCAGGCCTTGATGTCCTCGATCGCCTGCCCGTAGAAGATCCGGTAGCTCTCCAGCGTGACGTATCCGAGATGCGGCGTGGCGACGACATTGTCGAGCCGCCGCAACGGATGGTCGTTCGGCAACGGTTCGCGATCGAACACGTCGAGCCCCGCGCCGGCGATCCGCTTCTCCCGCAGGGCCGCCATCAGCGCCTGCTCATCGACGATCGGCCCGCGCGAGGTGTTCACGAGATAGGCATCGGGCTTCATCAGCGCCAGCTCGCGCGCGCCGAGCAACCCGCGCGACTTGTCGTTGAGCGTCACATGGATGCTGACCACGTCCGACGCGCGCAACAGGTCGTCCAGCGTCCCCGCGTGCGTGGCGCCCACCTCGGCGCAGCGCTCTGGCGTGAGCCGCGGGCTCCACGCGAGCACCTTCATCTCGAACGCAAGCCCGACTTTCGCGACCCGCGCGCCGAGGTTGCCGAGGCCGACCACGCCGAGGGTCTTGCCGTTAATCCCGCGCCCGAGAGTCGTCTGCCATGTCCCGCCCGAATGAAAGAGCGCATCCTCCTTCGCGATGCTCCGCGCGACGGCGAGGATCAGACCCCAGGCCAGCTCCGCCGTCGAGCCGACGGACCCCGCCGTTCCGCACACCGTGACGTGGTGCTTCGCCGCCGCTTCGAGATCGATCGACGCGTTGCGCATGCCGGTCGTGACGAGCAGCCTCAGTTTCGGGAGCCGATCGAACAGCCAGGCGTCGAACGGCGTGCGCTCGCGCATCGCGACGACGATGTCGAACTCCGCCAGCGTCCGCGCCAATGCTTCGCGGTCGCCGATGTGCTGGTTGAGCACCCGCACGCCGACCTGATCGCCGAGCGCTCCCCAATCGGCGACGGTTCTCGCCACGTCCTGGTAGTCGTCGAGGATGGCGCACGCGAGCATCGAGCGAACCATCTTATCCCCGTTCCGCCGCCGACGCTTTCATCAGACGCTCGTCGCGCTCGCGCAGCAGCCAGTAGCTGACGCTCAGCGCGAGCGTGACGGCCGCCAGCCCCAGCAACAGTCCCGCAGTGATGTCGTGCGTGTCGAGGATGATGAACTTGCGGGCGAGGGCGAGCAGCGCGATGAGGAGCACGACCTTGGTCTGGATGATGCTCTGCTCGCGCGTGACGACGTACTGCAGGGTGTGGTTGAACTCGAGCGCGATCAGCAGCGTCATGATCTCGCCGAACACCGTCTGGAACACGCGGTCGTCGAGCGGGTCGAGCATGCCGAACAGCAGCCCGGCGAGCACGCTGACGGTCAGGCGATAGAGTGCGACCAGGATGATGAGCCCGATGAGGAGCGTCAGGACGAGCGCGACCAGGCTCTCGAAGCGCTGGTAATACGTCAGGACCGCCCATTCCGCCTTGACCTGTCTCCACCTGGCGGCTGCGACCATTGTTTCCTCCCTCTCCGGTTGCGTTCAGGCGGAGAACACCACGACGGCGATGAACAGTCCGACGAGCAGTACGACGGCCGAAGCGATGAACCACCTGACGGTCTTTCGATACTCGGTCTCGTCGTCGTCCTCGATGCGTAGCGACCGGAACAGGGCGACGATCTGCAGGACGACTGCCACGAGCAGCGTGCTGGTCGCGACGACCGACCGGGCCGTCCATTCGCCCGGAGCCTCGAAGCTCCAGAAGCGGAAGAAAGTGAGCGAGAAGCCCAAGAGGACCGTGATCGCCGTGATGATCCCCTGCCGGTACCCCTGGGGGAGAGGCGTGCGCTCGCGTGCGGGAAACGGCATCGGCCGATCGTTGGTCTCGTTGTCAGCAGCCATCGGGTCTGGTTCGCGGTGCCGACCGGTGCGCGAGACGTGCCCGTCCTCTCGGCCGACGGCGGAATTCTATCCGCGTGCCGGCGGCAACGCCGCTAGCACGCCCGCGGCGAGCGACAGAAAGGCTTCGATGATCGCTCGCTGCGCCCCTGCCGGCAGATCGTCCAGAGCCGCGTCGGACCGTCCGTTGAGCGGTTTGCCCTTACCACAGCGGTTTGCTCAGGTTCTCCGTGAACGAGGAGAACATGATGTTGAAGCTGATGCTGATCCGCTCTTCCGCGCTCGTGTTGGCGTCGACCGAGTGCTCCAGATAGGAAGGAAACATCAGCAGCGTGCCGTTCCTCACTCTGACCACGACCTGGTCGGTATTCTCGGCCGTGAGCTCCGTGACCGGCGGCCTGATGACGCTGGTCTGACTTCTCGGGTCATGAAAGTTGATCGTGTCCGTTCCCGGGTGAGTACGGACGTAGTAGACGCCGCTCAGGAAGTTATTGGGGTGGCTATGAGCCTTGTGCATGGCGCCCGTCGCGAGAACGGTGGCCCAGCAGCCGGTTATCTCGAACGCGTCATAACCGATTCGCAAGAATCGGAGAATGCTCTTCGCGGCGCTACCGACGCAGGAAACGAGATCCCGAAGTTCTTCTCGCTCATGCAATGCCTGCGCTGACTGCCACCCGTGGCCGGCCACGAGTTCCGGCAAGTCGCGCCGCATCCTTTCGAGCATCGCCAGAACCTTGGCGTCTATCGCGTCGCGCAATTCGGCATTGAGCTGAACCTTCCAGACCAACGTGGGAAACGTCGGAATGACATCCGATGCTTCAATCCACGGCTCGCTCTCTTTGACCATGGTCCGATCTGCACGCAGCTCCCGCCGCCTGACTCGCCAGGTCGGCGGCGCGCCGCTGGCGGTGGTTGCGCGGGAACGCTTCGTCGACGAGGCTGAGGCGAGGGTCGCGGTCCGCACTCACGACCACGATGCTCGGCGTATGCCCCCATGGCACGCCGGACTGGGCGTGAGCCGCGCCGGCCGCGAGGCTGCCGGCCATCACGACGCAGGCAACCGTGAACTTCATTCTTGCTGCTCCCCCGGGGGTGCCCAAGGCCAGACGTACGGGAGCGATTTCTGCCGCCGCCCGACTAAAGGGCGACTCTCCTGCGGACCATCCTATTCCCATCTGCGGGGATAGGCAAAGAGCTGGACGGACGGCACGCTGCGCTTTCGCCACGCGCCGAGCGAGTGCGCGAGAGAACCCTACACCCGCGCGCCGCGGACGCGCGCGCGATCTCGCCGGACGAAGGGGAGGGCTACGAGACGATCTGCCAGGTCCCGTCGCCCGAGCGGCAGGCGCGGTCCTTGACGGTTTCACTGCGGCCTTTCAGGGTAATCACGGTGTCAAACTCGCGGCAGCTCGCGCCGTTCTGCTTGAAGCCGCGGGTCGGCTTGACCGCGTAGGTCGCGCCGGTCTGGGCGTTGACCCAGGTCACGGGCTTGCCGTCGGGCGCGAGTTCGAGCGCATGGCCGACGCAGCCGCGGTCGGCTTCGTCGAGGTCGCGGCCGATCTTCGCCCCGATCACCGCGCCCAGGACACTGCCGACGACGATCGCGACGGCACGGCCGTCGCCCTTGCCGATCGTCGAGCCGATTGCGCCGCCGGCGACGCCGCCGATCACCGCGCCCACTGCCTCGCGGTTGCAGCGGCCCGTGACCACGCCGTAGTCCTTGTCCCATTTCCTGCCGGTGTAGCCGACATAGTCCGGGTCGTGCTTCTTCCGCCACCCGTGCGCGGGCGCGTGCGGGGGCGGGTCGGCGAGCACGGCAGACGGGACGGCGACGAGCGCGGCGAGTGCAGCCGTAACGAACATGCGATTGACCTGCTTCGGGCACATGGTCCGGGCCTCGGAAAGTGGACACCGGCAATTGAACGCCCGGACCCAACGTCGGGAAACACCCGACGTACGCGCGGAAGCGGACTAGTTCCGCTTCGGCACGCGCTGTCGGGCACCGGCAACCGTAACCGCTCAGATCTCAGATAGGGAATCGGCTGCGGGCGGGCGCGGCGCGTCGGCGACTCGATAGCGGCCTGGCGCCGTCGCGGTCAGGCGCCGGGCATTCGCGAAGAAGCGACGGCCCCGGCGAGCGGCCGCGCAGCAGTCACCTGGCTCAGAAACGCGTCGCGCGCCGGCGACTGCCGGCCCGGATTCCAGACGAGCCACGAAGTCGACAGCACCGGGTTCGACTGGAGCGGCAGGAACTTCACGTCCTTCATCCCCGAGGTCCGGATCGCTTCCGGGACGAGCGCGACGCCCATCTTCCGCGCGACCAGCGCGACCACGGTCAGCCAGTGGCGGACCTGGAACTCGACGCGCGGAATGAACCCGGCCGCCGCGCAGACCGCGATCACGCTGTCGTAGTACGCCGGCGACGCATCGCGCGCGAACAGCACGAACGCCTCGTCGGCGAGCGACGCGAGCCGCATCCGGCCCGGTCGGGCGAGCCGATGGTCCTCCGGCACGCACGCGACGAACGGCTCCTCCGCGATCGAAATCCCGCGCAGGTCGCGCGGCGCCTGCGGCGCGTGGACGAACCCGACGTCGAGGCGGCCCTGCGCGACCGCGTCGATCTGCTCGGCGGAGTTGAGCTCGGTGAGCGTCAGGACGACGCTCGGGGCGGCGGCCCGAAATGCGCTCACGTACTCGGGCAGGCCGCGGTACAGCATCGAGCCGACGAATCCGACGCGTAGCCGCCCGCTCTTGCCGGCGGCGACGCGACGCGCGAGTTCCTGCGCCTTGCCGGCCTCCGACAGCACATGGCGCGCGTCCGCGAGGAAAACTTCCCCGGCCGGCGTGAGCGTGACGCGCTTGTTGTCGCGCTCGAGGAGGCGGACCCCGAGCTCGTCCTCGAGCTGGCGGATGGTCAAGCTCAGCGGCGGCTGCGAGATCGCGAGCCGGCGCGCCGCGCGACCGAAGTGCAGCTCCTCCGCGGTCGCAACGAAGTAACGCAGGTGGCGCAATTCCATCGTGCGCAGCCTACGATACTTTATAGCTATCGATCAACACAGAAATAGGATTGGACGCTATCGACGCCAGGCGCGAGACTAGCGCACGCCAGCCCGGAGAGGAGAAGACCCGTGAAGCTCGAAGCGATCAGCGCACCATCCGACTTCGTTCCCGACAGCTACGGCCGGAATCTCTACGAGGTGGATCCGCAGTTTGCCGCGCTGCTGAAGCTGTATCTGCCGGACGGTCTGTTCAGGCATCTCGAACCGCATCTCAGGCGACTCGGCGGGCTCGCGGGCGGGACGCTCGACGAGCTCGCATCCACCGCCGACAAGAACCCCCCGGCGCTCCGCTATCGAACGCGGAACGGCGCCGACCGCCAATCGCTCGTCAAGCACCCGGCATATCAGGAACTCGAGCGGTTCGCCTACTCGGAGTACGGCCTCGCAGCGCTCTCGCACCGCGGCGGGGTGCTCGGCTGGGACGCGCCGATGCCGCCCGCGGCCAAGTACGCCCTGACGTATCTCTTCGTGCAAGCGGAGTTCGGGCTCTGCTGCCCCGTCAGCATGACCGACTCTCTGACCCGGACGTTGCGCAAGTTCGGATCGCCGGAGCTGGTGGCGCGGTATCTCCCCGCGCTGACGAGCCAGGACATGGATGCGCTCGCGCAGGGCGCCATGTTCATGACCGAGCACGGAGCCGGCTCCGACGTGGGCGCGACTGCGACGACGGCCCGCCGCGGCGACGACGGCACCTGGCGCCTCTACGGCGACAAGTGGTTCTGCTCGAACCCCGACGCGGCGCTCGCCATGGTGCTTGCCCGGCCCGAAGCGGGAGCCGCGGGGACCAGGGGGCTCGCGCTCTTCCTCCTCCCCCGCGAGCTGCCCGACGGCGCGCCGAACGGCTATCGGATCCTGCGGCTCAAGGACAAGCTCGGCACGCGCTCGATGGCGAGCGGCGAGATTCGCCTCGAAGGCGCGACCGCGTATCTGGTCGGCGAGCTCGGCCGCGGCTTCGCACAGATGACCGACATGATCAACAACTCGCGGCTGTCGAACGGCGTCCGCGCCGCCGGGCTGATGCGCCGCGCGCTGAGCGAAGCGCTGTTCGTGGCCAGCGAGCGCCGCGCGTTCGGCAAGCGCCTAGTCGAGCTCCCGCTGATGCAGCGACAGCTCGCGAAGATGATGGTGTGGACGGAGCAGGCGCGCACCATGATGCTGCAGACAGCCGTGGCGCTCGGCGCCGCCGATCAGGGCGACGCATCGGCGCGTGAGCTCGCCCGCATCCTCACCCCGCTGATCAAGTTCCGGGCCTGCCGCGACGCGCGGAAGGTGACCGGCGACGCGATGGAGGTCCGCGGCGGCTGCGGCTACATCGAGGAGTGGGCGGAGTCGCGCCTGCTGCGCGATGCCCACCTCGGCTCGATCTGGGAAGGCACGAGCAACATCGTGGCGATCGACGTCCTGCGCTCGATCCGCAAGGCGGGCGCGCTCGCCGCGCTCACCGCGCACTGGCGGCGCGCAGCTCGACGAGGCGTCGCTCGACGCGGCATCGCGCGCGCGCTTCGACGTTGCTCTGCGCAGGGCGGCCGAGTTCGCGACGCGGGCGGCAGAATCAGCGGACGATACGTTCGCGCGCCAGGCCGCTTCCGCGCTCTACCATGCGACGACTGCGGTCGCGATGGCGTGGGAGGCGCGGCGCATTGGCGACGCCCGCCGGCTCGTGCTCGCGAGCATGGTGCTGACGCACCGGCTGGCGGCGTCGCGACCCGCTCTCGCCCGCGGCCGAGCCGCCGGAGCTGCTTGCGGCGCTCGTCTCCGAGCAGCCGCTGCGGTATGCCGACGTCGCCCCGGCGCTCCACTGAACCAGTTCCCCCCGACCCCGAGGATCCCATGCCGAACATCGCACGCTTCCTTCTCGCCCTGTCGCTGGCGGCGATCGCGCTTGCCGCGGTGCCCGCGCAGGCGCAGGAGTTCCCGGCCAAGCCGATCACGCTGGTCGTGCCGTTCCCGCCCGGCGGACCCACCGACGCGATGGCCCGGACGATCGCCGCGCGTCTCAAGGATGAGCTGGGGCAGCCGGTGATCGTCGAGAACAGGGGCGGCGCGGGCGGCAACATCGGCGCCGAGGCGGTCGCGCGCGCCCAGCCCGACGGGTACACGCTGCTCTTCGGCACGTCGGGCCCGCTTGCGATCAACCCGACCCTGTATCCGAAGATCTCGTTTCAGCCGCTGCGGGATTTCGCGCCGGTCATCGAGGTCGGCTATCTGCCCAACGTGATCGTCGTGAATCCCGTCGTCGCGGCCAAGACCGTGCCCGATCTGATCGCGCTCGCGAAGGCGAAGCCGGGCCAGCTCACCTACGCCTCCTCGGGCAACGGCGCGTCTTCGCACCTCGCCGGCGTGATGTTCGAGGCGAGCACCGGCGCGCAGCTCATGCACGTGCCTTACAAGGGCACCGGCCCGGCGCTCAACGATCTGCTCGGGGGTCAGGTGAACATGTCGTTTACCGACGTCCTGACCGCACTGCCCCACGTGAAGGCAGGGAAACTCCGTGCGATCGGCGTGACGACGCGCGGCCGCTCGCGGGCGATGCCGGACGTGCCCACCGTCGCGGAGCAGGGCGTACCCGGCTTCGACGTCAGCGTGTTCTTCGGCATCGTCGCCCCGGCCGGCACCCCGGACCCGGTGATCGCGCGGCTCAACAAGGGACTTCGCGCCGTGCTCGCGGTCCCCGACGTGCGCGATACGCTCGCGCGCCAGGGCCTGGAGATCGCCCAGGACCAGTCGCCGCAGCGGCTCGCCGCCTTCATGAAGGCGGAGTCCGAGCGGTGGGCCGCGGTGGTGAAGAAGTCCGGCGCGCAACTCGATTGAGGGCAAAGAGATGAACGAACAGACGCAGCAACCCGGCGCGTTGGCCGGGATCCGGGTGATCGACCTCTCGCGGGTCCTGGGCGGCCCCTACTGCACGCAGATCCTCGGCGATCACGGCGCCGAGGTCGTAAAGGTCGAGCCGCCGCAGGGCGACGAAACCCGCGGCTGGGGCCCGCCGTTCCGCGGCGAGACCGCCTCGTACTTCATCGGCGTGAACCGCAACAAGCGCGGCATGGCGATCGATCTCACGCACCCGGCCGGACGCGAGCTCCTGCTCCGGCTGCTCGAGGACGCCGATGTGCTCGTCGAGAACTTCAAGCCCGGCACGCTGGAGAAGTGGGGGCTCGGCTACGAAGTGCTCGCTGCGCGCTTCCCGCGCCTCGTCCACTGCCGCATCTCGGGCTTCGGCGCCGACGGCCCGCTCGGCGGTCTGCCCGGCTACGACGCCGTGATCCAGGCGATGGGCGGACTCATGTCGGTGAACGGCGATGCCGACGGCGAATCGCTGCGGATCGGCGTACCGATTGTCGACATGGTCACAGGATTGAACGCCGCGATCGGCATCCTCCTCGCGCTCCAGGAGCGCGCGCGCAGCGGCCGCGGGCAATTCGTCGAGGCGACGCTGTTCGACTGCGGCATCTCGCTCCTGCACCCGCACGCCGCGAATTTCTTCCTCGACGCGAAAACGCCGGTGAGGACCGGCAACGCGCATCCCAACATCTACCCGTACGATACCTTCGCCACCGCGAGCGATCCGATCTTCCTCGCGATCGGGAACAACGGGCAGTTCGCGAAGCTCCTCGAGGTGCTCGAGGCGCCGCAGCTCGCGCGCGATGCACGCTTCGTCGACAACCGCGCCCGGTCGGTCAACCGCGCGGCGCTCAAGGCCGAGCTCGAGCGCCTGCTCGCGCGCTTCGAATGCGAGCCGCTCGCGGCCCGGCTCATTCGCGCCGGCGTGCCGTGCGGCCCGGTCTTCGGCGTCGCGCGCGTGGTCGATCATCCGCACACCAGGCACCGCGAGATGGTCGTCGATGTCGCGGGATGCCGCGGCATGGGCTCACCGATCAAGCTGAGCCGGACCCCGGCGACGTATCGCCATGCGCCCCCCGAGTTCGCTGCCGACACGCTCGATGTCCTGAAGTCTCGCGGCATCGACGCCGCAGGCTATGCCGATGCACTGCCCGGCGTCGCGCCGATTAAGCCAGCCTGAGCGGAACGCCCCGGCGCAGGAGACACCCGATCCCCGCGCGCGGCCTCAGGGCCTCAAGCCCGCGTTCGACGCCGCTTCCATCCGCAGCTTGAAGCGCTGCAGCTTGCCGGTCTCGGTGCGCGGCAGCGAGCCGCGGAACTCGATCGCGCGCGGATACTTGTACGGCGCGATTGCGGACTTGACGTGGTCCTGCAGCGCCTTCGCCATCGCGCCGTCGCCGGCGAAGCCGGGCTTGAGCACGACGTAGGCCTTCACGATCATGCCGCGCTCTTCGTCCGGTGCGCCGACGACGCCGCACTCGGCGACCGCCGCGTGCGCGAGCAGCGCCGACTCGACCTCGGGCCCGGCGATGTTGTAGCCCGCCGAGATGATCATGTCGTCGGTGCGCGCCTGGTAGAAGAGATAGCCGTCGGCGTCCATCATGTAGGCGTCGCCGGTCACGTTCCAGCCGTTCTGGACGTAGGTGCGTTGGCGCTCGTCGGCAAGGTATTTGCAGCCGGTCGGGCCCTTCACCGCCAGGCGCCCGACGACTCCGGGCGGGGAGGGGTTGCCGTCGTCGTCGAGCACCGCCGCCTTGTAGCCGGGGATCGCGTAGCCGGTCGCGCCGCGCCGCACGCGATCCGCCGTGTGCGAGACGAAGATGTGAATCATCTCGGTCGAGCCGAGCCCGTCGAGGAGCTCGATCCCGGCCTGCTGCTTGAAGGCCCGGCGCGTCGCATCGGGCAGCGCCTCGCCGGCGGAGACGCACTTCTTCAGGCTCGAGAGATCGTATTGGCCTGCGAGCTGCGCCATCTGGCGGTAGAAGGTGGGCGCGGTGACGCAGATGGTCGCGCGGAAGTCGCGGATCGTCTCGAGCAGCGTTTCGGGCGTGAGCCGCTCCATCAGCACGGTCGAAGCGCCGAAGCGCAGCGGGAAGCAGAGCATCCCGCCGAGCCCGAACGTGAACGCGAGCGGCGGCGTGCCGCAAAAAACGTCGTCGCGCGCGGGCTTCAGGCACGAACGGGGAAAAGCGTCGCACATCGCCATCACGTCGCGGTGGAAGTGCATGCAGCCCTTCGGCTGCCCGGTCGTGCCCGAGGTGAAGGCGATCAGCGCCACGTCGTCGGCCGCGGTGCCGACGTTCGCGAACTCGGCCGGCTTGTGCGCGAGCGCCGCTTCGAGCGAGCCGGTCCCGCCGTCGTTGAAGTACAGGACCCGCGTCAGGCCGGGGCAATGACTGCGCGCGATCTCGAGCTCGTCCTCGAGCCGCACGTCGCAGAGCGCCGCGCCGATTCGCGCCTTGTCGATGATGACCTCCAGCTCCTTCGCGCGGAGGAGCGGCATCGTCGCCACGGCGATGCAGCCCGCCTTGATCACGCCGAACCAGGACGCCGCCATCATCGGGTTGTTCGGCCCGCGCAGGAGGACCCGGTTGCCGGGGACGAGCTTCAGGTCCTCGACGAGAACGCGCGCGATCTGGTTCGCGCGGACGAGGAGCTGCCGGTAGGTGCATGAATACTTCCGCCCGTCGATCAGCGTGTGGATCGCGGGCCGGTCGCCGTCTCCCGCCGGCGACCATCTCGTCGAGCAGCTCGACCGCGCAGTTCATGCGCGCCGGGTACTGGAGCTCCGGCAACTCGAAGAAGACCTCCGGCAGCTCGTCCGGCGGCGGGAGGTTGTCCCGCGCGAAGCTGTCGACGTGGGCCGTATGCGCCATGCCCGGGGTCAGCCCTTCAGCGTTTCCCGCGCGATGATCAGCTTCTGCACCTCGGTCGCACCCTCGTAGATCCGCAACGCCCGGATGTCGCGGTACAGGCGCTCGACGACCTGGCCCGAAACCACGCCGAGGCCGCCGAAGATCTGCACCGCCCGGTCGATGACGGCTTGTGCGGTCTCGGTCGCGACCATCTTCGCCATCGCTGCCTCGCGCGTGGTGCGCTCGGCCTTCACGTCCCTCAGCCATGCGGCGCGGTAGGTGAGCAGGGCCGATGAGTCGATCCCGGTCGCCATGTCCGCGATCGCGGCCTGGGTGAGCTGAAAGTCGGCGAGCGTGTGGCCGAACATCCTGCGCGACATCGCGCGGCCAACCGCCTCGTCCAGCGCGCGGCGCGCGAACCCGAGCGCGGCGGCGGCGACCGAGGCGCGGAAGACGTCGAGCGTCTGCATCGCCAGCTTGAAGCCTTCACCTGGCGCGCCGAGCCGCTGCGCCGCAGGGATGCGGCAGCCGGCGAACTCGAGCCGCGCAAGCGGGTGGGGGGCGATGACCTCGATGCGCTCGGCTATCGAGAGGCCGGGCGCGTCCGCGTCGACGACGAACGCGCTGATGCCTTTCGCCCCGGGCGCGTCGGTCTCGCGCGCGAACACGGTGTAGAAGTCTGCAATGCCGCCGTTCGAGATCCAGGTCTTGGTGCCGTCGATCACGATCTCGCCGCCCGTCTCGCGCGCGCGCGTCGACATGGCCGCGACGTCGGAGCCGGCATCGGGCTCGGAGAGGGCGAACGCGGCGATCGCCTCACCATGCGCAACGCGTGGCAGGTAACGGGCGCGCAGCGCCTCCGATCCGCCAAGCGAGATCGCGCCCGAGCCGAGCCCCTGCATCGCGAACGCGAAGTCGGCGAGCCCGTCGTGGCGCGCGAGCGTTTCGCGCAGCACGCAGAGGCTGCGCGAGTCGATGCGCTCGAGCCGCCCGCCATGCGCCGCCGGCACGCAGTACTCGAGCCAGCCCGCCTTGCCCAGCAGCGCGACGAGGTCGTTGCAGGCGCGGTCGACGTTCGCGTGATCGAGCCGGCCGCGGAGCCGGTCCGCGCACCAGGCGTCGAGCTCCAGCGCGAGCGCGCGGTGCGCGTCGTCGAAGAACGGCCAGTCGAGGTAGGTCCTGTCGGACACGGCCCGGGCGCTCAGTCGCCCTCGAACTTCGGCTTCCGCTTCTCCACGAACGCCTGGTACGCCCGGTGAAAGTCGTTCGTCTGCATGCAGATCGCCTGCGCTTGCGCTTCAGCCTCGATCGCTTCGTCGAGGCCCATGCTCCACTCCTGGTGGAGCAGTTTCTTCGTCATGCCGTGCGCGAAGGTCGGGCCGTCGGCGAGCGAGACAGCGAGCGCCTTCGCCTCGTCGAGCAGGTGTTCGGGCGGGCAGAGCTTGTTGAAGAACCCCCACGCGAGCCCTTCGTCCCCCGACAGCGAGCGGCCCGTATATAGCAGCTCCGCCGCGCGCCCCTGGCCGATCAGCCGCGGAAGAAGCGTGCAGGCGCCCATGTCGCAGCCGGCGAGCCCGACGCGCACGAAGAGGTACGCGGTCTTCGATTGCGCGGTGCCGTAGCGGAAGTCTGAGGCGAGCGCAAGTATCGCGCCGGCCCCCGCGCACACCCCGTCGATCGCGGCCACGATCGGCTGCGGGCAGTGACGCATCGCCTTGACGAGGTCGCCGGTCATGCGGGTAAAGTCCAGCAGCTCGGGGCTGCTCATCTTCGTGAGCGGGCCGATGATCTCGTGGACGTCGCCCCCGGACGAGAAGTTGCCGCCGGCGCCGGCGATCACGATCGTCTTGATGTCCGATGCGTATTGCAGCCCGCGGAAGAGATCGCGCAGCTCCGCGTAGGAGTCGAAGGTGAGCGGGTTCTTCTTGTCGGGGCGGTCGAGGGTGATGATGCCGACCTTGCCCTCCGCCTGCCAGCGGAAGTGCTGCGGCCTCAAGTCCGCGAAGGCCCGTTTGTGATTCATGACATGACCTCCCCCCCTGCAACGGCGATCGCCTGCCCGGTGATCGCGGCAGAGGCGGGCAGGCAGAGCCAGAGCACCGCGCTCGCCACTTCCGCCGGCTGCACCATCCGCCCCTGCGGGTTGCGGGCGACGAGCGCGGCGCGCGCCTCGCTTTCGGTCTTCCCGGTTTTCGCGACGATGTTCGCGACCGCAGTGGACACGATGTCAGTCTCGGTGTAGCCCGGGCACACCGCATTGACGGTGACGCCGCTCTTCGCGCACTCGAGCGCAGCCGCGCGCGTGAGACCCAGGACGCCGTGCTTGGCGGCGCAGTACGCAGAGACATAGGCGTAACCGACGAGCCCCGCGGTGCTCGCCACGTTGACGATCCGGCCGGCGCCGCGGGCGAGCATCTCCGGCAGCGCTTCGCGCGTGCAGAGGAACGTCCCGGTGAGGTTTACCGCGAGCATCCGCTGCCACAGCGCGAGCGCGGTCTTCGCGAGCGGCGCGGTCTCGGCTTGCCCGGCGTTGTTCACCAGGATGTCGATGCGCCCGCAGCGTGCACGCACCGCTGCAAATGCCGATTTCACCGATGCTTCGTCGGTCACGTCGGCCGGAACGGCCTGGGCCCGGCCGGCACCGCCGAGCACCTCGGCCTGCGCGGCAAGCCGCGCGGCGTCCCGGCCGAGGACCGACACGGTCGCGCCTTCCGCCGCGAGCGCTGCCGCGATCGCGGCGCCGATGCCACGGCCGCCGCCGGTGACGACAGCGTGCTTGTCGGCGAGCGCGCGCATGGCGGCGGTCAAGACCTCCTCTGCCGGGCCTGCGAACGGCGCCTACACGCCGATCCGGTCGTAGAACCTGGCGAGCGCGTTGTTGAACGCTTCGGGCTGCTCGATGTTGGCGATGTGCGACGCCGAAGGAATCGGGACGAACTCCGAGCCCGGAATGTTCTCGTGGATGGTCTTCGTCGAGGCCGCGGAGGCATCCTCGGTACCGGTGATCGCGAGCACCGGCACCTTGATCTCCCCGAGCCGCTCGGTGAGGTTGATCCTCGGGAGCGCGTGGCAGCAGCCGACATAGCCCGCGACCGGCGTCGCGCGGATCATGTCCGCGATGGGCTTCACGCGGTCCGGCCGCTCCTTGATGTAGGCGGGGGTGAACCAGCGCGCGAGCGTCGGCTCGACGAGCGCCTCCATGCCCTTCGATTCGGCGACGTCGATGCGCTCTTTCCACGTCGGCCACACCTCGGGCGGGTTGCGGCTCGTCGTGTCGGCGAGCACGAGGCTCTTGAGGAGGCCGCCCTTCTTGAGCGCGAGCGTCTGCCCGATCATCGCGCCCATTGAGATACCGATCCAGTGCGCCTCGCGCACTTCGAGTGCGGCAAGCAGGCCGGCCGCGTCATCGGCGAGCATGTCGAGCGTGTACGGCCCCGACGTCACCTCCGTCTGGCCGTGCCCGCGGGTGTCGAAGCGGAGCACCCTGAAGCGCTTCGAGAGGGCGGCCACCTGCTCGTCCCACATGCGCGAATCGCACGCGAGGGAGTGACTCATCGCGAGCCAGGGCCCGGAGCCGTCGACGGTGTAGTGGATCTGGATGCCGTTCGCGTTCGCTTTCACGCCCTTCTCCTTTTCTCGGACTGCGTTCCCCGCCGGCTGCCGCCGGTCGGTCACCTGGTCGGCGGCTCCTTGATCCGCGTGATCCGTACCACCTCCGGGATCCGCCGCAGCGCCTTCATCACCCGCGCGAGATGCAGCCGGTTGTGCACCTGGATCGTGAAGTGCATCGCGGTGTACACGCCGCGCTCTTCGTCCATGCTCACGTTGTCGATGTTCGAGCCGGCCTCGGAGATCGCGGTCGCCACCTTGGCGAGCACGCCGCGCTGGTTCGCCGCGACGAGCCGGATCCCGACGTCGAAAGCGCGTTCGGTGTCGGGCGCCCACTCGACGTCGATCCACTTGTCGGGGTCGGTCCGCGCCCGGGCCACGATCGGGCAGTCGTGGGTGTGCACGACGAGCCCCTGGCCCTTCTTGATGAAGCCGATGATCGGGTCGCCGGGGATCGGGCGGCAGCACTTGGCGAACTGCACCGCCATCCCCTCGGAACCGCGAATCACGATCGAGGCGGCCGCGCCTTGCGGCCTCGCGTCGGCCGGCGCGTGATCCGCAAGCGCGAGGAGCTGGCGCGCGACGATTGCCGCGAGGCGCTTGCCGAGCCCGACGTCGGCGAGGATCTCCTCGCGGGACTTCGCGCCCGACTCGCGCACGAGCTTGTCCCAGCGGGCGGGGCCAATCGCGATCGGGTCGGACTCGAGGGCGCGCAAAGCCTGCCCCAGCAGCCGCTCGCCGAGCGCGGTCGACTCCTCGAACTGCATCGTTTTCAGGAAGTGCCGGATCTGCGAGCGCGCCTTGCCGGTCCTGACGTAGCTGAGCCACGCCGGGTTCGGATGCGCGTGCGCCGCGGTGACGATCTCGACCCGGTCGCCGTTCTTGAGCTCGGCCCGCAGCGGCACGAGCTCGTAGTTGACCTTGGCCGCCACGCAGCGGTTGCCGATGTCGGTGTGCACCGCGTACGCAAAGTCGACCGCGGTGGCGCCGCGCGGCAGCGCCATGATCTTGCCCTTCGGCGTGAACACGTAGACCTCGGCGGGGAACAGGTCGACCTTCACGTGCTCGAGGAACTCGGCGGAGTCGCCGCTCGCGTTCTGGATCTCGATCAGCGACTGCAGCCACTTGTGCGTGCGGCTCTGCACCTCCGACAGCGTGCCGCTCTCCTCGTCCTTGTACAGCCAATGCGACGCGACGCCGGTCTCGGCCACGCGGTGCATGTCGCGCGTGCGGATCTGCACCTCCACCGGTACGCCGTACGGGCCGATCAGCGCGGTATGCAGCGACTGGTAGCCGTTCAGCTTCGGGATGGCGATGTAGTCCTTGAACTTGCCGGGCACCGGCTTGTAGAGCGAGTGCAGCGCGCCGAGCGCGACGTAGCACGCGGGCACGTCGCGCACGACGACGCGGAAGCCGTAGATGTCCAGCACCTCGGTGAAGGAGAGCTTCTTCTCGATCATCTTCTTGTAGATCGAGTAGATGTGCTTCTCCCGGCCCGTGACCGACGCTTCGAGCTGCGCGTCGCCCAGCCGCTGCCTGATCGCCTCGAGGATCTTGTCCACGACCTCGCGGCGGTTGCCGCGCGCCCCCTTCACCGCCTTGGCGAGCACCCGGTAGCGCATCGGGTGGATGTGCTGGAACCCGAGCTCCTGCAGCTCGCGGTAGAGCCCGTCGAGCCCGAGGCGGTTGGCGATCGGCGCGTAGATCTCGAGCGTCTCGGAGGCGACGCGGCGGCGCTGCGCCGGCGCGACCGCATCCAGCGTGCGCATGTTATGCAACCGGTCGGCGAGCTTGATCAGCATGACGCGCACGTCGCGCGCCATCGCGAGCAGCATCTTGCGGAAATTCTCGGCCTGCGCGTCCTGCTGCGACTGGAACTCGATGCGGTCGAGCTTGGAGACGCCGTCCACCAGGTCGGCGACCGGCTTGCCGAAGCGATTGGAGATGTCGTCGGTCGAGACCTCGGTGTCCTCGACCACGTCGTGCAGCAGGGCCGCGACGAGCGTCTGCGCGTCGAGCTGCCACTGCGAGAGGATTTCGGCGACCGCAACCGGGTGCGAGATGTACGGCTCGCCGGACTTGCGGAGCTGGCCGTGGTGGGCCGCGTCGCTGAAGTGGTAGGCCTCTTCGAGCCGGGAAAGGTCGGCGGGCTTGAGATAACCGGCGACGCTCTGCCGCAGGCCTTCCAGGGGCGCCACTGCACTCATCGGGACCGGCCCGGCGCAGGGTCTCCGGCGAACGGCGCCGCAACAGGCGCAAGGGTTCCGGAGCAGGCGGCGCGAGGGTGCGGAGCGCGCCGCCGGTCCTTCAGGCGCGACGTGTGACCGGCCGCGGCGCGGGCCGCGGTGCGGGGTAAACCGGTCAGGTCACACGCGCGGCAGGTCACTAATTCTGGTGCACCCGGCTCAGAAGCTCGATTCCGACCTTGCCGGCGGCGATCTCGCGCAGCGCGGTGACGGTCGGCTTGTCCCGCGCCGCCTCGATCAGCGGCGTGCCGCCGTGCGCGAGCTGCCGCGCGCGGTAGGTCGCCGCCAGCGTCAGCTGGAAGCGGTTCGGGATCCTGTGCAGACAGTCTTCGACGGTTATGCGTGCCATATGGGCTCCAGGCCTCAATTATGCAATCGGAATAGCTCGGGGTGACGCGCGCTCTGGCGGGGAAGGGTCAGCCGGGATGCGCGCACGACCGCGGCGAGATCTCGCCGGGCTTCCTCGAAGTCGTTGTTGATTATAACGTAGTCGAACTCTCCGGCATGGGCCATCTCGGTTTCGGCGGCCGCCAGGCGGCGCCGGATCGTCGCGTCGCTGTCCTTGCCGCGGTCGCGCAGCCGGCGCTCGAGCTCGGTCGACGAGGGCGGCAGGATGAAGACGCCGATCGCCTCGGGGAAGATGCGCCGCACCTGCTCCGCGCCCTGCCAGTCGATCTCGAGCACGACGTCGCGGCCCGCCGCCCGTTGCTCGGCGATCTGCTTCTGCGAAGTCGCATAGAGATTGCCGTGGACCTCCGCGCTCTCCAGGAACTCGCCCGCGTCGAGCATTCGCTGGAACACCGCCCGGTCGACGAAGTGGTACTCGCGCCCGTTGACCTCGCCCGCGCGCGGCGCGCGCGTCGTGTAGGAGACCGACAGCGCGAGCGCGGGATCGTCGGCGAGGATCGCGTTGACGAGCGAGGACTTCCCGGCGCCGGAGGGCGCGGTGACGATGAAAAGGAGGCCCTGCATGGCTGGCGATGGGTAAAGGGGGCTAGGGCTGAGGCCGGTGAACGACTACCCCGCGGTCGTGATTCGCGGATGTTCGCACAAGCCGATCCGGAGCCCGGCGTTCCCTTGCGCGCGAGCGTGGCCTACTCCTCACCCATCACTCCGTCCCCGTCATTCGAGGTTCTGCACCTGCTCCCGCATCTGCTCGATCAGCACCTTGAATTCGAGCGCCGCGGCCGAGAGTTCTTTCGATACCGACTTGGAGCCGAGGGTGTTCGCCTCGCGGTTGAGCTCCTGCATCAGGAAGTCGAGGCGTTTGCCGACCGTGCCGCCGGCGGCGATCACGCGCTCGACCTCGTCGAGGTGCGCGCCGAGACGCGACAGCTCCTCGGCGACGTCGATGCGCACGCCGTAGACGGCAATCTCCTGGCGGATCCGCTCCTCGTCGCTCGCCGCGAGCGCCTCCCGCAGCTTCGTTGCCAGGCGTTCCTCGTAGGCAGCGATCGCCTGCGGGAGAAGCGGCTCTAGCGCCACGAGCCGCGCGCGGATTTTCGCGACGCGCTCGAGAAGCATCCGGCCGAGCTTCTCGCCCTCGCGCGCGCGGGACGCAGCGAGCTCCGCGAGCGCGGCCCGCATCGCGTCCGTCGCGGAGTCCCGCAGCGCCTCGGCCTCGCGCGCGTCGTCGCCGAGAACGCCGGGCCAGTGCAGCACGTCGGCGACGCGCAGCGGCTCGGCGTCGGGGATCGCCTCCCGCACTCGCCGCGACAGTCGGGCGAGTCGCTCGAGCGCCTCCGCGCTCAGCGCCGCCTCGCCGCGGGCCGCGGGCGACGCCGTGAACGCGAGTCGGCAGTCGATCTTGCCGCGCGCGAGACTTGCCATCGCCAGCTCGCGGAGCGTGGGTTCGACCGACCGCAGCTCCTCCGCGAGGCGAAACTGCACGTCGAGGAACCGGCTGTTCACGCTGCGCAGCTCGAGTGAGATCGAGCCCGCGGGGACCTCGCGGGTCACCGCGGCATATCCCGTCATGCTGCTGATCATGGATTGTTCCTGCTTTCGCGAGCGGCCGGTCCTTTACATCGCCCGGTTAAACTCCGAGAATCGGGCGTCCTCCCCCAATCTTAACAAAGGCTTACGGTTCTTCCCGGCACATGCCGTCGCAAGCGAACCTGCCGCTGCCCGAGGGGTACCAGCTCCAGACCTACCGCATCACGAAAGTGCTGTCGGCCGGCGGCTTTTCGATCGTTTACCTGGCGCACGACGACGGCGACCAGCCGGTCGCGATCAAGGAGTATCTGCCGAGCTCGCTAGCGCTGCGGCGCGAGGGCGACGTGCTGCCGTCGATCGCCGACGAGAACATCTCGACATTCCGCTACGGCATGAAGTGCTTCTTCGAGGAGGGCCGCGCGCTCGCGAAGCTCTCGCACCCGAACGTGGTCCGGGTGCTGAATTTTTTCCGGGCGAACGAGACCGTCTATCTCGTGATGCGTTACGAACGCGGCCGCACGCTGCAGGAGCACATCCAGGCGCGGCGCGGCGCGATGAAGGAGAACTTCATCCGCCGCGTGTTCACGCTGCTCCTCAACGGGTTGCGCGAGGTGCACGCGAACAAGCTCCTGCACCTCGATATCAAGCCGGCAAACGTCTACATCCGCAACGACATCACCCCGGTGCTGATCGATTTCGGCGCGGCGCGCCAGACGCTCACCGCGGAGGGGTTCAAGCTGAACCCGATGTACACGCCGGGGTTCGCGTCGCCGGAGCACTATCAGAAGCGCGAGCTCCTCGGGCCGTGGAGCGACATCTACTCGATCGGCGCGAGCATCTTCGCGTGCCTTGCCGGCGCCGCGCCGCAGGCGGCGGACCTGCGGGTGGAGAAGGACCGCTACGTGTCCGCGACGAAGCTCTTCGCCACCAAGTACTCGGACCAGCTGCTCGAGACGATCGACTGGTGCCTGCAGCTCGATCACTCCAAGCGTCCGCAGAGCGTGATGGCGCTGCAGAAGGTGCTGCTGCGGGAGCGCGACCCGGAAGGGCCGAGCAAACGGTCGTTCGTGACCAGCCTTCGCGGGTCGCTGCTCAAGCTCGCGCGGCGATAGGATGATGCGCGCCCTGCGAGGAGGGCTCTAGACGATGAAGTTCTCGATCTATCAGGAAAGCCGGCAGGGGCCGCGGAAGTCCAACCAGGACCGCGTCGCCTACTGCTACAGCCGGGACTCGCTGTGCATGGTCATTGCCGACGGCATGGGGGGTCACCTGCATGGCGAGGTCGCCGCGCAGATCGCGACCCAGTTCATCTCGGAGGCGTTCCAGCGCGAGGCGCATCCGCGGATCGCCGACCCGTTCAAGTTCCTGCTCGACTCGATCACCAACGCCCACCACGCGATCGTCGACTACGCGAACGTGCGCAGCCTCCTCGAGACTCCGCGCACGACCTGCGTCGCGTGCATCGTCCAGGACGGGCTCGCGCACTGGGCGCACGTAGGCGACTCGCGGCTCTATCTCATCCGCAACGGACGCGTCGAAGCGCAGACCAAGGATCACTCGCGCGTGCAGATCCTGGTCGACGCGGGCCGAGTGCGCGAGGAAGCGATCGCCGCGCATCCGGACCGCAACAAGATCTTCAACTGCCTCGGCCAGATGGGACCGCCGAGGGTAGACCTCTCCCGGCGCGTGGCGCTGCGCCACGGCGACGTGCTTCTGCTTTGCAGCGACGGGGTCTGGGGTCCGCTCAACGCGCGCCATATCTGTGAGGAGTTCCTGCGCAACGACGTCATGAGCGCGGTTCCGATCCTGCTCGACATGGCCGAGGCACGCGCCGGGAAGGACGGCGACAACGCGTCGGTCGTGGCGATGGGCTGGGCCGACGAGACGGGCGGTGCGGGCGCCGACTGGATCTCGACCGTGAGCATGGACCCGACCGAGCTGAAAACGACCGTCGAGCAGTTCGGCCGGTCGAAGCCGCCGGCGCCGCAGGGCGGCTATCTCACCGACGACGAGATCGAGCGCGCGATCGACGAGATCCGGAACGCGATCAAGAAGCACTCGAAGTAGTTTCCCGAGTCATGCGTCCGTCAGGCCGGAAACCAGACGAGCTCCGCCCCGTCCGGATCACCCGCCGGTACACGAAGCACGCCGAGGGATCGGTGCTGGTCGAGTTCGGCGATACGCGGGTCGTCTGCACCGCGAGCGTCGAGGAGCGCGTCCCCCCGTTCCTGAAGGACAAGGGCCAGGGCTGGGTCACCGCCGAGTACGGCATGCTCCCCAGGGCGACCAACACGCGCACCGATCGCGAGGCGGCGCGCGGCAAGCAGTCGGGACGCACGCTCGAGATCCAGCGGCTGATCGGGCGCAGCTTGCGAGCGGTGATCGCTCTGGAGAAGCTCGGCGCGAGAACGATCCAGGTCGACTGCGACGTCATCCAGGCCGACGGCGGGACGCGCACTGCGAGCATCACGGGCAGCTTCGTCGCGGTCCACGATGCAGTCTCGGATCTGATGGCGCGCGGCCTGCTCGCCGAGTCGCCGATCCGGGATTTCGTCGCGGCGGTATCGGTCGGCCTGTACCGCGGCGTGCCGATCGTCGACCTCGATTACGCCGAGGACTCGGCCTGCGACACCGATATGAACGTGGTGATGACCGGCACCGGGGGCTTCGTCGAGCTGCAGGGCACCGCCGAGGGCACGCCGTTCGCGCGCGCGGAGATGGAGGCGCTCGTGTCGCTCGCCGAGCGCGGGATCCGGGAGCTGGTCGCAAAGCAGCGCGCCGCACTGAACGTCTGAGGCTGTCGCACCCGTGAAGCAGCTCGTCCTCGCCTCGGGCAATCCCGGCAAGCTCCGCGAGTTCCGCGAGCTGCTCGCAACGCTCGGGATCGAGGTCGTGCCGCAGGCGACGCTCGGTGTGCCCGACGCCGAGGAGCCCTACGCGACCTTCGTCGAGAACGCGCTCGCCAAGGCACGGAATGCCGCGCGCCACGCCCGGCTGCCCGCGCTCGCCGACGACTCCGGGATCTGCGTCGCGGCGCTGGACGGCGAGCCCGGCGTGCACTCGGCGCGGTTTGCCGGCGAACCGAAGTCCGACCAGCGCAACAACGAGAAGCTCGTCGCGCTCCTGAAGAACGAGGCTGACCGTCGCGCACACTATTATTGTGTGGTGGTGCTCGTCCGCCATGCGGACGATCCCGAGCCGCTGATCGCCGAGGGGCGGTGGCACGGCGAGGTCATCCCCACGCCCCGCGGCGCAGGCGGGTTCGGCTATGACCCGTACTTCCTGCTGCCCGATCTGGGTCGCACCGCCGCCGAGCTCGAGCCCGGGGAGAAGCATGCGGTCAGCCACCGGGGGAAGGCGCTGCGGCGGCTGCTCGCGCTGCTGCAGGAGCAGGACTGAATCCGCCGATCAATCACGTGGTGGCCGGCGGGCGCGCACGCGCTTTGGCGCCGCCGCGGAGCCCGCCGCAAACAGCTTGCACGCCTCGCCGAAGGCGCGCGCCGCGCGGATGAGCCGCTCGACGTTCTCCCGCACCTTCGCTTCGTCGAGACGCGTCGGGTAGATGTTGCGCACGACGTGCCGGAACTCGCACAGCTCGAGCAGGTCGTCGGCGAGCGCGGATGAAGCGACCGCGGGCCGGGCCGGGTCATCGAAGGGCTCTGCGCACCTCGCGATGAGTCGCTTGTGCCAGTCCTCCCCCGTAACCGGAGCGCCGTCGATGCGCCGGGCGACAAAGGCGAGTACCCCCTCGATAATCGTGTACCCCTGCGCAATGCGCTGAGCGAGGCCCGCAAGCCGCAGCTCCCGTTCGTAGCGGTCGCGCTCGCGCCTCGCCGAGAAGCGCTTCTCGCCGGTCTCCATCCGCTCGACCTCCCGCAGCAGCTCATCGACGATCGCAAGCTGGTCCCTAAAGGACGCCGGCACGGCGCGCGTCCTTCACCATCGCCTTTCGCACTGCGGGCGGAAGCGTATCGGCAAAGATCACGTCCACGGGGACGCCATAAGGGCGCGCGGCAGCGGCAGCGAGCGCGCTCACCTCGCTCCATTTCTTGCCCGGATACGAAACGATCAGCAGGTCCAGGTCGGAGTCCGGTCGTACGCCGCCATAAGCAAGCGACCCGACGACGAGCGCGCGAACCCCGGCCTTCGCAAGGGCGCCCTCGCAGGCTCGGGCGGCGCACCGCAGGCGGCTCTCGCGCGTCCGCGGCGGGCGGCCCGCAGGGTCGCGCCGGATGGCGGCGTCGGCGGGGATCGCCCAGCGCGCGCCGACGCGGAGGGCGCCCGCAACCTTTCCGGCCGCGAGGAGCTGCCGGACGCGCTGCTCCGAGAGCCTGCTGGCGCGGGCGAACTCGGCCGATGACAAGAGCGGTGACACGCCAGGATTATCATAAAACCCTAGCGAGATCGCAATATATATATCGCAGCGCGGTCGATTCTTCTGTTACTTCGCCGCGCCGACCAGGCGTGTCGTACTACTCGGCCTTGATCCCGGTCGCGTCCGAAATCTTCCGCCACTTCGCGATCTCGCCGCGCAGGAAGTCGCCGAACTCCTCCGGAGTGAATTGCATGAACACGGCTCCGGTTTTCGTAAACCATTCGACCATGTCCGGCCGCGTTGCGGCCTTGATGACCTCGGCGTTCAGGCGCCTCACCACCTGCGGCGCTGTCCCGGCGGGCGCCATGAAACAGTTCCAAGAGAAGATCTCGAGCCCCGGATAGCCGACCTCCGCCATGGTCGGCACCTCGGGAAACTCGCTCTCGCTCAGCCTGCTCGGGCCGAAGACCGCCAGCGGGACGAGCTTCCCGCTTTTGATGTACGACTGCGACTCGGCGATGAACCCGAGCGCCATCTGCACCTGTCCGCTTGCGGCGTCGGCGAGCGCCGGCATCGAGCCCTTGTAGGGCACGGTCAGGATCCCGAGTCCGGCCTGCTTCGCGAAATAAGCGCAGCCGAAGTGGTGCAGCGTCGCGTGGCCGGCGGTGCCACAGTTCAGCTTGCCGGGCATGGCCGTGCCAAGCTTCACAAGCTCGGCGACCGACTTCACGCCGAGCGACTGCGGAACCAGGAGCAGCGGGTATCCTCCGGATCCGAATGAGATCGGGGCGAGATCGCGGAGCGGGTCGTAGCGAACCGAGGCACTCATTACCGGATTGAAGACGAGGTCGACGATCGTCCCGAACAGGATCGTGTAACCGTCCGCAGGCGCCTTGATCGCGGCATCGGCGGCGATCGCTCCCGAGGCGCCGGGCCGATTCTCGACGACGACCGGCTGGCCCAGCGACTCGCTCAGCCGCTGAGCGTAGGCTCGCGCGCCAATGTCGGGGACACTGCCAGAGGAAACCCCCGCGATGAGTTTGACTGGCTTCGAAGGGTAAGTTTCTGCTCCGGCGAGCGTCGCGGCAGCCGAGAAGCCGATGAGCAAGAGAAAGCAAGAAATCTTCACGTCCGCTCTCATGGCTCCCTCCTCAGGGTAGGAAAATGATATGCACGGAGCAATCGCGTCGTCGCGCGGACTGCAAGCCCTGTGCGGGACGCTCTCGTCAGGCTAGGGGGTACGAAGCAGAAAGTCCCGAAGCCGCGCCGAAATCGCGCGAAAGATTCCGAAGGGCGCGCAGCAGCCGTGGAGGCTCCCCGCGGTTCGGGGCCATCACTTCGTCCGCGCGGTTGGCGCCGCGACTGGATCGCCCTGCATGCCTACGACTCGCAAAGTCGGGCGAGACGCAGCTGCGCTTGGCGTTGCGGCATCCGCCAGCACATGGACGTCGGCGCCACCGTGCACGAACTCTTCGATCGAGCGGCGCACCTGCTCGGACGCCGGTTCGTCTGGCAGCGGGGTGTGATTGGGGCTGTCGAAAAGCTCGAGTCGAGCGCCCTCGATTGTCGATGCGATCAGTCGGCCTTCTTCGAAAGGGACGCGCGAATCGTGCGGACTGTGCAAGACCAGCGTCGGACACCGAACGCGTGTCAGGTCGCTCGATGCATCGAATTCGTTGACCCTGCGCAACAGTTCCGCCGCCGCCCGCGGCGAACAGCCGACCCGCTGCAGGTGATTGAACGATTGCATTTGCTCCGCGGTTGCGCCAGGCCACAAGAGAGAGGTTATGAGCTGTCGG
The DNA here is from genome assembly GCA_963820965.1 of uncultured beta proteobacterium. Lineage (GTDB taxonomy): Bacteria > Pseudomonadota > Gammaproteobacteria > Burkholderiales > SG8-39 > DATEDA01. The sequence goes on along the minus strand of CAWGCC010000003.1, from coordinate 137,087 downwards.
AACGCAGGGTTGTCTTGCCCCCAACCCTCCTCGATCAAGCGCGCCATCGCGCCGAAGGTTTCCGGCGACATCGAGCGCTCGGCGCGTCGAAGGGCGCCGCGGGCGAAGCCTCCCAGCAGCACCAGACGACTCACCCGCTCGGGGTGCCGCGCGGCGTACCGGATAGCGATCGCGGCGCCTCCAGAGGGGCCGAATAGCGCGAACCGCTGCAGCCCCGCGGCATCGACGACGGCCTCCAGGTCGCCGACCGATTCGTCCAGCGTTCCCGGCGCGACATTCCGGTCCGAAAGACCGCAGCCGCGCCCGTCATAGCGCACGAACCGGAACCGTCGCGACAGGGCCTGGATAAGTGGCCCGAAAACCCCGCTGCGCCAGTCCCAGTCGAGATGAGTCATCCAATGGGCGGCACGCACCAGCGGCAGCCCTGCGCCACTGATTGCGAATGCAATCCGGATGCCGTCCGACGTCTTGGCGAATCGGATGTCCTGGTGGAAGGACTCCTCGCCCGGTGCAAGCCCTGGTGCCGTTTCCCCGGACCCCGGGGGAACGAGCCGGTAGCCGCGCTTCGGCTCGGTCCGGATGATGCGATGCTCGTCATCTTGCAGCGCACGCCGGATCTCCTTGATGCACTGGACGAGGCTGTCGTCGGTGACGATCACGTCCGGCCAGACGGCCCGCATGAGTTCGTCTCTCGTCACCATACGGCTTGCATTGCGCGCCAGGAACAGCAGCACTGCGATCGCTTGTGGGCGCAGCGCTACCGTCGTACCCGATGGATCGCGCAGTTCCAGCTGCTCGAGATCCAACACGAATCCCGACAGGGCAAGGGTATTAGGGTCTTTGGCCTGCATCGCGATACGCTCCCGTAAGCGTGAGCGAAGAACCCTGGACATTCCGCTTGGGCATAGGGTTGGGCCCACCCTGGCGCACCGGCTGTCAGAGGGCGACCGCGCGTCCCGTGCCCGCGGTTGGTGCCGGGCTCCGGGATTCGAACCCGGGACCTGCCGCTAGCGAGGCGACTCGGAAGCCGTCCCGCTAGCGGTTGAGCTCAAACCGTCCGGCTCGCCGACGCTGCACGATTCTAGTCCCACCTCGGGCGGGTTCGCTCGACGCCGGAGTCCGCTCTCGGCGTTGCGGTGCTGGTCGCGGGATGGCGACCGGAAGCTCGAGGACCGGTGATCTCGCTCGCTGCCGCCGCGGGCGCGCGGTGCTCTATCATCCCGGCGCAATCATGCCCAACGCTGTCGTACCCGCCCCCGCCGCCGGTTACCGGCTCCGCCTCGCGGCGTTGCCGCCGCTCGCGCTCTACGTGCATGTCCCGTGGTGCGTGCGGAAGTGCCCGTACTGTGACTTCAATTCGCACGAGCTCCGCGAGGCACTGCCCGACACCGCGTACGTCGAGGCGCTCATCGCCGATCTCGAGCGTTCGCTCCCGTCGGTCTGGGGCCGGCGGGTGCACTCGATTTTCTTCGGCGGCGGGACGCCGAGCCTGCTCCCGGCGGAAGCGATCGACCGCCTGCTCGCCGCGTTCCGGGCGCGGCTCCAGCTCGCGGCCGACGCCGAGATCACGCTCGAGGCGAACCCCGGCACGTTCGAGGCCGAGAAGTTCCGCGACTTCCGCGCCGCCGGCGTGAACCGGCTCTCGATCGGTATCCAGAGCTTCGATCCGGCACGCTTGAAGGCGCTCGGTCGCATTCACGACGATCGCGAGGCGCGACGTGCGATCGAGATCGCGCAGGCGACCTTCGACAACTTCAACCTCGACATGATGTACGCCTTGCCCGAGCAGACGCTTGCGGAAGCCGAGCGCGACGTCGCCGAGGCGCTCGGCGCCGGCGCGCCACATCTCTCGTTCTATCACCTGACGCTCGAGCCGAACACGCTCTTCCACCGCTTTCCCCCGCGGCTGCCCGACGAGGAGACGTCCGCCGCGATCGGCGACATGGTAGAGGAACGGATCGTCGGCGCAGGCTACGTGCACTACGAGACCTCGGCGTATGCGCGTGCAGGTCTGGAGTGCCGGCACAACCTCAACTACTGGCGGTTCGGGGACTATCTCGGCATCGGTGCCGGCGCGCACTCGAAGCTGTCCTTCCATGACCGCATCGTGCGCGAAGCGCGCTTCAAGCAGCCGCGCGAGTATCTCGCCCGCGCCGCGGCGGGCGACGCGGTCCAGGAGCGCCATCCGGTCGAGCGCCGCGACCTCGGGTTCGAATTCATGCTGAACGCGCTGCGTCTCGCCGAAGGGTTCGACGTTGCGCTCTTCACCGAGCGCACCGGTCTGCAGATGGCGGCGGTCGACCGGCAGCTCGCCGCAGCCGAGAAGAAAGGCCTCATCGAGCGCGACCACGTGCGGATCCGTCCGACGGCGCTCGGCCGGCGGTTCCTCAACGATCTCCTGCAGCTTTTCCTCCCGGAGGCGAAGTGAAACGCATTGCGCGCGAGGTGAAGGCGTTGACGTTCGACGTGTTCGGCACCGTGGTCGATTGGCGGAGCTCGATCACGGGTGAGGGCCGGAAGCTCGGACGGAAGAAGAAGCTCGCTCTTGACTGGGTCGCGTTCGCCGACGCGTGGCGCGACGGTTATCATCCGGCGATGGATCGCGTGCGGCGCGGCGATCTTCCCTGGACGAACATCGACGGCCTGCACCGCATGATCCTGGACGAGCTCCTCGCGCGCTTCCGGATCGAAGGGCTTACCGAGGCCGAGAAGGATTACTTCAACCGCGCCTGGCATCGCCTCGCGCCGTGGAAGGACTCGGTGCCGGGATTGAAGCGGCTCAAGAAGAAGTACGTGATCGCCACGCTCTCGAACGGCAACGTCGCGCTGCTCACCAACATGGCGAAGCACGGCGGCCTGCCGTGGGACTGCGTCCTCTCGGCAGAGCTCTTCGGGCACTACAAGCCCGACCGGGAAGCGTACGAGGGCGCGGCACGCATGCTTGGCCTTGCACCGGGGGAGGTGATGATGGTCGCCGCGCACAAGAGCGATCTCGACGCGGCGGCGCGCGCCGGCCTGCGCACGGCGTTCGTCCAGCGGCCGCTGGAGCGCGGCGACCCGGCGAAGGCGGATCTCGCGCCGGAGCCGCGCTTCGACGTCAACGCGCGGGATTTCGTCGACCTGGCGCGGCAGTTGGGCTGCTAGAAAAGCGTGCTGCGAAGTTTGCAGCACCGAGTTTGGGGATTCAAAAGGGGCTGTGGCCCCTTTTGTCGTTCTACGATACCCAGTCCCGAGCGACCAGGAAGATCTCGTAGAGGCGAGCCTCGGGCGTGCCGTGCTCCGGCCGCCAGTCGTAGCGCCATTTCACCACCGGCGGCAGCGACATCAGGATCGATTCCGTGCGCCCGCCCGACTGCAGTCCGAAGAGCGTGCCGCGGTCGTACACCAGGTTGAACTCGACGTAGCGGCCGCGGCGATAGGCCTGGAACTCGCGCTCGCGCGCGCCGAAAGCGATGTCCTTCCGTCGCTCGACGATCGGCAGATAGCCGGGCAGGAAATGATCGCCGACGCTACGCATGATCCCGAAGCAGGTGTCGAAGTCGGGTTGAGCGAGATCGTCGAAGAAGATGCCGCCGACGCCGCGGGGCTCGTTGCGGTGACGCAGGAAGAAGTATTCGTCGCACCAGCGCTTGAAATGCGGATGAAGATCGGCGCCGAACGGCGCTAGGGCAGCGCGGCACGTCCGGTGGAAGTGGGCCGCGTCTTCCTCGAAGCCGTAGTACGGCGTGAGGTCCATGCCGCCGCCGAACCACCAGATGGACGGCTCACCGGCTTTCGCCGCGACGAGGAACCGCACGTTCATGTGCACCGTCGGCACGTAGGGATTGCGCGGATGCAGCACGAGCGAGACGCCCATCGCCTCGAACCCACGCCCGGCGAGGTCGGGACGTGCCGCGGTCGCCGACGGCGGAAGTCGCGCGCCCGCGACATGCGAGAAGTTGACGCCGCCGCGCTCGAAGACTCCGCCGTCCTCGATGACGCGCGAATCCCCGCCGCCGCCTTCGGGACGCGTCCATGCGTCGCCGCGGAAGCGTCCGCCGTCCACCGTCTCGAGCGCGGCGACGATGCGGTCCTGCAGCCCGTTGAGATAATCCCTGACTGCGGCGACGTTCATGCGCCGCATTTAACCACAGCGACCGGAGCTAGCTCTTTCTCGCGGCGATGGCGCGGAAACCGATGTCGCGCCGGTACTGCATGCCGTCGAAGCGGATCGCCGAGACAGTCTTGTGGGCGCGCGTCTGCGCCATCTTGACGCTGTCGCCGAGCGCGGTGACGCACATCACCCGGCCACCGGAGGTGACGAGCGAACCGTCCCGCAGCTCGGTGCCGGCGTGGAAGACGTGGCAGTCCTCGGTATCCGGCGGGATGCCGGCGATCGCATCGCCGGTGCGCGGCGTGTCGGGATAGTTCGCGGCGGCGAGCACCACGCCAAGCGCGGAGCGTCGGTCCCAGCTCGCCTCGACGCGGTCCAGCTTCGCGTCGTGGGCGTGCTCGAGCAGCTCGAAGAGATCGCTCTTCAGCCGCATCAGGATCGGCTGCGTCTCGGGATCCCCGAGCCGGCAGTTGAACTCGAGCACCTTCGGATTGCCGGCCGCATCGATCATCAGGCCGGCGTACAGGAACCCGGAGTAGGGGGTGCCGTCCTTCGCCATCCCGCGCACCGTCGGCCCGATGATCTCGCGCACGACGCGCGCATGGAGTGCCGGCGTCACGACCGGTGCTGGTGAATAGGCGCCCATGCCGCCCGTGTTTGGGCCCTCGTCGCCGTCGCGCAGCCGCTTGTGGTCCTGGCTGGTGGCGAGCGCGAGGCTGTGCTCGCCGTCGACGAGCACGATGAAGCTCGCCTCTTCGCCGGCGAGATAGTCCTCGATCACGAGCTTCGTGCCCGCCTCGCCCATCTCGCGCCCGACCAGGATCCGCTCGATCGCTTCGTGCGCCTCGCCTGCGGTCATCGCGACGACGACGCCCTTGCCGGCAGCGAGCCCGTCGGCCTTGACCACCATGGGCGCGCCGCGAACGTCCGCATACTCGTGCGCGGCGCGCGCGTCGACGAAGCTCTGGTGGCCGGCGGTCGGGATGCCGTGGCGGGTGAGGAAGCGCTTGGCGAAGTCCTTGGAGCTTTCGAGCTGCGCGGCGGCTTTCGTCGGACCGAAAATGCGCAGACCCCGCGCGCGGAAGAGGTCCACCACGCCGGCCGCGAGCGGTGTCTCGGGCCCGACGACCGTCAGCTGGATGTGCTCCCGCGCGGCGAACTCGGCGAGCTTTTCGAGGTCGGTGATCGCGACGTTCTCGACCCCCGGCTCGCGCGCGGTGCCGCCGTTGCCCGGTGCGACGAAGACCTTCTGCACGCGCGGGCTCCCGGCGAGCTTCCACGCGAGTGCATGCTCCCTGCCGCCGCCGCCGATGACGAGGAGTTTCACGATTGTCTCGACAAGGACGGGGCGGACGCGACGGGTTCGACCTGCGGCTCCATTGTGCGCTCGCTAGCGTTCCCAGCAGGCTTCGCGCCGCTGGCTGTCAGTGCCGGAAGTGACGAACACCGGTGAACACCATTGCCAGGCCGAGCTCGTCGGCTGCGGCGATCACCTCCTCGTCGCGAACACTTCCGCCGGGCTGGATCACGGCCTTCGCGCCCGCCTGCGCGACGACGTCGACGCCGTCGCGGAACGGGAAAAACGCGTCGGAGGCGACCACCGACCCCTGCAGCGAAAGCCCCGCGTTCTGCGCCTTGATCGACGCGATTCGGGCGCTGTCGACCCGGCTCATCTGTCCGGCGCCCACGCCGAGCGTCATGCCGTCGCCGCAGAAGACGATCGCATTGGATTTCACGAACTTGGCGACCCGCCAGGCGAAGAGCAGGTCGTGCAGCTCCGCGGCGGTCGGCGCGCGCCTCGTAACGACCTTCAGCTCCCCGGCAGCGACGTTCCGGGCATCGGGCGTCTGCACCAGCACGCCGCCGCCGACGCGCTTGAGGTCGAAGCTCTGCGTCTCGTGACCCATCGGAACGGTGAGCAACCGCACGTTCTGTTTCGACGCGAGCAGCGCACGCGCTTCGGGGCTCGCTTCCGGCGCGATGACCACCTCGACGAACTGCCTGGCGACTGCGTCCGCGGTCGCGCCGTCGAGCGGCCGGTTGAAGGCGATGATCCCGCCGAATGCCGAGGTCGGATCGGTCTGGAACGCGCGCCGGTACGCCGTGAGCGCATCCGCTGCCTCAGCCACGCCGCAGGGGTTGGCGTGCTTGATGATCACGCACGCCGGGCGCTCGAACGTCTTCACGCACTCCCACGCCGCGTCGGCGTCGCCGATGTTGTTGTACGAGAGCTCCTTGCCCTGCAGCTGGGCATAGCGGGCTAGGCTTCCCGCCACCGGCTGCGGGTCGCGGTAGAACGCCGCAAGCTGGTGCGGGTTCTCGCCGTAGCGCATTTCCTGCACCTTCTCCCACTGCATGGTCAGCCGCTCGGGGAAGAGCGAGGGCTTGCGGTCGGCATCCAGGCCGGTGAGGTAGTTCGCGATGGCAGCGTCGTATGCGGCGGTGTGAGCGAACGCCTTCTTCGCGAGGGCGAGCCGCGTGCCGGCGGAGAGCGCGCCGCCGTTCGCTGCCATCTCGGCGATGATGGCGTCGTAGTCGGCGGGATCGGTGACGACGGCGACACCGGCGTGGTTCTTGGCCGCGGCGCGGACCATCGTCGGCCCGCCGATGTCGATGTTCTCGACCGCTTCGTCGAAGGTGCAGTCGGTGCGGGCGATGGTCTCGCGGAAGGGATACAGATTGACGACGACAAGGTCGATCGGCTCGGTGCCGGCCTCCTTGATCGCCGCCATATGCTCGGGCAGGTCGCGGCGCGCGAGGAGTCCCCCGTGGATCTTGGGGTGCAGTGTCTTGAGACGCCCGTCGAGCATCTCCGGATAGCCGGTGTAGTCGGCGACCTCCGTGACCTTCACTCCGCTCGCCGCCAGGAGCTTCGCCGTGCCGCCGGTCGACAGGATCGACACGCCGAACAGCCCGAGCGAGCGCGCGAACTCGGCGAGGCCGGTCTTGTCGGACACGCTCGCGAGCGCCTGCCGGATGCGGATGTCCATGGTCGGCAAGGGCGAAATGGTAACGGGCGAGGAGTATGAAGCGTCTCAGATGCCGGGGCAGCGCCCGCCGCCCCGGCACCACCCGCCAATCATCGCGGGTTACCCGTTACCGCCTCAGACCTTGATCTTGTGCTGGCTGATCTTCTTGCGCAGCGTGTTGCGGTTGATGCCAAGCATCTCCGCGGCGATCGTCTGGTTCCCTCCGGACTTGACGAGCACGGTCTCGAGCATCGGCTTTTCCACGTTCTTCAGCACCATGTCGTAGATCGCGCGCGGCCGCTCCCCGTCGAGGTCCTTGAAGTAACGTTCGAGGGACTTGCGCACCGTCTCTGAGATCTCGCTGGAAGTCTGCCTCATGCCGCCAACTCCTCCTTGTTATCGCACCGCGGTTACGGTTCCAGTTGCGCGAGCTCGTCGAAGTAGCGCCCGACTGCGGCGAGCTGCTCCTCGCACGACTCGATCCGGTTCAGCACCTCCCTGAACTGCGCCGACCGGGCGAGCGGTTTCGTATACCAGGCGACATGCTTGCGGGCGACCCGCACGCCGGTCTCGCGGCCGTAGAGCTCATGGAGCTCGGCGAGGTGGGCGAGCAGCAGGTCGCGGATCTCGGCGGCGAGCGGCGGCGCGGGCCGCCGGCCGGTCGCGAGAAAGTGTTCGATGTCGCGGAAGATCCACGGCGCGCCCTGTGCCGCGCGGCCGATCATCACGCCGTCGGCGCCGGTGTAGTCGAGCACCCGTTTCGCATCCTCCGGTGTCGCGATGTCGCCATTGGCGACCACGGGCAGCCGGGTCGCGCGCTTCACGTCGCGGATGGTGTCGTATTCCGCCTCGCCGCCGAAGCCGCAGGCGCGGGTCCGGCCGTGGATCGCGAGAAGCTGTATGCCGGCCTGTTCCGCAATGCGTGCGACGCGCACCGCATTCCGGTTTCCCGGGTCCCAGCCGGTGCGGATCTTCAGGGTCACCGGCACCCCGACCGCGTTGACGACGGCGTCGAGGATGCCCGCCACTAGACTTTCGTCGCGCAGGAGCGCCGAGCCGGCGGCCTTGCTGCAGACCTTCTTCGCCGGGCAGCCCATGTTGATATCGATGATCTGCGCGCCGCGGTCGACGTTCTCGCGTGCCGCCTCGGCCATCATCGCGGGATCTCCGCCCGCGATCTGCACGGCGATCGGCTCCGCCTCGCCGCGATGATCCGCGCGCCGGCGCGATTTCCCGGTCGCGCGCAACGCCGGATCCGACGCGATCATCTCCGATGCCGCGAGCCCCGCGCCGAAGCTCTTGCAGAGCTTGCGGAAGGGCCGATCGGTCACGCCCGCCATCGGCGCGACGAAAAGACTGTTCCGCAGCACGTGCGTGCCGATCTGCATTCGTCGCGGCGGGGAAAAGCAATTGAGAGGAGCGCGATTCTACGCTCAAAATTTCGCGCGCGGTAACGAAATTGTTCGCGACGCGCAACATCCGAGCACGCGGTGTTTGCGCGCACGCAACGCGCTCGCGCGCGCGCCGCACCTGGCGAAAAAAAAATCGAAACGCGCCGCAGATTTCCGCGCGGTTTCTAAGCCGGCGCGGCGATTTTAGAGCGGCGCGTTGCTTTGGTCTACGGAACTCCGCGCGCGCCGAGCATCATCCGGCGGGCGAACAGGCGGCGCGCGGGCGGGACGACGTCGAGCGCGGTGAGACCAACGCCACGCACCGCGCGGACGATCGGGTTGGCGCTGGAGAAAACGTTGACGAGAAAGTCGGTTACGCCGATCGCGGCGAACCGGTCGACGCGCCGCGCGGCGCGGAACGCGGCAACGAAGCGGGGCGAGCCGATCGAATCGCGGTCGCCGCGCGCGACGAGCGCCGCGAGCTCGGCGGCATCGCGCAAGCCGAGATTCAGGCCCTGGCCCGCGACCGGATGCAGCGTCTGCGCCGCGTTGCCGATTGCGACGACCCGCGGCTCGGGCGTGTTCGACCGCCGATACCAGAGCCGGAGCCGGAAGCTCGAGCGCGGCCCGACGTCGTGAAAGCGCCCCAGCCGCGCACCGAAGCGCGCGGCGAGCGCGGCGAGGAAGCGCTCACCGCTCGCCTCCAGCAAGCCGGGCGCGCGCGTCGCGGGCACCGTCCACACGAGCGCGAGCGCCCGGTCCGCAAAGGGCAGGAGCGCGAGCGGGCCGTCCGCGGTGAAGCGCTCCCAGGCGACGCCGGGGCGCTCGACCTCGGGACGCACTCGCGCCACGATCGCGGTCTGACCGTAGTCGCGCAGCACGAGATTGTCGCCGGCCGCCCGGCCGCCGTCGGCCAGGACGAGCAGCCGCGTCGCGACCTCCCGGGTCACACCGGCCGTATCTATAGTGTGAATCGCGGCGCGGACACGATCGCCATCGACCCGCCAGGCCCCGATACGGCCGTTCAGCAGGACCGGCGCGGCCGCTGCGGCGAGCGTTGCCGCCAGCGCGTCTCCATCGCAGACGTAGCCAAGCGCCGGCACGCCGAGCTCCTGGCGCCGGATGAGTGTGCGGCCGAACCCGCCCGCCTGCGACACGTGGATGGTCTCGATCGGCGTCGCGTCGAGGGCCCCGAACACCCCGATCGATTCGAGGACGAGGCGGCTCCCGTGCGCCAGCGCGATCGGCCTGAAGGCGCCGGACGGTTCCGGCAGCGGCTCGACGAGCAGCACCTCGGCACCGCTCGCGTGCAGGCCGGCGGCGAGCGCCGCGCCGACCGGCCCGCCGCCGGCAATCAGGACGTCGCAGGCCTCAGGTGCCGCGCGCATCGCGCATCAGCGCCTCCACCTCCGCCGCGAGCTTCGGCGCGCCGGCGGTGAGGATCTCGCAGCCCGCCGCGGTTACGAGCGCGTCGTCCTCGATGCGCACGCCGATGTTCCAGAAGCGCTCGGGCACGTCCTCAGCCGGCCGGACGTAGCAACCCGGCTCGACGGTGAGCGTCATGCCCGGCCGGAGCGCCTTCCAGTCGCCGCCCTCCTTGTAGTCGCCGGCGTCGTGCACGTCCAGCCCGAGCCAGTGCCCGGTGCGGTGCATGTAGAAGCGCTTGTACCCTTCCTTCTCCAGCACCGTGTCGAGCGTGCCGCGGCAGAGGCCGAGATCGACGAAGCCCTGCGCCAGCACCTTCACCGCCGCGTCGTGCGGCGCGATCCACGGGTTGCCGGGCTTCACTTCCGCGATGGCCGCGAGCTGGGCGGCAAGCACCAGGTCGTAGATCTCGCGTTGCGGGCCGCTGTAACGCCCGCTGACGGGGAAGGTCCGGGTGATGTCGGCGGCGTAGCCGTCGAGCTCGCAGCCGGCGTCGATGAGGAGCAGCGTTCCGTCCTCGAGCGGCTTGTCGTTCTCGCGGTAGTGCAGGATGCACGCGTTCGGCCCGCCGGCGACGATCGGCCAGTAAGCCGGGAACTGTGAGCCGTGGCGGCGGAACTCGTAGAGCAGCTCCGCCTCGATCTCGTATTCGACCATGGCGGGCCGGGTGACCCGCATCGCGCGGACGTGCGCGCCGGCGGAGATGCCCGCCGCCCTCCGCATCAGCGCGAGCTCGTACTCGTCCTTCACGAGTCGCATGGCGTCGAGCGTTGCGCGCAGGTCGCGGATCTCCGTCGGCGCGACGACGCCGGTGCGGGCGAGCGCCCGGACCTCGTTCAGCCAGCGCATGATGCGCGCGTCCCATGCCGGATCCATGCCCGGCGCGTAGTGCAGCGCCGGCTGGTTCGCGATCAGCTGCGGGAGCTTCGCGTCGAGCTCGCCAATCGGGTAGCCTTCGTCAAAGCCGAACGCTTCGCGCGCCGCCCCCGGCCCGTAGCGGAAGCCTTCCCACAGCTCGCGCTCCGGATGCTTCTCCCGGCAGAAGAGGATCGACTTCGGCGCCGGCCCCGCGATGAGCACGAGGACGGCGTCCGGCTCCGGGAATCCGGTGAGGTAATAGAAGTAGCTGTCGAACCGGTAGAGGTAGTCGCTATCGCGGTTGCGCAGCCGCTCGGGCGCGGTCGGCACGATCGCGACGCCGGCGCCGATCCGTTCGAGCAACTCGGCGCGCCGCGCGCGGAAAGGGGTGACGTCGATCATACGGGCTGATTGTCGGCCGACGGCGTCCGCCGGGCAAGCGGGCCGGCGGATTCATGGGTGCGCGGCGCGGCCGCCTCCGCGAGCCGCTTCGCCGGGTCAGGCGCGGCCAAGCTCCGCGTCGAGGCGGGCAAGCCGCTCGGGCGTGCCTACGTCGACCCAGCGGCCCGTATAGTGCTCGCCGGTGACGTATCCTCGCATCGCAGCGGCGCGGATGAGCGGTGCGAGCGGTGCGCGCGTCCCGGGCGGAATTTCGGCAAACAGTTCCGGCCGATAGACGCCGATGCCGCTGAACGTGAGCATGGAGGCACCCTCGTTCGCGACCCGCCTGCCCGCGAGCGCGAAGTCGCCTCCGGGATGGTGCGGCGGATTGTCGACGAGCACGAGGTGCGCCGCCGCCCCGGCGGCCAGCGCGCCGCGCAGCCGCCCGAACGGGTAGTCGGCGTACAGATCGGCGTTCGCGACGAGAAACGGCGCGGGCCCGAGGAGCCCGAGCGCGTTCGCGATGCCGCCCGCGGTCTCCAGCGCCACGCTTTCCGGCGAGTAGCGGATCCGCACGCCGAGTTGCGATCCGTCGCCGAGCGCGCCCTCGATCAGCGCGCCGAGATGCGCGTGGTTGATCACGAAGTCGGCGTAGCCCTCGGCGGCGAGGCGGCCGATCAACCGGACGACGAGCGGCTTGCCGCCGGCGGGAAGCAACGCCTTCGGCGTCGAGTCGGTCAGCGGGCGCATGCGCTCGCCCCTCCCCGCCGCGAGGAGCATGACCTTCAAAACGAGTACCTCGCTCCGTCCTGCCGTCCTTCGAGCCGGTCGAGGAGCGCGGCGAGCGGGCCGAGCGCGCGGTAGCGCGCGAGCACCGGCCGGATGTACCCGATGAACCGCGGCGTGTCGTCGAGGTACTGCCGCTTGCCGTCGCGATACGCCAGCCGCGCGAAGATCCCGGCCACCTTCAGGTGACGCTGCAGCCCCATCCATTCGCAATCGCGCCAGAACGCGGCGAAGTCGGCGTCGACCGGCAGTCGCGCGCGCCTCGCCTTCTCCCAGTAGCGGATCGTCCAGTCGAGCGCGCGCTCCTCTTCCCAGCTGATGAACGCGTCCTTTACGAGCGAGGCGATGTCGTAGGTTATCGGGCCGTACACAGCGTCCTGGAAATCGAGGATCCCGGGGTTCGGGTCGGAGATCATCAGGTTGCGCGGCATGTAGTCGCGATGGACGAAGACTCTGGGCTGCGCGAGGTTCGCGCCGATGATGAGTGCGAACGCGCGCTCGATGACGTCCCGGTCGGCCGGCGAGGGCGCGACGCCGAGATGGCGCCCGAGGTACCACTCGGGGAAGAGTTCGAGCTCGCGGCGAAGGAGCGCAGCATCATAGTCGGGCAGCTCGCCGCGCCGGCTCGCGAGCTGCCACTTCACGAGCGCATCGGTGGCGTCGCCGAACAGGCTGTCCGCCGTCCCGCGCTCGTGCTCGAGCGCGGCGAGAAAGGTGGTCGTGCCGAGATCGGTCAGCAGCAGAAACCCTTGCTTGAGGTCCTGCGCGAGCACGCGCGGTGCATTCAGCCCGGCGCGCTCGAGGAGACCGGCCACGTGCACGAACGGCCGGCAGTCCTCGCGCTCGGGCGGGGCGTCCATCGCGATCGCGGTGCGCACGGTGCCGCCATCGTAACTGACGCGGAAATAGCGCCGGAAGCTCGCGTCCGCAGAGGCGGGCGCGAGCGCGAAGCGGGCGTCGGGAGCGAGGCCGGCGAGCCAGCGCTCGAGCGCGTCGAGACGTTCCATTCCAGAGCGGGCTGTTGCTGCGCGGGCGGAGTCTTCGGGTCCATCGCTTCCGCCGTTGCTCTCCGAAAGCGATTGTGCGATTGTAGCAGCCAAAAAAGCACATCCCCCTCGCGTAGAGATGTCACCCGGTCGCCTACGCGCCGCGCTTGCGGCGATGATCGCGCTTGCGCTCGCCTGGCAAGGCGCGGCCGCGCAAGGCCAGGGCCTGCGGCTCGAGCGCTCGCTCGACCCGCCCCCGAGCGGACGCAGCCCGGATCTGCCGACCTACCTCATCGCCGATCGCATCGAGGGTCTCGGCGGCGCCGAGGTCGAAGCGATCGGCGACGCCGAGATCCGTCGTGGCGACACGACGCTCATCGCCGATCGAATCAAGTACCAGACGGACGTGGACGAGGTCGAGGCGACCGGCAACGTGCGCCTTCGCGTCGGCGAGGATCTGATGACCGGCCCGCGGCTGCGGATGCGGATCGGCGACACGAGCGGCATCTTCGAAAGTCCGTCGTTCAACTTCGCGCAGCGCACGGTGCGCTCGCGGCTCAAGCGCGGCCTGCCCCCCGAAGCGCAGCTCACTGCGACCGAGGACTCGCGCCTGCGGGTCGACGTCGAGGGCCGGGGCGAGGCGGGAGCGATCCGCTTCGAGGGCGACCAGCGCTACCGCGTCACCGACGGCACGTTCACCACCTGCAAGCCGGGTCAGGACGACTGGTTCATCCAGGCGAACGAGCTCGACATCGACATGGACCGCGAGGTCGGCACCGCGCGCGGCGCGCGCCTCAACTTCCTCGGCGTGCCGACGCCGCGGATCCCGTGGTTCGACTTCTCGCTCAATAACGAGCGGAAGACCGGTTTTCTCCCGCCGACGGTCGGAATCCAGGACACCGTGGGGTTCGAGGTGGTGACGCCGTTCTACTGGAACATCGCCCCGAACTACGACGCGACGATCGCGCCGCGCTACATGGCGAAGCGCGGCCTCCAGTTCCTCAACCAGTTCCGGTTCCTGCAGCCGACCTTCCGCGGCGAGGCGCGCTACGAGATTCTCCCAGAGGATAAGGAGCTCGGGGAGCGCCGCTATGCGAGCGCGCTCCTGGGCGACTTCAACTTACTGAACGGGGTTTCCGGGTTCGTGAACTACCAGAAGGTCTCCGACGACAACTACTTCCGCGACCTCTCCGGGCGACTGTCGATCGCGACCCAGACCCATCTGCCGCAGCAGGCGCTTGTCACGTACGGGGCGCCGGCTGGATGGTGGAGCGCGACCGCCAACTACCAGCGTTTCCAGACGCTGCAGGATCCGCAGAACCCGGTGCCGATCCCGTACTTCCGCGAGCCACAGCTCCTGCTGAACGTGCTGCGGCCGACCCCGGTCGGGGTCGACCTCGGCTTCCGCGGCGAATTCGTGAACTTCGGGAACGCCGCCCTGGTGCCGACGGGCACCCGTACCACCGGATACCCATCGGTGTCCTGGCCGCTGGTCAGGTCCTACGGCTTCGTCAGGCCGAAAGCGGGCGTGACGGCGATCGGCTACGACCTCGAGACGCTCGGCAGCTTCACCGACGCGCGGCCCTCGCTCGCCCTGCCGATCGCCAGCGTCGACTCCGGCCTCTTCTTCGAGCGCGACACGCGCTGGTTCGGCGTCGATTTCGTACAGACGCTGGAGCCCCGCGTCTATTATCTCTACGTTCCGTTCAAGGATCAGAACAACCTGCCGGTGTTCGACACTACGACCGCCGATCTGAACTTTTCGCAGCTCTTCCAGGAGAACATCTTCGTCGGCGGCGATCGCATCGCGAACGCGAACCAGCTGTCGATCGGGGCGACGTCGCGGCTGCTCCGACCCTCCGATGGACAGGAGATGGTGCGCGCAGTGCTCGGCCAGCGCTATTACTTCACCGAGCAGAAGGTGACGATCCCCGGCCTGCCGGTGCGCACGAGCAACATCTCGCCGCTAGTCGCCGGCCTGGCGGGCCGCGTGACCCCGAGCATTACCGCCGAGATCGGCGCGGCGTACCAGTTCTACGATCCCGCCGGTTTCGCGAGGTTCACGGCCGGGGCGCGCTACTCCCCGGCGCCGGCGTCGGTGGTGAGCCTCGCCTACCGCTATGCCAACCAGAACTACACCGCTGGCGCCGGCACGATCAACAGCGTCGATGCCGCAGCGCAGTGGCCGCTCGGCGGCGGCTTTTACGGCGTTGCGCGCTATAGCTACGACATCGAGGGGCGCCAGACCGTCGAGACGCTCGCCGGCCTCGAATATAATGCCGGCTGCTGGATCGTCCGCGCGGTCGCGCAGCAGTTCCAGACCGCGACGGCGCAGGAAACGACGGCGTTCTTCGTGCAGCTCGAGTTCAGCGGCATCGCGCGCATCGGGCCCAACCCGCTCGAGATCCTACGGCGCAGCATCCCGGGCTATTCGCTCATTAACCAGTCGACGGCCGACAGATCGCTCGACTCCGGGGGCTTCGGCGGGCCGGCGGTGCCGATGGAAACGGGCGGGCGGGTGACGCCGATCCTGCCCGGCAGGCCAGGCGCCTATGGCACCTATGACTGACATGCGTTGCGCTGCGTTGTTTATCTTGCTCGCGGTTGCCGGGACGGCAAGCGCGCAGTTCCGCGCGCCCGGCGGATCCGCGCAGCCCGGGCCGTTGGCGCCCGGCATCCAGCCGCGCCCACCGGAGAGCCAGCCGCGGCTGGGGCCTGCCGCAGTGCCGCGCGGTCAACAGCAGCTGATCGACCGCATCGTCGCGATCGTCAACAAGGACGTCATCACCCAGCGCGATCTCGCCGAGCGCATCGCGGTGGTCGAGAACCAGCTCAAGCGCCAGGGCACGCCGCGGCCGGCGGCTGACGTACTCGAGCGCCAGGTGCTCGAGCGCATGATCAGCGACCGCGTGCAGGTGCAGTACGCGCGGGAAACCGGCGTTCGCGCCGACGACGTCCAGGTCGACCGGACGGTGCAGCTGATCGCCGAGCAGAACCGCCTGTCGCTCGCCGATTTCCGTCGCCTGCTCGCCGAGCAGGGGGTGTCGTTCGAGAGGTTCCGCGACGACATCCGGAACGAGATCCTGATCTCCCGGCTGCGCGAGCGCGAGGTCGACAGCAAGATCCAGATCGCCGAGAGCGAGGTCGACAACTTCCTCGAGGAAGCGCAGTCCACCGCCTCGGGCCCCGCGCAGTACAACCTATCGCACATCCTCGTGCGGGTGCCCGAGAACGCGAGTCCGGAGCAGGTCGAGGCGCGCCGCCGGCGCGCGCTCGACGCGCTCGCGAAGGCGCGCGGGGGCGGAGACTTCAGCGAGCTCGCGGTGAGCTTCTCCGATGCGCCTGACGCCCTGCAGGGCGGCGGCATGGGATGGAGAGAGCAGGATCGCCTGCCGGAGATCTTCAGCGAGGCGCTCGCGAAGATGAAGCCGGGCGAGGTGAGCGACATCCTGCGCAGCCCGGCCGGGTTTCACCTGCTCAAGCTCAACGATCGACGCGGTGCCGGCGGCGGCGCCTTCGTGGTCGAGCAGACGCACGTGCGGCATATCCTCGCGCGGGTGGGCGAGCTCGTCTCGGAGGCCGAGGCGCGCCGCAAGATCGGGCTGCTCCGCACGCGGATCGTCCAGGGGGAGAACTTCGCCGAGGTGGCGCGGCTCAACTCCGACGATACCGCCTCGGCGACACGCGGCGGCGATCTGGGCTGGATCGTGCCGGGCGATCTCGTTCCGGAGTTCGACCGCGCGATGCGCAGCCTCAAGCCCGGTGAGATCTCGGAGCCCGTGCGCACGGCCTTCGGCTTCCACCTGATCGAGGTCCTCCAGCGGCGCACCTCCGACCTCTCCTCAGACCGGAAACGGCTCGAGGCGCGCAAGGTGCTTCGCGAGCGCAGGAGCGACGAGTCGTACGAGGAGTGGCTCCGTCAGCTCCGCGACCGTGCGTACGTCGAGTACCGCCTCGAAGAGCGGTAAGGATATCGGGGTTGAACCACCGGCCGCGCAAGCGCTTCGGCCAGCACTTCCTCCACGACCGCGGCGCGATCGTGAAGATCCTTGCCGCGATCGACCCGCAGCCCGGCGACTCCCTCGCCGAGATCGGCCCCGGTCTCGGCGCGCTGACGCGACCGCTCCTCGAGCGCGCCGGGCGGCTCGACGCGATCGAGATCGATCGCGATCTCGCCGCGCGGCTGGAGGAGGCGCATCCCGCGCTCACGGTCCATCGCGGCGACGTCCTGGAGTTCGATCTCGGACGCCTGCCGGACGGCCTGCGCATCGTCGGCAACCTGCCGTACAGCGTGTCCACGCCGTTCCTGTTCCGGCTCGCGGCGTTCGCTGCGCGCCTGCGCGACGCCCATTTCATGCTGCAGAAGGAGGTGGTCGACCGGATGGTCGCGAGGCCGTCGACCGCCGATTACGGGCGGCTGTCCGTGATGCTCCAGCATCGCTTCACGATGACGAAGCTCTTCGACGTGAAGCCGGGGGCGTTCCGTCCGCCGCCCAGGGTCGACTCCGCGTTCGTGCGGATGGCGCCGCTGCCGGCGGGCACGCTCGCCGCGCTCGACGACGCGCAGTTCGCGCGCGTGGTGACAGCGGCGTTCACCAAGCGCCGGAAACAGCTTCGGAACGCGCTCGCCGACGTGATCGCCGAAGCCGACCTGCGGGCGCTCGGGATCGATCCGCAGCTCAGGCCGGAGAACCTCTCGGTTGCCGACTACGTTGCGATCGCGAACACGGTCCGGCGATGACCGGCGCGAGGGCGCGGTCCTCGCGAGGTGCTTCAGTCCCGCTGGATCAGCTCGATCTTGTAGCCGTCCGGGTCCTCGACGAAGGCGATCACCGTCGTCCCACCCTTGACCGGGCCGGCCTCGCGCGTCACCCGGCCCCCGCGCTTCTTCACCTCCTCGCACGCCCTGGCCGCGTCCGGCACGGCGAGCGCAACGTGGCCGTAGGCGGTGCCGAGGTCGTACTGCCCGACGCCGTAGTTGTAGGTGAGCTCGAGCACCGCGGTCTTCTCCTCGTCGTCGTAGCCGACGAACGCGAGCGAGTACTTCTGGTCGGGCCGATCGGTGGTCCGCAAGAGCTTCATGCCTAGTACTTCGGTGTAGAACCTCACCGAGCGGCCGAGGTCTCCCACCCGGAGCATGGTGTGCAGGATTCGCATGTCGGTCCGTTCCGTTCGCCTAGAGATCGGGGATGAGGTGCCCGCGCTCGCGTAGCGCGCGCCGCGCCCACTTGTGCTCGGGAAATACCGATTCGACGACCCGCCAGAACGCCGCCGAGTGGTTCATGTGCCGCAGATGCGCGAGCTCGTGTGCGACGACGTAATCCACGAGCGGCATCTCGAAGTGCACCAGCTTCCAGTGCAGCAGGACCCGCGCGTGGCCGTCGAGCGTCGTGGTACAGCTCCCCCATTGCGAGGCAGCCCTCGAGAGCGCGACCTCCGGCGCCGGCACACGCAGCTGCGCGCTCATCGTCGCGACCCGCTCGCGGTAGAGCGCAAGCGCCGAGTGCCGGAGCCAGTCGAGGACGATCTCCCGCAACCGCGCCGCGGTCTCGAAGGCGGCCGCCGGCACGTCGAGGCGCTCGCCAGCCAGGCGAACGCCGGCCCAGACCGTGCGCGCAAGCGCGAGCTCGCGGCCGAGGTAAGGGAGCCGCGCGCCCTCCCGCCACAGGAACGGCGCGCGCGCGCCGCGTCGCACTTCGGCGATGCGATTCGTTATCCAGCGCTCCTTTTCGCGGATGAACGCCTCGATCTCGGCGATCGTCGCCCAGCGAGGCGCCGCGGCGGTGAGACCGCGGTCGTCGACGACGATCCCGATGGTGCGGCGGCGCGCGCGCCGGAGCCAGTACGGCATGACGCGCCCGGCGAGCTGAACGTGCCGCAGCCGCCCGGGCGGCGCTTGCGTCGGACCCTTCAGGTCGCTGCGGCCGGATTCCGGGGGGAAAGGCAGTTCGAGCTGCGCGGACACTCAAGCCTCCTGAAGCGCGGCTGGAGACTTGGCGACCAGTTCGGGGGGCGTCAGCCGCTCCATCTCGGTCTCGATCCACTCCTCGACGCGACGCATCAGCTGCTCGGGGGTGAGACCGGCGCTATCGATCGGCGGCCCGATCACCACCGTGACCTTGCCGGGATACTTGAGGAACGAGTTCCGCGGCCATACGAGCCCGGCGTTGTGCGCGACAGGCAGGACGCGGGCGCCGGTGTTCACCGCGATCACCGCGCCGCCCAGCTTGTACACGCCGCGACGGCCGACCCCGATCCGCGTGCCCTCCGGATACACCATGATCGAGAAGCCCTGCCGGAGGCGCTCGGCGCCGAGCTCGATCAGGCGCTGCATCGCCCGCTTGCGGTCGGCGCGGTCGATCGCGATCGGGCTCATCAGCGCGAGCCCCCAGCCGAGGAAGGGGATCCACCGAAGCTCGCGCTTTATCACGTAGACGTGCGGCGGAAATATCGACGTGTAGGCGATCGTCTCCCATGCCGACTGGTGCTTGGAGAGGATGACGCACGGCTCGCGCGGGATGTGGGCCCGGCCGATGACCTCGTAATCGATCCCGAGCAGGTGGCGCGCGAGCCAGGTCGCGAGCTGCGGCCAGGCGGCGACCACCCGCCACCGTGTGAGTCGTGGCAACGGCGCCGCGAGCGCGCACGCCACCCAGTGAAACGGCGTGTAAGCGATGAGAATCGCGAGATACAGCGCCGAGCGGAACGCGACCATCGAAGCGTGAGCCCGACTACTCGATCAGCGCCGCGGCAACCGCGGCGAGATCCGGGTAGACCCGCGTGCCCTCGGGCAGCCCGCCCCCTTCGAGCGTCTTCGCGCCCTTGCCGGTGAGCACCAGGATCGGCTGCGCTTTCACCGCCGCCGCAGCCTGCAGGTCGCGCAGGGAGTCGCCGACGGCGGGCACGTCCTCGAGCGGCGTCGAAAGGCGCTCGCCGATCTCGACGAACATCCCCGGGTTCGGCTTGCGGTAAGGCGAATCGGACTCGGCGGTATCGGGGCAATAGAAGATCGCCTCGATCCGCCCGCCCGCCTGGCTCACCATCTTGTGCATCCTGCTGTTGACCGCGTTCAGCGTCGCCATGTCGAACAGCCCGCGGCCGACGCCGGACTGATTGGTCGCGACCACGACGCGGAATCCCTCCTGGGTGAGGCGCGCAATCGCTTCCAGGCTGCCGGGGATCGGTTTCCACTCCTCCGGGCCCTTGATGAACGCGGCGCTGTCCTGATTGATGACGCCGTCGCGATCGAGGATGATGAGCTTCACGCCGGGAGTTTAGCGCAGCTTCGCGGCGCGCTATGCCGCGAGCTTCGAGATGTCGGCGACGCGGTTCATCTCCCGGCGCAGGTCCTCGAGCAGGGCGAGGCGATTGCGGCGCAACGCCGGATCCTCGACCATGACCATGACCGAATCGAAGAACGCGTCCACCGGAGACTTGAGGACCGCAAACGTCTTCAGGTAGCCCGTGAAGTCGCCCTGCTCGAAGCGCAGCGTGGCGTTGCGCGACGTGGCCTGGAGTGCGTCGAAGAGCGCGCGTTCCTGGGGTTCCCCGAACAGCTTCGCGTCGGTGTGCTGGAAGGACTCGCCCTTGGCGGCGGCCTGGCGCAGGATGTTCGCCACCCGCTTGTTCGCGGCCGCGAGACTCTCCGCTTCCGGCAGGGAGGCGAACGCGCGCACCGCGGCGAGTTGCCGAGGCACGAGATCCAGCCGCACCGGGCGCAGTGAGAGCACCGACTCGACCTCGTTCGCCGTGTAGCCCGCGTCGCGCAGATAGCTGCGCAGGCGCTCGAGGACGAAGGTGTGCAGGTCGCCGGTGGAGTCCTGCACCGGCAGGCCGGCGTACCCGGCGTGCGCCTCGCTCAGGCACTCCGCGAGATCGAGCGCGAGCGACTGCTCGACGAGCAGGCGAACGACGCCGAGCCCGGCGCGGCGCAGCGCGAACGGATCTTTGTCGCCGGTGGACTGGAGCCCGATTCCCCAGATCCCCGCGAGCGTGTCCAGCCGATCCGCGAGCGCGACGCACGTCCCGATGCGAGTCTCCGGTAGCGCGTCGCCGGCGAAGCGCGGGCGATAGTGCGCCTCGATCGCGCCGGCGACCGCCTCCGTCTCGCCGTCGTGGCGCGCGTAATACGTGCCCATGACGCCCTGCAGCTCGGGAAATTCCCCGACCATCCCGGTGAGCAGATCCGCCTTGCAGAGATGGGCGGCGCGTCGCGTCGCGGCTTCGTCCTCGCCGAGCCTCGCGGCGATGACGCCCGCAAGGCGCTGGATCCGATCGACGCGTTGCAGCTGACTGCCGAGCTTGTTGTGAAACACCACGGTCGCCAAGCCGGGTACGCGCGACGCCAGCGTCACGCGCCGGTCCTGGTCGTAGAAGAACTTTGCATCCGCCAGCCGCGCCCGCAGCACCCGCTCGTTGCCGTGCACGATGTTGCGCGGGTGCGGGATCGCCATGTTGGACACGATGAGGAACCGGTTGAGCAGCTTTCCGCGCCCGTCGACGAGCGGGAAATACTTCTGGTTCTGCTTCATCGTCAGCATCAGGCATTCCTGCGGCACCTCCAGGAAGGCCTTGTCGAAGTGCGCCTCGTACACCGCGGGGAGCTCGACCAGTGCCGTCACCTCGTCGTAGAGCGCATCCTCGGCGGCGATCGACGCGCCGCCCGCGGCGGCGGCGAGCTGTTCCCGTATCCGGCGCCCGCGCAGCTCGAAGTTGGCGATGACCTTGCCGTCGCGCTCGAGGAGCGCTTCGTACTCGTCGGCACGGGCGATCTCGATCGCGCCCTTGCCGAGGAAGCGATGGCCGCGCGTGGTGCGGCCGCTCGATTGCCCGAGCACGACGCCGGGCACCACGCGCTCGCCGTGCAGCATCACGAGGCCGCGCACCGGGCGCACGAACTCCTCGTCGCGGTCGCCCCAGCGCATTTTCTTCGGGATCGGAAGACGCTCGAGAGCCGCTGCGACCTTGAGCTCCAGGTTTGCATCGAGCTTTCCGCCAGCCGCCATGGTCCGGTAAGCGAAGAACTCGTTCTTGCCGTCGTGCATACGGACAAGCTGCTCAACGCCGACACCCTGCTTCCTTGCGAATCCCAACAGCGCCTGCGACGGTGTGCCGTCGGCGCCAAGGCCGGCCTTCACTGAAGGTCCCTTGGACGTTACTTCGCTGTCGGGTGCCTTCTCGGCGACGTCTCTGATCAGCACCCCGAGCCGACGGGGCGTGGCGAAGACGTTGAATACGGCATCCGGCTGGACGAAGCCATCTTCCTGCAGGTCGTCTATCAGCGCCTTGGCGAACGCGTAGCCGAGCGCCCGCAGCGCCTTCGGCGGCAGCTCCTCGGTGAGGAGCTCGACGAGTAGGGAGGCCTTCACTGCGCCGCCTTCTTCAGCATCGGAAAGCCGAGCCGTTCGCGCGACTCGTAGTAGCCCAGCGCGACCGCACGCGCCAGCGCCCGCACCCGGCCGATGTACGCCGCGCGCTCCGTGACCGAGATCGCGCCGCGCGCGTCGAGCAGATTGAAGGTGTGCGAGCACTTCATGACCATCTCGTACGCCGGGAGTGCGAGCTCCGCCGCCATCAGGCGCTTGGCTTCGCGCTCGCAGTCGCCGAAGAGGTCGAGCAGCCACCGCGGATCGCTTTCCTCGAAGTTGTACTTCGACTGCTCGACCTCGTTCTGGCGATAGACGTCGCCGTATGTCACACCGGGGGTCCAAACCAGGTCGAAGACGTTGTCGACGCCCTGGAGATACATCGCCAGCCGCTCGAGACCGTAGGTGATCTCGCCGAGCACGGGCTTGCACGCGAGGGAGCCGACCTCCTGGAAGTAAGTGAACTGCGTCACCTCCATGCCGTCGAGCCACACTTCCCAGCCTAGTCCCCACGCGCCGAGGGTCGGGGATTCCCAGTCGTCCTCGACGAAGCGGATGTCGTGCTCCGCGGGGTTGATGCCGAGTGCGCGCAAGCTGTCGAGATACTGGTCCTGGATGTCGGCGGGCGCGGGCTTCAGCACCACCTGATACTGGTAATAGTGCTGGAGCCGGTTCGGGTTCTCGCCGTAGCGGCCGTCCTTCGGGCGCCGCGAGGGCTGCACGTACGCGGCGCTCCACGGCTCCGGCCCGATCGCGCGGAGGAACGTCGCGGTGTGGAACGTGCCGGCGCCGACTTCCATGTCGTACGGTTGCATCAGCACGCAGCCGCGCTCGCCCCAGAACTGCTGCAGCCGGAGGATGACGTCCTGGAAGAGCACGTGGATCGAGCGGGCGCGCGGTCGGCGAAGGCCGCGATTCTACCGGCTTCGCCCGGGACGAACGAAGGGCCGCTCGCACCCCCGGTCAGTCGGTCGCCATCTCCACCATCCTGAAGTCGGCCTTCGGCGCACGGCAATCGGGGCACATCCACCCGTCAGGGATGTCCGCCCACTGCGTGCCAGGCGCGATACCAGCCTCGGGGAGACCGAGTGCCTCGTCGTAGACGAGGCCACACCACAGGCAGCGCCAGCGTCGCACGGTCAGCGCGGTGGAAGCATGAGCCGCAGGCCGAGCGCCGCAAGTGCGGTGCCGGCGATCCGATCCACCCACGGCTTGATGCGCTGATAGCCGGCTTGCGCCGTCGCCTCAGGGCGAGGTCAGGCCTTCCCTGATCGCGTACCGCGTGAGCGCCGCCACCGAATGGAGATCGAGCTTGCGCATGATGTTGCGCCGGTGCACCTCGACCGTGGCGACCGAGATGCCGAGCTGCGCGGCGATCGCCGGCGAGTGCTCGCCCTGGGTGATCAGCTTGAGCACGACGCATTCGCGCGCGCCGAGACACGTGGGCGGCGGAGCGGTGCGCGCCGCGCCGGACTCGTAGCCGTTCACGACCGTGCGCGCGACCTCGGGCGAGAAGAAACCCTGCCCGGCGGCGAGGGCGCGGATCGCGCGCGGGAGCTCCTCCGCCGCGGCGCTCTTCGTCACGTAGCCGTCGGCGCCCGCCTTGAGCATCTCCTGCACGCACCGCTTGTCGCCGTGCTCGGACAGCGCGAGGATCCTCGCCGGCGACCCGCAGATGCGCAGCTGCCGCGCGACTTCGGTGCCGCTCATGTCGGGCAGGCCCACGTCGAGCACCAGCACGTCGGGCCCGATCCGTGCGACCAGCTCGAGCGCCGCGCGGCCGTAGCCGGCTTCCCCGACAACCGCGATGTCACGCTCGGCCGCGAGCAGGCCGCGCAGCGCTTCGCGAAGCATGCGGTGATCGTCGACGAGGGCGACGCGAACGGTCAACGCACGTCCTCTGCGGCGTCGCCCGCGTGCAGCGGCGCGGTCAGCGTCACCACCGTTCCGCTTCCGGGCCTGCTCGCGATCTCGGCGCCCCCGCCGATGAAGCGCAACCGCTCGCGCACGCTCGCGAGCCCGAAGCCGGCCGGGTGGCGGCGCATGACCGCTTCCGGGTCGAAGCCGGTGCCGCCGTCCTCCACCGTCAGCACGATCGCGGTGCCGTCGCGCCGGGCTTCGACCCGTGCCGCGTCCTGCTGGGCGTGCTTGGCGACGTTGATCAGAAGCTCGCGCACGGCGCGAAACAGGATCGAACGCTCGAGCCGTCCGAGTGGCTTGGGCTCACCGTCGTCGGCGATCTCGACCGCCAGCCCGTGCGCGCGCCGCATCTCGGCGGCGAGCCACTGCAGCGCGGGGACCAGGCCGAGCTCGTCGAGCACCGCCGGGCTCAGCTGGAACACGAGCGATCGGGCAGCGCGCCCCGCCTCGTCGACGAGCTCGCCCACTTCGTGCAGGCTCCGGCGTGAAGTGGCGTCGCTCGTGCTTCTTGCCAGCAGCTCGATCTTGAGGAGCGCGACGCTGAGCAGCTGGGCGAGATGGTCATGCAGGTCGCGCGCGAGCTGCCGCCGCTCGCGTTCCTCGACCGTCGCGAGCGCGCTTGCCGCCGCGCGCAATGCCCGCGTCCGATCCTCGAGCGCCCGCTCGAGCGCGGCGACGGCCGCCTCCAGATCGTCGAGCTCGTTCCGCAGCCGCTCGCTGTCGGCGGCGAGCGCCTCGTCCCGCCGGTGCAGTTCGTCGGGAAACGCGATCACGTTCGTTCTGCTCCCGCTTCCTCCCGCGCAAGGAGGAGCGAGCCGATGTCCCGCGCCCGTCGCGCGGCGTCTCGGTCACCCTCGCCGGCGGCGACGATCGATCCCTTCATCAGGATGTGCCACTGCCGCGCGAAGCCGTCCGGATCGCGCACCCCGGCATCCGCGGCGAGCTGCCGCAGGAACGAGCGGATCACCTCCAGGTGGCGAACGGTGGCGCTCCGTACCGGGTGCGTCCGGTCGTCGATCTCGAGGAGGACGTTGATGAACGAGCAGCCTTCGAAATCGGCGCGCCGGAACCACTTGTCGAACACGTCGAAGATGGCGAGCAGGCGCTCGCGCGGCGAGCCGCCCCGGCGCTCCACCTCCGTTTGCAGCCAGGCGCGGGTCCACAGCTCCTCCCGGCGCCGCAGGAACGCGAGCGCGAGATGGTCCTTCGAGGGGTAGTGGCGGTAGAGCGTCATCTTCGCCACGCCCGAACGGGCGATCACGGTGTCGACGCCCACCGCCCGGATCCCGTGGCGGGAGAAGAGGTCGTAGGCGGTCTGGAGGATGCGCTCGCGGGCATCGACGGCGGATCGGCTGCGGCGGCGCGTGGCGGTCTGCGGCATGCTGGCGATCTCGCCGGTGCGAGACTGAACCGTCTGCCTCGGACCGGGCTTCAGGGGGATACGAGAAATGCTAGCACGATACAGATGGGTCTACTTCGACCTCGGCTACGTGCGGTCGCGGGCCGGGCGCATGACAGTCCGCGGGCAAGCCCCTGCCCACAACGGCGGAGATGCGCCCGACCGCGCGACCCGACAATAGGGCCAGCCGCGGCTCGCCGGGCAGATGGATCAACCGTAGCCCGCACGCTATAGTGACCGCGCCATGATCGGGTTCCGCGAACCGACCGGATACGCGCGATGGACATGAAGAACGGCGTCACGCCCACACCTGCGCTCGAGACCCCGCTGCCGCCGATCGCGCCGGCGACCTGGTGGGCCAGCGACGCCGCCGCCGCCGCCTTGCGCGCGCTGGAAGTCCCGTTCGTCGCGCTCAACCCCGGCGCGAGCTTCCGCGGCCTCCACGACAGTCTCGTCAACTACCTCGGCAACGAGCGGCCGCAGATGCTGCTCTGCCTGCACGAGGAGCACACGGTGGCGATCGCTCATGGCTACTACCGCGTGTCGGGGCGGATGATGGCCGCGGCCGTGCACGCCAACGTCGGGCTGATGCACGCGACGATGGCGATCTTCAACGCCTGGTGCGACCGCGTGCCGGTGCTCGTGCTCGGCGCGACCGGTCCGCTCGACGCAGCGAAGCGGCGGCCGTGGATCGACTGGATCCACACCGCGCGCGACCAGGGCGCGCTCGTGCGCGACTACACCAAGTGGGACGACCTGCCCGCTTCACCCGCGGCGGCGCAGGAGTCGATCATGCGCGCTGCGCTCCTTGCCCGGACCGCGCCGCGCGGCCCCGTGTACGTGTGCCTCGACGCCGGGCTGCAGGAGTCGCGGCTCGACGCGGCGCCGCCTGCGCCCGATGCGTCCCGCTTCACGCCGCCGCCGCCGGCGCAGCCCCTGCCAGCGACGATCGAGCGCGCGGCGAAGCTGCTCGACAGCGCCGCGCAGCCCCTGATCCTCGCCGGCCGCGTCGGCCGCGACGAGCAGGCGTGGCGCGAGCGCGTCGCGCTCGCCGAGAAGCTCGGCGCGCGCGTGATGACCGACATCAAGCAGGCGGCGGCGTTTCCGACCGATCATCCGCTGCATCCGGTGCCGCCCGCCACCTTCCTCTCGCCGGCCGGCGCCGAGCTCGTGCGCTCGGCCGACGTGATCCTCAGCCTCGACTGGAACGATCTCGCCGGCCTGCTGAAGAGCGCATACGGCGCCGCGCCGGTGGCGGCGAGGGTGATCCAGGCGTCGGTCGACCTCCACGCTCACCGCGGGTGGAGCATGGACCACCAGGGGCTGCCGCCGGTCGATTGCCATCTGCTCGCCGAACCCGATGTCGCGGTGCCGCTGCTCATGGCGGCGTTCGAGCGGACGGTGCCGGCAGCGCCGGTACCTGCGCGACCGGCGCCTGCGCCAGCGCCCGTGGACACTGGGCTCACGGTCGCGACCGTGGCAGCAACGCTCAACGATGCGCTCGGCGACGCCGATGCATGCTTCGTCCGCGTGCCGCTCAGCTGGGGCGGCGACTACCGGGCGTTCCGCCACCCGCTCGACTTCATCGGTTACGACGGCGGCGCCGGGATCGGTTCCGGCCCCGGCATGGCGGTCGGCGCGGCGCTTGCGCTCCGCGGCTCGGGTCGCATCCCGGTCGCGTTCATGGGCGACGGCGATTTCCTGATGGGCGTCACGGCGTTCTGGACGGCGACGCACTACCGGATTCCGCTACTCGTCGTCATTGCGAACAACCGCTCGTTCTTCAACGACGAGCTGCACCAGGAGCGGGTCGCGCGCGAGCGCGGCCGGCCGGTCGAGAACCGCTGGATCGGCCAGCGCATCGACGGGCCGGACATCGACCTCGCGGCGATGGCGCGCGCTCAGGGCGCGCTCGGTTTCGGCCCGGTGAGCGACCGGGGCGAGCTTGCCCCGGCGCTGCGCGCAGCGATCGACGCCGTGCGCGGCGGCGCGGTTGCGGTGGTGGATGCGCGCGTTGCCGCCGGGTACCACGGGACGATGTCCACCGGCATGCTGCGCACCGGCAAGACCTGAGCTCTCGTGCTCACGCTAGAGCGCATCACGAAGCGCTTCGCGATCCCTGGCGGTGAGCTCACTGCCGTGGACGGCGTCGCGCTCGAGGTCCCGCAGGGGCGCTTCGTCGCGGTGATCGGGCCGAGCGGCTGCGGCAAGTCGACGCTCTTCAACATCATCGGCGGCCTCGTCGACGGCTACGAAGGCCGGGTGCTGATCGACGGGCACACGGTCGATGGCACCCATCGCGACGTCGGCATGGTGTTCCAGGAGGAGTCGACCTTTCCCTGGCTCACTACGCTCGAGAACGTCGCGTTCCCGCTCGACGTCGCCGGCATGCCGAAGGCGGCCCGCCTCGCTCGCGCGCAGTCGCTGCTCAAGCTCGTCGGTCTCGACGGCTTCGAGGACCGCTACCCGTCGGAGCTTTCCGGTGGCATGCGCCAGCGCACGGCGATCGCGCGCACGCTCGCCTGCGAGCCGAAGCTGCTGCTGATGGACGAGCCGTTCGGCGCGCTCGACGAGCAGACGCGGCTCCTGCTCGGCGACCAGGTGCTGCGCCTCCACGGCGAGCTCGGGCAGACGACGCTGCTCATCACCCACAGCATCACCGAGGCGGTGCAGCTGGCCGACCAGGTCGTCGTCATGACCTACCGGCCGGGGCGGGTGAAGCGCATCGTGGACATCGACCTGCCGCGGCCCCGCACGTCGGCGATCGTGGCCAGCCCCGAGTTCGGCCGGCTCGTCGCCGCGATCTGGAACGATCTCCGCGAGGAGGCCTCGCGAGGAATGCAGGACGCCGAAGCGCGGGTCTGAGCAACCGAGGAGGGAGCGATGGGTGCAGTCCGGAGAGCTGTCGCAGGGATCGGAATCGCCGCGGCGCTTGCGGGCGCCGCCGCCGCGCAGGACAAGGTCCGCGCGGCCGTCGGCCAGCGCGGCAACTGGGATACGCTGTTCATCTCGCAGGGGGTGGAGGCCGGGATCTTCAAGCGCGAAAGCATCGACGTCGATATCACCTGGACGCGCGGCGGCGCGGAAACGCTGCAGGCGGTGATTACCGACAGCGCCGATGTCGCGGTCGCGAACGGCATCCCCGGCGTGATCGGTGCGATCGTTAAGGGCGCGCCGGTGAAGATCGTCAGCGCGCAGATGACCGGCGCGCCGGATCTCTACTGGTACGTCCGCGCCGACAGCCCCGTGAAGACGATGAAGGACATGAACGGCCGCACCATGGCGTACTCGCGGCCGGGCGCGTCTTCGGAGCAGGTCGCGCTCGCGATCGCCGAGCACGCCGGGGTGAAGCCCAAACTCGTCTCGGCCGGCGGCATTCCGGATACGCGCACCCAGGTGATGTCGGGCCAGCTCGACGCCGGCTGGGCGGTGCCTCACTTCAACCTGGACCTCGT
Source organism: uncultured beta proteobacterium (assembly GCA_963820965.1). GTDB lineage: Bacteria > Pseudomonadota > Gammaproteobacteria > Burkholderiales > SG8-39 > DATEDA01. The sequence continues at coordinate 108,059 of CAWGCC010000003.1, read as the reverse complement.
CGCGGAGGGCAAGATCCGGATCATCGCGCGCGGGTCGGACGTCCCGGCGCTCAACGACCAGACGGTGCGCGTGAATGCCGCGGGCACGAGGTTCCTCACCGGCCGGCGCGACGTCGCGCGCCGCTTCATGAAGGCCTATCACGAGTCGATCGAGTGGGTGTACGCGAATCCCGGGAAATCGATCGCGTTCTACGCCCAGTTCAACAAGGTCCCGTCCCAGATCGCGAAGCAGACGTTCGACAGCTTTCCGAAGCAGTCGGTCGCGGGCTGGCCGGTGAGGGGACTCAAGCAGAACCTCGCCGAGGCGCTCCAGCAGAAGCAACTCGAGAAGCCGCTCGGCGAGGCCGAAGCGCAGAAGCTCCTCTTCGATTTCGTGTTCGAGGCGAAGTGAGCCCATGACTGCGGCGCGCGCGGGGCTCGCCGGCGTCGCCGCGGTCGCCGCGCTCCTCGAAGGCGCGATCCGCGCGGGGCTCGTCTCCGCGCTGGTGATCGCGCCGCCGTCCCGTCTTCCGTCGGCATTCGCGAAGCTCTGGGCCGAGGGTTTCGTCGTGCAGCCGTTCGCGCTCACGCTCGGCCAGGCGCTCGCGGCGACCGCAGGGGCGGCGCTCGTCGGCATCCCTTGGGGCTATCTCCTGTGGCGGAAGCCCGCGCTCGGCCTGGCGTACGAGCCGTGGATCGGCGCGGCGTTCGCGGCGCCCACGATCCTGCTCTTTCCGCTCTTCCTCGTGATCTTCGGCCGCGGGTATGCGACGACGATTTTCGTCGGCTTCATCGCCGCGGTGATTCCGGTGACGCTCAAGACGCGCGAAGCGTTCCTCGGTGTACCCAAGGTCCTGCTCGACGTCGGCCGCAGCTTTCGCCTTACCGGCGCGCAGGCGCTCGCGCGCATCGCTTTCCCGGCGGCAGTGCCGGCGATCTTTACGGGCCTGCGGCTCGGGCTGATCTACGCGCTCGTCAACATTATCGGCATGGAGTTCCTGATCGACTTCGGCGGCCTGGGGCGGGTCGTGTCGGAGATGTATTTCCGCTACGAGATTCCGGCGATGTACGCCGCGATCCTGCTGATCGTGGCCGTGAGCTGGCTCGTCCTCGCCGCGCTCGGGCGGATCGAGACATGGCTGAGACCGCGTTAGCCGCCCCGCCGCCGGCGTCCGCCGCCCGCGGGGGTGCGCGGATCGCGCGGATCCGTCTCGTCACGATCGCCGCGATCCTCGTCGCGTGGGAGTGCCTTGCGCGATCGGGCCTGCTCTACGAGGACGTCGTCCCGCCGCTCGAGGAGGTGGCGATCGCGTTCGCGGGCCTCGTGGCCGACCCGGAGACCTGGCGCCATCTGGCGGTCACCGCGTGGGAGGTCGGCGCCGGCTTCGCGATCGGGTTCGCTGCCGGCATCGCGGTCGGCGTGCCGCTCGGGGCGCGGCGTTTCCTCGGCGACGCCGCCGCGCCCTACGTGAACGGCTTTGCGACGGCGCCGAAGATCGTGTTCCTGCCGATTGCGATGCTCTTCTTCGGCACCGGCATCGCGTCGAAGGTCGCGCTCGGCGCGCTGTCGGCGTTCTTCCCGGTCGCGATCAACACCGTCGCGGGCGTGCGGCAGGTGGACCCGGTGCTGGTGCGCGTCGGGCGGAGCTTCCGCCTCACGGGGTGGCAGATGGCGCTAAGGATCTATCTCCCGGCGCTGCGCCGGTCGCTGGTGACGAGCATGCGGCTCGGCTTCGGGCTCGCGGTGGTCGGCGTCCTGCTCGCGGAGATCAAGTTCTCCGCCGCGGGTCTCGGCCATCTCGCGATCGAGCACTACAACCACTTCCGCGTGCCGCAGCTCTATGCCGTGCTGATCCTCGTCTTCGTGCTCGCTGTCGGGGCGAACAGTCTGATGGCGCGACTGATGCCGCGCCACTAACCGACGTACCGTCGCAGGAACTCGAGGGTGCGAGTGCGCGCGAGCTTCGCGCTCTCGGCGTGATACGAGCCGCGCTGGTCGCAGTTGAAGCCGTGACCGGCCGGGTAGAGGTGGAAGACTTGCGTCGAATGCGCCGCGCGGACCTTCTCCACCGCGTCCAGCGGGATCGCGTGGTCCGTCTCGCCGAAGTGGAACATCACCGGGACCTTCGGCTGCAGGGCCGAATTCGCCGCGACGCCGCCGCCGTAGTAGGAGACCGCGCAAACGAGCCCGTCGAGCTTCGCCGCCGCCGCCCAAGCGACCGTCCCGCCCCAGCAGTAGCCGACGATCCCGACCTTGCCCGCGGGCGCTGCGGCCTTGATCGCGGCGGCGACGTCCTTGAGCGCGTCGTCAAGCGGGACCTTCTGCATGATCGCGCGGCCGCGCTCGATCTCCGGTTGCGAGTAGCCGATGTCGAGGCCGCGCTCGGTCCGGTCGAAGAGAGCGGGGGCGATCGCGAGATAGCCGTCGGCGGCATAGCCGTCCGCGACGCCGCGGATGTGGCTGTTGACGCCGAAGATCTCCTGGATGACGACCAGCGCGCCGCGGGGCTTGCCCGCGGGCGCGGCGCGATACGCAGCGAATCGGTGACCGTCGGTCGCAGTGAGTTCGATGGTGGTGCCCATAGACAATACAGAGTGTGTGCGCCCGAGGACCCGGCGCGCGGGTTACGTGGCGGGGAGAGAGCTCCCCGGTCTTAGTGATGCGTCTGGCCGTCGAGCTTGTGCTCGAGGGAGACGATCTGATCCTTCAGGAACAGCTTCTTCTTCTTCAGCCGGTGCAGCTGTTCGTCCTCGAAGATCCTGCTTTCTTCCATTCGCGCGATGGCCGCGTCCAGATCGTGGTGCTCGGTTCGTAGCGAGCTGATTCTTTCCCTAAGCGCCTCGATCTCTGCGTCAGTCATTGCAGCCTCCTTTGCGCGGAAGATTCAGGATGGAAACCGGATGAAGGTCGCGGCATCGCGCCGCGGCTGTTAGTTTACTCCTCGTCGTGCCCCTGGGAAGCCCGTCGGCGCGCGACTCCCCGCGGCGCAACCCGGATACGGTGCATGCGCGGTCAAGGATTCGCACCCAAGTCCGCGTCGCGACGGCGTTTTGCCCGGACGCGGACCGCCGCTGCGGCGAGCATCGCAAGGCAGGCCACGACGACCGGCCGATTCCCCGCGACGACATACGGCGTCGCGCCGGCATGGCCCCGGACCCGCCCTTCGAGCAACCCTTCGGTGAAGGAACGAAGGCGGCCGGTGACCGCGCCGTCCGGCGCGACGATCGTGGTGACGCCGGTGTTCGTCGCGCGCAGCATGAAGCGCCCGGTCTCGACGGCACGCATCCGCGAGATCCGGAGGTGTTGCGTGGGGGCGAGCGAGTCGCCGAACCACGCGACGTTGCTGACGTTCACGAGCAGCGTCGCCTCGGGCAACTGGCGGATGATCTCCTCGCCGAATGCGTCCTCGTAGCAGATGTTCACGGCGGCGCGCTGGCCCGCGACCGCGAGCGGTTTCTGGTCCGGGCCACCGCGTGCAAACTCGCCAAGCGGAATCCGCATCATTGCGACCAGCCAGCCGAACCCGGTCGGCACGAATTCCCCGAACGGGACGAGATGCGATTTCGCGTAGATCTGTTGCGGCGAGGCGCCAAAGCTCACGACGGCGTTGTAATAGCGCCCCGCCTTGTCGAGCAGGGGCACGCCGATGAGCACGTCGCCGCCGCGCGCGGCGACCGGCGCGGCGAGCGTCTCGAGATACGCGGGGTCGACTTCGCCGAGAAACCGCGGGATCGCGGTCTCGGGCAGCACGACGAGACGCGCCTTCGTGCTGCCGGCAAGCCGCGCGTACGTGTCGAGCGTCTCCCGATAGCGGCCCGGGACGAACTTCAGTGCCTGCGGGATGTTGCCCTGAAGCAGCGCGACGTCGAGCGGCTCGCCATGCGGTGCCGTCCAGTCGACGGCGCGCAATCCGAAGCCGAGCGCAACCGCCGCGATCACCGCGATCGCGCCGACGCGCGGCACGCTGCGCACGACGAACAGCGCGATGAGCGCGCCTGCGACCGCAGCGGTGAGGAACGACACGCCGAATACCCCGAGGACCGGCGCGAAGCCCGCGAGGGGCCCGTCGAGCTGAGAGTAACCGAGCGCGAGCCACGGGAACCCGGTCAATACCCAGCCGCGCAGCCACTCGGCGAGCGTCCAGAGCGCGGGGATCACCAGCATGAGCCGCACCGGCGGGCCGACGGCGAGCTTCGCCTGTGCCCAGCCGACCGCCGCGGGGTACGCAGCGAGGTAGACGCAGAAGAGGACGGTTGCCAGACCGGCGAGGGGCGCAGGCAGGCCGCCGAAGGTGTGCAGACTGACGTAAACCCAGCTCACGCCGACGAGAAAGAGGCCGGCGCCGAACGCGAACCCGAGGGCGGCTGCGGCGCGCGGCGACGGCGCGCGGAGCCAAAGCCACGCGAGCGCCGCGAACGCGACGAGCGCGAGCGGCGAGAGGGACCAGTCGCCGAAGGCGGCGACCGAGACGGCGCCGAGCGCGAATGCGGCCGCGAGCCGGCCAGCGCTCGAGGCCGCCGCCGTCATGCCCCCGTCGGGGCCTTTGCCCGCTCGACGAGCAGCGTATGCAGCCGGCGGCTGTCGGCCCGCTGCACTTGGAACTTGAGGCCGTCGATCGTCGTCGACTCGCCGCGCTTCGGCAAGCGGCCGAAGCGGCTGATCACCAGTCCGCCCACCGTGTCGAACTCTTCGTCCGGGAAGCTGGTCTTGAAGACCTCGTTGAAGTCGGCGATCTGCGTCTGCGCTTTCACGCGCCAGCGCCCACCCTTCTCGCGGAGGATGTTGTCCTCGACCTCGTCGAAGTCGTACTCGTCCTCGATGTCGCCGACGATCTGCTCGAGCACGTCCTCGATCGTGACGAGCCCGGCGACGCCCCCGTACTCGTCGACGACGATCGCCATGTGGTTGCGGCTCGCGCGGAACTCGCGCAGGAGCACGTTCAGCCGCTTCGACTCCGGAATGAAGATGGCGGGGCGCAGCATCTCGCGCACGTTGAACTCCTCCTCGCCCGCGTAGTAGCGCAGCAGGTCCTTCGCGAGCAGGATGCCGATCACGTGGTCGCGGTCGCGATCGATGACGGGGAAGCGCGAGTGGGCGGTGGCGATGACGTGCGGGATGAACTTGTCGGGCGGCTCGTTGATGTCGATCACGTCCATCTGCGCCCGCGGGATCATCACGTCCCGCACCCGCGTTTCCGAGACCTGGATCGCGCCCTCGATCATCGTGAGCGCGTCGGCGTCGAGGAGGTTGCGGTCGTAGGCCGAGCGCAGGAGCTGGATCAGCTGCTCGCGGTCTTCGGGCTCGCGCATGATGAGTGCCCCGAGGCGCTCGAGGAGGGAGGGTTTGTGAGGAGGGCTGTCGTCCATGGGAAATGGTCCGGGCACTCTAGCGCCGGTACGGATCGTCGAACCCCAGTCGCGCCAGGATCCGCCGCTCGGCGGACGCCATTATGGCCGCATCCCGGCTGCGCTCGTGGTCGTGGCCGGCGAGATGCAGCGCGCCGTGCACCGCGAGGTGCGCGCAATGCGCCCGGAGCGGGAGCGCTCGCGCCCGCGCCTCGCGCGCGATCACCGGTGCACAGAGCACGATGTCTCCGACGAGCCCGGGGCCGCCGTAGCCGAAAGTGAGCACATTGGTCGCATGATCGCGGCGGCGGTAGTCGCGGTTGAGCCGGCGCCCTTCGGCGCCGCCGACGAACCGCACCGTGATCCGCGCCCGGCGTCGGGGCAGCGCCGCCGCGAGCCAGGTCGCGATGCTTGCCGGCGCCGGCAGCCCTGCGCGCCGTGCGACGTACTGGACGGCGACCTCGAGGCGCCTGCCGCGCCCCTCATCCGCCACGTCTGTCGCCGCGCTCGCCGCCCGCTGCCGCCGCGCCGCGCTCGTACGCCTCGTATGCATTCACGATCCGCGCCACCAGCGGGTGGCGGACGACGTCCTCCGAGCCGAAGCGGGTGAACGCGATCCCGCGCACGCCGGCGAGAATCCCCTGGGCCTCGACGAGCCCGCTCTTCTGCCCGCGCGCGAGGTCGATCTGGGTGACGTCGCCGGTGACTACCGCCTTGGTGCCGAAGCCGATCCGCGTCAGGAACATCTTCATCTGCTCGGGCGTCGTGTTCTGCGCCTCGTCGAGGATGATGAACGACTGGTTGAGCGTGCGCCCGCGCATGAAGGCGAGCGGCGCGATCTCGATCGTGCCGCGTTCGAAGTTGCGCTGCACCTTCTCGAAGCCCGCGAGGTCGTAGAGCGCGTCGTAGAGCGGACGCAGGTACGGATCGACCTTGGCGACGAGGTCGCCGGGAAGGAAGCCGAGCCGCTCGCCGGCTTCGACCGCAGGCCGCACGAGCACGATCCGCTTCACGGTCTCGCGCTCGAGCGCGTCGACCGCGCAGGCGACCGCGAGATAGGTCTTGCCGGTGCCGGCCGGGCCGACCGCGAAGGTGATGTCGTGATCGACGATGTTGCGCAGGTACTCCCGTTGGCGCGGCGTGCGGCCATGCAGGTCGGGGCGGCGGGTGTGGAGCGCCGGCGTCTCGGGCGCGTCCTCCTCGCGCGGCGCGCGCGCCTCGACGAGGCCGAGCTGGATGTCGTCGATGGTCAGCTCCCGCCCCGCACCGGAGTAGAACTTCTCGAGCAGCTCGGCGGCGCGCGCGGTGCGGTCGGGCTCGCCGCGGAGCGTGAAGCGCTCGCCGCGGCGCGCGATCGTCACGTCGAGCGCCGTTTCGATCTGGCGGAGGTTCTCGTCGAGTGCGCCGCACAGGTTCGCGAGGCGCTGGTTGTCCGCCGGGGCGAGCGTGACTTCGACGGGCTTGGCCTTCAATGCCGGGCGCAAAAGGGGCGGAGTGCCTATTTTGGCAGCGTCGCCGCGACCGCGCGCGCGTGCTCGCGGGTCGAGACGGTGCCCCGCAGGCTGTGTGAGCGCGCCTCGTCGATCAGCACCTCGACGAAGCTGCCGAGGAGGCGCGGGTGGCCGGCGAAGTTCACGACGCGGTTGTTGTCGGTACGGCCGCACAGCTCGGCCGGGTCCTTTCTTGCGCGGCCTTCGACGAGCACGCGCTGCACCGTCCCGACCATCCTCGCGGCGATACTCTGCGCGCGCCGTTCCAGAGCCGCCTGCAGGCGATGCAGTCGCGCGAGCTTCTCGTCGGGCGGCGTGATGTCGGGCAGCTCCGCGGCCGGCGTGCCGGGGCGGCGGCTGTAGACGAACGCGAACGAAGCGTCGAACTCGACGTCCTCGACGAGCGCGAGCGTCTGCTCGAAGTCGCGCTCGCTCTCGCCCGGGAAGCCGACGATGAAGTCCGACGAGATCGAGACCTCCGGCCGGACCGCCCGCAACGCCCGGACGATCGCCTTGTACTCGAGCGCGGTGTAGCCGCGCTTCATTGCCGCGAGCATGCGGTCGGACCCCGACTGCACCGGGAGATGCACGTGCGACACGAGCTTGTCGATGCGCGCGTAACAGTCGATGAGTCGCGGCGAGAACTCGCGCGGATGGGAGGTCGTGAAGCGGAGGCGCTCGATGCCCGGGACCTCGGCCACGTAGTCGAGGAGCAACGGGAAATCGGCAATGCTCCCGTCATCCATCCGCCCGCGGTAGGCGTTCACGTTCTGGCCGAGGAGCGTCAGCTCTTTCACGCCCAGCAGGCTCAGGTCGGCGATTTCGGTGAGCACGTCGTCGAAGCGCCGCGACACCTCTTCGCCGCGCGTGTAGGGCACGACGCAGAAGCTGCAGTACTTGCTGCAGCCCTCCATGATCGAAACGTACGCGCTCGGACCGTCGACGCGCGGTGGCGGCAGGCGGTCGAACTTCTCGATTTCCGGGAACGAAACGTCGACCTGCGCTCGGCCGGTGCGCCGGCGCTCGGCGATGAGTTCGGGCAGACGATGGAGCGTCTGCGGCCCGAACACGAGGTCGACGTAGGGCGCGCGCGCGACGATCGCGCCGCCTTCCTGGCTCGCGACGCAGCCGCCCACGCCGATGACGAGGTCGGGCCGCGCCCGTTTCAGGTGCTTTACCCGGCCGAGGTCGGCGAAGACTTTCTCCTGTGCCTTCTCGCGCACCGAGCAGGTGTTGAAGAGGATGAGGTCGGCATCCTCGGGTCGCTCGCAGCGCTCGTATCCGTCGGTGGCGGCGAGCACGTCGGCCATCTTGTCCGAGTCGTACTCGTTCATCTGGCACCCGAAGGTGCGGATGTAGACGCGCGGCGTCATCCCGGCGGTTGCGGGCCGCGTGTCAGTTCTGCGCAGCGGGCGGCGGCGCCGGGGGCGCCGGCGGCTTGTCGCCGAAGCGGGCCGGTCGTGGCGGCGCGTACTGCGGCAGGACCTGGTCGACCGGCCGGCCCTGCACGGCGGCGGGCGCGAACTTGTCGGGCCGCGCCGCCTCGTCTGCAGTGAGGATCCAGGCGCGGAAGAGAGCGCCTTCCCTGTCGACCTGGTACTTCACCAGCGAATCCCTGGGCAGCGCCGCCGGCAGCACGAGCAGGTTGTTCTGGCCGCGGATCTGCGCCCCGGGCGCCAGCGTCGTTTCGCGGCCGTCGAGCGTCATCACGTTCTCGCGCACGTGCGAGAGCTGTCCGCGCTTCGCGTCCTCGGGGAGCGTCCGGACCGTGATGGTCTGGGCGGCGACCGTACCTGCCGCGAGGAGCGCGCCGGCGAGGCAGGACAACAGATGGATTCGCATCGCTTTCCTGAAAGGCCGTCTCGAGCCGCGTATTCTAGCCGGGGCGTCTTGAACAACCGGCATTTTCCTGGGCTGCGGTGAGGAAAATGGTGGCGAGTCAGGGATTTGAACCCCGGACCAACGGATTATGATTCCGCTGCTCTAACCACTGAGCTAACTCGCCACGGGAGGGGCGGCATTTTCCGGCCCCCTCCCAGAGGGTGTCAAGGCGCCGAACCTTGACCGGCGCTATTGCTGCATCGCAGCAAGTCTGGTACTTCTCGCCCCACGGTGTCTGCGGCCGCTTTTCGCGCGCCGCATTCCAGAGGGGAACTTCATGAAGATCTGCGTGGTCGGCGCCGGTTCGATCGGCGGCTATGTCGGTGTCAAGCTCGCCGCGGCGGGCGAGGACGTGACGCTCATCGCCCGCGGCGCGAACCTGGAGGCCATCCGGGCACGCGGCATGCGCCTCACCATGGCCGACGGCACGGACTTCATCGCGCCCGGCATCAAGGCGAGCGCAAGCCTGGCCGAGGCGGGGCCGCAGGACGTCGTGATCCTCGCGATGAAAGCGCACCAGGTCGCGCCGATCGCGAAGGACCTGCATCGCATGCTGCACGACGACACCGTGATCGTGCCGATGCAGAACGGCATTCCGTGGTGGTACTTCCAGCGCCATGGCGGACCCTTCGAGGGTCGCCGCATCGAGAACGTGGACCCGGACGGCGCAATCATGAGCGCGGTCGACCCGGCCCGGATCGTCGGCTGCGTCGTCTACCCGGCGTGCGAGCTGACGGCGCCAGGCGTCGTGCGCCACATCGAGGGCGACCGCTTTCCCCTCGGCGAGCTCGACGGCTCGGAATCGGCGCGCGTCGTGCGGCTGGCGGAAACGTTCGCGCGGGCCGGGCTCAAGGCCCCGGTGCTCGGCAGCATCCGCGCCGAGATCTGGCTGAAGCTCTGGGGCAACCTCACTTTCAATCCGATCAGCGCGCTCACGCACTCGACGCTGGTCGATATCTGCCAGTTCCCGCCCAGCCGCGAGCTCGCCACCGCGATGATGCGCGAAGCGGAGAGCGTGGCGAACAAGCTCGGCATCAGCTTCCGCGTGACGCTGGAGAAGCGCATCGCCGGCGCCGAGAAGGTCGGCAAGCACAAGACGTCGATGCTCCAGGACGTGGAAGCAGGGCGCGACCCCGAGATCGACGCGCTGGTCGGCGCCGTCATCGAGCTCGGCAAGCTCACCGGCGTGCCGACCCCGCACATCGACACCGTGTACGCGCTCGTGAAGCTCCTCGGGCGCACGATGCAGGAGGAGCGGGTCTCGATCCGCGCGCAGCCGTTCGGCTGATGCCGGGCGGCTAGAATCGCGGCGTGGAGTGCAACGTCGCGATCGTCGGCGCCGGCCTCGTCGGCGCAAGCCTCGCTGCGGCGCTGGGGCGCGCCGGTCTCGAGGTCGTGCTCGTGGAGCATGCGCCACCCGCGCCGCCGGCCGATGAGTGGGACGGCCGCATCTACGCCATGAGCCCGGCCTCGCACGAATTCCTCCATGAGCTCGGCATCTGGGACGCGTTCGACGCGCGACGCCTGCAGCCAGTCGCGCGGATGGCGATCTTCGGCGATGCGCCCGGCTCGCGCCTCGAGTTCTCCGCCTACGACGCGGGCGTCGCGACACTCGCCTTCATCGTCGAGGGCGGGCGGCTCGCGTACGCGCTCTGGGAGCGGGTCGCGCGCCTCGACAACGTGCGGCGCGTCGCGCCGGCGCGCTGCGAGCGCCTCGAAGTCGGCGGCCGCGCGGCGACACTCGTGCTGGAAGGCGGCGAGGCGATCCGAGCGGAGCTCGTGGTCGGGGCGGATGGCGCGCAATCCTGGGTGCGGCGGACGAGCGGGCTCACCGCTCGCGCAGCGAGCTACGGCCAGCTCGGTGTGGTCGCCAACTTTGCCCCGGTCCGGCCCCACGACGCGACTGCGTTCCAGTGGTTCCGGGCGGACGGGGTGCTCGCCTATCTGCCGCTGCCGGGGAACCGCATGTCGATGGTGTGGTCCACGTCCGAGGACCATGGCCGCGACCTCGCCGGGCTGTCCGTCGGCGAGCTCTGCCGCCGCGTCGCTGACGCGGGGCGCGGGATCCTGGGAGACCTCGAGCTGATTGCACCGGCACAGACCTTCCCGTTGCAGCGAATGACCGCCGAATCGACGATCGCAGCCCGTGTCGCCCTCGTGGGCGACGCGGCCCACGTCGTGCATCCGCTCGCGGGCCAAGGCGTCAATCTCGGGTTCGGGGACGCGCAACGGCTCGCGCAGGCGCTCGCCCGACGTGAACCTTTCCGCGACTGCGGCGACCGGACGGTGCTGCGCCGCTACGAGCGCTCACGGGCGGAGGCTATACTTGCGATGCGCACGGTGACCGACGGGCTGGCGAAGCTATTCGCGCTTCCGGGAGCCGCCGCGGCGCGTGTGCGCAACCTCGGACTGAACCTGACCGACCGCTCCGCGCTCGTCAAGAACCTGCTGATCGCCCGCGCGATCGGTTGAAGCCAACCCAGAGCCGACCCGACGATGCTCCGGAAATTCGCCGCCTGTCTGATCCTCGCCTGCGTGACCGCTGCCGCGCACGCCAACGACGAGGCGATTCGCAAGGCGGTCCAGGCGATGCTCGGCGATCAGGTGAAGGTCGAGGGCGTTGCCAGGACCGGCTTCCTCGGGCTCTACGAGGTCCGGCTCGCGACGGACGACGGCGCGAAGATCCTCTACACCGATGAAGCGGCGAGCTATTTCTTCTTCGGCAACATCATCGACAACAAGACCCAGACCGACATCACCGAGTCGCGGCTGCGCAAGCTGAACGCGATCCGGTTCGCCGACCTGCCGCTCGCGCAGGCGTTCAGGATCGTGCGCGGGAACGGCTCGCGCCAGGTCGCGTATTTCTCGGATCCGCGCTGCCCCTATTGCCGCCGGCTCGACCAGGAGCTGACAAAGCTCGAAGACGTGACGGTGCACGTCTTCCTGATGCCGATCATCGCGGCCGACTCTGCTGCAGTCTCCAAGGCGGTGTGGTGCTCGCCGGACCGCTCGAAGGCGTGGCTCGACCTGATGCTGAACGACGTCGAGCCGCCGCCGTCCAAGGCGCGCTGCGACACGCCGATCGAGAAGAATCTCGCGCTGAGCCGGAAGTACCGGATCAACGGCACGCCGACGCTCATCTTCGCCGACGGGCAGCGCGTTGCGGGACTGATGTCCGCGCCGCGTCTCTCGAAGATGCTCGACGAGACGAGCCGGAAGTAGCGGGCGCTACCGGGCTACCGGCAGCTCTCTCGGCAGCAGCACCCACATCCGGCCCTGCTGCCGCATGCGTCCGGCAAGCGCTCCCGCGTCAGGACCTGTCCCCCAGAAGAGATCGGCGCGCACCGCGCCGCGGATCGCGCCGCCGGTGTCCTGCGCGATCACGAGTCGCTCGAGCGGAACAGCCGAGTTTGGCCGCGTCGTGGCGAGATACACGGGCGCTCCGAGCGGGACGAAACGGGGGTCCACCGCGATCGAGCGCTCCGCGATGAGCGGCACGCCGAGCGCGCCGACCGGCCCGGTGTCGCCCGGCGGCAGTTCGCGGAAGAAGACGTAGCTTGGGTTCTGGTTGAGCAGCTCGGAGAGCCGGGCGGGATTCGCCCGCGCCCAGGCCAGGATCCCCTGCATGCTGGCCTCGCCCAACGTCAGCTCGCCCTTGTCGACGAGATAACGGCCGATCGACTGGTACGCGTGACCGTTCTGGTCGGCGTAGCCGATGCGGAGCTCCACCCCCGAGTCGAGTCGCACGCGGCCGGAGCCCTGGATCTGGAGGAAGAACGCCTCGACCGCATCGTCGACGTAGACGATCTCCTTGCCCGCGACCTGCGCGGCGCCGCCGTCGATCTCGGCGCGCGAGTAGTACGGCACGACGCGCCGCCCGTCGAGGCGACCGCGGAGCCGCAGGTTCTTCGTCTCGGGCGCCACCGCGGCGAGATCGATGACGAGCAGATCGTCGGGCGGCGCATACAGGGGATGCAGGTAGGGCACGCGCCGCTCACGGCTGCCGCGCAGCAGCGGCTCGTAGTAGCCGGTCACGAGACCCTGCGTGCTGCCGTCGGCGTTCGCCACGCGATACGCCACGAAGTTCGCCTCGAGAAACGCGCGGATCGCGGCGGCGCCGGGCGCTTCCAGTGCGTTCGCGCGCTCGCATGCGCCACGCCAATGCTCGCGGAAACGCAGCGCGCGGCAGCTCGCACGAAACGCCGGCCACGCCTGCGCGAGGTCGTCCTCGCGCCAGCCGGGAAGGTCGTCGAAGCTCGCCGGCGAAAGCGTCGGGGCTTTCGGGGGCTCGGGCCGCGCCTCGGGACAGACGGGACAGACCGGGCACGGCGCAGCCGCCGGGCACGAGGGCGCTTGAGCGACTGGCGGAGGCTTCGATGCGCACGCTGCGAGGAGCGCGGCGAGCGCATAGGCTAGGATGGGGCGCAGGCTCGACCTCATCTCACGCAGAGTATACGGCGCGCATGGAAGGCTTCTGGATCATCCTCGCCGAGATGGCGGTCGCGCTCGCGATCGCCGGCGTCATCGTGTGGTGGACGATGAAGAAGTGAGCGCAGTTTCAGTGGAGCGTGCGCGGGATGGAAAGCGTGAACTCGGGGATCGGCGCATCGAACCGGGTGCCGTCGTCGGCGACCATCTGGTAGGTGCCGCGCATCGTTCCGACCACCGTGGCGATCGCCGCGCCGCTCGAATACTTGTAACTCTCGCCCGGCGCGAGCAGCGGCTGCTCACCGACCACGCCGAGCCCGCGAACTTCCTGGACCTGATTGTTGGCGTCGGTGATGATCCAGTGGCGGCTGATCAGCTGCGCCGCGACGGTCCCGGTGTTGCGCAGCGTGATCGTGTAGGCGAACACGTACCGCCCCGCCGGCTCGTCCGACTGGTCGGCGAGGTACTGGGACTCGGCGGCGACGCTGATCTCGTAACGCTTGGCGGGCGTCATCCGCCTATTGCACCCGAAAACCCGGTCGCGCACAACGAGGCGGGCGAGGCCCGCCTCTCGCCGGCCGCGGCTCGCGGCGACCCTTTGCCGCTAGAATCGACGCTCCCGTGCCGCCGCCCCGCACCTACTGCATCGCCCCGTCGATCCTTTCCGCCGACTTCGCGCGGCTCGGCGAGGAGGTGCGCGCCGTCGTCGACGCGGGCGCCGATTTCGTGCACTTCGACGTGATGGACAACCATTACGTCCCGAACCTCACGGTCGGGCCGCTCGTCTGCGAGGCGATCCGGCCGCACACGAAGGCGGTGATCGACGTGCACCTGATGGTGAAGCCGGTCGACCGGATCGTTCCCGACTTCGCGAAGGCGGGCGCGAACATCATCAGCTTCCACCCGGAGGCGAGCGAGCATGTCGACCGCACGATCCGGCTCATCCGCGATTCGGGCTGCCGGCCGGGTCTCGTGTTCAACCCGGCGACTCCGCTCGTCTGGCTCGACCATACGCTCGACTCGCTCGACCTCGTCCTCGTCATGTCGGTGAATCCCGGCTTCGGCGGACAGCATTTCATCGCGGGCGCGCTCGACAAGATCCGCGAGGCGCGCCGGCGGATCACCGCGTCAGGTCGCGAGGTGCTGCTCGAAGTGGACGGCGGGGTGAAGATCGACAACATCGCGGCGATCGCCCGCGCGGGCGCCGACACCTTCGTGGCCGGCTCGGCGATCTTCGGCACCAGGGACTACAAGGCGACGATCGCCGCGATGCGCGCGGCCCTCGCCACGGTGGCCTGAGTGATTTTCCGCGCCGTCCTGCTCGACCTGGACGGAACGCTTCTCGACACCGCGCCCGACCTCGCCGCCGCGGCGAACGCCATGCTCGCCGACCTCGGGCGCCCCGGGCGGGCGCCCGACGTGATCGCAACCTATATCGGCAAGGGCATCCCCGGCCTCGTCCACCGCACGCTCACCGGCGCGCTCGACGGCACCGCGGAAGCCTCGCTCTTCGAGCGCGCCCTCCCGCTTTTCGAGCGTCGCTACGCGGAGCAGTCGGGACGGCGCGCGCGGCCGTTCCCGGGCGTCGTCGATGGTCTCGCCCGGATCCGGGCGCTCGGACTCGGCCTTGGCTGCGTCACCAACAAGGCGGGCCGCTTCACGCAGGCGCTCCTCGACGGCCAGGGCCTCGCGCGGTTCTTCGGGTGCGTCGTCAGCGGCGACACCCTTCCGCGCCGCAAACCCGATCCTCTCCCGGTGCTGCACGCGTGCGAGCTTCTTGGCGCACGCCCGGCGGAGGCCGTCCTCATAGGAGATTCCTCGATCGACGTCCTCGCCGCGCGGGCCGCGGGCTGCGCGGTGTGGTGCGTTCCATACGGATACAACGAAGGGCGACCGGTCGAGGCGCTCGACTCCGACGCGGTTGTCGGAGACCTTGTCGAGGCCGCGCGACGGCTCGAAGGCCGAGCCGGTGGCAGGGCATGACGGCTTCTCGGTCGCGTGCTCGTTGTGCGGAGCGACAGCCCGGTGCTATAGTCCCCGGCGACTCGTTCCTTGCGCACGGTACTTCCGCGATTCCAGCATGAGCTGCCCGCGCTGCGAGATCTGGGGGCTTTGGCGTAGCTGGCGCTTCTGGCGCCGCTAACCGTCCGTCTAGGCGCGCGCCAGTCGCGCGCACCCCGCAGGTTCCCGCAGCACGCACGACGGAAGGCTCATGACCGAAACCGAATTCAAGCGGCTCGCCGCCGAAGGCTTCAACCGGGTGCCGCTGGTGCTCGAGACCTTCGCCGACCTCGACACGCCGCTCTCGATCTATCTCAAGCTCGCGGCGAAGCCGTACTCGTACCTCCTGGAATCGGTGCAGGGCGGCGAGCGGTTCGGTCGCTACTCCTTCATCGGCTTGCCGGCGCTCGGCCGGATCGTCGTTCGCGGCCGCAAGGTGCTGGTGCTGCACGGCGAGACCGTCGCGGAGGAGGCCGCGGTCGAAGACCCGTTGGAGTTCGTGCGGGGCTATCTCAAGCGCTACCGCGCGGCGCCGCTGCCCGGGCTGCCGCGCTTCGCCGGCGGCCTCGTCGGCTTCTTCGGCTACGACACGGTGCGTTACATCGAGCCGAAGCTCGACCGCAGGCGGGAGTTGCCCGATCCGATCGGCGCTCCCGACATCGTGCTCCTGCATTCCGAAGAGATCGCGATCGTCGACAACCTCGCCGGGAAGCTGTATCTCGTGGTGTACGCCGATCCGCGCAATCCGCAAGCGTACTCGCACGGCAAGGAGCGGCTCCGCCATCTGCTTGCGGCATTGCGCGAGCCGGTAGCGATCCCGCCGCACGGGCCGATCGTCGCGCACCAGCCGCAGTCGGGCTTCGGCGAGGCGAGCTTCCTGCAGGCGGTGGCGAAAGCGAAGCGCTACATCTTCGACGGCGACGTCATGCAGGTGCAAGTCGCGCAGCGGCTCTCGCGCCGGTTCGCCGGCGCGCCGCTCGCGCTCTACCGGGCGCTGCGGACCCTGAACCCTTCGCCGTACATGTTCTTCTTCGACTTCCGCGACTTCCACGTCGTCGGCGCTTCGCCCGAGATCCTGGTGCGGCTCGAGGGCGACAAGGTGACGCTGCGCCCGATCGCGGGCACGCGACGCCGCGGCGCGAGTCCGGACGAGGACCGCGCGCTCGCCGAGGAGCTGCTCGCCGATCCCAAGGAGCGCGCCGAGCACGTGATGCTTATCGATCTTGGCCGCAACGACGTCGGCCGGATCGCCGAGATCGGCTCGGTCAGGGTGACCGACCGGATGATGATCGAGCGCTACTCGCACGTCATGCACATCGTGTCGAACGTCGAGGGTCGCCTGAAGCCCGGCCTCGACGCGCTCGCCGTGCTGCGGGCGACATTCCCGGCAGGCACCGTCACCGGCACGCCGAAGGTACGGGCGATGGAGATCATCGACGAGCTTGAGCCGGTGAAGCGCGGCATCTACTCCGGCGCGGTCGGCTATATCGGCTATCACGGCGACATGGACCTCGCGATTGCGATCCGCACCGCGGTGCTCAAGGACGAGCTGCTCCACGCGCAGGCCGCGGCGGGCATCGTCGCCGACTCGGTGCCCGAGAGCGAGTGGAACGAGACGCAACATCAAGGCCCGGGCGCTCCTCCGGGCGGCGGAGATGGCGACTGCCGGGCTCGATTCCAGGATCGAATGATGGTCGCCGACCGCCGGCGGTTAGCGCCGGACCCGGAGCGTGCCTTCCCAGCCGCAACCGACCCCGACGCAGCGATACCGCCGCCGCGGGGAGAACAGACTGATCAGCCGGTCGATCGGGCGGCGGCGCACGCGCTTCACCGGGGCTCGACAACGCGGGCAACGGAGGCCACCCTTGGTAGCGCTACCGTACGGAGCGGCGCGATTCTGCATCTCGGAGCAGGCTCGGGTGAGGGCATGGTGCGCCTCGGACAGGGAGCGCACAAGTCGGGCAGGAGCCCCGCGTCCGATGGCTGCAGAACGGGCCAGGGGGGAGATTCGCAATGTTGCTGATGATCGACAATTACGACTCCTTCACTTACAACCTGGTGCAGTACCTCGGCGAGCTGGGCGCCGACGTGAAGGTGATCCGGAACGACGAGGTCGGCGTCGACGAGGTCGAGCGCATGCAGCCGGAGCGGATCGTCATTTCGCCGGGCCCCTGCTCGCCGAACGAGGCCGGGATCTCGCTCGGACTGATCGAGCGGCTCGGGGGTGCCGTCCCCATCCTCGGCGTCTGTCTCGGCCACCAGGCGATCGGGCAGGCGTACGGCGGCAAGGTCGTGCACGCGAAGACGCTGATGCACGGCAAGACTTCCGCGATCCACCATGCGGGGCACGGCGTATTCGCCGGGCTGCCGAGCCCGTTCATCGCCACCCGCTATCACTCGCTCGCGGTCGAGCGCGAGTCGCTCCCGGACTGCCTGGAGATCACCGCCTGGACCGAGGACAGCGAGATCATGGGCCTGCGCCATCGCACCCGCCCGGTCGAGGGCGTGCAGTTCCATCCCGAGGCGATCCTCACCGAGCATGGACACGCGATCCTGAAGAACTTCCTTGCCGCGGGTGTTGTGGGCCGGTGAGCTACGGGTAAGCGCGATCACATTCCGCGCACGACTTCGGCCCCGGCAGATTCGAGCCCGCGACTTCTGGCAACGCATCGGAGGACGCCCGCATGACAATCACTGCAACTGAGGCTCTGCAGCGCACGATAGAGCACCGCGAGATCTTCCACGACGAGATGCTCGATCTCATGCGCCAGATCATGAGCGGGCAGATGTCGCCGGTCATGATCGCCGCGATAACCGTCGGCCTGCGCGTCAAGAAGGAGACGATCGGCGAGATCACCGCGGCTGCGCAGGTGATGCGCGAACTCGCCGTGCGCGTGCACACGAAAGAGCCGGAAAACCTCGTCGACGTGGTGGGCACCGGCGGCGACGCCGCGCACACCTTCAACATTTCGAGCGCGGCGACCTTCGTCTGTGCGGCGGCGGGCGCGCGCGTCGCGAAGCACGGCAACCGGGCAGTGTCGTCGAAGTCCGGGAGCGCGGATGTGATGGAGGCGCTCGGGGTCAACGTCAACCTCACGCCGGAACAGGTCGGGCGCTGCATCGACGAGATCGGCATCGGCTTCATGTTCGCGCCCAACCACCACGCGGCGATGAAGCATGCGGCGCCGGTGCGCCGCGAGCTCGGCGTGCGGACGATCTTCAATATTCTCGGTCCGCTCACAAACCCGGCGATGGCGCCGACCCAGCTGATGGGCGTGTTTCATCCCGACCTGGTCGGTATCCAGATTCGCGTGCTGCAGCGGCTCGGCGCGCGGCACGCCATGACCGTCTACGGCACCGAGGGCATGGACGAGATCTCGATCAGCGGCCAGACCATGGTCGGCGAGCTGAAGGACGGGCGGGTTATGGAGTACACGCTGCACCCCGAGAGCCTCGGGCTGCCGGTTCACGACCCCCGCACGCTGCGCGTCGAGAACGTGGAGGAGTCGCGCGCGATGGTGCTCGCCGCACTGGAGAACAGAGCCGGCTCGGCGCGCGACATCGTCGCGCTGAATGCGGGTGCGGCGATCTATGTCGCGGGCCGGGCGGCGAACCTCCAGGACGGCGTCGATGCCGCCTTCGAGGCGATCAAGAGCGGCGCGGCACGGGCGAAGCTCGACGACTTCGCCCGGTTCACCCAGCAGGTCGCCAAAGGCTGAGGCGCTCGGCCGCTTTGCGATAACCTCCGCGCGCGATGAGAGCATTCAGCCGTACCCGACGCGCGCAGCGACTCGATCGGAAAGGACTCCGAATACCTGGTTTCGCTGTCTACCGCCAACGCGTCGATGGCAGCTGGGCCGAAGCCTCGGCGAGCCTCGCCGCAGACCTCCGGGCAAGCTGATGGAAGACGTGCTCAAGCGGATCCTGGCGGTGAAGTCCGGAGAAATCGCCGCGGCGCGCGCCGCCGCGCCGCTCGACGAGATGGAGCGTCGGGCGAGAGCCGCGCCGCCGCCGCGCGACTTCCTTGGCGCGCTGCGCGCGAGGGCGGACCGCGGCGGCGCGGCAGTCATCGCGGAGATCAAGCGGGCGAGCCCGAGCAAGGGCGTGCTCAGGTCCGAGTTCGATCCGGCGGCGATCGCCCGGTCCTACGCGGCGAACGGCGCGGCGTGCCTGTCGGTGCTCACGGATGCGACGTTCTTCCAGGGCTCGGCAGAGGATCTGCGCGCGGCGCGCGCGGCCTGCGCCGTCCCGGTGCTGCGCAAGGACTTCGTGGTGGATCCGTACCAGGTGTTCGAGGCGCGGGCGATGGGCGCCGATTGCATCCTGCTCATCGTCGCAGCGCTCGAGACCGCGCAGATGCTCGAGCTCGAGCGAACGGCGCAGTCGCTGGGACTGGCGGTGCTCGTGGAGGTTCACGACGCCGCCGAGCTCGAGCGCGCGACCGCTTTCCGGACGCCGCTCCTCGGCATCAACAACCGCAACCTCCGCACCTTCGAGACGACCTTGGACACGACCCTGAACCTCCTTGATCGCGTACCTGCGGGTCGCCTGGTCGTCACCGAGAGCGGTATCCTCGCCGCCGCCGACGTGGAGCGCATGCGCGCAAGCGGCGTGAACGCTTTCCTCGTGGGCGAGGCGTTCATGCGCGCTGCCGATCCGGGCGCAGCGCTCGCCGCGCTGTTCGGAAGCGGGGCCGGGGGGCGGGCGTGAGCAGGCTACCGACCAGCGTGGAGTCTGCGCTCGCCCAGGGACGCGAGCTCCAGGCCGCGGGCCGGCTGCGCGACGCCGAGGCCGCGTTCCGGACGGTGCTCTCGTTCCAGCCCGACCACCCCGAGGCGCTGTGGTCGGTCGGCGTGCTGACGCGTGAGCGCGGCGACCCGGTTGGCGCGACGGAAGCGCTTGCTCGCGCGTCTTCACTGGCGCCACGCGAGCCCGCGGTATGGTTCGAGCTGGCCGTGACGCACGCCCGGGCAGGTCAACATGGCGCGGCACGCGAAGCCGCCGGTCGGGCGCTGAAGCTCAAGCCGGACTGGGTCGACGTGCATGCGCTGCTCGCCGAGGTCGAGATCGCGGCCGGAAACGCGTCTGCCGCGCTTGCCTCAGCCCAGCGTGTCCTGAAGCTGCGCCCGGAGTTCGCCCCCGCGTACGTGCTCTTCGGCGCCGCGTGTGCCGCCGCGGGGGAGATCGCCGGGGCCGAGGCCGCGTTCCGCCGTGCGCTTGCGCTGAAGCCCGACGACGTGACGGCGACGGTGCACCTCGCCAATGCGCTGCGAGACCAGGGTCGCCCCGCGGATGCCGAGCCGCTGTATCGCGCGGCGCTCGCGGGGGCGCCGGAGGCCGTCGAGATAATCGTGAATCTCGGCGACGCCTATGCCGCGATGGGCCGGCTCGACGACGCGGAGCAGACTTACCGCGAGGCGGTCTGGCGCCGGCGCGACTTCGAGCGCGGGTGGACGAATCTCTTCGAGGTGATTCGCCGGCGCGGCGATCCGCAGCGCATGGGCGAAGTGGCGCGTGACGCGGTGGAGGCGCTCCCGCGCTCGGCCGAAGCGCGCGTCATGCAGTCGGCCGCGCTGGTCGCTCGCGGCGACGTCGCGGGCGCCGCATCCATGCTCGAACAGGCGCTCGCCGCGGGCATCGACTCGCCACGATTGCGGGTCGCGCTCGGCAGCACGCTTCGCGTGTCCGGGCGGCTCGACGATGCCGCGGCTGCGCTCGAGCAGTCGGTCGCCGCGTCACCGGCCGATGTCGAGACGCTGCTCGAGCTCGCGCTCGTGCAGCGCGCGCGCGGCCGCGCCGAGGAGGCGCTGGCGGTCGCGACCCGGGCCGCGCGGACGGGTCCCCGCGATGCGCGTGCGCTCGCGCTGAAGGGCACCGCTCTGAGCGATCTCGGGCGGTGGGACGAGGCCATTCGGGCGTATGAGGGCGCGCTCGGCGTCGCCCCCGGCACCCCCGACATCCTCGTCGCGCTCGCTCGTGCACTCGCCCGTGCTCTGCGGCGGGAAGAAGCCCGATTGCGCTGCCAGGAGGCGTTGGCAGGCGCTCCGGCGCATCGGGAAGCCCTGATGCTTCTCGAGGACTTGGCTGCGGATGAGGGCCCGAGCCTAAGTACTTGAAGGCGCGAGAAGCCGGTTCTGTTGCTCGTCCGCAACGCGCGGTTGGAACAAGACGCCAGAAAGGCGCCGTTTCCATTGAGCTTGTCACATTCCCCGTTGAAACTTGAGGCGGTTGGGGCGGGGCGGCAGCTAGTGCGGCGAGCCCTCTGCCGTGTGAAAAGAGCTCTAGGGAGCCCGGCTCAATGCGAAGGAAATTGATGGTCGTCGCTATCGCGGCTGCGTTCGCTGCTCCGGGAGCGGTGCTGGCGCAGGGCAGCAGCGTGCAGATTTACGGCAGTCTGAGCGTATCCGTCGAGGGCGCGGAGGCGTCAGATGCCGACACGAGCAATGCACCGGCGGGTGGTGGCAGCTCGGTCCGCGGCGGCAACCTCGGCGGCGGGTACGCCACCACCAACGTCAACTTGCCTTGGCGCAGCCGCACGCAAGCTTCCGGTTCGAACATTGGTTTCCGCGGGCGCGAGGATCTCGGCAACGGGCTCTACATGGGATTCCAGGCGGAAGTGGGGACGATCGCGATGGGCGGCGTGACCCCGGAGAGCCCCAGCGGCAACGGCGTGAAAGTCGCTTGGCGGAACAGCGGCGTGTGGCTCGGCGGTCGTTGGGGCGAGGTCGGCGTCGGCATCTGGGACCTGCCTTTCAACACGAACCAGACGCTCGGCGCGGCCCATGCGGCGTACGCCAACGCGTCCACGACCATGACCGCCGGCCTTCTGGGCGGCGGGCTCATGGCGCCGGTGGCAGGGGCATCGTCGTCCGGCCAGGACATCGGCCAGTTCTGCGGTGCCTCTGGCTCTGGGCGCGTCGGCGACGACCTGCTTCCAGAATGCGCTCAGCTTCCATCGCCGGCAGAGCAACTCGGTGTGGTATCAGTCGCCGACTTGGGCTGGATTGCGTGGCCGCGTAGCGTACGGCGCAACCGGCGGCGCAACCGCCAATGCGAGCAACGACGGTGCGCCGTTCCCAGGTGATGTCCAGGCGCAACTGTGGGGCGCCAGCGTGTCGTACACCCTCGGCGGTCTGTATGCCGGGGTCGGCTTCGAGTACCACGAGGACTACATCACGACGGCCGCCCGTCAGGGTGCCGCATTGCTCGGCACGGCCGGTACAGCGTGCGCGGCCCTCGGTGCCGGGCTTCGCCCTCGGCGGTCAGTTGGCCGGTGGCGGGTCCGGGGCGACCGCGGCGTGCATGCCGATCGGCAGCGGAACCGCGATCGGTCTGAGCGGCGACGAGGCGACGGGCTGGAACGCCAACCTGCGCTACACGTTCGGGTTTGGTCTGTCCCTCGGGGCGCTACTACGAGAGCATCGAGTGGAAGATGAATTACGGCAACAACCCCGGCACCGCGGTGGGTCTCGTGACGAAGATGGAGCGCGAGGCCTGGCGCCTGGATGGGGCGTTCCAGCTCGGCGCCCACACCTTCGGGCTGCAGTGGGGGCAAGGCCGCAAGATCAAGGGCAGCTCCCAGAACGCCACCTTCAACGGCGACAGCACCGGGACGGACGTCTGGATCGCAGGGTATGCGTACAGCCTGTCGAAGCGGTCGAGCGTGTTTGCCTACTACACGTTTGTCGACAACGACACGAACTCTCGCTCGAGCGGGATCGTGTTCAACGGTATCGGCCCGAGCGCGGGCGGCGATCCGCAATACGCCGGCGTCGGCCTCCGCCACCTGTTCTAAACGGGGCTGAAGTGGCACCAGGAGCGCCCTGCGAGAACTTGGCTTGTTGCTAATCCACAACAGGCCGACCGGGAAAATCGCTCGAAAGCCTCGTATGTTTTGAGCTTGCCATCCTCTCTGTGGAAAAATTGCAACGACTTCTCGACATGGGGAGGTCGGGGTTCGGGGAAAGGGTCGCTTCGGCGGTCCTGCTGCGAGTTCCCTACCGTGTGGCAAGAGCTTCTAGAGGAGAACCATCTCAATGCAAAAGAAAGTGATGGCAGTGGCCGTGGCGGCTGCGCTCGCTGCTCCGGCGGTGGCGCTGGCCCAGGGCAGCAGCGTGCAGATCTATGGCGCGCTGAGCGTGTCCGTCGAGGGCGCGGAGGCAGTGAGGTGCCGACACGAGCTTCGCACCGTTGGGCGGTGGCAGTTCGATCCGCGGCGGGAATATCGGCGGCGGCGCGTACCAGCAGACCAACGTCAACGAGGATTGGCGCAGCCGCACGCAGGCCGCGGGCTCGAACGTCGGCGTTCGCGGCCGTGAGGATCTCGGCAACGGGCTCTACATGGGCTTCCAGGCCGAGCTGTCGATCGCGATGGGCGGCGTGACCCCGGAAAGCCCCGGCGGTAACGGCGTCAAGGCCGCGTGGCGGAACAGCGGGGTGTGGCTCGGCGGGCGGTGGGGTGAGCTCGGCCTCGGCCTGTGGGATCTGCCGTTCAACATCAACCAGACGCTCGGCGCGGGGCATGCAACGTACGCCAATGCATCGACGAGCATGTCTGCCGGCCTTCTCGGCGGCGGCCTCGGCTCCACGGCGGCGGGCACCAGCTCGGGCCAGGACATCGGCCAGTTCTGCGGTGCCTCGGCCTTGGGCGCGTCGGCGACGACCTGCTTCCAGAATGCGCTCAGCTTCCACCGCCGCCAGAGCAACTCGGTGTGGTATCAGTCGCCGACTTGGGCTGGATTGCGTGGCCGCGTAGCGTACGGCGCAACCGGCGGCGCAACCGCCAATGCGAGCAACGACGGTGCTCCGTTCCCAGGTGATGTCCAGGCGCAACTGTGGGGCGCCAGCGTGTCGTACACCCTCGGCGGTCTGTATGCCGGGGTCGGCTTCGAGTACCACGAGGACTACATCACGACGGCCGCCCGTCAGGGTGCCGCATTGCTCGGCACGGCCGGTACGTCATGCGCGGCACTCGGTAACGGCTTCGCCCTCGGCGGTCAGTTGGCCGGTGGCGGGTCCGGGGCGACCGCGGCGTGCATGCCGATCGGCAGCGGAACCGCGGTCGGTCTGAGCGGCGACGAGGCGACGGGCTGGAACGCCAACCTGCGCTACACGTTCGGGTTCGGTCTGTCCCTCGGGGCGTACTACGAGAGCATCGAGTGGAAGATGGATTACGGCAACAACCCCGGCACCGCGGTGGGTCTCGTGACGAAGATGGAGCGCGAGGCCTGGCGCCTGGATGGGGCGTTCCAGCTCGGCGCCCACACCTTCGGGCTGCAGTGGGGGCAAGGCCGCAAGATCAAGGGCAGCTCCCAGAACGCCACCTTCAACGGCGACAGCACCGGGACGGACGTCTGGATCGCGGGGTATGCGTACAGCCTGTCGAAGCGGTCGAGCGTGTTTGCCTACTACACGTTCGTCGACAACGACACGAACTCTCGGTCGAGCGGGATCGTGTTCAACGGCATCGGGCCGAACGCGGGCGGCGATCCGCAATACGCCGGCGTGGGCCTCCGCCACCTGTTCTAAACGGCGGTCACGCTTCGAGACGGGCGCCTTCGGGCGCCCGTTTTTTTTTCCGCGCTCGGCACGCCGCGTCGCGCATTCAAGTCGGGATCACCTCGGTCTTCGCCGTCCAGAACTGGTACATCGCCCGGAAGATCCCGGGGTGGCCCGATTCGAGCTCGGCCCAGTGGTCGAGATCGAGCATGTCCGGATCCCCGGGATAAGTCGCGCGGTAGAGATCCTTCGGCGCCGGATCCGCGAACGTGAACCCGAGGAAGGTGAGACCGTTCTGCGCCAGGAGGTCCCGGACCTCGCGAATCGTGAACCGGTGCTCCTCGACGTGGAACA
Source organism: uncultured beta proteobacterium (assembly GCA_963820965.1). Classification (GTDB taxonomy): domain Bacteria; phylum Pseudomonadota; class Gammaproteobacteria; order Burkholderiales; family SG8-39; genus DATEDA01. The sequence continues at coordinate 83,082 of CAWGCC010000003.1, read as the reverse complement.
GCAGGTCCCGCACCATCGATGTCGAATAGAAATCCACCGCCTCGTCGACCAGTGAACGGAACCTGTCCCCGGCTTGATCCCTGACGAAACGCCGGCAGGCGCGGATGCCCTCGATCGTCGGGGCGAAGCCGTGCCGGGCGATGAGGGACCGGAGCTCGACGATGTCGCGCCGGGCGAGCTCGCTGTAGAGCCCGAGCATCAGGTACCCGCCGGAGGCGAGGAGATCGGTCAGGCGCCGCAGGCCGCGCGCCGGATCCGCCATGTGGTGCAGCACGCCGACGCTGGAAATGACGTCGAACCCCGGCTCGAGCGCGCCCAGGTCGAGGATGTCGGCGCGGTAGAACGCGATGTTGGCGACGCCGAGCTCGTCCGCTTTTCTGCTCGCATACGCCAGGCTCGCGCTGCTGAGATCGATCGCGGTCACTCTCGAGCCCAGGTAGCCGGTGGCGTAAGCGATCGCGTGCCTGCCGGTCCCGCACCCCGCGATCAGGATGCGAGGTGCATCGGTGGCGGCGCGCAGACTCGGGGAAAATGGCGCGATCTCGCGCAGGATCTGGGTCGTATACGGCACCGGCTCCTGCCTGAAGACGCTCAGCCACCTCGGGTAAGGGTTTTCCTCGTACTGCGCCTTGACCGCCAGCGATGTCCGGTCCCGTATCTCGCCGATCTGCTGCAGTCGCGAGGCGATCGCCGATTCGATCGCGGGCTCCACGAGCTGTGCGGCCACGAGCCTGCCGAGCCCGGTAGCGGATGGAGCCAGGTTTTCGCGGCACCATTGGGCGATCTTCGGCCGCTTCGCCAGCGGTCCGTAGCACGCGATCATTCCCAGAGCGGTGCTCGACGGTCGACCCGCCTCGAGCTCGTCTTCGAGCTTGCGTTCGAGCCCGGCGACCAGCGCATCCTCGGCTTCCGTGACGTCCCACGCATACTCGTTCAGGAAGCACTGCTGCGCGAGGGCCATGACGAGCGGTCCGACGAGATCCAGTGTGCCCGCGCCGGGCTCGTCGCGCGCCACCAACCGCAGCAGACCGCTGCGGATGCGGGTGAAGAGCGCCTCGTTCGCGCGGTCGGCAATCTGAATCTTCTCGAGCGAAGCGAGCAGCAACGGGTCGTTGCAGAACTGCATCCGCGGCGCGTTGGACGAACTCGAGATCGTGACCCTCGAGATCGAGCCCCAGCCGATGGGCTTTCGGGCGCAGGATCACGGCGCTGAGCCGGCCGAGGGCCTGGTAGTCGACGTTGCGGGCGGCAAGGCACGCGAGGACCGCCCGCTCCAGTGTCGCCACCGGAAGCTTCCGTTCGTCGAGCGCGCGGATCGTGGCACACCGGCAGAAGCTCACCTGGAAGTCCGTGGAGTCGGGCCGGAGCTCGATACTCCTCGCATGACTTTCCAGCGCCGCCTCGTGTCGCCCGAGCTTGCCTAGCGCGACGCCACGGCTCGAATGGGCTTCCGCGAAGTCGGGCCTGAGAGCGATCGCGTGGTCGTAGCTCGCGAGCGCCTCCTCGAAGCGTCCCTGCCGGGCAAGCGAGACCCCGAGGTTGTAGCGGGCCTCGGGATCGTCAGCCGAAACCTGCAGCACCTGCCTGAACAGCTGTTCGGCTTCCGCGTCCTTCTCCTGGTCGAGCGAGAGTCGCGCCAGATTGAACACGAGGCTCGGGCGCCCCGGCGCGAGCGCGAGGGCTTCGCGATACAGCCGCTCCGCCTCCCGCCAGCGCTTTGCGAGATGCTCCTCGAGGCCGCGCGCGAAGAGATCCCGGGCGCGTTCCAGGTCCGAGCTCATACCGGCCCGAGTGTAGCGTTGCCGGGGAAACGAATCTCGGCCGCGGGGTTCGCCGCGCTCACGTCGCCGAGCGGCGGGTAGAATCCGCAAGCGATGTCAGCCGCCCCGAGTTCGCAGCCCCCGCTGCACCCCGAGCTTCAGGCGGTGCTCGCCCGCTTCCGCGAAGCGCGCGCACAGCCGCCCGAGACCTTCAAGCACTGGCCCGGCGTGCTCGAGCGCCCGAGCTTCTTCGACGTCGACGCCCTTCAGCGGCACCTGTCGAACCCGCTGCTCCAGCCGCACTGGGTCTCGCTCGTGTTCCGCGGCCAGGACATCCCGCTCGAGCAGGCGTGCTGCTACAAGATCGTCCAGACGAAGCAGCTCGTCTTCATCGACAAGCGGTTCCTCGACGGCTACCTCGCGCAGGGGGCGTCGGTGGTGCTGGAGGGGCTGGACCTCTTCGACCCGGGCATCAACGCCTTCGTCGCCGAGCTCGACGCCGGTTTCCCGCTGGCGTTCTCGAACTGCGTCGCGTTCTTCTCCCAGCGCGGGAACGAGGCCTACCGCGGGCATTTCGACTCCGACGACGTCTTCGTGATCCATATCTCGGGCGAAAAGCGGTGGCGCCTGTTCGCGCGCCAGCAGTCGCGGCGCGTGAACACCTACGATCTCACGCCCGAGCAGATGGGACCGCAGATCGGCGAGCTGACCATGCGTCCCGGGGACGTGCTCTACGTGCGCTCCGGCGTGCCGCACATCTGCGACACGGCGGCGAACCACAGCCTGCACCTGTCGTTCGATCTCTGCGACCGCACGCCGACGGTCGAATACCAGCTGCAGATGGCGCTCGACCGGTACAAGCACGCGACCAGCGCGCCCTACTCGCCCGCCCCGGAGGTCGCCGGCGCGTTCGCCGAGCTGCTCCGGTCTCCGGCCATGCGCGGCGAGCTCGAGCAGCGCACGGAGGCGTTGCGTAGCGAGCTGCGCGCATTCCGCGAACGCATCGCGTTCGCGGGGCGCGTGACTTCGCTGTCGCGCTACTCGAAAGGGTAACGCTTGAACATCGACGCCTTGATCATCGAGTTCGACAAAGGTCTCCGGACCCTCGCCGGGATCCCGCGTGCGGGGCGGCCGATGCCGGGAGGCGAGGGCGGTGCGGCCCCGCTCTCCGCCGAAGAGCGACACGAGGCCGCCGCGCTGATGCGCGTCAATCACTGCGGCGAGGTCTGCGCGCAAGCGCTGTATCAGGGCCAGGCGCTCGCATCCGCGAACGCGGAGCTCAAGCGCGCGCTCGAGCAGGCTGCGCGCGAGGAGGAAGACCACCTTGCGTGGGCCGAGCAGCGCATCGAGGAGCTCGGCGGCCGCACGAGCCTGCTCAATCCCCTGTGGTACGCGGGGTCGCTCGCGATCGGCTTCGCGGCGGGACGACTCGGCGACGAGTGGAACCTGGGCTTTCTCAAGGAGACCGAGAAGCAGGTCGAGCGGCACCTGCAGGGGCATCTCGACCGGCTGAGCCCCGCCGACACGCGCACCCGCGCGGTGGTGGCCGCCATGCAGCGCGACGAGGCGGGCCATGCCCGCGCCGCTGAAATCCTCGGCGCGCGCGAGCTGCCCCGGTACGTGAAGAACGGGATGGCGGCCGTCGCGAAAGTGATGACCAGCTTCTCGTACCGGATTTGATGCACTCGCTTGCACGAGCGGTGACCGATGACGATTCGCGAAATGAGCGACATCACGGCCTGGGGCGCAGACCCGGGGCCTGAGCTCGCGCGCCGTGCGACGGATTGGGTCGAAAGCGGCGAGGTGCTGTGGCTCTCGCGGCTGCGTTTCGAGCTGACCGCCGGCGAGCAGCGCTTTCTCACGCCGTCCGTCTCCGACGGGAAGGCCAAGAACATCAGCGTCGACCCGGCGAGCGGCGCGGTCGGCGGCACCTCGCTCGTGGGCGACGACCGCCGGGAGCTCGCAGCGATGATCCGGCGCTTCACGCACCACGCGCGCGCGATCGTGGATCGCCTCTTCCCGCACTACGGGGATCGCCTGCAGACGCGGCTCGCGAGCTACCGGCCGATCGGCGTCGAGGGCCGCCCCCAGTCGGCGAAGAAGGACGACACGCGGCTGCACATGGACGCGTTCGCCTCGCGGCCCAATCGCGGCGCGCGCATCCTGCGGGTGTTCACGAACCTGAATCCCGTGGGCAAGGCGCGCGCCTGGAACGTGGGGGAGCCCTTCGAGCCGTTCGCGGCTCGCTTCGTGCCGCGCATCCCGCGGTACTCGCCGGCGGTCGCCTGGCTGCTGGAGGCGATGCACGTCACCAAGACCCGCCGCACCGAATACGACCACGTGATGTTGAAGCTGCACGACCTCTGCAAGCTGGACGCCGCCTACCAGGCGGAGTGTCCTAGGACTCGCTTCGAGTTTCCGCCGGGGAGCTCCTGGATCTGCTACTCGGACCAGGTGCTGCACGCCGTGCTCGAAGGGCAGTTGATGCTGGAGCAGACCTATCTCCTGCCGGTCGAGGCGATGGCGCACCCGGAACGGTCGCCGCTCCGCATACTCGAGCGGCGCTACGGGCGCACGCTGACGTGAGTGCAGACGCAGTTGCGGGCGCCGCAACGGTAACGACGGTGCGGTGCCGTAGCGACTCCGACCGAACAGCGTAGACGACGCCCCGGTGCGGGCATCGCAGGTACTCAGGCGGTGAGCATCGCGGCGGACGGCTTCAGACCGAGCCGCCGGCCCTGCTTCGTCAGGTCCCGGTCGAAGGTCGCCAGTTCCGAGCACGCGGCGGAGAGCGCCATGTGCAGGGCATCGGAGAAGTCCATTCCGCGCCGATGCCAGGCGGTCGCGGACCGCACCGCAGCCGCCGCGTCGACATCGACGTTGGGCAGGCCCAGCAGATGGTCGAAGACGTCGGCGGCCTCCTTGCGCGCGAAGCCGTAGGCCCCGCGCATCACCCACTCCAGCTCCTGGATCACCGACAGCGGGACGAAGAACTGCCGATCCGATCCCAGTACCATGCGGGCGAGCGCGCGCTGCCGCTTCGATTCTGCGTCGGCCTCGTCCTCGATGTAATACCGCGCGAGGATGTTGGTGTCGACGGCGATCACCGGCGCGACTTACGCTGGATTTTGGCCAGGATCCTCGCCCCGTCCATGTCCTCGATCCGGACGTGCCGCCGCGCTTTCAGCATCCCGAAGCCGTCCTCGATCCGTGATGTCTTCTCGGCCGTCGGATGCCTAAGGGTCACCGCCTGGCCGTCGGCGGAAAGCTCCACCTTTAACCGGGTGCCCGGCTCGATCTTCATCCGCCGCCGGACTTCGGCCGGCAGCACTACCTGGCCTTTGACCGACACCGTGACCGATCCCATCTCGACCTCCTGTGTAGTGCGCGGCCGCAGTCTAGCAGAATCGACTTACCGAGTAAGACGCGGTTGGGACAGGCTGATCTTTCAGCCCGCCGTGCACCGGGAGCCGACACGATCGCTCAGCCACCTCCACCCGGCGCGAGGGTCGTCAAAAAAAGGGCCGCCCGAAGGCGGCCGCTTTCGCGTGCGGGGCGTGCCTCAGAAGTTGTACCGAAGCTGCACGCCGAGGATGTTGGCGTCCGCCTTGTAGGTGCCGAAGAGGTTGCCTTGTGGCGCCGCGGGCGGCGTCGCCGAGGGCAGCTGGCTCGATGCGTCGTCGATGAATTCGTGCGCGTAGCCGAAATCGAGCGCGCCCTGCTTCGAGAACTGCCATTGCGCGCCCACCGCGAGCCAGACGCGGCTCTCGTCCGGCAGCCGCGGCGTGCGGAATTCGTCCTGGACCGGGGTCCTGTCGTAGGCCGTCCCGAATCGGAGCTTCCACTGGTCGGTGAGCTGGTAGTTCACGCCGAGCCCGGCCCGCCAGCTGTTCTTGAACCGGAGCGGAGTGTTCGACAGCCTGGCGCCCGAGCTGCGCACGATGGTGAGATCCTGAACCGAATCCCATCCCGTCCACGTGTAGTCGGCGAGCAGCTGGAAGCGTCCGAACGCGTGGGACACGCCGACCGAGAACATGTCGGGGAGCTTGATCTCCCCCGTGACACCGCTGTTGGGAACCACCGCCGCGAACGCCGCCGTCGTGGGGCGGTTCGAGAACGAGACGTCGCCTCCGAGCTTCTGCGTGACGGTCGAGCGGTACGCGAGCCCGATGCGCGTTTCGGGCGAGAAGTTGATCATCGCGCCGAGATTCCACCCCCAAGCCCAGTCGTCACCCTTGACCGTCGCGACCCCCTCGCAGTTCTGCGGTCCGGGGCCGGACCCCGGGCACGTCCCCGCCGAGAGATTGGCAAGCCCGCCCGGGAATCCGGGGGCTGCGGCAATCGCGCTGTAGTCGACAGCGTTCGTCAACTCCGCATCGATGTACATGAGGTTGACGCCGGCGCCGACGGAGAACATCTCGTTCACCTTCCATGCGACGGAGGGATTGATGTTGACCGTGAGCACTTCGGACTTGATGGCATGGAAGCGCCCGACCCAGCCCCCATCCCACTCGGTTTTGAGGCCGAAGGGCGCGCCCACTCCGATTCCCGCCCACAATTGGGGGGTGATCTGCCATGACAGGTAACCATCCGGCACGAATCCCCAGTCGCCAGCGTCCCCGCCGTTGTTGGTGAGGCCGGTTGTGATCAGCGGGGGCAGCGTCGTGCGGCTGCTGTCGCTGCTGAAGTCGACCGAGGTCTTGATCGCGTTCAGCGAGCCGACGGCCTGGCGGCCGGGCAGGCGGGTCATCCCCGCGGGATTGTAGAAGATCGTACTCGCATCCTCGGCCACGGCCGACGCACCGGCATACGCGTTGCCGAGACCGCTCGCGTTCTGCGTCCCGATCGCGAACCCGGCGGCGCCCGCCTCGCCTGCGAACGCGGCGCCAACCGCCGCCGCTACCAGCGTCCCCCTGAATCCACGATGTTTCATGTGGCTTCTCCTCCGTTGATGTTCTGGATCGAGGGGCGGCAGGGACCGCCCCTCCTCTCGAGCCAGTATAGGGAAAGCGTTGCGTGGCTACAACGCCAGCGGACCCGCTTAACAGGCTACGCGAGGACTTCTGTGGTGGAGCCGCAACAGGCGTGGATCAGACCTTCAGCGTGCAGCCGGTGCAGGCTCTTCGACCAGCTCGTAGTCGTGCGTCATCGCGGCCGTCTTGCCGAGCATCGCCGAAGCGGAGCAGTACTTGGTGTGGGAGAGCTTGATGGCGTTCTCGACGACGGAGCGCTTGAGGTTGCGGCCGCGCACGACGAAGTGCATGTGGATCGCGGTGAAGACCTTGGGGTCGGTCATCGTGCGCTCGGCTTTGAGATCGACGCGGCAGCCCGTTATGTCCTGCCCGTTACGCTTGAGGATCACCACGACGTCGGATGCGGTGCAGGCACCGGTGCCGGCAAGCACGGTCTCCATCGGGCGGGGGCCGGTGTTCCGGCCGCCGACCTCGGGCGCTCCGTCGATGACAAAGGCATGTCCGCTGCCGGTTTCGGCCACGAACTGGACGCCATCGGACCACTTGATCGTGCATTCCATGAGCTTGCTCCCGCGCTGGAGGCGCGATTCTAGCGCCGCCTGGCAACTCCGATTTCGGCCTCAGGAGTGACCGCTAACACCGAGTCAATCCCTCCATCCCGCGCCGCACCAAATTTTTCTTGCATTGCACAAATCCAGGTGCCATAATCTCAACCGTAGCGAGTGTCCGGGAATGCAAGGGCCCCGGACATTCCAGGGTTTATCTCCTCCACCCTCCTCCTTTGGTGGATTTTGAGCAGCCGCATAGGCTGCTCTTTTTTTGTGCGGCTGCTCTCCCAACCCGCTGATTTCTTTGACAGCGGCGGGGCGCGAAACTACAATTCGCCCCTTTCCCCCGCTGGGTCGGAACATGAAGACCTTCACCGCGAAGCCGCACGAAGTCCGTCGCGACTGGTTCGTCGTCGATGCGACCGACAAGGTGCTAGGCCGGCTCGCCGTCGAGCTCGCGCGCCGGCTCCGCGGCAAGCACAAGCCCGAGTTCACGCCGCACGTCGATACCGGCGACTACATCGTCGTCGTGAACGCGTCGAAGCTGCGCGTGACCGGCAAGAAAGCCACCGGGAAAACCTACTACCGCCACAGCGGTTATCCCGGCGGGTTGTACCAGACGAGTTTCGACAAGCTCCACGCCAGGTTTCCCACGCGCGCGTTGCAGCACGCAGTGAAGGGCATGCTCCCCAAGGGGCCGCTCGGCTCCGCCATGGCGCGCAAGCTCAAGATCTACGCCGGTACCGACCACCCCCACACTGCGCAGCAGCCCAAGACGCTGGAGCTGAACCGATGATTGGCGACTATCACTACGGCACCGGCCGGCGGAAGAGCGCCGTCGCCCGGGTCTTCATCAAGCCCGGCAAGGGCAGGTTCGTCGTGAACGACAAGCCCGTCGACGAGTTTTTCGGGCGCGAGACCGGCCGCATGATCGTGCGGCAGCCGCTCGCGCTGACCAACCATCTGATGACCTTCGACATCAAGGTGAACGTCGACGGCGGCGGCGAATCGGGACAGGCGGGCGCGGTGCGGCACGGCCTGACGCGCGCGCTGATCGAGTACGACGCGGCACTGAAGCCCACGCTGTCCAAAGCAGGCCTGGTGACGCGCGATGCCCGCGAGGTGGAGCGAAAGAAGGTCGGCCTGCACAAGGCGCGCCGCCGGAAGCAGTTCTCGAAGCGCTGACGCGCCGGAGGATCAAACAGGAAGCCGCCGTCAGGGCGGCTTCTTAGTCTGTGAGGCGGTCTCGCGGCGCGGCGGGACCGGGACGGGGGCAGGGCGAATGATCAGGATCGGAATCGTCGGCGGCACCGGCTACACCGGCGTCGAGCTGCTGCGCCTGCTCGCGCAACACCCGCAGGCCGAGCTCGTCGCGATCACATCGCGCAGCGAGGCCGGCATGGCGGTCGCCGACATGTTCCCGTCGCTCCGCGGCCGCGTGAAGCTCGCGTTCGTCGAGCCGGCGAAGGCGAACCTCGAGCGCTGTGACGTCGTCTTCTTCGCCACGCCGCACGGCGTCGCGATGGGCGACGCGCGCCGGCTCGTCGACGCGGGCGTGAAGATCATCGATCTCGCGGCCGACTTCCGCCTGCAGGATCTCGCCGAGTGGAAGAAGTGGTACAAGCTCGACCACGCCGCGCCGGAGCTCGTCCGCGAGGCGGTGTACGGCCTGCCGGAGGTGAACCGCGCGGCGATCAGGTCCGCGCGCATCGTCGCCAATCCCGGTTGCTACGCGACGACCGTCCAGCTCGGCTTCCTGCCGCTCGTCGAATCCGAGACGGTCGATCTCGACCACCTCGTCGCCGACGCGAAGTCGGGCGTGAGCGGTGCCGGCCGCAAGACCGAGCTGCCGCTCATGTTCAGCGAGGCTTCCGACAACTTCTCGGCCTACAACCTCGCCGGGCATCGGCATGTGCCGGAGATCCGCGAGACTTTCCAGCGCGTTGCCGGCCGGCCGGTCGGTCTCGTGTTCGTGCCGCATCTCGCGCCGATGGTGCGCGGCATCTTCGCGACCCTCTACGCGCGCATCGCGCGCGAGGCGGACTTCCAGGCGATGTACGAGAAGCGCTTCGCGGGCGAACCGTTCATCGACGTCCTGCCCGCCGGTCGCCTTCCCGAGACGCGCTCGGTGCGCGCTTCGAACGCGTGCCGGATCGCCGTGCAGCGGCCGGGCGGGGGCGACACGCTCGTGATCCTCGCCGTGATCGACAACCTGGTGAAGGGTGCTTCCGGCCAGGCGGTGCAGAACATGAACATCATGTTCGGCATCGACGAGACCGCCGGCCTCACGCAGCTGCCCGTCCTGCCCTGATGCCCTTCAGCTTCCGCGCGCTGCGCCACCGCTGGGGGATAGCGGCGCCGAAGCTTGCGGTCATCCCGCACGTCGCCTGGTACTGGCGGGCGCTCGGGATCGTCGCCGTGCTGTCATTGTCGCTCGCGCTGGCGATGTGGATGTACGACGCTGGCCGGCGGATCGCGGGATTCGACGCCACGACTGCCGCGGGGGAGCTCTCCACGCTGCGCAACCGGGTCGAAGCGCTCGAGGACGAGCTGAAGCGGCTGCGGGCGAGCGCCGCTTCCGCCGACAGCCGGATCCAGATCGAGAAAGCGGCGCAGGCGCAGCTCGCCAAGCAGCTCAAGGCGGTCGAGGCGGAGAACGCGCGGCTGCGCGAGGACGTCTCCTTCTTCGAGGGGCTCGCCGCACGCGGCATCAACGACGACAAAGTCGCGGTGTCGCGCTTCAAGGTCGAGCACGACGCGATGCCCGGCGAGTATCGCTACCGCGTCCTCGTGACGCAGGGCGGGCCCCGGGACCGCGAGTTCAACGGGCGGCTGCAGTTCGTGGTGAGCATGCAGCTCGGCGGGCACGAGGTCGCGGTCGTCATCCCCGAGGACAAGTCCGAGGAGGCCGCCTATCGGCTCAACTTCAAGCGATTTTTCCGGGCAGAAGGCTCGTTCCGCGTCGATCCGAAGGCGACGGTCCGATCGGTCCAGGTTAGAGTGATCGAGGCCGGCGCGACGCAACCGCGCGCGACGCAGAGCTACACGCTGTCATGAAGCGGCAGGAGGTCTCCATGTTCGGACTCAAGTCCGCGAAATCGCAGGGCCGCATCGATAGCCTGATCGGATCGGGCACACGGATCGAAGGCAACATCATCTTCTCCGGGGGCCTGCGCGTGGACGGCGAGGTGAAGGGGAACATGCAGGCCGCCGATGACCAGCAGGCGACGCTCGTCGTGAGCGAGCAGGCCCGCGTCGAGGGCGAGGTCCGCGTGGGGCATGTCGTGGTGAACGGCACGATCGTCGGGCCGGTGCACGCGACTGAGTTCCTCGAGCTGCAAGCACGCTCGCGCGTGACGGGCGATGTTCACTACAACGTCCTCGAGATGCACCTCGGCGCGATCGTCGAGGGACGGCTCGTTCACGCGCCCTCGTCGTCGGCGCCGAGAATGGTCGAGCTGAAAGTCGCGAACTCGAGTTGACCGAGCGGGCGCGCAACGCGCCCGCTCGATTCCGCACTGCCCGCAGATCGGGCCGGGGCGTCGATCGGTCGACATCCTCCTTGGGCGAGGGGTAGAGTCAGCATTTCTCGAACCGCTGAGGGGCGGTCCCGCGCCGTCAGGCCGATGTCACAAAGCGGCAATCCGGCACCGATCTGCGCGGGACGCGAGTTCTCGGATGGTGGACCTCGGAGTGGTGACACGCTGACCTTCGGCCAGATGGCCGGCACCATGATGGCCTGTGCGCAAGGAATGGACAGCGAGAAGGCATTCCTGGAGGCGCTGGGGCAGGTGAACAAGTGGAAGACAGGCCAGCACCTCGAGTTGTTTGACGCGCGGGGCAAGCTGGTAGCCCGCTTCGAGGCCCGTCACCTGAAGTGATCGGATAGAATCCGTGAATTCGCCGAACGAGGAGCGCGGCTCGCAGCGATCGCGTGCGCCTGGCCGCCGGAGCAAGACACCGCGTTGAGGCGTCTCGCGTGTCAAGCGCGCGCCTTGAATCCCGCCGACATGCCCCCAGCTTCAGCGACCTGGAGGGGGCGGGCAGGCACTGTCCCGCGGCGGATCGTGGACCCCGAGGCAGCAAGTCATGGCAGCATTCCTGCGTTTCATTGTCATCGCCACACTGGTGTTCGGCGCGGTGATGCTGGCCGCTCGCCTGCTCGGCCAGCTCGAGAGCCGCGTGGCGCGCCGTCGGCGCAAGTGGGAGAGCGGCCGCGGCGGCGTGCGCTTCGATGGCGACGGGGCGGACGGCGCAGCCTCGGACGTCTCCGGGCAGACCGACGCGTTCACGGGCGAGCCGCTCGATGCGCGTCGCGGCCTGTATCGCTGCGACGACTGCCGCGCCACGTACCACGCCGACACCTTCTCACTGCTCGCGCGCGAGCACGGCGGGCGCTGCGTGGCGTGCCGCGGCAGGTCGATCCGGCCGCGCGCGGGCGCCGGCCGGTAGGCGGCTCTTCTCGGTGGACCGCCCGCGAGGGCAGCCGCTCACGTGCGCTGGCGTGATGTCCGTCCGCTCGACGCCTCCTCCATGGAAGCGCTCGCGAAGCGCCCGCCCGCGGCGATCCTGCGCGTGGCGCCGGATGCCTCGTGCGCGGACATCAAGGCGGCATACCGGCGCCTCGCGCGGGCCTACCATCCGGACGTCGCCGCCCCCTTCGTGCGCCGCCGCAACCAGGAAATGCTGAAGCTGATCAACCGCGCCTACGAGGCGCTCCTCCGCAGCCGTGGATGCCAGTAGGAAAGTGCCTTTCTCCGACTTCGGGGAGCGCGAGGGGGCAGGGTGGGAAGGGAAGGGTCCCACCCCTTCCCTCGGGCCCTCTCGCATCGTGACAACAAGAGAACGCTATCTCCGGCACGAGATGGTCGAGTGGTTCGACCAGGACTACGTGCGCGGCCTCGACATCATCGTCGTCGGCGCCGGCGCCGTCGGCAACGAGGTCGCGAAGAATCTATGCCTGCTCGGCGTGGGCGCGCTGCACCTCGTCGATCTCGATCGGGTCGAGCCGCACAACCTGCCGAAGGCGGTCCTCTTCCGCGAGACCGACCTCGGCCGCGGCAAGGCGGAGGTGGCGGCCACGCGCTGCGCCGATCTCGATCCCAACGTGGCGGTCACGCACGCCGACGGCGACTTCTGGGACGTGCTCGGCTTCGCGCGCCTGCGGCGCGCAGCCGCCGTCGTCTGCTGCGTCGACAGCCTCGAGGCGCGCCTTCGGCTGAGCACCCTCTGCCAGCTCGCGGGCGTGCCGCTCGTCAACACCGCGATCGACAGCCGCAGCGTCGCCGTCGAGCACTACCCCTTCGGCGCGGTGCCCGGGTGCGCCTGCTACGCGTGCACCCTCCCCGCCTCGGCCTACGCGCGGATGCGCGGCCGCTACTCCTGCGGGTGGCTCCGCAAGCGCGCGGCCGAAGAGAGCAAGATCCCGACGACGATCATCACCTCGGCGTTCGCGGGCGCGTTCGCCACGGCCGAGGTGTTGCAACGGCTGCGCTCGCCCGGCGAGGCGTCGCGCCGCGTGTTCCTCGACACGCGTTCACTGGCGATGAGCGAGGTACGGCTCGAACCCGATCCGGAGTGCGTGGCCTGCGCGGCGCGACCGGCGCGGGCGGTGTTCGTCAGCGCGCCGCGCGCGGCGGTACTCGCGCTCGAGCCGGCCGAGGCCCCGCAGGTGCCTGCAGAGATCGCATTCGGCGAGCCGATCGTGCTCGATGCGGATTGCCAGTCCTGCGGGACGAAGGTCGCCGTGAACGAGCCGGCGCGCCGCCACGACGACTCGCTCGCCTACTGCGGCGATTGCAGGCAGCAGTCGCGCCAGGTGAGCATCGTGGAGCGCATGGCGCTCGCCGATTTCCTCGACCGGTTCCGCACCGTTCCGGTGCCGGGCAAGTACCTTCGGGCCGACCTGGAGGATCACGCCATCATCATTGAACTGGAGTGAAGTGAATGAGCGAAGTCAGCCTGATCGTGCGCACCGCCGACCAGTCCCGGAAGGCCGAGATCGCCGTGTCCTCCGAGAACACCGTGGGCGATATCGTGCACTCGGCGATCGAAAACTGGGCGCTGCCGGGCGACGCGGATTACACGGTCGTCAACGTGACGCGCGGCAAGTCGCTGAACCCGGCCGAGCCGATCGGGCGCGCCGGTGTCCAGCCGGGCGACGTGCTCGAGCTGCAGCCGGTGCTCGTCGCCGGCTGAGCGGAAGCCCGCGTGGATCCGCGCGCGCGCCGCCGCGAGGAGGACGTTCGAAGGTTGCACGCGCTCGAGGCGCAGTACCGCGGGCTGCTCGCCGTGCTCGAGATTGCCGGCCAGCCGCCGCGCCGCGTCCGGCTGCGCCTCGCGATTCCGACCGCACGCAGCGCCGGCTTCCCGCTCGATCGGCAGGCGGCCTGCGAACTCGTCGTCGAGCTGCCCGAGGCGTACCCCCTGCAGGAACCGCGGCTCACGATCACGACGCCGGTGTTCAACCCGAACGTGTACGCGAGCGGCGTAGTGTGTCACGGCATGACGTGGATGCCGACCGAGGGCCTCGATCTCCTCGTCGTGCGCGTGATGCGGCTCCTCGCCCTCGATCCCGCGATCGTGAACCTGCACTCCGCGGCGAACGGGCTCGCCGCCGCATGGTATCGAATGGCGCTCGCGCAGAATCCGCGCGCATTCCCTTCGGTCGCAATCGAGGCGCCGCGCCGGGAGAAGCGCCCGACCGTCGCCTGGCCGGGGCGAGACGACGCCGCTCCGGCAAAGCGGCTCGTCGAGTGCACCGGGTGCGGGGTGACGCTGCGCGTGGCGGCGGGAAAGAGCGGCGCGGTGGCCTGCCCGCGCTGCGGCGCGCGCGTGGAGGTCACAGCGTGATCCGCTGGTTGAGCGACCGGGTCGAGGACCGCTTGCGCGACTTCGCCGCGCTGGCGCAAGGCGTCGGCGCGGCGCCGGCCGTGCAGCTCCTCGCGCACGCCAACGCCGCACCGCTCGCGCTCGTCGCGGCGCCGGCTGCGCACGAGATCGCAGCGCATCTGCGTTCGAGCCGGGACGAGATGGGCGGGCTGCTCGTGGGCCATGCCTACGCGCTGCCGGTCACGCCGCGGCACGGATTCGGTTATCTGGTCGCGGTCGGGGCGCAGGTGCCGAGCGAGCGCTTCGACAACTCGCCGGTGTCGCTGCGCATGGCGCCGCAGCTCTGGCAGCGCGCGGCGCCGTTCCTCGACGCGGGCATGAGCGTGGTCGGCTGGTACCACAGCCACCCGGGGCTCGGCGCCTTCTTCAGCGGCACCGACCGGGAGACGCAGCGCGCCTTCTTCCGGCAGCCCTACTCGCTCGGGCTCGTGGTCGACCCGCTGCGTGCCGAGATGGCCTGCTATGCCGGGCCCGACTCGGCCGAGCCCGGGTTCGACGTCCTCGTCTCGCCATCGCTCGCGCCGCTCGGCGCGCTCTTCGGCGCCGGACTCTAGCCGCGCCGGTTCCGGCGCCGGTGCAGACGAGGTTGTTCATTCCGAAGTAGCATCCGCCGCGCCACGATGAGCAGCATCGGCCGTCAAATCATGCCCGAGTCGCTCGCGGCGCCCACTTCCATTGCCCGGCCGCTTCAGGGCGGTGAACCGGCGCGCCTCGGGCACCCGCTCGCGCTCGCGGTCTTCGCTGCCGCGCTGTACTACGCCGCGGCCGAGCTCGGCCTGGCGCTGAGGTTCCCCGGGCTCGCAGTCTCGGCGATCTGGCCGCCGAACGCCGTCCTCCTCACGGCGCTCTTGCTGACTTCGCCGCGGCACTGGTGGATCCCCCTGCTCGCGATCGTGCCCGCGCACTTCGCGGCGAATGCCGACGCGGGGTTCCCCGCCTGGCGGCTCCTCTGGCAGATCGGCCTCAACTGGACGCTGACCGCTTGTGCCGCCGGCGCCCTGCGAGCGCTCGTCGGCACGGGCCATCCCTTCGGCACCTTGCGCGACCTCGCGATCTATCTCGCAGTCGCGGTGATCGCGGTCCCGGCTGCCGTCAGCCTGCTCGCACCCAACGCGGTGATGTCGATGCTCGACGCGGCGGCCGCGCAGCCAACCTGGCTCGCGTGGCGGTCCGCCTATCTGTCGAACGCGATGGGCTTCCTCACGCTGGTGCCCGCGATGGTCCTATGGGCATCGGAAGGCGCGGGATGGGTGCGGCGCGCCCGGCTGGCGCGCTGCGCGGAAGCCGCGCTGGTCGGCGTTGGCATCTACGTCATCTGCTCCGTCGTGCTGGCCGCGCCGGCGGCCCCGCCGGCGCTCCTGTACACGCCACTGCCGCTGCTGCTGTGGGCCGCCACCCGCTTCGGCGTGGCGGGCGTGGCGTCGGCCCTGTTCGCGCTCGCGTTGCTCTCGATCTCGTGCGCCGTCGCGGGGCATGGCCCGTTCACCCAGGGAGCAGCCATCGACAACGTCTTCCGGCTACAGATGTTCCTGTTCGCGATGGCGGCGCCGCTGCTGATTCTCGCGATGCTGATGGACGAGCGGGCGCGCGCGGCCGCGGCGATCCGCACCGGGCAGCAGGCGCTTCGGGAGAGCTTCGCGCAGGTCCGGGACCTCGCCGGGCGCCTCATCACCGCGCAGGAAACCGAGCGCACGCGGATCGCCCGCGACCTGCACGACGACGTCGGGCAACGGCTCGCGGCGGTGGCGATCGGCCTGAGCCAGGTCCGGCAGCGCGTGCGGGACAACGGGTCGGCGGAGACGACGGCCGATATCGAACGCTTGCAGGCGGGTGTGAACGAGCTTGCCCACGTGCTTCGCGATCTCTCGCATGAGTTGCACCCCACGGCGCTGCGGCACCTCGGGCTCGGCGGCGCGCTGCGGGGACACTGCCGCGAGTTCGCCCGGCGACACGGCATCGAGGTCGATTTCGAGGACGACAGCGAGCGGCGACGGGTTCCGCCCTGCGTCGCGCTCTGTCTCTTTCGCGTCGCCCAGGAAGCGCTGCGGAACGTGGCCCGGCACGCGCAGGCGGGCCGCGTGTGGGTCCGGCTGGCGAACCGGGGCGATACCGTCAAGCTCGTCATCGATGACGATGGCCGCGGCTTCGACCGCGAGGCCGCCGCCACAAGGCGCAGTCTCGGTCTCGTGAGTCTCGAGGAGCGCGTGCGTGCCGTGGGCGGCCGTCTCACCCTCGCCACGCGGCCCGGAAACGGGACCAGGATCGACGTCGAGGTCCCGATCGAGGAGGGAGCGGATGGGCCGCACGACGGTGCTTCTCGCGGATGACCATGCGATCGTCGCCGAGGGCCTGAGCCGGCTGCTCGGCCGGCGTTTCGAGCTCGTCGGCACTGTCGGCGACGGCTTTGCGCTGGTCGATGCCGCGAAGAGCATGCAGCCCGACGTCATCGTCGCGGATATCGACATGCCCGGCCTGACCGGCCTCGAAGCGGTGCGCCGGCTTGCTGCGGAAGGTCATTCCGTCAGGGTCGTGTTCCTGACGATGCACGCCGATCCCGATCTCGCCGCCGAAGCGCTGCGCGTCGGTGCCACGGGGTTCGTGCTCAAGCACGCCGCAGGCGAGGAGCTCATCGCCGCAATCGAGCACGTCCTGGAAGGCCGCTTCTACGTCACGCCGCGGATCGCGAAAGAGGCGCTGGCCGCGCTGGCCGCCCCGCGGCCGGCTGCTGCGCTGACCCCGCGCCAGCTCGACGTGCTGCGGCTCCTGGCAGAGGGGCTGCGCGTCAAGCAGATCGCGGCGAAGCTCGACCTCTCGCCGCGCACCGTGGAGACGCACAAGTACGACATGATGGAGGCGCTCGGCGTCCAGACGACCGCCGAGCTTCTCCGGCACGCGATCCGTATCGGACTCATCGAGGCTTGAGCCGGCGGCTCCGTATTTTTTCGGAGCCCGGCCCCCCGCCGTTTTCCGCTGTCGGCGGCCAGATCGGGGGACTAAGCTCCCCCGCACGATGCGAGCGCGCTCCTGCCACGTCCAGTCCGAAAGGCGAGCGATGTCGATCCGTCCCCGGTTGATTCTTGCCGACGATCACGCGACGGTCGCGAGGCTGCTTGGCGCCATCCTCGAACAGGAGTTCGAGGTCGTGGCAACGGTGTCGGACGGGTTCGCGCTCGTCGCCGCAGCGAGATCGCTTTTGCCCGAAGCGATCGTGACCGACGTTTCGATGCCCGGCCTGGACGGACTCGCCGCCGCAGCGGCACTCCTGGGAGACGATCCGCAGCGACGCGTCGTTCTCGTCACCGGTGACGACGAGGGCGGCATCGCGGACCAGGCGGCCGAGATCGGAGTGCTGGGTCTCGTCGCGAAGCGCGCGGCGCTCCGGACGCTGGTGCCCGCGGTGCGGGCTGCGCTGGCCGGCGAATGCTTTGGGTTGCCCGCGCGAGCGGGTACGCGGCCCGTCGCGGCGGCGCAGTAACAAGAAAGAGTTCACATCGGCGCCGCCGGGGGGCAGAGGCTAGCTCCTCCCTCGCCCCTCCGCTGCTTCCCGGCGGCTGTCCGATCGCGGACGTGCGGAAGGCTCGGGCATGGAGGCCCGCAAGCTTTCCGCCACTGCACAGGAGACGCATGGCGGCCAATCTGCTGGCGCTGATGTCGGGCGCCCTCGGCCCGCAGCTCATCGGCGCGGCGGGCGGGTTTCTGGGCGCGTCCGAATCGAAAATGGAGCCCGCGGTCGCCGTCGCACTTCCCGCGGTCCTCGGCGGGCTGATGCAGAAGACGTCCACGCCGGCGGGCGCGGCGGCGCTGATGAGCCTGCTCGATGCTCCGGGACTCGACACAGGGATCCTCGGGAACCTCGGCAGCTTCCTCGGCGGCGGCGCGAAGACCAACGCACTCCTCAAGCTCGGCGGCTCGCTGCTGCCGGACATCTTCGGCGCCAAGACCGGCAGCCTCGTCAGCGCGGTCGGCTCGATCGCCGGGCTGAACGCGGCGTCGGCGGCGAACTTCATGGCGCTCGCCACGACGATGGCGCTGGCATTCCTCAAGCGGCATGTCGGCCAGCACGACCTCGACGCGGGCGGGCTCGCGCGTCTGCTCGCGGGCCAGGCCGGGTTCCTGAAGTCGGGATTGGATGGCCGCATCGCAGCCGCGCTCGGCTTCGCGAGCGTCGGGGCGTTCCTGTCGAGCCTGGGCCATGCCGCCGACACAGGAGGTGCGGCCTCACCCGCTGCACCCGTTGCGGGCGGGCCGGCGGTTCGGCGGTGGCTGCCGTGGATCATCCTGGCGGGGATCGCGCTCTTCGCGGTGCCCCAGCTGCAGCACTGCGGCGCTTGACATTCATCGCGGCCGAGCCCGCGTCGTCTCTTGATGGTGGAGGTGAGCACGCAGGAGGAGGTGGTATCGCGTTTGCACGTGTAGGACCGTGGGCCGCCGGCCGTGGCCGGCTTCATCGAAAGGAGAAGCTGATCATGCAATATGTCTTTCGAGTCATGAGATGGCTGATCGTGTTCGCGGCGCTCGCCGGCTTCGTCATGCCGGCAGCGGCCCAGGCGCCCGCCAAGAAGGCCGACGCGAAGGCGGCGGCCGCGCCGTCGGGCAAGAAGCCGAACGTCCTCGTCATCTGGGGCGACGACATCGGCGTGCACAACATCAGCGCCTACAACCACGGGATCATGGGTTACCGGACGCCGAACATCGACCGGATCGCCCGGGAAGGGGCGATGTTCACCGACGCCTACGGCGAGCAATCCTGCACCGCCGGCCGGGCGGCGTTCATGCTCGGCCAGCACCCGTTCCGCACCGGGCTGCTGACGATCGGCATGCCGGGCTCGCCGCACGGCATCCCGGACTGGACGCCGACCATCGCCGATATCATGAAGGAGCAGGGCTACATGACGGCGCAGTTCGGCAAGAACCACTTCGGCGACCGCGACAACCACCTGCCGACCGCGCACGGCTTCGACCAGTTCTTCGGCAACCTCTACCACCTGAACGCGGAGGAGGAGCCCGAGGGCTACTACTACCCGAAGGATCCCGAGTTCAAGAAGAAGTTCGGTCCGCGCGGGGTCATCAAGTCCACCGCCGGCGGCAAGATCGAAGACACCGGCGCGCTGACGCGCAAGCGCATGGAGACCGTCGACGAGGAGTTCCTGAAGGCGGCGCTCGAGTACCTCGACGGGGCCGCGAAGTCCGGCAAGCCGTTCTTCGTGTGGTTCAACAGCACCCGGATGCACGTGTGGACCCATCTGAAGCGGGAGTCGGACGGCAAGACCGGCGTCGGCCTGTACCCGGACGGGATGGTCGAGCACGACGGGCACGTCGGGATCCTGCTCAAGAAGCTCGAGGATCTCGGCATCGCGGACAACACCATCGTCATGTACTCGACCGACAACGGCGCCGAGACGACGACCTGGCCCGACGGCGGCATCACCCCGTTCCACGGCGAGAAAGGCACGACGTTCGAAGGCGGCCACCGCGTCCCGCTGCTCGTGAAGTGGCCGGGCGTCATCAAGCCCGGCACGGTCTATAACGACATGATCGGCCACAACGACTGGATGCCGACCTTCGCCGCCGCCGCCGGCATGCCCGACGCCGTCGACCGGCTGAAGAAGGGCACGAAGCTCCACGGCAAGCAGTTCAAGGTGCACCTCGACGGCTACAACTTCCTGCCGTACTTCCAGGGCGAGGCGAAGAAGGGCCCGCGCGAGGAGTACTTCTACTTCGGCCAGGGCGGCGAGCTGAACGCGGTGCGCTGGAACGAGTGGAAAGTGAACTTCGCGATCGTCGAGGGCAACATCGCCTTCGGCTCCCGCCGTGCGACCAACTGGCCGCTCATCGTCAACCTGCGCGCGGATCCCTACGAGAAGATGCCGTTCGACTCCGGTTCGTATCTGCGCTGGTATGCCGACCTGCTGTGGCTCTTCGTGCCGGTGCAGGGCAAGATCAAGGATTTCCTGGCCACCATTCCGGGTTATCCCTTCCAGCAGGGGTCGAGCCTCAGCGCCTCGGGCATCAACTACAACTCGCTCCGGGCGGCGGAAGCGCTCAAGCGCCTGCAGCAGATCGAGAACCTCTCGCCCCCGCGCAACTGACGCTCCGCGGCGCGTAATATTCCGCCGGGCCCGCTGCAAGCGCGGGACCGGCGCTGCCGACGTTTTGCGAAAGGAGAGAGCCATGCCGAGCACTGCAATGCTGGAAGACCTGAGTCGCAGCTGGGGATGGATAGCACTGCGCGGCGTCGTCGCAGTGCTGTTCGGGATCCTCGCGTTCATCTGGCCGGGCATCACGCTCGCGGCGCTGGTGATCGTCTTCGGCGCGTTCGCGTTCGCCGACGGGATCCTGGCGCTCATCGCGGCATTCAAGGTGCGCGATCGCGGCAAGCCGTTCTGGTCTCTCGTCATCGTCGGGCTTCTCGGCATCGTGGCCGGTGTCGTGACGTTCCTCTGGCCGGGGATGACCGCGCTCCTCCTCGTCACCTTCATCGGCGCGTGGGCGTTCGTGATGGGGATCTTCGAGATCGCCGCCGCGATCCGCCTCCGCAAGGAGATCGAGGGCGAGTGGCTGATGGGCCTGTCGGGCCTGCTGTCGGTGCTCTTCGGCCTGTTTGTTTTCTTCCAGCCCGGCGGCGGCGCGCTCGCGCTGATCTGGGTCATCGGCGCCTACGCGATCTTCTTCGGGATCGTGCTGATCGTGCTCGCATTCAAGCTGAAGGGATATGCCGGCCGGGCGGCGGCGGCGTGAGGGCCGCAGTCCCGACCCGACACCCGCGAAGCTCTTCGCGGGTTGGCCTTGGCTTCGGAAAGCGAGGCCGTGACCTCACTCTCCAAGCGAAGCGACCCAGCCGCGTTGGGGCGTACCATCCGCCGCGCCGGACTCCCCGGCTCCTTCAACCCGCAGAACGTCCGCAAGCAGCGGGAGGGCGGCGGCGGCTGAGCGGGTCGGGCGAGAAGAAAGGGAGGTGACATGCATTCTCTGATCAGCCGTTTCGTACGCGCCTTCATCCTCGGCCTCCCGCTCCTGTCGGTGCTCGGCGGCGCGCAGGCGCAGCAGCCGACGTTCACGCGCGAGCAACTCGACCAGATGGTCGCGCCGATCGCGCTGTATCCCGATTCGCTCCTCTCGCAGGTGCTGATGGCCGCGACCTATCCGGCCGACGTGGCCGACGCGGCGAAGTGGTCGAAGGCGAACTCGAAGCAGCAGGGCGACGCCGCGGTGAAGGCGGTCGACGGCCAGCCGTGGGATCCCAGCGTGAAGTCGCTCGTCGCCTTCCCGCAGGTGATCCAGATGATGGGCGAGAAGCCCGACTGGGTGCAGAACCTCGGCGACGCGTTCCTCGCATCGTCCAAGGACGTCCTGGACGCGGCGCAGCGCCTGCGCGCGCAGGCGCAGAAGGCCGGCAACCTCAAGACGACCGACCAGCAGAAGGTCATCGTCGAGCCGGCGCCGCAAGCCCCGCAGCAGACCGTGATCAAGATCGAGCCGGCGAGCCCGCAGGTGGTGTACGTGCCGACGTACAACCCGACGGTCGTCTACGGCGCCTGGCCGTATCCGGCCTATCCGCCGGTACTACCTCCCGCCGCCGCCCGGCTATGCCATTGCGAGCGGGCTCGCGACCGGGATCGCGTTCGGCGTCGGCGTCGGTATCACGAACGCGCTCTGGGGCGGTTGCAACTGGGGCCGCGGCGACGTCGACATCAACGTCAACCGGTACAACAACGTGAACGTCAACCGCCAGCTCAACGCCAACCAGACGAACTTCCAGCACAACTCGGCGAACCGCCGCGGTGTCCCGTACCGCGACCAGGCGAGCCAGCAGAAGTTCGGCAAGAACGTGTCCGGCGCGGACCAGCGGGCGGATTTCCGCGGGCGCGACCCGGGCCGCGACGCCCAGCGCCAGCAGGCGCAGGCCTCGCTCCAGCAGCGTGGCATGGATCCGGCGAAGGAGCGCGAGCGGTTGCAGCACCGATCCGGGAGCGCGCGAGCGTGCGCAGACCGCTGCCCGCGATACCGGTCGCGATGGCGCGGGCGGAGGCCGCGGTGACCGCGCAGGCCCCGGCGGGGCCGGGGGGATCGACCGCGATCAGGCGCGCTCTGCCGCACAGGCGCACAGCGGCGGCGACAACGCGCTCCGCGGCGCGGGCAATGGCGGGCAGGCGCGGCAGCAGATCGACCGCGGCAACGCGAGCCGGCAGTCGATGGCGCAGCACGGCGGAGGCGGCGCTCGAGCAAGCGGCGGCGCTCATCCGGGCGGCGGCGCTCGGGCGGGCGGTGGCGCCCGGGCCGGCGGCGGCGGGCGGCGGCACTAGGGAGGCGAATATGAACATCACCCGCACGATTCTCGTCGGCGCGCTCGGCGTACTCGCATTCGTTTCCCCCGCGGTGCTCGCCCAGCAGGCGTATCCGACCCCCGAGGCCGCGGCCGACGCGCTGGTCGACGCCATCGCCCGCAGCGACGACGCGGCGTTGCGCACCGTGCTCGGCACCGACTGGAAGCGCTTCATCCCGACCGTCGACGTCGACCAGGACGACGTGTACGCGTTCCTCGCCGCGTGGGCGAAGCAGCGCAAGATCGTGCCCGCGAGCGCCGGCAAGGCGATGCTCGCGGTGGGCGATCAGGGTTGGACGCTGCCGATCCCAATCGTGAAGGATGCGGGCGGCTGGAGCTTCGACCCGCGCGCGGGCGCGGACGAGATGCGCACCCGGCGCATCGGGCGGAACGAGCTCGCGACCATGCAGGCCGCGCTCGCGTACTTCGACGCGCAGAAAGACTACGCCCTCAAGGACCGCAACGGCGACGGCGTGCTCGAATACGCGCAGAAGTTCTTCAGCACGCCCGGCAAGCGCGACGGCCTGTATTGGGCCGATCCCTCGGGAAAGGACGAGAGCCCGCTCGGGCCGCTCTATGGCGGCCAAAAGGCCGGGGAGGGTTACCACGGCTACTACTACAGGATCCTGAAGGGGCAGGGCAAGGATGCGCCCGGCGGCGCATACGACTACGTGATCGGCGGGCGGATGAGGGCCGGCTTCGCGCTCGTCGCGTGGCCCATCCGATACGGGGACACGGGTGTCATGAGCTTCATCGTCAGCCACGACGGTGCGATGTACGAGAAGGATCTTGGCCCGAACACCGACGCGGTCGCGCGCGCGATGACGCGCTTCAATCCCGATTCGGGCTGGCAGAAGGTTGCGGTGCCACCGCCGGGCTGACACCCTTCGCCGGAGGATCTCGAGGCATCGCAGTCTCCTCGCGGCGCTGGAGACCGGCGGTCACGGCCGCCCGAGATAGAAATAGAAGCTGTTGAACCCAGCGTCGGTGCGACCGTAACCCAGGTAGACCGGCCCGATCGGGCTGTCCAGCCCGAAGAAAGCCGCCGCTGAGAGCAACGTGCCCGTCTCGTTCCCGGGGATGAATGGCTGGCCGACCCGGCCCGCCTCGAGCGACAGACCGGCGTAGATTCCCGGCACCAGCGTGAAGCGCGCGAGCCGGTTGAAGTACACGAGCCGGCCGAACGCGATCGACTGGCCGAGCAGCGCGCCGGTGCGGTAGCCCGACTGCTGCAGGAAGCCCCCCCAGTTGAACTGATCGTAGGCCGGGATCGGGTCCGAGCCGATCCTCCCGCCGAGCCTGAGGCCGAGGTTGAAGGTGTGGTCGCCGAACGAGTGCGCGGCCGTGCCGTCGACCGTCCACTTGGTGTAGTTCGCGGTGGCGCCGAGTGCGGTCTGCGAGCTGAAGATGTCGACCGTTCCGCCGTACCCGGAACGCGGGAAGTTGACGTTGTCGAGCTGGTCGAAGAAGAGCCGCCCGCGGATCGCGGCTTGGTCCACTTTGTTCGGACTGGGTTCGAGCTGCGACGGCCCGGTGTCGACCGACGCGGTGACATTCCCCCACAGCAGACCGAGGCGCAGCTCACCATAGCGGGTGAACTGGCTGCCGAGGTCGAAGCCGACGCGGCCGTACCGGACGTCGTAGATGGCGAGCCGCTGGTCGTCGTTGAAGATCGCGAGCTGGCGGCGCTCGAGCTCGGCGTAGGGCGCGACGAAGAAGTAACGCCGGACCTCGAGCGGCTGGTAGAACTCGGTAAGGATGCGGTTCGTGCGTCCCACCTGCAGATCGGTCCGCCACTCCGCCCCCAGACTGTTGATCCAGGTCTTGCGGTAGCTGGCGAGCAGGTTGTAATACGCGTCGCCCTTGAAATCCGATGTGAGCCCCAGGCCGAAGCGCAGGTAGTTCGGGCCCCAGGACTTCTCGATCGCGTCGACCGAGAGCACCCGCTTGCCCGTCTCCTCGATGACGCGGTAGCTCACGTGCTCGAAGTCGTCCGTGCCGTAGATGCGCTGCATGTCGCGGTCGAGCGTCCGCTGGTCGATCGGCTGCCCGCTGCGCGTCTCCATCTCGGCCTCGAGGACCGCCGGATTCACGCGCGTGAGCCCCGTGAAACGAATCTCGTCGACCGGGCGCAGATCGGTCGGCGCCGCGGCGAGCTGCCGCTGGCGGAGCGCCGCGTACTCGGCCGGCGGCAGACTGAGCGCCGACAACCGGTCGGCGACCTTCCGCGCCGCGGCCTCGCCGATCGGGATCGTCTTCAGCAGCGAATCGAAGTCGCCGGCGGAAAAATCGCCGAGCTCCGGCAGGATCAGGATGTCGGTCGGCTTGAGCGAGGCAAGCGAGGCCTGCACGTTCTGCTCGGTGAGGATGTTGATCATCTGCTCGGTGACGCCGAAGATCGAGGTCAGGTCCTCGCGCTTCATGAGCGGCGTGCCGAGATTGACCGCGATCACCACGTCCGCGCCCATCGTGCGCGCGATGTTCACCGGCAGGTTGTCGGTCAGCCCGCCGTCGACCAAGAGTTTCCCCTCGATCTCCACCGGATCGATCAACCCCGGCACCGACATGCTCGCCCGCATGACGCTCGCGAGCTCGCCCGAGCTGAAGACCACCGCCTTGCCGGTGACGAGGTCGGTCGCGATGGCGCGGAACGGAACCGGGAGCTCGTCGAACGTGCGAAACCCCTGCGCCCTGGCGAGGCTGCGCAACACCGTCTCCAGCTGGACCCCGGAGATGATGCCCTTCGGCAGCAGCAGCGCGCCGTCGCGGATGCCGATCTCGGGCGTGAAGAGGCTCGTGAAGTCGTCCGCCTTGCGGCGGATCGAGCGCTCCCGGCGGGGCGGCTTCTCCTTGAAGAGGAGATCGGTCGACATCTCGCCCAGGGTCTTCTCCATCTCCGCGACGGTGACGCCCGTCGCAAAGGCGCCGCCGACGATCGAGCCCATGCTGGTTCCGGCGACGCAGTCGATCGGCACGCGCAGTTCCTCGAGCACCTGGAGCACGCCGACGTGCGCGGCGCCGCGGGCGCCGCCGCCGGAGAGGACGAGACAGATCCTCGGGCGCTTGCCTTCCGTGGCGCTCGCGGCCGCAGGCGCGGCAGGCGGTCGGGGCGTGGGCGTGACGGCAGGTGAGGGCGTCTGCGCGGCCGCCGGCATTGCCGCAGCGAGGGTCGCAGCGATCACGACGAGGGCGGGGAGGGTTCGCATGGTGGATGCCTTCCGAGGAATGAAGCGCGCCGGGTGCCTTCGAGTGGCGTCGGACCGGCGGGCATGGTGCCGGCAAACCCGCAGCCGGACAATCGCGCGCCGCCTTCCCCCTCCCGGGCGCCGGGTTATTTCCGTCGATTTAAGGACTTGCCGAAACCTCCATTGACCCCATCTCTCCCGGAACCGATAATCGGTAGCATTGGCCCCAGGAGCACAGCATGAACGCCCCCACCGCGACCGAAATGCCCGCCCCTCTCGTCTTCACCGACAGCGCGGCCAGCAAGGTCAAGCAGCTGATCGACGAGGAAGGCAACTCCGAGCTCAAGCTCCGCGTGTTCGTCAGCGGCGGCGGTTGCTCCGGCTTCCAGTACGGTTTCACGTTCGACGAGGTCACGAACGAGGACGACACCGCGATGGAGAAGAACGGGGTGACGCTGCTCATCGATGCGATGAGCTACCAGTACCTGGTCGGCGCCGAGATCGACTACACCGAGGGCGTCGAGGGCGCGCAGTTCGTGATCAAGAATCCGAACGCCACCAGCACCTGCGGCTGCGGATCGTCGTTCTCCGCCTGAACCGGCGGCTCGATCCGGCGAAACGGGGGCTTCGGCCCCCGTTTTTCGTGCCGGTCTCCGACGGACTACTTCTTCGCCGCCTGCGGCTTCGCGGCCGGCTTGGGTGCCGGCTCGACGGCGAGCGCCGCGGTGCAGGTCACCTCGACCTGGTCGCCTTTCTTCTCCAAGGAAGGGACTGTGAGAAGCCGGGCATAACCGCCCCGGGGAAAGCGCCGATTGTCGGCTAGTCCAGCGCGGCGAAGCTCGTGTGCGCGAGCAGCTCGAGCTGCGCGGCGAGGGGCCCGACGGCGGCGCGGAACGCGGCCATCCGGTTATGCGCTACCGGCTCCGCGACCGGCATCGCGATGGCGAGCGGGTTGCGGTGCTCGTTGTTGACGCGGAACTCGTAGTGGAGATGCGGGCCGGTCGCCCACCCGGTCGCACCCACGAACCCGACCAGGTCGCCCTGCGCGACCCGCGTGCCCTTGTGGATGCCGCTGCCGAACCCGTTGAGATGCGCGTACAGCGTCGTGATCCCGCCGTGGTGCCGGAGCACGACGACGTTGCCGTATCCTTCCTGCTTGCCCGCGAACTCGACGACGCCATCGGCCGTCGCCCGCACGCGCGTCCCCGTCGGCGCGCCGTAGTCCACGCCCTTGTGTGCGCGCGACTCCTGGAGGATCGGGTGGAAGCGCATCGCGAACCCGGAAGTCACGCGCGAGAACTCGAGCGGCGAGAGCAGGAACGCCTTGCGCAGGTTCGAGCCGTCGGGCGCGTAGTAGCCGCCCTTGCCGTCCTCGTCGACGAACCAGACGGCGCGGAACGCCTTGCCGTTGTTCACGAACTCGGCCGCAAGCACGCGGCCCGAGCGCAGCTGCCGGCCCTGGTGGTGGAGTACCTCGTAGAGGACCGTGAAGCGGTCGCCGCGCCGCAGGTCGCGATGGAAGTCGATGTCGCCCGAAAAGGCGTCGGCGATCTGGATCGTGACGCTGTCGGGCAGTTCCGCCTCATCGCCCGCGGCGAAGAGCGATGAGCGGATCTCGCCTTTCTTCAGGTACGCCCGGCGAACAAGCTCGGCGGTCTCCTCGACGATGCCGAAGCGGTCGCCTTCGCGCCTGAAGCCGAGGATGGTCGCGTCGCCGGCGATGAACCGCAGCTCGAGAAGCTGGCCGAGATCGCTCGTGCGCGCGTGGACCGTCATTCCGGGGCGAAGGTTGCGGAACGGCTTCGAGCCGCCGTTCTCCCTGAGGAGCTGGATCGTGTCGGTGCCGTCGACGCCGAGCCGGTTGAGAAAGGCGGCGAACGTGTCGCCGCGCTCGAACCGCGCTTCGTGCCAGTACGTCTGCACCGCTTCGGCGGACGTATCCGGAAGCCGCAGCACCAGCGGCTCGACGACGGTCTCGCGCACCACCACCTGCGCGCTGTCGCGCGCGGTGCCGAAGGCGGCGACGCCGACGAGCAGCGCAGCCGCCCCGACGGCAACGGCCACCCGCCGCCGGTGCGTCAGGTCGCGCTGGACCTCCGTCTGCGCTAACATCCCCATCTTCCCTGACCGCAGCCCCCTTTGTTTCTCTTGGCCTTGCGCCGGAAGTGTAGCAACGTTCCGAAGTCAAAAGAAGCAGCAGGTCGCGGGGCCATGATCGATATCGACCACCAGCTCGCTCTGATCAAGCGCGGGTGTGACGAGCTCCTCGTCGAGGAGGAGCTCGTCCGCAAGCTCGAGACCGGCCGGCGGCTGAGGGTGAAGCTCGGAATGGACCCGACGGCCCCCGACCTCCACCTCGGTCATACGGTGGTCATCAACAAGCTCAGGCACTTCCAGGACCTCGGACACCACGTTCAGTTCCTCATCGGCGACTTCACCGGGATGATCGGCGACCCCTCCGGGCGGAACGCCACCCGTCCCCCCTTGAGCCCCGAGCAGATCCACGAGAACGCGAAGACCTACGAGCGGCAGGTCTTCAAGATCCTCGATCCGCAGCAGACCGAGATTCTGTTCAACTCCACGTGGTCGCACGCGCTCGGTGCCGAAGGGATGATCAGGCTCGCGGCGCGCTACACCGTTTCCCAGCTGCTCGCGCGCGACGACTTCGCGAAACGCCTCCGCGCCGAGCAGCCGATCCACCTCCACGAGCTCCTGTATCCGCTCATGCAGGGCTACGACTCGGTGGCGATGAAGTCCGACGTCGAGCTCGGCGGCACCGACCAGAAATTCAACCTGCTCGTCGGGCGCGAGCTGCAGAAGCAGTTCGGCCAGGAGAGCCAGATCATCCTGACGACGCCGCTCCTCGAGGGACTCGACGGGGTGCAGAAGATGTCGAAGTCGCTCGCCAACTACGTCGGCATCGACGAGCCGCCGCAGGAGATGTTCGGCAAGCTGATGTCGATCTCCGACGAGCTGATGTGGCGCTACCTCGAGCTGCTGTCGTTCCGGCCCCTGGACGAGATCCACCGGTGGCGCGGCGAGGTCGCAGGCGGCCGCAACCCGCGCGACGTCAAGGTCGCGCTGGCGCAGGAGATCGTCGAGCGCTTCCACGGGAAGCCGGCGGCGGCGAAGGCGCTCGTCGACTTCGAGTCGCGCTTCCGCGACGGCGCGATGCCGGAGGAGATCCCGGAGGTGACGCTGCCCGCCGGCGGCGAGCCGCTCGCGATCACCCAGATCCTCAAGCAGGCCGGTCTCACGCCAAGCACGTCCGAAGCGCTCCGCATGATCGACCAGGGCGGGGTGCGGCTCGACGGCGAGCGGGTCGGCGACAAGGGCCTCAGGCTCCCGCGCGGCACCTACGTGCTCCAGGTCGGAAAGCGCAAGTTCGCGCGCGTGATGTTGAAGTAGCGTGAGTCCTGCGGACCTCGCGCGGCTCGTGCGGCTTGCGGCCGTCTGGTCCGCGCGCCTCCATCGGCCCGACCTGGGTTTGCTTGTCGCCATCACCAGAACCCGGCATGCACCGCGGCAGCCTCGTCCTCGAGCAGCGGCCCGGCAACCTCGATTGCCCGCTGGCCGCGCGCGAAGACCTCGCGGCAGGGCAGGGCGAGCGTGGGATTCTCCGGATGGCTGCCGGTGAGCGCGAGGAGGCGCGACTCGGACAGGCCGTACACCAGGCGGCCGATGCCGGCCCAGTAGATCGCACCGGCGCACATCGCGCACGGCTCCGCGCTCGAGTAGAGCGTCGCCGTTCGCAGCGCTTCCGGCGGATGCGCGACCGATGCCGCCCGCACCGCCTCGAGCTCGGCGTGCCCGGTCGCGTCGCCCCTGCCCGGCACGGCACGGTTCATCGCTTCGGCAAGGACCTCGCCATCGGCGCCGACGATCAGCGCGCCGAAGGGATGGTTGCCGCCCGCGCGCGACCGCGCCGCCAACCCGATGGCGCGGCGCAGGTAGCTGAGATCGTTCGGGAGCATGTCGAGGAGAGGAACTCCCTCTCCCCCGATTCTGGGGGAGAGGGCGGGGGTGTGGGGGGTAGCCGGGCGATAGGGTGCTTGCGAGCCAGGCGGTCCTACCCGTGCGCGTCCATCCCGCGCGTCGCCCACCCGGTCATCCGCCGCTCCAGCACCGCGAAGATCTGGTACATCACGGTCGCCATCACGCTGATCACGATCAGCCCGGCGAACATCAGCGGCACCCGCATCGTCGAGGCGGCGGAGAGCATCAGCTGCCCGATCCCGGAGTTGGAAGCGGCGAGCTCCGAGACCACCGACCCGACGAAGGCGAGCGTGATCGCCACCTTGAGCGAGGCGAAGAAGAGCGGCATCGAGCGCGGCAGCCCCACCTTGAGCAGCACCTCCGCGCGGGATGCGCCGAGCGCGCGCAGCACGTCCTCGAGCTCGGGCTCGATCGTCGCGAGCCCGATGGCGATGTTCACCGTGATCGGGAAGAAGCAGATCAGGAACGCGGTGAGGGTCGCGGGCAGGGTGCCGATGCCGAACCAGACGACCAGGATCGGGACGAACGCCGCTTTCGGGATCGCGTTGAACGCGACGAGCAGCGGGTACAGGCCGTTGTACATGAAGCGCGAGGACCCGATGACGACCCCGAGGAGGACGCCCACGACGATGCCGATGCCGAAGCCGACCATCGTGGTCCAGAACGTCGGCCACGTGTTGTACATGATCGGCCCGAAATTGTTGTAGAGCGCCATGAACGACGCCGTCGCGGACGGCAGGACGAACTCGTCGATCCTGAAGATCCGGACGCTGAGCTCCCACGCGAGGAGCATGGCGCCGAGGAACATCCAGGGTGCCCAGCGGTCGATCGCGCGTCTCTTGGTCGCCATTGCCGTTCTCCCCTTCAGGTCTTGCGGACGCGCCCGATGTGCTCGCGCAGCTCGTGCACGATCGCGGTGAACCGGTCCTCGTAGGTGATCTCGAGATCGCGCGGCCGCGGGAGGTCGATCTCCCGCCGCACGATGATGCGCCCGGGGCGTTTCGACATGCAGTAGACGGTGTCGGCCAGGAACACCGCCTCGCGGAGATCGTGCGTCACCAGCACGACGGTGAAGCGCTCCTCCGACCAGAGGTCGCGGAGCACGCACCAGAGCTCCTCGCGGGTGAACGCGTCGAGCGCGCCGAACGGCTCGTCGAGCATCAGGAGCCTCGGCTGGTGGATGAGCGCGCGGCAGATGGAGGCGCGCTGCTGCATGCCGCCGGAGAGCTCCCACGGGAATTTGCCCTCGTTGCCCTGCAGACCGACGGTCCTGAGGATCGCCCGCGCACGGTCGGCGTACTCGCCGCGGCTCGCCTTGAAGTTCGTCTTGTAGGGCTCGACGATCTCGAGCGGGAGGAGAACGTTGTCGAGCGTGGTGCGCCAGGGGAGGAGGTTCGGCGCCTGGAACGCCATGCCGACGATCTTCAGCGGCCCCGCCACCTGCCGGCCGTCGACGAGGACCGTGCCTTGCGTCGGCGGGCGCAGGCCGGTGCAGAGCTTCATGAACGTCGACTTGCCGCAGCCGGACGGACCGACGATCGAGATGAACTCGCCTTCGCGGATCGTGAGCGTGATGTCCTCGACCGCGTTGCCGCTCGTCTCGTCGTAGGCGAGATAGACGCGGTCAAAGTCGACGAACGCCTGCGCCATCGTTCTCCCTTCCCGGTTGAAAAAAAACCCCTGCTCGATCGAGCAGGGGTTTGTTCGCGCGGAACGGCCGCTATTTCCTGAAGACCTGCCGCTCGCCCGGGCTCGGCAGGAAGCTCGAATTGAAGATGGTGTCGGTGTTGGGCGTCACCTTGAGGTCGAAGGCCTGGACCACCTGCGCCACCGTGTCCTCGAGCTTGAGCTTGTTCACCGCGCCGATGCCGCTCGACTTGAAGGTCGGGGTCGCGATCACCGTGTCGATTGCGAGCTTCAGGCGGCGTTTCTCGAGCGCCTCGTCGATCAGCGGGTCGCGCTGCTTGACGTACTGGATCGCGCCGTCGGGGTCCCCGACGACATCGCGGATGCCCCTGGTGAGCGCGCGGAGAAACCCCGCGATCGCCTGCGGGTTGCCGTCGATGAACTTCTGGTTCGCGATGACCGTGTTGCTGTAGAGGTTGACGCCGTAGTCGGGGTATTTCAGCACCACGACTTCCTCGTCCTTCACGCCGCGGGCGTTGAGGTTCAGGAGGCTCGTGAAGTAGAAGCCGGTGATCGCGTCCACCTCGCCGCGGGCGAGCATCGTCTCGCGGAGCGGCGGGTCCATCGACGTCCACTTGATCTTCGACGAATCGAGGTTGTTCGCCTTGACGAAGAGCGGGAACGCCTTGCGGCCGGCGTCGAACACCGGCGCGCCCATGGTCCTGCCGTTCAGATCCGACGGCTTCGTGATGCCCGACTTCTTGAGCGCGAATACCGCCGCCGGCGTCGTGTCGTAGAGCATGTAGACCGCCTGCATGCGCGCCGCCGGGTTGCCCTGATTCGCCGCCAGGAACTCGATCATCGCGGCGATGTCGGCGAAGCCCATGTCGTAGGCGCCCGACGCGACGCGGGTCACAGTACCGCCCGAGCCGTTGCCGGCGTCGATCACGACGTCGAGTCCCTCCTCCTTGAAGTAGCCCTTCGCCACCGGCAGCAGGAACAGCGCCGACGGCCCTTCGAATCGCCAGTCGAGCTGGAAGCGGATACGGGTCGGCTGCTGGGCCGTGGCGGAAGCGGCGAGCGCGGCGAGCGCGAAGCCGGCGATCGCCCCGATCGCGCCGCGGCGCGAGAGCAGGAAGTCGGTCATCGTTTTGATCCTCCTCGAGAAGCGCCGAATCGGGGTCCGATGCGGGCTACGTGTGCAACCTGCGTGCCAGCTCGCAGCCCGCCCGGCGCCGGGGGATATCACCACGAAGATGGGGCTTCCGCAAGGGGCGGCGCAACGCGCCCCGAGGCACGCCGGGAGTCGGCTTCAGAAGCCGGCTAGAAACCGCGGCCGCGAGTGATGATGATCTGCCCCCCGGCGGGCGGCGGCACGACCGTCTGGACCGGCGGCGCGAAGAAGTGGGGCGAGCTCGGCGACATCACGGGGACGTGCGGCATGACCGGGGGCGGGACGACCGCCGGCGACGGCAACACCGCGACCGGCGATGCGACGTTCGCCTTCACCGGCGCCTTCGGGATCACCACCACCACCGCCGGCGGCGGGAACGTCACGAACCCGGGCACGAACGGCGAGAAGAACACCGGCGCGACCGGCGGCCGGATGATCGTGGTCGCGAGGGCTGGCGAGAACGGGTGAATCGGTGCGGGCATGACCGGGGCGACCGGCGCGGTCCGCGCGGCAAAGCCCGGGCCCGGAACGCCGGCGTGTGAGCCGAACGGCACCCCGACGGGGAACCCGGCGCGCGCACCGCCGGCCTGCGCCGCCACGCTCGGCAGGCTCAGGGCGAGGACAAGGGCTGCTGCTCGGATGGACATCGCTTTCATTTCGACCTCGCCTGCGACCGAAGGGTTCCGGTGCCGCACCCGGCGCGTGCACCGGCGGACCGCCACGCACCGCACGTGTGCGGCTCGTACGCTCAACGGTTAAGTGTACGCCGCGTTGACGGCGGGCATTAGAATCGCTTGGCGATCATGGAGTTCATCAACGAGAGCGCGGCGATCAGTGCCGTTTCGTCGTCCGCGGGCGGCCCGGTCGTCGAGCTGCTCGCGGTCGAGAAGACGTACCCGAATGGTACGCGCGCGGTCGACGGCATCGACCTAGCGATCGGACCGGGCGAGTTCGTCACCGTGCTGGGGCCTTCGGGCTGCGGCAAGTCGACGGTCCTCAGGATGATCGCCGGCCTCGCCTCGCCGTCCGCGGGCCGCATCCGTTGGTGGGGTCAGGGTTTCGACGGCGTCGGCCAGCCGGGGCGCAAGCTCGCGATGGTGTTTCAGGAAGCGACCTTGATGCCGTGGTCGCGGGTCCACGGGAATGTGCGGCTGCCGCTCGATCTCGCGCGCGCCGAACGGTCCGCGGCCGACCGGGCCGTGACCGACGCGCTTGCGCTCGTCGGGCTCGAGCAGTTCGCGCACCACTATCCGCGCGAGCTGTCGGGCGGGATGCAGATGCGCGTCTCGATCGCGCGCTCGCTCGTCACCGGGCCGGACCTGCTACTGATGGACGAGCCGTTCGGCGCGCTCGACGAGATCACCCGCAACAAGCTCGACGGCGAGCTCGCGGAGCTCTGGCGGAGGCAGTCGCTCACCGTCGCGTTCGTCACCCATTCGATCTACGAAGCGGTGTTCCTCTCGACTCGCGTCGTCGTCATGTCGGCGCGGCCGGGACGGATCGTCCGCGAGGTCGCGATCGGCGAGCCGTTCCCGCGCACCGCGGAGTTCCGCGTGTCGCAGCGGTTCGCGGCGTGCTGCCGGTCGCTCGCCGAGGCGCTCGCCGAGGCGAGCGAAGGTTGACGGACGTGGACGCTGCCCGCTTCGTTCGCGTCGCCGCGCCGGCGCTGGTCGGCGTCGCCGTGATCGTCCTCTGGTACGTGCTCGTCAGGGCGTTCGATGTCCCGAAGTACCTCGTGCCGTCGCCGGTCGACGTCGCGGAGACCCTCCTCGCCGACTGGGGGCTGCTCTCGCGCTCCTTGCTCGTCACGCTCAAGATCACCTTCTTCGCTCTTCTCTGCGCAACCGTGCTCGGCACGCTGATCGCGTTCGCGTTCGTGCAGAGCCGCCTGATCGAGGCGAGCTTCTTCCCGTACGCGGTGCTGCTGCAGGTCACCCCGATCGTCGCGATCGCGCCGCTCATCATCATCTGGGTCGAGAACATCGAGGTCGCGCTGGTGCTGTGCGCGACGATCGTGGCGCTCTTTCCGATGATCTCCAACACGACGCTCGGCTTGCGGAGCGTCGACCCCGGGCTCGCGAATCTCTTCCGGATGAACAAGGCGACGCGCCTGCAGACGCTCTCCCGTCTGCTCATCCCGAGCGCGGCGCCCTACTTCTTCGGCGGTCTCCGCATCTCCAGCGGGCTCGCGCTGATCGGCGCGGTCGTGGCGGAGTTCGTCGCCGGCACCGGCGGCCACGCCGCGGGGCTCGCCTACCAGATCCTTCAGGCCGGGTTCCAGCTCAACATTCCGCGACTCTTCGCCGCGCTCGCCCTGATCACCGTGACCGGCGTGGCGCTGTTCCTGCTCATGGTCTGGCTTTCCCGGCTCGCCCTCGGCCACTGGCACGAGAGCGAGCTCGCCGCCGACGGCTGATGAGAATCGCGGCGGTCTCAATCCCCCGGAGAGTTGTCATGCACCGCGGTCTTGCCGCACTCCTCGCCTCGTTCGCGCTCGCGGGCGCCGCCCTCGCGCAAGCGCCGCAGAAGCTCGTTTTCCTCACCAACTGGTTCGCGCAGGCCGAGCACGGCGGCTTCTATCAGGCGGTGGCGGAGGGCATCTACGCAAGACACGGGCTCGACGTGACCGTCCGCATGGGCGGCCCGCAGGTGAACGGCATGCAGCTCCTGCTCGCCGGCCAGGCCGACCTCTTCATGGGCTACGACATCCAGGTGCTGCTCGGGCGCGAGGCAGACCTGCCGCTCGTGACGGTCGCGGCATCCTTTCAGAAAGACCCGGTCGTGCTGATCGCGCATCCGGACGTGAAGACGATCGAGGCGTTGAAGGGCCGGCCGATCTTCATCAGCTCGGCGAGCAACACCACCTTCTGGCCGTGGCTGGTCGCGCGCTACGGCTTCGCGGACGACCAGAAGCGGCCGTACTCGTTCTCGGTGCAGCCGTTCCTCGCCGACAGGCGCTCGGCGACGCAGGGCTATGCCACCTCGGAGCCGTTCCTCGTCCAGAAGGCCGGCGTGAAGCCGACGGTATTCCTGCTCGCCGATCTCGGCTATCCGCCCTATGCGCAGACCATCGTCGCGACGGAGGCGTTTCTCGCGAAGAACGGCGACGCGGTGAAGCGCTTCGTGCGCGCGAGCGCCGAGGGCTACAGGCGCTACTTCGCCGACCCGGCGCCGGCGAACGCGCTGATCAGGAAGGCGAATCCCGAGATGACGGAGGAGCTGCTGGCGTTCGGCATCAAGACGATCCAGGCCTACGGCATCGTCGCCGGCGGCGACGCCGCGACGCACGGAATCATGACGATGACCGACGCGCGCTGGAAGCAGACCTTCGACTTCATGGTGAAGGCCGGGCTGCTCAAGCCGGGCGTCGACTACCGGAAGGCCTACTCGCTCGACTACGTGCGGGACGTCAGGGTCCTACCGTGAAGCGTCGCCGCGCCGCTCCCGCTGGTACTGATCGAACGGCATGGGCTCGTCCCGCGCCTGCCCGGGGAGCGACAACTCGACGGCCTGGTTCTGGACCCTGACCGTGTAGTACACGGCGCGCGCGATCTGGTCGGTCGTGCAGCCGGACACGGCGGCGCATGCAAGCGCGACGACGAACAGCACCGCTTTCATCTTCGGTTTTCGCCTTTCTTGAATTCTCGGTGTTGCGACGCAGGCCGTATCTGCGTCGCAACACGTCGTTGCTCTCAGTGCAATCGTCGCCGGCCCTTCTCGTTCACCGGCGCCTGCACCGTCACCGAGCCCTGGCGGACCGCGCCGCCGGCGCTCGGCGCGGTACGCGCGAACAGCTGGTTCAGCAGCGCGACGACCTCGCCGATCTCCGAGTCGCCGAACTGGCGCGCGAGGATGTGCGACACGTCCTCGATCATCGCCTGGCGCTGCGCCTCGTGGATCGCCTCCGGCGTCGGTCCGACGAAGACCACGGCGAACTCGTCCTGCCCGTCGTCGTGGTAGTAGCTGACCTCGATTTCGGCGGCGCGCTCGGTGTAGGGGTTGAGGCCGGTCAGCGCGGACTCGATCGTCTCTCGGAACGTGCGGCCGACGTCGCCCGTCCAGCAGAGCTCGAGCAGCCGCTCGCGGCCGTCGAACACGATCCCGGGCTCGTCCTCGTACACCGAGTGGGTATCGGCGAGCGAATCCTCGTCGATGTACTCGAGCCACGGGCGGAGCGCAGCCTCCACCTGAGCGCTGGTGACGCCCTGGCGGAGCGGGATATTGCCGTGGACGTGGACTTCGATGCGCATGTAGCTCTCCTTCCCGCCGGCAGGCGCCGGGGGCGGTATTTTCCCCCGGTTCGGCTGCTCGCGTCACCCCGGGCAGGGTCAGGCGCCGTGTCGTGGCTTCGTCGGCGGGAACCGAGCAAGTATAGTTTGCCGGCCACTCATGCCGAGGACTTCGCCGATGTCCAGCCTTCGCCCGCTTCGCGGTCACGCCCGCTACGAGTATTCGCCGATCACGCGGCGGCCGGACTATTCGTGGCCCGATGGCCGGCGGCTCGCCGTCTACATCGGCTTCAACGTCGAGCACTTCGAGTTCGGGCAGGGGCTGGGCGCGAAGCTCGCGCCCTCCGGCGAGCCCGACGTGCTCAACTACGCGTGGCGCGACTACGGCAACCGCGTCGGCGTGTGGCGCTGCCTCGAGCTCTTCGACGAGCTGAATCTGCCGGTTGGCGCGCTCATCAACACCGCGCTCTACGATTACTGCCCCGAGGTGATCGCCGCGTTCCGCAGGCGCGGCGACGAAATCATCGCTCACGGACATACGAACGCCGAGCGGCAGGGCGACCTGAGCGAGGCGGACGAGCGCGCGCTGGTCGCGGCGTGCACCGAGCGGATGCGGCGCGAAGAGGGCAAGGCGCCGCAGGGGTGGTTGTCGCCCTGGATTTCGGAGAGCCACGTCACGCCCGACCTGCTGCAGGAGGCCGGTTACACCTATGTCCTCGACTGGTGCCACGACGACCAGCCGCTGCGCCTTCGTACGCGCGGGGGCGAGCTCTGGTCGATCCCCTATCCGCAGGAGATCAACGACATTCCGGCGATCGTCGCGCGGCAGAACTCGGCCGAGGAGTTCGCCGACTCGATCGTCGACTCCTACGAGGAAATGCTCGCGCAGAGCGCGCAGCAGCCGCTGGTGATGGGCATCGCGCTGCATCCGTACCTCGTCGGCCGGCCGCATCGGCTGCGTCACCTCCGCCGTGCGCTGCGCTACATCGTGCAGGGCGGCCGGGTGTGGTGGACTACCCCGGGTGCGATCAAGGACCACGTCGAGCCGCTCCTCGCGGGCGCTTGAGAAGGCGCAAGCCGCCCGCGGTGGGAAATCACATCGGCGTGCTGCGCGGGCCGCTACACTGTCCCGGTGGTCCCGGAGCCGACTGTCGAACGGCGCGACACCGACGCGCCAAAGGGGCTGCCGCGCCAGCGGCGCTCGCTCGCGGTCGTTTTCTTCGGCACCACCGAGCAGCGCGTCGAGGCGGTTGCGATCGCGGTCCTGATCCTCGCGGGCCTCGGCTACTGGACCTACACCGGCGTCAAGCGCTCCCTCGAGGATGTGCGGTCGGCGTCCCTGCGGGCGGTGCTCGAGTCCAAGGTGGACACGCTGCGGGTCTGGGCCGACTCGAAGCGTGCCGAGGCCGAGCGCTGGGCGTCCGATCCCGACGTGGTCGAAGCGGTGCGGCGGCTCGACGCCGAGGCGCGGGCCGGCGCCACGCGCGAAGCGCTCTGGTCTTCGCCCGCGCGGGCCCGGTTCGTGAAGGCGCTCGAGCCGTTCTTCATCGACCGCGATAGCGTCGCGATCAACGCCGTCGACCGGGAGGGGCGGATCATCGCCACGCGCGTCGAGCACCACATGCGTGCCGGCGTCGGCCCGAGCGTCATCGCCGACCTCGCCCCGGTCTTCCGCGGCGAGGTCCGGTTCATCTCGCCGCGGCCGGAGGGCGAGCGGATTCCCGAGGTGAGGAAGTCGGCCTACGATCGCCCGATCGTCTGGTTCGCGTCGCCGGTGCGTGGAGCCGATGGCAGCATCATCGCCGCGCTCGAGCTCGGGATCTACGCCGACACGCGGTTCGCGGGACTGTTCGGACTCGGGTGGCTGACCGAGTCGGACTCGACGGTCGAGGGCTACGCATTCGACGAGAGCGGGCTTCTGCTCACCAAGGCGCGGTACTTTCCGGAGCTTCGCGACGCCGGGCTTCTCCCGCCGGGCGCAACGACCGCGGCGTTCAGCATGCGGCTGCGCGATCCGGGCGTGGATCTCACGCAAGACGGGGAACGGCCGGCCGACCTCGCCGAGCGGCCGCTGACGCCGCTCGTCGCGCGCGCGATCGCCAGCCGGGCGGAGACCGATACCCGCGCGCACGAAGGGGTCCTGCTCGAACCGTACCGCAACTACGCCGGCCGCGAGGTGATCGGCGCGTGGCGCTGGCTGCCCGCCTACGACATCGGCATCGCAGTCGAGGTCTCGCGCGAGGAGGCGTACGCACCGATCCGCTACCTGACGATCGCGTTCCAGGTGGTGTTCGCGATGCTGGTGATCGCCGTGGCAGCGGCCCTCGGGTCGACGTTCTCGGTGGCGCAGCTGCGACGCGAGGAGCGGCGGCTCGGGGTGTACCGCCTCGAGGGCAAGATCGCCGAGGGCGGCATGGCGACCGTGCACCGCGCGGTCCACGCGCTGCTCCGGCGCCCGACCGCGCTGAAGATCCTGAAGCCGCATCTCGCCACCGACGAGCTGATCGCGCGCTTCGAGCGCGAGGTGCAGCTCGCGACCCGGCTCGAGCATCCGGCGACGATCGAGATCTTCGACTACGGCCGCACCCGCGACGGCACCTTCTTCTACGCCATGGAATACATCGACGGCGTCACGCTCGCGTGGCTGGTCGAGCAGGACGGCGCGCAAGCCCCGCCGCGCGTCGCGCACATCCTGAAGCAGGTGTGCGAGAGCCTGCGCGAGGCGCACGGCAAGGGCCTCATCCACCGCGACATCAAGCCGGCCAACGTGATGCTGTGCGAGCGCGGCGGCGAGTCCGACGTCGTCAAGGTGCTCGACTTCGGGCTGATCAAGGACGTGCACGCGACCGACACGCGCGACATCACGCAGTACGCCCGCCTCCTCGGCACCCCGGCCTACATGGCGCCCGAACGCATCCGCAACCCCTCCGAGGCCGCTCCGACGGTCGACATCTACGCCGTCGGCGCGCTGGCGTTTTACCTGCTTACCGGCAAGCGGGTGTTCGATGCACCGAACGAGCTCGAGCTCGCGCGTCTGATCCTCGAGGTCGAGGCACCGCGCACTTCCAGCGCGGCGCGCCAGCCCATCCCGAACGCGCTCGACGACCTCGTCGCCCGCTGTCTCGCCAAGGCGCCGGACGCGCGGCCGCAGCGGGTCGAGGACCTCCTCGCCGTGTTCGCGGCGATCCTGCAGGCGCACCCCTGGACGCAGGAGGCCGCCGAGCGGTGGTGGCACGACTACCGCGGCGGGCGGGAGGCGGCGGCGGTCTGACCCGCCCTCGCCCAGGCCCGCGCGGCATGAAGCGCGCGGGCCCGCCTGACGCGCCCGGTCAGATCTGCTTTTCGTCGAAGAAGCTGAGATCGACTCCGGCCTGCGCGAAGTTTCCGAGGTCGGCCGCGGCCGCCCTGCCTTCCGGCGAGGCGAGCCCCGCCTGCAGCGCAGCCATCGAGCCGAACGCGAGGGTGGCGACGAGATGGTAGGGAGCCGGCCCCGCCGGCGTCAGCACCGGGCCCTCGCTTACATCGTAGCGCTGGACGCCGGGATCTTCTTCGCGAGCGGAGCGTGGGTGCCGAAGTAGTAGCGGTCGAAGCCTTCGGGATCCGCAGGCCGCTTGTACATCACCAGCAGCTTCGCCATCGCTGTCTCCTACTGCGTTGTCAGGGCCAGGAGGATACACGCCCGGGGTTGCGCCGGTAACAAACCGGAACCGGGCGGACATCGTCAAGTTACGTTCGCCTGCCAACATTCGCGCACGTTGGACGTGCGGGAGAGCCCGGATGAAAGTCCTCGAAGCGAACGAGCTGGAGTCCCTGGTGCGGCGCACCTTTCCCGAGAAGCCGGGCTTCGCCGTCGGGATCGATCTCGGCCTCACGGCGAGCCGCCTGCCGGCGGTGGCGTTCATTCACGGCGGCCCCGATCCCTATCTCGACCGGGAGCTGGACGACTGGCTGGAGGGTGGGCTCAAGTTCGTGGGACTCTATCCGCTGCTCAACCGGCTGTGTCGCACCGGCGCGATCGCCCCTGGCACCTACGCGGTGACCGGCGCCAATTAAGCGCCTGCTGCGGTCAGCCCGTGCCCCGGGTGCGGTCCGGGGCCCCGGCGAAGCTCTCCTTCAGCTTGCGCCAGCCGGAGCGGAACGCGTCGCGGGTCGCGCGTCCGAAGCTCCGAGCGCCCTGGCCGATCTCGCGCCCGGCGCGGTGGATGCCGGCACGCGTGTCGGACCAGGCGCGCTTCACGTCCTGCTTGAACCCGCGCGAGCCTGAGTCCTTCGCCGGCTCGGCCGCTTGCGCGCTCGCGGATTCGCGACCGGCGGTGTTCGGCTCGGCCCATGCGGCGCTTGCGGCGAAAAGCGCCGCAGCTAGCGCGGCAACCAGGTTTCGGCGGATCATCTTTTGCTGGTACGCTGTCGATAGGTCAAAGCCTAGCAGCCGCCCGATTCCCTCGCACCTGTCGGGCGTTCCCGACATTGCGGCATGCCATGGGGCGAGCTTGAACTCCAGGAAGCACCTCCAGTCGTAGGACCATGCGGCCCAGCTCATCGCCTGACACCGAGCACGACGAGATCCGAGACCCTGCGGCGACGGACGCACGGCCACCGGTGGACGACGGCCCGTACTTCCAGCGCTACGACGAGTCGACTTCGGGCGGGCGGAGGGCCCTATGGTTGATCATCGCCGCGCTCGCGATCGCCGCCCTCGGAGGCGGCTACTACTATTGGCTGCAGCGGCAGAAGGTTGCGCCGCCGATGCAGACCCAGCCCCCGCGAGCCGAGACGGCCCCCACGCCCCAGCCGGAGGCCGAGGCGGCGATCCGGCATCCGATCGAGGCCGCACGGCCCGAGACGGGCGCGGAAGCGGCGGCCGAGCCGACGGCGTTGCCGTCCCTGGATGAGAGCGACCGAAGCGTGGCGGACGCCCTCGCCGGCATCGTCGATCGCGGCGCGCTCGACGAGTTCCTCAATCTGACTGGCTTGGTGCGCCGCGTCGTGGTGACGGTGGACAACCTGCCGCGCAAGAAGACGGCGCAACGACTCTGGCCGCTCAAGCCGACAGCCGGACGGTTCCTCGCGACCGGTGACGGCCAAGCGGTCTACCTCAGCCCGGACAACGCTCGACGTTACGAGCCGTTCGTACGCCTGGTGGAGTCGGTGGATACCGGCAAGCTTGCCGCACTCTACGTGCGCTTCTATCCGCTGTTCCAGCAAGCCTATCGGGAGCTCGGCTACCCGAAGGGCTACTTCAACGACCGCCTCGTCGAGGTCATCGACCATCTGCTCGTCACCCCGGAGATCGACGGGCCGATCAGGCTTGCGAAGCCCTGGATCATGTACGAGTTCGCGGATCCCGCGCTCGAGGCGCGCTCGGCCGGGCAGAAGACGCTGATACGCATGGGAGCCGCGAACGCGCAGCGCGTGAAGACGAAGCTGCGCGAGTTCCGCCGGCAGATCGCCGGACGCACCGTGACGCAGTAGCGCCCGCGCGCGAACGAGTAGACTCCGGCGTTCCTCGCTCGGGGTCCGCACGGTGAAAGTCCTCGTCCTCGGCGGCGGCGTGGTCGGGCTCGCCGCAGCCTACTTCCTCGCGCGCGACGGCCACGAGGTCGCGGTGGTCGAGCGGAACCACGGCGTGGGGCTCGAGACGAGCTACGCCAACGGCGGCCAGCTCTCGTACAGCTACGTCGCGCCGCTCGCGAGCCCGGGCGTGCTGCCGAAGATCCCGCCGTGGCTGCTGCGGCGCGATGCGCCGCTCCGCTTCAGCCCGGTGCTCGATCTGGAGCAATGGCGCTGGTGCCTCGAGTTCGTGCTCGCGTGCACGCGGCGCCAGGCCGACCTCACGACGCGCCGCCTGCTGCGGCTCGCCTACTACAGCCGCGCGTTGATGCACCGGTTCGTCGCCGAGGAGCCGGCCGAGTTCGACTACGTTCGCAACGGCAAGCTCGTCGTCCACTCGGACCCGGCGTCGTTCGAGTCCGCGCGCCGGTTGCTCGACTATCAGGCGAGCCTCGGCTCGGACCAGCAGGCGCTCTCGCCGGACGAGTGCGTGGCGCTCGAGCCCGCGCTGCGCGCAATGCGTCCGCGTCTCGCGGGCGGGATCTACACCCCGAGCGAGGATACCGGCGACTGCTACGAGTTCTGCGTGAGCCTCGAGCGGCTGCTGCGCGCCGCGGGGGCCGTGTTCCTCCTCGATACCGAGATCTACCGGCTGCTGAAGTGGCGGAGCCGCATTCTCGGCGTCGAGACGAGCGCCGGCGTGCTGGAGGCCGACCGTTACGTGCTCGCGCTCGGGGCGGCGAGCCCGCGGCTCGTGCGGCCGCTCGGGATTCGCCTTCCGATCTATCCGCTCAAGGGCTACAGCCTCACGCTGCCGATCGGCCCGGGGGGCCTCGCCCCGCGGATCAGCATCACCGACTACCGGAAGAAGATCGTCTACGCCCGCCTCGGCGAGGAGCTCCGCGTCGCCGGCATGGCCGACCTTGCCGGCTACACTCCGGCGATCGACGAGTCGCGGGTCGCGACGCTCGCCGACGAGGCGCGCGCGGCCTTCCCGGAGGCGTCGGATTTCGCGCAGCTCAGGCCCTGGTGCGGCCTGCGCCCCGCGACGCCGAAAGGCACGCCGATCCTGGGCGCCACGCGCTATCCGGCCCTGCTGCTGGATTGCGGACAGGGTGCGCTCGGCTTCACGCTCGCGCTTGGCTGCGGGCGCGTGATCGCGGATGTTGCCGGCGGGCGAACGCCAGAAGTCCCGCTGGACGGATTTGCGGTCGAGTGACGGGGACTACGACGAGCCGGCGACCGCGGCCTCGCGCACGGTCGGCGGCATCTCGTCGAAGCGCACGACCTTGTTGCGCCCCCCCTGCTTGGCGGCGTAGAGCGCCTGGTCGGCCTCGTCGATGAGGGTCTTCAGGTTCGGCGCGCCGAACTCGAGCGACGAGAGACCGAAGCTCGAGGTGACGCGCAAGCCCGGCAGCGACCGGATGCCGGGGCCGGCCTGCGCTTCGACGCGGAACCGGATGCGCTCGGCCACCACCGCCGCCCGCAGCGCATCCACGCCCGGCAGGACGATGCAGAACTCCTCGCCGCCGTAGCGGCACAGGACATCGGTCGGGCGCAGCGCCGCCTTGAGCACCCGCGCGACCTGCACCAGCACCTGGTCGCCGACCGCGTGGCCGTAGGTGTCGTTGAAGTGCTTGAACTTGTCGATGTCGGTCATCAGGCAGCAGACCGGCAAGCCCTCTTCCCGCGCCTTCCGCAGGATCTCCTCGGCCTGC
This sequence comes from uncultured beta proteobacterium, assembly GCA_963820965.1. Classification (GTDB taxonomy): domain Bacteria; phylum Pseudomonadota; class Gammaproteobacteria; order Burkholderiales; family SG8-39; genus DATEDA01. The sequence goes on along the minus strand of CAWGCC010000003.1, from coordinate 39,109 downwards.
TCGAATAACGCGCGCCGGTTCAGGCAGCCGGTGAGCGGGTCGATGTTGGCGAGCCCTTTCAGCTCCTCGTTCTGCGCCGCGATCTTCTGCCGCGAGGACTCGAGCTCGGAGAGCGCGCCCTGGAGCGCGGTGTTCTTGCGGTCGAGCTCGGTGACGTCGGTGAACGAGACGAGGCACCCGCGCACCGCGCCGCGGCCGTCGGTGATCGGGCTGGCCGCGAGCTTCGCCTTGCGCGGGCCGTCGTCGACGTGCGGGATCTCGAGCATCTCGCCGGTCACGGTAGTCCCGTCGCGCATCGCGACCGCCCACGGGTGATCGGCGGCCTCGCGCTCTTCGCCGAGGGCGTTCTTCAGCCACGGGATCTCGGACGCCCGGCGCGCCGAGAGGCCGACCTTGTCCTCCCCGTGCAGCTCGCGGAACGCCTGGTTCGCGAGCACCACGCGGCCGTTGGTGTCGAGCACGATCACGCCCTCGGTCAGCGTGTCGAGCGCCTTGCGCACCCGATCCGGGATCGCCTTGGTGGGATCGAGATGCTCGAGCACGCGGCGCATGTACCAGTAGTAGAGGAGGAAGCCGCCCAGCACCATCACCGCGAGCAGCAGCACGAGCGGGTGCCTCGCCCAGCCCATGACCGACTTCGGCAACACCGGCCGGAAACTCACTTCGACGTTGCCCCAGAGATCCTTGCCCGCGTACACGGGAACCGCGACATGCGTGATCGTCGACTTGCCGTCCTTGAGCGCCACCCAGTGGCGGGGGTGCTCGGCGGTCTGGATGTAGACGTCGCCGGAGTTGCGGCGGATGCCGACCGAGACGATCTCGCCGTCGCGCGCGGAGAGCGCGTCGATCGTGCGCTGGATCGAGTCCTTGTCTTCCTTCTGGATGAGGACCGCGAGCTGGATCGCCAGGTCCTCGGTGATCCCCTTGCGCACGCGCTGCGCGAGCTCGACGTCGTCGCGCAGCACGCCGAACAGGAGGTCGGCGACGAAGATCAGGAACAGCGTGAGCGAGACGAGACCGATGCAGATGCGTCCGACCGGCCCGAAGAGCCGCATCATGCGCGGCCTCCAGCGGACGGCGCACTCGGGACGCGCCGTCGTCGAGCAACCGGCGGGCGCCGCGCCGGTCGTCCTCGCGATCCTTGTTCTCCGCGGTGCCGTCCCATTCCTCTTCTTTCTCGTCGCGTCCGAGCACGCCGCGCGTCGACGTGCGCCGGGCCAGGGTCGCGGTGTGCACGCTCGGCAGCAATCCGGACGCTCCTCGGTCCGCCCGCCAGACCGTACCGACCGACGGCGCCGGGCCCGTGGTTCGGCCGAGCTCGGCACAACCTCGATACGCTGCCGGTCTTCCTGGTCGAGGTCAAGCGTCTCCTGACCCTTGGCGGGAACCACTCCCATCTCGGCACGCGTCGGCTCGACTGGATCTCCGACCGGAGGCCGGGACTGCTCGACCGGCCCTCGTCGCTGTCGGCCCCGCCCGACGCCCGCTCCGTCCAAGGCCGGTGCCCACTTTAGCGCGCCTCGCGATCCTCCAGGACCCAGGCTGCCCGGTGCTCTTCGTCCTTGCGGTCCTGGTCGTCCCCCTCGGCATCGTCCCATTGATCTTCTTCGTCGTCGTCGCGGCCGAGCACCGGCAGCGGGTCGACATGACGCCACGCGGGGGAGGAGGCGAGCACGCTCGCGATCAGACCGGCGGCGCGGGCCGCCCACCAGACCGCGCCTACCGACATCGCGAGACCGGTGATCCGGACGGAGCTCAGGATCACCTCGATTGCCCGCCGCTCCTCGTCGTCCGGGTTACCGGAGCCGTCGTGACGGGTCGGCAGGGCCTGCATCTCGGCGCGGATCGGCTCGACCTCGAGCTCCGACCCGAGCGAGTCGCTCTCGGCGCGAACGATCGACGTCGGCGCGTCGAGCGTGACCGCTTTCTCTGACTGCGTCGCGCCCGCCGGCAGGTGCGTGACCGGCGTCGACACCTGGGGCTCCTGCCCCTCGCCGCCGCCAGCCGGGGCCGGGCTGGTCGGCGAGCGCAGGAAGACCTGCACCTGCGCACCCGTGCCCTGCGCGCTACCCGGCTGAGCTTGTGGCGCTGGCGCTGGCGCTGGCGCCGGCACGGGCGCTGGCGCTGGCGGCGTGATCGCGGGTGCGCCGCCGCTGTTGCTGCCGCCGGCGGCCGGCGCCCCCGTCACGCGCCCGCCGGCGGTGAACGCCACGTTGAGCGTGTTCGGGCCGACGCCGGTCGTGCCGTCGGAGACGTAGATCGTGACCGTCGGCGCCCTGCCGGAGCCGTCGTGCACGAAGCGCACTTCGCCTGCCACGATCTGTTGCTGGGTAAAGCTCGCGATCGCCACCCCCGGCGTGGAGACGAGCTCGAAGCGGCCGTTAGCGAGCGTGCCGACCGTGAACACGAGGCTTGTCGCCGCATCGTCGGCGTCGGTGACGCTCAGGTTGCCGGTGCCGATGCCGGCGGTCCCCCCGTCGGCGACCGTGAAGCCGGTCGGGACGATGACCGGCGGATCGTTCACCGCATTGACCGTGAGGGTGACGGTGGCGACGCCCGACTGCAGAGTGCCGTCGAAGACGCGGTAGGTGAACGCGTCGACGCCGCTGAAGTCCACGGTCGGCGTGTAGCTGAAGCTGCCGTCGGCGTTGAGCGTGAATGCCGCAGCGGCCGATGGTCCGGCGACGAGCACCGCGGAGAGCGCCGGCCCGTCGATATCGGTGTCGTTTCCGAGGACGCCTGGGCCGGGGACGTTCAGCGTCGCGTCCTCGTTCACCGCATGTGCATCGCCCGTCGCGACGGGCGCGTCATTCACCGGCGTGACGGTGATCGTCACCGTCGCAACATTCGAATCGAGCGCGCCGTCGTTCGCACGGTACGTGAACGTGTCCGTCCCGAAGAAGTCGGGATTGGGTGTGTACACGAACGTGCCATCGCCGTTCAGCGTCAGCGTGCCGTTCGAGACGTTCGTCACCAACGTGCTGCCGAGCCGGTTCCCCTCGGCGTCGGTGTCGTTGTTCAGCACCCCGCCGAGCGCGGGTGCGGCCTGGTCGGCGCCGAACGCGACGAACTCGGTCCCGGCCTGGTTCGACATCGCGCGGTACTCGGCCTGGATCCACCCCGCCGTGCGCGCCGCCGCGGCGATCCGTGCTTCGTCGATCCGGCCGTCGAAGTACGGTCCGGCGCCCTCGTCGCTCGAGCCGATCGACGCGCTCGCCGACGCGCTGTTCGGGAACGCGGTTCCGGGCAGGGCGTAAGGCCCCCCCGGGGTGATCGGACGCGCGACGCCGTCGACGTAGACCGTGATCGCGTTGGTGGCGACATCGACGACGCCCGTGACGTAGTGCCACGTCCCCGCCGTGACGGGCGTGTCCGTGGTGAAGACGGTGGTGACGGCGCTGTCGTCGGATCGGACGATGAATTTGACGTCGCCGAACGGATCGAGCTCGATCGCCATGCGCGAGTTTCCGCTCGGTGCGCCGCCGTTGTTGATGCTGGCGCTCAGGATGATGTTTGGGTTGACCCCATCGTTGTTGGCGGGGTTCACCCAGGCCGAAAAGGTCGCGGCGGAGGCGCCGTCGATGAACGAACGATCGTCGCCGAGATCGATGTAGTCGTTCGTGGCGTCGAAGCCGTATGCGGAGCCGATCTGCCCGGTCTGACCGCCGGTGGCCCCGTTCGTCGCCGTGCCGTCGTGGCTCGTCGAAGTAGCGTCCTCGACCGTGGGACCGACATCATCGAGGTGATAGACCGAGCGGTAGCCGGTGCCGGCCCAGACGGCGTACGGATCTTCTCCGTCTGCCGCGCCTGCGTTGCCGTAGTACATCGTGATCGAGTCCGTCGCGCCGATGTCGATCTGCGGGACCTTGACCCACACGTACGAGCTGCCGGTCTCGTCCCAGCGCTCGATCTCGTAGGCGAGCGGCGTGCCGTCCGCATCGAAGAACCGAAGATCGCCGCCGTCGGCCTGAGTCAGCGTGTAGTCGACGTTCGTGGAGTCCAGGACGAGAAGGACCGGGAAGTTCGACAGCGTCTCGGCCGGAGCGAAGCCGCCGACGTTGGTGTTGTTGAACGTGACCTGCCGGCGCCGGCTCCAGTCGGTGTCCCACCAGCCGACCGTCAGCGTGGAATCCTCGGTGAGCGTATAGCCGTCGTTGACTGCCACCGGTGCGGCGGTCGCAGTCACGCACGGCGCGAACTCGGAAGTCTCGGTCGAGGTGAGGTCGGTGGCCGTCGCCGAGATGAGCTCGCCGGCCGCCACCGCCATGGCGGGCGTGAACGTGGTGGAGAAGCCGGTCGGACCGCCGGCGACGGTCACGACGGTGAAGCCGAGGTAACGCTGGCCTTCGCCGCGGCCGGTCGGATCGGCGGCGCTCGAGGCGAAGAACTCGATCCGGAACGTGCGGGCGCCAGTGCTGTCGAGCGTGCCCGAGATGCTGATATCGGGACCGACGACGTTGGCGGTCGCGAGCACCGGATGGTTCTGCAGGTTGTTCGCGCCGACGTCGCCGTCGCCGGCGTCGTTGGCGCTCACGCCGTCCCCGCCGAGGTCGATTCCGAGTCCGCCATTCGAGTGCATCGAGTTGCCGAGGATCGAGTTGGCCGCTGCGGCGGTGATCAGCACGCCGTCGCCGGCATTGGCGTGGATCCGGTTACCCTCGACCCGGTTGCCCATTGCGCCCGCCGCGAGCTGCACCCCGGCGCCGTTGTTGCCGTAGACGACGTTCGCGGCGGCGCCGCCGATGGTGTTGCCCGCGGCGCCGTTCTCGACGAGCACGCCGTCGCTCGCATTGCCGAGATCCAACGACCCCGTCGCATCGAGGCCGATGTAGTTGCCGAGGACGACGTTCCCCACGGCAGCGGCCGTGTCGATGTTCACGCCGTCGTCGAGGTTGCCCGAGATGACGTTCCGGTCCGCTGCCGCCGCGCCGCCCACGACGTTGCCGCTCGAGAAGATCTCGACTCCGTCGATCGCGTTGCCGCGCGCGATCTGCCCGGTCACGTCGGTGCCGAGGTAGTTGCCTGCGACCACGTTGCCATCGCCCAGGAGCGCGATCCCGCTCAGGCTGAAGCGGTTGATCACCAATCCGCGCACCGTGCTGCCGTTCGAGTCGAGCACGAGGCCGTTCGCGACCCCGGCGGAGCTGCCATCGAGCTCGATGAACGGCGTCCCGGCGAAGCCGGGTTGCGTGGTGGCGTCGAGGACGACGCGATCGGTGATCGTCGGCAGCGCGCTCAAGGGCTGGATTGTCTGTGCGCCGCCGCCGCCGATGTTGAAAGCGATCGTGTCGGCGCCGGCCGCGCCATTCGCGTCGATGATGGCTTGGCGCAGCGATCCAAGGCCAGCGTCGTTCGTGTTGACGACCGTGAAAGTTGCGAGGAGGTTGTCCCAGATGTCGTCGCTGCCGGCGCTGCCGAGTACGTCGGCGTCGACGCTGCCGGTCCTGAACTCGAGGTCCCAGTCGCCGCCCTTGGACGCCGCCCCGGTGAAGTCGTCTGAGGCCGCCACATCCGCGCCGGTCAGACGGGCCAGGGCGTCGAGCAGCGACTTGCCTTCGTCGGTCGCGGCCAGATTGCAGCCGTAGAGGAGAAGATCGCCGTTCTCGCCGAGCGCTGCGCCCCACTTCTTGATCGCCGCCGAACGCTCGAGCAGGCTGTCGAAGTCGAGCTTCGTGCTCCCGAGCTGCACCGCCCCGTGCGCGGCGTGCGAAATGATGTGGATCGCATCGAGCCCGGACCTGCCGGCCAGCGTGTCGGTGATCTTGCGGATGCCGTCGCGCTCGGCATCGATGAGCACGAACTCGAGCTGACGTCCGTCGGCAGGAGCGCCCTCGCGCATCGACTCGATCAGACGCTGGTAGTCGGGGGTCGCCGCGTCGACGAAGACCAGCTCGTTGGTGCGCCGGATCGGGGCCACCTGGGCAGAGATGACCACCGGGGGAGTGCCGTCGGCGATGTTGCGGAACTCGGCGCTTTGCAAGCCTGGGGCGAAGACGGCGTCGGCAACGAGCGGGTTCAAGTCTGCAGACATGAGCACCCGCGCCTCGAGTTCCTGCAGAACGGGCGTACGGGCAGAGCGTCGGGCGACGGAAGGGGTCCCGGCTTTTGCATGAGACGCGTCCGCACGTGCAGCCGGCTTCGCGGGGGCCGCGCCCGCGCGGGGCCCGGCGCGAAGCGACGGGACGGTGTCGAAGGGGGACGGACGGATCGGCAGCGGACCCTCGGCGGAAGCGAACGACGTCACGGATGCAGCGTTCGCTGCCCCGGCCGACTGTTCGGTGCGTTTGACGCTCGACCCCACTGCCCTGATCGCCGCGTTCGAGCCGCGGCTCGTCTCCATTGGCTGGCGAGGTCAAACTGCAAGATGCGAGCCCAAGCGAACGCCGGCGGGTGGTCCTCGCGTGCGATCCGCGATGGCGCGCGGCGGATGCCACAGCGCCGGCCGAAAGCCGGCCGCTCGCGGTCCGAAGTCCACCGCCCGCCGTGAAAAATTCACGGGCCCCGATCGCGCTTGCGTGGCGATGACAGGACGCCGACGCCGCGTTGCCGGAACGTCGCCAGCGCCTGGGGGAAGCCCGCTGGTCGCCAGTGGCGTCAAGGATTTCGATCGCGGCGCTCGGCATTGCGTCCGGCGGCCGGCAGCAGGATCCCTGTCGCCACGCGGGCGTGGTCGCGAGCAAGCCATTCGGCTGCCCGCAGCGCGTTGCGACCGCGTCAGCGCGCAGGCGGCGCCTCCGGTCGCACACCGGCTAGAATTCATGCCCTCCGCTGCGACCGCGCATGCCTCCGGCACCCGAGCTAGCAAAACTATCCCGACCCCGCATCTACCGCGTCAGCCCGCGCGAGCGGCTGTTCCGGCTCCTCGACGAGCGGCGCGAGCACCCGGTGCTGTGGCTGTCGGGCGCCCCTGGGGGCGGCAAGACGGTGCTCGTCGCAAGTTATCTCGAGGCGCGGAAGCTCGTCGGGATCTGGTACCACGTCGATCCCGGCGACGCGGATCCCGCGACGTTCTTCTACTACCTGGGGCTCGCGGGCAGCCGGCTCGGCGGCAAGAAGCTGCCGGCGCTGCCGCTCTTCACGGACGAGTACCGGCGCGACCTCGACGGGTTCGCGCGCCGCTGGTTCCGCGAGTTCTTCGCGCGCATGGCCGCAGGCAGCGTGCTCGTGCTCGACAACATCCACGAGGCGGCCGGCACGAGCGAGCAACGCGCGGCATTCGCGACCGGGCTCGAGCAGATCCCGGTCGGGGTCAACGCCATCGTGATCAGCCGCACCGAGCCGCCGCCGGAGTTCGCCCGGCTGGTCGCGAACCAGACCATCGCGCGAGTGGGCGCCGCGGAGCTGCGCTTCACGCGCGACGAGGCGGCGCGCCTCCTCGCCGCCGACGGTGAGCTCGCCCCGGACGCGCTCGAGCGCGTCTACCAGCGCTCCGACGGCTGGGCTGCGGGTCTCATCCTGCTGCGTGAGCACGCGTCGCGCGCGGACGCCGGTCCCGACCGCGGTCCGCCGGCCGCCCCCGAAGCGGTGTTCGCCTACTTCGCCGGCGAGATCGTGAATCGCATCCCCGAGCCCAACCAGCGCGTGCTGGTGCTGTGCGCGCTCCCGCCGCGAATCACACGTTCGGACGCGGCCGCACTGACCGGCGAGGCCGACGCAGCGAAGCTCCTCGAGTACGGCTATCGCCGGCATCTCTTCGTCGCCCGCCGCGACGGGCCGGAGCCGACCTACGAGTACCACGCGCTCTTCCGCGAGTTCCTGCTCAAGCGCGCGCCCGTGCTCTTCGACGCGGCGGCGCTCGCAGGCTATCGCCGCCGGGCGGCGGAGCTGCTCGAGGCGCACGGCACGGGCGACGCGGTGTTCGAGCTGTACCGCGACGCCGGCGACTGGGCGAACGCGGTGCGCGTCACGCTCGCGGATGCGCCGGCGATGCTCGCGCAGGGGCGGTTCCAGTCCGCGCTCGAGCGCATCGCCGCGCTTCCCGCCGCGGCGCACGCGGCGGAGCCCTGGCTTGCGTACTGGGAGGGCGTCGCGCGCGTGAACGTCGACCCGCTTGCGTCGCGCGCGGCCCTCGAGCGCGCGTACAACGGCTTCGTTGCGCACGGCGACAGCGCCGCGCAGATCCAGGCCGCGGAGGCGGTGATCGTGTCGCACTATCTCGCGTGGGACGACTGGCGCCCGGTCGACCGCTGGACCGAGATCATGGAGAAGCTGCTCGCGCGCGAGCGGGCGTTTCCGAGCCCCGAGGCCGAGGCACGTGCGCTCTCGAGCCTCGCGATCGGGCTCGTATACCGCCAGCCGGGCCATCCGGTGCTCACCGGCATCTTCGAGCGGCTCAATGAGCTGCTCGACACGGTCGGCGACCGGAACCTGCAGGTCGCGATGGGGACGCGTCTCATGGACGGTCTCACCAAGGCCGGCGACTTCGCGCAGGCCGTACGCGTGGCGCAGCGGATTCGCGCCGTAATGGACGACCCCGGCGTGCGCCCGCTCACGAGCGCGTGGTGCCGGGTGTGGCTTTCGAACGTCTACTACTTCGACGGCCGGCCCGAGGAGATGATGCGCGTGCTGGCCGACGCGCTCCGCCTCGCGGAGAGCCACGGGCTCGCGTTCTTCGTCCCGATCATCCAACTCTTCCGCGCGTGGGGACTGCTCGCGTACGGCGAGGCGGGGGAGGCCGCCGCGGAGATCGGACGGCTGGAATCGGTGGTCGACCCGCAGCGCAAGCTCGACCTCGCCCTGCTCAATTTTCTCAAGTGCTGGAGCGCCGCCGAGCGGGGCGACTTCGCCGCGGCCGAGCGCGAGGGTCGCGCGGCCGCGCAGTTCGCGCTCGAAATGGGCTCGGTCGCCGCGGCGCTCGTCTGCAACACCGGGCTCGCGCTCGCCCTCGACCAGACCGGGCAGTCGGTGGCCGCGGCCGCCGTGCTCGAGCGCATGCGCAGCCTGGTAGCGGACGTGCGCGGCGGGAACCTCCGCTATCACCTCGGACTGTGGGACGCGTACCTGCGGCTCCGCGCCGGCGACCAGGAATGGCGCGCGCCGCTCATCGAGGCGCTGGCGCTCGGCCGCCGCGAGGGCTATCTCAGCCAGTATCTCTGGTGGCGGCCGATGATGAGCCGGCTCGCCGCGGTGGCTATCGCCGAGGACATCGAGACCGACTACGTGCGCCGGCTCGTCGCCGCGCGCGGGCTCCCGCCCGACGACGAGGCCGCGCCCGACAACTGGCCATGGCCGCTGCGCATCCATGCGCTCGGCCGGTTCGAGGTCGTGCGCGACGGGGCGCCACTCGCGTTCCGCGGCAAGGCGCAGAAGAAGCCGCTCGAGCTCCTGAAGGCGCTGGTCGCGCTCGGCGGCGAGGGCGTCGAAACCGGCCGGCTCGCGGCAATACTCTGGCCGGACGCGGCGGGCGACGCGGCGAAGGTCTCGTTCGACAGCACGCTGTATCGTTTGCGCAAGCTCCTCGATCGGGACAGCGCGCTCGCGCTCGTCGAGGGCAAGCTCTCGCTCGACCGCCGGCAGTGCTGGGTCGACGTGTGGGCGTTCGAGCGCGTCACGCGCGACGCCGACGGTGCGCGCGGCGCCGGGGCGGCTTTGACCGCGCGCCGGCTGCTCGAGGCGTATCCGGGGCACTTCCTCGCCACCGACGAGGACCTGCCGTGGCTGATGGGGCTTCGCGACCGGCTCCGGTCGAAGCTGCTCCGCGCGGTCCTCGCTCTCGGCCGGACGCTCGAAGCGGAGGCGCGGTGGGAGGACGCGATCGCGCTCTACCGCCGCGCGCTGGAGCTCGACAACCTCGCCGAGGATCTCTACCGCAGCCTGATGGTGTGCTACCGCGAGCACGGACGCACGTCGGACGCGTTGCAGACCTATCGGCGCTGCAAGGAGCTGCTATCGGTCGTCCTTGGTCTGCAGCCTTCGCCTGCCACCGAGGCGGTGCGGCAATCGCTGGACGCCCCTACGCCGCCAGCGGCGAAGCGCTCGCGGTAAACCTGCCCCCGGGGACCCCACCGCGGCCTGGCGCCTGACCAGACAGCGACGAAGTCGCTGTCTGGGGCCAGTCCCCCTGCTTTCGCTTCCACCCCTTTCGGGCGCCATCATGACTTCGCGCTCGCCTGCGTTGCGGCTCTTGCCTCGACGGTCATCGAGCGTTCGGTGCAGCCATGCGCGTGAGAAGGATCACGGCCAATCGCGCCTTCGGGCCGGCTCACCGAGGTCGTGCGTTCCGCTATCCGCAATCGGCCGGCGGGATGTGTGCATGGCGTCACGCCAGGACGCCGATCGAGTGGGTGTTGGTCCGTTAGCTGCTTTCCGCCCAACGGCAATGAGCGAGATGCGTGGCAACAGAACCAACTGGCAGAGGATGGCAATGGATCAGGTCGTATTCGAGCTCCGTGCCGGCGATTGCGCGCAACGCGCGCCGTCGTTGCGATAGTCGACATGACGAAGCGGCCCTCACGCGACCGGGGTCGGGGAATGCGTCGCGCCAAGCGCCAGAGCGGCTTCAGCTTGGCCGAGCTCGCGATCATTCTCGTGCTCTTCGCAATTCTCTCCGGAGGATTTCTGCTGGGCAGTGGAATGATCGCGCAGGCGCGCAGCAAGCTCCTCGCGAGCGAATTCGAAGGGCTGACGATCGCTGTGCTCGTCTATGCGGGCCGCTACGCTGCTCTGCCCGGCGACGATCCCCTCGCGGAGAGCAGATGGGTCGGCAGGGCGAGGAACGGCACGGGCGACTGGCGCATCAGCGGCGTGTACCAGGCACCGCCGCCAGCGGGCGATCCGCTGGCCACGCTCACCGTTAACGACTCATCCGGCGAGTCGCTCAACTTCTGGTGGCATCTCCGACTCGCCGAACTCCTCGTCACGCCGCCGCTGCCGGTTACGCCGGTCGCGCAACCGTTGAATCCGTACTACGGCGTCGTCGGCGTCGAGTGGGGCGTGCTCGGCCTCCCGGGGCTGGCGGTCTGCGCTGCCAATCTTCCCGGCGACGTGGCCATCGGCCTCGAGAATCAGCTCGACGACGGCAACCCGCGTCAGGGATTCATGCGCGCCGCAAAGCAGAGCGTCGACAACCAGCCCATCGCGACCGCCGACGCCACGGTCGCGGCATTCACGGCTGCCGACACGTACGTTCTCTGCAAGCGACTCGACTGAGGAGAATGAGGGTGGAGATCATTTTCGAGCGCAGGCGAGTCTATGTCGCGCCTCGCAAGAGCGTTCTGTTCTTCGCCAGGGTTGGCGATCGCCGGGTGCGCTGCTATGTCCGGCAGGACGCCCTCAACGACCCTCCGCAAGCGCCGCGCGAGGATATGGACGTCTATCAGCGTTGCCTCCTTGCCTTCGACGACAACAAGGACTTGATCCAGGCTGCGGCGAGGCGGTTGATAGAAGCCCAGACCGTCGATGCGCTGGATGCAGTGGTCGTGTCCAGCACTGCGCTCGCTCTGGAGACGACGACTGCGCTACCGTAGCGCGATTCTCGCCATCGCCGATGCGGTCGCAACGGCGCTAAGGGGATGAGGCTGGCAGTGGGGTCGAAGCAGGCGAGAACACGCTCGGCCGGCGTTCAGTTCGAGCGCGTCGGCACGCACAGTTCGTCGGCCCGAAGAGGAACGATTCCAGCGCCGTCGCCTTCCCGGATCGTTCGGCCCCCACGGGGTTTCAGCGTTCGCCGGTCCCGGCTTCGGCGACCCGACGGCATGGGACCTCAAGGGGCCGCGGAACGGACGAGGCGATAAGCCGCAAGCCGGGACTCGATCACTTCGCCGTCGAGCATCAGGTCCAGGCACTGCGGCAGGTCCGGAAAATATGGCGCGAGGGTGTCCGCCAGATCCTCGGCGGTCGTCGCGTACCAGCGGTCCTCGTCGAAGTAGCGCATCTCGAATCGCATCCCGAGGGCCAGCTCCACGAAAGCCTGTACTTCACGCACCCGCAGTGCGGATTCGCTCTCGACGGAAGTCGCCGCGCGAAGGGTGTCTGTATCCATGCTGGCCTCCGGCTCTCCTTGGCGCCGATCGACAGGATGTCGAATTGTCGTCGAGCGGCGAGTCAACCGAGAGCAACTTCCATGCGCGAACAATCGCGCGGTCGTGTTCTCCGCGGTGGTCCGTGACGCCGTTTGCGCGGCCATCGCGCGGAGGCTCCGCGACGTCCATCCGGCACCGGCCATTCGTCACACGAGCGGCTCCGGCGTGTCGAGAGGCGCGACGACTGGCGACGGGCCGGTGACATGCCTCGCCCGAGAAATATTGCTCGACGCCAGAGCCCCGGTCGTGACGAGCGAGCGGCGAGGATCACGACTCGAGATGGCGATCGCGCGCTACGACGAGACCCCGGTGTAACTCGCGACCAACACCGGTGCAGGGGAATGCGGCCGGCGAAAAAGCCCTCGCCTCCAAGGCGTCAGTCATCTGTCAGTCCCGCTTGCGCACCAGTGCACGCGCTCTGACCGGCGCTCATCCGGGCTGCCTAATACCCACGGTCTACCGGGGAAACCCAGCATCCATGCGGGTTTGCGGGGTGTTCGCCAGCGCGGGCCGCATCTTGGACCGCGCGGCAACCGATTTCGCGATGCGTCAGCTAACGGCCAGCACCCGGGCTTCAGACTGCGCACCGTCAACAAGCGAAAGGAACTTCGACGATGGCGCTCCAAATCCTGCAGCACCCGTTCCTCAAGACGACTGCTGCGGTCGTCGCGGCGCTTGTGCTCGGCTATGCGCTGAGCCTGCAAAGCGTGACAGCCGGCAACGTCGCGACGGGGCGCGTGATCTCCGAGACGCGGCTCGCGCCGATCCAGACGGCGGAGTACTTCCCGGCCCGGTTCACGCTGCAGCCGGACGCGAACGAATCGCAGGAACCGATCCCCACCTTTTAGCGAGGAGTCGTGCAATGGAAACGAGAGAGTTCAAGGCGCGCAGCATCCGGTCCGTCGCCGAAGCGCTGGTGCTCGCGTCGGGCGCGGTAGCGACCGCGTTCGGCATCGCAGCGGCCGCCCACATGATCTTCGGTGCGGTGCGCGCCGCGATGTCGTTCATCGGCTGAGGCTGAAGGAGAGCGAACCCATGGGCCCGTCGCGACGCGTCACGGTGAGCATGGACCCGCATCCGCGACTGATCGGGAGCGCGGGCCCGCTCTTCCCGCGGCTCGAGACCGCGCGTCTGCGGCTGCGCGCGTTCCGCCTCGCCGACGCCGCCGAGGTGCAGCGCCTCGCCGGCGACCCGCAGGTGGCCGACGGCACGCTCCTGCCGCATCCCTACGAAGGCGGCATGGCCCGCGCGTGGATCTGGGACCAGGCGTTCGAGTACATGGAGGGCGTTGCGATCAGCTTCGCGATCGAGCGGAGCGAGGATGCCGCGCTCGTCGGCTCCATCGGCCTCGAGATCGACAGGGTCGGCGCGTGCGCGAAGCTCGGCTACTGGCTCGGGCGGACGTACTGGGGGCGCGGCTATGCAACCGAGGCGGCGCGCGCGGTCGTCGGCTACGGCTTCGCGGTGCTCGAGCTCGAGCGGATCGGGGCGCCGTGCTTGCGCTGGAATGCGGCCTCCGCCCGCGTCCTGGAGAAGCTCGGCTTCACGCAGGAGGGCAGCCGGCGGAGCTACATCGCCGCGCGAGGGCGCGAGGAGACGGTCGACACGCACGGGGTGCTGCGCTGGGAGTGGGAAGCGCTGCGTCGCGCGCAGGACCCGGGCCGGGCGGCGTCGCATCCGGCATCGCCCGCGCGCCGCAGGGGATCGCCCGGCTGCGAATCATCGACAACGTGACGGGAGCGGCAAAGATGGGTCTTGTCCAGGCTCGCAGACAACCGGTCCGGCTCGCCTCGCCGGCATCCGCGATCGGCGTGCGTCACGCGGAAGCGGCGGACGCCGACGCGCTGCACGAAATCTTCACCGACCCCGAGGTGATGCACTGGCTGATCGACGTGCCGTACATGCCGCAGGCGCAGACGCGCAAGCACATCGTCGAGCTGCCCGACGGGCGCTACATGCTGGTCGCGGTCGAAGGCGGGGAGCTCGTCGGCGCGCTCGGGTTCGGTGCGCACACCGCGCCGCGCGTCCGCCACGTCGGCCGTCTCGGCCCGATCGCAGTGGCACGCGCGTGGCAGGGCCGCGGCGTCGGCTCGACGCTCATGCGCGCCGCGATCGACCTCGCCGACAACTGGCTCAACCTGGTCCGCCTCGAGCTGCTCGTGATCGACGGCAACGACGCCGCGATCGGGCTCTACCGGCGCTTCGGCTTCGAGATCGAGGGCACGCTCCGCGCTTTCGGCTTCCAGGCCGGCCGCTACGTGGACGTGCACACGATGGCGCGCGTGCGGAACGCCGCAACCGCCTGAGGAGACGCTCCGTGCAGCACCGTATCGCCGTCAACGTCCCGTTCTCCGCCGGCAGCCCGGCTGCGGTCGCAGCGTACGAGGAGGCGCTCGACCGCTTCCTTGCGGCGACCGGCGACCCGCTTGCCGCGCTCGAGCCGGCGCTCCGGGCGGAGCCGGCGTTCGCCGCCGGCCATGCGCTCCTCGCGGGCCTCGCCGTCGCGGCCTGGGACAAGCGCTCGTTCCGGCTGCTGCGGCAGAGCCTGGCGGCGATGCTGCCCCTGGCCACGACAGCGAACGAGCGCGAGCGCGCCCACTTCGCCGCGGCGCGGGCCTGGCTCGCCGGGGAGTACCCGAAGGCCGCCGACCAGTACGCCGCGATCGTGCGCGAGTGGCCGGGCGACACGCTCGCGCTCCGGCTCACGCAGGCCTCGTGCGTGTTCATCGGGCGTTCCGGCGGGCACCTGCAGGTCGTCGCCCCCGCGCTCGCTGCCTGGCGGCCGGGCATGCCGGGCTACGAGCACGTACTCGCGATGCACGCGTACGCGCTTGCCGAGAGCAGCGAGGGCGTGCGCGCCGAGGAATCGGGCCGCCGCGCGCTCGCCCTTCGCCAACGACATCCGTTCGCAATCCACGCGGTCGCACACGCGCTGCTCGACCGCGGCCGCGCCGCCGAAGGCGCGAAATGGCTCGCCGACCGCGCGGCGGACTGGCGCGGCATCGGCGGGCTCGCGCGCCACCTCGTCTGGCACGACGCGCTGTTCCAGCTCGAGATCGGACGGATCGACCGCGTGCTCGCCAATCTCGATGCGCCGCGCCCGGCGGGCGGCGGTGCCGACGCGACGCCGGCCTCGGACGCCGGCGACGCCGCGGCGCTCCTCTGGCGGCTGCACCTCGAGGGGATCGACGTCGGCGATCGCTGGCAGCCGGTTGCGACGACCTGGGCCGAGCGCGCCGGCGACGCTTTCTGGCCGCTCCTCGACGTGCACGCGATGATGGCGTTCGCCGCCGCCGGACGCGACGCCGAAGCGGACGAGCTCCTCCGCGTGATGGGATCCGCGGCCAAGGGGTGCACCCGGGGCGCGGCGGTCGTGCGCGAGGTGGCGCTGCCGATGGCCCGCGCGGTGCTCGCGTTCGGCCGCGAGCAGTACGCGCGCGTGATCGACCTCGCCGCTCCGCTCCGCAACGACCTCTGGCGCCTCGGCGGGAGCCGCACCCAGCGCGATGCGCTCGATCTCACGATCCTGGAGGCAGCGATCCGGGCCGGCCGGGCACGGCTCGCCCAGGCGATCATCGTCGAGCGGAAGGCCGCCGCGCCGCTGACGCCGCGCGCTCGCGTCCAGGCCGCTCGCGCCGGCGCGCTGGCCGAGAGCCCCGGCGTCCGGGCCGCCGCCTGACCCGCAACGTAGGAGACGCCATGCCCGCGCTCAAGATCAAGGACTCCACCATCGCCTACACGGACGTTGGCCGCGGCGACACGGTGCTTCTCGTCCATGGCAGCGCGAGCTCGCGCCGGATGTGGCAGCCGCTCGCGCAGGCGCTCGCCGGGCGTTATCGCGTCGTCGCGCCCGACCTCGTCGGCTATGGCGAGAGCACGCCGTGGCGCGCGGGCCTGCGGGCGACCGACTTCGACGTGGTCGAGACGTTCGCACGAGAGCTCGGGTGCCCGCTACACGTCGTCGGCCACTCGTACGGCGGTGCCCTCGCGCTGCATGCTGCGCTCGCGAGCCGGTCCACGGTGACGAGCCTCGCGCTCCTCGAGCCGGCGGCGTTCGAGGTGCTGCCCGGCGCCGACGGCGCGGCGTACGCCGAGATCGAGGCGGTCGCGAGCCGCCACCTCGAGCTCGTCGCCGACGGCGATCTCGACGCGTGCGCGGCGCATTTCATGGGCTACTGGATCGGCGCGGAGACCTGGGCGGCGATGCCGGCGGAGACCCGGGCCCGCCTCACGGCGACGATGCCCAAGATCGCGGCCGAGTTCCGGCTGCTCTTCCGCCGCCCCGACTGGGTCGAGGGCGTGCGCATGGACGACATCCGGCGCCTGCGCGTGCCGACGCTCCTCGTGCGCGGCACGCACACCACGTCCGCCGCCCGCGCAATCGTCGCCCGCCTCGCCGCGACGATGGCGCACGCCGACCTCGTCGAGATCGCCGACGCCGGCCACATGCTGCCGGTGACCCACGCG
Source organism: uncultured beta proteobacterium (assembly GCA_963820965.1). Classification (GTDB taxonomy): domain Bacteria; phylum Pseudomonadota; class Gammaproteobacteria; order Burkholderiales; family SG8-39; genus DATEDA01. The sequence goes on along the minus strand of CAWGCC010000003.1, from coordinate 22,622 downwards.
CAACCCGTGAACGCGGCGATCGAGGCGCATCTCGCACAGGCCAGCGCCGAGACCATTTACGACGCCGCCGCTTGAGAGAGGAGAAAGCAGTGTCCTGGAAATCTTTTGTCGCCGCCATCGTCCTCGTCGCCGCGGTGTCGATCGCGATGCTCGCCGCCGCGCGCGGGCCCGCGCAGGCCGAGACGTTCGACCCGGTGATCGACGCGACGGCGTGCCTGCCGGGCGATCGCGGGCGGAGCGCGCTCAAGGTGTATCTCGCCGCCGCGCAGCGCAAGACCGAGATCGGTCCGTTCGACCAGGGCCCCGACGGGCGGGCCGCGGATCCGGACGCGGCCCACGCCCCGCTCATCGAGGGCCTCGGCAAGCGCCGCTACCGCATCACGACGTCCGCGCCCCAGGCGCAGCGCTATTTCGACCAGGGGCTCGCGCTCGCGTACGGCTTCAACCACGCCGCGGCGCGCGCGGCGTTCCGCACCGCGCAGCGACTCGACCCGGAGTGCGCGATGTGCTTCTGGGGCGAGGCGCTGGTGCTCGGACCCAACATCAACCTGCCGATGGCCGCCGCCGACGGCGAGGCTGCGCTCGTAGCGCTCCAGATGGCGCGCGCGCTCGCGGGGCGGGCCAGCGGGAAAGAGCGCGCGTTGATCGACGCGCTCGCCGCGCGCTACTCCGCCGATCCGGCGGCGGAGCGGGCGAAGCTCGACGCGGCCTACGCCGACGCGATGGAGCGCGTCTACGCGCGTTTCCCGTGGGACCACGAGATCGCCGTGCTGTACGCCGAGGCGCTGATGAATCTCGCGCCGTGGGATTACTGGGAGGCAGCGGGAACCAAGCCGAAGGGCCGGGCGGGCGACATCGTCAGAACGCTCGAGCGCGTGCTTGCGGTGGATCCCGACCATCCGGGCGCGATCCACTTCTACATCCACACGGTCGAGGCGTCGGCGCGGCCCGAGCGCGCCGTGCGCTACGCAGAGCGGCTCGAGAAGGCCGCGCCGGGCGCCGGGCATCTGGTGCACATGCCGTCGCATGTCTACTACCGGGTCGGCCGGTACCTCGACTCGCTCGAGGCCAATAGGCGCGCCGTCGCAGCCGACGAGCGCTATTTCGCGCGCGCCGGCGGCGGGGGGATCTACCGCTACGGCTACTACCCGCACAACATCCACTTCCTGCTCGCCTCGGCGCAGATGGCGGGGGACGCGAAGATTGCGATCGAGGCGGCGGGCAAGCTCGCGGGCGCGCTCTCGGACGACGTGACGCGCGACGTGCCGTGGGTGCAGCCGATCATGGCGGCGCCGTACTTCGCCCATGCCCAGTTCAGCGACCCGGCAACGATTCTCGCGCTGCCGGCGCCGCGCGCGGACTTTCCGTACGTGACGGCGATGTGGCACTACATGCGCGGCGTCGCGCACGCCGCGCGCGGCGACGCCGCCGCGGCGCAAATCGAGGCGGAGTCGATCGCGCGGCTCGAGCGCTCGGCCGGCATCGAAGCGCTCGCCGCCGGCGGCGTGCCGGCTGCCGACGTGCTCCGCGTCGCCGGCCACGTGCTCGGCGCGCGCATCGCCCAGGCGCGAGGTCGCCTCCCGGATGCGATCGCCGAGCTCGAGCGGGCGGTGGTCATCGAGGACGGGCTCGCCTACATGGAGCCGCCGTTCTGGTATTACCCTGTGCGCCAGTCGCTCGGGGGCGTCCTTGTGCTCGCGGGCGAGCTGGATCGCGCCGAAGACGCGTTCCGCGCGAGCCTCGCGCGCGCCCCGAACAACGGCTGGGCGCTCTACGGCATGATCCAGGTCTACGAGCGTCGCGGCGACGTCCGCGCCGCGACGGCGGCGCAGAGGCGCTTCCATGCGGCTTGGGCGGGAGCCTCGAGCGCGCCGGATCTCGCGCGGCTATAGGAGAACAGGCTATGGTCTTCGCTTTCTTCTTCCACGCGCCAGCCCGCAAGCGCGCTGCGCGCGCCGCGGTGCGGCGCCCGCCGGCATGTTTGCGCGCACGCCGCGCCACGATCAAGAAACCCCGAAAGGAGCACTTCCGATGAGCCTCTACGACAAGCGCGGCAACCCCGTCTCGGCCGCGAAGCCCGCAGCGCTCGCTCACTACGAGCAGGCGACCGATCTTTTCCTCGGCTTCTCCGGCCGCGCGTCCGAAGCTGCGGACGCGGCGGTCGCTGCCGACCCCGGCTTCGTGATGGGCCACTGCCTGAAGGCGGGGCTCGCCGCGATTGCCAACGAGAAGACCTTCGAGCCGCAGATCCGGCCCGCCGTCGAGGCGGCGCAGCAGCTCGCGGCGGGCGCGAACCGCCGCGAGCGCGGGCACATCGCCGCGGCGCGCGCGTTCCTCGACGGCGAGTGGCGCAAGGCGAACGCGATCTACGGCGAGATCCTGATCGACCATCCGCGCGACACCGTCGCGCTGCAACTCGCGCACGGCCTTGACTTCTATCTCGGCCAGTCGGCGCTCCTGCGCGACCGGATCGCGCGCGCGCTGCCGCACTGGAGCGAGCAGGTGCCCGGCTACGGCTATCTCCTCGGGATGCACGCCTTCGGGCTGGAGGAGATGGGCGACTACGGCCGCGCCGAGGCCGCGGGCCGCGAGGCGGTCGGGCGGAACCGCGGCGACGTGTGGGCGATTCACGCGGTCGCGCACGTGATGGAGATGCAGGGCCGCGCGCGCGACGGCATCGACTGGCTCGAGGGGCGCACCGCCGACTGGGCCGCTTCCGACAACCTGTTCGCGATCCACAACGCCTGGCACCTCGCGCTCTTCTACCTGGATCTCGGCGAGCACGAGCGCGTGCTCGCGCTGTACGACGAGCGGGTGCGGGCGGGGAACTCGACGGTCGCGCTCGACCTCGTCGATGCGACGGCGATGCTCTGGCGGCTGCATCTGCGCGGCGTCGATGCCGGTACGCGCTGGCTCGAGCTCGCCGATGCGTGGGAGGCGTCGATCGACGGCGGCTGGTACGCATTCAACGACGTGCACGCGATGATGGCCTTCGTGGCGACCGGTCGCGACCGCGAAGCGGACCGGCTGCTCGCGTCGATGGCGCGGCGCGCGGAGAAGGGCATGACGAACGCCGAGCTGACGCGCGAGGTGGGGTTGCCGATCGCCCGGGCGCTGCGTGCCTTCGGCCGCGGCGACCACGCGAGCGCGATCGCGCTGCTCGAGGGTGTCCGCCTCACGGCGCACCGCTTTGGCGGCAGTCATGCTCAGCGCGACGTCCTCCATCTGACTCTCGCCGAGGCGGCGATCCGCGGCGGCGGCGCGAACTACGCGCGGGCGCTGGCGGCGGAGCGGCTCGCGCTCAAGCCCGCGAGCCCGTCCAACCGGAAGCTCGCCGAGCGGGCCCGCTCGCTCCAGGCGTCGGCATGACGGATCCGTGCGAGGAGCAACAGCCCGGGCCGCCGCGGCGGCCGGGATCCTTCGCAGCAGCAGACTCACAGGAGGCACGGGAATGGCACTACGGATAGGCGACGAGGCGCCGGACTTCACGGCGCAGACCACCCAGGGACCGATCAAGTTTCACGACTGGATCGGCGACGGTTGGGCGATCCTGTTCTCCCACCCGAAGGACTTCACGCCGGTGTGCACCACCGAGCTCGGCTACATGGCCCGGCTGAAGCCCGAGTTCGACCGGCGCAACACCAAGATCCTGGGGCTGAGCATCGACTCGGTCGGCGATCACGAGCGCTGGGCGAACGACATCGAGGAAACCCAGGGGCATGCGCCCAACTACCCGATCATCGGCGATGCGAACCTGGAGGTGGCGAAGCTCTACGACATGATCCATCCGAACGCGAGCGGCGAGGCGGCCAAGCGCACCGCGGCGGACAACGCGACGGTGCGCTCGGTGTTCGTGATCGGGCCGGACAAGAAGATCAAGCTGATGCTCACCTACCCGATGAGCACCGGGCGCAACTTCGACGAGGTGCTGCGGGTGCTCGACTCGATGCAGCTCACCGCCAAGCACAAGGTGGCCACGCCGGTGAACTGGCGGCAGGGCGAGGACGTCATCATCCTCGCCTCGGTTCCCGACGAGGAGGCGAAGAAGCAGTTCCCCGACGGCTGGCAGGCGCCGCGGCCGTACCTGCGGATCGTGCCGCAGCCGAAGTAACGTCGGCGCGAAACGGCGCACGCTGCGCGTGCGCCGTCCCTTTCAATTCGGTAACCGACCCGTCAGGGGAATGTCAGCAGGCGCCGGGTAACGTTGCGCGATGAGCCAACGCTTCCGGAGCCTGTCATGACTCATATCCTCGCGGCACTGCCGCTTTTCCTCCTCACGTGCGCGGCGTATGCCGACGTCGCGCCGGAGCCGCCCGCCGAATCCAACATGATCGGCACGATCGTCTTCCTCCTGATCTTCGTGGGCGCGTGCGCCGCCGTCGCGTGGCTGATCTGGAAGAGCGAGAAGAAGCCGAAGCAGACGCCCGGCCAGCACTGACCCCGGCCGCTTTGCGCCGCGCGCGGCGCGTGCACCCGCGGATGCGCGCTGCCCGAGGCTAGCGCCCGGTCCGCTCGAACTCCGCGACGCGCCGCATCGAGCTCGCGGTGAACTCGTTTTGCGGCGCATCGCCGCCGATGACGAACAGCAGCAGGTGCTCGGCATCGGGCTCGCCCTGCGTGATGTTCTCGAACCGTCGCGCGCAGCCGGGCGGGAAGGAGATGCAGTCAAGCCGACAGACCTCGAGCGACTCGGTGTCCGGTCCCTCGTTCCACTGCACGAGCCAGCGGCCCGACATCACGACGAACGTCTCGTTGGTGTCGTGGTTGTGCATCAGGACGCCCTTGCCCGGCTTGCACTTGACGAAGCCCAGGTTGAATCCCTCGGCGATGCGGATCGCGGCATTCTCGGACGCGCTCTTGCCGACGGGGGAGTTGACCGCGCCTTCCCCCGCGGTCTCGGGAGTCTGGAAGCCGATGACGTTGTAGGTGGTCTTGTGGCACTCGGGCAGCATCGAGTCCTGCAGCCCGTCGGTAAAGCCCTTGAGGTCTGAGAAGCGGGCCACGCGCTTGAGCATCTCCTCGCGCGTCCAGACCCGGACCGGTGGAATCCTGCTGAGGGTCTGTTGCATCACGCGGCCGCCTTGACCGACGGCAGCCCCGCCAGCGCCATCGCCAGCTCGCGCTCGTCGTAGTCGCGATCCTCGAGCTTGCCGGCAAAGTAGTCCATGTAGGCCTGCATGTCGAAGTGGCCGTGGCCGCAGAGGTTGAAGAGGATCGCGCGCGAGACGCCTTCCTCGCGGCAGCGGATCGCCTCGTCGATCGCGCCCTTGACCGCATGGTTCGCCTCCGGTGCCGGGAGGACCCCTTCGACCCGCGCGAACTGCACGCCGGCGTCGAACACCGCGGTCTGATGATAGGCCTTCGCCTCGATGAGGCCGAGCTCCTTGATGTGGCTGACGAGCGGCGCCATGCCGTGATAGCGCAGGCCGCCGGCGTGGAAACCGGGCGGCGTGAAGATCGACCCGAGCGTATGCATCTTCACGAGCGGCGTGAGATGCGCGGTATCGCCGAAGTCGTAGGCGTACTTGCCGCGCGTGAGGCTCGGGCAGGCGGCGGGCTCGATCGCGACGATGCGGACCTTCGTCCCGCCGCGAAGCTGCGCGCCGAGGAAGGGGAAGGCGATGCCGGCGAAATTCGATCCGCCGCCGGTGCAGCCGACGATCACGTCCGGGTAGTCGCCGGCCATCTCCATCTGCGCCATCGCTTCCTGGCCGACGACGGTCTGGTGCAGAAGAACGTGGTTGAGGACCGAGCCGAGCGAATACTTGGTGTCGTCGCGCTGCGCGGCGACCTCGACCGCTTCCGAGATCGCGATCCCGAGCGAACCGGGGTGCTTCGGGTTCTTGGCGAGGATCGCCTTGCCCGACTGGGTCTCGTCCGATGGCGAGGGAACGCAGCGCGCGCCGTAGGTCTCCATCAGCGCGCGGCGGTAGGGCTTCTGATCGTACGACACGCGGACCATGAAGATCTGGACATCGATGCCGAAGACCGCGCCGGCGAAGGCGAGCGACGAGCCCCATTGGCCCGCGCCGGTCTCGGTCGAGAGCTTCTTGATTCCGGCCTCGCGGTTGTAGAAGGCCTGCGCGACGGCGGTGTTCGGCTTGTGGCTGCCGGCGGGCGAGACGCCTTCGTACTTGTAGTAGATCCGCGCCGGAGTCTGCAGCGCTTTCTCGAGGCGACGCGCGCGATAGAGCGGCGACGGCCGCCACTGTCGGTAGACGTCGCGAACCGGCTCGGGGATCGGGACTTCGCGCTCCTGCGTGACCTCCTGCATGATGAGTTCCATCGGGAAGAGCGGCGCGAGGTCGTCGGGACCGAGCGGTTTCAGCGTGCCCGGATGGAGCACGGGCGGGAGCGGCTGCGGCAGGTCGGCCTGGATGTTGTACCAGCGCGTCGGGATGCGCGATTCGTCGAGGACGTACTTCACCGCGTCGGTCATGGCGGAGCTCCGTGGGCTGGACGGTTGTGAGTGGAGGGCGAAGAGTCTACTCTCGGGCGGCGGGTGTGGAGGGGGGTGCGGGGGCGGTGGGGAAGCGGTGGTCGCGGATGCCTAGTGGTGGATTCCTGCCCCCTATCAATGCCTACTTGTGGGAATTCTTGCCTCTCCGTGCCAATCTTTTAAGATGTCTCCTTAAGCGTTGGGCCCCGAGGAAACGCGGTGCACAAGCTATCGCATCGAATTGGAGACGAGTGGCTCGGGCATTCCTTCGCTCCTATCTTTGGTCGTCAGACGGGAACGGATGGCGCCCAACGTTTGGTTGTGGGCGTCCCTGCCGGAGATCACGATGTACTGCTGAAGCTGCTTGAGTGTCTCGACGAACCGTTCTTTCTTCTCTACGTCTTGCACACGCCCCGCGGCGAGGCAGAGCCCGGGCGGTACCAAAGCCCGAAAGTGGCCCTTGCACAGGTTCGTGCTTTTCTTGCTCGATACTTACCGCTTCTCGCCAACGATGCGAGACATGACTTCTGGATTCGTTCGCCAGACTCGGATGCAACTGTGGCGTGGGATCGCCACAATGTGATCTACGCTTATGGCCCGCTGGAGTGCTTCGAGTCCTCTTTGCGCACGCTCGGGTTTGACAAGACCCTTCCCGTAGTACCCGTGCCACATGCGCATCATTATCGGGAAGAATACGACGCGCTTGCGTCAGCGATCTTGACTGAGTTCGAATGGCGGCAATCACCACTGCGAGCGGAGGACGAGCAGTGATTTCGTGGCCCGACAACGCCCCTGAGCGCGGGCGTTGGGCGTCAGGAGTTCGGAGCGTACGCTTTCGATCCGAAGCGGCATTCGCGACTGATCGAATCTAGTGCTCTACAACAGTCCGTTCGCCGACCGACTGGCCCAAAGGCGACCCCGGCGGCGCCATCAAGTGGCGCAAGGTGCAGATCAAGCCGCTCTAGCCGAAGACGAGTTCCACACCGCGACGAGCGGGGAGATCCTGATCGTGCAGTCCCGGGGGCCGAGCACCGGCGGACGACCGATTCTACGACGATCGGTTCAACTTGCCGGAGCGCCGACCGATATCCGAAGAGCGCACTGACCGTTAGGCGCGGAGGCGCTGACGCCGAGCTATCGCATCGACGCAGACGCGGCTTCGCAGGATCCGCGCCCCGCCGCCGCTGTTCTTGAATGAAGCGGAGGTGCCGTATGCAGATCTCGAGTCGTCTCGAGGGACGAGCTCCATGCGGGTGACATCACGCGAGTACAAAGTCATTGTCGATGGCGCTTTGTTCGCCGACGTGGACGCGGCTCTGAGCGACATCCTCGAAGACGTTGCAGACCTGGGGCGGTCCGTCGGCGCGACCGTCGCCGGGGGGTTCAACCCCAGGGATCCCAGCGAGCGGACGATCCTCTTCCTCGATACCCCGGATTACACGCTCCGCGACAACGGGCTCCTCCTCCGTCAGCGAATCAAGCGCAAGACCGGCAAGACCGGCAAGACCGAATACACGCTCAAGTGCCGCACGGAAGACCGGTATATCGCCGCGGCCAGGGATCTCAGCCCGGGCCCGGGACTCAGCGACGACTCGAAGTTCGAAGAGGATATCGGCGTTCCCTTTGTCAGCCGGTTCTCGCACTCCGTCACTGTGAGCCTCAAGGAGGAGGACGACCTGGCGGGCGAGAATTTTCCAGAGACGCTGTCGGCGGCGGGCAGGCTCTTTCCCGGGATTCTCGCCGTGCAACGTGATGGCTTGCGGTGTCCGCCCGGGACGGCGCTGGCGCCGGTCAACGGCCTCAAGGCCTTCGAGCGAGTTTTTACGGGGCCGGTGCTCCGCTTTCCCAAGGGACACGCGACAGCAGGCAAGATGGCGTTGATCCTCTGGTCGAAGGCCAGGAAAGGCCGCATCCTCACGGCCGAATTCTCTTTCCGCTACGAGGACGACAACGAAGCGTTCTCACCGGAAGTGGCCGCTGCGGCCAGGCGCTTCTTCGCGGGCTTGCAGCACCAGGACTGGACCCGGCCGGAGGCGCTCACCAAGACGCAGTACATGTACGGGGGCAAGGCTGGCTGAGCGCGTCGTTCAGTGCGCCGGCGGAGCGGTGCACGCCGCCAACACTCTCCCGCTATCGAGGACCGCGAGTCGCTCATGGAAGACATGCTCACATGGGGGAGGCGCGTGCTCGACTCCCAGCCTTTCAGCGTCCTCCTCGGCGCGGAGTTGCTCGGCTTCTCTCCGGGAAGCGCCGAGCTCAGGATCCCGATCAAGGCTGAGCTGAAGCAGCAGCACGGCTTCGTGCACGGTGGCGTCATCAGTTACGCCGCGGACAATGCCCTTACCTACGCCGGCGGCAGTGCGCTGGGTCCGGGTGTGGTCACTTCGGAGTTCAAGATCACTACGTGAGACCCGCGCTCGGCGAGTTTCTGATTGCGCGAGCCGCGGTCGTTCACTCCGGCAGGAACCAGGCTGTCTGCCGGTGCGACGTGTTCGCCTCCAGCGACGGAAGCGAGCATCTGTGCGCAAACCGCCCAGGGCACGATCACGCGACTCGGGCAGCCTTCAGAATCCGAATCCTGACCAGCGCCTCGGCCGCTGTCGCGCCGCTTCGCGCGCGACCGCGGGTCTGCTTGATCTTTGGCCCGAAAACGGGGAGGCTCGGCACCCATGACTCGCTTTCGCTGGCGCGTCACGACCACCGGTCCTGTCGGCCCCGTAACGCCCGTCGAGCTCTTCTTCGACGTCGTCTTCGTCTTCACGATCACCCAGCTCACGCGCGTCTTCGAGAAGGACCTTACCCTGGCGGGAGCCGGTCGAGTCCTCCTCATCTTCAGCGTTCTCTGGTGGATGTACAGCGGCTATGCGTGGCTCACCAACCACGTGCCGCCGAGAGCGCACATGCACGCTTGAACGTCGTCCTTGGGGCTGTACGCTCGCCGTCGCGCGACATGAGCATGCGTGCGGCCGCCTATTCCCGATCTGACGCCGACATGCGCAAGACGCGGCGAGCAAGTACCTGAAGGATTTCGGCATCGCCTTCCGCAGCCGCGGGAGCATGTCTCCCGCGGAGCTACCGCGCACGCCCCGAACGACCATCTCCAGGCGGTGAGAGAATTCGTGCGGTGAACCGCGAGACGCCGACGATCGAGGAGCTGGGCGCGCGCGTTCCTCGCGACGCGTGAGCCGTTTCGTCCTCGCCACCGCTGGCTCGTTGGGTGATCTGCATCCCTACATCGCGGTCGCCCGCGCGCTGACCGAGCGCGGGCACCGAGCGGTGATCGCCACCGCCGAGGACCATCGCGCGGCCGTCGAAGGGTCCGGCGTCGAGCTCGCGCCGATCCGCCCGAGCGTGTCCGACTTCGGGGACTATCGGACCTTGGTGACGAGGCTATTCGACGCTCGCCGCGGACCCGAGTACCTCTGGCGCGAAGTAGTTGTGCCGCATCTGCGGTCCGCGTACGAGGATTTGTCGCAGGCCGCCGATGGCGCCGATCTGCTCGTCTCCCACCCGCTCACCGTCACGCTCCCGCTCGTCGCGCAGCGCCGGGGATTGCCCTGGGTCGCCACCGTGCTGGCGCCGCTGAGCTTCATGTCGTCCTGGGATCCGCCGGTCCTCGCCGCCGCGCCGTGGCTGCGGAAGCTGCGCGCATTGGGGCCGATGCCCTACCGGTTCGTCTTCGACCTACTCAAGCGCAGCGTGCGAGCCTGGGAGGCGCCGCTCCAGGATTTCCGCCGGGAGCTCGGACTGCCGCCGTCGAAGCACATGGCGATGTTCGAAGGACAGTTCTCTCCGCTCCGCAACCTGGCGCTGTTCGATCCGCAACTCGCGAGCCCGCAGCCGGACTGGCCGGACAATGTCCGCCTCTGCGGCGCGGCGATTTACGACGGCGTTTCGCCGGATGGCGCGATCCGCGACCAGCTCGAGCGTTTCCTCGCCGAGGGCGCACCGCCGATCGTGTTCGCGCTCGGTTCGTCGGCGGTCTGGATAGCCGGAGATTTTTGGAGTAGAGCCGCCGCAGCAGCGCGGCAACTGGGGCGGCGCGCCATCCTGCTGACCGGCCCCTCGGCGCCGGAGGACCTGCCGGCAGGGGTGCGGGCGTTTCCTTACCTCGCGTATTCGACCGTCTTTCCGCGCGCGGCCGCGGTCGTGCATCAGGCGGGCATCGGCACGCTCGCGCAGGCGATGCGAGCGGGCCGCCCGCAGCTCATCCTGCCGGTCGCCTTCGACCAGCCGGACAATGCGCGCCGTGCGGCAGCGCTCGGCCTGGGGCGGGTGCTGCCGTTCAGGAAGGCGACTGCCCAGCGGCTCGCGTCCGAGCTCGCAGCCCTGCTCGGCCGGCCTTCGTATGCGCGCCAAGCGCGCGCGGTCGCGGAAGCGTTGACGAAAATGGACGGGGCAGGGTGCGCCGCGGAGGAGATGATCGCATCCATTCAGGATGAGAGCCTCCCGCGCGCTCCGCACGCGGCCGCCGCGGCGACCGGCTCGCCGCACTGAACGGACGTCCGACCCGCCCAAGGCAAAAAGGGCTTACTCTCGAGGCTTGCCTTAACCTCGCTCCCATTAGAATAGGATCGAAATGGCCAAACCCAACTATGCGTTTGCAAAGCGTCAGCGAGACCTTGCCAAGAAGCAGAAGAAGGAGGCGAAACGGCAGCGGAAAGCCGGAACACCGGGCGAGCAGCCGCAAGAAAATCCGCCGGCAAAGCCCGTCGACGATGCAACTGGTACCTGACGGCTCGATGCGCGGGCCCGTCACTCGCCGGTTGGGGCGCGTCGGATGACGCTGCAGCGCGGGCGCGGCGGGGTCGAATACGAGGACATCAAGCTGGGCGACGGCCCGACCGCTCATCGTGACGCCAAGGTCGAGGTTCGCTACAACCTGTTCCTCAATCGTGGCGACCCGGTCCAGGAGAACCAGCACTATTCCTTCCGGGTCGGCAAGCGGCGCACGATTCCGGGTCTGGAGTACGGAGTCGAGGGTATGCGCGTCGGCGGCGAGCGAAGGCTTCGTGTCGCCCCTCACCTGGCCTACCGCGATCTGGCGATTCCCGGCCTCGTCCCCGCCCGAGCCGTGCTCGAATTCCACGTCACGCTGTTGCGCGTGGACCCTGAAGAAGACGCAGACCGGTAACTCCTGACCGCCACCGCGGCCAGGTTAGTCTCCACCGGAAAACGACCTTACACAGCGCGTCGAGCGCGCCGTTTCACGCTGCAATGCCTGCTTTCGCTATTGCTCAAGCAGGGATCGCAGCATCCAGGCCGTTTTCTCATGGACCTGCATGCGCTGCGTCAGCAGATCCGCGGTCGGCTCGTCGTTCGCGCGTTCCACGACCGGCCAGACCGACCGCGCCGTCTTCACCACCGCCTCCTGGCCCTTCACGAGCTGCGTCACCATCTCGTTCGCCGACGGCACCCCTTCCGCCTCCTCGATCGAGGAGAGCCGCGAGTACTCCTTGTACGACCCCGGCGCCGGAAACCCGAGCGCGCGGATGCGCTCGGCGATCAGATCCACCGCCGCCGCAAGCTCCGTGTACTGCCCCTCGAACATGAGGTGCAGCGTGTTGAACATCGGCCCCGTCACGTTCCAGTGGAAGTTGTGCGTCTTCAAATATAGGGTGTAGCTGTCGGCCAGAAGACGCGACAGGCCCTCCGCGATCTGCTTGCGGTCGGCCTCGCTGATGCCGATGTCGATCGCGGGCGCCTGGCCGCGGGTTGCGTTGGTTGCCATACCGTTCTCCTTTCCGTTTGCGTAGTGCGAATCTACACCGCGAGCCCGGTGTCGAGCAGCATCATAGCGACGAATCCGGTCATCACGCCGAGCGTCGCCCGGGTCTCGTGGCCGTGCCGGTGCGACTCGGGGATGATCTCGCGGCTCACGACGAAGAGCATCGCGCCCGCCGCGAACGCAAGCCCCCAGGGCAGTGCGGCCTGCGAGATGCCGAAGATCCCGGCGCCGAAGAAGCCCCCGAGCGGCTCCACGAGGCCGGTCGCGGCGGCGATCCCGACCGCGGCCCAGCGCGAATAGCCGATCCCGGCGAGGGCCGCCGCGACGACGAGGCCCTCCGGCAGGTTCTGGACCGCGATCCCGATCGCGAGCGCCCACGCCCGCGCGAGATCGTCCTGCCCGAAGCCGACCCCGACGGCAAGCCCCTCCGGCAGGTTGTGGAGCGCGATCGCGAGCACGAAGAGCCAGATCCGGCGCGCGGATGCCGCCACGTGCTCGCGCGGCAGCCAGCGGTCGAGTGCGGCGATCGCTCCGCCACCGGCGAGCAACCCCGACGCGACGATCCCGCCGGCGAGCCACCGGCTGCCGGTAAGCGACTCGCCCGCCGCGAGGCCGGGCACGACCAGTGAGAACGCTGCCGCGGCCAGCATCACGCCCGCACCGAAGCCCAGCATCGCGTCCCGCGCCGGCGCGGAAAGCTGGCGGACCGCGAGGACCGGGAGCGCGCCGAGCCCGGTCGCGGCCGCGGTGAGCGCGGTGGCGAGGAGCGCAGGACCGATCGCCGGATTGCCGGCGAAGCCGGCGATAAACTGCTCGAACCCGCCCGCAGCGACGAATAGCGCCGCGAGTACCGTGAATCCGGCGAGGCGCTGCAGCACCGCGTTGCGCCCGTCGCCGAGCAGGCCGCGGACCGCGACTCTGACTTTGTCCGACATGCGCCGAAACTAGCGGTCCTTACCGTGCCTTTCCAACGAATTCTTCCGAACGCCTTGATCGACCTGGCCGAACGCCGCTAAGGTAGCGACGATGCGCGCCCGGCTCCTCGCCTTCCTCCTGTGGTCCGTCCTCTTGCCGGGCGCCGTGTCGGCGCAGCTCGAGGCGTTCAACGAAGTCCCGATCGTCGAAGGCAAGGACGTCATCTGGGTGCCCACGCCCGACGGCGCGGTGGACCGGATGCTCCTCATCGCGCGCGTGGCCCCGGGAGATCTCGTCGTCGACCTCGGGTCCGGCGACGGCAAGATCGTGATCGCGGCGGCGAAACGCTTCGGCGCGCGCGGGCGCGGCGATCGAGTTCAGCCCCGATCTCGTCGCGGCGAGTCGCCGCAACGCCCGCATCGACGGCGTCGCCGACCGCGCGCGGTTCGTGCAGGGCGACCTGTTCGAAGCGGACTTCCGCGACGCGACCGTCGTGACGTTGTACTTGCTGACTTCAATCAACCTGAAGCTCCGGCCGAAGCTCCTCGACATGCGTCCGGGCACGCGCGTCGTGTCGCACGTTTTTCGCATGGGCGACTGGGAGCCCGACGAGACGGCGAAGGTCGGCGCGAGCGAGATCTACCTGTGGGTCGTCCCGGCGAAGGTGGCCGGCCGCTGGCAGGTGAGCGTTCGCGATGGTCCCAGGTTCGAGCTCGCGCTCGATCAGCGTTATCAGCGCGTGACCGGCAAGGTCTCCCCCGGAGGTCCGCCGCTGCGCGTGCGCAGCGCCCGCCTCACCGGCGGCGCGATCCATCTCGCGCTCGCCGGAACCGGCGGGGAACGAACGCTCGCCGGCCGCGTCGACGGCGATCGCATCGAGGGTGCGGACGGCGGCTGGAATGCAGTGCGGGTAAACCGGAACTAGCGCGCCCGGAGCGCCGGCTCCGCCAGCGGTCCCCGCAGCTGGCGCGCGAGACAGCGCACGAACGGCTCGTCGTACGCGAGCCGCTCCGCGGCGAACTTCCGCCGCAGCGCCGGCCATCCCGTGCGTGAGACCCGTCCTTCCGAGTCACCTCACGCCACGTTCCGCACCGCCATCCGCGTCTCGGGCGCCGGGTAACCCGCCTCGCCGCCGACGTCGTTGATCGCCCGGTTCGTGTCGAAGAACACCTGCCAGTAGTGGTTGTTGTGGCAGTACGGTCGCACGGCGAGCACCGCCCCGAGCGGCGTGAACTCGAGGATCTGCACGCTCGGCGCAGGCGCCTTGAGCACGTTCGGGATTGCCGCGAGCTTCTCATCGAGCCGCTTGATCGCGTCGTAGGGGTTCACGCCGTGGGCGAGCTGCGCCTTCAGGTCGACGCGACGGTGAGCGTTGGTCGAGTAGTTGTGGATCGTGTCCGAGAAGATCTTGGCGTTGCCGACGTAGATGCGCACGTTGTCGACGGTGTCGAGCGCGGTGACGAAGAGCCCGATCTCCTTCACGTCGCCGGTCACGCCGGCCACCGTGATCATGTCGCCGACCTTGAACGGCCGCAGCGTCATGAGAAAGATCCCGGCGGCGAAGTTGGACAGGAGCCCGGCCCACGCGGCGCCGATCGCGATGCCGACCGCGGCGATCAACGCGGCGAACGAGGTCGTCTCGATGCCGAGCACCCCGAACACCGCGATCAGCACGAGGACCTTCATCAGGACGACCGCGCTCGCCTCGAGGTAGCGGCCGAGCGTCGGGTCGACCTTGCGCGCGACCAGCATGCGGTTGAAGGCCGCGGCGACGAACTTCACGATCCAGCTGCCGACGATCCATACCGCGATCGCGCCGAGGATCTTCCAGCCGAAGGGGATGACGTACGCGTTGAGAACGGTGTTCGCTTGCTCGACGAGGTCTTGCGGGATGACAGTCCCTTTCCCGGTGAAAACGCTATTCCGCCGATCCGGCCCTGCTCCTCTCCCGGCGCGAAGTGTACCGTCGGTGTACCCTCGGGTCACGAGAACGAGAGGGCTATGCCCCATGAGACGAGGAGCGATCGCCGCGCTGGCCGCCGCGGCGCTGGCGGGTTGCGCGCTCGAACCCGCGCGACCGCCGGAAGAAATCCAGCTGCCGGCGGTCGGGTCGTTCTCCGCGGCGAAGCCGGGCGACGTGCTGCCGTCGGGCTGGCGCGTGTGGCACCTCTCCAATCTGAAGCGCCCGACCGAGTACCGGCTTGTCGACCACGACGGCCGCACCGTCATCTTCGCCCGGGCGCGCAGCTCCGCGTCGGGGCTCATCTTCCCGGTCTCGATAGATCCGAAGGAGTATCCGCTGCTGCACTGGCGCTGGAACGTGCCGGCGCTGATCCGGCGCGCCGACAACACGCGGCGTGCGACCGAGGACTCCCCTGCGCGCATCGTCATCGCCTTCGACGGCGACCGATCGAAGCTGCCGCTCGAGGAACGGCTCTTCGCCGACCAGTTCCGCCTCTTCACGCAGCAGGAGTTTCCCTACGCGCTGCTCATGTACATCTGGGAGAACCGCGCGCCGGTCGGCTCGGTGATCGACAACCTGCATACCTCGCGCATCAAGATGATCGTCGCCGACTCGGGCGACGAGAACCTCGGCACGTGGCGCGAGCAGACGCGGAACGTCTACGAGGACTACCGGCGCGCGTTCGGCGAAGAGCCGCCGCGGATTCGGTCGGTCGGGATAATGACCGACACGGACAACACGGGCGAGGAGGCGGAGGCCTACTACGGCGACGTCGGCTTCCTGCGCGGCTCGGCGGTGAACAGACAGACGCCGCCGTGAGGCGGCGTCCCGGGGGCCATCAGGCGCGCAGCCGCGCGCGCTCGATGATGGCTGCGCACTCGACCCGTCCCGGGAGCGTGCCGAACGCCTTGCCGCCGTCGCGTCCGAGCCGGGCGCTGCAGAAGGCGTCGACGACTTCCTTGGTCGCGTGCTGCGCGAGCAACGCGGCCGAGAGGATCTGGGCGAGCATCTCCGTGACGCGCCGCGCGCGGCCCTCGAGCCCCTGCGCGTTGCCGAGCTCGGTGCCGATCACGTCGAGGTAGCGCGACACCCGGCCGTCGCGCTCGATGCCGGGGGCGAGCTCCCGGAAGAGCGCATCGCGCGCGTCGGGGGTCTTCTGCATCGCGCGCAGCACGTCGAGGCAGATCACGTTGCCGCTGCCTTCCCAGATCCCGTTCAGCGGCGCTTCGCGGTAGAGGCGCGCGATCGGACCCGACTCCTCGACGAAGCCGTTGCCGCCGAGCACCTCCATGCACTCGCCGATCATCATCGGCAGCCGCTTGCAGAGCCAGTACTTCGCGACCGGCGTGACGATGCGCGTGACGAGGCGCTCGTGCTCGTCGTGGTGCATCCGGTCGAACGCGCGCGCGAGACGGAAAGCGAGAGCCATCGCCGCCTCGCTCTCGATCGCGAGGTCGGCGAGCACGTTCTGCATCAGCGGCTGCTCGACCAGCCGGCGGCCGAACGCGATCCGGTGCTCGCACCAGTACAGCGCCTGGTGGAGCGCGGCGCGCATCATCCCCGCGGCCGCCACGACGATGTCGAAGCGCGTGAGGTGCGCCATCTCGATCAGCGTCGCGATGCCGCGGCCGGGCTCGCCGATGAGCCGTGCGAGCGTGCCGTCGTACTCGATCTCGCTCGAGGCGTTCGATCGGTTCCCGACCTTGTCCTTCAGGCGCTGGATGAGGAAGCGGTTGCGCGTCCCGTCGGGGAGCGAGCGCGGCACGAAGAAGCACGTGATCGCGCCGTCCAGCAGCGCGAGCGTGAGGAACCCGTCGGACATCGGCGCCGAGCAGAACCACTTGTGGCCGCGCAGTTCGTACAGGTCGGTCGAGACGCGACGGGCGCGCGTCTGGTTCGCGCGCAGGTCCGAGCCGCCCTGCTTCTCGGTCATGGCCATGCCGATCGTGGCCGCCGCCTTCGACGACACCGGCACCGGTCGCGGGTCGTAGGCCGGCGCGAGGAGCTTCGGCTCCCAGTCGGCAGCGAGGGCGGGCGCGTTGCGCAGCACCTGCACCGCGGCGAAGGTCATCGTCACCGGGCAGGACGTGCCGTTCTCGCCCTGGTTCCAGAGATAGTTGAGCGCGGCGCGGGCGACGAAGCCCCCGGGGCCGGCGGTCCAGGCGAGCGAGTGGAGGGCGTTGCCGAACGCAAGCTGCATCAGCTCGTGATAGGCGGGGTGGTAGTCGACCTCGTCGATGCGATGGCCGGCGCGGTCGTGGGTGCGCAGCTCGGGCGGGGAGCGGTTCGCCTGGTTGGCGAGGAGCTGCATCCGCTCGCTGCCGACGAGGTCGCCGAGGCTCGCCGCCTGCTCGTCGACCCAGCCGGCGCCTTCGCGCGCGACGGTCGAGCGCAAGACCGGGTCGCCGGTCCAGGCGTTGTAGCCGACGAGCGGCGGGGGCTGGTTGCTGACCTCGTGGGTGGCGCGTGTGAAGCGGACTGTGTCGAGGTCGTCGCGGCGGTCGTTCATGGTCCCCCCGAGGTAGGCGGAAGCCGGACGCTTACCCTACCGGGAGTGCCCGCGGTCCGGCCACGGGGCACTGCCAGAGCGGGCGTCGGAAGCACGACATCCAGCCGGATTTGACAATGTTTGACAATCTTGAGTGCCGCCCCGTTCTGGTCCGGAGATGGTCGGGCGCGTGGCGAATGATACCGCCCGTGCCGTCGGGTTCGGCTCGCGAACCGAATCCGTCCGGCCTAGGCTTTCCGGCCGTGTCGTGCGTGCGCGATCGGTCAGCGATCGGTCAGCGCGCACCCTTAGACTCCCATGCCTTCGACCGGCGGAAGAGGATAGGCAGACACATGATCGCCACACGCTGCGCGCCTGCCGCGCTCGCCGTGCTCGCCGCAATCGCAGTCGTGACGCTCGCGTTCGCCGATACCCTCAGGGCCTCGACGTCGGCCGATCGCTCGAACCTGGATCGCGGCCGCTATCTCGTGAAGATCGGCGGCTGCAACGACTGCCACACCACCGGCTACACGCGGGCAGGCGGCCAGGTGGACGAGAAGGAGTGGCTCACCGGCCACGCCGTGGGTTTTCGCGGGCCGTGGGGCACGACCTATCCGCCAAACCTGAGGCTGCACGTCCGCAGCATGAATGAGGACCAGTGGGTGGCCCGCGCCAAGCGCGGCGAATCGCGCCCGCCGATGCCGTGGTTCAGCCTGCGCGCGATGACCGAGGGCGATCTGCGCGCGATGTACCGCTATATCCGCGCGCTCGGTGCTGCCGGCGAGCCCGCGCCGGCGTACGTTCCGCCGACCGCCGAGCCGCAAACGCCGTTCATCCTGCTTGCGCCGCAGCCGGCGAAGGCGGGCGGGTAGGGCCTATCAGTCTCCGAACGCGCGCGCCGCGCGTTCGGAAGTGTCGTCGCCCCGTTCCTGGACGGAGTGCCCGGCTATCGGGTGGACGTAAAGCTCCGGGCAGCCGCGGATCTGGAGCCGCCCATGGCGGCCTGGATGCTACGCGTTCGCCCTACAATCCGCCGCGGGACGGAGGATGCGGAAACGGCGTCCGCATCAGTAAGGAGGCTGCCGCGAGCCCCGACCAAACCCGACGGAGACGCCCATGGCGAAATGGATTCTCGCGTTCGTGATCGGCGGCGTGCTCGGCATGATCCCCGGCTTCGCGCTGGGCATCTTCGTGTACCCGTACATCTTCCTCGCCGACATCGTTGCGACCGAGAAGGTCGACGCGGCGGCGGCGAAGCGGGTCGTCGCGCGCGGCATGTTCATCCATGCCAACCCCGCGGACCCGATCCACTACGGCAAGGGCCGGGTGACCGTTCATGACGGCCTGGTGCATCTGGAGGGCGACTTCGAGGTCGGACCCGGCCCGAAATTCCACGTGTACCTCGTGCCCGAGCAGAACGTGACGCCGTCGACGCCGGTCGCGAAGACCATGTACGTGGACCTCGGGCGGCTGAAGGCGTTCAAGGGCAGCCAGAACTACGCGGTGCCGCCGGGCGTCAAGCTCGCAAGCTACGGCAGCGTGGTCATCTGGTGCGAGCAGTTCGGCGTGTTGATCTCGCCGGCGCAGCTCAAGCACGAATAGGACCGCATGCGACGCCGGTGCAGCACGCGCCCGCTAGCGTTCGGGCGCAAGCAGCTCCGGGCCGATCGCCGCGATCCGCGCCACGCCGCACAGCTGCATCGTCCGCACCAGCTCGTCGCGCAGGATGTCCAGCGCGCGCGCCGCGCCGGGCTCGCCGCCGGCACAGACGCCGAAGAGCGTCGCACGGCCGACCATCACCGCCTCGGCGCCGAGCGCGACTGCCTTCACCGCATCCGCCCCGCGCCGCACACCGCCGTCCACGAGCACGCTCGTGCGGCCACCGACCGCGCGCACGACCGCAGGCAGCGCATCCAGCGTCGCGGCCGCGCCGTCGAGCTGGCGGCCCCCGTGGTTGGAGACGATGACTCCGTCGCAGCCCATCGCGGCAAGGCGCTCGGCGTCGTCGGCGCGCTCGACCCCCTTGACGATGAGCTTCCGCGGCCAGGCATCGCGAATCGCCTTCAGACCGTCCCAGTCGAACGACGTGTCGTAGTTGCGACCCACCGACGAGGCGACCGCGGCGGTGCTCGTCGCCTCGGGCGCGAACCCCACGAGGTTCTCCATCACCGGCATGCCCCGGCGCAGCATCTCGAGCGCCCACGCGGGACGCGAGGCGAAATCGAGGATATTCCGCGGCGTGAAGCGGAACGGGATCGAGAACTCGTTCCGGAGATCGCGCTCGCGCTTGCCGCCTACCGGCAGGTCCACGGTGACGACGAGCGCCTCGTAGTCCGCCGCGCGCGCGCGCTCGATCAGCCCGAACGTGAACTCGCGGCGCTTGAGGACATAGGCCTGGAACCAGTGCCGCCCCGGTGCCTCACGCGCGATGCGCTCGATCGACGCCATCGCGGTCGTGGACAGCGTGTACGGGATCCCGACCGCCGCCGCGGCGCGCGCGATCGCGACGTCGCCGCCGTGCCGGCCGAACCCGACCGCGCCGGTCGGCGCGATCGCGATCGGGAGCTGCGACGGTGCGCCGAGGATCGACGTCGAGGTGTCGATCCGGGACACGTCGACCAGCACCTTCGGCAGGAACCGCACGCGCTCGAAGGCGGCGCGGTTCGCGCGCAGGGTCGCCTCGCTCTCCGCGCCGCCGTCGATGAAGTCGAAGACCGCGCGCGGCAGCCGCCGGCGGGCCATGCGGCGCAGGTCGTCGATCGACCAGGCGCGCGCGAGCGCCGGGCTCATTCGCCCTTCACGCCGGCCGTCTTGATCGCGCGGCGCGCAGCGGCACCGTTGCCATCGCCTGCCTCCACCCGCTCAATCGATCTTCAGCCCCGCGTCCTTGACGACCTTTGCGTACCGCGCCGTGTCGGCCCGCACGATTGCCGCGAACTCCTCGGGTGTGCGCGTCACCGTGTCGTCGACGCCGATCGCCGCCATCCGCTCCCGCGTCTCGGGCGCCTGCATCGCCAGCGCGATGTCGGCATGCAGGCGGTTGACGATCGCGGGCGGCGTGCCCGCGGGCGCGAACACGCCGTACCAGGTCGTCAGCTGGTAGCCGGGCACGCCGGCTTCCTCGGCGGTCGGCACGTCCGGGAACTCGGCCACGCGCCGCGGCCCGGTCACCGCGAGCGCTCGCAGCTTGCCGCTGCGAACGTAGGGCGCCGATGCGGGCATGGTGTCGAATCCGACGAGGTGCTGGCCGGAGAGCAGGTCCTGCATCGACTGGCCGGTGCCCTTGTACGGCACATGGACGAGCGCCACACCGGCCATGCTCTTGAACATCTCGCCGGCGAGATGCGGCGTGCTGCCGTTGCCCGCGGAGGGGAAGGTGAGCTTGCCGGGCTGCGCCTTCAGGTACGCGATCAGTTCCTTCAGGTTGGCGACGGGCAGCGACGGGTGCACGGCGATGATGTGGGGCACCGACGCGGCGAGGGTCACCGGCGCGAAGTCCCTGATCACGTCGTAGGGCAGCTTCGGGAACAGGCTGGGCGCGATCGCGTTGACCGATACGTGACCCATCATGATCGTGTAGCCGTCGGGCGGAGATTTCGCCACCATGTCCGCCGCGACGGTGCCGGTCGCGCCGGGGCGGTTCTCGATCACCACCGGCTGGCCGAGGTTCTCCCCCAGCCGCGGCACGATGATGCGCGCGACCACGTCGGTACCGCCGCCCGGCGGGAAGCCGACGATCATGCGGACCGGCTTCGCCGGGTACTGGGCACCGGCGAGCGCGGGTGCTAGCGCGAGCGCCGCGAGCAGCATTCGTGTCATCGTTCCGTCTCCCGCGGATCGGTCGCGGCGCATTGTAGGCCGTGGCGGTGCGCTCAGCGGCCGCCGGCGAGCAGCGCGACGACCTCGTCGTCCTCGACCTGCCTGAACTCGCGATAGAACTGGCCGACGGCGAAGAAATCCGGCGGCGCATCGAGGCAGACGACCTCGTCGCAATGCGCCCGCACGCGCTCGAGGCTGTCGGGGGCCGCGACCGGCACCGCGCTGACGAGCCGCTCGGGTCCCTTCGCGCGCGCGGCGTGCAGCGCCGCGATCATCGTCGCGCCGGTCGCCAGACCGTCGTCGACCACGATGACGACGCGCCCTCCGGGGTCGATCGGCGGACGCGCCGGCGTGTATCGCGCGCGCCGCCTGCGCATCGTCTCGAGCTGCGCCCCCTTCTCCCGCTCAAGGTGAGCGTCGTCGGCACCGGCGCCGGCGGCGTGATCGGCGACATACGTCCAGCCGGTCTCGTCGATCGCGCCGACCGCGAACTCCGCGCTGTACGGCGCGCCGAGCTTGCGCACGAGCACCACATCGAGCTCGCCGCCGAGCTCGTCGGCGATCACGCGCCCCATCTCGACCGCGCCGCGCGGGATCGCGAGGACGAGGGGATTGCGGCCGCGGTAGTGCGCCAGCGCCGCGGCGAGCCGCTGCGCAGCGTCGATGCGCGAGTCGAACACGACGTCAGATCTCTTTGAAATCCCCGTGCCGCCCCTTGCCGGCGGCGAACGCGCCGGCGCCCCGCACCGCCTCGGTCATCACCGACACGCCGTTCAGCCATTCGCGCTCGAGCGCGTCGCGCACCCGCAGGCCGTGCGTCTCGTAGGCTGACCGTCGGTCTACGCGGACCGCGCCCTGCGGGAAGCGGGCGATCTCCTGCGCGAGCTTCTCCGCTTCCTCGCGCGCCTTGCCGCGCGGGACCACACGCTCGCACAGCCCGATGCGAAGGGCCTCCTCGGCCGGCACCTTGCGGCCGGTTAGAATGAGGTCCATTGCACGACCCATGCCCACGATACGCGGTAGCCGCACCGTGCCGCCGTCGACGAGCGGTACGCCCCAGCGCCGGCAGTAAACGCCGAAGAACGCATCCTCCTCCATCACCCGCATGTCGCACCAGAGCGCGAGCTCCATGCCGCCGGCGACGGCGGCCCCGGCGATCGCAGCGATCACCGGCTTGTCGAGCTCGAGGCGCGACGGCCCCATGGGTCCGCGCGGCGGCGCTCCAGCGCCCGGCGGGAAGTCGAGCGCGAGCTCGGCGCGGACGTCCCTG
>CAWGCC010000002.1:0-40403 GCA_963820965.1 uncultured beta proteobacterium | reverse complement strand
GCGCCGGCCGTTGTCGTCGAAGCGCGATCCCCGCTAGAACGCGTAAGTCAGCGAGACGAAGAATCCCGGCGCCGAGTTGCCGGTTCCGCCCTGGCTCTGAGGGTAGTCCTTGTTGAGCGCGTACTCGGCCGCCAGCCTGACGGTCTCCAGCACCCACTCGCCCGCGGTCAGCAGTAGCCGGCTCCGCGGAACGAACCCGACCCTGGTCGCCGTCCCGTCGAGCAGCGCCGTCGTTCCGGCGAGATCGCTGCTCTGCGAATAGGCGATGGAGACGAAGGTGCCCTGCTGGCCGATCTCCTGGACCCAAGGGTTCCAGTCGAACTGGTAGCCGAGCGAGACCTGCCAGGCGGAGGGCCTGATCCCGACCGGACTGCCCAGACCGTTGACGAACTGCGCCTGCCTGGTGGCGCCGTTCCATTCGCCGACGACCGAGAACGGACCGAGCGCCGCCTTGACGCTCGCCGCCATCCCCGGCACGGCGCCGATCTGCTGCAGGAACGACTGATAGCCGTCGCGGAGGAACTGCGAGTCGAAGACCGAGCTGTTGTAGTTGACGTCAACATTGATCGCCCAGGGACAGAGTCCGAACCCTCCGAGCTGGTCGTAGGGGCGGCCGCAGTGTCCCCGGAGGTTGAAGCCGGCCGTGGCGTCGATCTGCGTTCGCTTCGCGCCCGGGATCTGGCTATCGTAGAAATAGACGGCGGTGTCGAACGGCGGCGGCGCGGGCGGGAAGCTGAACGGCGTCGGCGGCTTCGGCCGCACCGGGAACGGCTCGTAGCCGTAGGCTCTCGCGAGCGAGCTGACGAAGGGAGCGATTACCTGCCCACGCACCGGCGGGACGATCACTGGTGGCGTAGCGGGCTTCAGCCCCGGCGTCGGGAACGCGAGGCCGAAGCCGACCGCGTTCTGTTTGGTCTCGAACACTTCGACCGTGAGCGGGCTGTTGATGGCGAGCGTGTCCGTCACCGGGTGGCCGGTCGAGATGCCGAACGGCAGCACGACCCGACCGGCCGTCAGGTAAGGGGGGAGCCGCTGCGTGTTGCCCAGGGTGACGTATCCCTGATCGAGCGTGAACCGATCGACGCTCGCATTGAAGCCGGCGGTCGTCGGAAAGAGCACGTTCGTCCCGTCGGTCCAGTCGACCTTCATTCTTCCGAATACCCAATCGCCCCCGTGGATGTCGAACTCCAGGCTGGCGGAGCTCAGCTGGATCGAGTTGTTTCTCTGGCCCGAGAAGTCCTTGGTCCATTGCGGGGTCACCTCGAGCGTCCCGCCGAGCGAGATGACGTCGTTGATCTTCGGTCCCAGCTTCGCGAACGTCTGCTGGACGATCGAGCGGGTGGCGTCCTCCTGGGCGGTCTTCGCGTCCTCCAGGTCCTTGACGCGCCGCTCGAGCTGTTCGTTGCCCGTGCTGCCGGCTGTTGCCGACGGCGGTCCTGGATTCGCCTCCTGCGCCGGCGCGGACGGTGCCGCCGGCCGCTCGGCCTTCTCCGCCTCGAGCGTCGAGAGCCGCTGCGAGAGCGCGCGGTTCTCCTGCCGCAGCGCTTCGATGGCGCGCTTCAGTTCTGCGATGTCGTCCGCATCGGCGGCCAGGGACGCAAAGGACGCCGCGAGGCACAGGAACGAAGCCTCGACGGCACGCAGGATCACGCGACGCGCATTCATCGGTTGCTCCTCCAGAGTCGCGCTCCGGGACTCCCCGGAACGGTGTTCGGGCGATCGTTCATGCCGGGCGCCGCGCGCTCTGCACGGCCCAGGGCGAATCAGTGTCGAAGCGCCTCGACCGGCTCCAGGCGCGCCGCGCGCAACGCCGGGTAGGTGCCCGACAGCAACCCGATCACGCCGCCCACCAGCGGCGCGAGGAGGGGAGCGGCAGAGTCGAGCACCGGCGTCCAGACCTCGTAGGCGGAGACGACGACGACGATCAGGACGCCGAGGCTCGCGCCGATCACGCCGCCGATGACGCCCATCGAGGCGCTTTCGAACAGGAACTGCGCCGCGACGTGCCCGCGCGTCGCGCCGATCGCACGGCGCAGGCCGATCTCCCCAGTGCGCTCCATCACGCCCACCAGCGTGATGTTGGCGATGCCGATCGCGCCGACCACCAGCGACAATCCGCCGAGCAGCAGGAACATGACGTTCAGGTCGGTCTGCACCTCGTCGCGCACGCGCCGCGGCTCCCGCGGAACCTCGACCTTCAGCACCCGCGGATCGTCGGGCCGCAGCGCCGGACGCGCCTGGTCGGCGATGAGGTACGCCGCGCCGATCCTGGTCTCGACGACCACCGTGCCGGGACCGGCCAGCCGGAAGTAGCGGCGCGCCGTCCCCTCCGGGATGATCACCGAGCCGAGCAGCTCCGGCTTGCGGGCGACGTCGCGCAGGATGCCGACGACCAGATAGAGGTGATCGCCGATGTAGATCGCGGGCAGCTGCTCGAGGCCGTTGATGCCGAGGCGCAGCGCCGCGTCCGGACCGAGCACGGCGACCCGGTCCGCGCGGTCCGAATGGCCCGCGTCGGGCAGGCGTCCGGTCGCGAGCTCGGCCCTCACCGCGCGGAACAGCTCGGGCGACGCGGCGCGCACCGCGAGCTTGAACGCGCTCGGGTTGAGCGGATCCGTCACCGGCGACGAGCTGACGAGCGCACCGCCGACGTCGACGTCGCTCACGATCCCGGCGGCGACGACGCCGTTCAGACGGGCGAGGCGCGTCGGCGCGTCCCAGGGCAGCGCCCGCGGATCGACGATGCCCGTCGTCTGGCCGGGCCGCGCGCTGATGAAGAGCTCCGTCGCCGCGAGCCGGTCGAACTGGCTGATGATGCGGTTGCCGGCAGTGCGGGTGAGGCCCAGCGTCGCCACCAGCGCGGCGAGCCCGATCACGACCCCAAGCACGGTGAGCGCCATGCGCCCCGGCCTGGAGAACATCCCGGCGAGCGCTTCGTCGAGCAGGTCGCGGAGCGTGATTCCCGAACGCGATACGGTCGCGTCCGCGGCCGCTCGCGGCGCGCGCGTCGCCACGCCCGGCTCGCCTGCGCCGGCCAGGGCGGTCAGCCGGCCATCCACGATGTGCACGCGCCGGGCCGCCCGGCTGGCGACGTTCTCGTCGTGGGTGACGACGACCAGCGTCAGCCCGTCGCGGTTCAGGCTCGCGAAGAGATCGAGCAGACTGGCGGTGGATTTCGAGTCGAGGTTCCCGGTCGGCTCGTCGCACAGCAGCAGGCTGGGCGCGCCGACGAGCGCACGCGCGATGGCGACCCGCTGCCGCTCGCCGCCCGAAAGTTTCATCGGCAGGAAGCCGGCGCGGTGACCGAGCCCGACCCGCTCGATCGCCGCCAGCGCGCGCGCGCGCCGGCCGTCCCGGGACCGCTCCCGGTAGACCTCCGCCAGCATCACGTTCTCAAGCACCGACCGGTAAGGCAGCAGGTGGAACGACTGGAACACGAAGCCGATGCGTTGACTGCGCAACCCGGCGCGTTCGCTGGTCGGTCAGCCGCGTGGTGTCGATGCCGTCGATGAGATAGGTGCCGCTCGACGGCTGGTCGAGGCAACCGAGGATGTTGAGCAGCGTCGACTTGCCGGCGCCGGACGGCCCGGTGATCGCGAGCCAGTCGCCGCGGTCCACCGCGAGATCGACGTCGACGAGCGCGTGGACCGCGGGTTCGGTGCCGTACTGCCGGCCGATCTTCCGCAGCTCCAGGACCCGCGCGGTCATTGCCGGTCCCGGTTCTCGGGGATCTTGTAGCCGACCACCACCAGCTCGCCCGGCGCGAGCGCGCCATCCACCGGCGTCACTTCGACGTACCCGTCGGCGGCGAGCCCCGGTTTGACGACGACGTACTCGAGCGCCCCGTTGCCCCGCTGCACCTGGACCCGCGACGTTCCGTCCGCGGCGAGCGAGAGCGCGCTGGTCGGGACGGCGAGCACGGCACCCTTGGTCGACTCGACCGGGATCGTCAGGCGCAGGGAGACGCCCTCGAGCCTCGCCTGCGTCTCGACGACGCGGACCTCGACGTAGAAGTGGTAGCCGTCGACCCCGCGGGTGCCCGGGGTGCTCGCGACCTGCTCGACGATCCCCTTCGCCTTCACCCCGAGCGCCTGCTCGTCGATCGCGACCGGCATGCCGGGCCTGACGAGGGGGGCGGCGTCGAGCGCGAGGGCCGAGTCGACCGCGAGCTGATAGTCGGTCACCGACATGACCGGTCCCGATGCCGCGACGCCGACGACCGCCGTGACCTCCTCCACCCGGACCGGAAGCACCGGGACGAACACGATCTCGTCGACCGGCACCTGGACGCCGAGCTTGCGGCGCGCTACTTCCAGCTCCGCGCCGAGCCGGTTCGCGCGCGCCGCGGTCAGGCGGGCGTCGAGCTCGGCGACCTTCTGCGCGTCGAGCGCGGCCTGCACCACCTTCTCGCCTTCCAGGCGCGCCGACCGGACGGCTGCTTCGGAGAGCGCGAGCTGTTCGGCGGCCAGCTTGGCCTCGCGCTCCGCCACGAGGATCGCGACCCGGCCTTCCAGCTTGATCTTCTCGGCCGCGGCGCGCGCCACTGCGAGCTTGGCATCGGCGGCCGCCCGGGCCGTTTCCGGCTGCCGCGGGTCGAGGACGATCAGCGCCCGGTCGGCGACCTGCGCCGCGACGTCGGCCGCGGCCGCGGTGTCGGCGTACTCCGCTTTGGCGCGCTCCGACTCCACTGCGAGGGGCGTGCCGTTCTCCGCGGCGAGCCGGCGCCAGTCGGCCTTCTTCGCCGCCAGGTCGGCCGCGGCCGCCCGGACGTGGTGCTCGGCGGTCGCGCGCGCCGATGCGACGGCGAGCGCGGCAGCGGCTGCGGCGGCAGCGGCGGTCAGCCGCGCCTTGTCGGCATCACCCCAATCCCGCTCCAGGGTGTAGAGCGCCGCGAGCTGGTCCCGCGTCGGGCCGAACGGCTCCCATTTCCGCGACGCGTACCACTTGGCGACCGCTGCGCTCGTCTGTTGGTCGTAGACGCCGTCGACCGGACCGGGACTGAAGCCGAGGCGCTTGAGTGCCTCCTCGAGCTGGCGCACGTCGTCGCCCGAGATGCCGGGGGCGAGATCCCGATACGCCGGCACGCGCCCCTGGAGCACGAACACCGGGCGCCCGGAGGCGGCGAGCATCACGGCGCCCTCCTCGAGCTGGGCGTTGCGCAACGGCAAGCTGGCGATCAACCCCGGGCTCGCCTTCAGGAGGGACGGGGCGATCGCGATCCGCTGCGGCAATCCGAACCGGCCCGTGCCGCGCGTCACGACGTTGGAGCTCAGCACCCGCTGCTCGACCGGCACGAGGATCGGCGAGGGCGTCGGCGGTGCGGTCCGCGCGGCCGCGTCCGCCGGCGATTCGATCTTCGAACCCGCGACCCACGCGCCGACGGCGATGACGGCCGCAAATGCGAGGGCGCCCGCTAAGCCTACGGTCCGCTTCCCCGCCATGACCCGCTGCGTCTATGCGGCCCATCCGCTCATTGCGACCTGCGAGCGAACATCTCCCGCTCGATCTTCTCCGCGACCGGATCGATGACGTCCTCCGACAGCTGGAAGTTCTTCACCGCGACCCGGCGCTCGTAGTCCTGCAGCTCCTTGAGCGCGGCCTGCTGCGCCGGGGTCATCTGGTCGACGAGGAGCGTGCCGCCGTTGGTCAGCGCGGCGAGCCGCTTGCGGATGTCGTGCTCGACCTCGTCCGGATGATCGTAGGCGAACCCGGCCTTGCGCATGTCGGCGCCGTACTTCCGCAGCGCCGCTTTCATCCGCGGATCCTTGTTGATCTGGGCGTCCTTCGGGTTGTAGTAAGTGGCGGCGAGCTGGTCCGGCTTGAACACCTGCGCCACCGCCTTGCGCGTGCAGCCGCCGGTCAGCGAGAAGTTCTCGATCTCGAGCGACACCGCGAACGTGGCGCCGGTGTTCTCGCCGAGGAGCGCGCGGTTGTAGGCGACGCGATCGGCGGGCGCGAGATTCTTGAAGATCTGGACGTTCTGTTTCCCGAGGCCGACCCTGCCCGGGCTGTACCCGGTGGCGAGCTGCGGCGGCTCGCCGGTGTACGTCGTCGCGAGGCCGAAGCCGAACTTGCGGATGAACTCCTTCTCGCTGACGCCCGGGCATGCTCTTGTCGGCGTCCATGCCCTTCCGGACCGTCTGGTAATCCACCGCGACGTACTCGAACCCCTGCTCGCGCATGCACTTCGCGACGAGCCCTTCGACCTTCTCGATGGCTTCGACGAGCTGCTTGGGGCTCAGGCCGAATTCCTCGGTGCCCAGCCCCGCCGGCGCCTGGGCGGCCGCCGGGCCGGCGAGGCAAACCAGCACCGCCGAGGTCACGCCTGCTCGAATCGCACTATTCATGGTGGTTCCCTCGCTGATGTTGCCGGTGCGACGAAGAAGCCTTACTTCTTCCCCGCGGTCGTGAAGTTGCTCTCCACGATCGACCGGTTGCCCTCCCGCGTCACCGTGCCGATCTCCACCTTGTATTCCCGGCCGGACGCGAGCAGGCCATCGGGCACGGCGAGCGTCGTCGTGGTGCCGGAGAGCGTTGCCTGGAGCAGCTTGACGCCCGTCTCCTCGTCCTCGATGACGACGAGGCAGGACGCCAGGTTCTTCGGCGCGGTCCACTGCAGCTGCAGACCCTTGACCGGCACGTTCTTCTCCTTCGGACGAGGCCGCACGATGGATGCGGGGCCGGGCAGCTGGTGCGTCAACGTGGCCTTGCCGCTGAGCTTCTCGCCCTTCACCGTGCTGCCGGTGAACGTGTACGCGCCGGCCGGGAAGTCCTTCTGCAGCCGGCCGTCGTTGGTCGGCTCGGGCGACTCGAGCACGAGGCGCCGGATGCCGAGCTTCGAGTCGGGCGCCTTGAAGTCGATGACGGTTCTGCCGTCCGGTGCCGCGACGCGCAGCGTGGTGAGGCCGATGTCCCCGCTGGTCGCCTCGAAGACGACCTCGACGTCCTCGTCGGTGGCGTTCTGCTCGAGGCGGACCGCGATGTGCTCGAACTTCTCGTCGGCCCGCGCGAAGCCCTGCGCCCCGAGCGCGAGCAGGCCGAGGAGTGCGACGGTCAGGCGCGTCATCGGCTCACTTCCCGACGCCGAACTCGATGCCGGAGAGCAGCGCGATGCCGGTGGTGACCAG
Organism: uncultured beta proteobacterium; assembly: GCA_963820965.1. Taxonomy (GTDB): domain Bacteria; phylum Pseudomonadota; class Gammaproteobacteria; order Burkholderiales; family SG8-39; genus DATEDA01. Next base: position 33,276 of record CAWGCC010000002.1, on the reverse strand, counting down.
CTTGGTGCCGGCGGCCGGCCCTTTCGAGAAGTACATCGTGTCCCCGTCGATCTGCTCGACCTTGACCTCGGTCCGCATGAAGACGTTCGGCTCGGGGCTGATGAACACCCACTCGCGGCCCGTGGTGTCGTACAGCAGCGTCCGGTAGGGCGCCTCCAGGCGCTTGCCGGCGCTCTTCACCTCCGCGAACTCGATGCCGAGGCGCTCCGCGGCCCGCCCCTTCAGCGTGATGCGCGCGATCCCGGACGCCTGCTTCTCCACGGCCGCGGGCGACTCCGGAGTCGTCTTCGCCGTGCCCCTCCCGCACCCGGCGAGCGACAGTGCCGCCGCCACCATGACCGCAATGACCCATCCGCCGTACCGTTGCATCGTTGCCCCCGTTTTCACGATTCTTCCGCGACCGAGAATTCGCCTGACGCCACTTCGTTCACGCCATCCCCGCGATCCGTGCCGTCCCGCTACGGCGCTGCCCCGCGAACCGCAGGTAGAGAGACGGCACGACGAACAGGTTGAGCACCGTCGACGTGACGAGCCCCCCGAGGATGACCACCGCCATCGGATGCTCGATCTCGTTGCCGGGGATCATCCCGGCGACGACGAGCGGCACGACGCCGAGCCCGGCGGCGAGCGAAGTCATGAGGATGGGCGAGAGCCGTTCCTTCGCGCCGCGCAGGACGAGCGCGGGGCCGAAGACCTCGCCCTCGTACCGTTCGAGGTGCTGGAAGTGGTTGATCAGCAGGATGCCGTTGCGCGCGGCGATCCCGAGCACCGTGAGCAGTCCCACGAGCGTGCCGAGCGAGATGACGCGGTCGGCGAGGCCGGTCGCCAGGATGCCCCCCACCAGGGCGAACGGCAGGGTGAGCCCCACCATCGCCGTCAGCGCCCAGCTCCCGAAGGCCGTATGCAGGATGAACAGGATCGCGACCAGCGCGACGACGGACATGACGGCGAGGCGCCGCTCGGCGGCGCGGCGTTCCCGGTACTCGCCGAGCACCTCGGCGTGGTAGCCGAGCGGGAAGGCCACCTTCTCGAGCCGCCTCTCGACCTCGCGCGCCACCGCGCCCAGGTCGTCGGTCTTCACGTCGATGTGGACCTCGATTCGGCGCGAGCCGTTCTCGCGCAGCACGATGTTGGGCGCCGGCCGCATCTCCACCTTCGCCAGGTCGCCCAGCCGGACGCGCTCGCCGTTCCACGCGTCGATCATCAGCTCGCCCACGCTGTTGAAGCCGTTGCGGCTCTTGGGCGTGCTCCAGACGTGCACCTCGATGTTCTTCCCGTCGCGCCAGATGTCGCCCGCCTCCTCGCTCGCGATGAACGCGGAGACGGTGCGGCGCACGTCCCCGGGCTTGATCCCGTACTGCGACGCCTTGACGAGGTCCACCTCGACCTGGATCTGCGGGATCTCGGTCACCAGCTCGACGTAGTGCCGGCCGATGCCGTCGATGTCGGCGATCGACGCGTTCACCTCCTCCGCCTTTTCGCGCAGGACCTTGAGGTCGTCGCCGCTGATGCGGACCACGATGCCGTGGCCCGCGCCGCTGAGGACCTCCTTGGTGCGCTCCTTGAGATAGGTCTGGACGTCGCGCTGCAGTCCCGGGTAGCCGTCGACGGCTTCGTTGACCGCGGCGTAGGTCTTGTCGTAGTCGACCGACTTGTCGATGCTGATCCAGTTCTCGGCGAAGTTCATGCCGTACGGCTCGTCGGCGAGCGTGCCCTGCCCGATGTGGGCGCCGAAGTTGCGCACGCCCGGGATGGCCCGCAGCTCCTTGCTCGCCTGGTTCACGATGCGGACCATCTCCTCCTGCGAGGTGCCGGGCCTGGTCACCCAGTGCATCAGGAAGTCGCGCTCCTTGAACGCGGGAAAGAGCCCCTGGCCGAGGAACGGCAGCACCAGGAGGCCCGCGATCACGATGACGGCGACGGTCGCGTAGGCCCGGCCCGGTCGGGAAACGATCGGCGCGAGGAGCGCGACGTACCGGGCCTGCAGCCACCGCGTCACCGGCGACGCGCGGCTCTCGAGCGGCGCCTTCGCGAGCAGCACGAGCGCTAGCGCCGGCGTGACGGTCAGCGCGATCACCATCGAGGCGAGGATCGCCGTCGCGTAGGCGAACCCCAGCGGCTTGAAGAACGAGCCGGCCAGACCCTGCAGCAGGAAGATCGGGATGGTGCTCGCCAGGATGATCAGCGTGGCGTGCACGATCGGCGCGCGCACCTCGAGCGAGGCCTCGACGATGATCGAGTAGGTCGATTGCGTGCTGCCCTCGAGGCGGTGCTGTCGGAGGCGCCGCAGGATGTTCTCGACGTCGATGATCGCGTCGTCCACGATCACGCCGAGCGCGATCACCAGCCCCGCGAGGACCATGGTGTTGATCGATTCCCCGGTCGCTTTCAGCACCAGCCCGGCCGCGACCAGCGACAGCGGGATCGACATGACGCTGATCACCGCCACCCGCCACTCGTAGAGGAACAGCACCAGGATCACGACGATCAGGACGAAGCCGATGAGCATGGCGTTGCTCAGGTTGGCGAGCGCCTCCTCGATGAAGGTCGCCGGCCGGAAGATCGTGGTGTCGATCTCGATGCCCGGCAGGCCGGGCCGCATCTGCTCGAGCGCCGCCTCGACCCCGCGGGTCACCTCCAGCGTGTTGCCCCACGGCAGCTTCTCGACGATCATCATCACGCCGACGCCGTCGTTGATGACCGCGTCGCCGTTCATGTGCGGCTGGGTGTCGCGGACGATGTTCGCGACGTCGCCGAGCGCCACCGGCTTCGCGCCCTTCGGCACCTCGAGCGGGAGCTGCGCCATCGCCTCCGGCGTCAGCGTGGGCATGACGTGGCGGACGCCGAGCCGCTGGTTGGGCGTGTCGAGGAAGCCGCCGGTCCCGATCTCGAAGCCCTTGGAGAACTTGAGCATGCCCACGTCGAGGGCGTCGGCGCTCGCCTCCATGATGCTCATCAGGGTGACGTTGTGCTTCCGCATGCGCTCGGGGTCGGCGTGCACCTGCATCACGCCCCACCGGTCGCCCCAGATCGCGACGTTCGCCACGCCCGGCACGCGCATCAGCCGGGGCCGGATGGTCCAGTACGCCGTCAGCGCGGCGTCGATCAGGGTCTGCGTGTCCTTGGACTGCGTCGACAACCCGATCTTCATGACCCGGCTCGTGGACGACAGCGGCTGGATCATGAACGGCGACGTGGCCCAGACCGGCAGCTGCGTGGTCACCGCGCGCACGCGCTCCTGCACCAGCAGGCGCGCGTCCATGAGGTTGGTGCCGGGCTTGAAGATGAGGACGACGTCGGAGAGATCGGGCACCGACCGGGAGCGCAGGATGTCGAACCCCTGCACGCCGTTCAGGGCCTCCTCCATCGGCACCGTCACCAGCGCCTCGACGTCGGCCGCGGACATGCCCAGGCACAGGACCTGGATCTCCACCCGCGGCGGCGCGAACTCCGGGTAGACGTCGACCGGCATGCCGCGGAACTGCGTGGCGCCGAACACGAGCAGTATCGCGGCGCCGAAGATGACGAGGTAGCGCAGCTTCAGGCTGTGCTCGACGATCCAGCGCATCATGATCGCGTCCCCCTCTACGCCGGCCGCGGGGCTGCGTCGCCTTGCCCGCTCAGCGCACCGAGTCGAGGCGCGAACCGCAGGTACAGCGCCGGCACGACGAACAGGTTGAGCCCCGCGGCGCCGAGCAGCCCGCCGACCACGATTGCGGCGAGCGGCGTCACGATCTCCAGGCCGGCCACAACGCCGTAGACGAGCAGCGGCGCCAAGGCGAGCACGGTTGCCACGGTGCTCGTCGCGATCGCCCCGAACCGCTCGCGCGAGCCGCGCAGGACGAGGTCGGCCCCGAAGGCCACGCCGGCCTGCTCGAGGTGCCGATAGTGGCTCACCTGCAGGATGCCGCCGCGCGCCGCGACCGCGAGCACGGCGAGGCCGCCCATCACCGACAGGACCGACACGGCGTCGCCGAGCATGGCGGCGGCGAGCGCCGCACCCGCGAGCGGCAGGGCGAGCGAGGCCAGGAACACCCAGGCGAGCCGCCAGCTCGCGAAACAGGCCTGCAGCAGGAAGAACACGGCGATCGCGGCGGCGATCGCGTAGCCGAGCAGGCGGTGCTGGGCGCTCTGCCGCTCCGCCGTATCGCCGAGCACCTCGACGTGGTGCTCGATGGGGAAGGCGATCTTCGCGAGGCGGGCCTCGACGTCGCTCGTCACGGCCTCGAGCGACCGGCCCTGTACCTTCGCGGCGACGTCGATGTATCGCGAGACCGAGTCGCGCTTGATGACCGACGGGTTCGGCCGGACCCGCACGTCGGCGACGTCGCCGAGGCGAACCTGCCGGTCGTTGTCTGGGGTTTCGACGAGCATGTTCCGGATGCTCGCCAGGTTCTCGCGCTTGTCCGGGTCGGCCCACACCACGACGTCGAAGATCTTCTGCTCCTCGAACAGGTTTCCGACGGTGATGCCGGCGAGCATCGTCGCCGCCGCGCGGCGGACGTCGCCCGGCTTGACCCCGCGCGCCGCGGCCTTGGACAGGACGACCTCGATTTCCACCGTCGGCTCGACGACCGGCAGCCGCACCTCCGGGCGCGCCACGCCGGCGACCTGCCCGATGGTCTTCGCCACCGTTTCCGCCTTCGCGGCGAGCACGTCGTACTTCCCGCCGTACACGCGCACGAGCAGCTCGTCGGCGGAGCCTGCGGTCAGCTCCCGGATCCGCAGGTTCGGGTAGGCGCTGATTTCCGCGCGCAGGCCGGGATACCCGTGCACCGTCGCGCCGATCGCCGCGACCGTGTCGTCGTAGTCGGCGGTGTGGTCGATGCTGACCCAGAGCTCGGCGGAGTTCACGTCGGTGACCAGGTCGGAGGACGAAGCGCGGCCAATGTGCGCGCCGACGCCGCGAATGCCGGGGATGGATGCGAGCTCCTTGCCCATCGTGCCGGTGATCCTGGTCATCGCGGGGAGGGACGTGCCCGGCGCGCCCTTCAAGCGGACGACGAGGTCGCGGTCCTTGAGCGCCGGGGCGAGGCTCGAGCCGCCGAGCAGTGGCAGCACTGCCAGGCCGCCGAGGATGACGACCGCCGCCGCGCCGAGCGGCCACGCCGGCCGGCGCACGCACGCGCCGAGGAGCACGGCGTACCCGCGGCCGAGCCACTGCGCGAGCGGGGACTCGGGCATGTTGCAGGGAGTCCCGGCCGAGCAGCGCGACCGCCAGCGCCGGGGTGACGGTGAGCGCGACCACCGTCGAGACCAGCACCGCGAGCGCATAGGTGAACGCGAGCGGCCGCAGGAAGGCGCCGCTCACCTCGCCGAGCACGAGGACCGGCACCACCGAGGCGATGACGATCGCCAGCGCCCAGAGGAGCGGGCCGCGGATCTCCAGCGACGCCGCCACGATCGTGTCGATCGCGGCGGTGCGGCCGCGCGGCGGCTCGCGCTGCGCGAGCCGCCGTCGGATGGCGTCGAGGTCGACGATCGAGTCGTCGACGATGACCGCGAGGGCCATCACCAGTCCGGCGACGATCAGCAGGTTGAGCGTCGCGCCGGCGGCCCACAGCACGAGCCAGGCGGCGCCGAGGCTCAGCGCGATGGTCGCGATGCTGATGAGCGCGGTACGCCAGTTGTACAGGAGCGCGCCGATCGCGAGCACGAGGAGGCACACCCCGATCGCGAGGCTTCCCCCGAGGTTCGCGCCCACGGCCGCGACGAAGGACGCCGCCCGGTAGACCGTGGTGTCGATCTCGACCCCGGTAAGGCCGGGACGCATCGCGTCCAGCGCGCGCTCGACGTCGCGGGTCGTCCGCGAGATGCTCGCGCCCGGGAACCGCTCGACGACGAGCATCACGCCCGGTCCGCCGCCGACGATCGCGTCGCCGATGAGCGGCTGGTGCGTCTCGACGATCTCGGCCACCTGGCCGAGGCTCCGCGGCCGGGGGGCGTCGGTGCCCTGGATCATCACCTGGGCGAGCTCTTTCGCCGTCTTGATCGGCTGCGTGTGGTTGACCGAGATGCGCTGGTTGGCGGTGTCGATGAAGCCGCCGGTACCCGGGGTCGACGCCTCCACGTAGGTGAGCGGCGAGGACCACATGGCGTTGGCCGCGGTGCGGATGACCTCGTCGACCGTCACGCCCCGCCGGCTCAGCCGGTGCGGGTCGATGAGGACCTGCAGCTGCCGGTCGCGGAATCCCCAGATGGACACGTTGGACACACCGGGCACGCTGAGCAGGCGCTGCCGGACCTTCCAGCGCGCGAGCACCGAGAGATCGATGAGGGAGAGCTCCTTCGACGACAGGCCGATCAGCATGAGGCGGCCGGTCGTCGCGGTGGGCTGGATCACGAACGGCGGCTTCGACACCTGGGGCAGTGCCGGCACCATGGTGAGCCGCTCCTGCACCACTTGTCGCGCGCGGACGGGGTCCGTGCCGGGCTCGAAGATCATCTCGATCGCCGACACGCCGGGGGCGGAGTCGGAGCGGAGCTTGGCGAGCCAGGGGATCCCGTTGAAGAACTCGTTCTCCATCGGGTTGGTGATCAGGTTCTCGACTTCCTCCGGCGACAGCCCGAGCGCCTCGGTCTGCACCTCGACGCGCACCGGCCCGAAGTCGGGGAGGACCTCCAGCGTCGCGTCCCGAAGCTGGACGGTGCCGGCGGCCAGGAGACCGGCCGCGACGACGATGATCAGCATGCGGAAGTGCGCGCTCGACCCGATGATCCACCGCAGCATGGCGTATCCCTCCCGTTCGAACTTGCAGCGCTAATCGAGACCTGCGCGCGGGCGCGTCCCGGCGGTGTAAGTCCGGTGTACGTTGCGCGACCGCATACGTCGTGCCAACGGAGACGAGCGGTCTCCGTCATCACGCTGGGAAAAGTCGCGGTGAGCGAGGCACCGCAAACGACGCGACGTCCGGGCCGATTCGGCCGGAGGCCGCTGGTGCTGGAAAGAGTCTAGGTACGGCGCATCACGTGGCGCGCGGAAGCGCGGCGCTTCCGGCGCACGGATGCTGCACGACGGCCATGCCCGTGGCATGCCTGCCCCGCTTCGCGGCGCGCGCCCGCCGATGGGTTAGGCGCGCGCCTACCGGGCGGCGTCGCGGACGAAGCGCTGCTGCGCGCGCGACGGCGCCCTGCTCGGCCCGAGCGTCGCCCCGAGCGACGCTCAAGTCCCGCACGCGAAGGATGTGCTCGAAAAGCGGAACGCGGGGCGAACGAGCGGCCCGTGTTGCGCGGTGTTGTCGCTCTTCTCGGCTCGTCGCGGCGCGTGGATGGAGTCCCCGCTCACGCGGCAGACGGCAAGGCTGGCCGTCTGCTGCCCCTACCCGACGAGCTCATTGCGGTCGCCGGGAGTGCGCTCGTCCCCTGTGGATTTTGGACGTCGTCCGGGTGTCGGGGTCTAGGCGAAACCGCCCCGATCTCCGGATCGTCTGCGCGTGCTCGGCGACTACGTGCAAAAATCCTACGACTTCTCCAAGCCGAATTCAAGCGCCGCGATGGCCTAGGCGCCCGCCACGACGGCCCTGATCGCTTTGCGGTCCGGAGCACAACCGGGTAGACGTTCCGACCGATGACAGGCCGCCAAGCGCATGGTCGCGGATCCATTCGGACCGCCGCGATCAGGCGCCGAGAGTCGCGAGCGCGTCCGCGAGTCGAGTCTTCTGCTTGCCGTCGTGATCGAAGTTCTCCGGCGCGAGCCAGCGCTCGAAGCCCTGCCGGATCCGCGGCCAGTCCGCATCGACGATCGCGAACCATGCCGTGTCGCGGCTCCGGCCCTTGATCACCATGTGCTGCCGGAAGATGCCTTCGAACGTGAAGCCGAACCGCCGCGCCGCGCGCAGCGACGGCTCGTTGCGAGCATTGCACTTCCACTCGAACCGGCGATAGCCGAGCGTGTCGAAGGCGTGCCGCGCGTGGAGGAACAGCGCCTCGGTCGCCACTCGCGTCCGCGCGATCGCCGGACCCCACAGGATGCCGCCCACTTCGATCACGCCGTGCTCGGGCGTGATGCGCATCAGGCTCTGGCGTCCCTCGCACCGCCCGCTCGCCGAGTCGATCACCGCGTAGCAGAGCGGATCCTCCGCCGCCGCGACGCGGTCGAGCCAGGTGCCGAACCCCGCGCGGTCCTGGGGCGACTCGAACAGGTAGCGGAACCGGTCCTCGGCGCCCGGCGCCATCGATGCGGCGAACAATTCGTCGCCGTGGCGCTTCGGGTCGAGCGGCTCGAGGCGGCAGTACCGTCCTTCGAGCGGGACGCGGGCGGGGCGCGGGCGGGGCGCCCAGTCGGCGAGGGTGCTCATGATCGGCGTCTTCGTCTCGGGGACGCGAGGTCGTCACTCGGTTCAGCTGCGTGCCCTTGAGACCGGATTCTCCGTCACACCCCGGGGGCGCTCAACGCCGCGACGACGCGCGGATCCAGCGGAGCTGCAGCGTGAGCACGACCACGAGCACCACCAGCAGCACCGCGAGGATGCCCTTGAGCACCGGCGCCTCCGGCGACGCCGCGAGCGGGGCGCTCGGGGGCAGCCGGGTCAAGGACTCCGTGAAGCCCGGAATCATGTGAAAGAGGAGGAGGGTGGTGGTGAAGCTGACGGTCTGGATGTACCGGGACGCGCGCCCGAACAGCGCCGTGGTCCCGGCGACGGTGCCGACCGCGAGCGCAATGACGGTGAGCACGCCCAGCACGTGGGGCGGGCCGAAGCCGCCGTGCTGGAAAATCCCGAAACCGGTCAGGGCGGTAAGCAGGGTCGTCACCAGGTAGGTCTGACCGAGGCGGTTCTTCAGCGAAATCTCCTTGTCGCGGAAGAGGGCATAGAACCCGCAGAACACCGCGACCAGGCTGATTGCAGTGTGAATGATGCCGAGCGTAGTCAGACCCATCGCTTGCCTCCCCTTTCTTGAGCGCGGTGAAACGATCGCACACACCTGGGGGAGGTGACAACCGGGAAGCGTTCGCGAGGCCGACCTGCGCGGTCACGCGATCGCTCTTGAAGAGCTCGCGCGGTCCGGGTCCGGCCCGTGGCTACTTCGCCCCGCGGGCATAGCTGACCGTCAGAGCCTCCCAGACATGTCCGTCGGGCTCACTCCAGTAAACGATGCGACCGCCGTGATCCGTATTGACCTTGAAGTCGACCGGCCCGTGTGGAGAGCTGCGGTACTGCAGCCCGGCTGCGGTGATGCGCCCGAGAATTGCGTCGAACTCGGCCTGATCCACCCGGAAGCAGAAGTGAAGCTTGGGAAACGGCTCGCTCGTCTCATCGAAGTCGAGGGTCAGTCCGTCGTTCACGTACACGGGCGAGAACGGGCCCGCGCCCGATTCCGCCCATGGAACGCCGAGCAACTCGGCCAGAAACCTGGCCGAAGCAACCCTGTTCCGCGATGGCACCAGCAGGTGGTCCAGATGGATTGCCATAGGCGCTCTCCTGCCTTCCTTGTATCAGTCCGGCACCACCTCGGCCTTGAATCCCGCGCTCGATCGCGCTCATGATCTCCGCGAGGTGCTGTGGATGTCGCTGGCCTCGTGCCGACGAGAAACGGCGGCTGCCGAGGATCAACCAGGGTCCATGCCAGCTTTCGTGATGACCGGGCGCGCCTCGGGCGCGGTGAGGAACTTTACCAGCGCCTTGGCTGCCTCCGACTCCGGCGCCGCGGTGTGCAGGCCAGCCGCATACACCGTGATGTTCTGGATCTCGGCGGGCAACGGCCCCACGTAGACAATGCCCTTCACGTGCAATAGGTCGCTCACCTGCTGGAAGCCGAGATCGGCCTCGCCGCGCGCCAGGACCTCACCGACGAGGACGTTGGATGGTGGAAGCTTCAGCTTGTTCTTGACCTGCTCGGCAATGCCCATTCGCTTGAACAGCTCGGCGATGTACAGACCGCTCGGCCCGGACGAGTAAGCGACCGACTTCGCTTCAAGCACCGCCTTCTTCACCGCTTCCGCGCTGGAGATATCGGGCTTCGGGAGACCCTCGCGCACCGCGATGCCTACACCGGACTTCGCGAAGTCCACGCGGCTGCCGGCGACCAGCTTTCCTTCCTGGATCAGCTGGTCGATGTTGGCTGCCCCGACGATGACGACATCTGCCACCTCGCCGCCGCTGATCCGCTTGGTGACTCCGGCGGTGCCGCTCCAGACTGCGGTGACCCTGTGGCCGCTCGATTTCTCGAAGGACGCCACGAGCTCGAGAAACGGCTCCTTGACGGCGTTTGCGGCCATCACCTTGACGTCGGCCGCTTGTGTCGCGTCGATGCCGATCATCGTAGCAACCAGCACCAGGGGCGCCACTCTCAACCGTATTGGCATGCTAATGCTCCCTTGATCCAGAAAAGAGAAAGGCTGGCGCCCGCGCTCACAGATGGCTGAAGAACTCGGGGGCGCTTTGCCATCTGTCATTGCGACCGTCGACGTAAGTGATGGGGGCGCGTGCCAGCTCTTCGTCAGAGACGTCTTCCAGGCACCCGAGGTTGATTCCGTACATCTTTCCGATCGGCGTCTCGTTTCCGACGCCAAAGGCTCGCACACCGCAGTGCCTGCAGAAGTAGTGATGGTTCTTCCTGGTGTTGAACAGGTACTGAGTCAGATCCGCTTCACCCGTCAGCAAACGGAAGCCCTCGGCCTTGGCCACGGCTGGCCAGAAGCGTGTCCGCCTGCAGATCGAGCAATTGCACCGGTAAGTGCTCTGCGTCAGGTCGATGTCGGCTTCGAACTTGACGGCGCCACAGTGACAACTGCCATGGTACGTCTTCAGCACGATTGAGTCCTCGTGGAAGCAGGTGACGAGTGCGTGCGGCCCGACGTCGCCGCTGACCTGCCGGTCAACGAACTAACGGAACCGTACATTTTCGCGCGTGAGCTGGCTGATCGATGTGCAGCCCATCAACTTCATCCCCCGTTCGATCTCCGCCCGCATGAGTGCCAGTGCCCGCTCGACGCCAGCCTGACCGGCCGCGGCCAGAGGAAAGAGGTAGAAGCGTCCGACACCCACCGCCTTGGCGCCGAGCGAAAGGGCCTTCAGAACGTGCGTTCCGCGCTGGATGCCTCCATCCATCATCACATCGATCCGGTCGCCCACGGCATCGACGATCTCTGCGAGCTGATCGAACGGAGCGCGGGAGCCATCGAGCTGCCGACCACCGTGATTGGACAGGATGATTCCCGTGCAGCCGATCTCGGCTGCGCGCCTCGCATCGGCCACCGACATGACGCCCTTCAGGCAGAACGGCCCGTTCCATAGTCGGACCATCTCTCCCACGTCGTTCCAGTTCATGGAGGGGTCCAGCATCTCGGTGAAGTAGCGCCCTATCGACATGGCGCCGCCGCTCATGTCGACGTGCTCGTCCAGTTGCGGCAGCCTGAATTTTTCGTGGCTGAGGTAACTCAATGCCCACCGCGGCTTGATGGCAAATTGAAGCATCCCGCCTGGCGTGAGCCTGAAGGGAATCGAGAACCCGGTGCGCAGGTCCCGTTCCCGGTTTCCTCCCGTGATGCTGTCAACGGTCAGCATCAAGACCTCGACGCCGGCTTCCTTGGCGCGCTCCAACATGGCGCGATTGAGGCCGCGATCCTTGTGGAAATAGAACTGATACACCTGCGGGGTGGAGTATGTCCTGCGCAACTCCTCCAGGCTGACTGTGCCCAGCGAGGAAACGCCGAACATCGTCCCGCACTTCGATGCGGCCGCGGCGACCGCCCGTTCGCCTTGATGGTGGAACAGGCGCTGGAGTGCGGTTGGAGAGCAATACACGGGCATCGCGAGGTTCTGACCCATCACGGACGTGGAAAGGTCGACGGTCTGCACCCCGCGCAGGACACTGGGCACCAGGTCGCAGCGCTCGAAGCTCGCCGTGTTCCGGCGATGGGTGACCTCGTCGTCTGCCGCGCCGTCGATGTAGTCAAAGATCGGACCCGGCAGCCGTCGCTTTGCGAGTTTGCGGAAATCGTGGAAGTTGTGGCAATCGCTCAATCGCATGTCGGGAAAGGAAGAGTGTTCAGCCGGGTACGTTCGGCGATCGCAACATCGAAAGCAAATCCATTGTGACGAGTGCCGCCCGACGATGAGTGCCTAACGCCCGCCGCAGCGCGTTGTTGGGCAGCATCAGCGACTCGCCCACAAAATGTTGCTCTCCATTGGAAACCGCAACCGAGAACCCGATTTCCATTGCGCAAGGGCCGCATAAGTCGGTTTTCCATTCATTTCAATCGCCGTAGGCAGCGTGGAATAGTCGAATGGGTAACCTCGGCGCTCGAACGCAGGGTTGGGCATCAGCCCACTGACGCTTGGCTTACCTCGCCGCCCAACGCATCGATCAACCTCCTCCTTTGTAAGGGGGATCGATATACGTAGTCAGTTCCGCCGGGTCTCTCGCACGCAAGCGACTTCGTACGAACGCAAAGCCGATGAGGCCCGCCCCGATGACGTAAAGCACCCGGATCACCCAGTCCCAGAAACCTCTCTGAGCGTCAATCTCGCTCAAGCGCTGGGCGTTCGCCGATGCGAGCCGGCTGGCCGATTGGAGCTCGAACGTGCGGACGTGCGAAGCCAGGGTCGTGACCTTCTCATACTGCCCCGCCTCAAACGCAGCCTTTGCAGGGACCAGCTGGGACTGGCGCACCTCAACGAACTTCCTCCGCTCCGCCATGTTTTCGTTGCCCCATGCGACGGCGGAGTCCAGCGCGTTCAACGTGTACTCCATGTACCACAGCGAGGCGAATGCGATGGCCTGGGGGTTCTTCGGCTCTTGGGCGCTCAGGAGAAGCATGTGGCTGAACCAGAGCTGACCGATGTTGTGATCGGACGAGACTTGGCGTTGCAGTCTCTCGAGCTCGTTACGCTTGCGCGCGAAATCCCGATCGAGGTGTTTCTCGCCCAACCAGGAAAGAAGGAGGAGCGTTGCGCCAATGCAGTAAAGCCAGGGGAAATCCTTCCAGGCAAGACGCTTGATCGGCACTGGCATGTCCATCTCCTTGCTCTTCCGCGAGGGCGCAATCCCTGTCACACGCACCGGGACCGCGATGGCCTCTGCTGGCGAGCGAAAACGGCCGGTTCATTGGGATGCAATGGTAGGCGTCTGGCGGAAGCGTTGGTAGCGGACCTCAAGGAGATCCGGAGCTGGCTTGAGATCAGTTCGCTTTGGTAGAAGAATCTGAGAGCCGTGCAAAGCTTGGATCGCATGAGCGAGGGTAGGGCCATCCCCCGGAGGAAGCGGCACGTCCTCGCATCTCGGCGGCGAAACGTTGCGGTGCCGGGCTGAGCCCTAACCAAGCCTCTCCCCCGCTGGGGGGAGGGAGATAGGACCCCGCCCGACTCTCTCCCCGACGGGGGAGAGGGTGTGGCTACGCAAGCACCGCCTGCCGCTCGGCGAGCCGCTCCGCCAGCGCGCGCAGCAGCGCCGCGCCATCGCCGCGGAACGCGCTGCCGTGCATGCAGGCGAGCGTCGTGGGTCGCTCGCGCGCGATGCGCTCGAGGATCTTCGCCGTGTCCGGCGCGTGCGCGTAGTAGTCCATCGGCCCGCGGAACGCCTCGCTCGGTCCGAGGATGTCCGATTCGGTGAGCGGGATCTCGCCGGCGCCACCCTGCGTGAAGAGGTCGCCGCACAGGAACGTGCGCGTCGAGGTCTCCATCATGAGCCCGCAGTCCCAGCCGTGCGGCATGTGCGGCGTGTCGAACCAGCGTACGGCGTGGCGGCCCAGAGCGAGCACCTCCCCGTCGGCGAGCGCGCGGGCCGGGCGGTCCGCCACGTCGTTCGTGGAGACCATGGCCGCGATCCGACCGCACACCGGCTCGGCCTGGGGCGCCGCCGCAAGCCACTCGTTGAGCGCGCCGCACTCGTCGGCCTCGAAGTGGGAGAAGCCGACGTAGCGCAGGCGCGCGACCGGGATCAGCCGGCCCACCGCCTCGCGCACGAGCGGGAACATCCGCCGCGGGCCGGTGTGGAAGAGGAGCGGCGCCTCGTCGTCGATCAGGTACTGGTTGAAGTTGAAGCGGAAGCCGTCCGGCATCTGGACCGGCGTGTTGATGCGGTAGATGCCGGCCGCGATCTCGTGGACGTTGGTGCCCGACTGGGGGTTGGTGATCATGGGTACCTCCTGGGTGGTTGGACCCCGGTTGTGTAACGAGGAGGCGGATCGTTACACCTCCTCTTCGTGGCCGCCACGGCCTTATCCTATGGGGGTGCACGATGGCTCCGACCACGAGGGGCTCGACGACGCCGCCCTTGTGCGCCGCATCGCGGCGGCGCCGGGCGGGGGCGATGTCGCGGCCGAGACCGAGCTCTACCGCCGCCTGGCGCCGCGGGTGCGGCTCTACGGCCTCAAGCACCTGCGCGACGGTCAGGCGGCGTCTGACCTCGTGCAGCAGGTGCTGATGCTCACCCTCGAGCGCCTGCGCGCCGGCAAGCTCCGCGACGCGGAGCGGCTCGTCTCGTTCGTGTTCGGGACCTGCCGGATGACGGTGCTCGAGCTGCGGCGCACCGGCGCACGGCGCGAGCGGTTGCTCGACCGCTACGCGGGCGACGTGCCGATGGCCGATCCCGCCGCATCGCCGCGTCTCGACCAGGCGCGGCTCGTCGGCTGCCTCGAGCGCCTGTCCGAGCGCGAGCGCTCGGTCCTGGTGATGACCTTCTACGACGACCAGCCGGCCAAGGAAGTCGCCGCCGCGCTCGGGCTGAGCGAGGGGAACGTGCGCGTCATCCGCCACCGCGGGCTCGAGCGGGTGCGCGACTGCGTGACAGGACGAGGAGCGCCCTCATGACCCAGCCGAGCTGCGCCAGCCCGATCCCGCTTGCGACCCTTCTCGAGTACTGGCTCGGCGAGCTCGACGAGGCGCGGGAAGGCCCGCTCGACGAGCACCTGCTCGGCTGCGGCCACTGCAGCGCGAATCTGCAGAGCCTGGTCGACATCGCCGGCGAGGTCCGCGCGGCGGTGCGTGCGGGCGCCGTCCACACCGTCCTGACCGACGCCTTCGTGAAGCGGCTCGCCGCGCAGGGCTTGCGCCTGCGGGAGTACCGCGCCCCGCACAACGGCAGCGTCTACTGCACCGTCGCCCCGGACGACGACCTGCTGATCACGCGCCTCGACGCGCCGCTCGCGGGGGTCGAACGGCTCGACGTCGAGCGCCTGGGCGGCGAGGGCGCAGTCCTCGAGCGCCTGCGCGATGTGCCGTTCGACGCGGCGGCCGGGGAAGTGGTCTTCACACCGCGGATGGAACGCATCCGCGCGCTGCCCGCATCGACTGTGCGGTACCGGCTCCTTGCCATCGCGCCGTCGGGCGAGCGTCTCGTCGGCGAATACTCCTTCCACCACACCCCCTATCGACCGGGCGACAGCCGCTGAGCCCGGGCCGTCAGCGACGCAGAAGAATTCGGAGTGCGGGTACGGCGCGACGAGGAAGAAACCGGCAATGACGGGATAAGCGACGCCAGCCTCGATCCTCATCGTGCAGAAGGCCGATCACGGTGACCGCGGTGTTCATGCGATGCCGGGGAGTCGCGACGCCCAACGCTCGAACGCGTGGTTGGGCATCGATGCGCGCTACAGTTGACGGCCGACGACCACGTAATTCGTTGGTCCGTCAAACTCGGCGAACAGGCGCAACTCAACGATGATGAACTTCCCGTCAGGACCGCCATTGGGAACGAGCCTTACGCTGTGTAGCTCTCGCGATTTCGGTTCAGTTCGGGAGGTGCCCGCGAACCCACCCACCGACCATATTCGTTTGGTTCGGTTCGGATGAAATTGCGGACCAGCGGTATAAACCCGCCAATGCCCAAGCAAGCCACCGTGATTCCGAGGGCGATCTTCGCAAGCATTTGAGCAAAGGTCTTGGAGTTCGCGGAAAGAGAAACGCCGACTCGGGAAGTTTGATCGAAGATTGCGCCCCGCCCTGGTGCTACGACGATTATCTTGTAGTCGCAGGGAGCGACGTCAGGCATCGGTTTGTCGCTAAGGACGCCCGCCTCATAGAAGGACGGAATCACGATTGGGCCAGGCACTTCACTGCACTCAAGTTCCCGTTCAACCCGCGTTCCATCGGGGCGTTCGATATGCGCCACGGTCGTGGGAGATGCGCGGTCCTTCCGACGTAGACCGAGCTTCGCCCGACCCGGCCCCATCATAGCAATCAAGCATTCTTCTTCGATTTGCCGAGTGATGTTTCGGCAAACTTCGCATGAAGCGTTCTGGAGCACTAATGCGTCAGAGTATCCGTCAGGTGCTTCGTTGCCCCCCAATCCTCGGGGCATCACATGTTCTCGACTGAGGGGTTCATCTCTCACGCCACAGTAAATGCATGCGCCGACATTCAAGAAGAGGCTCTTCATGTCCAGACTCGCGAATGCATGCGCTGGCTTTTCGATGCCCAACGACTAAGTTGAGCGGCGCGCCGCGGCTTTTGCGGCGCGTCCGCTCGAACGCCGGGTTGGGCGTCGCGTTGCACGCGCGATGCGAACCAAAGAAAGTAGCGCTGCATTCACCGCTTCATCGGTAGGAAACGCAGCTGCCACATCGGGCCTGAGCAGAGCCAGGTTGTGGCCCTTCTGATATTGAGCGTAGAACTTGCCGCGCACCCCGGCACCGAGGTCTGAGCGCTTGTACTCCGCACGGATCTCCTCGACGCGTGACTTAGCCTTCTTCATAGATTTTCCGTTCCCGGCGTGTCGCCGGACGAGCGCTGATGATTCGAATAGACGCTCCGCGCGCAGTGTGAATAACAGCTAGGAGACGCCCGCTTATGGACTGACCGAAGGTGAGGAAGCGGTCTTCGCGGGTCGAATGGTCAGGATCCGGAAAGGTCAGAGCAAGCGAGTCACCAAACACGCTCGCCGCCTCGTGAAAGGTCACACCATGTTTGGCAGCGTTTGCACGGGCCTTCTTGTTGTCCCATTCGAATTCCACATTTGATTATTGCACGACGGCCGATCGCGACGCCCAACGTCGCCCATCAGGGGCCCGTATAGGCGGGCGAAGCCCGCCGGAACGGGTCCCCTGCATGGGCTGGTTCGGCGTCGCCCTTGTCAAAGCCGGGGTTCGCGACTGCGACTCGTGTGCCAGAACGCCAAGACCTCCAGCGTTTCCTTGGACACACGATAGTAGAGGTAATAGCCAACTCGGCTGAGCGTCAGCCGGCGCGCGCTCTTTGATCTAGCGTTCCGGGCGCGAACGCCGATCCCAGGCTGGGTGGAAAGAAGGAGAAGCGCACGCGCGACATCCTCACGAATCGCGCCCGATGCCGCTGGCCGGTTGTCGTGCCACCACTCAGCCGCCCTCTCGATCTGAGCGGTTGCTCGCCGCGATACCTTGATGAGAAGAGGAGGGCTCAACCGAAGCGGCGCAGCCGTTCCAGCAATTCATCTCCGGTGATGTATTCGCCGCGTTCAATCTCGTCGATCGACGCGAGCAATTCGGCTTCCTGTTCGGGTGTGAGCTCGAAGTACTCCTCGCTCTCCCGTAGGACAACCGTTACTTTGGCGCCCTCTTCGAGAGCCTCTCCCTCGACGACTACTTTGCCGTCGATGACTGTGCCAGTAGCGACTTTCATGGCAGGAATCCTACTCCTCACGACCTAAGTTGTCCTGCGACGCCGAACGTTAGAGTTCACCGGCCCGCGTAGGCGGGCGAAGCCCGCCGGAGCGGGTCCGGTGCAACGACGGATTGGGCGTCACCTTAGATCACGCGACGGGCCGCCGCAGTCGCCGGGTCGCCCGTGTTGGGTGTACCTGAAGGCTCAATGAGCAGAAGGTGAACCTCCTCTTTGGCGACGGGTCGATGTTCGACACCCTTTGGAACGACAAAGAGCTCGCCCGGCCCGAGCGACACGCTTCTGTCGCGCAGCTCGATGACGAGGCGGCCTTTGACCACGAGGAAGAAGTCATCGGTGTCGTCATGCTTGTGCCAAACGAACTCACCGAGTGCCTTGACGACCATGAGATCGTGACCATTGAATTGGCCGATCGTTCTCGGTTGCCAATGCTCCGAGAAGGTCGCCAGCTTCTCTGCAAGATTGACTTGGCTCACGGAGCGCGACTCCTAAGGTGCTGCGACTGCTGTGACGCCCAACGTCCACGTTGAGCGGCCGCCGAGCGGCGAAGCCGCGAGGGTACCCGCCAGCGACGCTGGCGGGCGGTCCGCTCGAACGTAGGGTTAGCCTTCACCTCGTTCGAAAACCACGCTGAAATTGTTCGCCGGCATCTCGACGGTCTCGGTCAGCACGAATCCGGCAGCGGCAGCAACCTCGGACACCGCCTCCAGGTCGCGAAGACCCCACTCGGAATTGTGCGCACGAAGATCAGAATCGAACCGCTCATTACTCTCCGAAGTGTGGTGACCGAAGCGACGGTACGGTCCGTATAAGAACAGGACGTGCTGTGTCGGAAGCAAAGCCTTCGCGCCTTCGAACAATGCTAGCGTGGCGGACCACGGCGCAACGTGAATGAGATTAATACACACCACCGCATCCGCCGTCTGCAAAGGCCAAGGAAGTCTGGTCACATCAAGGTCAATAGGGGTCCTGACGTTGGGTAACTGTTCCTCTCCAACGCGCAGGACAATAGACTCACGAAGCTCGACATCCGGATCGGAGGGCTGCCACGTGAGGCCTGAGAGCGCCGTGGCGAAATGGATCACGTGCTGTCCCGTACCGCTGGCGATCTCTAGCACCACGCCGCGTGTGGGCAGGACGCGCGCAAGGACATCAAGTATCGGGCCCTTGTTGCGCTCCGCCGAGGGAATAAACCATTTCCCGTCAGCTCGCTTTTCGCCACGTTGCCGTAGCATCAATGCTCCGTGAAGGCTAACGATTCGCTTGACCGGCCCGAAACAGCGGCGCGAAGCGCTGCTGTGAAGGGTCCGTGTCGAAGCGAGGGTTAGGCCACGATTCTGGAACTAGCGAAAGGCGCATGGGTTAATTCTCTGAGTCGTGATTCGGCGGTGACTGCAATCGCTCAATAACGCGAAGGCGCCGAACAACAAGCTCGTCGATCTCGAGCCGACGGACGCGTGCCCGGCCGATCGCCAGGCGACCAATAGCGAGAGCGCCGATGGCCAGCGCGCCAACCGCAATGGCGGCAAGCGCCAGCGTCCCGATCGCCTGCGCCCCAACCGCTTGTGCCCCAATTGCTCCTGCCCCGACTTTGACCACTGGACGATGATCGAACCGCGCCTCGGGATCGGTTCGATCGACGTGGGCGACGTTTGCTCTGCGTTCACGCGCTAGCATAAAAGTGCCTCTCGACTGTTGGATTGGTTACCGCACCACGCGGGGTGGCCTAACGTTGCGCATGGGGGCCGCGTCAGCGGCGCGGAGCGCAGCGTAGCGACGCTGGCAAGCGGTCCCCTCGATGCGCGGGTTAGAACTCATAGCTCGTAATGCACCTTGCCGTCCGACACCTTTATCGCCCCGCGCTCTGTGAGTTGGGCGACCAGTAGATCAAGGTCTTCGTCACCGAGTTGATTGCCAAATAGCGCGTTGATCGTGCTTCTAAGGGTCTTGAGTGTTCTAGGCCTGGCCGCTTTGCGCTTTGCGAGGTTTCCGAGGACCGCATCGACCCTCTCCGGATTGCGGTCGGGTTTGGATGCCTTGACTGTGAGGACATCGGCGAGAGATCTTGCGCGCTGACAGGAGATCCTTTGTGCCTTGAGGTGTTTGATCAAAGGATCGAACCCGGTGTCCTTTGAGATGATGTGGAAACTGGCGTCGGGGATCTCCGCGGCCAATCGCCCAACGTAGTAGGCGATATGGAAATCAAGAGCGTTTCGTCCGTGGCCATCGATTTGTATGTACTCGACATCTGGGCCGAAGGCTTGGAGGGCGCGAGCCATCTCGAACGGGATCTTGGCTTGGTTGGCGCCCACGAACACCTTTATCTTGTAGGGACCGGGGCTCAGCAGAGTCACGTTCTTGGGTTGAACGTTCTCGAAGTCAACCAGAACGAAATGGGTTGTCAGACGGTCCCCTTTGCGCAGACGGCGAATCGTGAGTTCTAACGTTTGAGCTCAGCCGCTCGCGGAGGCTGGCGAAGCCAGCCGTAGCAGGTCGGCTGCAGCGAAGGGTTAGGCGGCGGTTTAGGCACTCGATCGTTCAGCCGCCGGTGGCACTTGCACCCAGCGGTGCTTTGTTCTCTCATAGACAGAGAACGCTGGAACAAACGCATTCGGACTGGCAAAGGCGCCGATGGCCACACCAACATGACCTGGTGATCCGTCGTTCGTGTAGTAGACCGTGGATCCACAAGTAGGGCAGAAGTGGAAGGTTAGTGTGTGTCCAGAATCGGCCTTCCGGGCATATGCGACCGACTCCCCTGAGATACGGACTGAGGCGTCGGGGAAGCGGACCTGCGCACCAAAAACGCTGCCAGTTCTGCGCTGACACTCAATGCAGTGGCAAATCGAGACGCGCAACGGTTCGCCGGCTACAGAGAGCGAGATCTGCCCACAAGAGCACTGTGCGGTTCGAACTTGAGCGGTCATCGCAGTGTGCCTCCTTCTGCCGCCTAACGCTCGCCTTCAGCCGCCGCCGAGGCGCGAAGCGCCGAGGGCACCGCAAGCGCGCGAAGCCCGCTTGCGGCGGTCGGCTGGAAGGCGTGGTTGGGCGGCGGCACGGTGGTCGACTCTAGAGCAGCTCAATCGCCAATGAACTTCACATACGTATGAGCGCCATGGGCCCGACCCAGGAACTCGAGCAGTGCTTCCAGTTCGCGCAGTCGAGCCAAGTCAGTCGCTCTCGAAGTCGCGTCGGTGAGTTCGGCCTTTAGCTCCGCGATCTGGGGCTGATTAAACGTCGTATCCGCCCAGGGCAGGATAAAGCGGAAGCACGCACTGCCCGGAGGCGCCAACCTGAGCAAAGCGGGACCGAGCGGCGGCCCCTCGTAGTGAGCGACGGTGGCGCCCGATTCGTCCTGAATGACCACGTCTATCGGCATGGCTAGCAAGCAGCCCAACGTTGCGCATAACCGGCGCGAAACGGCGGCGCACAGCGCCGCTGTTGAGCGTCCGTGTTCATGCGCGGGTTAGGCCGCAAATTGGGCTGCGATAAGTTCGTGAGCTTGGTCAACGGCATACCAGCAAGATTCTGGGACTGGCTCGGGTGTGCGGTTCCATGCCACAACAAGGTGTAACTCGACACCGCGGTCAGTCTGATATTGGCTCAGAGCAACTTCGAGGCTGGTGGGCGAATACCGGAACGAGGCGATTTGGAACTGACGCACCAAGTCTTGAGCAAAGCAACTCGTCATCTTCAGTCCCCACGGCAAGTACGTGACCTGAGCCTCGCCACAGGAGAGCTTCCAACCCCTGTCCGGTTTCGGGTCCGCTCGCGGTCGTGCAACTTGGCACTAGACGAGCGCTCATTGACGGACGACTGGTCGGGCCTACTGCAGCAAACCTGAAGACAACGGCATGGCATGCCGCGACACTCATGCCGGGAGGCAAGACGGGATGAAACGCCGTGGCCTTGGAGATGACACCTTCGCCTTGAGCCGCAAGTTGGATCTCGCCTAGAGGAGTAGCGATAGACCAGCGGACGTCGTTCATTGCGGCCTAACGTCGCC
The DNA here is from genome assembly GCA_963820965.1 of uncultured beta proteobacterium. Taxonomy (GTDB): domain Bacteria; phylum Pseudomonadota; class Gammaproteobacteria; order Burkholderiales; family SG8-39; genus DATEDA01. The sequence continues at coordinate 11,736 of CAWGCC010000002.1, read as the reverse complement.
CATCAGCGGCCCGCGCAGGCGGGCGAAGCTCGCCGGAGCGGGTCCGCTGCATGGGCTGGTTCGGCGTATTGGGCATGTCAAACGTGACGTCGCGCATCACTCTGAGTACTGCGGTCTAAGCGGGGGCCGCTAGCGCATCATCATGATCGCCGCCATGATCGCGAGCATGACAGCCACCATGATGATGACCATCAGTGGGCTCTTGAGCATATGTCGAAGCATGCCGAACCTGGTGCCTTCCGGAAGCAAGTCCATGCCGCACTTTGGACACTTGCCGGGGTCTGGCTGACGAACGTCCGCATGCATGGGGCAGAAATAGAGTCTCGGCGCGTTCTGGTCTTGAGTCATTCAACGCTACTCCTGGCGAAGTACCGCTTTCACCCGGCATCAATACGCCGAACGCCGCGCTTGAGCCGCGGCCGAGGAGCGAAGCGACGAGGGTACTGCCAGCGGTACGCTGGCAGCCGTCGGCTCGAAGCGCTGGTTAGGCGCTACTGTGTCACCCGAAGAAACAGCAGAGCTCATCTCGGTGGACGATCTCGAGGAACTCCTCAATGTTCTTTGCGACGGGATGCGGCTCGTAGCTGTGCCACTTGAGGTCACGCCGCATCCAGAAGACGCGCCAGTGTTTCTGAGTTCGGACATACGTTGCCTTGGCCACGGGTGACTCGTGCTTCTGATCCTTGTGAATCCAATGCGGCCGGACCTCGAAGATCTCGACGCTCTGGCCAGAGATTCGATACGCAATGTCGAGTTGCGGACGAATATCCGCCGGCGGACGACGGCGAACCAGAAACCCGGCGAGAGCCTTCTCACAGCGCTTGACCTCAAGCTCGCTCAGAGCTGCCATGACAGCGCGATGCGTCTCCGGTGGTAGCGCCTAACGGCTGCGTTGAGCGGCGCGCGCACCGCCCGACGAAAAGCACGCCGTTAAACGCAAAGCAATCACGCTTCCACGCGTCCGCTCGAACGCATGGTTGGGCACAGGCGCATCAGGCAGAACCACTGCGCTGACGTTGAAGGCGCGGCGCATGCGAGAACTGTATGCCGGAGGCTCCGCGCCGACAAGCCGGCAACCACCCTGGGAGGGCACGTCTGACCGAAGCGGAGCGTGTATTTGCCTCACTGTGCTGCGCAAAGCGACCCGCGCGCGCGTACGGCGCCTGCGCGCAGGACTCGACAAGGAAAGGAGCGGCGGTTGAAGGAGCGCAGGCGTCGGAGGTGCAAACAAGCGCCCGGTGGAGGGAGAGATCTCGAGAACGGCACGGAAGAGGGCGCGCGCCTCAGGCAGCACGGCGTTTAGGTGGGCTGCCGCTCTAGCGCGCGCGGGTACGGCCCTGACGACGGAAAGCACGCGGACACTCGGGGTGCCCAACGCTAGAGATCACCGGCCGTCTGCCGGCGGGCGCAAGCCCGCTGTGCAGCGGGTCCGGTGCATCGACGTGATACTGATTGAGGCCCCCGTTTCCGGCGGGCTTGGTAGCTGATCGCTACCATCCAATGACGTGTTTGGAGACACGGACACTTTGGAAAGGAGGCCTCGATGCGATTCTATACCCGGCAACATCGCCACTATTGCGGCGTGGACCTTCACGCGCGCTCGATGTACGTGTGCATTCTCGACGCCGAGGGCACGGTGTTGGTGTCGAAGAACATCGCCGCGAGCCCGGAGCCGTTCCTCGAGCTCATTGCGCCCTACCGCGAGGATCTGGCGGTCGCGGCCGAGTGCATGTTCACCTGGTACTGGCTGGCGGACCTGTGCGAGCGCGAGCGGATCGTGTTCGTGCTGGGGCACGCGCTGTACATGCGCGCGATCCACGGTGGGAAGGCGAAGAACGACCGCATCGACGCGCACAAGATCGCGGCGCTGCTGCGCGGCGGGATGATGCCGCAGGCCTACGTGTACCCGCGGGCGATGCGTGCGACGCGCGATCTGATGCGTCGGCGCAACCATCTGATGCGAAAGCGTTCCGAGCTGCTGGTGCACATCCAGAACACGAACTCCCAGTACAACCTGCCTGCCTTCGGCGTGCGCATCGCCAAGCCGCACCTTCGGCGCGAGGCGGCGAGTCATTTTCCGGAAGCCGCGGTGAGGAAGAGCGTCGAGCTCGATGTGTCGCTGATCGACCACTACGACCGGCAGTTGCCGGAGCTGGAGCGCTACATCGAGTCGAGCGCCCACGGTCACGATCCGGTGGCCCTCGCGCTGCTGAGGACGGTGCCGGGGTTGGGCGAGATCCTGGGGCTGTCGATCCTCTACGAGATCGAGCGGATCGAGCGCTTCCCGCGGGTCCAGGATTTCCTGTCCTACGGGCGGCTGGTGAAGCCGACCAAGGAATCGGCGCGGCAAGATCCTCGGGCCACTCGGGCCGCAAGATCGGCAACGCGCACCTGAAGTGGGCGTTCTCGGAAGCCGCGGTGTGCTTTCTGCGCGGGAATCGGCGCGCCCAGGCGTTGCGGGTGCGGCTGGCTGCCAAGCACGGCAAGGGCAAGAGCCTCTCGATCATCGCCGCGCGGCTCGCCCGTGCGGTGTACTTCATGCTCAAGCGAAGAACGCCGTTCGACGCCGAGCGCTTCTTCGCGCATTCCGGTTCGGCAGGGACGAAGGGCTCGAGCCTGAACGTCCCAACTGGGGCCGCTGTACAGGGCGCGCGGCCTGAACGAAGCTCGACCCAACTCACTGTGCCTGCGAGCACCGCAGCCGAGCTTGGCCGCAAGCGGATGCGCCCGGCAGCCCAGCGGCATTGATTGGCCGGGCGCTTCGTCCTCTGCCGTCCGAATCGACCGGATCACTCGTGTGATGCGTGACCTGCCCCTTCCCCGAGCGCGGCACTAACTGGACGGGATCCTCGATCCCGAGCCCGACGCTTTGAATGCGCCGGCACAAGGGCAAGTAGTCGTTTCTAGGGCGTCGCCGTCGTACGGCGACGACGTCGAGCACCGGCTCGACGCCTGACCCTCGATAGGTGTTTGGTGCAGGCACTGCCTGCAAAACCCGCCGCCTGAAATCAAGCCAGGGGCGCGCAGCACGCGAGATCGCGGTCGGAACCACCGTGCGCGAGGTCAGACGCCTCGCGTAGGGAACGCTTCACCTGTTGACAGGCCGGGGCCTCATAGGGGTTGGGCGTCACCTTGGCACTCGCGCCTAGATCACGCGACGCGCCGCAGCAGTCGCCACGTCGCCAGTGTTAGGTGTGCCGGAAGGCTCGATGAGCAGAAGATGAACCTCCTCTTTGGCTACCGGTCGGTGTTCGACACCCTTTGGGACGACAAATAGCTCACCAGGACCGAGGGACACGCTGCCGTCGCGCAACTCGATGACAAGACGCCCCTTGAGCACGACGAAGAAGTCGTCGGTGTCGTCATGCTTGTGCCAGACGAACTCACCGAGTGCCTTGACGACCATGAGGTCGTGACCATTGAATTGGCCGACCGTTCGCGGTTGCCAATGCTCCGAGAAGGTCGCCAGCTTCTCCTCAAGATTAACTTGGCTCACGAGCGACGCCTCCTAAGCTACAGCGGATGCTGTGACGCCCAACGTTCGAGATGAGCGGCGCCGTCAGGCGTCCGCTCGATTGAGGGGTTAGCGAAGTAATCGGCCCGCGTCCGCAAATCGTGCCGGAGAAACACGAGGCGCAGTCACTGTGGCAAGGTGGAACGCGGCGCCGGGGAAGACCGATGCAGCAATGGTGCACATTGCCCGCGGGTTAGCGTGGTCATGGGCTGCGTCATCGACATTGGTGAATCGGCGTGCGGGCCAATGGCCTGCGCGTCGATATCCCGTTTGAGAGAGTGATCAAGACGACGTACCCGATCCGGCGCCACGTTCCGCAACCAATGATGGAGCATGCCATGGCGCAACGCAATCGGGCCTTCAGTCGAGCCGGCCTGACCCTGACCCACCCCAATGCTGCCGGCATCGATATCGGCAGCGCCGCGCACTTCGTGGCTGTACCGCCCGACCGCGACGACGAGCCGGTGCGCGAGTTCGCCAGCTTTACCGCCGACCTGCACCGCCTGGCTGACTGGCTCGCCGAGTGCGGTGTGGACACCGTGGCGATGGAGTCCACCGGCGTGTATTGGATCGCGCTGTTCGAGCTGCTCGATGCACGCGGCTTCAAGGTACTGCTGGTCAACGCGCGGCACGTCAAGAACGTCTCGGGCCGCAAGAGCGATGTGCTGGACTGCCAGTGGCTGCAGCAGCTCATGAGCTACGGGCTGCTACGCGGGGCGTTCCGCCCGGCCGACGGAGTGTGCGCGCTGCGCGCGCTGTCGCGCCAGCGCGCGATGCTGTTGCGCTCGCAGACGCGCCATGTGCAGCACATGCAGAAGGCGCTCACGCAGATGAACATCCAGCTGGCCAACGTCATCTCCGATGTCGCCGGTGAGACCGGCCAGAAGATCCTGCGCGCCATCGTGGCCGGCGAGCGCGATGGCCGTGTGCTGGCGGCTATGAAGAACGTGCGCATCCACGCCAGCGCCGAGGAGATCGTCAAGAGCCTGCAAGGCACCTGGCGCGCCGAGCACCTGTTCGCACTCAAGCAGGCGCTGGAGGCCTTCGACTTCTGCGCCACGCAGCTGGCGCAGTGCGACACCGAAATCGAGGCCCAGTTGCTCAGCCTGCACGCTCACGATGGCGAACCCGCCAAGGGCAAGAAGAGAGCCCGCGCACGCAACGCACCGAAGTTCGAGCTGCGCAAACTGCTGTTCCAGATGTGCGGGGTCGACCTGACGCGCATCGACGGCATCGACGTGACCACCGCGCTGGTGGTCGTCTCGGAGGTCGGAGCGGACATGTCGCGCTTCCCCAGCGACAAGCACTTCGCCTCGTGGCTGGGTCTGTGCCCGGGCACCAAGATCACCGGCGGCAAGGTAATGAGCGGCAAAACCAAGCGCTGCGTCAATCGCGCGGCGCAGGCCTTGCGGCTGGCCGCGGCGGCCCTACGCAGCAGCCAGTCTGCGCTGGGCGCGTACTTCCGGCGCATGTGCTCACGCATGGACAAACCCAAGGCGGTCACCGCCGCCGCGCACAAGCTCGCCCGGCTTATCTACGCCATGCTGACCAAGGGCCAGGAGTACACCGACCAAGGTCAGGACTACTACGAAGAGCGCTACCGCCAGCGCGTGCTGCTCAATCTCTCCCGGCGCGCTCAGCAACTCGGCATGAAGATCGTCACCATCGAGCAGCCAGCTTGAGCACCTCATCGCGGATCAGTCACTTGGGACGTGTTTCTTGAGAGGCAGCACCTTAGCCATTGACCGCCAATTGAGCAGCGAAAGCTCGCTTGTACGCGGGTCGCGCCTCGCCGCGGGCGACATAGGCGGCGAGGTTCGGATACTCGCTGAGGACGCCCCCTGACTTTATTCTGAGCAGCACCGAGACCATCATGAGGTCGCCTGCGCTGAATCTCCCATCGAGCCAATCGGCACTGCCGAGACGAGCGGATAGCTGATTCAACCGGCCGCGGAGGCGATCCTCGATCAAGGGCAGACGCTCTGGAGTCCAGGGCTTGTCGCCCTCCAAGAGCTTGGCGGTGGCTAGCTCAAGAATGGTTGGCTCCACGGTGTTGAGGGCGGCAAACATCCAGGTGATCGCGCGCGCCCGCGCGTTGGGATCGTCCGGCAGCAGGCCGGCATGGCGCTCAGCGATGTGCAGGACGATCGCCCCTGTCTCGAACAGTGCGAGGTCGCCTTGCTCAAAGGTTGGAATTTGCCCGAAAGGCTGAATGGCCAGATGCGCCGGCTCCTTCAACGCCTGGAAAGAAATAAGGCGTACCTCGTAGGGTTGACCCACTTCTTCAAGGGCCCAGCGAACGCGTGTATCGCGCGCTAGCCCTCTTCCGCCATCAGGTGAGCGTTGAAAGGCGGTGATGATGATGGTCATGGTGGGACGGTACTTTCCGTCGCTGGTGTGACTTGTGCGGCCTAACGTCCGCGTTTTGCCGCGCCGCATGCGCAGCGCAGCGAGTTGAAGGCGTCGGTCAGCAACGCGCGGTTAGGGCGCAATTGCTTGTTACTCATGCTGCAGGATGTTGATCAATTTTCCGAATGGATCGCGGACGTAGAATCTGCGCACTCCCCACGGCTCAGTCGCCGGGCCGTATTCGATTGCGATACCCGCCTTTCGGACTCTCATTAGAACCTCTTCAACATTGTCTACTTCAATCGACATATCCGGGACAGCCGTGCCAGACCCCCCTTCGGACATCACGCTGACCTGAATCGTCATCTTTGAGCTTGAGCCGTATGTTCGTATCCAGCCAAGGTCCATGAGGACCTTGAGGCCGAGAATTTCTCTATAGAAGGCGCTTGCCCTATCTACGTCGGACGCAGCGACATTTGAGACGATGCGCTTGACCTTCACCGATGCTCCTTGCGCCCTATCCGCCTAGGCTGGCTGTGGTGTTAGACCTTCTCAGTGCCCAATCAATCCTCAGCTCACCGCTTTCTTCACGAGCGCGGCAATCCTTGCCTCTTCGGCGGCAGTCAACTCCTTCAGCGCGAAGGCGGTCGGCCACATGGCGCCTTCGTCGAGGTTCGCCTGGTCGCTGAAGCCAAACGTCGCGTACCTCGCTTTGAACTTATGCGCGCTTTGGAAGAAGCAGACGACCTTGTCGCCCTTGGCATACGCGGGCATCCCGTACCAGGTTTTCGGCGACAGAGCAGGCACGCTGGCTTTGATGATGGCATGGAGCCGTTTGCCCATGGCGCGATCCGGTTCCGGCATCTCGGCGATCTTCGCGAGCACGGCGCTTTCCCCGTCCGCCTTGTCCGCCTTCAGCTCTTGGATGCGCTCCTTCATCGCGGCTCGTTCCTCGTCCGTAAATCCCTTGGACTTCTTGCCGCTCGCAGTGGTGCTCTTGGCGGACCTTTGCGTTCCCTTCTTTGGGCTCATAGAAGCCTCCTCGTGCTGACTTGGGTTGGAATTCTCAGACCGCAGAGAGCGCACTGATCGTGACGTAATAACCATCTGGATCTCGCAGTGAGAACTCCTCGGTTCCCGTGTTCGGGTTCACATGGGGCTCCTCTTCGAGCCGAGTGACGAGCGCGCGCGCCCTCGCCAAGGCCATGTCGAAATCATCGACGCGGAAAAACAAGAGAAGGCCGTTGCCAGGCGTCGCGGTATCAGGGCTCGTCAGGGAGGGATGCTCGTGGGCGCCCCACTCATGGAGGCAGAGCAAGACCGTTCCATCCGAGTCGAGGATTTGCCCAAAGTAGTCATGAGCGGGAGAGGTTTCGGGCTGGCCAAACAGCGACTGGTACCACTTGAAGCTGCCAGGCACATCGCCCACCCCTATGATTGTCCACGTGCGCTTCATGGTGCTGTCTGCGGCCTAACGTTCACGATGACCGGCCCGCATAGGCGGGCGAAGCCCGCCGGAGCGGGTCCGGTCGATCGTCGGGTTAGGCGCAGCAGTGATCATCTCCGACCTCTCTGCCGCGGTTGCTGAAAGATCTCAGCGACCGTAATTATGGAATCGCGAGTCGCAGGCGTGAAGCGTGAGAGTTCTTCCGGCGTGAGCAGTCCGAGTGATGAGATCAGCGCGAGCTGTGACATGGCTTGGGATCGACGTGGCGCATCAAAAGCGCGTGCGAGTTCTCGATCGCGTCGTTCGATCAATCGATATATCTCAACGTAGCGATCGTGAGCCGTCTTGGTGAGATCGGACGAAATGCGGTTGACTTCAGCAAGGGTGCCATCGCAGAAGCGCTCAAGTGCAACAGTCCGCAGATCACGAAAGGCCTTCCAATCAGCTTCGGGGAAGTCTCGCGCCATGGTTTGCTGCGCCTAACGTCGCCCATCAGCGGCCCGCGCAGGCGGGCGAAGCCCGCTGTAGCGGGTCCGCTGCATGGGCCGGTTAGAGCGCACGGTTAGAGCCTCATGTTCGCGCCCTGCAGTACGAGGCTGTCCTTTTGAACTGCAACCACCAACTGGCCAGCATCGTCCCTTAACTCCATTTCGGAGATGACCGCTCGGCGTGTATGCGTCACCCGGACCGCGAGATAGGTTTGAGTGTCCGAAGCTAAGACGGCTGGACCCATTGGCTTCTCGCCAATGAGGATCGGCCCGCCACCCACCTGCGTCACTCTCGCACCTGGACCTGGGAACACTGGTCGCTCGCCGGGCTTGAGCTCCACGAGAAGCTGTCCGTGTTCATCTCGAAACCGCCCGCCGATCCGCAAAAGACCAGCCTCGATTTTGATTGTCGCGAGAGTCTCTTCGTTGCGACCCGCAATGAATGAACAGCCGCCGCAGGAGTTTGATCCAAGAATGACCGGCCCCTGATCACGGGATGCTTCCTTAACCTTCTCCAGGTCGTCGCCTCCAATCGCGTGGCGGTAGTAGTTTCGGACGCGTTCGAGAGCCTCCTCGGGGGTGCCGATTGAGAGATGGACGCCGTGTCTTGCGAGAAAGGACTCTGCTGCGTGTAGACGCCTATCATTCGTGACAAAAATGTCGGCGCCGTTCATTTGGGCTTGATCTAGATGAAGACAATCCCGCACAGCGCGCAGCAGAGCCTTCCCTTCGAGGTCTCGCCCGAACAGCTCTTGGTGCAGTAGATGTAGAAGGGACTTCCGAACAGGTGCTCCAATACTCGACTGTGCCCCCTTTTCGCCGGGGAAGTAGAGCGGGTAGCCGCCCACTGATTGGTACAGCCGTGCTTTCTGAGCTTGAGTGGAACCTTTATCAAGTTCGACAGGCAACGTGCTGGTCACGATCAGCTCAAGTGCTCCAGCGTGGTGGTATTCGTCCAATGCGTTCATCGCGGGTATTCCGCCCTTTGCATTGATGCAATTGGCGTCGACCACGAGTCTATGTGGATACATTGTCAAGTCGAGCGCTGAGTGCGCTCTAACGCCGCGCTTGAGCCGCGGCCGACGAGCGAAGCGAGGAGGGAACCGCAAGCGGTACGCTTGCGGCCGTCGGCTCGAAGCGCAGGTTAGCGCTCAGGTTCATCAAAGATGTGCCACGCCGACGCGAACCCTTGTTTATCAAAGAGGCGCCAGTTAATACCCGGGAATCGAGGGTCTTGAAACCAGCGCGCATTGAACCGCTCTGGTTCGGCGGCTAGGATCTTGCCGGGAACAACGTAGTACTGCACTGCTTCGGTGGCGCTATTGAGAATCACAAACACATACGTGTGTTTTGGATCCACCTTTGCGTGAGCGATTGGAAAGACGTTCTTCTTTCGCACGGTCTTCACTTGAACCGTGAATGACCGCTTCGTAACTGGATTGAACGCGAGCAGATCTATCGCCTTCGCGTTGCCAAAGGTGACAGATGTCTGGAGCCCGCGCTTGAGCAACTCGGCAGCGACGAAGAACTCCCCAGCGAGGCCGGCTATCTGGCCGTCCGCTCGCGGAGGCTTCTGCTTGCGCGATGTGGTGCCCATGAGCGCTAACGTCTGCGATCAGCGGCCGCGAAACGGCGGGCGCAAGCCCGCTGTGAAGCGGTCCGCTGCATCGCATGGTTGGGCAGCACGGTCGTCACCGCTCTCTTGCCCACGTCAGGATGCCGCGCATCACCTTGCCCCCGAAGTTGACGTAGGGCTGAGGTGCAGCCTCGATGTGTAACTTGTCGCCCTCAAGTTTGTAGAACCTGACCTGCTCTGTGCCGTTCCAAGCCTCGTCCCAGGCTACGTCGACCGTGATGACAATCTTATGGTCCTCGGTGCGATACGTACCGGAATAAGCAAGCATCGATCGAAAAGCAGCAGTCCGATCTTCGTCCGTCTGCGGGACCTTGCGCCCTTCCGCAGTCTGAACCACGATCCAGCGACTTGTGGGCGTCAGAACGAGATAGCCGTTTGGATGCTCACCCCAGACAGGCTTTCGCTCCCCAGTTTCGACATCCTCCATGACACAGGAGATAAGTCTCCAAGTGCCGATGAGAGCAAGAGCGCCGTCGTCAGCCATCTGATGCCCAACGATGCAATTGAGCGGCCGAGCAAGCGGGCGGAGCCTGCTTGCGAAGGTCCGTCTCGAATTGCTTGTTAGGCGTCTCCGTTGGTGCGGTGAGCAGTCTGCGCGTAAAAGACGAAGCTACTCATCCGAGAGAATTTCGTGTGTAAGGTTGTCCACCACGACGGGGCTATCGAGGTATGTGACCGAGGGATCTGTACCGTACTTCTCCCGCACGAAAGCTCTCCAGCTTTCGGTGAACATGGCATCAGCTTCAGCGCGGGAGTTCCAGAGATAAATTCCAGTGACTGTGCTCCCGTCCTGGGAGAGGGCATAGTACTTACGGACGAGACCAGCGACGCCCAGATATTTCGGTGCTGTGCTCAGGAAGATTCTTCGTGCCTCGTCCCGCGTGATGGGCTTTGACAGTTGAAACGTGTCGATGACTGTGATCATTCGGACTCTCCTCAAGGGGTACTGGTGACTGTGAGAGACGCCTAACGCCGGCCATCAGCGGCCGGGCAACAGCGGCGCGAAGCGACGCTGTTGAACGGTCCGCTGCATGGCCTTGTTCGGCGGGGCTCGACTCACAGACTTCTAGTCATTTGATCCGCATCCCGTGTTTCTGGGCGATTTCGTCCAATTGTTCGCGAGTGAGTTCCTTTGGCGGTGCTCCAGGAGCGCTGGCTACTTCGCGAAAAAACGCCTCGAGTCCCGGTGGCGCCACAACCCAAAGCAGCGATAGTTCACTGTCGGGATTCTCAACCCCATGCCAAACGCCGTTGGGAACATAAATTGCCGAACCCTTTTCAATGGGCATGCGCGCGTCGCCCAACATGCCAAAGCCGGTGCCTTCCAGGACGAACAGCACCTCATCTGCTTCGTGATGCTGATGGGCCAGGATGCCGGTACGGATCGGCACCTGCTGTGTTCCCAAGGCCATGTTGTTTGAACCTCTGCTGGGGTCAACCTTGATCAAAATGCTTCCAGCATTCCGAATAAGATGTTCGCCCTCAGTGGGGCCTAGCACATAACCTTGTGTAGACATGGGCTGTGCCTCCGCGGTCTGGAACGAATGAGTCGATCGGAAGAGCTCTCGCTGTGCAGACGTGCGTGTGCACCGACCTCATCCGTGCCGGTTTAGAGAGCATCGTGACGGCTACACGATAGACGTAATGACGCCGAACGTCGCGGTTCAGCGGCCCGCGTAGGCGGGCGGAGCCCGCCGGAGCGGGTCCGCTGCAACCGCTGGTTCGGCACCATGCGCTCAACTCGAGTGAAACTTGGCCCAGTCAATCGCGTCCTCGAATCGATCGTCGCCCCAGAACATCTCCGCGCCCCACATGAAAGTGGGTGACCCAAAGATACCGAGCTCTTTCGCGTGTTCGGTCTCGGAGTCGTATCGGTTGCGAATCTCCTCGACCATCGGCCTGGGCAATCGTCGCGTCCGGGTCTTTCCCGAGCTGCGAGAGAACGGATCGAAGGTGCTGGACATCTCCCGGGGCTTTGTTCTCCAGAAACCAGGCCCGGTAAATTGCCTTGGTGTACTCCGGGCACCAACCCTCAAGCGAGGCAAGTACAGCAACGCGGTTGGCGAGCCCCTCCGGTATCCACCGGGGTTGCGTGGGCGTCACCGCTCTCCCGCGATATCTACGGCCTGCACGATCTGATCCTGTGGGTGTGCGTGGCGATCGCGGTCGCTGTCTTCGCCGTGATGATCTATTCCGTCGCGACCTTCCGCCACTCGAAGGGCGCGACCCCCGCGAGCTTCGATCACAGCACGTTGGCCGAGGTGATCTGGACGATCATCGCGGTGCTGATCCTGGTCTTCAC
>CAWGCC010000001.1:0-9702 GCA_963820965.1 uncultured beta proteobacterium | reverse complement strand
CTACAGCCGGGCGCTCGCCGGCCTCGAAGCACCGCTCGTCACGGTCGAGGTGCACCTCGCGGGCGGGCTGCCCGCCTTCACGATCGTGGGGCTGCCCGAGGCGGAGGTGAGAGAGGCGCGCGATCGCGTGCGTGCCGCGCTCCTGAACTGCCGCTTCGAGTTTCCCGCCCGGCGCATTACCGTCAACCTCGCGCCGGCCGATCTGCCGAAGGAGAGCGGACGCTTCGACTTGCCGATCGCGCTCGGCATCCTGGCCGCGACGCGGCAACTCCCGGCGGCCAGGCTCGCCGAATACGAATTCGCGGGAGAACTGTCGCTCTCGGGGGAGCTGCGGGCGATCCGCGGCGCGCTCGCGATGACCTATCGCGCCGCGCGTTCCGGGCGCGGCTTCGTGCTGCCCCTGCCGAGCGCCTCCGAAGCGGCTCTGGTGCGGGACGCGGCGGTCTACCCGGCGCCGTCGCTCCTCGCCGTGTGCGCGCATCTGACCGGCGAGTCCCGGATCGAGCGATTCGCACCCGCGCCGAGCGTGAACGGCGCCGTTTATCCCGATCTGTCCGAGGTGAGAGGCCAGGGCCACGCCAAGCGCGCGCTCGAGGTCGCCGCGGCCGGCGGCCATAGCCTGCTGCTGGTCGGCCCGCCGGGCACCGGCAAGTCGATGCTCGCCGCGCGGCTGCCCGGGCTCCTGCCGCCGATGACCGACGAGGAGGCGCTCGAGTCGGCCGCGTTGCGCTCGCTCGCGGCGGTCGGCTTCCGCGTCGACGAGCTGGCGCGAGCGGCCGTTCCGCGCGCCGCACCACTCGGCGTCGAGCGTCGCGCTCGTCGGCGGCGGCGGCAACCCGCGGCCGGGCGAGATCTCGCTCGCGCATCGCGGCGTGCTCTTCCTCGACGAGCTGCCGGAGTTCGACCGGCGCGTGCTCGAGGTGCTGCGCGAGCCGCTCGAGTCGGGGCGGGTGTCGATCTCGCGCGCGGCGCGCAAGGCCGAGTTTCCGGCGCGCTTTCAGCTCATCGCGGCGATGAACCCGTGTCCGTGCGGATATCTCGGCGCATTACGGCGGCAAGTGCCGCTGCACGCCCGATCAGGTCGCGCGCTACCGCTGGAAGCTCTCCGGGCCGCTCCTCGATCGCATCGACATCCACATCGAGGTGCCGGCGGTGCCGCAGGAGGAGCTGTTGGCGCAAGCGCCCGGCGAACCGAGCGCAGCGGTCCGCCGCCGCGTCAGCGCCGCGCGCGAGCGCCAGCTCGCGCGGCAGGGGAAGGCGAACTGCGAGCTCGGCACGAAGGAGGTGGAGCGCCACTGCCGCGCCGACGCGGCCGGCGAAACCCTGCTCAAGCAGGCGATCTCGCGGCTCGGACTCTCAGCCCGCGCCTACCACCGGGTGCTCAAGCTCGCGCGCACGATCGCCGATCTGGCGGGGGCCGAGACGATCGTAACGACCCACATCGCGGAGGCGATCGGCTTTCGGCGGCGGCTCGAGTTAGTAGGTTGAGGCGCCGCTGTGCTCGCGCCTGGCGTCGCTCCGTTAAGGCAAGGCACCGCTAAGGCAGCTTTCCTCCTATTCGCCAATAGCGTGCGGCCCAGTTGGGGGCCAATCTGGATGCGCGCAACCAAGCCCGCGAGGTCGCAGGAGTTAACAAAGTTTTGCATTGGGCGCGGTGGCGCGCGCCGTAAGATGAGCCGCCAGTTAGCGTTCGCCACACAGAGAATCTCGCACACTGGAAGGGGCCGCCTCCAGAGCTCTGCGACCTCAGGGAGGGCCGTCATGCGCTCTACGCGCTCGCTGCTTTTGGTCCGCTGTTGCGTGACTCTTGCGCTCGTGTGCTTGGTGCTTTCCGCGAGCGACGCCGTCGCCAGAAGCCCGTCCAGCTGGGTTGGAAGCATCTGCGGGATCGTCCAGTGTGCGCCTCCTCGGCTCGAATGCACCAATGTCCCAACTCACGGCCAAGCGATTACCTGTGCCTGTGAAGGCCGTACCGTGTGCCCGGGGCTGTGGCGGTCTGTCGGGACAGGCACCTGGGTTACTGACCCTAGTGGAAACTATCACTGCACGGTATTGACCCAGCAGACCACGTGCGAAAACAGCGGCGTAATCGCCTCCGCCTCACCCACCGCTAACGCCTGTCCCCCTGGCTACCAGAGTCGCGGAGTCCCCGGGCTGAACCCGCCGGAGTTCTATACCTGCGTTCCTCAGAACAACCCGCCGCCTTCCGAGAACGAGAACAGAGGATTCCCCGACGAGGCGAATCTGTGCCCTCTCGGTAATCCAATCAACCCCGCCAACGGCAACAAGCTCCTTCGGGAATTGGACTATCGGAGTTCTGGTCTCGTCCCCCTCGCCTTCGAGCGGTTCTACAACAGCGATTCGACGACCCCTACGAGCACACTCGGCCCGCGCTGGCGGCACAGCTTCGACCGGAGTGTGCGTTTCGTAAACAACATTGCGTATGTCTTCCGGGCCGACGGTCGCGCAGACGCGTTCAAAGCGCCCGCCGGCTCGAACACCTTTGGCTCCGAGTCGAGGCGCGAGGAGCGGCTGACGCGAAAGACCGACGCGTTGGGGACAACGCAGGGCTGGACGCTCGTTACCGCCACGAACAATGAAACCGAGGAGTACGACGCGACCGGGCGGCTCATCGAGATTCGGGATCGCGCCGCCTTGACGATTTCCTTGCTGTACAGCGACGCTGCGACACCATCGCCCATCGCGCCAGCGGCGGGCTTCCTGATCCGCGTTTCCAACTCCTTGGGTAAGCGACTGCACCTTACCTACGATGCTTCAGGCCGGATTCGCTCGATGTCGGATCCTGCCCTCGACCGGCCTGCGGAGGCGGGTGACCCGCAGTATGAGTACGCATACGGAGCCGACGGTGACCTCGAGCGCGTGCGGTTCCCCGACGGCACCGAGCGCCACTATCACTACAACGAACCGGGGATGACGATTGGCGGCGTCGCGCATGCGCTCACCGGCATCACCGATGAGAACGGGGTCCGCTTCGCGAACTATCGGTATGACGCGGATGGGCGCGCCGTCGAATCGGAGCACGCCGGCGGGGCGGGACGGGTCAGGCTGCAAACTCTCCCCGGCGGCGGCGCCCGCGTCGAGAACTTCGTGTCGGAAGGTCTCTCGAGCGTTCGGGAGTACAGCTTCTCGGTGCTGTCAAACGTGTCGCGCAGCACAAGCATCTCTGGCTCGCCATGGCCGGGATGCGGCCCGAAGGCGCGTACGTACGACCCGAATGGCTTCCTCGGATCGACCACTGACTGGAACGGCAACCTGACGCAGTACTCGCACGATGCGCGCGGCCTGGAGACGTTGCGTGTCGAAGCCGCTGGCACGCCGCAGGAGCGGCGCATAACCACCGAATGGCACCCCTTCTACCGCTTGCCGGCGCGGATCGCAGAACCCTTGCGCATCACCACTTTCCTCTACGGTGAGCCGACCGATCCAAACCCGGGCACCCGCGGCAGCATGCTTTCGCGGACGATCCAGGCGACGAACGACGCGAGCGGCGCACAAGGTTTCTCGGCGACGCCCATCGGCACACCGCGCACCTTTGCCTACACGTACAACCAGAACGGTCAGGTGCTCACCGTCGATGGTCCGCGCACCGATGTCCCGGATGCGACGAGCAACAGTTACTCCCCGAATGACGACCCCGACGTCGGCAAGCGAGGAAGCCTCGCCACCACCACCAACGCGCTGGGTCACGTCACCCAGATCACTGGCTACGACGCGCACGGCAAGCCGCTCACGATCGTCGACCCCAATGGGCTCGTGACGGCGCTCACGTACGACGCGCGCCAGCGGCTCACCTCGCGCTCGGTCGGCGGCGAGCTCACGAGTTTTGAGTACGACGAAGTGGGGCAGCTCACGAGAGTGACGCTCCCCGACGGCAGCTTCCTTGCCTACACCTACGACGCGGCGCATCGGCCGATCCAGATCGCCGACAACCTCGGCAATCGGGTTACCTACACGCTCGATCTCATGGGCAATCGCACCCGTGAGGACGTGTTCGATCCGGCAAGCCAGCTCGCGCAGACCCGCAGCCGGGTGTACTCCAACCTGAACCGGCTGGTCCAGGAGATCGGTGGAACAAGTCCCGCCACTCAAGTCACCAGCTACGGCTACGACAACCAGGGCAACGTGACCTCGATCACCGATCCACTGAACCGGGTGACGGTCAATGCCTACGACGCGCTCAACCGGCTCAAGCAGCTGACCGACCCGGCGAACGGGGTGACCGGCTACGGCTACGATGGCCTGGACCAGCTCGTATTGGTCAGTGACCCGCGCAGCAACACGACTGGCTACACCGTCGACGGGCTAGGCAATCTAGTGCAGCAGTCAAGCCCCGACACCGGCACCACCACCAGTACCCACGATGCGGCAGGCAATCTGACCACCTCTACGGACGCCAAAGGCCAGTCAGCGAGCTACACCTACGATGCGCTGAATCGGGTCACCCGCATCCTCTACAACCAGGCCACCGGGAGCCAGCTCAAGCAGGTCGACTACGTCTATGACCAGGGGGTGAGCGGGATCGGGCGGCTCACCTCGGTCACCGAGACTTCAGCCGTCGCTGCCGTGCTTCAGACCACCGCCTACGGCTACGACCAGAAGGGCCGCATCGTCAGCGAAACCCGTGCGATCGCGGGTCAGACTTACACCACCGCCTATGCGTACGATGCCGCCGGCCGCATGACCGGGATCACCTATCCGTCGGGGCGCACGACGAGCTACGGTCTCGACGGCCTGGGCCGGGTAAGCCGGATCGAGACCACCGATGGCGGCGAGACCCGGGTCGTGGTGCAGGACGTCACCTATCAGCCGTTAGGACCGGCAAAGGGCTTCACCTTCGGCAACCTCCAGACCTATGCGAGGAGCTTCGATCTGGACGGGCGGATTGCGAGCCACAGTTTGGCTGGTCCGACCAAGCAGCTTTCCTTCGATGCCGCGAGCCGCATCACGCAAATCGCCGAGCCAGCCAATCCCGCCAACACCAACACTTACGGCTACGATGCGCTCGACCGGCTGACGAACGCGGTGCTGCCTGCTTCGACCTTCGCCTATAGCTACGATGCGATGGGAAACCGGCTCTCGAAGAGCATCGGCGGCAGCACCGACATCTATAGCTATCCCGCGATGAACAACCGCCTCGTCTCGGTCACCGGGGCCTCGGGGACGCGAAGTTACCTGCACGATGCGAACGGCTCGATCACGGGCGACGGCCTCAACACCTTTGGCTACGACGCCCGGGGGCGGCTGGCATCAGCGACCTCGGGGACGAGCACCACGACCTTTCAGGTGAATGCGCTCGGGCAGCGGGTAAGGAAGACGTCCACCCCGGGAGACACGATCTATCACTACGACGCACAAGGGCGGCTGATTGCCGAATCGACCGCGACCGGCACCCCTATCCGGGAATATTTTTGGCTTGCGGATCAGCCGGTGGCGGTGGCCGTACATGGCCAGGCAGTCGGAGGCTGTGCGGCCAACCCGACGGTGGACATGTCCAATACCTACGTCCCCTACGCGCGACGCGAGCGGATGGAGGTCCACAGCGGGCGGCCAGGCGAACGCGGTTGGGAATGGGGCCTAGGCACCAACACGCGGGACTTCGACGTCACCGCACGGGCTGATCTCGACTGGGTCTCGGGGAAGCCATACGGATTCGTCCTCATCTATGACGGCGCAGGCAATGCACGCGTCACCGTGCGCGACGGCACGACCGAGCTCTTTATCCTGACATGGACCGGCGGGATGGACGTGGGGAATGCGCTGAGATTCATGGTCAGGTCGCCCGCGGGTATCGGGCGGGAAAACCGCATTAGCGTCGTCATCACCAGCATCGATGGAGAGCCGGTCGCGGACACGCTTGCAACTGCCGGGAACAACGCGTTCTCAGAGGTGGTCCGGGTGTATGCTGGTGCGTCGCTCCAGAACGGCTATGCCGTTGAGGGCACGGTGACCTTCACGTTTGCCGGGGGCTATCCGCCGCGGGGGAACAAGCTCGATTTCACCGTGACTGCGGGCAACGTCACCTGCCAGGGGCCCGTGCAAGCGGGACCGCCCGCCCTCTATTACGTGCATGCCGACCATCTAAACACGCCAAGAGCGATTACAAACGACGCGCAGCAGCTCGTCTGGCGCTGGGAGCACCAGGAGCCCTTCGGCAGGTCGCCGCCTGAGGAGAACCCGAGTGGGCTCGGGAACTTTGAGTTCAATCTCCGTTTCCCCGGCCAGTACTTCGACCTGGAGACGACACTGCCTACAACTACTACCGTGACTACGATCCGCAGACGGGTCGCTACGTCCAGCCAGACCCGCTGGGTGTGATTACGACAGCGACGCGTACACCACGGCCACCCTCAATCATAGCTACGGGTACGCAAATCAGAATCCGCTGCGAGACACAGATGCGACAGGCTTGTATCCCCCGCTCTTTCAGCTGCTGCGCTTGGTTGGGGCCTTCACCGGCGGATACTGGGCAAGTCAACCATCGGCGATTTCGGATTGCTGGTCATCAATGAGCAAATGGCTAAGTCATACGACGAGCCAATCAGGCTGATGAACAAGCTTTGCGTGGAAACAGAGACCCGCCGGCTACTGCGCTGCTGCGACGCGGTTGGAACGAGAGAAATTTGTTTGCACGGCGAGCACGGCGGCGCAGGCAGTGCGGCTTCTGTACGGCGACAGCCAAAGCCCGGGCCTTGAGGAAGCATTGGATCGAAGGCCGCTCGGATGGCCATCGGGTCCACCCAGACGCTGATAGGCGGAGTTAGAGATGCTCAAAAACTCTCGGGTATCGACAAACTGTTGCTTGCACTCGCGGTAGTGCTTCAGCTAATCGTGGTCGGCATAGGTAGCTACACGAAGTGGTCCGTTCCATCAGGCGAACTCAACCTGCACTCGAGTGCCCCTGCGGGAACAGAACCCCAGGGTGAGGCCGGACCGGGTTTGTCAGTTCCTCGGTCTAACGAGGTCACACGACTAGTGATCGAACGTCAAATAGCTGTTAGTCGGATTGAGTACCTCACACAGCTAATTTGGCGGGCTGCCCAAATCTCCCTCTTTACCCCATCGTGTATCTGTATCTCTTGTATCGGACTAGCAGGCAGTCTGACTCACTTCCGGCTACGTGAGGCGCCGGCAGAATCGATGACGCGGCAGTAATACAACTACTTCAGAGACTACGATCCGCAGACGGGACGATACGTTCAGAGCGATCCGATCGGGTTGACGGGTGGGATCAACCCGTACTTCTACGGTCGAGCGAATCCGCTACGCTTTATCGACCGCTCGGACTCTACGTCCAGATCGTCCTTGAACCGCTCCGGGAATTTGGACCAGTTCAAGCGCTAGTTTCCGACGCCCATTGAACCCGAGGGCTGGGCGCGAGCGCCCAGCCCTCGGGCAAATTCCGCCGGCGACAGGTCGCCGAGAGCCATGTGAGGGCGGCTCTCATTGTAGTCGCGGCGCCACGCCTCGATCTCGCTGCGGCGTCTCGCACCGATTCGAACCAATGCACGTTCAGGCACTCGTCGCGCAGCGATCCGTTGAAGGTCTCCACGAAGCTGTTGTCGGTCGGCTTGCCTGGCCGGCTGAAGTCGAGCTGAACCTGATGGTGATACGCCCACAGGTCGAGCAGCCGCCCGGAGAATTCGCTTCCGTTGTCGACGAACAGATATCGCGGCGCCTGGCGCTGCGCGACGAGCCGATTCAGACTCGCCACGACGTGCTCAGCACCTAAACGCTTGCCGACCTCGATCGCCAGCGCTTCCCGACTGAACACGTCGACGATCGTCAGCGCGCGAAATCGCGTGCCATCGGCGAGCTGATCGGCAACGAAGTCGAGCCCCCAAACGTCGTTCACGCGCGCTGGCACGACGCGCTGTCGGCGCTGAACGACCATCTTGCGCCGCCTCGGCAGCTTCGAGCGGAGCTGGAGCTGCTCTTCGCCGTAGAGCCGGTACATCTGATGCTTGCCGAGCTGCCAGCCTTCGCGCTTCAACAGCACGTGAATCCTGCGGTAGCCGTAGCGCACGCGGCTACGCGCGATCTCGCGCATCCTCGCGCGAAGATCTTCGCGACGGTCCTTGACGCTGCGGTAGTACTGCGTGCTGCGATGCCGCCTGACCAGTCGGCAGGCCCGCCGCCTGCTGCAACCGTGATGCTCGACGATGTAGTCCACCGCCTGCCTCCTCAGCGCGGGCCCGGCCACTTTTTTGAGGCGATGTCCTGCAGGATCGCCTTGTCGAGAGCTGAGCTCGGCCACGAGCTTCTTCAACCGGCCGTTCTCGTCCTGGAGCTGCTTCAACTCGCGCACCTGGTCGGACTGCAAGCCCGCGTACTGCTTCTTCCAGCGGTAGAAGGTCTGCTCCGAGATCCCGATCTGACGGATCAGATCGGCCACCGGCATGCCGAGCTCGGCCTGCTTCAGCACCGCCACGATCTGCTCAACTGAAAAGCGCTTCCTCTTCACGACAAACCCCCTTGTCACAAGGTACAGTCTGCCGGAAAACTAACGCTGCCTTCGGTCCGGGATTCCCGACCCAGATCGACCCGCACTGTGAGCATCCGCGGTGCACGCGTCTCCACACCTGAAACCTGCAAGCATGGGTACGGTTTCCCCTTCGGCCTTGCACAATCGCGACGCAATGCGTACCCGGCGTCGCAATCGCAATCCTCGCACCACGCGCATCCGTCGCAGTAGCGCTTTCGATCCCGATCTGAGTCTCCGTCGGCGACTGCGCGATCGCCGAACGCCGCCTGCGCCGGCGGCCGGTAGCGCCCGCGAGGTCGATCTAAGCGGCCGGAGTCGCCCGCGGGGGGCTCACCGCGGCGAGCGCCGTCGGGTTGATACGCGAGTTCGACGCGCGCGTGGCGCGCAGCGCCCCCCGGCGGCGGTCCAACACTAGCGGATCGACGCGCTTCCTGCCGCCGCCCGCAATGGGGCCGCGAGCAGCGGCCCCGGCCTGGCCGGGCGGTGGACGTGGTTTCGGGGGGAAACTGCGACCGGTAGCGCCTCGGAGGTGCTCCACGATGTGCTGGCTGACCGAAGGTGCGGCGGCGCGTAGCCGTCGCGAGTTCGTGCAGCGTTTCGAGCGCGGTCGTAGACGTCATCGTCCGGTACCGCGATGGCGTCGACGCGAGATAGTGTCTGTCGATCGTGTCACCCGCCCGTACGACCCAATTGCGGTCGCCGTTGGTGAGGAACACGGTGACCCGGCCCTCCTCGATCAACTGGCCAAGGAGCGCGAACGGGCCGGGCGGTGCCTGCGGCGCCGGCGGAGGGCGCGGTACCTGTCCAGCCTCGCGCGGCTCCCAGGAGACCGGTGTTGAAGAGGTACGGCCTGCGTTTCCGGAGGCGCGCTTGGGACGAGGCGCTGGAGGTCTAGCTCGGGAACTGGGGCCGCATCCAACGTGGGCGTTCGGCGACTCGGGTGAGCCCGGCCGCCTGGGCTCGCTCGGCCGCGACCGAGCCGCTGGAGCTGCTCAGATCGCCATACCAATCGACGCAGACGCAAGGACGGTGCCGTAGATCATCCAGCAGACCACGTCCGCGGCGATACCCAGTTCCTTCGACGCCTGTCCGAACAGTCCGGAGTGATGAATCTCTAAGCAGCAGGATCATCCTTTCGCGTTCCGCGGGCGCGGTCGACCTCGCGGACGATAGGCGTGCCGGCAAGCCTACCGCGGTGG